>CAWAYA010000006.1:0-134472 GCA_963786075.1 uncultured Acidobacteriaceae bacterium | reverse complement strand
GCGCAGTTGCGGGGCATGATGAGCTGGCTGCCCGGCCGCGAAGCCAAGAAGCCGGCAGAGGCTCCGAAGCCAGAACCGAAACAGGTCGTGAATGCTTAGGCGCTGTGTGCGCGGATAGGGATCCTTCGAGTGCGTTTCCGTCCACTTCGTGGACGGAAACTTCGCTCAGGATGACAAAAAATGCTTAAGGGAGCAGAAATCGTTCTGCGCTGCATGCGTGCCGAAGGGGTCGACCTGGTGTTCGGCTACCCCGGCGGCGCGATCATGCCGCTCTACGACGCTTTGGATGGCAGCGGAGTGCGGCACGTCCTCACGCGGCACGAGCAGGGGGCGGTGTTTGCGGCAGAAGGCTACGCGCGGGTTACGGGAAAAGTTGGCGTGGCCATGGCCACCAGCGGTCCCGGCGCGACCAACCTGGTCACCGGGATTGCGGACGCCAAGATGGATTCGGTTCCTCTCGTCTGCATTACAGGTCAAGTGCGGACAGCGATGATCGGCACGGATGCGTTTCAGGAGACTGACGTTTTCGGAGTGACGCTTTCGCTGACCAAGTGGAGCCGGCTGGTGCGCACGATCGACGAAATCCCGGATGCGATTGCCGAGGGGTTCTACTGGGCGCGCAGCGGACGGCCGGGGCCGGTCGTGATCGATATTCCTACCGACATATTGAAAGCCAAGAAAGAATTCTCCGGGCCGGTGAAGTTTAAGCCGCACGCCCGGCCTGTGGACGCGAAGGCCGAAGGCGCGTTCAGTGACACGATTGTGGCTTTGCTGCAACGAGCGACGCGGCCGGTGGCGCTGGTGGGCGCGGGGGCAAAACTTTCGGGAGCGATTCCGGAGTTGCGGCGGCTGCTCGACGACTTGAATGTTCCGACCTTCGCTACCGTGCATGGACTGGGCGCCGTTCCTCCACAATCGCCCTATTACCTGGGTATGGTCGGCATGCACGGGACGCGCGCGGCTAACACCGCCTTGCACGAAACCGATTTGCTGATGGTTTTCGGGGCGCGGCTGGATGATCGCGTGACCGGCGATCCTACTCGCTTTGCGCCCAATGCAAAAATCGTCCACTTTGAGATTGATCCGTCACAGCTTGACCGGGTGCGCGCCTGCGAGGTTCCGGTAATTGGAAATCTCGCCGACACGATTCCTACATTCCACGCGGAAGCCCGGAAAGCTTCCCTGCCCGACTGGAGCGGCTGGCGCGCCGTGGCGTGCGGAGCGGAGCGTGCGGAGCTTGATCCGCGAGGACTGGCGCAGCCGACCATTCGTTTTCTCGACGAACTTTTCAGCCGCCTGCCGCAGGATAACGTCATCATCGCCGACGTGGGCCAGCACCAGATGTGGGCGGCACAGCGTTACCGTTCTTCGTCGCCGCGCGGTTTTATTACTTCGGGCGGCCTGGGAGCAATGGGTTTCGCCCTGCCCGCCGCCGTGGGCGTCCAACTGGCGAAGCCGGATACGTGCGTGCTTTGCGTTTCGGGTGACGGCGGTTTCCAGATGAACATCCAAGAGCTGGCCACGGTGCACCGGCTCGGGCTTCCTATAAAAATGGTGATTGTCGACAACAAGTATCTCGGCATGGTTCGCCAGTGGCAGCAGCTTTTCTACGAGCGCAATTATGCCGAAACGGATTTGAGCGACAATCCAGATTTCGTCGAGATTGCCAAGGCTTACAAAATTCACGGATGGCGGCTGAACGAGGCTGCCATGGTGGAGTTTCCAGTATCAGCCGAAACGGGAGATCTGATCGACAACTTCCTGCGCTCGCCGGGACCGGAGTTGCTGGTGTTCGATTGCGCTCCGGAAGCGAACGTTTATCCCATGGTTCCAGCGGGAGCGGCATTGTCTGAGATGGTTTACGGGGACGAATAGACATTAGGAATGCAGCACGAGCGGCGGGTAGGATGCCCGCCTTACAGGCGGCGTGACGCCGGCGCTACAAAGGGAGCAACGACCATGCAAGTTTTTCACATCCGTTATCGCAACGCGCAAGGCACGCTGATGCGCATCCTCAATGCGGTTTCGCGCCGCGGGCTCGAGCTTACTTCGGTGCACGCTGAGGGCGCCGGGCAGGATTACGCGGTCACCATGCTGCTGGAAGTCAACCCCAAGCAGATCGGCCAGCTTTACCGCGAGTGGTATTCCATCGTCGATGTCATCGAGGTGCGTTCGCGGGCGGTTTTGCATGAGCAGGAAGTTCCGGCGTGGGGAGCGCATCCGCCGGCTTCAGAGAGCATCGCGGAGCAGTCGTCGCGGGCGGCGCTGGCTTAGGTTGCGTTTTGGACATCGATTCCGCCGCTGGTTCCCGTTTTTCTTGACTAACCTCAACTTGTCATCCCGAGCAAAGCGAGGGATCCTGGTTCTTGCCAGCGCCACCCGTGTCGTCGCTGCGGGCAGAGACCAAGATCCCTCGCTTCGCTCGGGATGAAGTTCATGTTTTAATCTTTCCTGACGGATTAGCAATCATGGATCTCAAACATCGTAGCCGCGGAATTACCGACGGACGCGACCGGGCTCCGGCGCGCTCCATGTTCAAAGCCATTGGCTTCACCGACGCCGACTTGCGAAAACCGCTGATCGGCGTGGCCAACACCTGGATCGAAACCATGCCCTGCAACTTTCATCTGCGGCGGCTTTCGGCCAAAGTGAAAGAAGGCATTCGCGCTGCCGGCGGCACTCCCATGGAGTTCAATACCATCGCCATCTCTGACGGCGAAACCATGGGCACCGAAGGCATGCGGGCGTCGCTAGTAAGCCGCGAGCTGATTGCCGATTCGATTGAACTGGTTTGCCGCGGACAATTATTTGACGCAGTGGTGTGCGTCGTGGGTTGCGACAAGACGATTCCGGCCGCGGCCATGGCGCTGGCGCGCATGGATCTTCCCGGACTTGTACTCTACGGCGGCACTATCGCGCCGGGCAGCTACCGCGGCAAGGACGTCACCATCCAGGATGTGTTTGAAGCCGTAGGCGCCAACGCTGCGGGAAAAATTACTGATCAGGAATTGCACGATCTCGAAAACGTGGCCTGCCCGGGCGCTGGAGCCTGTGGCGGCCAATACACGGCGAACACCATGTCGACCGTGATGGAGACGATCGGGCTTTCTCCCATGGGCTTCAACGGCGTGCCGGCGATGGACGCGCGCAAGGACGAAGTCGCATTCCGCTGTGGCGAGGTCGTACTGAATCTTCTGAAAACCGGCATTCTGCCGCGCCGCATTCTCAGCCTTGCAGCTTTTGAAAACGCGATCGCGTCGGTGGCAGCGACCGGCGGCTCGACCAACGCCGTACTGCACCTGCTGGCGATCTCGCGTGAAGCCGGCGTTACGCTCGAAATCGATGACTTTCAGCGAATCAGCGAGCGCACTCCGCTGCTCGCCGATTTGAAGCCTTCAGGGAAATACGTCGCTGCCGACGTCGATAAGGCTGGCGGCATCCCCGTCATCGCTAAACGCCTGCTGGATGCCAAGTGTGCCGACGGTTCCACGCTAACTGTGACGGGCAGGACGTTTGCCGAGGAGGCCAACGACGCAAAAGAAACTCCAGGTCAGCCGGTCATCGCGCCGCTCGATCGTCCGCTTAAGAAAACCGGAGGGCTCGTTATCCTGAAAGGAAATCTTGCGCCGGAAGGTTGCGTGGCCAAAATCAGCGGGCATGAGCGGCTGGAGCAGCGCGGTCCCGCGCGGGTTTTCGATTGCGAAGAAGACGCCATGACTGCGGTCACTTCGAAGAAGATTAAGGCAGGCGACGTGGTCGTCATCCGCAACGAAGGCCCCAAGGGCGGACCCGGTATGCGCGAAATGTTAAGCGTCACCGGAGCTATCGTAGGCGAAGGATTGGGATCGTCTGTCGCTCTGTTGACCGATGGCCGGTTCAGCGGCGCCACGCACGGGCTTATGGCCGGGCACGTTTCCCCGGAAGCCGCGCTGGGCGGCCCTATCGCCGCGGTGCGCGACGGAGACATGATCCACTTCGATATCACCAAGCGCTTACTAGAGGTTGAGATCAGCGACGAAGTTCTACGCCAGCGCATGAAAGAATGGAAGCCGCCGCAGCCGCGCTATCCCACCGGCGTATTCGCCAAATATGCGGCCTTGGTTTCGTCGGCCTCACAGGGAGCGATTACCCGGCCGCCGCAGTAAAGTACACGCGGTGAATTTCAGTTTGGATTTCAAATGAATAGGGAGCGGCGTAGCCGCTCCCTTTGTTTTTCGGCACTTTTCCGAACGCTCTATTTCGCGCACCCCGGACTGAAGGCCGTCAACAGGTTGGCCTTCGCGGAGATCGTACAGAAGTACGGCGCGCTGTTCGAACCCCAGGAGAAGTATTGCTGCTCGGCAGATTGGTCCGAGTTGAGGAAGGTGTTGTAGTCGACCGTGTCCACATGGTGTCCGGTGTTCGACTCGAAACTGGAGTAGGTCGGCCAATTGTTCTTCCACGTGTTCACAGATGATTCATAGGTCTGAGTCGCCTTCGTGGTCAGATCCGTGTCTCCACTCGACGCCACAAATTGGTTGAGGTCCAGGACCAGCGGGAAATTGAACGACTGGCTGGTGACAGTGGTCTCGCCACCACCCGAAGTTGTGGTCGTTGACCACACCGACGAACCCAGCGAAATGTTTTCCAGATATGTCGTAGCTGTGATGTCGTAATACTGGTTGTTGAAGAAATTGACATTCTGCTCGACCTTGGTTGTCACTTTGCCGTGCGAAGTGTTGACGTAGCCCGCGATGGTAAAGCTGCGGTTCGATTTCAGATTGACCGTGCCCTTGGTGAAAGTTGATTGCACGTTCAGGTTCTCCGTGACCACCGGAGATGGCGCTGCGGTAAGCGTGTCTTCAGTGACAGCGCCGGTCACCTGCGAGCTGCCGGAATCAAGATAGAGCAGCAGCGACGCCGTATCCGAGAAATAATCATCGGCGTTGTAAACGCTCAGCGAAACCGTGTGCGGGTCGCCGTTGCTCAGCTCTGCGGCGAAAGGCGTGAGGTCCACGCGATAAGGCTTGAAGTTCAGCGTCTGCACACCGGGAATGGGGAACCATAAATAAGGATCGATTCCACCCGTGAAAATCCAGGGCGAGACCGGCGCCACGCCTGCCGGTTTCCCGTCGATCGTGATCTCAGTTTCGCGGAAACCGGTATTGCCGCAGTTCTCCAGTTCCGCAGCAACGTCGTTGGCAACGCAGGTGTACCAGAACTCATCATTCGACTGGCTTTGGGAATAGACATCCAAGTACGCCTTCTCCACGTTCGTGGGCAGCGTGAAAGTACCAGAGAGCGTGCTCGAAGTTGAACTGAGCGCGACCGTGCCGCCTGAGGCGCCGCCCGAGAGCGCAAGCACCTGGTCGGCCGCCACGGGCGGTTTCTCGCCCTTTGCCAACGGATAGAACTCCAACTCTGCCGAGGCATAGATCGTCGAAGTGAGCCCGCAGCACAAAGTGTTTCCGATGTTCGCCTGACCGCTCTGCGCGGTGTAGAAGATCGAACTGTAATCGGTAAGGTCGTTTTCGATATGCCACGACGGACCAATGTTCGAAGGCTCCGCCGTGGTTCCAAAATAGATGTTGACCGGACCCAGCCAGAAGTTAGCGGTGCGGTCGTATTGAATACCGGCGTTCAGGCTGATGTCAGCTTCGAGCACAACCTTGGCCCAGGGGCCAGGACAGTCGGCGGGCGGAGCGTAGCTGAAGTTTTCCACGTTGAAATCGTAGAACTGCGCGGCGCTGAAAAGCTGCACCACGCAAGGCGTGGTCGAAGGGCGCGTCACATTAGGGTCAGCCGTCACGGTATTGGCCGAGCCGACCACATACGGGCCTGAAGCGGAAGCGAACGGAATAAAGACTGTGACAACCAGCACAAGCGGAAAAAAGTTTCGCGCCACACGAAAACTTCGGGCCATTGGATTCCTCCTGGGAGATTGTGGCAAAACCCATGCAAGCCGCGGCATTGCGGAAACGCCCATCAGTCCAACCGGACGCAGTGAACGGCGTAGCGAGGAAGTATCGCGCGTCTCGCTGGAACAAGTCAACCGCAGACAAAAGTCTCTAATGGCAAGCTGGGCGCGGATCTCGGCCCGTTCGTGCGCGACCTCCCTCGATCGGGCCAGACAAAGGCACGTTCGTGGCGTTCCCATGGATGACGATCAAAAGCTACACTACGCGAGCCTTGCTTGCATCAGCTGAAAAACTTTCAGGATTTCAAGGCATTGAAAGCTTATGGCCGCTCATAGTGAGCCTCTCCCGGCGAAGAAGCGTTTAGATTCCTGGAAGGAAATTGCCGCCTTCTTTGATCGCGACGAGCGCACAGTCAAGCGTTGGGAAAAAGAACGCGGGCTTCCGGTGTACCGCGTGCCGGGAAGTGTCCGCGGCGGCGTCTTTGCTTACGCCGACGAGTTGGCAGAATGGCTGCAGGCTCCGCACCATAACTGGGAGCCCGTCGACATCCCTCCCGCAGTAGCGCCGTCTGCCCGCGGCGACCGGAGCCAAACCGTCCCCGTCGATGTGCTCACCGTCCAGTCTCCCGCCGATGTTCCCGTCGCCCGATCTTCCGCTTGTTCTGCCGCCATCCCCTATGTCGGCGACCCGAACTTTTCTGTTGCTTCTGCCCCTGGTGCTGATCACCGGCTCGTTCCTCGCCTTTTCGTTCAGCCATCGCGAACCTCGGTACAAGAATGCGCTGGCTGCTCCGCAGCCTCCCAGCGCCGAGGCTCAGGATCTCTACCTCAAAGGCCGCTACCATTTCGAGAAGCGCACGCCAGGCGACCTGAACCAGGCGGTGGATTTCTTCACCCAGGCCATCGTGCATGATCCCGCCTATGCGGCGCCTTATGTAGGCCTGGCCGACAGCTATAACCTGCTCCGAGAGTTCAGCGTTATGCCCGCGCAGGACGCATATCCGCGCGCCCGCGCGGCGGCCGCCAAAGCAGTGGAACTCGACCCCAACTCCGCCGGGGCGCACAACTCGCTCGCGTTCGCCAGCTTCTGGGGATTCTTCGACGTGGCCACGGCCGAGCGCGAGTTCAAACGAGCCATCGAGTTAAACCCGAGCCTGCCCCGCGCCCACCACTGGTACGCCACCTTCCTCATCGAGACCGGGCGCACGCAGGAAGCGCTGGCCGAGATTGAGCGCGCCCGACAACTTGATCCTTCTTCAACCCCCATCCTGGCCGACAAGGGATGCATTCTCGCGGTGGCGGGAAAAACAGAGGAGGCAAGAACGCTGCTCACACAACTCGCAGCTTCCCAGCCGGAGTTCGTTCCTCCGCACCGCTACCTCGCAGAGGATATTTATTTTCGCGAAGGAAATTACACGGGATACCTAACGGAGAGCGCAACGGTCGCGCATCTGCGGCACGACGCCAAAGCACAGAAAAACATCGACCTGGAGAAAGCTGCCTACGCCAGCGGTGGCCCTCGCGGACTGCTTGCGCAGAGGTTGACGACGAGGCGGGAATCCTTCGACCACGGCACCGGGTCGGCTTTCGACGTGGCCGACGCTTACGCAGCCCTAGGCCAGGATAATGACGCTCTGAAATATCTCGAAATCGCCTGTCAGCGCCACGACCTTCGGCTCACCACGCTCATCACGAACACCGACTTTCAACATCTGCATCAGGACCAGGAGTTCCGCGAAGTAGTAGCCAAGGCCGGCCTTCCGCCAGTGCGATAAGCTAGCGGACCCGGAAGAATGTGGCGCCGGGAGGGGGTCTGTCCGGCATCTGCGCTCCAACTCAAGAAGAGTTGCTGTTTGCCGATCATGCCTGCAGAGGGCTATCCGTGAAAACGAAGGTTCTTGTCCTGGCAGTAATGTGGCTGGCTTCGCTGCGGGGATGGAGCCAGATCGATGCCGAACAAGCCAGAATTCTGATGCTGGAAAATGCGTGGAACCAGGCGGTGCAAGGAAAAGACTCAGCAGCATTAGAGCTGCTGCTCGGGCGGGAATTGGTTTACCTCGATTATGACGGGAAACTGATGAACAAAGCGGAGTACATGGCCAGCGTGCAGTCGCGGTCGCTACGTCCTGGGCGGATTGTGAGCGATTCGATGAATGTACATCTGTACGGTGCGACTGCAGTCGTCAACGGTGCGTATCGCGAAACTGGTCTGAAGAATGGGAGGCCATACGTACTGCGCGAGCAGTTCATCGACACGTGGGTCCGTCGCGGTGAGAATTGGGTGTGTGTGGCCAGCGGATCGACGTTGGTCGGCCAGTGAAGACAGTGACGAGCGAATTGGGGCAGCTCTCGTGAAGGGAACGATTGTGAAAGGCTATCGATGCCCCGACATGCGGACACCCTGCACCCGCTGGGGATGATCGCCTATCCTGTCGGGGAGCACGAAATCGCTGTCGAGATGATCCGTAAGGCGATTGCAATGGCATCTCGTCTATAACCAACGAACCTTGTGCGGGTAGTCGGCACAACCGAGCGCTGGTGTGTCGAGTTGTTCTTGAACGTCGCACCATCACTCACACCGAAGCGCCTTTCCGGAGTGCCAGGGTGGTAGTGGGCATCGACATGCTAACTTCCTCGCCTATCGCCCGCTGAGAAGCGGAATTCTTCAGCCTGACCACCAAGGGTGCAGTCACTTCCTGTCCCTTCGACACGAGCAGCAAACCATGCGGTGTGCGTAGTTCCTGCTGGATGATCATGCCAGGCGCCAGGTCTTCGATGCGGCACTTTCGAATTTCACCTTCTTCGGCATTCGGATCCAGAGTAATCAGGGCGTCGAAGAATTCTTTGCCGATGGTGTTGTCTTGGCGGGAGAGCTTGAGCACAGCCTCACTCCGCGAACTGCCGTTATGAACCAATTTCTCGTAGGCCAGGATCAAACGCAGGATTCTTGCTCCGCGCTGAATCTCCGAAGACGGCGTGCGGCCGGGTATGGCTGCGGCGTCCGGATCGTTTTGGTTTTTAATCATCCAAGCGATCGGTTCCAGACGGGGAATTTTCGAAAGCAGATCGTAAGCCACATCGGGGTGCGCATTAAATTGCGCCTGATCGCTAGGAGCGAGGCTCTCGCCGGCGTAGACCGCGTCGATTGTCTCCGGCGGCAAGGTGACGCAGCCCAATTGCGACATCATGGCAGCCACTTCGTATTGCCAGGGGTTGCGCAGCTTCATCAAGGTTACGACGTGGCGGATATAGCGGCGAGCCCGCTCGGCACGGCTGAAAGCAGCGGGATTAACCAAGCTCAGAACTTCGGTGAGCACTTGAATGCTGCCGCTCAGAGTTTGTTCCAGCAGTTCTTTCTCGGCCACCACCAACCGGTATTGCACCAGAGCGGCGGTTAACGCTTTCGCCATCGCTTCCTTGTCGCAAGGTTTGTTGAGAAAGCGAAAAATGTTGCCCTCGTTGATGGCGTGAGTGGCTGTATCCGTGTCGGCGTTGCCCGTAAGCATGACGCGTATCGTGTCCGGCCATTTCGACTTGAAGACAGTCAGGAGCTGGACCCCATCCATTCCCGGCATTCTCATGTCGGAGACCACGACCGCAAACGGTCCCTTCTCGGCGACGAGAGCCAGGGCATCCTGCCCGCCCCGCGCGGTGTCCATTTCAAATTCCCGGCTCAGACTGCGCCGGTATCCGTTGAGAATGTTCGGATCGTCATCAACCAGCAGGATCTTTTCAGGCATAGGATTCCTACGTTGCCGCCAGACTGGCGGTCCGACAGTCAGCCCCGCTTCGAGCTGGCGGCGGGCTGGGACCACTCTTTCCATCGGCACAGGGAGTAGAAAGGTTTAGTTAACCCGACCGAGCCTCAAGGAGCCATGCGGTTGAACCGGGCGCGGCGTCAAGGAAACCACGATTCCTGCCGACGGACCTTAGGAACTGTTCGTGGGCCTGACTAGGTCGACGACGGGTCAGCCGCGGCAGCTCCGTGATCCGGTACCCGACGATTATCCCGGCGCGCACTCTGGATAGGCTCAATGTCCACCTCTCATCTTCCTGACCGGCAGCGCTCGCGCACACCGCATGCAGACGTTCCAAATGATTCCGCGCCTCAACCCAAGGTCGGTCTAGCGTCCGTGGTACTGCGAGCTCTAGCCGCGCTCGTAGCCACGTCGACGACGATGACCCTGTTCGAGGCGCTCAAGCAATGGTTTTTTCCACCCACCACGATTTGGAGATCTCACATCATTACAATCTGCTTCACCGGGGCCGTGGTTTTTCTGGTGACTTCGGTCATTCTGCACAGGGTCCGCACTAACTTTCAGCGCGAGAAGGATGCTCTGCGAAAGACAAACAAGGAAGCGGAGATTTTTATCGACGCCGTGCCCTCGATTCTTATCGGGGTGGACCGCGACTCACGCATCATGCGCTGGAATTCCACCGCGGCGGCTGTCTTTGACCTTAACGCAGCCGAAGTGTTAGGAAAGCCACTCTCTGAATGCGGAATTCGATGGCTGCGGCCTGACATGCCGGGCGAAATTCGATCTTGGTGCTCGGAAGTGGACTCCCGGCGGTGCGATCGCGTTCCCTTTGAACTGAACGGGAAAACGCGCCTACTCGGACTGACCATCACCGCGATTGCTGTGTCGGGCGCTGAGCCCGCCGAGCTGTTGGTCATCGGCTCCGATGTCACCGAGCGCGAAAAAGTTGGGGACGCACTCCGCGAGGCGGAGAGAAAGTATCGCGGCATCTTTGATGAAGCCATCTTCGGCATTTTTCAGACTACGCCAGAGGGGTGTTTCTTGAGCATGAACCCGGCAACGGCGTGCATTTTTGGATACGATTCGCCCCAAGAAATGATTGCCGCCATCTCGGACATTCCCCGGCAGCTATTCGTCGACCCGAAAGAGCGGGACCAGTTCAAGCTTCTGCTGCAGACAATGGGACTGGTACAGAAGTTTGAATGCGAAGTTTTTCGCAAAGACGGCAGCAGGATGTGGATCTCCGTCGCCGCCCGCGCCTTTCGCGAAAATGGCGTGATCGTTCGCCACGAGGGCATGTGTGAGGACATCACCGAGAGCAAACTGTTGCGCAGCCAGCTGCTTCAGGCGCAGAAGCTGGAATCGGTGGGCCAGCTCGCCGCTGGTATTGCACACGAGATCAATACCCCGACGCAATATGTCGGAGACAACGTGCGCTTCCTGCAAGATGCCTTCCAGGATCTAAGCAAACTTCTGGCCAGCTACGAACGCCTCTTCGCCGCGGGGAAAGCCAACAACTTGTCGGGAGAAATCATGCAGGAAGTATCGGCTGCGGTGACTGAGGCCGATGCTCCTTATCTGCTGGAGGAGATTCCCAAAGCCATCGAGCAGACTCTGGAAGGAGTGACCCGCGTATCCCAGCTGGTGAGTGCCATGAAAGAGTTCTCGCATCCCGGCAGCAAAGAAAAAACTCCTCTTGACCTGAATCACGCGATTCAAAGCACCATTACGGTGGCGCGGAACGAATGGAAATATGTGGCCGATTTAGAAACCGACTTTGATCCTTCCCTCCCTCTGATCTCGTGCCAGCCGGGCGAATTCAACCAGGTAATACTGAACCTGATCGTCAACGCCGCCCAGGCTATCGCTGACGTAATCGGTAAGGAGGGACCGGAAAAGGGAAAGATCAAAGTGCAAACCGAGAACTGCCAGGACCACGTCGAAATCAGGATCTGCGACTCTGGATCGGGAATCCCGGAGAAAGTGCGCGCCCGCATTTTTGATCCCTTCTTCACAACCAAGGAGGTTGGCAAAGGCACTGGGCAGGGTTTGGCCATTGCTCACTCCGTGGTCGTGGATAAACATGACGGCAGCATTCATTTTGAAACTAAAGAAGGTAAGGGCACGACCTTTATCATTTGCTTGCCTCACGATGGCAAGAAGCTTGCCGCGAGAGAGGTATCGGCATGAAGCGCATCTTGTTTGTGGACGATGAAAACAAGATTCTGGACGGTATCCGGCGGATGATGTATGCCGAACGCAAACGCTGGGACATGCATTTTGCAGTGGGCGGAGAAGCGGCTTTGCGCGCCTGTGAAGAAACCAGCTTCGACGTGGTGGTCTCCGATATGCGCATGCCGGGGATGGACGGCGCCACCTTGCTCAGCCACATTCGCGAGCGCTATCCGGGCACTGCCCGAATCATCCTGTCCGGATACTCGGACGGTTTGCTAACTTCGCGCGTCGCTTCCATCGCGCATCGCTTCCTGGCCAAGCCCTGCGATGCGTCAGAGCTCCAGTCCGCGCTCGCACGCGTTTTTACGCTCCAGGAAGTATTGTCCGTGCCGGAGATTCGCGCGGTCGTGGCCACGATCGGAGAACTGCCGTCGCTCTCGTCTACCTACACCTCCCTTAGGCAGGCGGTGAACGACCCCAACTCCTCCGTCGGCCAAGTGGCGGAGATCATCAGCCACGATCTGGCAATGTCAGCAAAAGTCTTACAACTCGTGAACAGCGCCTTCTTCGGCCTGGCGCAGAAAGTCACTACCGTGCAGAACGCCGCCACTTATCTGGGGATGGAGACTTTGAAGAATTTGGCATTAACCTCTGAGGTCTTCCGGGTTTTTCAGTCTGACTCGCGTATCCCGCAGGCGGTTCAGGAGTCGATACAGTCCCATGCGGAGCGCACGGCCGCCATTGCGGCCACACTCCCCATCGACCCAAAGACCCGTGATGTAACGGTTGTGGCCGCCTTGCTTCACGATATTGGCAGCCTTATCCTGGCCAGCAAAATGCCCGATGTATTCTGTTCAGCCCGCACCCTTGCGCGCGAGCGCGGATGCAGGGCCTTCGAAGCAGAACTGGAACTACTTGGCACTTCCCACGCAGAGATTGGCGCTTACTTGCTCGGATTGTGGGGCATCCCCAGCCTCGCAGTTGAGGCGGTTGCGCACCATCATCATCCCACCCGCATTCCACACTCCGGTTTCGACAGTTCCATTGCAGTCTACATCGCTGATCTGTTGGCCCACCGGCAAGATGCTCAGATCCGGAGGTCAACAGGTTCGGAACTCGGCGAGGCTGATCGGAATTGCCTTGAGACTCTCGGAATTTTGGATCGGTTTCCGGAATTCTGCGAGCTTGCGCTTCAGAGTCGCAGCTGAAATTGCCTGCTCGATCTTGAACCTGAATGAAAAACCTTCGCCCCTGAAAACGCATTGAGCCCGTCTGCAATCGAAACGCAGAGTTCTCGCCTGGAAGGCGATTTACGGCTCTCCACGAACCGACTTCAAAGAAACGCAGGGAAGCCCCAATTGGCAATAAATCCTGAGACGATGCGTCGAACGCCCAACTCATATTTTGAGAAACCCCTCCTTCCGAATACCAACTCGATTGGGTGCTGACCTTTTTCATCGCGACGAACTGCTTTGCATTGGTGGATCCTCCGCATGCCAGGTTTGCGCAGCATAACGGCCGCACCTGCGCGGTGCGGCCCGAGGGAAGCGCTACGGATTGGGTTAGTTCGAGGCGCCCGCAGGGCGCCTCGAAATTTCATTCATTTAGAAGCGGACGCGGAAGCCCACTTCGATCTGCCGGTCGCCGCCAAGCTGTTCCTGCGACGAGCCGGGCAGAGCGCCGAAAACTGAGGGATTGAAGAGCCCGGTGGTCCCAGTCGCGCTCGGATCGAGCCACTGATTATGATTGAAAACGTTAGCGAAGACACCTTGCAACTCCATGCTAATGCCTTCCGTCACCATAATGTTCTTCCTGACGCTCAAATCCATATTCCAGTAAGGTAGGCCAAAGATGTTGCCGTTGCCACCATCCTTATTGTCCAGACCCAGGATCGGATTGCGGAAGTCATTAATGGCAGATACACCCGCCTTGAACATATTGACGGGCAAACCACCGGAGGGATTGTTGTAATAGGCATGACCGTGCGCAATAGGAGCGATCTGAACCGCGTTTTCGTTTCCGAAGAAGTTCACGTCGTCTCCTGCTCCGTATTCCTGGCCATCTCCAGTCGCGGTGAAAATCTCGATCGGCAACCCACTACCGGCGGTGAATACGGACGCGAAGGACCAGCCGCCCAGCGCCCGTCCCACCAGCCCATTCTGCCCCTTGAAGAAGGGGGGTTGGTAGACGAAGAAGGCGTTGTATACGAACTTGCGATCATAGTCCTGGTAGCCGTAGGTCGTCCCCAAATTAAACGGATCATCCGGAGTAATTTCGCTGGAAGCCTGAACCACCCCTCCAGTTCCCAGCGCCTTGGACCAGGTAAAGTTCGATTGCATGGTCAAACCTCTCCAATCCGCCATCTTGAGCGAGGCGAAGCCGGCGTTGTAGTTTCCGTAACCTATGCTGCCGTTACTGGCAACGCCGGACGAGAACTGGCCGGTGTTGTTCAGCATGGTGTATCCCGACAAGGCGCCGCCTTGGCCTCCGACCGGGCCGCCGTTCGCCGGGGTGGCCTGCATCGGGCCGGCATCCAAATCACTCCACAGACTCCACACGCTGGCATTGGTCAGGTAGCCGGTGGCGCATTGAACGCAGTTCTTGGCGGGTGCGCCTTCATGCAATAAGACGGCCTGAGTGCAGGTTGTCGGAGTAACGCCGTTAAACGGGGTGCTGCAGTAGGCAGAGGTAGAACCGCCGAGAGCGGCTTCGAAGAAAGGCTGCATAGTGACGTTGCCTGCAACGGCAGCGCAACCGCCGCCAGCCAACCCCGCTATGCCCCCGCAGTATTGCAATACGGTGTTCGCGTAGGCTTGCTTAAACTGCTGCCCACCCAGCGTCATCATGTACGGAACCGCATTGAGATTAATCGGCTGGTATTCATGGGTGATTCTGCGTCCGATGTAGCCGAATTCCAGCGTGACTCTACGCGTCAACTGGCGCTGCACGGTGAAGTTGAAGGAGTCGGACACGTTCGGCCGGAAATGCGGATCCAATGCCTCGCTGGCACTGCCCTCCGTGGTATTGATCCCTGTGAACAGCGGTTGCGGCAGGGTCGCACTGGGTAGCAGGTTCGCGGCAGTCTGGAGCGGCGCGGTGAAGCCGTAGTTTGGTCCCGTAGATGTGGGTCCAACCCGGAACGCTGTCGAAGGGCTGGCTGTTACGAGGCCAGACGGGCAGGAGCCGTTCCCGAGGTTATTGGCGCATTGCACAGGCTGGATGGGTCCGACGCCCAGCAACGGTACCAGCGCCTGATCCACGCCGTTTAAGCGGCCGTAGATGCGGCCATAGCCGCCGCGGATGACCGTATCTTCGTGGCCGAAGATTCTACCCATCGGCGAATCTGCGTCGAAGTGCGGGCTCCAGGCAACGGCTATGCGCGGGCTGAATTCGCCGTAGTACGGGTCATACACCCGCCCGGAACCGTCTCCCACGTTATGCACCAGGGCAAAGCCGAGCGCTGGATTGTAGACCTGGCCGATTAGCGCCGCGGCTTTGCGCTGCGCCAGGTAGGAAGTCATCGAAATGGGCGTGTCGCTCGCATCCACCAGCACATCCTGCTTGCCCGTCGCTTCGGTCGGAGGCTGTTCCAGCGTCCAACCCAAACCGTAGGTGAGGGTGAACGTCGGCTTCATGTGCCAGGTATCGCTGAAATAAGTGTTGAAATAAGGAATCGTGAGGGTATCTTCTGCCGGCGTCAGCGGAGGATTCAGCGCCAGACTTGCGCCGGCACGCGTATACGCGATCTGCGAAATGGAAACGATGCCCAGTGCCGCTGCGGTCAGAGCGGGGCAGTTGGAGATATCAGGAGAGCCCGTGGCTGGGTTTATTATCGAGCAAATCGGTAAATCGCTCGCCAGTCCCGATCCGCTGTTCCCTATGCCGAGCGAATAAACCGGGGCGTAGTTGATTCCACCGCCGTTATCGGTGCGTTGATGCTGGTTCCAGTTGTGCTGATAGGTACCGCCAAACTGCAGGAGGTGGTTGCCTTTCAGGCTGGAAACGTCGTCGCGCACCAACTGATCATGCCCATCCCAATAACGGGTGCGGGTATTTTGTGTGTTTACGTCGTACGGACCGAGATCGCTGGCTTGCCCCAGCTCTTGGCCGCTCATAATCTCAAGCGCCCCGCCCAAGCCCGCGATTTGCGGCGTATCCCCTTGCCGGATCCATTGCCAGAAGTTACGCAGGAAACTGTAATGGAAATCGTTGGTGGTGTTCGAAGTGATGTTGGTGGTCAGACCCGCCGCCCACATATTTGGCTCCGCCGGATCACGCGACAGGGAGGCCGGCACGCCCTTTGTGTCGCCAGGGAAAAAGCCGCCGATGTCAACCTGGTCAGTCGTAGCCGAAGTCAGCTTGAAGAAATGATAGGTTGCGTTGAAATGCCACTTGGGAGAAAAGTCGTGGTCGAGGCGCGTAGCTACGAATTTGCTGGTTTGTGGAATGCCAATATTGCCCACAAATCCCAGTTCATTCGTGCCGTCGCAGAGCTGCTGATAGCAGGCTGCATTCGACGCGGGCTCGTAAGTGTTCCATATGTTTGAAACTACCGGATTGAGCCCGACGCCAAGCGGATCGATGGTTTTCAGTTGGTAAACCGCGTTTGTCACGGGGTCAATGATCTCGCCTGCCATCAAGGTTGGCGACGGCACGTTCCTCTGGAGTGTGATGGATTGGGGGAAGTTAAAGCCCTCGTAATTGAAGAAGAAATAAGTTTTCCCGCCGAGAATTTCTTTCGGGATGATTGGGCCGCCGATCGCCCCGCCGTAACGGCTGTAATGGAAGCTGGGAAGAGGAGCCGAGCCGGGCTGCAGAAGGTTGTTGTAATCGTTCTGCCAACTCTGAGACGACCAGTTGTTATCCTTGTAATATTCGTAGCCCGTGCCGTGCCAGGAGTTGGTTCCGCGCTTGGTGACGATCTTCACTTCGGCACCGGCGGAACTATTGAAATCAGCTGTCTGGCCGGCAGTATTCACTTTAAATTCTTCGACACTATCCTGCGGAGTCGGGATCACGCCCGTCGGGCCGCCATTGCCTGTTCCCAGGTTATTCTGGGTGGCCACACCGCCGGTCGGGTCGCCAGCATAGCTTTTCGTATAGACGTTCATACTGCCGTCCATGTCATTGGTGTTGTCGCCGCCGTCGAGCGAGAAGTAGTTCTGGTCAAGAACCGCACCGCCGACGCTGCCGTCCGGACCTACGCCCGGCTGCAATTCGACGAACGTGCTGACGTCGCGGCCAAGGCTGGGCAGGTTATCGATGGTGACGCTGTTGATGGTGTTGCCCACCGTAGCGTTCATGGTCTGCAACTCATTGCCGACGGTCGACACCTCTACCACCACATTCGCTCCGCCCACTTGCAAAACCAGATTCGCCGTGAGGTTGACTCCGACCTGCACGATCTGGTTCTCGGTCTTCGTGGTGGCAAATCCAGCCTTGGCCACGGTGAGAGTGTAGGTACCCGGGGTAACGTCGGCGAAGAAGTAGCGCCCGGTCGCGTTGGAGTTCGCGGTTCGCGAGATGTTGGTCGCGGTATCGGTCAGCGTAATCGCAGCGCCCGCCACCACCGCATTCGACGGGTCAGTCACGATGCCGGAAACCGTTCCGGATGACGCCGATTGTGACCACAGGGGCAGAGCGCTGCCCACGCAAACTACCAACACAAGAACCAGAATCAACTTTACGCTGCGGATCTGCATTGCTCCCTCCAACCAAGAGATTGAGCGCCACGACTCAGCGAGAAAATAGATGAGTCACTGAACACTCCGACCGTGTTGTTGTTAGCAATCAGCGAACCAGAGTGTTGTCGTTATGTTTTCAGTCGGTTACATCAACGCTAGGATCTGCGCTTATGAAATGCGGGATGTCCACTGCACGGTGCCCACGACTTACGCCCTGCGCATCAGGTCGTGTGCTTGTAATACTGTGACGATTGCGTGTAGGACTACACCAAACAGGAGATGAATTTCGAAACCTCCAGATTCCCAGAGATTCCCGCCGAGATTGACTCCAAAGATTCGAAGATACATACTGGTTGGTATGCTGGCAGCACGCAAGAACCTGAAACGTAGAGCAACCAGACTGCGCGATCCTGAGCGCACGCGGGAGCGCTTGCTGCAGGCCGCATTCCGCGAGATCTACAAATCGGGTTTCCAAAGTGCCAGCTTGGACACGATTCTGGCCTCAGCTGGCGTCACCAAGGGAGCGCTGTACTACTACTTCAAAAGCAAGCAAGGCTTGGGCTACGCCGTCGTCGAAGAGGTCATCGCCCCCCACACCTACGGCCAGTGGGTGCGCCCTCTACAGAGCCGCAAGGACGCTATCGACGCGTTGATCGGCGCCGTTCGAGATATACCCGTTCGGCCCTCTGATGTGCGGGGCGGGTGCCAGTTGATCAATCTGGCGCAGGAAATGTCTCCTCTTGACGCAGGCTTCCGCAAGCGGCTGGCGACGATCTTCGATGCCTGGCGGGAGGCGGTCGCTTCCGTTTTGCGAGAGGGCCAAGTCCGCGGAAGCGTTCGCCGCGACGTGGAGCCCTCGGACGCCGCTGGCTTACTGATCGCGATGGTCGAAGGCTATGGCTCCTTGGCAAAGAATGCTCAGAATCCGAAAGTGATGAAGGCCGGGATCAGAAATATTGTGGACTGGCTGCAGTCCCTGCGCGCGCCGGGCAACCGCAAGCGGGTCTGATCGCATCGGTGTTAACGAATAGTGTGACGCGGTTACATACCAACCGGTTTGTAGGCTCGGCGAGTTTGGATCGACTGCAGGTACACCGGGCGAGAGCCAACGAGGACCGATACAGAAAGTAAAACGAATTGGATCTGTTTTCTGAATAACAATTCGGCGACATTCAGTTAGCACAGGAGGAAGTGATGAACCGAAAGAGATTCCAGGTGATTACCTCTCTAAGCTTCGCACTGATTCTTATTCTGGACGCGGGCTGGCAGGCGCGCGCACAGGATCGTCAACCGTCGTATCCGAACATGGCTCCGCTGGATCAATATCTAATGGCGGATCGTAATGCAGAGATTGCGATGGCTCGTAGCGCGGCGCCGGAGGCCATTTCGGGCGATGCCGACGTCCTCGTCCTTGGAGCCCATGGCTATGAGACCGCGGTCAAAGGCAAGAATGGTTTCGTATGTCTCGTGGAGCGCGCGTGGATGGGCCCATTCGACGGCCCTAAGTTTTGGAACCCTAAAGTTCGAGGGCCGGTGTGCTATAACCCGCCGGCTGTCCGCTCCATCCTGCCCCTGACGTACAAAAGAACGGAGATGGTATTGGCTGGTCAATCCAAAGCACAGATCCTAGACGGCATGCAGACATATGTTAAGCAGGGGCTGCCACCCCTGGAGCCTGGAGGCATGGCCTACATGATGTCGAAAGAGCAGTACCTTACCGACTCCGACCACCACAACTGGATTTCCCACTTGATGTTTTACACACCGCTCATGAGCGCTGCCGCTTGGGGCGCAGATTTGCCCCATTCTCCCGTCATGCTGAATCCACAGTTCAGGGGCGCTCCTGAACCGATCGACGATTTCATGGTTCCCGCGGGATGGTGGTCGGATGGAACGCCGGACCCGGTCAAGGATTAGCAACGCGAATTAATGTGACCAGTGTGCTCTCAAGAGGCATGTGATCTATGAAAAGCGTGTTGTGTTCTTTCCTTGTTGCGGTTGCTTGCCTTGCACTGCTAGCCACCGCGCCTGAAGAAAACGCGCCGAAGCCGCAATATGACCAGAAGGGCCAGCTTATCCGGCCTGCCGACTATCGCGAATGGATGTTTCTCTCCGCCGGATACGGCATGAACTACAGTCCCGCGCCCGGCGGCCACGAGCTGTTCACCAACGTCTTCGTGCAGCGCTGGGCTTACAACGAATTTGCGAATTCCGGGAAGTGGCCGGAGCAAAGCATGTTCGTGATCGACGAACGGGATGCAGCAAGCCGAAGTTCCATCAACCAGAAGGGCCACTATCAGACCGATCTGGTGGGGTTGCCCGTCGAGGTGAAGGATTCAGCGCACAATCCCGACAGGTGGGCCTATTACTTCTTCGGCGCCGACGGCAAAACCGCCGAGGCTATGCCCAAGGGCAACGTCTGCTGGTCGTGTCACGAGGCTCATGCCGCGGTCGAGCACACGTTTGTGCAGTTCTATCCCACGCTGAAGGTAGTGGCGAAGAAGTTCGGGACATACAACGAAGCGCGGGAGCAAGTGACGGAGGCGAAGTGAAAGACGCCGCAGCGGGGGAGTGGGATGAACCGGGAGTAGACGCGGATTGACGACCGTGCAGATCGCGGTGGAGTTTGGGCAAAGGAGCGGCAACGAACCGGTAATGGAAGTCTTCTTAGACAACGGCGATCCGCAAGTAAAGGCCGGGTGTGAAGAACTGCCGCTGCCAAAGCGGCCTATACGGACGGCTGCGGTGGGGAAGTCTGCGCGGATTGCGATCAAAGCCAAGAGGAACATTCTCTTCATCGATGCGGCGGACGTTATCGTGGTGGAGGCCAAAGGAAAGTATGTCTTGTTGCTGCATACGTCAAGTTCGCACATGCTGCGAGAGTCTATCTCGACCATGGAGGAAAAGCTCAATTTGCACGGGTTTGTGCGCATTCATCGATCTGTGCTGGTGAACGCGGCAATGGTTGAAGAGATGCATCCATTGTCGACCGGCGAGTATGCGCTCCGGGTGCGCGGAGGAAGGCAGTTCACAGTCACACGTACTTACAAGAAGAATCTGCAGCTCCTGGCGCAGCTGTGGATCGGCATGGAGGATTTTCTTGCCGAGTAGGAATTCAGACGCAGAAACGGCAGCGAGCTCTGGAACGGGAGAGTTTGTGGGAAGCAGCAACGCCCACCTTCAGGAAGTTGTGAAAGCTGCTGCACAAGATCTGCGACAACTCATACGGCAGCGCGCTGACATTGTGAAGCGGATTGGCACAATAAAGCAAACGATTGTGGGACTGGCAAGCATATTTGGCGATGATTGGCTGGGCGAAGAGCTATGGGAATTGGTCGATCGGAAAAACGGAGCACGGCAACGGGGATTGACCGGGTGTTGCCGCACGGTCTTGATGGAAGCCAACCGCCCACTAAGTGCCCAGGAAGTATGCGAACGGCTTCAGACACGCATTCCGCTCGTATTACTCCACCACAAGGACCCTGCTGCCTCCGTTACCACCGTGCTGAACCGACTGGTGGCGTATGGAGAAGCCCTCAAAGTGCATGATGAACGTGGACGACGGGCTTGGCGATGGTACGATCAGGGACGCACTAATGTGAGTGCTAGTTGTTGACCGCAGGTTTTACCGGGGTTCCTTTACCAATGAGTTGAACTCTGGAAGCGATATCCTCGAAGGTTATTGCTATCGCGGTGGCCTTCGGCGTGTCTCGGTTCGAAGCTGAAGATACTCATTGACCCGTCGCCAAACGAGTCGATTCCTGCCTGATTAGAAAACTACACCTTTCTAACATTCAGCAGAGGCCTTCGTACACCCAATCTTTTCGAGGGTCCGGAGCAGCAGATTTTGGAGGGCTTTTCTAACATCCATTTTCCCGTAGTCGGATGGCGCAAATCTTTCTCCGTTCCGGTGACGATGGTCAGGCACCGATTTCACCTTTAACCACGGTGACCGGTGGCATCTGATCGACGAACTCCGGGTCTGGAGCTAGGTCTGTTGTGAGCGAGTTCACATCGGTTGTATTGATCGTTGGACCGCACGATTGACAAAGCATGAAGAAAACCATGAGTTTCGGCACTGGTGCCGAATCCGGCGGGCTTGGCATTAGAACTTTACTGCAGTTCTACTGCAGTGGCTCAGTTTTCAACAGGAGTCCAGCCCCAGGCGAAGACTCCTCGCACCTGCAGGTTCGTCAAAACAAAAGGGGGATATTTGGTGCCGGGAGGGGGAGTCGAACCCCCAAGGGCCGAAGCCCGGCGGATTTTGAGTCCGCTGCGTCTGCCAGTTCCGCCATCCCGGCTCTTCGTGGAAGTGCTTGATTTTACGACCTATTTATAGCTATTTCCCCTGGCTGTCCAAAATGACAAATGTGCAACTGTGAAAGAAAGTGTGTCGGTTTCCACGGACGTCCACAGCTCGCTGTCATTTTGCCCGTGAAACGCTTTGCCAGCGATTCTGGGGCTAAGAGTCGATTGCCAAGTCATAAGAAAGCACTCGCAGGAGATTTTACCACTTCGTTAAGAGCAGCTACCTTTTGATTTCACGCGAAGCGGACGACCTGGGTCTGTGCGCCAAGAACGGCTTTTTTTCGTCCGGAGCGTGTCGCAGGTCGTTCCCGAACGCGCGGCTGTGCTTTGGTTCACCTAGGACTGAAGAGCCAGCTAGCATCCCGTAATAATCTTTGAGGCCGTGCAGACGTACTCAAGGCAGGCGATACTCGCCCGTCACCAAGTTCTTATAGAACGGCTGGTGCTGCCAGAGAAAAATCAGACGTAAGGCGGGCATGGCTGGAAACGTCAGCCTAGGACGGGATTTCAGCGCTAGCCGCGGAACTCGCGGTCTTCGATTTTCGCAACTCTAATAACACTAAAGAACGCGGCAATTACTTCCTTCCGCCAAAGCGATAGGCGACTCCGAGCGAAACCCGGAGGTTGTTTTGATGGTCATTGCCACCGTTGTCGAATCGGTTCAAGAAATAGTCCACCTCGATCAGACGAACTTTCCAGTGGCGCAACATCTCAAGATCCATTCCTCCGCCCGCCACCATGGCAAAGGCGTTCGCCGAACCCGACTGCCCAGAGGACGTCGGCGTCAAAGCCCCGCTGGCGTGCGCTCCGCCGAGCAAAAGCTGGCCAAACGGAGCCATTTTCTCAAACCAGCGCCGCGAATACCTCACACCGCCAAGAAATGACGTGAGGGTGAGATCCGCGGAAGTATGGTCGATGTTAGAGGCATGCTCGCTGCCAATTTCTCCGATCACGGCGATATTCGGAAAAAGGTTGTAAGCGAACCAGCCCGTACCCCCGTTCATACTGAAGCACCCACATCCGCCGGGGGGCGCGTTGGTGTTCACAAAGCTGTATTCCCCTCCAACCTCCACGCGCGCGACCTGCGCCGAGGCCGGCCCGGCACTCAGGCCGATGAAACCTGTAAAGAATCCCAGCAGGATCGCGGCTCGAAATAATTTTGGCATTCCCATCTCTCCTCGAAGCACTCCCGCGAGCGTTGTCATTGGACCACCACCGTGACCGCCGTCGAGGCGGTAAGCGTTCCGCTGGTGCCCGTGATGGTAACGACGAAACTGCCAGGAGGCGTGGTGGATGGTCCCCGCCACCCTCCGCCGCAGCCGAACATGGCAAGCAGCGAAAGGGCGAGAGGCGCAAGAAGCAGGGTTCGTCTGAGCGTGACGGGCACGCGCTTGCGGCGCAAGCCGAAGCCGCACAGCGCAAGCGCCAGAGCGAACGAAGGCAGAGGCCAAGGTCGGTAAGGCGGATCTACTTCGGGCACCACCGCAGCTGCGAGAGGCGCCAGTTGGATTGTCATCACCGTGTGCGCGCCGGCGGTCCCGGGCGTGACCGTCAGCGGGTTGAAGCTGGCCGTCGCCCCCGAAGGCAACCCCGTAGCCGACATCGTTACCGGGTTGTTGAAGGCGCCACCGACCGGAGGCACGGTGACGTTGACCTGCACGGAACCACCCTGCGCCACCGACAATGGAGCGGGCGGAGCCGTTACGGTGTAGGACGTGTTCACCGTTTCGCTAAGCGCTGCCGACGTGGACGCCGCAAAGAGCAAGTTTCCGGAATATACCGCCGTCAGGCTGTCCGATCCCGCCGGCAAGCTGGTTGTCGAGAAGGTAGCCACTCCCAATGAATTCAGAGTCCCGCTGCCGAGCAGAGTTGCGCCGTTGTAGAAGCTCACTGTGCCGGGCGACGAACCGGTCGGCGCGGGAGAAACCGTAGCCGTCAGAGTCACCGATTCGCCCGCTGAGGCGGGACTTGGCGCCGCCACGAGCGTCGTCGTCGTGCCCGTCAAGGTCGTGATGGTTTCGGTGAGTACGCTCGAGGTCGAACTGGCGAAGGCTGTGTTGCCGGAATAAATCACCGTCAGGCTGTCCGATCCCGCCGGCAAGCTGGTTGTCGAGAAGGCAGCCACTCCCGATGAATTCAGAGTGCCGCTGCCGAGCAAAGTTGCGCCGTTGTAGAAGCTTACTGTGCCGAGCGGCGAACCGGTCGGCGCGGGGGTAACTGTGGCCGTCAGAGTCACTGATTCACCCACTGAGGCGGGGCTTGGCGCCGCCACGAGCGTCGTCGTCGTGCCGGTCAAGGTCGTGATGGTTTCGATGAGTACGCTCGACGTCGAACCGGCGAAGGCTGGGTTGCCGGAATACACCGCCGTCAGGCTATGCGCTCCTGCGGACAAAGTGGTTATGGGGAACGAGGCTGCTCCAGAGGAGTTCGCGTTCGCCGTTCCCAGAAGTGTCTCACCGTCGTAGAAACTGACTGTGCCCAAGCTTGGCCCGGTTGGGACCGGGGAAATGCTGGCAGTCAGCGTAACCGTGGCCCCCGCAGGGGCCGGGTTCGGTGCTGCTGCCAGCGTGGTAGAGGTCGCTGCGGCGCTGGCCAGATATACCGTCGCACTGTTGCTGCTGGCCAGGAAGAAATGCGCCACGCCCTGGTAATTTGCTGTGATCGTATGCGCCGTCCCTCCGCCGCCGCTCAGAACAACGCCCGTCAAGCTGGCCACGCCGGACACTAGAGTGACGGCCGCACCGCCGTTCAGGCTGCCGTCCACGGAGTCGCTAAAAGTTACGCTCCCCGTTGGAACTATACTTGCGCTGGTTGTATCGCTGACCGTCGCGGTGATGTTCACTGCCTGACCAACCCCGGGCGAACTGGGATTCACTCCCACCGCCACGGCAGTAGAGTCGGCAGCGAGTCCTGTGCCGCTCAGCGAAATCGATTGCGTCGCCGTGCTTACATTGAGGTCGTTGTCGGTCAGGACAAACGATTCCGAAAACCCTCCCACCGACAGAGGGCTGAACTCGATACTAAGATTGCAGCCGGCGCCAGCCGTCACGGTTCCGCTGCTGGCACAATCGGTTGGGGTTCCACTGCCCGCCGCTTGGATGAAATCGGTGGGCGCGGTAAGTCCCGATGAGGTGAAGTCGAGCGTCGCATTGCCATCGTTGCCGACAGTGACCGCTTGGGCGCTGCTGGTCGAGCCCACGTGCAGCGACGCGTAGGCGAGCGCGGGAGGATCGCCGAAGTCCAGCTTGGCCGCCGTGGTGGCGCTGGCATCGCCGACGAAGAGATTTCCGCTCCCGTCGAGCGCTATGCCAAAGGGATGGACGAAAACCCCACTCAATGTGCTCACGCAGCTCGCGGAGGTGCAGCCGCTGGTAATTTTCTTGACCGCGGTGCTGCCCTGATCGCCTACGAAGATATTGCCGCTGGCATCCACAGCCAGGCTATAGGGCTGGCTGAGCCCAGCTCCCACGACGCTGACACAACCTGCCGTGAGGCAGGTGATGGCCAGCTCCTTCACCGCCGCATCGCCCTCGTCCGCCACAAAAAGGTTGCCATTGCCATCGGTCGCGACGCCGGTCGGGTTGCTCCAGCCCCCGCCCAGCGTGATGGTGCAGCCCGTAGCAAGGCAGCCTTGCGGAATCTCGAGCACAATCCCATCGCCGGCGTCGGTGACGAAAATGTTTCCGTCCCCATCGACCGTGAGGCCCGCAGGTCCACCCACCGGCGCCACTGTGCTCACGCAGGTCGAGGAGGTGCAGCCGGGTGGGATTTTCTTCACCGCGTTGTTGGCGTTGTCCGCCACCAAAACATTTCCGGCGCCATCCACCGCCACGCCGTAGGGCAAGCTGAAGCCGCCGCCAACGGTGAGCACGCAACTTGAAGAGACACAGCCGCTGGGAATCTCTTTCACCGCGTTGTGGGCCTGGTCGGCGAGGTAGACATTTCCGCTGCTGTCGGTCGCGACCCCGTAGGGCTGGTTGAAGCCGCCGCCCAGGGCGGATTGCACGCCGGGAGAAAAAATCACCTGCGGGGAAACGCCAATGGCCGTGACAAACTGCGTTGCCAGCAGGCTGCCGCTGCCATCGAGGAGCTTGACCGCTCCCAGCCGGGGCCCGGGATGAGTCGGGCTGAAGGTGACGCTTACCGTGCAGGTGGCACCGGACCCATAAGTGGTGATGGCGCAGGTTCCCGAACCCGCATTGGTAAAGTCGAGGCCGGTCGCGCCCTGGGTAACCACCGCGATGGTCCCGACGGTGGTGCCGCCGCTAAGGGCAAAGTCCGTGGTCGCCGTCGCCGTCGATTGCAATTCCACCGTCCCCGCACTGACGGCAGTTCCGCTGGTCACGGTACCTGCTGGCGCGGCGGCGATGTTAATCGTGATCGGGCTGGCCACGTTGCTCGAAAAGCCCGCGCTCGCGACAGTTGCGCTAATCGACGGGCTGCCCGCGCCGATGTTTGCCGCTACGCTCACGGTGATGGTCACCGGATCGCTCACCCCGGCGCTCCACGAAGAGGTCAGGGTACAGGTCAGCGTCGAGGCGACGCAGGTCCAAAGCCCGAGCGCATCCGTCATGGCAACCGGCGTCAGTCCCGCCGGAAGCGTGACCGTAAGAGACACTGGGGGCGCGGTCGCGATCGCCGAAGCGCCGGTGTTCTCTACCGTGACCGTCACGGTATCGCCGGTATCGCCGCCGGTGAAGGTCGTCGGACTATGGGTGATGCCGATCGAAACCGTCGGCGCCGCCACCGGCACAGAGAAGTTCATCAGGTCAAACAAGCTGTATTCCAGCATGTGTTCCTGGGGGGTGAAGGACGAGGTCTTGGCCAGGCCGCCGGTGCATTCGGAGGGGAAGGTAACGGTGTCATTCGTGGAAGTGCTGTCCACGTGATATTCGTTGTACATCACGCGGCCGAACTGGCTGGCCGCCGGCGAGCCTACGGGAGTGTAAAAAGAAAGTTGCAGGATTTGACTGTCACCGCCATTCAGCGTGGCCCAGGACTGGGTGGGTGCATTGACTCCGCTCTGATCGTTGAACAGAGCCGTCATGGCGACCTGGCCCACGGTGGAGGTCGAGCCGATATCTTGTAGCCACTGCGCCAGCGTCATGCCGCTCGAGAAACCAGTATTGATGGTCGCTTCGCCGGAGCCAAGCGATACGGAGTTGGCGTCGCCCAGCCAGTCTGCGGCCCCGTCGATGGCGGCATCCTGGTCGAGATAGGTATCGCTATGATGCGTGGCAAAAATCCGGCCACCCTCACCGGCGAAGGTAATGGCATTGCCCCGCCCGTCGGCGGTGGTGTAGCCGAAAGTGCCCTGGCAGGGCAGCAGCAAGACGTTGTAGTTTCCCAGCAGCGACCCGCCGATCGTAGAGCTGGTGCTGCCCACCAGTTGACTTTCCGTATGGACCGTGCTGCCCGCCTTGGCGCCGGAGTTCCCCGCGCCCTCAAACAGATTGATTCGCCCCGGACTTGACAGCCCGCTTGCATTCACGGTGTAGTCGGTAAATTCTGTGTCGGCAATGCCGATCTTGCGCAGCGAACATTCCAGCGCGTCGACGCCGCCGGTGGCTAGCGCCATTTTTGGAATATCGCCCTCGACCTGGGTCTTGGGAAATCTGGAGAAAACATCTGAGGGAGGGTTAAAGTTCAACACCGGCGTGTTCACGCACGAGGTAAGCGAGGGCACCGTCAACTGCCGCCGCCATCTTCCCGCCTGCAGCACCAGCGGGAAACTGGTGCCTGCCGGCACATTCGCCAAGGTGAAGGTGCCGTTCGCCGCACTCGTAGTCAACACCAGCGGGTCGCCGGTCACCAGCGAAGCTTCCGTGTCATCAGCCGGCCCGTCCACGAACGGCTGCACGGTTCCATTGGGGACGTATACCAACACATTCGGAATCGGGTCGACCCCGTTGGGCGCATACGTCGTTCCACTGATCGAAGTTGTGGCCCCGCCCAGACAGCTGACTTGGAAGCAGGCATAGTTCGTGCAGCTCTGCGCAGCCGCGTGTCGAGTGAGCCCTGAAGCCAGCAGGAACCAGACTAGCCCGGCATAGCCCAGGCATCGCAGCTCCCGCTGCCCTCCCCAGTGCTGGAGGCCTAGTCGAACGGCTATCCTCCATTGCGCTTGGGTCTTCACTCGAGGCTGCCTGGCGCAGGCAGTGGCGACGAAAAGCATACGAACAATAGCGAGGGGCGCAGTAGGCATGCCGCTTTCACCTCAAACAAATCGGAAGATTCTTGCCACTCTGAGAGCGTTCTCAGGGAGCGCTATCAACGACTCCGATCTCTGCAGTCACCTCGCCAGAACCATGTGAGTTAGCGGCACCGATGGTTGCGTTCATTCGTGTCGATGAAAAGCTTCACCACGATTCACCCTCCCTTCCGATTTCCCTAGCACGGGCCAGTCATACTAGTCGGCCATTCCTATGCAGGCGTGGTGATTACCGAGCGCCCGGGGAAAGTGAATCCATCAATTCCGTCAGCAAACCGTACCCGCCCGCACCGCTGGGCAGCGAGCTCCCGCCCGACGCTCAGGGTTTTCTAACGGACACTCGAAAAGGAATTGCCGAAGACATGGCGCAGGATCTCTTGGGCGGGGAGCAGCAGATACTCACGGAAACACAGGGACAAACGTCGGCATCTGTTTTCGGAGCCACAATCAAGACAGCTGCGTGGAAGAGCAAGCCTTCATGGCCCGTAATTGCGCGGGCAACGACCGGGCGATTCCGCTGCAACTCGAGAAAGACGAAGCAGTAACCATAAAAGCAACTTCAATCACCCTACCGGCTAATATCTGGCCATGCTGTCTCATCCGAGAGAGTGTCGGAGTTGATCCAGCAAGCAGCGGCGAAAGCCAAATAGAACAGATAAATGAGGTGAGTTCAAAATAGCCGCAGACTGAAGACTGGCGGCGGTTCCATCCCGTCCGAGCTGCTTTGGCGTATTGAAGCTTCCGAAACCCGGAAGTGATGGAATAACGAAATCGAGCGAGTCGGCCGGATCATTTCCCGGACTGTCGCCGCTCCGGTCAATGCCTCTTGAGGTTGAGCTCAGCTAGGACGTCCCTTTGGCGAAGGACGCAACTGCGGATTAACTCGGAGGAATTCATGCTCGCCGCACTCGTCACCAATCACGCGAACCATGCCGGCGCGATTGTCGCAAGGCAGGAAGTCACTGAGCCCTTTTGCGTGACCGTCCGCGCCCACAGAACTCGTCCGCCATGGTCGATACGCATGGATGAATCGACTGGACGGCGCATCCTACACTGGTCTGGATGTCGGGGAACCGGAAGTTATGCCAGGCGAAAAGTCTGTGATCGGACAAATAAAATCTCGCTGACTCCCAAAAGTCGTCTTGTAGGAAGTTTCACCCCATCGGTAACGACAAACGCGCTTGCCGTCACCGATGAATCATCGGATTCTAGCTAGGCTTGGGTTCGAGGCTTCCACGTGAATAAAAGTCCGCAGATTGTGTCGTCCTGGATAGCCAGTGTCCTCAAGCACTTAATCTATAAAAATCCGCTGCGTCTGTCGTAACGTAATTATCTTGTCTATTTATTTATACTTAAAAGATAAGTAGCATCCGCTTTTGAGTCCGCTGCGTCTGCCAGTTCCGCCATCCCGGCTTGGGGATTTCTATCTTAACTTAGCCAGTCAATGCTTAGCCAGTTGGCTGGGCGGGTCATTCAAATCTGGGGCGCGCGGCCTACTTTGCGGCGGCGAGTTTGTCGTGCCGAAAGCACGGCACTATGTGGTCGTTCACCATGCCGACGGCTTGCATGAACGCGTAGCAAATGGTTGATCCCACGAAGCTGAAACCGCGCTTCTTCAGGGCTTTGCTCATGGCGTCGGACTGGGCAGTGCGCGCCGGCACGCGATCGCGCGCCTTCCACGAATTCACCCGCGGCCGGCCATCCACAAATTGCCAAACGTAGCCATCGAAGCTGCCGAATTCTTCCTGTACCTTTAGCAGTGCCTGAGCATTCCGCACCGTGGATGCGATCTTCAACCGGTTGCGCACGATGCCGGGATTTTTCAGCAACTGCGCGATCTTGCGGCGGTCGTAGCGCGCGACGCGCTGCGCATCGAAGCCATCAAACGCGGCGCGATAGTTTTCCCGCTTGTTGAGGATCGTCTCCCAGCTCAATCCAGCCTGCGCGCCTTCGAGAATCAGAAATTCGAAGAGCTTGCCGTCGTCGTGCACCGGCACGCCCCATTCTTCATCGTGGTAGGGAATCATCAATTCGCTGCTTGCCCAGGCGCAGCGAACCAATGGCTTGTCTACGTGATTTCTGGCCATAAGAACCGGAATCGGAAATGTTCGGAAGGACAAACTGCTGCGGCGCGGCTGGAAGCCGCGCCCTTTCAAAACAACGCACGAAGTTGGCTACTCCAGCGACTTCGGATCCGACTTGTTCTTCGGCGACTTCGCATCCAGCAGCGCGACCAGATCTTTCGCGCAAGCCGGGATCGCAACTTTGTGATCGACGATGATGTCCTTGGCGTCCAGCTTCTGGCCATAGAGATTTTCATTGGCGCTGCCGTCGGAGCGCAGGGTCGACCCCTCCAGCGATACTCCGGCAAACAAGCCTCGGTTGCGCGAGTAGGAAAGAATCTCCGCTTGCATCACCACGTCAGTCGCGCCCTCGGCCGTGCGGCCCTTGGGGCCAGCGGCGGCTGACGCATCCGCTCCCAACTTCACTTTGCTAGAGAGCAGCGAGCGCGCCCCTGCGGGATTCATCACGAGCAAAACAAAATCCGTAGCCTGGCCACCCAGCTGGAATCCGATGCTCACGCCTTCGAGCGCATACATAGCGGGCGGTCCCCACGGCCCGGTGTAGTGCGGCCCGCTGCGGCAAATCATGACGCCGCGACCGTAGCTGCCGCCTATTCCGAACGCGCCTTTCTTCACCGAAGGCAGAATCACCAGGCACTCCGCTTTATCCAGCAAGTCTTGCGGAATGTCGTCGGGGATGTTCAAGATTTCTTTCATGACTTCGCCCGCGTCCCTTACCCGGTCTTCTTCCTTCTCGTCATTGGCGGAGAATGCGGGGGCTGCACAAATGCAGAGCGTCAGAACCCAGGCTGCAATCTTCTTCGTCCTCGCTAGTATCCTCATCGGCGTCAGTCCTCCGGACTCTCTTTTATCATTACCCATGAAACGACCCACCATCTTAAACCCTTTCGGGGGATTGTAATCGCCCCGTGATGAAAATTGGAGCTTCCCGCATTCCCCGTAACCCGAGGCTGCTGCTGCTCTTCGGCCCATGACCCTAAGCGTGCTCCTTTTGTAACTTGGCACTCTGCTTCACCCACCTCTAGAGTCATGTGAGACCATAGGCGGTTGGCCGCCCGGGGTTTCGGCCTCTAGCGTGCATCTAATCACTTGGGAGCACCGTCTGGGGCGGGGTGGAGTGAAAATTTTGGATTCTTTGGGAACGAAATACACGCACACCTGCCGCCTGCTGGCGCGCTTGGCAGCTTTCGCCCCAACCTGCGCTTTTATCTGCGCTTTTATCTGCGCACCGGCGGCCGCCGCCCAGTCGAATGTTGTGGCCACCAGCCCCATCAGTCTCAGCGCCTATAGCAGCGCTTCGACCTCCGACGCTTCGACCCCGGAAGACGATCCTCAGGCCGGCTTCACCATCCGCAAGCGGGTGGATGAAGTGAACGTGCTGTTCATCGCTACCGACAAGCACGGCAAGTTTGTGCGCAACCTGAATCAAAGCGATTTCAACATCCTCGATGACAACAAGCCGCCGCAATCCATTCTGAATTTTCGCCGCGAAACTGATCTGCCTTTGCATCTCGGCTTGCTCATCGACGTGAGCGGATCCGTCAACAGCCGATTCGATTTCGAGCAGGATGCCGCGACCAGCTTCCTGATGCACTTGGTCCGCAGCGGCTTCGATAAAGCCTTTGTGGTCGGCTTCAACACCCAGAGCCACATGACGCAGGACTTTACCGATAATGTGCAACTGCTTTCCACCGGAGTGCACAAGTTGCACGATGGCGGAGGCACGGCGCTCTACGACGCGATCTATCGCGCCTGCAAAGATAAATTCCTGAAGGATCGTCCCGATCATCCCGCGCGCAAGGCGATCGTCATCGTGAGCGATGGTGAAGACAACCAGAGCGAATACTCGCGCGCGCAAGCGATTGAGATGGCGCAGCGCGCCGAAGTCATCATCTACGCCATTTCCACCGATGACAGCGGCCTGATCCTGCGCGGCGATAAAGTTCTCGAACAACTCGCCTCCGCCACCGGCGGCCGCGCTTTTTTCCCCTTCAAGATGAAGGACATCACGCGCTCCTTCGCCGCCATCGAAGATGAACTGCGCAGCCAGTACATTGTTAGCTACAAGCCCGCCGACTTCGACGCCGACGGCCGCTACCGCTCCATCGAAATCTCCGCGCTGAAGAAAGACCTACAAGTCCGCGCCCGCAAGGGTTATTTCGCTCCCCAGCAATAAGACCAGAACCTTAACCACAGAGGCACAGAGAAAATCTCTGGCCGTTTCTGCTTTTTCTCTTACTTCCCTATGCCCGAAGCCAAAGGCTCAGAAGCTGGAGTCCCAAGTAGCGCTGAAGCTCCCGTGGTATGGCGACACCGCGGGGCAGGCGTTGGCGTCGGTCGTCAGCAGCAACTGGGAGCCGAATCCCCTCTGCCCGACGCAATCGAGCCAGTAGGAGCCGCTGTCGTCACTCATCTGCACGTCGTACACGGCCCCGTCCTGGAACTCTTCGATCTTCTTGGTCTTCCCGCCGGAGGTCAGCTCACCCTCGAAGAAGCCGGTCTGGAAGAAGTCCACGAGCGGCAGTATCTGGAAGCCGAAAGGCAATTCGAAGGCTGGGCGCTCCACGACCCACTCGGCGCTCGAATCAAGGCAGGTGGATGCGGCGCAGGATGCCGTCACCGAGAAACTCTCCTGCGGCCGGGTGAAGTCGGTTAGCGACAGCTTGTAGTTGTTCGTAGCGCCAGCCGGCTTGACGGTCACCGAGGCGCTGACGAAGTCGCCGGGCTGCGGGCAGTCAACGTTGTTGTTGATGCAGGCCACCGTACCCTCCTCGACGGTGCCGCCCGGGAACATTTCATACCAGACGTAGTAGTACGTGACCCCCTCGAAGCACTGCGTGGCGCTGCCTAGCTGCTCAACTGTCCCGTCGGTGGCGCCGTCGATGCCGACCCACTGCGCGATGAAGGCGTCCTGATAACGGTAGGGACCGCTGGGGCACTGCACATATGGGATCACCCACTGGCCGCTGACCGACGAGACTGTGTTCGAGCCGCTCTCGACGTCGGCGAACCCCGACCAGTTCACCGACGGCAGAGACGTGGCGCCTGCACCGGGGACAGCCAGCGGTGTCGTGACGCTGCGCACCAGAGGCCGGTGCGAGGACATGGTCTTGAGGAACGCCGCCCGCGCCCGCGCGACGGCCGACGCGTCGGGCTGTCTGGAGTCGGGCGCGCCCGCGCGGGCCGTGCTGGGCATTAGCACGGCGACCCCGAGCAGCAGTGCAACGACACTCATGAGCCACCTCTTCGCTTTAGAAGGGCTGGATGATCCGAAGATGTGCGCGTTCGAGGACGAGCGCGTGCCGCGAAACAGCGAAACCATGATCTTGCTAAACCGCTTCATAATTAGTCTCCTGGGATACGGACGGACGCTAGGTGGAGGATCCGCCGCACAGATCGCGGAATTCTACACCTGCCCAGCAGATTTGCAAGCGCTTTTTTAACAATCCATTGCAGGGCCTGTTGGGGATGCGGGCATCGATTTACCGTTTTGCCTGAGTCGCGGAACGGAGCTGCCCTGTTCTGGCCAGATCAAGTCAGCGACGCGGAAAGACTCGGACAGCCAAGATGGAATCTGCGAAGATTTCGTTTGCGTCTGGGCCCCCTCCGTGCTACTACCGTCTCATCGATTTGAGGATTAAGATTTCCGGATAAGATTCCGCGAAGCCTTCGACACTCCCAAGGAGACGCTCATGTTCGGCATCGCCTTTCTCGTAATCCTCGTCATCATCGCCGTCGTGCTCGTCGGCATGTACAACAGCCTGGTGCAGCTGCGGGTGCGGTGCGACTCTGCCTGGTCTGATATTGATGTGCAGCTCAAGCGGCGGCACGACCTGATCCCTAACCTGGTTGAGACCGTGAAAGGTTACGCCGCACACGAAAAAGGGACGTTTGAAAACATTGCCAAGTTCCGCTCCCAGGCGATGCAGGCAACAACGCCCGAGGGCAAGGCCGTGGCCGAGAATCAGCTCACCGGGGCGCTGAAGAGCCTGTTTGCCGTGGCCGAGAATTATCCTGAGTTGAAGGCCTCGGAGCAATTCACCCAACTGCAGGGATCATTGAGCGAGACCGAAGACGCGATCCAGAACGCGCGCCGCTACTACAACGCGGTGGTGCGCGATCTGAACACCAAGATTCAGGTGTTTCCGACAAACATTCTCGCCGGCATGTTCAACTTTACGCCGCGCCAGTTTTTCGAGACTCCGGAGGCCGACCGCGAGCCGGTAGCGGTGAAATTCTGATGCCATCACCAGGGTTGTGAGTGGATGCCGATTCAGATTCACATTCTGCAGGAAGGCATGGGCCGGCTTTGGGTGTGCCGTGGCCTTCTCAGCGGGAAGGAACTGATCGCCAATAATGAACGTATCCTGAGTGGCAAACAATATGAGGGCGTGCGCTGGGTGCTGATCGACGAGACTGAGACCACGATGGACATTTCGGCGGAGGAAATCCGGACGATCCGGCAGCAGGACGATCGCCTGGCCGCCGTGCTACCCGAGCTGATCACCGCGGTTGTCTCTCCTTACGACGTTGGCTTCGGGATGTCGCGCATGTGGGAGATACTGACGGAGCGTCCCGGATGGTCGACGCACGCCTTCCGCTCCAGGCCGGAAGCGGAGGCCTGGCTGCGCGAGGAAGTGCGGCGCAAATTCGCAATGGAGCTGCCCGAGCATTTGAGTCCGCCGTAGGCGGGCCTCGCCCTAGGGACGAACAGAGGATCAACGTTGGCCGACTCGAGAACACACGCAGTCACATGGAAGAGCGGACTTTCAGCGCCGCGTAACGCATCCGGCATCGATGCCGGCTTCAGCCCCGGGAGTCGCATTTTCTATCCAGCACGAGCGACGCTGTTTCTCTTTGTCACAATCGTTGCCTTCACTCTTCCGCTCGCTGCCAAGTCTTGGCGCGTTTCCGACTTTGAGGACACTATTACCGTCAATCCCGACGGCAGCGCCCTGGTCAACGAGACCATCAGTCTGAACTTCGTAGGCGAGTGGCACGGCATTCATCGGACGATTCCCATTGAATATCCCGGAGCGAACGGAACCGGCTACCACCTCTTCCTCGATGTCACGAGCATCACCGATGAAAATGGCGCCAAGCTGAAGTATGACTCTTCGATCTCGGGCGACTATCGCGATCTCAAAATCTATATTCCGAACGCCGTGAATGACACGCGCATCGTGGAGATCGCTTATCGAGTGCGCAATGGCACGCGCTTCTTCGATCAATACGACGAGTTCTACTGGAACGTGACCGGGAACGACTGGCCCGTGCCCATCGATCACGCCAGCGCCAGCGTGCACTTCCCGGAGGCGGCCAGCGGCTCGCTGCGCGCGCAGGCCTTCACCGGCGTCTACGGCTCGACTGAGCGCGACGCAACCGCCAAGGTGGAGGGCTCGACTGCCGAGTTTGAAACCAATAATCCCCTGCCCATGCGCGGCGGCCTGACCATCGACGTTTACATTCCCAAAGGAATTCTCCATGAGCCCGGATGGCTTACCAGACTGTTCTGGTTCATCGGGGGCAATCCCGCGGTTTTCCTGCCGGTGGTTACGCTCGCCGTGATGCTTCCGCTGTGGTGGTACAAAGGCCGCGATCCCGACCCCGGCATGTCGGTCGCGCCTATGTATGAACCGCCGGAGGGAATTTGTCCTGCCGAGGCAGGAACTTTGCTTGACGACAGCATTCATCCCCGCGATATTACATCGACCATTGTCGATCTTGCTGTGCGCGGCTTTCTGAAGATCGAAGAGACGGACGAAAAAGGCCTCCTCTTCCACAACAAGGATTACATCTTCCATCTGCTCAAGCCCATGCCTCAGTGGGCTGGCGAGAACCTGGCGCCGCACGAACTCGTGATGCTGACGAACATTTTCGTGGGTGGCGTGTCTGAGACGCGCCTCTCCAGCTTGAGAAACCGCTTCTACACCGCCGTGCCCGTAATTCGCACTGACATCATGTCGGCACTCAGGCAGAAAGGAATTTACCGGCTCGATCCCGACTCGGCAAACGGCTACAGCGCCGGAGCAGCTTTCTGCATCCTGCTGCCATTCGCCATCTTCCAGTACATGCGATGGGCGGATTTCTTCAGTTCCATCCCCGTGCTGATCGTGTCGCTGCTGATCGCGGCCGTGATCTGGTGGCTCTTTGCCCGGGAGATGACGGCGAAGACCCTGAAAGGGTCCCGCATTCACATTGCCGTGCTGGGATTTCAGGAATTCATGAACCGCGTCGACGCCGAGCGTCTCAAGACGATGCCGCCCAATACTTTCGAGAAATTCCTGCCATACGCCATGGCGCTGGGCGTGGAAAACCACTGGGCACAGGCTTTCTCTGGCATAGTAAAAGATCCGCCGAGTTGGTACGCGGCGCCCGCCGGCTACGGATACGGCATGGCCTTCAATCCCATTTTGTTTTCTTCAGCGATGCATGGCATGGCGACGGATATGCATCAGGTATTCGTCTCGGCGCCGCGGGCCAGCTCTACGGGGTCGGGATGGGGCGGCGGCGGCGGGTTCGGCGGGGGCGGAGGGTTTTCCGGCGGCGGATTCGGCGGCGGTGGCGGAGGGGCATTCTAGAGCGGCTGCGCCTGCTGAAAAAATCTGGTGCGCCCGGAGAGACTCGAACTCCCAACCCTCTGCTCCGAAGGCAGATGCTCTATCCAGTTGAGCTACGGGCGCGTGGATGTATTTTACGGCAAATTTGGTTCGCGACGCTGAGTTTGGGGTGTGGACTGGCGATCTAAACCGTTTGCTGCATGCCTTACGAATTCCCACTTCTCGCAAAGTGCGCGAGAAATGGGGCAGCCACGCCGGTGGCGGCGGAAACGTGCGTGAGCCCGACTGTTCTACTCCAACTCGAAACTCAAGTAAGTGAGGCCGTCGGAGCGTTCGACTTGTAGGACCACGGCGGAGCCGGTCTTTAGGGTGAGGAGGGCGGCGCGCAGCGCGTCCATGGATGTGATGGGAGTGGTGTTGAGGGCGTGGATGATGTCGCCGGTTTCGAGGCCGGTATCGGGCAGGATCAAGTCGGCGGCGCGGCCGAGCACGACGACACCGGAGGGAATGCGCAGCGTGCCGATTTTGTTGCGCAGGTCATCAGTTAAATCGGTAGCCAGAATGCCGAGGCGGGAGATCAGATTTTTTTCGGGATCGGCAGCGTCGAAGAGCTGATCCATCTCATCGCGATGCTCGATGGCCGGGACGTAGAGAGTTAACTTCTGGTCGCCGCGCAGGACTTCGAGCTTCAGCACCTGATCGAGGCGATGCAGATAGAGGGCGGAAGAAAGCTGGGGAAGCGTTTCGATGCGCCGCTCATCGGCAGCGAGCACGATGTCCTGAATCTGAAGACCGGCGGTGGCGGCGGGGCCGCCGGGCTTGACGTCGGCGATGATGACTCCCCAGCGCTGGCTGAGCTTGAGGCCGTCGGCCATGGTGGGTGTGATTTCCTGAGCGACGGCTCCGATCTCGGTGCGATGCACGTGGCCGTATTTGCGCAGGCTGCGATAGACGAAATCGACGATGCGGGCGGGAATGGCGAAGCCCAGGCCCTCGCTGCCTCCGCCTTCGGAGAGAATGAAAGTGTTGATGCCGACGACGGCTCCGTTCATATCGACGAGCGGGCCGCCGCTGTTGCCGGGGTTAATGGGAGCGTCCGTCTGGATGTAGGTGATGGGCTTGTCGGGATCGGCCTGGCGCGCCACGGCGCTGACCACTCCCATGGTGACGGAGTTTTGCAAACCCTCGGGACTACCGATGGCAAACACCAATTGGCCTACGCGGGGACGTTGCTGCGAGAGCAGGACCAGCGTCGGGAGATCTTTCTCGTCGATCTTGAGGAGGGCGAGATCAGTTTCCTTGTGCACGCCGACGAGGCGGGCTTCAAGGATGTGGCGCCTGCCCGCGGCCAGGGAGTGGGCGGTATCGATAGGCAGGGGCAAGGCTACGCGAATGCGTTGTGCGCCTTCGACTACATGCGCGTTGGTCATGATGTAACCGTTGGGATCGACAATGACGCCGGAGCCAACGGCGTGCTGGCGGACGATGAGCGCGGTCTCAGAGCGGCTTTCTTCATGGAACGGGCCGTAGCCGGTTACAACAATCTGGACGACTGCGGGGGAGACTTTTGCAGCGAGGTTCTCCAGGGCATCGTTGAACTGCGCCAGAGTTTGACGCGACGCGGAAGCAGAGTCGTCCGGATTGGGAGTGGATTTTTCTGCCGCAGGCTTGGAGACGGAATTGTCGACTTTTTGGGCCGCCGTCTGTTGGGGCACTAGGCAGGTAGTCGCGGCCAGGACAAGAGCTACGACCGAGAAGATGAAAAGGCGCTGCCGAGGAAGCGCGGCCGCGCGGGAAAAGAATGAACCGGGCATGGGTTAGCTCCCCTCGTTAGAGAAAAAAACTTCCCTTAAACGGTACCATGCAGGAACCGGTCGTGGTGAAAAGGTCCGTCCCGGGGCTTATGCTCTCAGCGAAAACACCTACCAAACGAACAGGCGTGCGCCGGAGCCAGAAGTATTGCGGTCGAGGCGGGCTTGCCCGAGGTTGCCCGCATCGGCCGCGTCGACTGCATTTGGGAGTTGGGGCCGTGAGGCGCCCACCTTTTCGATCTCCACCGCACCGTGGCGGTTCATAATGTCAATTGCCAACTGCGCCTGGTCGCCCGAACTCGTCGCGAAGACCAGGACAGCTCCGGTCCTTATTGCTTGAACATAATCTTCCGCGTCCGCTTCTTCGACCCCGAACGCGATAAGATCCCGCGTTAAATCCACTTCGAAATCCGTGTGCGGAGTAGCCAAGACTCCACCACCTGGGATATCCCGCGGCTCGGCTATAACGCGAACGTCGTTGCGTGGGAAACCGAGCGCCTCGAGATCGCGAACGACACGGTCCACTACTCCTGAATTCTCAAACAAACCGATTGCAGTTTTTGCCATGTTATCCTCCCGAACCTTCTTTAAGATTTGCTCAATCTTGTGAATGGTTTGCGCGATGCGTCATTTCGTAAAATCGTTCACTGACAGCTCCGGTTTCAGGGATGGGCAGGAGGCCCATCCCCGTGACGGATTCAACTCGCTTTGCGAACTGGCGAGGTGGTATCGAGCAGACTTACCAGGGGTTCGGCTGCGGGCACAATCGCCTGACCGCCGGTTACGATTTCTTTGGCACCCACTTCCCTGCCATAGAGTTTCTTGTTGGCGTCGTTATCTGCCTCCATCGACGCACCTTCCAGGGACACGCCAGCAAAGAGCCCCTTCGACCGCGCATAAGTCAAGACATCGGATGAGTTCATATTGGCAGCATCGTAGCTGCTCGCCTGGGCGCCGGTCGGACCGGCAGCTGCGGCTGCGTCGGCGCCAAGTTTCATCTTGCCGTTGAGGATCGCATCGACCCCCTTGTCATGCATGACCGCCAGCACATAATCGGTTGCCGTGGAACCGAGCTGGATACCCAGGCTTCCCTGATCCAGGGCATACATGACGGGCGCGCCCCAGGCGCCATTCATCTTGGCACCCTTACGGCACACGAGAACACCGCGCCCGTAGCTGCCGCCGATACCGATCGCAACTTTCTTGACGCTGGGAAAGACAAGAACACATTTGGCTTGGTTGAGGACACTGGTCGGGAGGCCTTTGTCTCCCTGAAGCAACTGCTGCATGACGGTGGCGGAATTTGTTAGACGCTCATCTTCTTTTTTTTGAGCAAGCAGGGGAACGGCTATGGCCAAACAGAACCCGATAATCGCGAGTCTGGTTTTCATGGATTTCTCCTTCTTAAGAGAGATGAATCGGGCAGGATTTCGGTTGCGTCCTCTTTGGGGTCGTTGCCATTGGCCCCTGATTCGGTCGCCCTGGGGGGAATCTAGGTTCTACCCTTAACTAACTCGTAATCAGGCTTTTATCCGGGTTGCATCCGTGATATAACCTGCCCTGAGCAACAAAAGTGGCTGATCGCCTGCCAGTGGCGTATTCTGGTGGGGTTGGCTGGGCTTAGCGAGGGTGTAACGATTGAGCCACGAAATAGGAGGGACTGTGTCCGAAGCACGGACCGGAAAACGGTTTCCGCTGGAATTGCCGATCAAGATTCACGATGAACGTGCCAGCGGCGACACTAAAGGGCTTACAGGAAATCTGAGCGCGGCGGGAGTTTATATTCGCGCCGACGCGTCGCTGGAGATTGGTTCGCCGGTGGAGTTTGAGATCACGCTGCCGCCCGACGTTACCGGAGGGCAGGAGAATGTGGTGATCCAGTGCAAGGGGCGCGTGGTGCGCGCCGATCCCACAGGAACCAGCGAAGAGGGCCGCGGTGTGGCCTGCGTGATCGATTCCTACGAGTTCGTCAGGAACTCGTAGTTGGAATTGGCTCTTTAGAGTGACAGGGTATTAGGGAAGCGAGCCGAACGGTATCGCGTCGTAAAAAACGCGACGCTTCGCGCGGCTCGCCTGGATCCTTTGACGGGCAAAAAGCGCCCGCCTCAGGATGACAGCCTTGAGATGACAATGGAACTTTTGGGGTATCGATAACATGCTCAAACTGATTCTGGCCGATAACCAGGCAATCTTCCGCGCCGGCATCGCCAAGGTGCTAGCGGTGGAAGACGAGATGCGGATTGTGGCGCAAGCCCAGACGCAAGAGCAGATGTTCATGGCTCTGGACAAATTCCGCGCCGCGGTGCTGGTGGTGGCCGCGGGCTTTCACAACGATTTCGCGGCGATCGTTCAATCGGCGAACCGGGCCAAGACCCGGGTGGTGGTGCTGGCCGATACCGGCGAGAGCGCGCAGCGGCACATGACGAACGGGGCGCATGGCGTGGTTTACCGCAATGTGACCAGCGCGGCGCTGGTGGACTGTGTGCGCAAAGTGGCGCGCGGTGAGACCTGGGTGCAGGACGTGGCGGTGCCGAGCGAACTCACCGAAAACGATATGGTCGGGTTGCGGGTGCGCGACCGGCTGACCGCGAAAGAGTTGCGCATTGTGGCGCTGATTGTGCAGGGATACAAGAACAAAGAAATTGCCACGCAGCTGGGAACGACCGAGCAGGTGATCAAGAATTATCTGCGCAACGTGTATGACAAGATTGGCGTGTCGGATCGGCTGGAGCTGGCGCTGTTCACCATTCATCACCGGATTTTGAATGAAGCGGCGGCCGCTACTACGGCGGGGCCGGCCCCGCAACCTCCGGCTGGGGTTATGCCTTAACGAGTTTTAATTTCATTCGATGAGGCCGCCTTGGCAGGCGGCCTTTTTGCTTCCCGGCTTATGCGGGAAGATCCCTCAGCGGCTAAAGCCGGGGTCTTTCACAATCCAAACGGCACGACTGAAGTCATGCCCTTCCCGATCTGTGCTTCTCGACAAATCTGTGCTCCTCGAATTTGTGCTCCTCCATGAAGCAGTTTGAGAACTGCTCTTTCGGCGCATCGTTCTTTTCCGCGCGGCATCTAGTGTCTATGGAATTTCGAACGTTGGGACGCTCTGGATTGAAGGTACCCGCCTTGAGTTATGGCACGGGAACGTTTGGCGGTGGAACGGAATTTTTTCGCGCCTGGGGCGCGAGCGACGTGGCTGAGGCGACTCGACTGGTCGACATTTGCCTCGAAGCGGGGGTCAACCTTTTCGATACGGCGGACGTTTATTCGGACGGGCTCTCGGAAACAATTCTGGGGAAAGCGATTGCCGGACGGCGCGATGCGGTATTGATCTCGACTAAGGCGACGTTCCGCATGGGACCGGGGCCGAACGATCTGGGGTCGTCGCGCTATCACCTGATCAAGGCTTGCGAGGCCAGCTTGCGGCGGCTGGGGACGGATTACATCGACATCTATCATCTGCATGGGTTCGACGCGTTGACTCCGGTGGAGGAAGTGCTGAGCACGCTGAATCAACTGGTGGTGAGCGGGAAGGTTCGATACATTGCGTGCTCGAATTTTTCCGGATGGCATTTGATGAAGTCGCTTGATGTGGCGGATAAGTTTGGCTGGGCGCGCTACTCCGGCCATCAGGTTTATTACTCGCTGATTGGGCGGGAGTATGAATGGGAATTGATGCCGCTGGCTTTGGACCAGGGAGTGGGGGCGCTGGTGTGGAGTCCGCTGGGCTGGGGAAGGTTGACGGGAAAGATCCGGCGGGGGCAGCCTTTGCCGGCCGAGAGCAGGCTGCACAAGACGGGCGATCTCGGTCCGCAGGTTTCGGATGAGCATCTTTACAAAGTGGTGGATGCGCTGGATGCGGTTGCCGCGGAGACTGGAAAGAGCGTGCCGCAGGTGGCGCTAAACTGGCTGCTGCAGCGGCCATCGATTTCGACGGTGATTTTTGGGGCGCGGAATGAGGAGCAGTTGCGGCAGAACCTGGGAGCGGCGGGATGGAACTTGTCTGCCGCGCAGGTTGCGAAGTTGGATAAGGCTAGCGACGTGACGCCGGTTTATCCGTATTGGCATCAGCATCAGTTTTTGGAGAGGAACCCGGCGCCGGTGGAGACGAGTTCCTAGTACCCAGTATCTGGACGGGATGAGTTTTACCTGGTACCGGGTACTGATTCTCTAGATTTTTTCTGCTACTGACTTTGCTTGCGTGAACAAGTACAAATAATCCGGGCCGCCGGATTTGGAATCGGTGCCGGACATGTTGAAGCCACCGAAGGGATGCGCGCCTACCATGGCTCCGGTGCATTTGCGGTTGATGTAGAGATTGCCGACGTAGAAATCGGTTTTGGCGCGGTCGATCTTGTCGCGGGATTTGGTGTAGATGGCGCCGGTCAGGCCAAACTCGGTGTCGTTGGCGATTTCTAAAGCGTTGTCGAAGCCGCGGGCTTTGATTACGGCGAGCACGGGGCCAAAGATTTCTTCCTGCTCGAGTTTCGACTTTGCCGGGATGTCGGCGATTACCGTTGGCTGAATGAAATAACCTTCTCCGGCTTCGGTGGCGCGATTGCCGCCGGTTAGGACTCGTCCATCTTTTTTGCCTTGCTCGATGTAGGCGAGGATGGTCTTCATCGAGCCCTCGTTGATGACTGCTCCCATGTTCGCGTTTTCGGCGGGATCGCCGACGGTGATTTTTTCTACGCGGGTTTTGAGTTGCTCGAGGAATTTGTCGTAGATGCGCTCATCGACTATGGCGCGGGAGCAGGCGGAGCACTTCTGGCCCTGGAAGCCGAATGCGGCTTGCGCAACGCCTTCGACCGCGGAATCGATGTCAGCGTCTGCGTCAACGACGATGGCGTCTTTGCCGCCCATTTCTAAGATGGTGCGTTTGATCCAGAGCTGACCGGGGGCTTGCGTGGCAGCGGTTTTGTTGATGTGAAGGCCGACTTCGCGAGATCCGGTGAAGGCTATGTAACGCGTTTTGGGATGCGCGACTACGGCATCGCCGAAGCTGGCTCCGGCGCCGGGGCAGAAATTCACTACGCCTTCGGGCATGCCGGCTTCTTCGAGCAGTTCAACGAATTTCGCGGCGATGGTGGGAGAATCGCTCGACGGCTTGAGAATCACGGTGTTGCCGCTGACGATGGAGGCGACCACCAGGCCGGCCATGATGGCGCAGGGGAAATTCCACGGCGGGATGACCGCGCCTACGCCTAGCGGGATGTAGGCGAGCGTGTCGCGCTCGCCGGGCATCTGCACCGGGGGTTCGGCTTTGGCGAAGCGCAGGGCTTCTCGGGCGTAGAACTCGCAGAAGTCGATCGCTTCGGAGATGTCGGCGTCGGCTTCGCCCCAGTTTTTGCTGACTTCGAAGACGAGCCAGGCCATGTGGTCCATTTTGCGTTCACGCAGCAGGTCGGCGGTGCGGAACAGCAGGGCGGCGCGCTCTTCAATGGGAGTGCGCTTCCAGGTCTCGAATGCTTTCAACGCCGCGGTCATGGCCGGCTCTACGTGCTCTTTGCCGGCCTTCTGATGGATTCCCACTACCTGCGACGGCCTCGCGGGGTTCAGGGACTTGATCTTGTCGGTGGTCTTGAGGCGCTGGCCTCCGATGATGAGGTCGTACTCGCGGCCGAGCTGGCCGCGGACTCGCTCGATGGCGGCGCGCATCTTGCGGGCGTTGTCTTCCTTTGTGAAATCAAAAAACGGCTCGTTGATGAAGGCGCCCTGGTGGGGCGATGTGCGCGGCGGCCGGGTGGGGAGTTCTAGGGTTGCCATGGGGATCCTTTCAAATATTGCGAAGCAACCGCTATTTTACACCCACGGTGCGTAAGAGGTTGCAGCCGTGAAGAGTTGCCGGAGACCCTGGATGCAGGAGGATTTTGTGTCTGCGCGTTCCATTCCGGACCTCCCGTACGTAGTGATAGACTCAAGCGTTTTCGCTAGAGCAACGTTATGGAAATGAAACGTGTGGGAGTGATTGGTGCGGGCACAATGGGCAGCGGCATTGCACAGATATTTGCTGGCGCGGGTTATTCGGTCGTCTTGTGCGACGTGGAGCAGCGGTTTCTGAACCGCGGCCTCGAGACCGTCATCAGGAATCTTGACCGCGAAGTGGCGAAGGGCAAGATCTCTGAGGACGACAAAGAATCGGCGCTGCGGCGAATCGATCCCGTGATCGACCGCGCGAGGCTTGCTGATTGCGACTTTATTGTGGAAGCGGCTACGGAGAAGATTGAGATCAAGACGGAGATTTTTCGCGATCTGGACCGGGTGGCTCGGCCGGATGTCATCCTGGCTTCGAATACTTCTTCGATCTCCATTACCAAGCTTGCCGCGTTAACCAAGCGTCCCGAAAAAGTGATTGGGATGCACTTCTTTAATCCGGTGCCGGTGATGAAGCTGGTGGAGGTAATTCGCGGGCTAGCTACTTCGGCGGAGACTTTTGCCACGGTACGGGATTTGTCCGTCAAGCTGGAGAAGACTCCGGTGGAGGTGAACGATGCGCCGGGATTTGTTTCGAACCGTGTGCTGATGCCTTTGCTCAACGAGGCTATGTATGCGGTGATGGACGGCGTGGCTACGGCTGAGGCGGTGGATGAGGTATTCAAGCTAGGGATGGCGCATCCCATGGGGCCTCTGACTTTGGCTGACTTTATTGGGCTCGACGTTTGCCTCGACATTATGCGGGTGTTGCAGGATGGGTTGGGTGATCCGAAGTACCGGCCTTGTCCGCTGCTGATCAAGATGGTGGATGCGGGATGGTTGGGACGCAAGAGCGGGCGGGGCTTTTACAAGTATTGAGAATTCAGAGTACGAGTACCTAGTACCCAGTACCTAGTGGGAAACCCGCAGACCATGACTACCGAGACAGTCTCTCCATCTGGCCGCAGCGATGCGCCGTTCTATCTTCTGGCGGCGCTTGCGGGCATAGGCACGGGTTGGGCGGATGTCATGATCGATGACCTGCTCTTGACGGCTCTGCTGGTGTTGATGGCTTGTATGCTGCTCGGACTGCTGCGGCCGCGGTGGCCTTGGCGGTGGGTGGTGGTGGTGGGAATATTTATCCCTTTGAGCGAACTTGTGGCCTACGTTTTTCTGACGGTGAAGCCTACGCGGGCGCAGGTGTATGGATCGTTTCTGGCGGCGCTGCCGGGCGTGGCCGGGGCTTATGGTGGGTCGCTGATGCGTGGGGTTATCGATAATCTGCGGTCGGGAAAGTGAAAAGGCAGTGGCCAGTGATCGGTGGTCAATGATCAGAAAAACCTGCACCCGAGACTGGCCACTGATTGCTGGACGCTGATTGCTGGACGCTGATCATTGGACACTGGACGCTGCCCTTAGGTATCGGATAACCAGAGAGTTACTCCCGAATCCACAGGATGAGCGCGTATGCTGCGGGGATGGGTGTGACGGTTTCGATGCTGGCGAGCGGGAGCCGGGGGAATTGTGCGTTTGTGGCCAGCGCGCGCACCCGGATTCTGGTCGATGCCGGGATTTCCTGCCGGGAAACTTTCAAGCGGATGAAGTCGCTGGGCGAGGATCCGCAGTCGCTTTCGGCGATTCTGATTACTCACGAACATTCCGATCACATTTATGGTTTAGCAACTTTGGCGAAGAAGTTGCGCATCCCGATATTTATGACGGGGGCCACGCACACGGCGTGGTCGCGGGCCATGCGTGACGAGAAGGGCGAGCGGCTGCAACTGGAGCGGCTAGAGCGCTTCGAGTCGGGGCATCGTTTTCAGGTTGGCGATATTGAGGTCAAGCCTTTTACGATTCCCCACGACGCCGCCGATCCGGTGGGGTTCACGTTTCGGGTGGAAGGCACGAAGGTGAGCGTGGCGACCGATCTGGGCTATTTACCGGCTAATGTGCGCGATCACCTGCGCGGGTCTGACGTTCTGGTGATGGAATCGAATCATGATGTAGAGATGCTGCGTGGCGGGTCTTATCCCTGGGCAGTGAAGCAGCGGGTGGCGAGCAACGTGGGACACTTGTCGAACGAGAAACTCGCGGATTTCTTCATTAATGACTATGATAACAGTGCAGCCTTTGTGGTGCTGGCGCATCTATCTGAGCAGAACAATCATCCGGAAATAGCGCGGCGAGAGGCGGAAAAGGCACTGGCCGAGCGGGGTGGGTTGTTCCAGAATCGGGTACTGGTGGCGATGCAGGGCGAGGTTTTAGCGCCGATCCAGCTTTAGAAGGACAGGGTGTCGGGTGATGGTCTTGGGAGAATCAAAATCCTAAGACCTATGATCCTGAGACCCAAGACCGGCTTTTGTGTTGCTTATGAGTCAGCAGTGCATTGATCCGATTGTCGGGAAGATTCTGGCAGGCTGGCGCTATGACATTTCCGGCCTGGCGCCGGAGATGGGGAGCGACTACGAGAGCCATTTTGCGGAATGTGAACACTGCCGCGGGCGGCAGCGCATTCACCGCACGATTGACGTGGGGCTGATCGCGCTGGCCTCGGTTTCGGGCGGAGTTTTCCTGTTGACCTTTGGCGTGATTCGCCACTTCGTTCCGCGGCATGCTTTCTGGCTGGAGATTGCGGCGCTGGCTGGTTTTGCCTTGTCGGCGCTGATCTGGCTGGTAGTGGCGGTAGCGACTCCCGCGCCCGTGACCGTGCTGGATGCGGCCAAGCAAGGGGCGCGGCGGGTGCACGACCGGCTGCCGCAGGAAATTCGCGAACGCCTGCCGGAAGAACTTAGGGTGAAGATTACCGGGACGTAGCCGGCTGATATCCTCGCTAGTGTTCGGCGTTGTATTGGCTGGACGGATGCCGACCGAAAGATTCGTTCCCCCCTCTCGCGGAACTGCGGGAGAATATCCACAATGAAATCGGCGCTGAAGACGCTGCGCGTCTTGCAGTGGATGTTGCTGGCCAGCATCGTACTCTGTGCCCTCCTGGGCGAAGCTGTGGGCTCAGTCGCTAGAGCTGCGGATCCCTCTCTTAGCTATGTTTTCTCAACTGCCGCGGTGGCTGTGGTAGGCGTGATCTTTGTGGTGAGGCGCACGCTAGTGTTGCGTTCCGCTGAAGGTCTGGTAGTTCAACCAGACGATCCCATTACTCTGCGACACTGGAAGAGCGGTTACTTGGCGACTTATGGATTGTGTGAGGCCCTGGCCTTGTTTGGGCTGGCACAGCGCTTGCTGGGATTCAATTTTCAGCAGAGCCTGCTGTATTACATTGGCGGATTTGTGCTGCTTTGCTTCTTCGGGCCTCGAGAGCCGGTCCGTTCCTGATGGAATCGCCATGAACGCCGTCGAGGACGTATCCTGTCTGCGAGGGAAATGTCATGTCCATCAATGGGCCGGAAGAATTGACCGGGATGCGTGCGGCGGGGGCCGTGGTTTGCCTGGTGCTGGAGGCGATGAAGAGCGCGGTGCGGCCGGGGATCACGACGGCGGAATTGGATGAAGTGGGTGCGGCCATGATGCGGCAGCATGGAGCGCGATCGGCACCGGCGCTGGTGTATGGATTCCCAGGGGTGAACTGCATCAGCCTGAATGAGGAGGCAGTGCATGGGATTCCTGGCGGACGCAAGCTGCGAGACGGTGACCTCGTCAAGCTGGATGTCACCATCGAAAAAGATGGATTCATGGCCGACGCCGCGGTGACCGTTCCTGTTGGCGAGATCACTGAGGAGTGCCGGCGCCTGGTGGCCTGCGCGGAGCGGGCCTTTGCCAAGGCTATGCTGGTGGCGCGCGCGGGATTTCGGGTTTTCGAGATTGGGCAAGTGATCGAGCGCGAGGTGAGGCGTAGTGGATTCTCCGTACTTCGCGATCTGAGTGGGCACGGCATTGGGCGGACGATTCACGAAGAACCGAGAGTGCCCAACTTTGCCGATCCGGAAGCGAATCAGGTTCTCACCGAGGGGTTGGTCATTACCATCGAACCCATCATTGCCGCGGGATCGGGCAGGGCGTTCGTGGCGCAGGATAAGTGGACGGTGGTCACTGCGGATCATCGGCCGTCGGCGCACTACGAGCATACGCTGGTGATCACGAAGGGTGCGCCGATGCTGCTGACGGCGAACTGAGACTTCTCCTTCACGAACCCCCGAGTAATCGCAGCGCTGCGCCGGCAAAAAACCCACTCCTCTAGGCCTTGATGTGGCAACTAGCTAAGCCGCGCTTTTCCAGATATTGCTGGTGGTAGTCCTCGGCGGGATAGAACGTTACTGCCGGGACGATCTGGGTGACGATGGGCTTGGAGTAGCGGTGCGCCTTTTCGAGCGCTTCCTTCGAGGCTTGCGCTGCGGCTTGCTGCGCCGGCGTGTGGTAGAAGATGGCGGAGCGGTATTGGGTGCCCCAGTCCGGGCCTTGGCGGTTGAGCTGCGTGGGGTCGTGGTTCTCCCAGAAGACTTTCAGCAGGTCGGTGTAGCGCACCTGGGCGGGATCGAATTCCACTTCCACCGCTTCGGCGTGGCCGGTGCGATCGGTGCAGACTTCTTTATAAGTGGGGCTGTCGGTGTTTCCGCCGGTGTAGCCTACGCGGGTTGACAGCACTCCCGGCATCTGCCGGAAGGTGGCTTCCACTCCCCAGAAACATCCTGCCGCGAATGTGGCTTTTTCCATTTCTAAGATTGCTCCTTGTGGCCCCTATTAGATGACGAATCGGGCAGAAAGTCACGCCTTGCTTGCCAGCCCACCACGAGGCTGTCGAGCTTCGCTCAACGGCCCCTTCATAGCTGCCGAGAGCCTGCCCTGACCGACGTCGAGGGGGCGGCTATCCCCACATTAGCATTAGCGGTTCCGACAGGCGAGACGTTACCAAAGTGCCCATTGCCTTAACGGGTAATTGACGCTCATTAGAAATTCATTATAAAGTGCGGCAAGGCTGTCGCAGTCGATGTCCCAGGAGAAGTTCCTTTGGTTTTCAGGTCCAGCCACGCCCGGGGAGTGCAGAAATTTGCCGCTTTTCTGTTATTGGCGCTGGCAATGGCGCCTGCGGCGTTAGCCCTTTCGGGCTTCACTCCCGCACGCCGTGTCGGCTATAACACTGGGGATCAATGGGAGCCCGCTCTGGCGACGGATGGGCATGGACACATCTACATTCTCTTTCCGCAGTATGGCGCGGTTAGCGATTGCCCGGCCTGCACCGCGCCCACAATCGCGCTGATGGTCAGCAATGACAATGGAGTATCGTGGCAAGCGCCGCATCCGCTGGTGGCTTCTTCGACCGGGCAGTTTGATCCGCAGATTGTGGTTGATCCCGTGGACCGGCAGACGGTTTACGCCTCCTGGCTGCAGAACAACAAGCGCGACGTGATGGTGGCGCGGTCGCAGGACTTCGGGCGTACCTGGTATTTGGCGGTAGCAGAGCGCTCGGGCGACAACGACGATGCCGACAAACCCGTGCTCGCGGTGCACGGGGCGGATGTATACGTGGGATTCAATCATGAGCAGACGGTCGTGGTGGCTGCTTCGCATGATTACGCCCAGACTTTTTCTTCTGTGTCGGTGAACGCAAATGCGGAACCGGGCTGGTCGCTGGCGGGTGGAGCTACAGTTGGTCCAAATGGCGATGTCTATTTTTCGTGGACAGCCTATGCGCAGCAGGAACTGAGCAAGCGTCCGGTGAGCGTTTATGTGAGCCGGTCATCGGATTCGGGACGGAGCTGGAACACAGTTCTGCTCGACGTGTCAGGCGCGCCGCCGGAGTGTGCGGCCCAGGGATGCGAGGCTGAATATCTGGGGGCGCAGATTGCCCTGGCGTCAGATGCTGCGGGAACCATCTATGCGCTCTGGAACGCAGGCGCTACGCATGGCGGACCTGAACGCATATATTTTTCGTCTTCCACCACAGGCGGGGCAAGCTGGTCAGCGAAAGCGGACGTCTCGTCGGCAGATGATCAGGTTGAACACTGTTTTCCAGCGATTACTGCCGGGGCGGCCGGCGACGTGCGCATTGCGTGGATGGACACGCGCAACGCTTCTTTGTGGAATGTTTTCCATCGCAACTCGAGCAACGGCGGGGCGACCTGGACGGCGGAGACGCAGCTCTCTGGTCCGGCGCGAGGTTACGACTATGTTCGTGCAGATGGTTTCCGCTTTCCCTTCGGCGATTACTTCTCGATTGCCATCGATAATCTTGGAAACACGCACGTGGTATGGGGCGAAGGACGGAATTTCAAGTCTCCCGGGTCGATCTGGTACACGCGCGGACGGTAGCCAACTCCAGTTCTCACTTCCCAGTTCTCAGTTCTCGGCAAAAACGGGCCCTCATACCACAACTTAGGGACTGAACTATTCCAGGATCATGCCGCCGGTTAGATCTGCGAGGCGGGTTACGTGGCGATCCTGGCACCAGCGTTGCAGTTCGTCCACAATTTTCTCGGTGGCGCACGGATCCCAATAGCTGGCGGTGCCGATTTGGACGCCGGTTGCGCCCGCCAGCATGAATTCCACGACATCAGCTGCGGTTGAGATGCCTCCCATGCCGATCACGGGAATGTTCACGGCGTGGGCGGCGTCGTAGACCATGCGTAGGGCGATGGGCTTGATGGCCGGGCCGGAGAGTCCGGCGGTGACGTTGGCGATGCGGGGCTTGCGCGTGTCGGCATCGATGGCCATCGCGACGAAAGTGTTGATCAGCGAGATGGCATCCGCACCGGCTTCCTGCGCGATGTGCGCCATCTGCGCGATGCTGGTCACGTTGGGAGAAAGTTTCACGATCAGCGGGCGGCGAGCCGCGCGTTTCGCGGTAGTCACCACTTCATCGAGCGAGCGCGGATCGCTGCCGAACTGGAGGCCGCCGGAAGTGGTGTTGGGGCAGGAAACGTTGAGTTCGTACGCGGCGATGCCTTCGCCGTCGTTGAGAATTTCGATGGTTCGTTCGTAGTCCTCGCGGGTGTAGCCGAAGACATTGGCGAACACAACGATGTTCTTGAGCTGGCGAAGCTTGGGCAGCTTCTCTTCGAGAAATGCAGCCGCCCCGATGTTCTGCAGGCCGATGGCGTTAAGCATGCCCGCCGCCGTTTCCCATAGGCGCGGCGGGGGGTTGCCGATCATCGGTTCGCGGGAAAGGCCTTTGACCACGAATCCACCCAGTTTGTCGAGGTGGACCACATCCTCGAACTCGACGCCATAACCGAAAGTGCCGCTGGCGGCGATGATGGGGTTCTTTAACTGGATGCCGGCGAAAGTGACGCTGAGATCGAGGGGAGACTTGCCGCCGTTTTCGGGGGAGGGCATCATTGCGGCGGCCTTTCGCCAGGAGATCCTGCGGAATTTTCTGACTGATGTGGTGCCGCGAGCGCTTCCGTGAGCACGCGGCCTACGGCGTGGGTGGGAGCGTTGATGCCGAGCAGCGACGCAAAAGTAACGGCTAGATCGACTGGCTCGGAGTGAGTGCGATAGGTTCCGGGGCGGAAGGGCAGTCCATAGAAAGCCAGCGGCACATGCGTGTCGTAGGTGTACGGTGATGCGTGGTCCGTGCCCTTCGCTGGGCCGACTGTGTAGATTTCTGGAACTCCCATCACGTACCAGCCGCCTTCGGGCGAGTAGCTGTGGAGAAACTTTCTGCCGAGCGCGGTATCGGGGACCTCGCCCACAGCCAATTGTGACTTGGTGAAGTAATCGCGGAGGCCAGCCTGCTTCATGGCTTCGCCGACCACCGTCTCGGCATCGTGTTCTTTTATGCGAGCCATGGCGAAGGAGTCCTGGTCGAGCCAGGCTACCGGGTAATCGAACTTGATGTAGGAAGCGGCGTGCGAGAACCTTGCGGTTAGCGCGCTATTGATCTGAGCTTCGAGTTTGCTCGCGTCGAGATTGGCGGCAGGAATGCGGAGTTTTTTCGCGGCATCGGGCAAGGCGGAGACACCATGGTCGGCTGACAGTGCGATCCATAAATCCGCTAGGCCGACTTGATGGCCCAGGAAGTTAAAGAAGTCGGCGAGTTCACGATCAAGTGCGAGAGCCATGGCGGCCATTTCCGGAGAGTCGGGGCCGACCTGGTGACCGAGAATGTCATTTGCAGAGAGACTGATGGCTAGCAGGTCAGTGGCTTGGCCAGCGCCGAGGTGTTCGTAGACGACCAACTCTTTGGCAAATTCCAGTTCGTACTCGTTCGCGAAGGGCGTGGAGCCGACGACCTCGTAGAAACCGGCCTCGGAGCCGTCTTTACCCTTGCGATGCGCAGTTGAGCGGAGTACGTCTCCGTTCGCGTTCTTCCAATCGCGATCCCAATACTTCGCGGCACGATTGGCGGCGTTGAAATCCTGTGCCCACTTTGGCAAGTCGTTGCGATAGTAAGTGGAGGTAATCCAGACGCCACTTTTGGGATCGATCCAGTAGGCAGCATCGGCCGCGAAGCCGCCGGGCAGGACGGCTGCGCGGTCTTTCAAAGAAACGCTGAAGACTCGTGCTTTGCCCTCGGTCGCTAACTTAAGTTCGTCGCCCAGCGTGTCAGCCAGCAGGTTGTGCGGCGACGCGCCGGGCTTGTCTTTATTTTGATCTGCGGCGATGCCGACGAGTTTGGTATCGCCGTCTTCGACCGACGTGACCATTTTCTTTTTTTTCGGGTCCCACCACTCGTTCGCCACTATGCCGTGGCCATTGCTGTAGGCGCCGGTGAACAGCGTGGCGTGGCCCGGAGCAGTGCGGGTGTTGGCATAGTCGTAGTTGCAGTCGGTGAAGTTGGCGCCGTGGTCGAGCAGCAGGCGAAATCCTGCTTCGCCAAACTGGCTGCGGTAGCGCTCCAGATAGTCGCCGCGGAACTGGTCGATGATGATCACGACAACTAATTTGGGATGGGCGTTGTAGGCCGAGGCGAAGGAGGCAGGAATGGAGCCTGGGTTAGAAGCGAAGATGAGAGCGGCCACGACGGCCAGCAGAAAACAACGGTACGCAGTAACGGAGCGGGGGAAGAGTCTCATCGTCGAAGGGTAGTGTACACAGGTGGGCAGCTTGCGCGAAAGCCTTCAAGTCTCGGGTATTGTCACTGCTCTCACGCTTACGGGCGGCGGTATATCAGGAGGCTAATGCCTCCCTGAACAAAGAAGGCAGCAAAAGGGTAGACAATGCCGATGGGCAATAACGCGAAAGCGAGTAGGTTGTCGATCTTCCGCCGGTTCCAAATCCACGTAACCACCGCGACGACGAGAAGGACTAGATTGGCATAACGAAGAATACGCAAGTGGTCGAGGTCCGCCGGGGATGCACTAGCGAATGGCAGCTGCATGAGAAGAATCACGATCGTTGCCGCTTGCATAGCAATCGAGTAACCGATGGCAAAACCGACTTGAAACCCAGCCCAGCTTGCAGGCGACAGTGCGATCAACAGGTATGCGCCGCAGTAAAACAGCAGGGTCATAAAAATCCACCCTCGGCTTGGGTCCATCACACCTCGCAGGTGGATAATCTGGATTCCAGCTGCCGTGGCAGCGATCCTCAGTACCACGTTGTAGGGGAACTGCCGCACCAACGGCGTTTTAGGTTCTTCCATGTCCTAACCGAGGCTTATCGCGAAGGTAGTTTACACAGGCGGAGGGGGATGCGAAAGCTGTTCAGCCCCCCGTCGCGTGCATTCCCCGCCCGGCTTCCGGTAAAGTAGTTGTTCCCATGCTTGATCTGAACTTTGTTCGCGAGAATCTGTCCCGGGTGGAGGAGATGCTGCGGCAGCGCGGCGCCGATCCGGCTGTCGTGCTCCGGGATTTCCGCGACCTCGACACGGAGCGCCGGAAAGCCATCACCGAAGCTGAGACCATGAAGGCGCGGCGGAATAAGGCCTCTGAGGACATCAACAAACTGAAGAAGAGCGGCCAGGATGCGACTGCCGCGATTGCCGAGACGAAAGACCTGCGCGAGCAGATTCAGGCGCGGGAGAAGACTGCCTCCGATCTCGATGGCCGCTTGCGGGACATCCTTGCCGGAATTCCCAACATGCCGGATGCGAGCGTCCCGGTTGGGCACAGCGCCGAGGAGAATGTGGAGGTTCGCCGCTGGGGAACGCCGCCCACATTCGACTTTGCTCCCAAGCCGCATTGGGATCTAGGAGCGCAACTTGGCGTGCTTGATTTGGAACGTGCGGTGAAGGTCACGGGCGCGCGATTCGCGGTTTATTGGGATCTGGGTGCGAAGCTCGAGCGCGCGCTGGCGAATTTCATGCTCGATCTGCAAACTCGTGAGCACGGATATACGGAGGTTCTGCCGCCTTTCCTGGTTAATTCCGAGTCGATGTATGGCACGGGACAGTTGCCCAAATTTGCCGCGGATCTTTTTCGCGTGCCGCACGGCGAAAAGGATCTCTGGCTGATTCCAACGGCCGAGGTTCCGGTTACGAATCTTTATCGTGACGAAGTTCTCGACGCTGCACGATTGCCGATTTCCCTCACCGCCTACACGCCGTGCTTCCGCAGCGAGGCCGGATCGTATGGCAAAGACGTGCGCGGAATCATTCGGCAGCATCAGTTTCAGAAAGTGGAACTGGTGAAATTCTCTCGTCCAGAGAATTCGCACGAAGAGCACGAGAAGCTTACACGGGATGCCGAGACCGTTCTGCAAAAGCTTGGTCTGCACTACCGAGTGATGACTTTGTGCACGGGAGACTTGAGCGCATCTTCGGCGAAGACTTATGACATTGAAGTGTGGCTGCCAGGGCAGCAATTGTTTCGCGAAATTTCGTCGTGCTCAAATTTCGAAGCGTACCAGGCGCGGCGGGCGAATATCCGTTATCGTCCGGAAGGCAAGAACAAGACCGAGTTTGTGCACACGTTGAACGGGAGCGGCCTGGCCGTGGGCCGCACCTGGGTAGCGATTGTCGAGAATTATCAGCAGGCTGACGGGAGCGTGGTGATTCCGGAAGTGTTGCGGCCTTATATTGGGGCGGAGAGGATCACGAGGAAAAGATTTTGACGCAAAGTTTCAAGGTTTCAACGTTTCATGGTTTCAAGGTTGCAGGATCCCACGTCGCACTGGCCTTTGCAACTTTGAAACCTTGAAACCTGCGACCTTGAAACCTTGCGACCTTGAAACCCGGAGACTAAACTTGCAAAGTGTGGACATCACCACAACCGCCGCGGGCGCGCCTTCCCTACCGATGAAGGGCGTCTGGCCCACAATCCGCAGCTACATCTTCTGGCAGCATGAGCGAGGCACGCTGCACTACGACATCATGGTCACGCTCATTCTCATTTTTGTTTTCTTCTCGCCCCGGGTCATCGACTTCAACGATAAACCCGCGCTCCGCAGCCCGCATGCCAGCGATGTGGTGGTCACGGCCGACGCGCAAGGAGGTCTACTCTATCAGATTTCCGCCGAAGCAATTACTCCAGGGGACGATCAATCGGTGCGGGATCAGTTGCTGCATATTATCGAACCGATTTCCGGCGAGGTCACGATCGTAAAATATGATGGCGTTCCCGATGGCAAGGGGCACGTGCAGGCCTACCGTGTTTTGGTGAAGCGAAAACCGTGAGACAGAATTCGGCGAGAACGATCGTCTGCGACAAACATCACGGGAACCGGCCATGATGATCTGCCTCCACATTTTGTTCCTTTCCCTGAGCATTGTTTTGCAGCAGCAGGAAGCGCCGTCTCTCGATAGCGTGCTCAAAAAGATGGACGCCGCGGCCGCCAGCTTTCAAGCCACGCAAGCCGATTTTGTGTGGGAACAGTATCAGCGCGTGGTGGACGAAACCGACACGCAGACGGGCACGGTTTACTACCGCAGGGCGGGCAAAGACAAAGACATAGAAATGATGGCCGACATCAAGCAGCCTGACCAGAAATTCGTGCTTTACAAGGGCGGCAAGCTGCAGGTTTACCAGCCGAAGATTGACCAGGTCATGGAGTATCCCGCAGGACCCAGCGTTGAGAGCTACCTGGTGCTCGGCTTCGGGGGAAGCGGCGAGGATTTGATAAAGTCGTTTGACGTAAGTTATCTGGGTGAGAAGACCGTCGACGGCGTCGCCACCGGAGAGCTACAACTAATTCCCAAGAGCGAGAAGTTCCGCAATAACATCTCAAAGATTCTGCTCTGGATCGACTTGAGCCGAGGCATCTCGGTGCAGCAGCAGTTCTTCCAGGGCCAGGGCGACTATCACCTGGCGAAGTATTCTGCGGTGAACCTGAAGGCCAAGATCGGCAGCGACGTGTTTCAATTGAAGACCACAAAAAAGACCCAGTTCGTCTCGCCCCGCGGGTAAGTTGCTGAATCTAAAGTACAAGAATGTGTGCTAAAAAGGGAACGCAGGGCGCTATACTGCCTAAGAGTTCCTTTCGACTTCATCCAGGTTGAGTTCATTCATGGCTAAGGTTTTTACCATCCCGGTTCCACCCAATTTTGGCACTAAGCGACGAGAGCGCACGTCCGATCCTCGTTACGTCGACGGACAGCGTGTTCTGGTCGAGGCCATGAAATATCTGGCCCAGAGCGATCCCGTGTCGAACCGCCCGGCCATCGAGCTCATTTCCGAGCACGTGCGAACGCGGTTCCGCATGAGCGACTCGCCGCTGGCGTAGAACGTCCTTGCCCAGCGGTTCACCCGGCCCAGCCTCAGAAAACATACCGCAGCATGAACTCCATCACACGTGGGTTGGAGAGCGTGGAGCTGAAGTTTCCAAAACTGCTGCTGCTCGAGAGAGAGTTGTTGCCGTTCAACTGCATCGTCCCAACGTCGAAGCGGGCGGAATTTGTGACGTTGTACATCGACCAACTGAACTTCACGAGCTGGCTCTCTCTAAAGGCCCAGCTTTTTGTGACCGTGGTATCGATGTCAAATGTGCCGGGCCCCCGCAAGCCGTTTCGTAATCCCCCCTCGCCGGGATAGGCCTGACGGAAAAGATTGATGGCAGCGTTGGGGTTGGTGCTTGAATCCGTGATTCCGGGATCCTGGAAGACGTTCGGGCCGGTTCCGCCTCCGGCTTGAGCCACGATGTAACTTCCAGTCTTAGGACGCGCGGCGCTGACCGGAACGGCCGGAGTTTCAAGGTCGTAGTTGGTGGCCCATTCCGGACTGAGCAGCGTGAACGGATATCCGGTGGAGTAGCGCCAGAGGCCGGATACGGTCCAGCCGCCAACGACCGCATTCGCAAAGCTTCCCATCCCAGCACCGAAGTGCTTGCCGCGGCCGATTGGAAGTTCGTAGACCCAGTTCGCGTTGAAGATTTGAGTGGTGTCGAAATCCGACACAGCGCGATTCTGCCTGGGGAACCAGGAATCGAGGATCTGGCTAGCGAAACCGCCTCCCTCGAACGTACTCACGCGTTCGGCGTTGGAGCCATCGTCGATTGACCTGGAGTAGGTGTAATTCAAATCAAATTCCAAACCGTTGGCGCGATGGCGCAGACTGAACTGGGCGGCGTTGTAGGAACTGTTGCCGATGCTCCTCCAGGCGTCCATGGAAGAGAATTGCGGCGAGTAGTAATCATACCCCGAAGTTTGAACCCCGTTGATGGTGGCACAGGCCGGGAAGCACTGGTTCGGCGCTTCGAACGACAATATGCCCGGCGCATCAGCGGTTTCGAGTGCCGTGGTTTCGTTGCCGGCATAATTGCAGAAGAGGTCGTACATAGCCTGCGTAGCGGTCAGCAACGTTGTAGGGAAAATGAGGGTCGAGTTTGTCCCGCAAGGCTGGATGAGTCCGGCATTAGGTCCGCTTGTAATCGGGCTCTCGAAAAGCACGTTCTGTGCCTGCCCTGCAGCGGCCGGAAACAGATTTTGCCAGTAGTTTGTCCCGATCGTCGCGGGACTGATGTTCTGATTTCCGGTCCCGGCATAGTAATTCCTGGCCAGCGCTTGCGCTGCCTGGAAGTAGGTGGTCTTGCTCAGGGGGTCTCTGAGATTGGTCGGCAGCGCCAAGTCTTCTTCCTGCATTAGGCGATGGGCGAAACGGCCAACGTAGGAAGCTTCGAAGACAAAGCTCGAGGGCAACTCGCGCGTGATGGAGAAATCGATGAGGTGTGAGTAGGGAGTTTTCAGCTTGTCATCCAGCCCCCAGGTAATGGCAAAGCCGCCGGGAGTGGCGGCACCGGAGGGGGGATAAACCGGGAAGGGGCCGGTAGGCGGCTGTCCGACAAGCGGGCAAGGAGGAGTCGTGCAGCCATCGAGGCTGCTGGTCGGGATGTTGTAGAGTCCCGAGTACCGGGCCGAGCCGTCTACGGTCTGAATTCCAGCGGGATTAATTAAGGCCGTGGTCAATCCAAACGAGCCTTGGCGATCGAAAGTGTTGGTGATGCCTTCTCCGAAGTGATCGAAATACAGACCGTAGCCGGCACGAATCGAAGTCTTTCCCTGTCCGCCCCACAAGCGCCTGGACCAGCCGCTCTCGGCCTGGGGCGAATAGGCGAAAGCGACCCGAGGGGCAAAATCTTTGTAATCGTAGGCCCAATAGGGTGCCTTGCCGTTGGCCTGGCCCGACAAACCGAAGCCGATCATGGGATCGTAGACCTGTCCGTTGGCTGCCGCTATCGACCGTTGATTGAACCAGTCATTCAGGCTTAGAGTGGGTGCGACCTGTGTGCCCGTGGTTTCATAGGGCGGCTGCAGAATCGAATAACGCAGACCATAGGTAAATGTGAAGTTGGGTTTAACCCTCCACTCATCCTGCCCGTAGAACTCATATTCGTGATTGCGGAAATGGCGAGGTACGAGTTGGCCCTGTGGAATGACGTTCAGGGTTTTGCTTAACTCGTAGTTCGCGTTGATCTGGGTGATGATCCCGGCCAAGGCCGCCATGGCGAAGTCATAACTCGCGGAGAAATCAGGATCGACCGCAGGGTAGTATTGCTCCTGAGTAACTGGATTAATAGACGCGGGATCGAGACTGGTGCCGGTGTTCGAGATACCAGAGAAATTCAGCCAGTAGACGTTGGTCTGACCCTGGAAAAAATTCTGCGCGTCGGATTCGCGCAGGTTGTCAATTTCCCGGTAGTTTCCGCCGAACTGAAGGGTGTGGCTGCCCATCACCTTGGTGACGTCATCGACAATGTTTTTCACCGGCACATGGGTATTGATGGTGGGAGTAAAAGCATCGATGTTGTCCATGCCGCGGAAATCATTGTAGGGCTGGGTCTGCAAGCCCTGGATGTTGATCAGCTGGCTAATATATCCGAAGTGGAAATTGTTGATCACAGTGCTGCTGAGAGTGGCGGTATAACCCACCGTGATGCCCTTGTTGTTATCGCGTTCGACTTGCCCTTCGGGCTGCCCAGGAAACTCTTCGCCCCCATCACCTGTAATGGTATTGGGGGAGTTAACAAAATTGCGCTCCGCCGAGCGCTCGTTGTCCATAATACCTTTCAGAAACAAGCGGTGGTTGCCATCCCTGGTGAGGTTGTAGTCGAACTTCACGACGTAATCGTCCAGACTCGCGGGCAGCGGAGACGGAAACGTAAAACCCACAAAGTCGAGACCGTCGCCTACCGATGTGGTGTTGGGCTCGGGGTACTGGTTGAAGATGGAGTTTACGCTGGAGTTTGGATTGCCCGGAAGATAAGCGATGAGAGGATTCGCTCCGGGTCCCAGCGGGCAACTGCCGAGGCCGGAGCAGTTCGGATCTATCGCGGCGATCTGGGCGGGCGACAGAGTGTTCACTCCGCTTGCCGGGCAGGTTGGATCCTGTGTACAAAAATAACTGATGCTCCCGGCACGAAGGTTCGCACTGGGAACAACGCGGGTGACTTGCAAATCTTCGCGCTTGCGCTGGCCCTCGTAAGCGCCGAAGAAAAATAGACGGTCTTTGATGATGGGGCCGCCTACGTTGGCCCCAAACGTATTGCGCAACAAGAAGGCCGGCGTGTTCGATTCATCGGACTGGAGTTGCGAGGCCTTGTTGAACCAGTCATTCGCCGTGGTGAAAGTCGGCCGGTTGTAAACATAAAGCGACCCGTGAATCTTGTTGGTGCCGCTCTTGGTCACCTCAGAAACCTGTCCACCGGAGGAGCGGCCAGTGTCAGCATCGGAGTTGCTGGTGGTCACCTTGAGTTCCTCGATGGCGTCGAGGGGTTCGCGGACAGCTCCGGTAAAAGCCGTGCCTTCGAGTTGGTCATTGTTGTCGACGCCGTCGAGAGTGATGTTGCTCTGGTCGCTACGGGCTCCATTCACCGCGCCGGCCCGGCTGTCGGAAGCGCTGGAGATGTGCGTGCTGTTTCCGGTGAATACGACTCCTGTCTGCAAGCTGAGAATGCCAGCAGGATCGCGCCCTTCGAAGGGCAGATCGGCAATCTGGTCCTCTCCAAAAGCATGTCCGAGAGTGGCATCCTGCGTATTGACCAAGGGGGTGGTGCCGCTGACTTCGACGGTGATGGTTCCGCCGGCTACCTGCATGGTGGGGTTCAAGGTAGCAGGGGTTGCCACCTGGAGTACTACGCCACTTTGTTTCATGGTGGCGAAACCCTTGGCGTCCACCGTGAGGTCATACGTCGCCGGCGGCAGTTCGAGAAACTGGTAACGGCCTTGAGTGTCACTCTTGGTAGTACGGCTGAATCCTGTGGCCGGGTTGGCGATACTTAGCGTTGCATCCGGGACGACGGCGCCTTTGGGATCGTAGACGGTACCGCGCAACGATGTGGTTGCGGTCTGCGCCCAAGTAAAGACGCTGAAAGCGAGGAAAAAGCCAGCTAACAAGGTAACTGCACGTGCGCCTGAACGCATAGAGCCCCCTTTACCCACAACAAGCGTTACGCTTCGGATGGTGTGTCCCGGAAACAGCTAGAGAAGACAACGGAGACCCGGGAACCTGATAGGGCGATATTGTGCAACTGCCGGGCCACAATGTTCAAGCTGATTCTTCAAAGTTTTGGGCGTTCTGAAACGTTTGAATACGCCTTCTCACATACTTTGTTCCAGATTTTGGAGCCTGTTTATGCGGGTTTTCGATGGTTTGGATGCGATTTTCCGATGAAGAGCACGGCTGCTGCGACTATGACCACGGGATAACATTCCAGTGTGTAGCGCGGCTCGGGATTCTCCAGCGTGCCGAGAAACAGGGAACGCAGGGCAAGAAACATAAGAAGTAGTCCGACGCCGAATGAATAGCGCAAGCGCCAGAGGCCGGCTGCCGCAGCTGAGACATAAGCGAGATTGATTGTGCCGAAGACGATGCTGACTGTGAGCCAGGTGGGGTCGTCATTGAACTCCCACCAGCGGGGATCAGAAGGCAGCAATTCGGTGCGCGGACGCAGCCACATGTCGGCAATGCGCAGAGCCGGGAGCCACAGGTAGTAACGCAGGGGCGCGGTGTGAATGCGCTCCGCCGCCAGCGCGGCAAAGCGCGCGTCGAGTTCTTGAGTTACTTCCTTATCCCGGTTGTAGTCGGCGAAGAGTTGCTCCGTCGTCTGCCGCTGCTGAGCGGAATCGAAAGCGCGCCGCGGCAGGCGCGTGACATCGATGTCATCTCCCGGCACGTTCCAATAAATTTCCTGCACGGAAGTCGAGTCGGCCATCCAGGTCTTGATCCATCGATTGAAGCCCGGCATCAGGAGTTCGTCGGAATCGTTGGCATAGCGGGGCGCGAGCGGCTCAAAGCGATGCATGGTGTGCAGGTTTCGCAGCGTCCAGGGAATTAGCGGAGCGAAGGTGCCGAGGGTCAGGATCACTCCCACGCTTAGCACGGGGCGCAAGCGCGGCACGACCCCCGATGTCTGTTTCAACCTCACCACAAAGCATCGCAGGAAAACCAGGGCCCAGCATCCCCCAATGGCGCCGAGCAGAATGCCTCCGTCTGGCCGCAAGAGAATGCATGCCGCGATTGACAGTCCACAGCCAAGCCATACAGCCGGTCGCGGCGTTGCCCCTGACTCGAGGTCGCGGTGGAAAGCAGCAATCCCGCACAGGGCTAAATCGAGCGCCAACGCCGTGAAAAATATTTCGAGGGTCTCGGTGAGAACCGCCGCCGAGTAGTTGGCCAGGAATGGACAAAGTGCGGCCAGCAGTAATGCCGCCTTCGCCGCGCGCTCCGATGCAATGCGGCGCGCAAGATCGGCGATTAGAAAGCAAGTGCTTAGATCGAACACAACCTGAATCAGCAGAACCGCGCGGAAGTTGCCCCAGCCGAAAATGGCGAAGATCGCAGCTAGAAATGCTGGATACCCGGGCAGGCGGGAGAGAGTGGGCATGATCTGCCCGGAATCCGTGATGCCGTAGACGCCATGCTGCAGCCAGTTTTCGGCGATATCGGCATACAGGCGGGAATCGTCTATGACGGCCGGAAAGTGCAGGACAAAAACGAGCCGCAACGCCAGGGCCGCCAGGCTCGCCGCGAGAAAGAACCGAGCATCCTTCCGCACCAGTTCCAGCACGCTGAGAATATAGCGCGTTTGAAGCCATCTTTTTCAAGCCATCTTCTCCACGCCATCTTCTTGAAGCCATCCTCGGGGTGGGAGAGTGCATCCTATTCACCAACGACACCGGACCCTGTCCTCTCTGGTAATTACGCCTCGCCTGGAATTGACCACGTGTCGCCCGCGGCATACGATGAACGATTAGCTCTCCATGGCCGAACCTGTCTTTTACGATCCGCAACGCGCCCGCTGGAAGCGCCTGAGACGTTTCGTCGACGCCGGGGTCGCAGTGCTATCCGCGTTGATTATTTTCTTTGTGTACACAACACTGCGGGACGAACACCTGCCTGAGCTGCTTTTTTCGCCACAGAAGCGCGCGTTTCGAGCCCTGAAAGAAAATGAAAAGGGAAAAGCCCGTGAGCGCCAGAAAAGGTTGGCCAGCCGATCCCATCGCAAGTCGAAGCTGCCTGCTTCGGAAGTGAAACTAAATCAGGAAGAAGGCATCAGGGCTGCATTCTACGTTCCCTGGGATGCGGCCAGCTTTTCTTCTCTGCGCGATTATTCGCGCCAGATCGACCTGCTCTATCCCGACTGGCTGCACGCTCTCACTTCCGATGGCCGGCTGCAGGCGGTGGACGACCAGACCAACAAGTTTTTCGACGTAGTGCAGAACAATCGTGTGCGCTCCGTCGACGATCGCGTAATGCCCTTTCTCAAAGTCGAAGACCCCGCCATGGAAGTCTTCCCCATGGTGAACAACTTTGACGGCACCGAGTGGGTGGGGGGAATCACAGACTTCCTGAACAATCCCAGCGCGCGTGCGGTTTTTCGACAGCAGGTGGGGATGTTTCTCTCCTCGGACCGTTTCCGCGGATTGATGGTGGATTTCGAGGCGTTCCCCAAAGTGGGTCAGCCGGGCTACGTTGCGCTGCTGAATGAACTTTCCGCGGACCTGCATGCCCGCGGGATGAAGCTTTACGTCAGCGTGCCCGCGCACAATCTGGAGTTCGATTATGCCGCGATCGCAGCTCCGGCGGACGGCGTGGTCATTATGAACTACGACGAGCACTATCCCGGCGCGGCCTCAGGGCCGGTCGCTTCGCAGGACTGGTTCGTCAACAATCTCAAGTTCGCGGTGAAGGTTATTCCGCGGGACAAGCTGATCTGCGCCATAGCCAACTACGGCTACGACTGGGTGCTCAAGCCGAAGACCGGCAAGCTGCCGGCCGATGCTAAAGACAGCAGCGTTTCGGCGCAGGAAGCGTGGCTGGCGGCGCGCGATTCAGATGTAGATGTCACCTTCGACGACGATGCGCTGAACCCGCATTTCAGCTATCTGGATGAGCGCAGCCTGCAGCACGATGTCTGGTTTCTCGACGCGGTCACAGCTCTGAACCACATGCGCGCCGCACAGACGCTGGGCATCCAGACGTTCGCTTTGTGGCGGCTGGGCGGGGAAGACCGTTCACTGTGGAAGGTGTGGGACATCCCTGGCGACCCCACATCGGCCGATAAACTGCGCGACGTACCTCCCGGCCAGGATGTCGACATGGAGGGCCGGGGTGAAATCCTTCGCATTGAAGACAAGCCCACTCCTGGTGTCCGCGACCTTACGATCGATGCGAATTCCAAGCTGATTACGGACGAAGTTTTTCAGTCTTTGCCGGAGCCGTACCGCGTCGCCCGCTACGGCTACAGTCCCAACAAAGTAGTGCTGACATTCGACGATGGCCCGGATCCCGAGTGGACTCCAAAGATTCTCGATGTGCTAAAGCGTGAGCACGCGACGGCCACGTTTTTCCTGATCGGAATTCAGACGGACAAGTTCCCCAGCCTGGCCAAACGTATTTACAAAGAAGGCGATACGATTGGGAACCACACCTTCACCCATCCCGATGTGAGCAATATCTCGGCGACCTATATGAAGGTGGAGCTGAACCTGACCGAACGGCTTTTCGCCAGCCTGGTGGGAGTCCGAGCCATGCTGCTGCGTCCGCCCTATGCCATTGACGAGGAGCCAGACACCGCGGACCAGGTGCGTCCGCTCGAAACGGCGCAGGATTTGGGCTATACCACCGTGGGTAACCGGATTGACCCCAACGACTGGAACGACAAGCCGCGGCGGCACACCGCGGAGGAGATTTCGGCCTACGTGCTGGCACACTTGCCGCCGTGCAGCCCGAACGACCAACGCTGCGGCAATATTGTTCTGCTGCATGACGGCGGCGGGGATCGCGCCGAAACCGTGCGCGCTCTGCCTACGATTATTGAGGGCATCCGCGCGCGCGGGTACGAGGTCGCTCCGATTTACGAGTTACTCGGCAAGACTCGCGCCGACGTCATGGCGCCGCTATCAACCCCCCAGCTTTGGGCCGCGCGCCTTGACGGGCTTGGCTTCTGGCTGTTCGACGCGAGCGTGATGGGAATCACGTGGATCTTCCTGATCGGCGATATATTGATGACCGGGCGCTTGCTATTTATCGGCACGGCTGCAGTCTACGACCGCTTGCAGGAGAAAATCTTCGGAAGGCCCGCCGAGATCGCTTCGTACAAGCCGAAGGTCGCCGTGCTTATTCCTGCCTACAACGAAGAAAAGGTGATTGAACGCACGGTACGCGCCGCGCTGAACTCTGACTATCGCAACCTGCGTGTGATTGTGATCGACGACGGATCCCGGGACCGCACTCTCGAAATTGCGCGCAACGCCTTCGCCAGGGAAGAGGCTGCGGGAAAAGTTCTTATCCTCACCAAGATGAACTCAGGCAAGGCCGACGCGCTTAACTATGGCATCGAACATATTGGAGATGCCGAACTCTTCGTTGGCATCGATGCCGACACTGTGATCGCCAGTGACGCGATCTCGCGGCTGGTGCCGCATTTCATCAATCCGAAAGTCGGAGCCATCGCGGGCAACGCCAAGGTTGGGAACCGCGTGAATCTGTGGACGCGCTGGCAGGCTCTCGAATACATCACCAGCCAGAACTTCGAGCGCCGCGCCCTGGACGTGCTCGGCGCGGTCAGTGTGGTTCCGGGCGCGATCGGTGCGTGGCGCGTTTCCGCTGTACGAGAAGCGGGTGGATACCAGATCGACACCGTCGCGGAAGATGCCGATCTCACCATGGCGCTTCTGCGCCGCGGCTACCGTGTGGAATACGAAGACATGGCGCTGGCTTACACCGAGGCCCCCACCAATGCGAATGGGTTGATGCGCCAGCGCTTCCGCTGGTCCTTCGGCGTTTTGCAGGCGGTCTATAAACACAGTGGAGTTTTTGCGCGCAAGGGAGCGCTGGGATTTGTGGCGCTGCCGAACATCGTAATCTTCCAGATTCTATTGCCGCTGGTGTCGCCGCTCATCGACATCATGTTTGCCTTCGGCGCCTCGTGGTACTTCATCCAGAAATACTTCCACCCCGATTCCACCGATCCCGCGAGCTTCCACAAACTGGTCGCATTCTTCTTCGTGTTCCTGGTGGTCGACTTCCTGGCGTCAGCTCTGGCGTTTGCGCTGGAGCGACGCCGTCCCGACGACAAAGAAGATGCTTGGCTGCTCACCCAGGTCTGGCTGCAGCGCTTTGCCTATCGCCAGTTATTTTCGGTGGTCCTGTTCAAGACGCTGAAGCGCGCGCTCGAAGGCCGCAAGTTCGCGTGGGACAAGCTGGAGCGAACTGCCGCGGTGAAGTACGTGCCGTCGGAAACTCGGGATCAGGTGAACGTGCCTTAGCGGCTGGATGGCGTAACCTGCTCACGCTACCGGAACAGCAACGGTACGAACTCCGCCAGATTCCGCCGCCAAACCATCCAGGTGTGCATCCCGGGAGTCTCGATCTCGGTGGATTTCACGCCTTTGGTCTTGAGCCATTCCCGCAGGTTGCGGTTGACCGTGATCAGATGATCCTCGGTGCCGCATGCAATCCACAAGAGATGTATCTGCTGGTTTGCTTTGGCGTCGAGAGCAGGAAAATCTTTTTGAAAGTCTTCAGGAATGCCGCCCGAACTGAAGGCACCGATCCAGGAAAACTTGTCGAGGTTGTTCAAACCAGTGAGCAAGGATTCCGAGCCGCCCATGGATAAGCCGGCAATCGCCCGCGCGTTACGGTCTTTTGTGATCCGGTATTCCGTCTCGACGCGCGGCATAACCTCGGTGAGCAATGCCTCGCTGAACTTCCTAAAGTTGGTGTCGCGCAAATCCGGGTGATTCCACGCTCCCCAGGAAACCCGGATCATCTCCATCGTCCCGTAGCCAAGAGGCATTACGACGATCATGGGCTTAGCTTTGCCCTGCGCGATCAGATTGTCGAAAATCACATTGGCACGACCAACGGCGGTCCATCCGCTGGCATCGTCGCTGTAGCCGTGCAGCAAGTACAACACTGGGTAGCTCTTCTTCGCCGCGGGATCGTAGCCCGGCGGAGTGTAGACGTAGTAATCGCGGTCATCGGCCGCAACCGCCGACCTATAGAAGTGATGATGAATTTCTCCGTGCGGCACGTCATTCGATTCCCAAGGCAAAGACAAAGGTCCGGGAACGTGCACGGCGTTCCCCGGCGTGAGCAAATTCGGAACCAGTAAATGGTTCGAGGGATCCAGCATACGCACGCCGTCTGCGATGAATTCGTAACCGTAGTAGTCCGGGGCCAAGGGAGCAGTCGTCACACTCCATTCTCCCCGGTCGTCCTTCTTCATGGGCAAAGGCTCTGCGACGCCCTCAAGCCCAAGCTTGACTTCAACCGCATGCGGGTCGCGTAGACGGAAAGTAACGCTGCCATCGGAATGTACTTCAGGCGAGACAATTGGTGCAGGCCGTTGAGGGGGCGGGGTCTGTGCCGGTTTGTCCTGCGCGGCGGCCAGAACTCCAAACACGGAGAGGATAAAGACGCACGACTGAACGAGAGACGTGATCGATCTCATAAACCTCCAGCCGAAGATCTTCGGGCGAGATTAGAAGTGGCTTTTCCCTTCGGCCACTTCCAGCCGTGCCTCTGCCCTGTGCAACGCGTTCAGAGACCTCTCGACGTCAACATTCGGATCGCCACTCGACAGCCGTCCCTCGGCGCGAGCTTTGGCTTTGCGCGCGCGTTCCACGTCGATCTCGGCGGGGCGCTCTGCGGTCTCGGCCAGAATCGTCACTTTGTCGGGCAAAACTTCTGCGAATCCCCACGCGACCGCAAGGCGCTGCTCGTCACCCGCAGCGCGGAACGTGACTTCACCCACAGCCAGTTCGGTAATGAGCGGCGCATGGCCCGGCAGGATGCCCAGATATCCGTTCTTGCCGGGAATCTGAACTTCCGCCGCAGTAGTGTCGACGACTTTCTTTTCCGGCGTGACGATCTCGAGTTGGAAAGTATCAGACATCAGTTCTCAGTTCTCAGTTCTCAGTTCTCAGTCAGCTCTTCGACTGAACACCGACAACCGGCCACTGACTTTTTTACGCTGCCGCTTTCATCTTCTCCGCCGCTTCCAGCACTTCTTCAATCGGGCCCTTCATATAAAACGCCTGCTCGGGAATGTCGTCGTACTTGCCTTCGACTATCGCCTTGAAGCCTTTCACAGTATCGGCAATCTTGACGTAACGTCCCGCTGCGCCAGTGAACTGCTCGGCCACGTGGAAGGGCTGCGATAGGAAGCGTTGAATCTTTCTCGCCCGCGCCACGGTGAGCTTTTGATCTTCGCTGAGTTCATCGATGCCGAGAATCGCGATGATGTCTTGCAGATCCTTGTAAGTCTGCAGCGTCTTTTTCACGGACTGGGCTACGTCATAGTGCTCCTGGCCAACGATGCGGGCATCGAGAATGCGCGACGTCGAAGCCAGCGGATCGACGGCAGGATAAATTCCAATTTCAGTCAAAGCGCGGGAGAGCACAGTGGTCGCGTCGAGGTGAGCAAACGTCGTGGCTGGCGCGGGATCGGTCAAGTCATCGGCAGGCACGTAAATTGCCTGCACCGACGTGACCGAACCTTTCTTGGTTGACGTAATGCGCTCCTGCAGTTCGCCCATTTCCGTCGCCAGATTCGGCTGGTAACCTACAGCGCTGGGCATGCGGCCGAGCAGAGCTGACACTTCCGACCCTGCCTGCGTGAAGCGGAAAATATTGTCGATGAAGAGCAGCGTGTCCGCTCCCTCGGCGTCGCGGAAATATTCGGCGACGGTTAGTCCGGTGAGCGCGACGCGCAACCGCGCTCCGGGTGGCTCCGTCATTTGCCCGTAAATCAGCGCGGCCTTCGAGTGTGCCGGATCGCCCGGTTTGATCACACCGGATTCCGTCATCTCCAGCCAAAGATCGTTGCCTTCGCGCGTGCGCTCTCCAACGCCTGCGAACACCGAGTAGCCTCCGTGTTGCTTGGCGACGTTGTTGATCAGTTCCATGATGACGACGGTCTTGCCCACGCCCGCGCCGCCAAACAAGCCGATCTTGCCGCCCTTCAAGAAGGGCTGAATGAGATCGATGACCTTCACTCCGGTCTCAAACATTTCCGCCGTCGTGGCCTGCTCGTCGAACGCCGGCGCGAGGCGGTGAATCGGCATTCTTTCCTTGTACTCGATCGGCCCCAGCTGGTCGACAGGCTCGCCGATTACGTTCATCACGCGCCCCAGCGTACCGCGTCCAACGGGCACGGAAATCGGTCCGCCCTGGTCGATGGCTTTCATACCGCGCACCATGCCTTCAGTTGCTTCCATCGCGATACAGCGCACGCGGCCTTCGCCCAGGTGCTGCTGAACCTCGAGAATTACGTTGACCGGGCTGGGCACAGTGAAGCCGTCACTCACGACTCGCACCGCCTCATAGATAGGCGGCAACTTGCCTTCGGGAAACTGAACGTCTACCGCCGGCCCTGCAATTTGAACCACGTGTCCTACGTTTTCTGCCATATGTTTTTGACTCGTCTCGGTACTGGGTAACGGGTACTTGCTACATCGCGGCTGCGCCGCTGACGATCTCGATAATCTCTTTGGTGATCTTCGCCTGCCGCGCACGGTTCATAGCCAGAGTCAGCGAGTCGATCATGTCGGTGGCGTTGCTGGTGGCGGAATCCATCGCAGTCATGCGCGCGGCATGCTCGGCCGCCACTGATTCCAGCAGAGCACGGAACATCTGGATGGCAACATACTTCGGCAGCAACGCGCGGAATAATTCCTCCGGTGCCTGCTCGTAGATGTAATCCACCTGCCCCGAACCGAATTGCGCCGCCTCTTCGCCCGAATGCTTGTTGGAGTGCAGGCCAACTCCGGCGCTGATCGCCGCTTCCTTGGCTTTCTTCTTTTCTTCTTCCGTCATCTCTTCAGCCAGACGAACCGCCGGCTCGCCGATCTGTTCGATGGGAAGAATCTGTTCCACGATGAGCCGCTGTGCAATCACCGACTTGAATTCGTTGAATACGACGTATACAGAATCAATCTCCTCGCGCTGGTAACGCTTGATCACACGTTCCGCCAGAGCCCGGGCCTGGGAAAACTCCAATTTGCCGAGAACGCCAACATGCTCTCCCGTAATTTGTATCGCCCCAGCACGCTCCGCAGTCTCGGGCTCCGTCTCCAGTGATTCTTCGGCCTCGGCCAGGCTGCGCGTTTGCACCGGCGCCGCCGGATAGCGACGCCGCAAAAAGTCGCGTCCCTTGCGGCCGATCGCCTCAATGTCGATATTCTTCCCTGCCTTGGATTCGATAAACCGGCTGGCCGCTTTGGTGACGTTGGCACTAAACGCGCCTGCCAGTCCCTTGTCTCCGGTAACGACGATCAACAAAATAGTTTTCTCCGGCCGTTGCGCCAACAAAGGATGCTTCGGCTCACCGGTTTCCGGATCGTAAATCTCCGCCCGCGCCACCAGCGACTTCAACACATTCGTGAGCATCAGCGCATAGGGACGCGCCGACAAAGCGCGATCCTGCGCACGGCGGAGTTTGGCCGCCGAGACCACTTTCATGGCCTTGGTGATCTGCCGCGTGTTTACCACGCTGCGAATACGGCGACGAATATCGAGAATGTTAGCCATTGGTTCGAGTCCCGAGCCCAGAGTCCCGCGTCTCGAGTCTTGCTCTGCGCGTGCTACCAGGCACTCGGCGCTACTTCGCTACTGCTTCCCTGCTCGCCACGAACTGCTGCTTTGCCTGCTTGATCACATCGGTCAACTGGGCCTTCAATCCGTCATCGAGAATCTTTTTCTCCATGATGGTGCGCAACAGGCCAGCTTGCGTTGCGTCAACGTACTCGTACAGTTCCTTCTCGAAATCGCGGACCTGATTCACCGGGAGGTCGTCGAGAAATCCTCCCGTGCCGGCGAAGATGATCAGAATCTGTTTGGAGAAGGGCAGCGGAGAGAACTGGTTCTGCTTCAACAGTTCGACCAGCCGCTGCCCACGATTGAGCTGCGCTTGCGTGGCTTTATCGAGATCGCTGCCGAACTGCGCAAACGCTGCCAGTTCGCGGTATTGCGCAAGTTCGAGCTTCAAGGTTCCGGCCACTTGCCGCATGGCCTTGATCTGTGCGCTGCCGCCGACGCGGCTTACCGATAAACCAACGTTTACGGCAGGGCGCACGCCCTGGTTGAACAGGTCAGTTTCGAGATAGATCTGACCGTCGGTGATCGAAATCACGTTGGTCGGAATGTAGGCGGAAACGTCGCCGGCTTGCGTCTCAATGATGGGCAGAGCCGTCAGCGATCCGCCGCCGTTCTTGTCGCTTAACTTGGCGGAGCGCTCCAGCAGGCGCGAGTGAAGGTAGAACACGTCGCCGGGATACGCCTCGCGCCCCGGCGGCCGCCGCAACAGCAACGAAATCTCACGATACGACGCCGCGTGCTTCGAGAGATCGTCGTAAATCACCAGCGCGTGCCGCTTGGTATCGCGGAAATATTCGCCGATGGCCGTTGCCGCGTACGGCGAAATGTACTGCATGGGCGCGGGTTCCGAGGCCGACGCCGCTACGACGATGGTGTACTCCATCGCGCCATAATCTTCGAGAATCTTCACCACCTGCGCAATCGACGACCGCTTCTGCCCGATCGCGTTATAAATGCAAACCAGGTTGTTGCCCTTGCTGTTGATGATGGTATCGAGCGCGACCGCCGTCTTTCCGGTCTGCCGGTCGCCGATGATCAACTCGCGCTGGCCGCGGCCAATCGGGATCATGCTGTCGATGGCCTTCAGTCCGGTCGCCATGGGCTCGCGCACGGGTTGCCGGTCGATGACGCCGGGTGCCAGGCGTTCCAGGGCGATGAACTTATCCGTCGCGATAGGGCCCTTGTCGTCGATGGGACGGCCGAGCGAATCGACCACACGCCCGATCATGGCATCGCCTACGGGCACACTCATGATGCGGCCCGTGCGCTTCACTTCATCGCCTTCTTTGATCTCGGTATATTCGCCGAGCAGCACCACGCCCACCTGGTCTTCTTCCAGGTTCATCGCGATGCCGGCCACGCCGTGCGGGAAGGTAAGAAGTTCGCCGGCCATCACCTTGTCGAGCCCATACACGCGCGCGATACCATCGCCGAGCGTGATGACCGTGCCAGTTTCGTCCACGGAGATCTTCGATTCGTAGTTCTCAATCTGCTCGCGGATTAACTTCGTAATTTCGTCTGCCTTGATTTGTGCCATAGAATCAGGTTCCAGCCCTCAATTCGCTGTCGTCAGCATTTAGCACTTGGCAGTTAGCAATTGTCCAATTGCTGACTGCCAATTGCTAAGTGCCGCTTATTTCTTCCCGAATCCTCTCCAGTTGCCCCTTCACCGAACCGTCGTAGATCGTACTGCCGATGCGGAGCACCGCGCCTCCCAGAAGAGAAGCGTCCTGCCCGTATTGAGCCCGGACTTTTTTGCCGGTCAACTTGCCAACCTGAGCCTCGAACTCGCGCTTCTCCGCATCGCCAAGAGCGCGAGCGCTGGTGATCTCGGCCTCGGCGAATCCCAGGCGCGCATCGAGTTCCTTCGCCAGCTGCAAGATGATGGGATCCAGAAAATGCGTTCTCCGATGATCGATCAGCACCGCGACCAGATTCCTCACCTGGGTTGAAATGCCGTCACGCTTGGCGATTACGTCCAGCACACGCCGCTTCTGGTCAGCGGGAATTGCTGGATTCTCCCACACTCGCCGCAGCACCGAACTTTCGTCGAGCAGGCTGGCGATCGTGCGTAATTCCGCAATCGAACGATCGGCGTCGAGATGCTTGCTCAGGACGACATCTGCGAATGCCCGGGAGTACGTGCTGGCAACGGAAGCCATGCTTCAGCGCCCGTCCTTTCCCGGCCCCGAAGCCTCAGACAAACCCAGTTCCCCGGCAAACCTATGCACCAGCGCCTGATCGGTTGCCGCATCAACATGAATCTGTTTCTGCGCCAACCCGACCGCCAGATCAGCCGCGTAAGCTGTCAGCTCGCGGCGCGCGGCCTTGCCAGCTGCAGCGATTTCCTGCTGCGCCGATTCCACGATCTTCCGCGCATCTTCCTGAACCGCCGCCTGGATGCGCGCTTCCTCGGCTCCGGCTTCCTTCTCGGCGGAGTCGCGCATCATGCCAATCTCCACATCCAGCTTCATCAGGCGCGATTCGATCTCGGCCAGCCGCCGCCGCGCTTCTTCGCTGGCCCTCTGCGCCTCCTGCATCGCTTTCTGGATCGCCGCCGTACGGGCGTTGAACATTCCCGGCAAATACTTACCGGCGGCCCAGATGATCACCGCGGCAATCACAACAAAATTCAGCAACACGCTCAACCAATACGCGTGCTGCAGGCTCATCCCCGTCCACTTCGCAATCAGCCTCACCGATGCCGACTGCTTAAATTCGGCCCTCTCGTCTTTTTCTTCGCCAGCGGCTTCCCGAGTCGCATGCGCCAGTTGCTGGCCAACACCTCGCTGCTTACTCGCGCCGGACGACTCTTGTTGCTTCTGGGGTGTTGCCGGCTGGCCCTGGGCGCGCAGCGATCCCGTGGCCCCGGCCAAGCTCATCAAGAGCCATGCCAGGAGACTCGCCCGAAAGATCTTTTTCACAAAATCCATATTTCTTATTTCCGGAATCGTAACTTTCGACATCCCACGCGGAAACACCTAACGTCCTGCTCCGGCTGGTTCCAGTACCCGCCGCATGATCTCCGCTGCCAGAGCCTGCAGTTCCTTCTGCAAACCACTCTGCGCCGTTTCTCGATCCTTCTCGATGTCAGCCTTCGCAGCCTGCACTTGCGCCTGGGCTTTGTCGCGAGCTTGGCTCAGTGCCGCAGTCCGCGCATCCAGCGCTGCCTTGCGCCGAGCTTCCTGCACGCGGAACACGGTCGCTCGCGCCTCGCGCAACCTCTGCTCGTATTCTGACGTGCGCGCCTCGGCTGCAGCAATGTCGGCGCGCGCCTTCTCGACCGCGCCTTCTGTCTTGCTGCGCCGCTCTTCCAGCACGCGCCGCAACGGCTTGTGCACAATCGTTGCATAGAGCGCATAGAGCAGCGCGAGAAGAATTATTGTGGGTATGGACCCAAGCAGTAATTCGCCTACTTGTCGTAACGTTTGATCCATTGAGCGGCTATACAGGAAAATGAGGGCTATGAAAACTGTTAAGTCTAACGTCCGCAGCAGTTTATGTCAACGCAAAGGCTTGATTTTGATGCGATTGTTCGACCCGGAAAAAGGTCTCAGAATGGTCGAATTCCGCCACCTAAACCCTGATTTGGCGAGCTATGCAGAAACCTGCAACTAATCCTTGACTTCCCGGTAAAGAGGATTAGCATTGAGATATCACCTCCGATCCAATTCAGGATCGAATGGGCCGATAGCCAAGGAATGTCACCGCTTCTTGGTTGCCGGCCCATTTAAATTTGTGTCCTTGGCCGCTCGCCCGAAACAATAAATCATTTTCGTTCCTCTTTATAAGGTTGCGCGTAGTATCCCGTCCGCGTCCGTACGATGAGGCCCGGCTTGTCGACTTTGACGTCGAGGCTGTGATATTCGTCAGGATGGTCGGATGGAAGAGCGTCAAAGGCGAGGGTGTAGTATGCCTTGACGTCGACTACACAGCTTGCAATCAATTGGGTAAGATCGTTGTTCGAGTTGAGGGCCTTCCCTCCGCTCTGGGTCGCAAGAACTTGTAACGCAAGATCACCATCGAGAGCCTTTTGGGCCGAGGGCACCCCTTTGAGGAAGCTTTTGTAAAAAAAAGTCCGAAAAGTTCCCGCCTCCGATGAGCCTAGCGGATCAATACTGTACAGTGTGATTCGGGACTCTCGAAGATCGCGGGAAAAGCTTACGATGGTGTCGAATAGCCGCTCTTGATTTTTTTTGCTGAGATCGATCCCCGGCCCGGAAAGTAAGGACCATCCCGGACTGAACCAAAGCAGAAGCTTCCTTCCAGGTTGGTTTGCCTCGTAAGCTGTAAGGGTTTTCAAAGTCTGGATAGAAAGGCTCATGCGGTCAATGGCACCGTAGATTCCCTGTGCTCGTCCGCTGATGCGAAGCCCCGTTTCCTTGGAACCGACTAAATCGGCGAGCGCGTTTCCGTCCAGCGTAGTCGTGGGCTCGACCTCCGTGCCGGTATCCGTCAAGAAAACCAGAGAAGTTGGCAGAGAGAGATGGCCGTTATTCTGGCGCAGGTATTTCTCCAGCTCCAGTCGCTCGAAGCCCAAGGTTTGGACACCCGCATTGACGGCGTCAAGAAGGATGATCAGTCGTAAAGGTTCAGCTGGGCGGGTTCCATTCACGGCGCGGAACGAAGCAATGTTCAGCGGCAGTTTGTCATCCAAAATGGAAAAATCCTGTTGCTGCAGTCCCGGCTGTGGATTACCAGCTTTGTCGGTGACTACCACGTCGAGCCAGATGCGGTGATTGAGAGCCGGGTCAACGGCAGACTTTCCGCCGGCTGGCTGCTGCGCCGTGCCGTTCGGTTGCGCGGGGGTGGTCGTCTGCGCGCCAGACTGCATTTGCGGGGGAGGCTGATTCTGCGGCGAAGCTGTTGCCTGCTGGGTAAAAGCTGCAACCGAGGAACAGAACAGAGCGATCAACAGGCGGAACTGGGTGCTCACCTTGCACCTCGCTTCGATGAAAAAATCGAGCTCTAAAATCGAGGGCTCACTCTATCAGAATCCCGCCTTTGAACAACGCCTCCGCGGAAAGCGTCTCGGCCACCGGCTAACAGGTCGCCGATGAGAGTTCACTGTGCGACCCACTCCCTCATCCTTCTCACGACCGACTCCGGCGCCTCCACTTCCAACTCCACCGCTCCGTCCTTGTAGGTCCGCGAATAAATCCGAGCCTTCGCTTCGAGCATGGCCAGGGCCTTCCCTTCTTTCTGTGGCACGCGCAGATGCACGCGGCTGACCGGGTCTTCCTCAATCATGGCGTCAATGCGCGCCAGCAATCGATCCAGCCCTGTTCCCTCCGCCGCTGACACGTACACCGTGTTCAAGTCATCCCGCAAGGCGTCGTTCATCAAAGTCTCTGCGACTTCTTCGTCCAGCAGATCGACTTTGTTCATCACCCGCAGCCGCGGCTTCTTCTCTACTTCCAACTCTTTCAGGACGATCTCCACCTGCGCGTCCTGCTCCGCCGAGAGCCGGCTGCTAGCGTCGGATACATGCAGGATCAGCGACGCCCGCTGCACCTCTTCCAGCGTGGCGCGAAATGCCGAGACCAGCGTGTGCGGCAGGCTGCGAATAAATCCGACTGTGTCGGAGAGCAGCACCTTGCGCTTTGACGGCAGCACGACCGCCCGAATCGTGGGATCCAGCGTAGCGAACATGCGCGGCGAAGCCAGCACGGCAGCCCGGGTCAGCGCATTGAACAGCGTCGATTTCCCCGCATTCGTATACCCCACCAGCGCCACCGTCGCTACCGGAGCCGATTCCCGCCGCTGCCGCTGCTGCGCCCGGATGCGCCGGACGTTTTCCAGTTGCTGCTCCACGTGCCGCACGCGCCGGGCGATTTTCCGCCGGTCAGTTTCAAGCTGCGTCTCACCCGGACCGCGCGTGCCGATGCCCCCGCCAAGTTGCGACATCTCCACCCCACGCCCCGCGAGACGCGGCAGCAGATATTGCAACTGCGCCAGCTCAACTTGCAACTGGCCTTCCCGGGTACGCGCGTGCCGGGCAAAAATGTCGAGGATCAACTGCGTGCGGTCGATCACCCGCCGGTGAACAATCTTTTCGATATTGCGCTGCTGTGAAGCACTCAGGTCGTGATCGAAGAGAAGCAGGTCGGCATTCACCGATGCGGCCGCGCCCGCAATTTCCTCGAGCTTGCCCGCGCCGATCAAAGTCGCGGGATCGGGCCGGTCACGCCGCTGCAGAATTTCCCCGACAACCTTCGCGCCCGCGCTCCCCGCCAGAGTGCGCAATTCCGCCAACGATTCTTCCGCGTCAAACTCCGGGACGCTCGACTTGTTGGTGATGGATTTGCCCGTGCTTTGTCCCGAGCCCTGTCCTGAAGTCTGTCCTGAACTCTGCAACTTTGCGCCGACGCTCGGCGCAGCGGACGCCGCATCGCGGGCCGCCTGTGCCTGCGCGGTTACCGTGCCGCGGGCGTTGCGTCCTCGCGTGCGCACATCAATGCCCACCAGGAACGCGCGTTCCTGTGAGTTTTCACTATTGTTGCGAGGCGGCTCGGCGCCGAGAGGCACACGTCCCGCTCCGGTGGCCCCATCGCGGGTCTTCTTGGGATGAGAACTGCGCAAACCGAAAACGCCCCTACCCTTCGGTGCCCGAGGCGCTCGCCGCTGGAACCGCCGTCGGCCCCGCTGATGAGGATGCCGCCGCTCCGGGCGCGCCCGCGGCCTTCGCCTCGGGATGCGCCAGGTGCGCCACATGCGACCCCGTTCGGCCCATCACCACGGTCGAGATGGCGTGCTTGAAGATCAATTGTTCTTGCCCGCTGGCCTCCAGCACCACGGAATATTTGTCAAAGGAACGAATTCGGCCCGTCAACTTCACTCCGCTCAGCAGGTAGATGGTGATGTTCAAGCGCTCCTTGCGGGCCGTGTTCAGGAAGGAATCCTGGATGTTCTGCGCCGGCTTGCTGCTTTCCATAGCCGATCTCCTTAAATTCTTTTGAACTCCAACACCTGCCCGGTCCGCAGTCTCCCGGGCAAGTTCATAGCAACAGCATGTCCCTCGCGGTCTTCCAGCACTGATCTTCCCGCACTGGTCTTCCCGCATCAGGAACACGGGGGGTTAGCCTGCCTCTTCGCCGCCGCGGTTTCCCGAGGCTGTGCCGCCTGGCAGGTAGCTGCGAGTACCATACGGCGTCCCCTCGCGCTTTTCAACCGAGAATCTGTGGAAACCGGTTTTCTTTCACTGCGTGAAGGCTTCTGCCGTTGTTCTTTCTCCCATCACCCCGGCTGTTGTGTACAATCCCCGGCGTGGGCGTTACCGGTTAGATTTTAGGAGGCATCATGGCAAGCGCTGCTCTCGCTACTTTTCTTGCATCACAAATCCACATCCCCCGCGACTTCAACACTAACTTCCTCATGTTCGTCCGCTGGATTCACTTTCTCGCAGGTATCACTTGGATCGGCCTTCTCTATTTCTTTAATCTGGTGAACGTCCCCGTGATGAAGGAACTCGATGCCGCGACCAGGGGCAAAGTCATGCCCCCGCTGATGACGCGCGCTCTGTGGTGGTTCCGCATGTCGGCCGTGCTGACCGTTCTGGCCGGCCTGATCTATTGGGGAAACATCGTCGCGGTCGATGCGCACAACGGAGGCGCCAGCAGCGGCACCGCGATGGGCAGCTTCTTTCTGATCTGGACGATTGTCTGGGGAGTGCTCTACGCCTGCCTCATCCCCGGTAAGGGAATCTTCGATAAAGGCGCATTCATCGGCGTGGTCTATGCGGTGGTCGTCGCGGTCGCAGCCTGGCTCTTCCTGAGCCTCAACAGCCACGGTTGGGAAAGCAATCGCCTGCTCGCAATCGGCATCGGCGGGGGCATCGGCTGGGTCATGATGCTCAATGTCTGGGGAGTAATCTGGCGTATCCAGAAACGCCTGATTCAGTGGACCCGCGACAACGCCACCAACGGCACGCCCATCCCCGACAAAGCCAAAGCCATGGCCCGCCAAGCCTTCCTGGCATCGCGAGCCAACGCGTTTCTGTCGGTAGTGCTCCTGTTCTTCATGGGGGCAGCGAGCCACTACCCCGTGTTCGGGAAGTAGGCGTGCTCCAAGAGGCGAGCGTATCTGGCTAAAAAATCAGGGGCCTCTCGGGATCCCTCATTGCATTCAGTGTCAATCAGCTCGAAATATCTAAATCCAAGTGTTTCTCTCGAACTTGTAAAAGGAAGAAAAGGCCTGCGGCAAATTTGCCGCAGGCCGAGAAAAGACAGGGGTGACGCGCTAGAAGACGATCTTCAAGGCCACCTGAATCTGGCGCGCTGACGTGGTCCCGTCAGGCTGAACGAAGGTGCTGGTAATGACCCCAAACTCTGACTGCCCGATCAGATTGTTTTCGCCAAGGGGATCCGTTCCCGGATTGAGGAAGTGCGGGTGATTGAGAATGTTGTAGCCCTCGAAGCGCAGTTCAGCTTTGACCCGCTCGGTAATGCTCATCCTCTTGGCTAGGGTCACATCCCAATCCCAGAATCCCGGCCCATACCACTGGTTGCGTTCATTGTTGGACGCCTCTCCGAATGGAGGATTGGTAAAAGCACATTCGTTCGAGATGTAAGCATAACCGGAACCCGGCGCCGGGGTAAGGCCACAACCGGCTCCCGAGCCGAAGGGATTTCCGACCTGGTAACCCCAGGCTGCGATCCCCGTCCTCTGCGTGTCCTCGGTACCGCGAACCTGGAAGGGATGTCCGGTCTGTGCGGTAAATATGCCGTCGAGCTCGAAGCCTTCCAGAATCCTCCCCACCGCCCCATGGTTGAGATATCCCTTGCCACGGCCAAAAGGCAGTTCCCAAATATAGTTGATCACCGCCACGTGCCGAGTGTCGTTGTCGGAATTGCCGTAGTTTTGAGACAAATTGCGGGAGTTGCGCGGAAACGTGTGTGCTCCGACGGCGGGCGTGAGAGGATCGACGGAGTCGTCGAGAGCATGCGACCAAGTGTAAGCGCCCTGTATCTGCAGCCCGTGGCTCATGCGATGCGTGAACTTGGTCTGCAGGCCGTGATAGATGGAGTTGAATTCGTTGATCTGGTAGTCGGGCTGAAACAGCGCGTTATTATTGACTGCGTCGAACGGGAGATAGCCGAATTCAAAGCCCTCATAGAGCAACGAGCCGCTGACCGTTTCCGGGGAGCAGCCGTAGGCGTTGGACGGATTGCTACAATATGCGACCAACTCGGCAACCAAATTTGGATCGGGCGGGTTTCCGTCTCGTTGACCGTAAATGTGCACGCCCTGCGCCCCTACATAGGCAACATCTAGGACGTTGTTGCCCGGCAATTGCCGTTGAATATCCAAATTCCAGTTGTTGCTGGCAGCATTGGGGAAGTGACTATCGAACACCACGATACCCGACACTAGCGACTCATCGGGAATCGACGGTGAAACCGCCTGGACGGGAGGTTGGGCGCAAGGAGGAACTCCCGCTGTACAGCCGGGAAAGGTGCCGGAACCGAAGGCGTTGTTGATTGTCTCCCCGTACTCCCCCGTGTTGGTTATCCCAGGGTAGTTGGTATAGGACGCCTGAAAGGGTGGATCGGCCCGGACATTTCCGAACGCATTGCCGAACGTGCGGTCGTGGAAGATGCCGAATCCTGCCCGGACGGCGGTCTTGCCGTCCTTCCATGGATCCCAACTGAACCCAACGCGCGGCTCAATATCTTTGTAGTCCGGCTGGTAGAGCTGGTGGCCTGAGCCGGGCCCTACGACGGTGAAGGTCACGGCCTGGCCAGTTAAGAACGTGCCGGGGTCTTGCAGCAGGTTGGAAAGATTTCCGCTGGTCTCGTACGGGACGCCGTTGAGCTGATAACGCATTCCTAGGTTCAGGGTGAAGTTTGGCCGAATCTTCCACGTGTCCTGACCGTACCAGTCGAATTCATGCTGTTTGAAAATCTTGTTGTCCGTGGGCTGCCGGACGCCGGTCTTGTTGAAGAACTGGGACTGGGCGTCCTCAATCACGTCGGCGTAATAAGCATCCGCCGAATCCACCAACGCTCGGTCAGGGTCGGTCCCGTCCGCAAGATATGGCGCATTGGCAACCAGTCCTGAGGGCGTGGGGCCCGATGGCGCCGATTGCCCAGGATTGAAACCTTCAAACGCAGCTTCCGGGTCCAGGGTAAGCTGGCGGCGGGATGTGAAATCGTCAAAGCCGCCTTCACCCACATCGCGGAAGTCGAAACCAAATTTGAAGGTGTGATTCCCATGGACCCAGCTAAGACTCTCCGTATAGCTGATCGTACCCGTTTTGCGGGCTTGCATATCCGCCCCAGACAATGTGCTGGCGAAGCTGCTGAACGGATCCAAGGCGTAGTCCCAGCCGTTTCCCACGGCGTCTGTTCCCCCCGGGGCGTCCAACTCGTTCGTAGTCGCTTTGGGGAGGTAGAAGGTTGCGTAGATATGGTTCCATCCAAACTGGAGATTGTTGACCAAGTGGTTGCTCAAGGTTGAGGTCAATTGCACCGCCAGACCCTCGTCGATATCTTTGGACGAAATGTCTCCGATTCCACCCGGCAGGAAATCCGCGTGGAACGGATTGGGATCGTAAAAATGGTCATAGGCATAGCGCAGGCTGAGGGACTCGCGATCGTTGAAACGGTGATCGAACTTGACGATTGGATTGTAGCTATGAGTGTTCGACGTGCTCGGGAAAAAAGTTGTTCCCGAGATTCCGTTAAACGACGAAGCTGCGGGCGCAATCGGATAATACGCGAAGACCTTTTGCATGGTTGGATCAGCCGGAATGGGGTTGCCGACGTAACTGCCCGCGGGGAAGTTCGCCGAGGGGTTATTCCCGCCACCGCTTGGGGTATCGACCAGGTCAATCGGGACTGTGTGCTGAACGAAGCTGGTGTCGACGTAGGTGTAGTCGAACATCCCATTCAGAAAGCCCTGTGTGGGGATTACAGCCGTGTTCGTCAGCGTGGTTAGGAAGCGATCCATCTCGTCGTTAAAGAAGAAAAACGTTTTGTTCTTGATGATGGGACCACCAATGGAAAACCCGAACTGGTGACGAATGTAAGGATTCATCGGACCCGCGTTTATGCCAACGCCGGGGTTAAAATAGTCGCGCGCTCCTCCGAAACCGTTCCAACGCCCGAAGTAGTAGACGTTTCCATGGAGAGTATTAGTTCCGCTCTTGGTGACCACATCGATGATGGCGCCGGTGTTGCGACCGTACTCGGCGTTGAAGTTGTCGGTAATGACGCGGAATTCCTCCGTCGACTCCGGATTGGCGTTCAGCACTCCGCCCATTTGACCAGGCACGGAGGTATCGTTGTTATCCACGCCATCGAGCAAGAAGTTGTTGTTCCGGTCGCGCGCACCGTTTACGGAAACACCGCCGTTTGAGCTATCGGTCTGCGATGTCCCTGGCGACAGCAACACCAGTTGGTATGGATTGCGCGTGATCAGAGGCAAGCTCTGCATCTCGCGTTCATCGACCAAGTTGGAGATCTGCGAAGTTTCCAGATCTATCTCTTGCTCAGCGTCAGCCCGCACCGTCACTTCTTCCGTGGCCGCGCCGGGGCTTAGTTTCGCATCCACCGTGAGCGATTGTGCAACCGTCAATTCGATGCTGGGAAGGCGAAAGACCTTGAAGCCGTCTTTCTTCACCGTGACTTCGTAGGGGCCGACGGGGAGATCGGTCACGGTATAAGTGCCGCTCGCGCCGCTGGTGGTTCCATGGGACTGGTTGGTCGCGGTATTGCGAACCGTCACGTCTGCCCCCGGCACCACAGCGCCGCTCGTATCGGTCACGGTCCCGGCAATCAAACCGGTCTGTGCCAGTGACACCGCAGAAACGACCAAGACAATCAGAGTCATTCCCAAGCAAAACCTGATACTCGGCATTCTTCTTTCTCCTCTTTATCGAGACCCGCTCGTTTTCGGCCTTGATCCAGAACGCAGGGTGAACAATGCAACAAATAATTGCGCAGTAGCTAGGGCTGCGTGCAAATCTCCTTCCATGATCACAATCGATAAAAGCCCTGCCTATTCATAGAGATAAGCAAGTTTGTCTACCTGATTATTCCTGGAAAACACATTTTTCTGGATAGCATCTATAAAAAACGGTATAAATTTGCGGCTTTGGCCTCAACCCCATACTGAATAAGAACTTCCGACGACCCGAAAGGGCATAATGACTGTCGCTTCAAAAAGCTCTGAGGTGGTCGCCTACGCTGTTACAATCTCCCTTCCGTGACCACTTCTTCCACGAAGTCCGGAGCGTCCAAACCAGGGCCGGGACAGCCCGACTCGCCGTCCGCGGCGGCGCTCGATTCCGTGCCCATGCTAGATCTGCAGAGGCAGTACGAACAAGTGCGTGTCGAGGTTCTGGCGGCCGTGGGCCGCGTCTGCGCTTCGCAACATTACATCTTGGGGTCTGAGGTGGAGGCTTTCGAGCGCGAACTGGCGGGATTCTGCGGAGCTTCCGATTCGGTGGGTTGCGCCTCCGGCACCGACGCTTTGTGGCTGGCTCTGGTCGCCGCAGGCGTACAGCCCGGAGATCAGGTTCTCACCACGCCCTTCAGCTTTTTCGCGTCGGCCAGCGCGATTGCGCGGGCCGGCGCCCGTCCGGTGTTTGCCGATATCGACCCGCGCACCTTCAATCTCGATCCCGCTCAGGTGGGGTCTTTTCTGCGCGGCAGCAAGCGCGACAAACTGCGCGCGCTGCTTCCGGTGCATCTCTACGGTCAGTGCGCAAACATGGAGTCGCTCCAGGAACTGGCTGACGAGTTCCATTTGTCCCTGATCGAAGACGCGGCGCAGGCCATCGGCGCGCGCTGGGGCCGGCAGGCTGCTGGATCCATGGGCGCATGCGCCGCATTTAGTTTTTATCCCACAAAAAATCTCAGCGCTTACGGCGACGCCGGGTTAGTAGCTACCAACAGCCCCGAGATGGCGGCCCATGTGCGCCGCCTGCGGAATCATGGCAGTCCGCGCCGCTACATTCACGACGAGTTGGGATGGAACAGCCGCCTCGACGCTATCCAGGCCGCGATCCTGCGAGTAAAACTGAAATATGTGGAACGATGGAACGAAGCCCGCCGCGAGCGTGCCTCAAGATACGATCAGCTCTTCGCCGCGGCCGGCCTCACATCAACCGGTGAGCAACCTGAGAATGCCGCACCCATTCAGCTCCCGCTGACCTCTGCCAAGGCACATCACGTGTTTCACCAGTACGTCGTCCGGGCCTTCCGCCGCGACGAACTCCGCGAGTTCCTCACCGCGCGCAAGATCGGAACAGAAATCTACTATCCGCTTCCACTGCACCTGCAGCCTTGCTTCACTTATCTTGGCTATCGCGAAGGTGACTTTCCGCAAGCTGAGCGCGCCGCCAAAGAGGTGCTAGCTCTGCCCATGTTCCCCGAACTCACCGAAGACGAACAACGCTGGGTGGTAAAGAGCATCGCTGACTTTTACTGCTAGCCGCTGGCCGACTCGTGTAACTTTCCCGGTAGGACAGGCATCCACTCTGAGTAAAGAGCGAGAGGGGAGCGATGAGATATTGTTTAGTCGCAGCGGTAAACATATCGTTTGCGTTGCTTCTTGTGTGTGCGCTCCCGGCCAAAGCGAAAGCACAAAGCTCTGCCGCCGAAGCCGTGCGCCAGCCAGTGGTGATTGAGCTGTTCACTTCCGAGGGGTGTTCTAGTTGTCCGCCGGCGGATGCATTGCTGCAGCAGTTGGAGCAACAACAGCCGGTAGCTGGAGCAGAGATCATCGCGCTGGAAGAGCACGTCGACTATTGGAATCACGATGGATGGATCGATCCCTTTTCTTCTGCGGACTGGACGCAGCGGCAGCAAGACTATGCTGCGTTATTCCAGAATGACCCGTACACGCCGGAACTCGTCGTCGACGGCCGTAGCCAGTTCGTGGGCAGTAACGCGCGAAAAGCAGAGTTCGAAATCGGAAAGGCGGCACGCGGCCCGAAAACAGAGATTGCGATCACACCCGGCAACGCGGAAGCAAAGGGATCACAGCGCTTTACCGTGTCGGTGGGAAAGCTTACGCAGAACGCGTCCGGCGATGTGGCCGAGGTGTGGTTGGCGGTAACGGAAGACGGCCTGCATTCCTCGGTGAGCCTGGGAGAGAACGCCGGCCACGTTCTGCACCATGTTGCGACGTTGCGTTCCTTGCGGAAGATAGGGGTCGCGGAAGCGAACGGGGCATCAGTTTCTTTCGCAGGAGATCCGGTTGTGAAATTTAACTCCCATTGGGACCTTGCGAATCTGCACGTAACGGTTTTCGTCCAGGAGAAAAAAGGCCGGGAAATTCTTGGCGCAGCTTCGACCAAAATCAAGAGTTAGGCGGCTTGCCCACTAGCTCCTATGCTTCGCGCGCCGCGGTTCTTGCTTCTGCTCGCCCGGAGCCAGCACTCTGCGCACAATGGGCGTATTCAATTTGTATTTGCGCTCGTCGACGTTCCCGCTGTCGTCTTTCACTCGCAGAATGAAAACCGGCAGCACGCCTTCCTTATCGAAGTTCTCGCTGGTCACGGTTACCGGCAGCACGCCGTTCAGGCCGTGTTCGCGGTAGGCGGTTTCGTAGCGGTGCTTTTTCACGTTCCAGGTGAAAACGCGAATCTGATCGTAATCGTAGGGCAGGCCGTCGTGTGGTTCGGTGAGGACGCACAAATACTGTGAGACATTCTTGCCGGTGCCCTCCTTTCCGCTATCCAGCACCTGATTCAGCGCAAAGAATGCGACGATGCGCTGGCCCTCGGCATATTGTGCGATGTCGAGCGGGACGTCGAGGTCCACCATTCGGGCCAGCACCCACCCCACGCGGTTGTCGGCATCGCGCACCAGCCACCAGTCCTCTAACACGGGGCCGGAAGATGACCTTCCACCGGAAGATCTGCCCTCAACTCTGGCGGGCTCGGCTACCGATCCCAGTTGCTTCTCCGCTGTAGCGCGTTTCAGCACGGAGACTCTCGCGCCGGATGGAAGCTGGTACAGATGCTCGGCCTCGCGAGAGGGGGTAATGTGCAAATTCGTTTCATTCCGCAGCACACCGGGAGATTGCACTGGATCGTTAAGGTTTTCTTGCGTGAGTTTCTGCAGAGCGTTGTAGGTCTGCTGATCTACCAGGTAGCGTTGCTCGATCCAACCTTCGGCGCCGCTCGTCGTGCGCACCCGGGAAAAGCGCTTTTCGTGCTCCAAAACCTCCACCCGCTCGCCGTTCTTCACGGTTCCCACGTGGTTATAGACGGGGGCCACCCGGTCGCGCAGCGTGGCCTCAGCAACCGATACGTAGTTGACTTCCAGCACCCGCTGGCCCCTACGGCTGCAAGCGGAAACCCCAAGCAGCAAGACAGCTACGACGAAGAGCAGGGAGCTCCGATAAAGATGCAATCGAGAAGAGAGTTTCACCATCTTTTTTACGAGGTCTGCTTCCAATTAGTTAGCTTCACCCAGTTAACTCCAGCAAACCGACGCGAGCATTAAGCTTCTACTATAGCGCGTTGACTGTAGGTTCTCGGTAAGGAAAGCTTTGCCGGAAGACAGGTTCGCCGCTTGAGTCACATGGCTTTCGAACCGATGCGACGTTGTTCTGTTTTATAGTCGGCAAATGGAGAATCACTTTCACCCTGTCCATACTGGGGCCGTGCGGGCAAGACCCCTGTTATTCGCGGCTATCGGCGCGTTTCTATTCTTTGGCTCCGTGATGGCTTCTCTCGCCGGGGTGACTTTGATTTGGCGAGGAACAGTTCTTGACCGAGTCTGGGCACTCAATCCGCGCGGCTGGCAGCAGCTTGCGCCTTTTGGCAAGCTGGTCGGGATTGCATTCCCGGTTCTGGCCGCGGTCCTGGCGCTGGCTGGAGTGGGCTGGCTTCGCCGCCGGCACTGGGGATGGAGATTATGCATAGCGATTGTCGCCACTCAGGTTTTGGGAGATCTGGTCAATTGCCTCAGAGGAGACTTACTGCGTGGCGGCGTTGGCCTCTCCATTGCAGGAGCGTTGCTGATTTACCTCCTGCGCCCAAACATTCGCGCATACTTTGGCGAGACTCAAAGGCGGCATCCTGACATCACGCCGCCGCATCGGTTACCATAAAAGCAGGCCGTGATGACAAACATGTCCAAAAATCATTCCCTCCTTCTCTCGCTATTGGTGTTAGTGCTAGCTGCCAGTTTGTGCGCGGCGGCGAATGAGCCGGTGAACCCAGTGTTGCGTCCGCCCAAGGGCGCGCAGGTGGCTATCGTGGTGTTTGAGGATCTGCAGTGCCCGCAGTGCCGCCGCGTGTCGCCTATTCTTGAGCAGGCTTCCAGGACGTACAAGATTCCGCTGATTCGCCATGACTTTCCCTTGCCCATGCACAACTGGTCTTACGACGCCGCCGTGATTGCGCGCTATTTCGATGAAAATTCGAAAGAGCTGGGCAACGAATTTCGCGACTATATTTTCGCGAATCAGTTCGAGATCAATCCGCAGAACTTGCGCGGCTATGCTGAAAAGTTCGCCAGCGAACACAAAGTAGAATTGCCTTTCGTGATCGATCCGCAAGGCAAGTTCGCCGCCGAGGTGAACGCCGACCGTGATTTGGGCAGAGCGATCAAGCTCGAACACACGCCCACCGTGTATGTGGTCAGCAGCCGCCATCCGGAAAGGCCCTACGTGGAGATGAAGGACGCCAGCCAACTCTACGCGCTGATTGATGCCATGATGAAGGATTAGCGGCCCTGACTCTGGTTGAAAAGTCCCTGCTTACTCCGGTCGCCCAGTGTAGTGTTCGTGGGAATGCACATCGGCATGGTCTTCGAGCGATTCCAGGTGAGTGATCACCTCGGCGCGCCGGCCTAACTCTTCAGGCAGTCGCTCCTCGATCGCGGTCGCCAAACTGTGAGCTTTCCCAACCGGAGTCGCTTGGGGAAACAGCAGATGGATTTCAATGATCTGCCGGTAGCCGGTGGTGCGGAAGCGTACGCCGTGGTAAGTTACTCCAAGTTCGCTGCAAATGGCGTCCAGCTTCTCGCGAATCTGCTTACCAGTTTCCGGGTCGGAGTAGTCGAGCAGGCCAACCGCTGACCGCCACGCCAAACGCCCACCCGACCAGAGAATGTTTACAGCAACCGCGATCGCGATCAGCGGGTCAAACGGCTTCCAGCCCGTCAGCATCACCAGGCCAAGTCCAGCCACTACCCCAAAGCTGGTCAAGCTGTCCGTGAGCACGTGTTTGCCGTCGGCTTCGAGGATGAGCGAGTGGCTGCGCTTTCCGATCCGGAGCAGGTACCATCCCAGCCCCGCGTTAAGGAAGCCGGCGCCAAGCAGAAGCAGCGTGCCGGAACCCAGATGCTCCAACTTCAACCCGGCCAGCCATTTCTCGATTGTGGCCACCAGAATCCACAGCGCGGCCAGAACGATCATTGCGCCTTCAAAGCCCGCGGAAAAGAATGTGATGCGTTCATAGCCGTAGAGAAAGTTGGGCGCAGCGGGCTTTGTGCTCAGCCGCAGGCTGAACACGGCAAACGCGACGGCCACGACATGTACGACAGATTCGGCGAAGTCGGAAAGGATGGCAGCTGAGCCCGTCATGAAGTAGGCAACGCTCTTGCCCACCAGCATCATCACGCCCACAACCAGGGACAAGCGCATGGCAAGGCGGGCGACGCGCAGTTCCTCTCGGTCGCGCTGTAGCGCAGACGGACTGGACAAACCGGCGATCGTACCCGACATGCGCTCCTCGAGCCGACGGACCTCTTGGGGCATGGTCACATGCGTGATCCCACGTTGACTGTGATCAAGATCACAGAGAAGACCGAGGCTGCGAGCAAAGAGTCTTTCGTGTTAACTCTTGTGCGTTGACGGCAAAAGATCCTCTTTCCATTGCTCGACGCCGGGTGCAACTTCACCTTTGAGCAGGGCCGCGAAGGCTTCCAAGGTTTTGCGAGCATCGCCAATCAGGTAGTAAAACGCTTCCCAGTTGTCACTATCCTCGCCGTCGTGATTCGGGATCACAAACTGGAAACGCCACGCCTCTTGCAATTCGCGGTACGCGCTGGAGGCGCGTTTTTCAATGTCTTCCAAGTCCGCGGCCGAAAGTTCGCCTTTTTGGCGGCGCGTCCGCCGCAGCAGCTTACGCCGCATGACGTCTGTGAGGAAATCCTGAAGCGACAGGTTGCGCTCGGACGCTTTCAGGTAAACGATCTCATCCCTCGAAAGCGGCGAAATGAAAATGCTCAGCCGATTCGCGTTCGCAAGGCGGGAGTGACTCTGCAGAGCCTGGCCCACGAACGGATTCCCCTCGAAAAAAACATGGCCACGCTGAAGTAGGGAGTCGAGTTCCTGAACGTCCAGCGCCTGCAGGTCATTGCGTACTTCCAGAACGGCATAGCGATCATTCGTGCGCAACGCTTCCACTTGAGCCCGCGTGCGAAAGTGATAGTCCACTCCATCGCGTTCCCCGGGCCGCGGAGCACGACTATTAAAAAGCACAAGTTTGTGAAACTGTCTGTGCAGTTCGGGATAGAACTTGCCCAGCGCCTTGTAGAGTGGAGTCTTACCTACACACGACGGTCCGCTAAGAATTACAAGACGCCCGTTCTCGCTGGGGCTCATGGCTTACCACCTCACGGAGAATACTAACGGACTCGCGAAGACTTCGAAAAACGGAAGGGCTGAAGACGCATTGCAAGCGCGACGCGCAGGCACCTCAGTCCCCGAATCCGATGCCGATGGCGCGGGCAGTGCGAACGAGCTCTCCGTTGGGATTTACCGACTTGAGATGGCCGATGGCGTGGGCAACATCGACGGAAACGACCGACTCGCCGTGCAGGGCGACCATCATGCCGAAACCCCCGGCAGCGATGAGGTCAACGGCGGCCACTCCGAAGCGGGTCGCCAGAATGCGATCGAAAGGCGAGGGCGTGCCCCCGCGCTGGATATGCCCCAGCACGCTGATGCGCACTTCTTTTTTCGAGCCGTGGGCGATGGCATTGCCGATCAGGTTGCCGATAGGGCTGGCGCGGCGGTTTTCTTTCAGTTCGGGCGGCAGCTTCACGCCTTCAGCCACCACCACGATGGTAAAGTACTTGCCGGTTTTTTCCCGTTCGGCGATGTAGCGGCAGACATGATCGATGGTGAATGGGATTTCTGGGATGAGAATGACGTGCGCCCCTCCGGCGATGCCGGCCTCGAGCGCGATCCAGCCGCAGTCACGGCCCATCACTTCCACCACCATCACGCGGTGGTGTGACTCGGCGGTGGTGTGAATCTTGTCGATGGCGTCGGTGACGGTGTGCAGCGCGGTGTCGAATCCAAAGGTGACCTCGGTCGCCGAAAGATCGTTGTCGATAGTCTTGGGCACGCCGACGATCTTCAGTCCCTTCTGAAAAAGTTCGTAGCCGATCTTCTGCGAACCATCGCCGCCGATGGTGATGATCGCATCGATGCCGAGCTTGGCGGCGTTGGCGACGATCTGCCCGGAAATATCGCGCGAGACTTCTTTGCCATTCTCGACCGTCTTGTAATGAAAGGGATCGCCGCGGTTGGTGGTGCCGAGAATGGTTCCGCCGCGGGGCAGAATTCCGCTCACTTCCTTGAGTGTGAGTTCAAACGATTTCTCCGGACAGATGAGGCCGTCGAAGCCATCGGGGATGCCGATGACCTTCCATCCATACTTAACGATGGCGGCTTTGGTGGCGGCGCGGATGACGGCGTTGAGGCCGGGCGCATCCCCGCCTCCCGTGTTAATGCCGATGCAGCGAATGTCTGACATGAGATTGGTCGTTAGTCGTTGTTTGTTATTCGTTGATTGTTAACCGTGGGCGGGCGCTGGGGGCAGCCGCTTTCACGATCATACTGAGGCTTGCGAGGATGGCAACTTACGAGTGGGCGTGTCGGTTCGTGTGCCCGGTCAGAGCACGAGATGGAGCCGGGCATCGTTGGCAAACGCACGGAGATCCTTATCTCGTGTCCAGGAGGGGAATTCCGCGGTCCACACAAGTTTGAGCGATCAGGGCATCGCCAAGGCGAGCTTTGTGGGGCATCGACAATACCTTCGCCCGCAGCAAACCGGCGCGCTGCCAATAGACTGGCTCGACCTCAATCATTGGAATCTCTGCAAGCGTTTCGGCGACTCCGGACGGAAGCGCGGGATCGCTTAACAACTCGGTCAACACAGCGGGGATCATCAGTGCCTGCCGATCTCCTAACGCCCGCCCCAGCAGTTGCGAATCCTGGCCGGGAGCGCCTTCCAGAAACGCGATCCAAGTGCTGGTGTCGGCTGCGATCATGAGTGGCGGCTGCGCGATCGACTCATTAACGATCGATTCCCTAACGGTCTTAACGATCTTGTTTCAACTGCTCGAAGGTGCGAGTGAAATGAACTTTGCCACGCATTTGCAGAAGGCGATCGTAGGCTTGCGACGCAGCCAGCAATTGCAGCGCTGTTCGGATGGTCTGGGTAATGCCTGCTCCGCTGGCGTGCTGCGCCTTTGCCAGCAAGTCATCTGGGCGCCCTCTACCCGGTGGATTTCTGCCGCGAAATAAATCTTTCGCGCGCTTTGCGGGATGAGCTCTTGCCGGGGCCGATTGCTCGTTTTATCCGGGAGCAGTATCCCCCTCCCCCCTCCCCTCGATCTATTGGAATCATGGGATTAGCGCAGAATTGACAGTCTGATCTATTCGGCTCAATCAGTTGCGGGTAAAATCTTGATGTCAAAGAACTTATAGGATGATGGTCGGGGGACGGTTGGCTCGTGCCGACCGTCACGGCGTCGACCATGATCGCTGATTCGAAATGTGGAGGCAAGGTTGGATGTCACATACTAACTGTGGGAAAACTTCGGGAACCGCCGAGGTCCGTAGTGCCCAGCTTTGCAAAACCGGCAAAGCTGGGGCAGCCTCAGTCCTAATCGTGCTGGCACTGTGAAATCAGAAGCAGGCCAGCCCCTGTATAATCAAGATGAACATCTGCCGACGACCTGTGCGGCGACGCCGATGATCCTCTCGAAATTCCGGCCTAGTGAGTCTGCGCGTTCGCTGCGTTGGTGGACGTGCATGCCGATAGCGATAGGAATATCGGCACTTTTGGCAGCGGTCGCGATTTTGCTGCTTCCCATCGTCTCCTGCAGTGGCTGTCCGGCGAAACCCTCGATAAGTTCGATCTCGCCGAGCAGTGCAACCGCTGGAGCAGGGGGATTTTCACTCACCGTGAACGGGGGTGATTTCAGCACCAACGCTGTGGTCGTTTGGAACGGCTCGCCCCTAATAACCTCATTCGTCAACAGTAGCCAGCTTACCGCTGCGATCTCGGCGACGCAGATCGCAGAGCCAGACACAGCGGCGGTCTACGTATACAACCCAGCGGGTGGGGCCCAAACCGTTGATCCGGGGTCAGTCACGGCGTCGAACGCAGACGGGTGCAACGCCGCGGGCTCCAATGCGGTGCCGTTCACAGTCAGCCCGTAACAGTGACCCCCAAGGCAGTCCGGTTTGCCCCGAGCTAGGTCGCACCACGGCCGTCACTAGGGCACCACTATGTTGAGATTGGCCGTCAGAGGAGTCGTTGTTCCGTAGGTCACACTGAAACTATAAGTACCAGGCGATGTACCGCTGTCGACGGCACATGTCTCAGGAGAGGACACGCCGTCGTTAGTGCATTCGACGGAGCCATTGACCGGGGCGGCAGATACCATCGTCCAAGTGGAGGCGACCGTAAGGTCGAAGGTCTGTCCGTTAGAGGATCCCTGGGCAATATAAGTTTGACTCGTGGCAGCCGTGACGTTTGAAGTAAGCGGTGTGCTGCCGCTGGAGCAGTCCGTGGAGCCAAAGGTGCCCTGACAAACTTGGAAGTTGGTGACGTTTGTGAGATCGACAGTCGCTTGTGTGGTGCCGGTGATAGCGCCGGAAGCCGCGGTGATGGTTGCTGTGCCCTGAGCGACGCCAGTGGCCAACCCACCAGTAGTGATGGTGAGTACCATCGTGTCTGAACTCGACCAACAAACCGTGTTCCCGCTGCAGCTTGTTCCGCCTGTCAACGTCGATGTGGTGCTGTCCTGATAGGTTGCGGTCGCCGTCATCTGTTGGGTTGCGCCTTGGTTGATACTCGGAGTTGGGGGATTAACAGTGATAGTGCTGAGAATTGGGTTCTGGAAAAAGCCGGTGCAGCTTACAGCCAGGGCTAAGGTTGCGAGCGCGGCGAAGGCGCCGGCGAGGCGCAGTTTGTGTTTCGTCGATGACATAAGTCGTTTGAGACTCCTAAACCTAGGCTTGCTCAAAAACCGTCGGCAGTCGCGCGGAAAGCGCTGCAACTCTCCCAACCAAGATACGACTTCCAGGCCACGACAGTTGTAAAAAATTGTAGCAGAGATTCCCCGGCCGCACGCGCAACTACCCTTTCGGGCAGGCCCGGAACCTGCGTGGCTAACCCGTCTGTCGGAATAAGAACGTGCGGGCGCTGGAGAGCTTGCAGGAAAAAGCAGCAACCGGAAAGAACCCCCGGCGGAGGTTCGCTCCGCGGACAGCCGGGGGCGGCAGTCCTCACAAAGACATCTGCTTGGTAAGAAATGGCCAGCGCTGCAACTTGGCGCTGGCCGTGTGTGCTCAGAAACTCACTGCGGCCGCTTGGGCTCTTTCGGCTCGCTCTTGGGTGGAGCGCTTCGCCTTGGCGGCTTGGGCGCGCTTGCTCTGGGTGCGCTCTCCCGGGGTGCTGGATGCGACATGTTCTGCGCGTGCGGCTCGTTTTCCGGTCGAGTCCTCTCTTGTTGCGCTGCATTCACCCGAGGTTCTCTTGCCGGGCTGGCCTTTTCCTGGCGCGCCGGGGCTTCGCGCCTCGCCTCGGTCGGTGGGTGAGATTCCTCTGCGCGCGCTGGAGCCTTGGCTCGCGGCTCGCTTGCCGCACGCGATTTCTCCTCACGCGCCGGAGCTTCGGGCTTCGGTTCGCTGGCGGCACGAGATTTCGTTTCATGCGCCGGAGCCTTGGTGCGCGGTTCGTTGGCCGCATGGGTATTCTCTTCGCGCGCCGGAGCTTTACCCTTCGGCTCGTTGGCCGCACGAGATGCCACCCGATTGCGGGCGGGCGCCGAGGCGCGCGCTTCTTTGGGTGACATGGCTGGCGCATGATACGGCGCTCCGGCAGCTTTGGCGCGCACTACGCCGGGTCCTTTGAATTCTCCGGGTTTGGCAGTGGCGGCCACTGGGGGCGCGCCATGATTCCTCGACGCGGCAAACTCGGGGTTGCGGCTGGCCTCGCGGGCTTGCTGCACCTGCGTTGCCAGCGGAGGCGTATGCTTTTCGCGTGCGTACGCTTCCTGTTGCGGGGTCGGGCGAGCCGATATTCCGCCTTCGCCCCCGTTATAGGCGACGTGGGACTCGTTGTTGACGATGACTTCGCGGTTTACATAAACGTTTCTGATCACCGTGGTGTTCACATGCATCACAGCGGTGTTATAGAAGAAAGCGCCGCCGCGCCATTCGCCGCCGTAGAAGCCTTCACCGCCATAGCCGAATCCATAGTTAATGCCGCCGTAGAAGCCGACTTGCGGGCCCCAGTAGCCAGCATTCCAGGCGTAAACGCCGTCGTTCCAGCCCCAGTAGCCGGGAGTCCACAACAGGCCCACCGGAGCGACCACCCAGGTGCCGGGCACCCAGTAATAGCCGACATCGTCGCTCCAAGCCCAGTAACCGGGAGTCCATAGATAGCCCGGCCCAGGACAGAGCGGTTGCTCGTAAACCGGCAGCGCAGGCGGACCGATGCGCACCGAAATGCCGATGCCGATCTGCGCGGAAGATATGGAAGAGAGAGCTGCGGGAATGAGCAGCAGCAGGAATCCGAACGCTAGCAAACGCAATACAGGGTGATGTTTCATTGGCTTTTCCTCATGCCCGGCGCGCTGGCTTCGAATCAGCTCCAACGGCGCCACAGGGCGGAATCGCTGTTGCGAAACGATATCTTCATAAACAGCCGCAGGTTGGAGGAGGTTGCTGGATGAAAAGTTGTCTGGAATGTGAAACGACGGATTTCAGTAATCAGTTCTGACTAGGGTGAAGACTTTAGGCGCATTGTGAATCAACGGCAGAACGATTCCTATGACCCAGGAAAAAATGGCCGGCGCTTGATCAATCGCCGGCCACTGCATTCTCACGCAAAGTTCTTACCGCTCTTCGCGCTTTTCCTCGGGCTTCTGATTCTTGGGCGGCTTGGGTTGCTTGGGAGGCTTCGCGTTAGGAGCTTTCTCCGGATGCGGAGCGTTCTGTGGGCGAGCATTCTCCGTGCGCGCAGGCGGAGTGGAAGGACGGGGCTCGCCCGCATTCCTCGGCTGGTTGCCCCTCATTTCGTTACCCTTTGATTCGGCCGGCGTGGCACGAGCCTCTTTGGGCGACATTGCAGGCGCGTGGTACGGCGCTCGGGCTTTCGCGGCGACTACGCCGTGTCCGCTGAATTCGCCGGGGCGAGCCGTGGCGGCGACCGCGGGTGCTCCGTGATTGTTCGATGCGAACAAGGCCTTGTTCTGGCTAGCAGCGTGTTCATGCTGAACCTGCGCTGCAACCGGAGGAGTGTGTGGTTCGCGGGAATACGCTTCTTCCTGTGCGGTAGGCCGAGCTGCGATGCCGCCTTCGCCGCCGTTAAACGCAACGTGGGAATCGTTATTGACGATGACGGTCCGGTTCACATAAACGTTGGTGATGTGGACGGTATCCACATGCATCACAGCGGTGTTGTAGAAGAACGCGCCGCCGCGCCATTCACCGCCCACAAAGCCGACGCCGCCATAGCCGAAGCCGTAGTTAATGCCGCCGTAGAAGCCGATATGCGGACCCCAGTAGCCGGCATTCCAGACGTAGAGACCGTTGTTCCAGCCCCAGTAACCAGGGGTCCAGAGCATGCCGACGGGTGCGACCACCCAAGTCCCGGGCACCCAGTAGTAGCCGGCGTCATCGTCCCAGGCCCAGTAGCCGGGCGTCCACAGATAGCCGGCGCCGGGGCAGATGGGCTGTTCGTAAACCGGGAGCGCAGGCGGACCGATGTGGACCGAGATGCCAATGCCGATTCCGATCTGCGCGGAAGATGGAGAAGACAGGGCTGCTGGAATGGCCAGCAGCGCAAGTGCTAAAGCTAGAAAGCGAACTGCACGGTGAAGTGTCATCGTGTCATCCTTCTTGGGCCCGGCGCGCTTGCCTGAAAGCTTGCAGCGCGGGAGCCGGGCGAAATTGACGAAGTGTCGCTTGATTCAAGATCCAAACCGCGTGTTTTGGCCAGATCGTTTTCCTCCTGTGTAAACACCGTGCACCGGAAGATGTTGCTGCCGAGAAATTGTTTGGAATGAGTGTCGTCGGGACGATATTTCTGAAACCTAATTCGTTCTCTTGGAGCGAGCGATCCGTTCGTCGATGGGCTTGCGGCCGGCGAATCCTTCTTCGGTGCCGTGCCAGTGCGTGATGGAGGGTTCGCCCATCTTCCAGCAGAGCAGCACGATGCGGCCTTCGACCTCGCAGGGAAAATCGAGCAGGCCGATATCGAGATCTTTAACCTGCACACCGATGGAATCGATTTCGGCGAGGGCGTCTTTGGCTCGTTGTTCAGCCTTGGCGCGCTCAGCCTTGCGCCGCGCCACCGCCACAACGTCGACGTGCGTGCCACCGTTCAGGAAGATGCGGTGATTCAGCGCCTGCATTTCGCCCTCGACCTCTTCCATGAGCTTCTTACAGTCGATAGCAGCGCGCAGCAGAGACTCAAGTATGGGCAGCAGAGACTGGGCTTCGTCGAGAGTGAAAGTACGGTCGGACATGGCGGATGTCTTTATTTTAACGCAATCCGGAAAGCAACAGGCAATTAGTTGCCCATCGGCTTGAGCATTTCAACGTCGAGCGTGATGGTGATGTCGTCGCCGACGATTCCGGGAAGGCCGCTGACTCCGAAATCGTTGCGGTTGATTTTTGTGGTCGCGGACGCGCCCGCGCGCAGCCGGGACATGCGGCGGGTTTCTCCTGAATGGATTTGCGGGAGCCGCTATTTTAGCGCATGCAAGCGCGGATCCAAGCAAGTGTGGATCAGTGTGCCCTGCCGTTTGAGGGATCAGGTGACGTGGCTGTGTTCAGGTCTACGTGGAGTTGCTGCGCGGCGGCGATTCCGGGCGGATAGCAATTGCCGTCGCGGCTGTAGTTGGAGCATTGCGCGGCGACATCTTTGCGCTGAGGGGACTGGGCGAATTGCCAGACTTCGGCGAAGCGGACGCCGCTCTGGGCGGGCCTTGGCGGATGATTTAGCGGAAAGGTGCAGCCAGGCGCGGGCGGGCAGGCGTCATTGATCGCCCAATAAACGATTTGGCGTCCGGCGGCGTTTTCGCGAATATTTTCGGCGGTGACGATGTTGTCGTCGTCTTTTGCCGGAATGCCAGAGCAGTAGATGCCGGCGCGGAATCCGGCGGCGGTGACGGCGTCGACCCAGGCGTAGATGTAGGCTTTCTGCTCGGGCAGCATGCGTCCGCCTTGCTCCTGGTCGAGGAAGATGATGGTGTGCGCGGGAAAGCCTTCGCGGCGCGCGGCAGCGGCGGCGGCTTGCGCGTCGGAGCTGCCTAGCTTCGTGGCGCGGGCTACAGATTTCAGTTCGGCGTAGAGGCGTCCGTTGAAGAGCACGAGGAAGCCGAAGCCGGCGGATTCTACGGCGGCGCGGTGGCCGGTCCAGGTGTTCGTCCTCTCGCCGGGAGGGTTGTTGAGCCAGTAGCTGGTGTAGGAGAAAGTCTGGTGCAGGACTTTCAGGTTGGCGTCGCCGGGGTAGGTGTTGCGGTCGAAGCCGAGGTAGGAAGGCAGGGCGACAGACTGGGCTAGCAAGGGACCAGCCCCGAATACGAACCCCAAGAGGACCGCGGCCTGCAAAGACCCGAAACGGATCAAACTGTGCTCTCCCGCGGCTTCTTCCCTTTTTGCTCGTGCTTAATCAGCAGGCGAATCGCCGCATGATATGTCGCCAGGTAGAAATGAAAGATCCACGAGTACCAGATCGCTCGATCATAGTTTGCCTTTTGTTTCGGATCGTGGTGGCGGATTGCAAAATTGTTAGCCAGCTCAAAGATGGCAGACTCGTCTTTCTTGTCTAGGACTGCGGCAAGACCTTTGGTCTTCTTCAGCCATTCAAAAACGTCGGTAAGTTCACGAATGGCCTCTTTCTTGGCGTCAATCGACAGTCGCCTATTCCTCCACTTCACGATCGCGTTGCGGACCTTGCTGTCCACATTCTTCTCGTCATAGGGAACGATCTCCGCATCCAAGATGTTCTGGAGTCCGTCGGCGCCGGCCGCGAGAATGATGCCTTCCTGCGTCAGTTCGTACCCAGACTTGTAGTCGGCGAGAAGCAGGTTGGCCTTTTCCCTGAACTCCCGGCGCCCCGCCTTCTGGTCGTACCCGTCATAGTCTTGATAGTTGTACCCCGTGACGCTCGTCATTTGGGTCCACTCACCCGGTCGCGAAATGTGGTCGTAAAGGAACTCAATCGCTTCGAACACGTGGTCCTCTGTGACGTCGAGCGGCGCCCACTTCGTGACGGGGAACATCTGAAACGAAAGCGAGAGAGCGGCCTCGTGCTTGATCGCGTCAGGAAGATCAGTTTTAGTTATTCCTGCCTCCCTGAAATAGTCCTTATCACGGAAAAGCAGATATAAATGCTGAAGTTTCCTGTAAAGGCCCCCTAGCGTGAGGCTCGCGGGCTGCTTCCTAGATGCGTAGTAGGGGCGAGTCATGTGGGATTATGCTGATAATTAGTCGCGGCCGGTCACGCGGTCCTAAACTGCGCACCCAAGTATATCTTGAGCCTGAAGCGGGGAGCTTCGCGCGTCTACCCTCCGATGTGCACCATCGTCCTTGACGCGGGCACAAAATCTGGTTCGCCGATGTGGTGGCGTTCTTCCTTCTTCTCGATTACTCCGCGGATGAAGTCTGCCAACTCTTCGTCGCTGGCGCCGCGTTGCATTTGGGCTTGGAGGTCGTGGTCCCACACTGAAAACAGGCAGGTGCGGATTTTGCCGTCGCTGGTGATGCGGATGCGGCTGCAGTGTCCGCAGAAGGGATGCGAGACGGGAGCGATGATGCCGATCTCGCCGACGCCGTCGTCGAAGCGGTAACGGCGCGCGGTTTCTGAGCGCGCGTGCGGGATTTCGACCAGCGGCCGGTACTCCGCCATGCGCGCCAGGATTTCCTCGAGAGTGACCACGGTTGCGGGCGTCCAGCTGCGATCTTCTTCGAGCGGCATGAATTCGATGAAGCGTACGGTGACTCCCTCTTCGCGGGCGAACATGCCAAAGGGGATGATCTGATCTTCGTTGAAGCCGCGCATCAGCACGCAGTTCACTTTCAGCGGCCACAACCCGGCGCGGCGCGCGGCGCGGATGCCGGCGAGCACGTGATCGTATCCGTCGGGCACGCGCGTGATACGGGCGAAGCGGTCGGGATCGACGGCGTCCATGGAAACCGTGACGCGGGTCAGGCCGGCATTCTTGAGCGGCTGCGCGAGATCAGCGAGCAGATGGCCGTTGGTGGTAAGCGCAATGTCGAGCGGGTCTTCGTTCTGGCCACCGTGGTTCCGACCCCCGTGGCCGTTGTTGGGAGAGCGGAGCTGGGCGAGGTCGCGAACAAAATCGACGACGCCTTTTCGCAAAAGAGGCTCGCCACCGGTGAGGCGAATCTTGGTGACGCCCATCCCGACAAGCACACGCGCCATGCGCAGGTAATCTGCGAACGGCAGGTCGCCGTAGAGCGCGCCCTCGTTTCCAGTGCGGCAATAGACACACTTGTAGTTGCAGCGGTCAGTGATGGAGATCCGCAGGTCGGTGATGGGGCGGCCGAATTTGTCGGTGAGGGGCATGATCGGCTGGTGACATTATAGGCCGCATGACGCAGTAGTGGCGTGCAGTCTAGTGGGTTGAGATCGCCTTTTCGATCGCCGCTTCCGCCATTGGAGCCATGATCCTGAATCCGGCGGCGTTCGGGTGCAGGCCGTCATCGGCAAGATTGCGCTTGAGCAATCCTTTCTCGTCGACCATAGCGCTGAAGTAGTCGAGGTAAAGGCAGCCGGAATGCGTAGCAACGTAGTTCTTCAGCCAGCGATTCAGCTCGAGGATTTTCTCCGGCGAGCGCTGGGCAAAAAGATTGTGCGACTGTGGCGTGTAGTTATGCACGGGCAGCACCGAAGAAAAGATGACGAAAATATTGTTGGCACGGGCGAGGTCGGCGAAAGACGCGTAGTTCGCTTCGATATCTTCAAGGCGCATGGGGCCTGTGTTGCCGGCAATGTCGTTGGTTCCGGCGAGAATGACAACCACCTTGGGATGAAGATCAATCACGTCCTGGCGGAAGCGGATGAGCATTTGCGGCGTGGTCTGGCCTCCGATGCCACGGTTGACGTAGGGCTTGGCGGGAAAATATTGGTCGAGATGCCAGATATCGGTGATGGAGTCGCCGAAAAAGACGACGCGATTCTCGCCCGGCGCAGGCGACTTAAGCGCGGCGTTGGCGGCGCGGTACCGGCCGAGTTCGCCGAAATCGTCGCGCAGCGTGGCTGCCTTGGAGTCGCGGTAGCGCTGCAGAGCTTGGTCCCGGGTGAGGGTTGGGGCCGGCTGCTGAGCAAGAGCCGAAACGGAGAGGAAGAAAACTAATGTGAGCGTCTGGAAGTGGAAAAATAATTTCATGTGGTTGTCCTTAAATTAACAGCAGCCGCGGAAAAAACATCATGGTCGGCTGGCAATCGCGCGCGCGATCGCCTTCTCTGCGAGGGGCGCCATGGTTTTGTATCCCGACGCGTTAGGATGCAGCCCCTCGTCGGACAGATCGCGTCTGAGCATGCCCTTGTCATCGACCACCGCCGAGAAGTAGTCGAGATATACGAATCCGTTCTTGGCGCAGTAATCTTTGAGCCAGGTGTTCAGCGCGAGGATTCTTTCGCGTGGACGCAGGGCAAAGGACTCCCTCGCATCGTCGGTGTAGTTGTTCACTGGGAGCAGCGAGGCCAAGACCACACGAATGTGGTGCAGGCGCGCCAACTCGGCCATCGAGGCGTAGTTCGACTCGATGTCCTCGTTGCGGGTGCGTCCGGTGACGCCGGCAACGTCGTTCGTGCCCGCGAGCACCACCAGCACTTTCGGATGCAAATCGATCACATCCTGGCGAAAGCGGACCAGCATCTGGGGCGTGGTCTGCCCGTCGATGCCGCGGTTGATGTAAGGCTTGCCGAGAAAATAGTCTTCCAGCTTCCAGTAGTCGGTAATGGAGTCGCCGAGAAACACGACTCGATTCTCGCTGGGCGCGGGAGGCTTGAGGGCGGCGTCGGCCTCGCGATAGCGTTTGAGTTCTCCGAAATCGTCGGTGTAAATGGTGATGCGGGAGGCGCGGTATTGATCGAGATCGGGGGAGCCGGTGGAAGGGATGCTGGGTTGCTGGGCCAGGGCTGGAAGATTGAGGAGAGCAAACAGAATTACGACTGCAGAGGCTACCCGGCGGCGGCGCATGGCCAAAATGCTACCACGGCGTTTGTCAGGGCCCAGAAAGAATGCCTCCCTCGGATGGACATTGTCGCTTCCGACGCCTCGCTGCGCTCGGCTGAACCCTTCGGCTTCGCTCAGGGCAGGCTCGCGAGGTGCCCGTTCCCACATAACCTCACCCCCCCGGCTCCCACACAAACCTTCCTCTACGTTAGACTGTCAGGTTCTCGGGAGACACTCTTCATATGAACTGGCCGGGGCGAGTCGTCCTGCTAATCGCCATCTTTGTTTCCGTCTTTCTGTTCTCGAGGAAGTTTGGTGCGGCGTTGCGCATCATCCTGGCAGCGAAGCGTGACCCCGATTTCCGCTTGCGGCCCATCGGACCGCGCATCCGCAAAGTGCTTTGGGAAGTGGGCGCGCAGGGATTGGTGATCGCGCAAAGGCCCTTGCCAGGCCTGGCGCACGCTTTTGTGTTCTGGGGTTTCTGCGTGTTTGCGTTGGTGACGCTCAATCACTTTGCCGTGGGGTTTGGTCATCCGTTTCTCTCGCGCAGCGGTTTCTGGGGGAGTCTCTATTTTTTCATCGTCGGGTTATTTGCGGTCGCTGTGGCGATTTCGATTGCGGGGCTGGCGTTTCGCCGGTTCGTGATCCGTCCGAAATGGCTGGAACCACTTTCACCGGAGTCGGGGCTGATCGCGTTTCTGATCTTCGCATTGATGATCACTTATCTGGCTACGTTCTTGGTGCCGGAAGGTAATGCTGCGGGCTGGGCACTGTGGTGGGCGCACACGCTGGTGATCTTGTTTTTCCTGCCGCTGATTCCAACTACCAAGCACATGCACCTGGTGCTGAGTCCGCTGACGATTTTTCTGAAGCGCCCGGAATTCAGCCAGATTCCGCCGCTGGCGGGCGATGAAGATTTCGGCCTCGTCGCCGGCAAGGACCTCACGCAGATCACTGCGCTACAGGCCTACTCCTGCGTGGAGTGCGGACGCTGCACCGAGCATTGTCCCGCCAACAACACGGGCAAGATTTTGAATCCCAAGGAAATCATTCTCGGCACGCGGCATTATCTGAACGAATTTGGGCCGACCAGCGATGAGCTGCTGCTGGGAAAACATCTTTCGACCGAAGCTGTTTTCGAATGCACTACGTGCGGGGCCTGTGAATTCCAGTGTCCGGTGGGCATTCAGCATTTGCCGATCATCGTTGGGCTGCGGCGGGGCGCGGTGAATACCGGCAAGTGGGAGAACAGCCACGGCAGCGAATTGTTTGTCACGCTGGAGCGGCAGGGGAACGCGCTGGGATTTCCCCCGTCAGACCGGGAGAAGTTCATCGAGAAGAACGGCCTGCCGTATTTCGACGGCTCGCAGGAATACTGCCTCTGGATGGGCTGCCTGGGATCGTTCGATCCGAATGGACGGAAAATTCTGCTAGCGCTGGTGGAGGTGCTGAATCATTTGGGAATCAGCTACGGCGTTCTGCGTCAGGAAAAGTGCAGTGGCGATCCGGTGCGGCGATTAGGCAACGATTATTTGTTCGGCGAGCTGGCGCAGGGAAATCTGGAACAGATTCGCGAAGGTGGAGTGAAGAAAATGGTTTCCATCTGTCCGCATTGCGTGCGCACGATCGGAGTGGAATGGAAAGAACACGGGGGCAATGTAGAGATCGAGCACCACAGCGAGTTGCTCGCCCGTTTTCAGGACAAGCTGCCTCTGGGCGGCGAAGAGCAAAAGAGCATGGTGTTTCACGACGCGTGTTATCTGGGAAGATATCGCGGCGTGTATGACCAGCCGCGCGAAGTGATCGCCCGGTACGGCGAGGTCGTGGAACCTCCAAGGAATCGAGAACGCGGCTTCTGCTGCGGAGGTGGTGGCGGATTGATGTTTCTTGGCGAAGAGACTGGCAAGCGCGTCAATCTGGAGCGGGCGCAGGAATTGGTCGCGACGGGCGCAAGCGTGGTGGCGGCGGCGTGTCCGTTCTGCAACTCGATGCTGCGCGATGGACTGGCGGCGGCCACGGCGACGCCTCCGGAGTTGCTGGATGTGGCGCAGATCGCGGCGGCGGCGATTGGGAAGAAGGCCGCTAGGAGCGATTAGGAAACTATCGCATCAGATTTTGATTTACTTATCTTCCGGCGACCACGGTGGGGCATTATTGATCGTGACGATTTTAAGGCGAGAGGAGTTGCCTGTCGAATTAATCCAGATTTCTCCGCGACCGATCATTATTCCTTGCCAATTGCAAAAGAGATCCGAGAACTTCTGCTTCGCGATGAAACCCTTTACTTTCGAATCGAAAGCAACGTCGTAATACTTCAGCAATTGGTCTTTGCTACGCAGAGTCAGCGGCTTACCTGCAACTGTGATCCTGATCGGGAAGTGAACCATCCCGACCACGTGAGCGCGATCGTCTCCCGCGACTGAATGTTGTAGATCGCCTAAGAACTGCTGAACGGAATCCGCTCCGTAACCGCGAATGCACTGATCCTCTTGTCCGCCCGCCCGTGGGAGGAGAACCGCTACGACAATTGGCAAGATGATCGCAAACTTCACCCGAACTAGCGAAGCCACGAGCTAGCCTCCCGCTTTCGCCTTCTTTACTTCTTCAATCAACGGCGGAACGATGTCGAACAGATTCGCGACTACGGCGTAGTCGGCGATTTCGAAAATCGGCGCCTCCGAATCTTTATTCACGGCGATGATGGCGCGCGCGCCTTTCATGCCGACTATGTGCTGGATGGCGCCGCTGATGCCCAGCGCTAGATAAAGTCTTGGCGCGACCGTCTGCCCCGAAGAGCCGACCTGACGATCCATGGGCAGCCAGCCGGAATCGCAGATGGGGCGGGAAGCGGCGATTTCGCCTCCCAGGGCGTCGGCAAGCTGCTTGGCCATTTCGATGTTTTTCTGCTCTTTGATGCCGCGGCCGACGGAGACGATGATTTCGGCTTGGGTGAGGTCGACGGCCTGCTTTACTTCTTTGAAAACTTCCTGCGGCTTTGTGCGGACGACTCCGTCGGCAATGTCAACCCTCACGGTTTCTACCGGTGCCGCGTTCGCGGCTGCTTCGGCTTGGTCTCCGCGGAAGGCTCCGTTCTGGAAGGTAACGAACCATGGAGCGTCGGAGGTGAAGCTGACGTCGGCAGTGAACTTGCCCTGGAACATCTGGCGGGTGAACACGAGTTTTCCGCTTTCATGTTTGAAGCCGATGCAGTCGCTGATGACGGTGCGTCCCATGGCAGTGGCTAGCTTGGGTACGAAGTCGCGCACCTGGTAGGTGTGCGGCATGAGCACGAGTTTCGGCTGCCTGGTCGTGAGGAATTGCTTCAGCACGGCGGCAAATGCGTCCGGCGTGTAGGGCTCTAACTTGGGTGATTCGACGGCGTAGACTCTCGCAACCTTCTTGGCAGCGATTTCGGCCGCCAACGCAGACGCGTTGCCTCCCACGACGGCGGCTTCGAGAGTCCAGCCCGTGGCGGCGGCTATGGCCTGGCCGGCGGTGATCGTCTCCCAGGAGACGCGGTTGAGTTTGCCTTCGCGTTGTTCGACAACTACTAAAATGGTATCAGGCATAAAGCAACTTCTAGCTCCTGGCTTCTAGCTCACTAAAAAGCCGGCGGGACGCCGGGCGCTACGCCGGCTACAGCACGCGCAGCTCATTGCGCAGTTTGTCCACCAGCTTTTTCGCGATTTCGGCCGGCGTGCCTTCTATGTGCTCAGTCTTTTTCGTTTTTTGCGGCACGTAGAGGCGTTCGATCTTCTGCAAATTCTCACCGATGGCCGACTGCACTTCCGCCAGCGCCACTTTGCGGATGGGCTTGTTCTTGGCCTGTTTGATGCCGATCAGTGTCGCGTAGCGCAGTTTGTTGATGCCGGATTGAATCGTCAGCACTGCGGGCAACGGCATGTCGACGAACTGAAAGAATCCAGCTTCCAGCTCGCGCTTGACCCGGATGCCGCCGTCGGTTTTTTCGATTTGCATGATGATGGTGGCGTGAGGCCAGCCCAGCAGCTCAGCAAGGATAACGCCGGTTTGCGCGTAGCCGTAGTCGTCGGATTGCAGGCCGGTGAAGATCAGATCAAACTTTTCGTCTTTGATGGCGGCGGCGAAGGCCTTGGCAGTGTTGAATGCATCGAGGCCGACGAAGGCATTGTCTTCGAGGTGGATGGCGCGGTCGGCTCCCTTGGCCAGGGCTTCTCGCAGCACCTGCTGCGAGCGGGCCGGGCCGGAAGTGATGACCACGACTTCTCCGCCGTGCTTTTCCTTCTGGCGCAGGGATTCCTCGAGCGCGAATGCGTCGGGCTCGTTCACTTCATAGGAAACGTCTTCGCGAATCCAGGCGGCGGTTTCGTTAAGCTTGAGCGGTGCGTCTTTCTGCGGCACCTGCTTCATGCAAACCAGGATTTTCAAACAAGGCTCCTTGCCCTGTGACTTCAGGGAGCGACGTAAAAACCATCTAGTATAAATGAGCAGCTAGCGATTGGCACATTGAGCCGAGAACGGTTTTGACAGCGTTACTCTGTGAAGACGACCGACTGCACGCCCGAGATTTCAAACCGTTTGCGGCAGCGCATGTTCTTGCAGGCCATGAGATCGTCTTTGCGCAGCATGTAGGAGCGCGCCTTGGCGAAGCGGGCGCGGTCGCGCTCGTCGGCGCGTCCCGCGAGCTGGCGTTTCTTGGTGCGCACGACCCAGGTGACTTCGTATTCAGCGGGCTGATGGCAATGAGGACAGTTCAGGGTTGCCATCTTCTTTTGGGTGCTCTCGTCAAAAAAATCGCGCTCTTCCATGAAACACGATTATTGCATGTTCGCGGCGTAGAGGCTATGGCAAGATGAAGGTCGGGATCAGCAGGAAGATGGCGCGCAAGAAAAAAGTAAAGCGATTTCGCGCGGTGCAGGCGGTGAAGGAGCTGGCGCGGGAGCGCATGGGCGCGCCTCCTGCCGAAAAAGTGGTTCCCCACAAAAACAAGAAGCAGGAAAAGCACAAACCTACGCTGGGGAAGCTGCTAAGCGATCTGAATTAGGTGTGTGCTATTCGAAGGTCGCGGTCACGGTCGTATTAGCATTCAGCACGACTGTGCACGTTGTGGCTGTAAACTGATTGCAATTCGTCCAGTTGACGGAAGTCTGACCTGCCCCCAGCGTAGCGGTCAGCCCAATTGTGCTGCCGAGAGTGTAGTCGGCGGAGCAGACGCCCGGACAGTTGATCACGCCTGTAGAATCGACTATCGATCCTCCTGTGTTCGTTAAACTGACGGTCAAGACGGCCTGGTTGCAGGCCGCGGTGCCCGCGCCGCCCCCAGTAATGAACGCACTGCCGGTGACTTGGTTCGGGCTGTCGTAATAGTTCGCATACAGGTTTCCGCTGCCGCAGATGCTGACTGCGGTCACAAGACTCGTGTCGGTAATCGTCACCAGGTTTTGCGAATCGACCGACCACGTCACGATATCCGTAATGTCCTTGGTCTGGGGCGGATGCTCATACGTGCCCATGGCCTTGAAGACAGCGCTCGATCCGACGGAGTTGAATGTCACCCCCGGAGGGACCACCTGAATCGAAACCAGATGCTGGTTGAACCCACAACTGGAAAGGGTCAAGAAGAATGTCGCGACGGCGATCAGGGCGATTATGCTGAACCACTTCCGGTTCATCCACTACTCCTAGGGTTAAGCAACTCGGCTCGAATGCTCAGGCAGCGCGGCAATGCGGTCAATCTATTAAAAAACGTGTCAAAATGCAATCGGTAAGCGAGTAGGCGAGCACCGTCGGTCACCCCTTCACCGCCTCGGCGACCACCTCGGCAAACCTGCGGATATCGTCTTCGGTCGTATCAAAGGAGCACATCCAGCGCACGATCGACTCCTCCTCGATCCACGTGTAGAAAAAGTAATGCTGTTTGATCTTCTCGATAGTGTGGCGGGGGATCCGGGCGAAAACTCCATTTCCTTCGACCTTCCAAACAACCTTAACGCCGGGGATCCGGCTGACTTCTTTCTCCAGCAGGCGAGCCATGCGGTTGGCGTGTTCGGCGCTGCGCCGCCACAGATCGTTACTCAGCAGAGCCTCGAATTGCGCTGCGATGAAGCGCATCTTTGATGCCAGTTGCATACTCTGTTTGCGCAGGTACAAGAAATCGCAGGCGAGTTCGGGACGAAAGAACACTACCGCTTCGCCGCCGAGAATGCCATTCTTGGTGCCGCCGAAAGAGAGCACATCTACGCCCAGATCGCGCGTAGCCTGGCGCAACGTCTGGCCGAGCGACGCGGCGGCGTTCGCAATGCGCGCGCCATCGACGTGCAGGAACATGTCATGTTCGCGAGCGAAACCTGCGAGTGCCTGAATTTCTTCTGGTTGATATACCGTGCCCATCTCTGTGCATTGAGTAATCGAGATGACGCGGGGCTGGGAGTGGTGCTGATCGCCAATGCCATGGTAGGCGTGGCGGACGGACGCCAGCGTGATCTTGCCATCCTGATGGGGCAATGGAATGAGCTTGCAGCCGGTGTGCTTCTCCGGCGCACCGCATTCGTCGCAGTAGATGTGGGCATAGTCACTGCACAAAACAGACTGAAAAGAGCGGGTCAGGGCTTGGAGACCCAGCACATTGGCGCCGGTTCCGTTGAAGGTGAAGAAAACTGCAATGTCGGGTCCAAAGTGTTCTTCAAACCTTTTCACCGCTGACCTGGTGTAGGGGTCGTCTCCGTAGGCAACTACGTGGCCCTGGTTAGCGCGGGCAATGGCTTCAAGAATTTCGGGATGGACGCCGGCGTTGTTATCGCTGGCAAAGCTGCGGGCAGGCTGGCTGGGAGTGGTCTCCATAGCGCAACAATGTAGCAGAGTGAGGTGATGTTAATGTTAAGGATGTTAAACTTGTCAAAGCTGGTCCTTCCCTATTTCTTCACCAGCAGGCACAGATTATTTTGCGTCCGGATGAGCCCCAGCCGAATCTTTTAATCGACGCCCAGCACTTAGGCTGCGTCCGCGTCTAATGAGGATTGGGAGCAGCCACACCCGGTCCTGGAGCTTTCGAATTAGGTTCTAGTATTCTTCATCAAGTACTAGCGAGTGAGTGGGAAACTTATGTCCAAGAGAATTCAAGTTTACCTGGCCCAAGGCGCTCTCCTGGTAGCTCTTGTGGCCAGTGGAATAACGCTGGCTTGCTCGAGCAACGCCACGCAGAACGCTCATGCCAATGGGCCAGCGGGAATGCCGGTAAAAGTGCAGGAGGCGCGAGCCACTCCCGTCAACGATGCGAGCGAGTATGTTGCTACGCTCAAGTCGCGCGATTCGGCGGTGATTATGCCGCAGGTCGAGGGTCAGGTCACAAGCATCTACGTTCATTCCGGCGCGGCGGTCGAGGCCGGTGCACCGCTGATGGAAATCGATCCCCTCAAGCAGCAGGCGACGGTCAAGAGCCAGGAAAGCTCGCGAGCAGCGCAGCAGGCGAACCTGAACTGGACCAGGCAGCAGTATGAGCGCGCCGAGGGACTCTATTCGGCGGGCGTCGTAAGCAAGCAGGATCTCGATCAGGCGAAATCCGCGATGGACGCCGCGCAGGCCCAGATGGACTCGCTCGATGCTCAAGTGCGCGAGCAGGAAGTCCAACTTCATTACTACAAAGTGGTGGCGCCGTGGGGCGGAATTGTAGGCGATATTCCGGTGCGCGTCGGCGACCGGGTTGCGGTGACGACGCAGCTCACCACCGTGGACAAACCCGGCAGTCTCGAAGTTTACGTATACGTTCCGATTGAACACTCCTCACAGCTCAAGATGAACCTACCGGTGCAGGTGCTGAATGGCGACGGCAAGGTCGTGGCAGACAGCCGCATCAGCTTCATCTCGCCGGAAGTGGATAACACCACCCAAACGGTGCTGGTAAAGGCTCGCATCGCTAACAGTAACGATGCGCTGCGGCAGTCGCAATTCATCCGGGCACGCGTCGTGTGGGGAACACACGAGAATCCCCAGGTTCCCATCCTCGCCGTATCACGTCTGGCGGGAGAGTACTTTGCCTTCGTTGCGGAACCCCAGACTGGCGGTTCGTATGTGGCGCGTCAGAAGGCGCTCAAGATCGGCCAGACGGTGGGGAACGATTACGAAGTGCAGGACGGCATCAAGCCCGGCGACAAAGTGATCGTTTCCGGAACCCAGTTTCTGCTGGATGGTGCGCCAGTGATTCCGCACAGTTAAAGGCCGGGCTTTCGGGCTTCGGCTCCTGAGTCGCGTTTTCAAACCATTCATTGATTCCATGAGGTTGAGCTAAAGCCTGAAAGCTGAAGCCCGAAAGCCGATCCTCTATGTTCGTTGAGTTCTTTATCCATCGTCCGGTGTTTGCCTCGGTTTGCGCTCTGCTGATCGTTCTGGCAGGCACGGCCGTGATTCCCACGCTGCCCATCTCGCAATTCCCCGATCTCGCTCCGCCACAAGTCGGTGTGACCAGTTCCTACATCGGCGCGAGCGCGCAGACCGTGGAGAGCGCGGTCACCATCCCGCTGGAGCAGCAAATCAACGGTGCCGAGGGAATGAAGTACATGACCTCGACCAGCGGCAACGACGGCACCAGCAGCATTCTTGTCACGTTCGATCTCACGCGCAATCCCGACCTGGCCACGGTCGATATCCAGAACCGGGTGAACACCGCGCAGGGCAGGCTTCCCGCCGCGGTAAAGGCCGTCGGCATCACGACCGCGAAGACATCGCAGAATTTTGTCTTCGGCGCCGCGATCACTGCCGACAACGACCGTTACACTCCGCTGTTCATGAGCAACTACATCGATGTATACGTTCGGGACGCGCTCAAGCGCATCCCCGGCGTCGCCGATGTGATCGTCTTCGGTGAGGGCAAGTATTCGATGCGACTGTGGCTCGATCCGGGGCGCATGGCCGGTCGCGGACTGACCGCACCCGACGTGGTCAGCGCGCTCTCGGAACAGAATGTGGAAGTCGCGGCCGGTCAGGTCGGCCAACAACCTGCCATCGCCGGCCAGCAATATCAGATCAGCGTGCGTGCGGTCGGGCGCCTGAGCGAGACCTCGCAGTTCGAGAACATCATTCTGAAGACCAACAACGACGGGACGCTGGTTCGCCTGAGAGATGTGGGCCGAGCCGAGTTGGGTTCGGAGAGCTACGGCAACAAGATAACGTACAACGGGCAACAGGCGATCGGGCTTGGCGTGACTCAGCTTTCGACGGCTAATGCGCTCGATGTCGACCGCCGGGCCATTGCAGAGCTAAACCGGCTGTCGAAGAGCTTTCCGCCGGGGATGAAGGCTCACGTAGCATTCGACACCACAGACGCCGTGGGCGAGTCCATCCGCGACGTGGCTTTCACCGTGGGGTTGGCGATCGGGTTGGTCATCCTGGTGATCTTTATCTTCCTCGGCGACTGGAGGACGACGATGATTCACTTCATCGCCACCCCGGTCTCGCTGATCGGCACTTTTATCTTTGTGAAGTTACTCGGTTTCTCGATTAACACGTTGACGTTGTTCGGCATCACACTCGCCACCGGCCTGGTCGTAGATGACGCCATCGTGGTGATCGAAAACATCGAGCGCCATATCGCCGAGGGCGAACACGACTCAAGCAAAGCCGCAGCTGCGGCGACCGGCGAAATTACCAGCGCCGTCATCGCCACCTCGTTGGTGCTGGTCGCCGTGTTTGTGCCCGTTGCTTTCTTTCCCGGAACGACCGGCATTTTGTTTCGCCAGTTTGCGCTGACCATCGCATTTTCCATTGCTATTTCCGCCTTCAACGCGCTTACTCTCGCTCCTGCGCTGGCGGCGATTTTCCTGCGCGGCGGTCACCGCCAAAAGTGGTGGTGGCTGAGAAAGTTTGACGATGGCGTTGTTGCCCTCACCCGCGGGTATCGCGCCCTGCTGCACCACGTGCTGAAGCACAAGTTCGCGATGGTGGTGCTGTTTTTCGCTGGCCTGGGGCTGACTTATTTTGTCTTTACGCATGTGCCTGCGGGCTTCGTGCCCGATGAAGACCAAGGTTATTTGATTATCGTCATTCAGGCGCCGCCCGGTGCTTCGCTGGAATACACGGCTGATATCGGGAAGCAGGTCTCACATATACTCGCCGATATACCAGAACTGGAAGGCACGTTTTCCATCGCCGGCTTCAGTTTTGCCGGAGCCTCGGCAAATCAGGGATTGATTTTCGTCCCGCTGAAGCCTTACTCGCAACGCAAGGGCGAGGAGCACAGCGCCACGGCGATTCTAAATCGAGTGCGCCCGCGCTTGTTCGGGGTTCAGGGCGCGATTGTCTTTGCCACGTTGCCACCGGCCATCAACGGCCTTGGCCAATTCGGCGGCTTTCAATTCGTCGTACAAGACCAGGCCGCGCACACTCTCGAGGAACTGGCGAACACAACGCATGACATCATCCGGCAGGCCGCAGCGCGCAAGGATCTCGTGGGACTTTATACGCCGTTCACTGCCAACGATCCGCAATATCTTGTAACCATTGACCGTGAAAAAGCGAAGACCCTGCACGTGCCGCTGTCGCAAATCACCGACACGCTGGGCGTGTACATGGGTTCTTCCTATGTAAACGACTTTGATTTCAATAACCGTTCGTATCGCGTCTATGTGCAGGCGGATAAGCAATTCCGTTCCCAGGCGCAGGACATGAAGCAGTTCTATGTCCGCTCTGATAACGGGGCGATGGTGCCGCTCGACAATCTGATCAGCATTACGCAAACCACAACGCCGCAGGTGATCAGCCACTACAACCTGTTTCGCTCGGCAGAAATCGATGGCTCAGCCGCGCGCGGTTACAGCTCCGGCCAGGCCATTGCGGCCATGGATGAGTTAGCCAAGAAGATGCCTCAGGGCTTTAGCTACAGTTGGACTGGGCTATCGCTCGAAGAACTGCAGTCGGGCGGAGTTACGCTAATTCTTTTTGGATTGGGCACGCTGGTCGTTTACCTGACTCTCTCGGCCCAATATGAGAGTTTCGTGCTGCCTTTCATCGTATTGCTGGCCGTTCCCATGGCTCTACTCGGCGCGCTGGGAGCACAGTGGATACGCAGCTTGCAGAATGACGTCTTCTGCCAGGTTGGACTGGTGATGCTGGTCGGACTCGCCAGCAAGAACGCGATTCTGATCGTGGAATTCGCCGAGCAGCTTCGCCAGCGCGGGGTTCCGCTGCTGGAATCCGCAATACAAGCGGCGACGATTCGTCTGCGACCGATTCTGATGACCTCGCTGGCCTTCATTCTCGGAGTCGTGCCTCTGGTCTTCGCCACCGGAGCGGGCGAAAACGGACGTCACTCCGTGGGCACAACCGTGTTTGGCGGCATGATCATGTCGACCATTCTGAATCTTTTCTTCATCCCCGTACTGTATCTGATTATCGAGGGCTGGCGGGAACGCGGGAAAGCACCGGAAAAAGCTTAGCGGCGGCCGTTGCTCTTTGACGCTTGCCCGGTTTGCCGCCTCGCTTGTTTTCCGCGAGCCTTGCGCCGCATCCTGGCCATCCATTCGCGCGAATACATGGTGCCGCGGCACTTGGGCGAGCCACAGTGGCAGGGCGCGGGCGCTTCATCATCGTAGAGGTTGTAATCCCAGAGCAGCTCTTCGCCGGCAATAATGTCGCGCAGCGCAAAGATCCACGCGCGGCCCTTGATTTCGTCGATCTCACAGTTAGGGTCGCAGGAATGATTTAAGTAAGCGCCCAGCCCCTCGCCATCGATGATCGTCTTGCCATCTTCCAAACCATAGAGATAGGTTCGGGCCGCGCCATCGTACAACCGATCGGCCTCCTGTGGAGTGATGCGTGGACCTGCATATTCCACGATGCGCGCGCCCTTGCGCACGGGCGAGGTCGTGAAGACACCAACCGAATGAATGCGTGAGGGACGGACGACCAAGGCCATCCTACTAATTTCGCATGCTGCGCGGTTTGAAGGAAGCCGAAAAGATGTTTCGCGGCAGGTCTTGCGGCTACGGATCGTACACCGAGCTTCCAAATCCTTGTTTACGGGCAGAATCTTGCATTTCTTCCAAACGTTTCTTCTCTTCTTCCAGCTGAGCTTGCATCCGTTCGACCTGTTCCTGCTTTTCCTTCTGATGCTCGTTCCAACTCACGCAATTTTCAACACAGTTGGCTGGAGCGAAGCGGATCGACTGGTTGAGTTCGTCCGCTTGGCTTTGCAGAGTAGCAATCTGTGTTTTTTGCGCGAGAATCTGAGCCTTCACTTGGTCGGCCGGCGGCTTTGCTCCGCTTGAAGAAGCGGGCATCGAGCTCTGGCTCGCTTCACCGCTTGCTTTAGGCGCACTTGCCGCTGCTGTATGCTGGGAAATCTCCTCGTTGGTAATGACCTTGGACGCCTTGGCATTCTTGCCCTGCCCGGTTTTTGACTGTTCCTTCTGCTGGCGTTGCTGGCGCGCGAGGTCGCCGAGGGACGGTGAATCCTGGCTGTTCGCGATGCCCGCAAAAAGGCAAGCCGCCGTCAGAACAAGAATCCACCTGCACTTTATGCCCATGGGAAGGCCCTCCCGCGCGACCCGGCAATCACGCGGGCCGCTTCACTGAATGCTATTCGCAATGACACAGCGAGCCAGCATTACGAATGGGCCGTGTACGAGCGGTAGAAGAACAGGTTGAACGAAGGCCACGTCCTCGGCGATTCACTCACTTCTGATCTGAAGGTGGCGAACCAGCCGCAGGTTCCTGGCTCGCCTGCCATCGCATCAGCGGCAGGTTTTCCGCCTTCCAGCGCATGGCCGCGTAAATGCGGTTGCGACCGCTGGGATGATCAAAAAAGATCCATTCCTCCACTGGCCCGGGGTTCATCTTGCGATATTCCCCGAGATGAATGGCCGCCTGAGCGAAGCCGTCGGGCTGGCGGCTGGCATTTAAACCATACATGTCAGCCTCACCCTCCGTGGTGCGTATATGAGTGTTGATGATGGGAGTTGCGAAAAAGCCAAAGATGGAGACCAGCAAAAGCACGAGCGGCAGCGTGGCGACATCGCCGACGCCGCGGAGCTTCCATTTCCCTCCCCAACGCTGCAGAGACCAGTTCAGCGACCATTGCAGCAGCGCGAAGGCGATTACGATAACCACGCCGAAAAAGAGAATGTCCTTGTAAATGTGATGCAGGACGTAGTGACCCATCTCGTGGCCCATGACTGCCTGAATCTCTTCCGGCGAACCGCGGCGCAGCAGGTTGTCGTTGAGCGTGATTCGCATCGTGCTTCCGAAGCCGCTCACGTTGGCGCTCATGCGTGTGGTCTGGCGGGATGCATCAATCTCAAAGACATCGTGCGCCGGAATTCCATTGGCGCGAGCCAGGCTCAATATCGGCTGCGTAATCTTGGGATCCTCCAGCCGCGTGACCTTGTTGAAGATGGGAACAATATAGACGGGAGCGATCAGAACAACGAAGATCAAGAAACCCACGGTAACGACCGAGCCCCAAATCCACCACGTACGCTGGACGCGGCGGACAATGCCGAAGAGCAAAGCCAGCAGTATTCCGCCGAGCACAAGATTCACTCCCAGACCCCTGAGCTGATCTCCCATCCACGGGCCGAAGGTCTGCGTGGCGAGCCCGTATTTATGTTCGCGGAAGTAGTCTTCGTAAACCGCGAGTGGAAAGCCTAAAATCGACGTGAGCAGCAAGTACTGTGCCCAGTAAATCAGGGTCTGGATGGGCTTGAAGCGCGTGACCCGCTCCGCAAAATTGCGCATGGCCGCGGACCAACCCAGGTTCAGCAGTAGAAGAAGTATGGCCGCCCCGTAGAGAAAATCCCAGAGGATCATCCAGTATCCGCCTTCGAAATAGGCGTCGGACCGCGCTTTGGCGTCGGCGGGAATCTGCGCCAGATAGGCATTCGTAGCCGCCTCGGCGTTGAAATTGGCGGAAGGCTGGGCTTCCGGAGGAACTTGAATGACGGACGGCATCGCGGTTAGCGGTTGAAGACCGGGCGCGGGCGCCTGCTGGCCAACCACGCTGCCTGTCAAAAGCGATAAGCAAACCAGAACCAAGCCGCAACACCACTTCGAGCATGAACCCATAAGTTGCCTCGCAATCGTTTGACGGACGCGAGTATATACGCGACCGAAGACAAATTGGTTCCAGGAAGCGGGAGTGAGGTTTGGCTACGTTGTCTACGAGGCTACAGCACTGGCGTCGATGCCCGACAGCCTGCTGCCGGTGATCGCCGGTACGATCTGGATCTGCACGAGTCTCGGTACCTCGCGCGGAGCCGAGGCATTCTGCTTCTTCGTCAGCAGATTAGCCGAGGGGATGCCGGTCCGGGCAAAAGATTTTTCGCAGTCCGCAGTGGAGGGGCCGCGCATGTTCCCTTCCATGAACGCCAGGCCGGGGCAGCGAGTGCAACTCGAGCCGTGCGCGCACTGCGAGCAACTCGATAGATCGCGCAGCCGAATCGAGCGAACTTCTTTCAACTGCTCGGAGTCGCGCCAGATATCGATGAAGCGCTGCTGACGCACGTTGCCGCACGACAGGGGAAACTGCACGCAGGGATAAAACTCACCGTAGGGAGAAACGTAGCAGGCGGTGTGGCCGGCGCTGCACGGCAAATTCTCCAAGCTCTCTTCATCGAGTGCAGTCGGCGGCGCGCAGAACTCATCGGGATTGCCGACTAAACCTTTGTCGCGAAACAGATTACGCAGAGCCGATTCACCCGCGCCTAAATCAAGAATGGAGCGGTCGCCATCCATCTTCGGCGTGATCGTCGGGTCCAATGTGCATTCCGTGCCCAGCTCAGTGGCAAGTTCCTGAACCCCGCGATAGTCGTGCAAGTTTTCGGTCATCAGCACATTGGCAATAACGACCTTCAGGCCCTGCGACTTCAGAAAACGGATGGCACGAATCGACCGCCGCAGCGAGCCTCGTACCTTTGTGATGGCATCGTGCACTTCCGGCCGGTGCGAATAGATGCTGATCTGAATCGACTCAACGCCCAGCTCACGAAGGCGCGCCGCCTGCGCTTCGCCGATCAGCACGGCGTTGGTCTTGAGCTTGATGCAGAAGGTAAGCGCGCGCGCGTATTCCAGGATTTCAAAGAAGTCCCGGCGGAGAAAAATCTCGCCGCCGCTCAAGGTCAGTATAAAAACCCCGGCATCGGCCATCTCCTTGAGCAGATGTTTGATTTCGGCAGTGGTCATCTCCCCGTGGTCATCGTGGTCGAGGTAGCAATGCACGCACTGCTCGTTGCAGCGGTAGGTGAGATCGAGCTGCACGCTGAAAGGCACGCCCAGCCGCCGCGCACGATCGCCCATCTCCTGCATTAAGGAGCTCATCGTCGCCCTCGCTCCTGCAACGCGAGGTCTGCCTTCGCTGCCGGTTGCTCCGAGATCGGTTGCTGTGAGATCGGTTCCTCCGAGATGAGCAGGATGCCATGTTTGGCCAAATCCTCGGCCAACGCCTCGGCGTCGCGCATCGCCTCCTCGGGCTTCACTTCGAACTCGGCGCAAATCCGGCGCTCGACGATTTCATCGAGGGATGTGGCTCCGTCCGCGGCCTGCCAGAGAATGGTTGCGGTCGGGTTCAACGTAAACAAAGTCGACCCCTGAGCCGACATGACCAGCATTTCTTCACCCAGCTTGCGGGCCGCGATTCGCGGACTGCGCGCGACGTAAAGTTTCTTGCTCATTTTCTTATTCGTACTCAAGTCGATCTTCTACCCGATCGTCTACCCGATCATCTCCCAAACCCGCGCATCGGGCACAAAAGTCAGCCGGTACACCGGCACACGATGGACGAAATCGCACGCCGCCTGAAACGCCCAATGAACCATTTCCTGATCCTCGGCGAAGAAAAGCATATTGGCCAGCAGTTCGCGCCCCGCATCCGGTGCGGCTACCGCATCGATTTTATTCTCCGGCCCTTGCGCCAGCAGATAAAGTGCGGCCAGCGGCGCCGACGTATTCTCACCCAGCTTGGCCAACTCCCCGGTGAAGGGCGTGCCGAACGCGAAGTAATCCTCGTCCTGCTTGCGAACGTAGGAGATCTCATCCGTCAGCAGAGTTGCGTCCGGTGGAGCGAGACGTGAAATCGTCGTCTTCCCCGCTCCCGACACTCCGGCAAATAGAAACGCTTTCCCGTTCCGGATGGCGCTGGCGGAGTGCAACAGAAATCCGCCCTGCTTGGCCAGCACCAGCGTATGCACGATGCGCAGGACAGCGTCGATCGAGTAGGGGTTTGCGCTCTGGCGGATCCAGCCCTTGCCCGTCGCCGGTTCCCACTCGGCGCGGAAATCGCCGCGCTCCATGAGCCATCGTCCCGAACGGTATTTCACCCTTACATCCGCATCCCGATCGGCAGATGCCGGCGACGCCAACTCCACGTCGAAATCGAATTCAGCATGCTCTTCCTCGCTTACGAAGCCGGCATAGCGGTTCTCCAGCATCTCGAGGAAACCCGCGTCGGTCGTGTTCACCCGCACAGGAACACTGCCGATGGCAATCACCACGTTGTAACGCTCGACTTGTGCGGCTAACCCTGGCACGAAAGCGATTCCTTTGGAGTTTCAACCACGCCGTGGAGATAGACGAGAGCGCGTGCCGCAGTTTTGGAGCGCCGGACAATCTTTGCGATCAGCTGGTCAGCCAAACTCAACTCCGCAAGCACCGGGATCGGTTTCCCCGCTCTGATCAAGTATGCAACCCGGCCGAGTAACTCATCCCTGCTCACCGGCTGATCCGGCGCGGGGTTGGCGTCGCCCTGAGTAATCCAACGCAGATTCCCGGCGTCCTCTGCGACTGAGGCCACTCGGTGAGCCCGCAGTCTGCCGTCCCGCCCCACCAATACAACTTCGCCGACCCGTACTTGATCCGGACTGACGCGCTCGACCAGCAGCGTGTCTCCAGGTAAAACTGAAGGCAGCATGCTCCAACCCGTGGCTTTAAAGCGAAGGCTGCCGAAGGAACGCAGAACCTCGCCGGCAAGCTCGCATTTCAGGGCATCAGCCTGGCCCACGGATGCATCCGCACACAAACTCATGACGCCGCCGAAGATTGCATGCAGGCGGCTTGCGTACCGTTGACCATCTTGCCGCACGAAAGCGCTGTCGTTACGAACGCCTGCTCGTAGCGAAAGCCCGGCTTCTCATATGGCTTCTTCTCAATTGCCGTCGGACGCGGCTCGTTGCTGGATGTATCATTTGTCGCCATAAAATAAGTTTCCTCCTGCTCAGAGTTGAGAAGTATAGCTGAAAAACTCCAGGACAGCGGTCTCACCGAATTGCGGCCAGTGAGCACGATCATACACCTGCGTACTCAGGCAAAAGCCCGAAAAGTCGGCAGTTTCAGCTAGATTTCCACAGAGATTTCCACGCCGAAACCCACTCATGCGTCAGACCGAAAATGGGTCAGGCCGGAATGGGTCGGGCCGGAATGGGTCGGGCCGGAAACGGATCAGGCCGGAAGCGGAGACGTGGGAATCTGCTGCGCCCGGGTACGCAACTCCTCGAACAGGACGGTGCTCAGGTACCGCTCTCCGAACGACGGTAGAACCACCACGATCAGTTTCCCCGCATTCTCTGGACGCCGAGCCACTTGCAGCGCTGCCACCACGGCAGCCCCGGAAGATATCCCGACAAAAAGACCTTCTTCCAGCGGTAGCCGCCGCGCCATGCGGATCGCATCATCGTTGCTGACTGTAATCACCTCATCGATGTAATCCCGGCGCAGAATGCTGGGCACAAACCCGGCGCCGATCCCTTGAATTTTGTGCGGCGAAGGTTTCCCACCGGAGAGCACTGGGCTCTCAGCCGGCTCCACGGCGATGGCCTTGAACGACGGCTTCCGCGGTTTGATGTATTCGGAAACGCCAGTGATCGTCCCGCCCGTGCCTACGCCGGAAACCAGGAAGTCCACGCGCCCGTCGGTGTCATTCCAAATCTCCGGTCCGGTGGTCTCGAAATGAATCTTAGGATTGGCAGGATTGTCGAACTGCTGCAGCATATAACTGTTGGGCGTGCTCGCAAGCAGCTCTTGTGCCTTGGCGATGGCTCCCTTCATCCCGTTCGGCCCGGGCGTAAGAACGATCTCCGCACCGAAGGCCAGCAGCAGCACGCGCCGCTCCAGACTCATGGTTTCCGGCATCGTCAAGATCAGCTTGTACCCTTTCACAGCAGCCACGAAAGCCAGCCCGATTCCGGTATTTCCGCTCGTAGGCTCGATCAACACCGTTTTCCCCGGCTGAATCTTTCCCGCGCGCTCCGCTTCGTTGATCATGCTGACGCCGATACGGTCTTTTACGCTGCCCACAGGATTCTGGCTCTCCAGCTTCGCGACCACGTCGGCCACGCAGCCTTTCGTGACTTTGTTCAGCCGCACCAGCGGCGTGTGGCCAATCAACTCGGTAACGTCGTTTGCAATTTTCATAGCAGGGTACCTGTCAACGCTTTGTAAATTAGTCTCGTTACTTCGTAGTCGCGATCTTCGCGGCATTGTCGGATTCGAGTGGCAGTGGCATGGAAAGCATTTCCTGAACCGATTTAGGAAGCTTGTCCGCGTTGGCCACCAACAGACTCACCTGCCACATCTGCGTTTCAGAGAGCCCCGAACGGAAGCCTGGCATGCCGGTCAGGCGAATGCCATTCGCCACCTTCCAGTAACTTTCCCCGGGCTCGTCGTCGGTCACGCCTTTTCCCTCCATCAGCATCGGAGGGCGCGGATACATGCCCTTTGGGATCGACGTTTCTTTTTGCCCTATCAACCCGTGGCACACCGCGCAGTTTTGCCGGTAAACCGCCGCTCCAGCCGTCAGGTTAGCCTCATTGGGTTGAAGCGGAACCGTTCTCGGCATCTCGCGGTCGATCATCGCCGCCAGCGCTTTGTGCGCCAACATCTTTTCAAACGGCATCGCGGGCGCAGACGTCGCCACCGGAGCCTGCCCCATAGCAAAGTAGAAGTAGACTCCCAGCAAAAGGGCGGCAGCCCCTAGAATCATTCCAAACACCAGCGTGCCTAACGTTCGCATCCAAATATTCTCCCTGACAGCACTCTGCTTAAAGTGAGGACAGCCGTTGCCGACAAACTGAAAACAAATGGCGGAAGCGAGTGGGGGTCGAACCCACCGGCGACAGGGAAACCTGCCGCCCGCCGGTTTTGAAGACCGGGCCAAGCACCGGCCTGAAATCGCTTCCAACTGTTTCATTCCATTATAGTTAAGTGCAGTTACCTTAGTGCTGTTGCTGCTTGTTTGCTGCTCGTTTACAATAACGGCATGAAAATCCAACGACGGCGGGCACGCTATCAAACGGGCAGTGTTTACGAACGGTGCGACAAGTTCTTCGTCAGGTATTACACCACAATTGACGGCAAGCGTGTGCAGCGTTCCGAGTTCCTCCACGACAAGGATGCGAAGCACGACTCGCCGCACTGCAAGGCCGTGAAGAAACTGCGCGACGATTATATGCGATCCAAAGAGCCCAGCGGCGCTGGCGAGCGCGAGGATGTGCAGATCACGGAGTTCTGGGAAAAGACCTACCTGCCATTCGTGCAAGATAACCTCCGCGCCTCGACCGTCTCCGGGTACAAGCAAATCTGGACTAGCAGCCTGAAAGATCACTTTGCTGGGCGCACGCTGCGCGAGTATCGCACGCATCACGGCAGCGAGTTCTTAACCGCGCTCGCCAAGACTTACGGGAGACGAACGCTGGCGCACATCCGCTCCCTGGCGTCCGGTTTGTTCACTCATGCGATCAACGTTGGCCTGCTGGAATCGAATGTCTGGCATGACGTGAAAATCCTGACGAAGGTTCGCAAACCAGGAGAGCAACCACACTACACGCTGGCGGAAATCGAGGACATCATCAGCGCGCTGGTCGAGCATGTTGATTGTCAATTGATCATGGCTCTATCGTTCTTCGTTGGCCTGCGACCAAGCGAAATCGCTGGGCTGCGATTCGAGGATTTTGACAGCGAAACGGTCCACATCCGCAGAGCATGCGTTCGCAGCAAGGTTGATGAATGCAAGACGCCGGAATCACAAGCGAGTCTGCCGTTGCTTCCCCAGGTGCTCGTGCCGCTCGCGCTATGGCGTCAGAAGCGCGGCAAGCCGAGCGAAGGCTGGGTATTTGAGAACGAGCGCGGCAAGCCGGCAGAGCTACGTGACGTGATCCGCCGAAAGATCATGCCGGCGCTGGTCGCCAAAGGGCTGCGCTGGAAAGGTCTTTACGCCGGTCGCCGCGGTGCCGGCACGATCCTTGTTGGACTCACAGGCAACCTCATCGCAGCCCAGGAACTATTGCGTCACAAGTCTCCCGTCACGACTGGGCTGCACTACAAACTAAAGACGCAAGACGCACTCGCAACAGGCATGAAGCTACTCGGAGAGGCTGCTAACAAGTAAAATATCGAGCAGCAAATCAAGCAGCGCCACTTTTTAGGCTTGTAGTTTCATCAATTTACACCTGCCATTCGGTTATATGAACCGGGATTTTTCATCCTGATGCGCTAGGGAACCACCTCGGGCACCAATGTCTAGTAAGTCTATAGACATTGTTTTTCCGGCAACCTTCCGACAAAGCATGGTGCCGGCGAGTGGTGCCCTGGTTCCCTCCCCAGTAAATGGCCAGGGCACCAGTAGGAACTACCTTGTAGTTCGTTCCTACCGACTGGTGTCCCTTGGTAGGCTGGTTCCCAACGGGCACCAGGGAACCACTTTTGGGCACCATTGTCTACTAACCCGATAGACATTCTTTTCCGCTGGACAAGTCCTATGAGAATTGTGGTAATATCTTCATGTACCGACCAGTCGGTCGGTCACGGTCTTTACAACACACGAGCCAAGGCTGGCCCTCCGCAACGGGCCGAAAGAACTCCATGAGGCTATCGACGCCCAGGGCTTAACGCCCGCAACCGAGTTCAGAAAAAGGCGACCAACAAAGAACTCCCACGGGGGTCGCCATTGCATTCACAAAATCAAATCGAGCAGTCGCGTGCCCCGGTGTGTCCGGTCGGACTACCACTCCAAATGTCCCGAATCTCTGCGCCGGCTTACGGGATTGGTGAAACTCCGCTCGGTGTACTTCTCGGAACGAGATTGACCCCAACCTCTCGCACGCGGCGATGGTCACCGCGAAAAAAGAAAATTCAAGTTGGTAACTGCCGCTGGTGTGGCGCACCTCTTTGGAAGAGCACGAAGCCGCCGCGGGATTGCGGCAACACCTGCGCGAAAGCCTTTTCACGCCACGTCAATCAGCTTGGACTCGATTTTCTCAATCTCAAAGATAAGGACTCAAAGATTGGGAACTCGGGCGGTTTGAAAGCAGTATGGGAAGCACTCAAGGTCATCGAACGTGAAATACAAAAAGCCATCGCCGAAGAGAACCATGCTTGGCAGAAAGAATTACGCCGGGCTGCGCGAGGGTTGTTGTGCCACACACCAAAGTCACGGCGAGCGTTCGTCCGAAGCGGATACGACTTGGAGTTGAAGAATGCGCCGGAGGATGCTATCAAGCACCTCCACTTTCACGAACCTTCAAACACCGAAGCCAAGAAACGAATTGGTGTGATCACCCAGCCGCCCGAGCCGACTCCCCTCATCACCGGCTGGGAACGCGGCGATGTTAGGCATGGCAGGCGCGCAGGGCAACGGCGAACCACATATAAGGAGCGGCAAAGAATCGCCGCCGAGCTGAAAGATTACCTGCCGCGTCCGCGTGCAAGAACGGAGGTGGCGTCATGAGCCAACAATTCCTCGATCTATTCCTGTCGCACGAAGCGGCTTGCACCTTTGGCCGTCCTGATCCTCGCGCTAAGAAGGGGATGTCGTACACGACGGAGAAGCGCGGCTTCACGTTTGACGATGTGCTCAGGCATCTGTCGGGCTCAGTTTCAATCGTCGCTATCCCGCTGCGTGATTCCTACTGTTCTTGGGGATGTATTGACGATGACCGATATACGGCGGAAGCCCGCGCTGAAGTCCTGGAGAAGATTGCTCAACTGTCAGAACCGTTGTATGCATTCGAGTCAAAATCCGGTGGGCTGCATATATTCATATTCTTTGCCCATGCGTTGCCGGCATTCCAAGCCAGGGCGATCTTAAAAGACCTCGCTGCGAAGCTGGGGATACCGACCGCCGAAATCTTCCCGAAGCAGAACGACGCCCCAATCGGTAACGGTGTGAACCTGCCGTTCTTTGGTGCGATTGAGTTTGACTTTCAGCCGGAGAAGCTGAATGTCGAGCCCGAGCAATTCCCCGTTGAGAGCCCAGCGCCGGCAGAGGTCTTTGACGAGGATGCCGGCTACTGGGATAACGATGCCCTGCTTGCAATGCTCACTTTTTATAAAGAGAGCTTCCCAGGCTTCGACTTTCACGCATGCCGCGGAGGTTACGCCGTGCCCTGTCCGGGTTATCCACGCCTGGGTGGATGGGACGACGGCTCCATGCACTCCGATGATAAAGAGATTCCGCATGAGTGTTTGGTCTTTATCAAGAATCGTTGGCCGAAGTTCCGCTGCGTTCATGCCCACTGCGACGGCGGCACTGGGGAAGAAAAGAAAACTATCAACGACTGGCGCGAATGGTGGGACCCGCTGAGGTTGTGGGATGTCGGCCATTGGCTGGACGCAGAAGCGGCTCGGTTAGATGCCGAGACGTTGAAAGAATTGAGGTCACATGGCTAAGAACAATTACTTGGCTTCAGTCGAACTCGCAATTAAACAGGGGAAGTTAGCGCCGGAAGATTTGTTGAAGGTGCTGGATAAGGCGAAAACACCTGAGAAGCAGCAGTCGTCTGTGTTCCATTCCTATGACCAGATGAAAAATGCTCCACCTGTGCGCTTCCTTATCAAAGATTTTCTGCAAGCAGAGGGAGCAACGATCTTCGGCGGTCCGTCGGGTCACGACAAGACCTGGGCCACGATAGCAACGATGAAGGCCCTCCTCACTGGAGAACTGCTCTTCGATTATTTCGAGGTGGTCGAGCGTGCCGTGCGGGTCATCTATCTTGCGCCGGAAATCAATCTCGGTCAGGCGTTCTATCGGCTGTGCGCGAAATTCAAGTTAGACGAGTACATCAAGAGCGGGCAGTTGCTGGTTTCTACCTTGTCGATTGGTCGCCGCGTTTCCATGGTTGAAACCGAAATACTGCATCTCTGCAAAGATGCCGATATTTTTCTCGACACACTCCCGCGCTTCCGCGGGGAAGGTAAGAAGGAATCTGAAGCTGACGGCAATCAGGAACTGGCCAACCAGATATTCAATCTCCTGGCTCAAGGTGCCCGCTCCGTAAATCCTTTGCAGCACAGTCCGAAGAACTTTATCAACGAGAAGGTCATGCAACTGGAAACTCTGTTACGGGGCTCCGGTGATATTGGTGCGATGGCTTCTACCGTATGGGGATTCCGCCGAGTGACAGCTGCGGACGATCAAACTAGGAATCTTGTTTATGTGCAGAACGTGAAGCCGCGGGATTTCCTACCGCCGGAGCCGTTCTTGTTGCGGCTGCGCCCGGATATAGACAACCGCGGATTGATTGGCATGGAGAAGGCACCCGGCGAGTGCGACTCCATGGAAAAGGAACTTGCAGCATGCGCCGGCACCAGTAAACAGGGCAAGAAGGCCTGGGCAAAGACGCTATTCGAGCAGGACCAGCTTATAAGCCGGCGACTCTTGAATGATCGCATCAAGGCCGAGTACGGCTCCGGTGTGAAAGATAAGACGCTCGGTAGTTGGTTGCACGAGTGGAAAGGCACGCAAGGCGAGCTTAGCAGTATGGAGACTTTTGATGAACCGATAGGAGTAAAGCAATGAACTTAGACGAAACAACAATCGAAAGGCTGACGCTGGCGTTATCTATAAATAGGTATCTCAGTAAATGGCGCAAGAAACACGCCAGCCAGTTGGTTCAAGATCTGCGCGGAATTGCCTTGAAGAAACCAGACCTCTTCAACTCTGTTGTCGATGAGATGGAGCGCGACGGCTTCCTGACAAAAGAGACAGGCTCCAAGGGAGCGCTGATTCTCGTTTACCGTTCGACGGAGCAACAGCTATGCCAGAAATCCTAACCATCTCTCAACTCGCAGAGTACCTCCAGATGACGCCGGCTCAGGTGTACTCCATGACGCGGCGACGGGCCCGAGCGCGCATGGATCACCCGTTGCCAATCTTGAGGATTAACGGCAACCTGCGATTCTGTCGTGACGATATTGAAAAGTGGCTGGAAAAACAACGGGAGGCTGCATGAGCAAACCTCGGGGCAACAAGAAATCGCAGGCACAAGTCGTGCACAAAGAGGCCGAGATCATCGACCACCTGGAAGGCGGTATCCCACCCGGCAAGGAACTTGCCGAAGCCGCGGGGCTTCCTTTGAGTACGCTATACGACTACATCAGCCGGCTGAGGGCGAAGGGGCTCTCACTCGACCAAACCAGGAACCCAGAAAAATATCTTGCTCTCTGCGAAGAGCAAGACGCCGTTCTTCGGAAGATGGAAGAGTGGCTGCTGGAACAGAAGATTGCGCCGGAAGTCGTCCGCGAGTGGCGCGCAGTCCGCAAAGACATCGCCGAGTTGTGGGGCTTGGATGCGGCCAAGAAAACCATTACGCAAAGCGTCAGCACAACGCTGGAGCCGACGCTCTACACCTGGATTTGGGGTCTACGGAACCAAGTGCCGCACGAAGTCATGGATGCCTGGAAAGCCGACATCGAAGCGGTCACGGCGAAGCATGCCGCGCCGTATATCCCAGGGCCAGTGAAGGTGCCAGCGCACCTCTTAAGGGAGGTAAACGATGATTCCGAATAATCCATTTGTCGAGTTCGCCCGGCGGGTTTTCCCTGACATCACCCTGGACTGGTTCCAGATTGAAGCACTCGACCTCGCATACCGCTGCTGGGTTTTGCATGATCCAGAAGTTCCGAACGTTATGTTTTGGTGGCCCAGCGGTTACGGCAAGTCTTGGCTGATTCAGTTGATTGGGGCTTGCATCCTGGCGCTTGATCCGACGCGGAAGATTCAGCTTGGCGCTAACTCCGACGATCTGGCCAAGGAAGATGCAAGCGGCATTTTCGAGATTCTGAACTCGGCGCTGTTCGCCCAGCACTATTACACGCCGGAGTTTGTATCGGAGCCGGTCGCCAACTTCAAATTGAAGCAAGGCGGCGGATTGCATGCGGCTTCGATTGGTGGTCAGCAGTACGGCTGGAGGGCCGACATCTACCTGCTCGATGATCCGACGCGCAGCATTGACGATGCCTGGTCGCAGGGCGCGGCGAAGAAGCTTCGCAAACGTTACCAAGCCGGAGTAACTACCAGGTTGACGCCGGCGGCTCCAATCATCGTGACCGCACAACGCTTGAAGGTGGATGATCTCCCCGGATGGTTACGGGAACAGGCGTATCAGAATCGCCGCAAGAAACAGTGGGCTATCTATTGCCTGCCCCAGGTGCCGAACGAGCAGCAGTATCCGTTCCTTGAATACACGCGGCGAAAGTGGGAGGGCCGAGAGCCGCAGGACAAGCTGGAGTTGTACAAGACTCTGGCTTCCATCAAAGGCACACGGTTCTCATTTGACGAGGAGCAATCCCAAGAGCGATTGGAAACGGCCAACGACTCGCCGGTCATCAAGAACGCCATGTTGCAGCAGTATCCGGGCGAAGATGATGAGCTGATCTGGCCAGATAAGAATTGGGGCATCATTGACCGTATTTCCCCAACTGACATTGAGTACATCAACATCGGAATTGACTCCGCCGTCAAGATTGCGGACACCAACGATTACTCCTGCTGGTGCGTGGTGGTTTATGGACCGCGCTTCGGATACGTGGTTGTCGATTACATCGAGACGCGGGTGCGCTTTCCTCAACTGGTAAGCCTCACGGTCGCTCTATGGGATCGCGTCAGGGGAATGTACGGCGTGGAACCGCGGCTATCCGTTGAGCGCGCCGGCTCCGGTGAGCAGCTTTGCAATTGGCTGGAGGACAAGTATCCGGCCATCAAGTTCTTTGAACCCGACTCGGATGCCTTGAGCAAAAAGAAATACCTGCGTGCGGCCAGCGTTTCGTCCTTCACCGACGTTGGCAGCGTATCCATCCTGGGGAGCATGCCGGCGGAGAAGCGGCAACATTTCATAGATACGCTGATGAACTTTGGCAACCCATCCTGGCATGACGATTTGTGCGACTCGTATGTGTGGGCGATGTTGCCCTTCATTGGTAAGCGCGGCTTCCGCAAGAAAGAAAACCTTGAAACGCAGCAAGAACTGCGAGCCCTGGCGCGTTGGCAGGAAGTGGAAGAAATTGCGGATGAAATCGAGTACCAAAAATTTATGTCCCAATGGGACTGGGCAGACTTCTGAGGAGGATTTATGGGGTGGTTTACAGGTAGTGATAGCAGCGACGCTAAAACAGCAGCCAGACGAAAACTTAACGAGGCAATTCTCAGCGCCGTTGGTGACACGAATGGCGACACAGAATACTTCAAGGAGCGCGCCAAACAGCGCACGGAGGAGCAGCGGCTCTTGTTGAAGGGAAAGCGGGATAAAAGATTGGCGATTGAAGCCGCACGAACAAGGCTCAACCTCATGATGGATCACTGGCAAGCCTTGAATGGTCCTGTGGCCGCGGAGGAATATCCGACGGAATGGTCAAAGAAGGCATTCTTGAAAGCCGGCCCAAGGTTCCTGGCCATGATGTCGGACATTATGGCTCGGAGGGCGTCCCATGGACGCGCGCTGGAGCAGAAAGCGGACAACGCCGCTTACCGGCGAGCACAGGGAGCTATTGCAGATGGTTTCGACCTGGGCGGAGATTGCACGTTGGCGTCTGACTTTGAGGATTTGGAAAAGGCCACTGGGGAAGCCGCACGCGATAACTTCTACGCCCAGCGGGAAGTTGAGAGGACATTTTACGCGGACCAGACCAAGGCAGCAACGTCGGATGGTCCGACTGAAATCACGGAGCCGAAATGAAAACAGAAGAATTTTACAACCAGTTGCCACCGCGGGAAAAACGGATGGTGTCCCTCGCTCTGAAGGGTTACTCCAAAATCCCTCTAGAACAGCGCCGGCGCGAGATGGGTGAGTTTCTCGAAGCCATGGAATTAGAACGCCGACAACACCCAATCAGGGTTTGGCTGCGAGAACGCTGGCGCGTATTGCGTAATTTGATGTGGCCGGGGCTTTTCAGTAGTGACGGTGAAAGAGAATTGCTTTGGCTCTCGGTGCAATTAGCTTTCATCGGAGATGCTTCGTTTTTGTGGAACTTTATCAAGTACGTTTTCACCGGCAACGACAAATATTTTGAGGACTGGGACCATGAGAGTGATTAGGGGGCTTCTAGTTTTTCCGCTGTTGTGGGCGATGCGAAAGCTTCACATAGGTGATGGGTGGCACGCTTTGTCAGAACGTCCGACGCGGGAAGAACTTCGCCAGCAGCTAGTCGAACATTTGCAGGTTGCTCAAGAGTACGAGAACCCAGAATCTTTTTGGAAGTCACAAAAGTAGGCGACCAAATCCGTAGCACAAATCGAAGGTAAGAGGAGCATGTATGACAAAACCAGTAGACAACACAATTGACTTAGTTGGGACGGTCGCCTTCAGGGTAACTGATCCATCACTCATAACCGTAGACCTGGCCGCCATTGACAAAGCAGCAGCCGACCGAAGGATCACGGAAGCGGCAAACCGCCCGGCTCAAGACCCCGCTGAATTGTTGCGCGGCGAATACGAAGATCTGGAGCGGCGAACCGGCAATGGGAAAGCACCGACCGAAGAAGCCTGCAAAACCTATGCCGAGCAGGAAAAAGCCAAGCATGGGGATGAAATCAAAAAGCTGGAGGATGAAATCGCTTATGTGACTTCGTTGCAGGCATCACCGGGCGCGACAAAATGCCTTGCCCTACGGACTGGACAAAAGGAATCTGACCGGGTAGTGAATGCCTGCGGTTGCGATGTCCATGTGCTACGGCGCAAGGTTCAATCGTTGGAGGTCGCTTTGAGGAAAGCAAAGAACGCATCCGACAAATCCCATCGTGTTTGCCAAGGCTTGATTCGGGATGCCGCTGAGACTGACAAACTCAAGCCGCGATACTTCGAGTTGCACAAAATATTCTCGAAGCTGGATACGGCGAGGCGGGTGGCGAGAGGTTTACAGGGCGGCGATTTGGCCCCGGAACCAATCTCGCAAGGCGACGGCTTCAGGAGTCGGCACATCCAGTGGGAAGGCAATACTCCCCGCCAGGTTTAACCAGTTTGTCCTGCCAACTAATGCGCATCCTTGGACCTGGGCGAGAGGTGGGACAAAGCGGTGGGGTTGCTGGCCAGCGCCCCACCAAAATTTCCAGTAACAAGTTTGCCGCACTGTGGGCGTTTGTGAACCGCACCTTTTGGTGCGCGGATTCCCACAGGAACCTCCTTGCCGGGCCGGACGGCGCTGATGTATGCGGCGCATCAGTTAATTCGGACAAGCGGTGCTCTTGACTCAAAATGCACCGAGGTCTAGGGCGTACCTCTTTGGGTTCATGTGACCAAAACCGCCAGCAGGACTTGGGCCTGCGACAGAGCTTTCGCGTAAGCGATTCTTTACTGCCGTGGCCCCGTGACAGGCTCGACACGGGGCAATTTCTTTTAATTGGGGTGGACCATGCCCGAACGACAAATTTATTTCCGCAGTCTTGCGAAGTTCAAGGAGATTTGGCACACGATGAAGTGGACGTACTGTGGGTGTTGCCGAAGATTTAGAGTCCTCCATCTCCATTTCTACTGCAATTGTAAGAAGTCGGAATCTCCACGAGATTTCATCATGTTGTATCCACCAAGAAAGGAACAAAGCCATGTTTGAGACTGAAATAGAGGTACTCGAACAAAAGATAGCGACGCTGTTGTCTCGGGAGTATTACAAACAGGCCGCGGCGCAAGGATGGCTGCCACGGCTCGCCGGCGTCGTCGTTTTGAAGCACAGGTTGTGGTTGTTAAAACTACAGGAGGCTTTATGTTCAACCAAGAACGACTAGACAAGCTGGCAGGCAGCTTGGAAGAAACAATCTCATTACTGAAGGCGCTGTTGGAACAAAACCGAAAGCAGAATGAGGCTTGGAAAATTCTGAGTGACCGAGTTCTTAAACTCGATGACCCGCAACGCGCCGCGTTCGGAACTGCGAGGCCAAGGTGAGCCGGGCGAATAGAGGCACCAAGGCAACTCGGTGCAGGCCGACTCCCCAGGTCCGCCCGGAGAAACTCCCGCCGTTAGGTCACAAGAAATCAAAATAGAGTGTGTCCCGTGGCGGAAAAACCAAGGGCGTTTCCACAGCCTTAGCCGCCGGCGAGCGGCGAGTCTTGGTGCACCGCGGGAACAACCAGGCGCGGCCACGGACGCCGGAATAAATGCCGGCGTCTGGCCTGGTCCTACGGCTTCTTCTTCTTCAGTAACTCTTGCTTTCGAGTATTGATGGCATCTTCGATGAGGTCCAGCTCTTTCAATTGCTCTTCACCCGGAAGCAGTTCACTGAGTAGCTCGTTCTTCTCGGCCTCAACATCCTCCTCCCAATTAAGTGGGCTAGAACTAAGCCAAGAACTGCGCGCTTGAATCATCCCTTTTTTCTGGTTCTGAATGGCACTTCTATCAACCTGAATAGCCCTAAGAAATCTGTCCAACAAAGCAACGTCCGGCACAGTACGAATATACTCAATCGACCGCTCAGTCCAGGTTTTCTTCTTCGCCATGTCGCTGCACCTCCGGCCTATTATCCGCTGGCGACTCCGGGGCCGTCAGGCTTTTCAGAATCCGTTACGAACCGCGGAAGTGGCCCCTCGATTCTTGCTGCTTGTTTGCTGCACGTTAATTCCGAATAGGGCCAAATCGGGCGAATTTGGCACCATCTAATTACTCGTAACCTATTGAAAACACACGTCCAGCACCGATTTGAAGACCGGGACAATCACCGGACTGCATGCGCTTCCAGACGAGCCGCCGCGCAATTGCGCGAATTCCTCAAACCACGAATTCCCCAAACCACAAGGAGCGTAACACTGCGCGAGGATTCGTGTTTGTGCAATCGCGCTCGTGCAATCACGGCTGATTTTACTCAGCCTCTCACGGCCCGTCTGCCCCGCTACTTCGGCTGGGGCACGATGCGCAGATAGGGTTTGGGTGACTTCCATCCCCCGGGATACTTTTGTTGCGCTTCGTCGTTCGATACGGAAGGCAGGATGATCACTTCGTCGCCCTGCTTCCAATTCACCGGCGTAGCAACTTTGTGCTTGGCCGTGAGCTGCATTGAATCGAGGACGCGCAACACTTCGTCGAAGTTACGGCCTGTGCTCATCGGGTAGGCGAGCTGCAGTTTGATCTTCTTGTCGGGGCCGACCACGAAGACCGTGCGCACGGTCGCGTTGTCCGCCGCCGTTCGGCCTTCGGAAGTGTTCCCGCTCTCAGCCGGCAGCATACCGTAGAGCTTGGCAATTCTGAGTTCCGGATCGCCGATCATCGGATAGTTCACCTTGTGCCCTTGAGTCTCTTCAATATCGGCAGCCCACTTGCCGTGGCTGCTCACCGGGTCGACGCTCAGGCCAATGATTTTGGTGTTGCGCTTGGCGAACTCCGGCTGCAGGCCGGCCATATAGCCAAGTTCGGTGGTGCACACCGGCGTAAAGTCCTTAGGATGGGAGAACAAAATCGCCCAGCCGTCGCCAATCCATTCGTGAAAGTTGATCGTCCCCTGGGTGGTCTCCGCTGTGAAATTGGGAGCTACGTCGTTGATGCGGGGGATTCTCGAAACTTCGATTTCAGTCACTGTGCTCATATTCGTCTCCTCGTGAATTGAATTGCTTCGAAGCAGTTAGAGTTGGCCAGCCACAGCCGCCAAACTTCGAGTGAGTATCGGATGAAAACGAAACCCACCCGCTTCGCCGGGTGGGTTGGAAGAAATCTCGCTGGCTCCCTACCCACACGGCGGCGAACAAGTACAACAACACAGGCCGCCGGCGTTGGTGGGGCAGAACATCCCACAAGAATAGAAGCCAGCCTTTAGCATGTCAACCGGAAGACCGCCAGCAGAGCCGCTGTCCACCGAGTTTTCCTGCATCGCAAAGGCAGCTGAGTGCATCTGTAAGTTTTCACCGCCGTGCAATAAATTCTTCGCCCCGGAAACAATTCATGAGCCGGCCTCCACGACGTCTGGCGATGGTGCAATGGGACGTTTTCTCTTCGCGTCCACTCGAAGGCAATTCGCTGGCCGTATTTCTCGATGGCCGCGGATTGACCGACCCTGAGATGCAGGCACTCGCCAAGGAAATGAATCTCTCCGAGACCACATTCGTCCTACCCCGCGATCCAGCCACCGAGCGGGAGCGGGGCATTCGCGTGCGCATCTTCACAGTTCGGGAAGAGCTGCCATTCGCCGGTCATCCCACGCTGGGAACGGCGTTCGCCTTGCGTGGCCGGGGTAGCGCAGAGAAGCCCGCCGCGGCCCAGGTCGTGCTCGAGCTTAATGTCGGCAAAGTTCCCGTGAGTTTCGAAGATTCTCCAGACGCCCCCGCGTTCGGCGAGATGACGCAAGTCAATCCTACTTTCGGGATTCAGCACGCTCGCGAAGCGATCGCGCGGGCCACGGGAGTGCGCATCGAGGACTTCGACGATTCGCTTCCCATCGAAACGGTCTCGACGGGACTTCCCTACACCGTGACCCCGCTGAAGTCGTTGGCGGTAATCCGAGACTTGAAGATCGACTTGAATCGCGCGACCGAGTATCTGACCCAGACCGGGGGCAGGTTCTTTTATTTCGTCAGTCGCGAGACTGTGGATCGCGAGGCCCGGCTCCATGCCCGCATGCTCTTCTACAACGGCGAGGACCCGGCCACGGGCTCGGCCGCAGGTTGCACCGCGGCATGGATGGTGGCGCACGGCGTGGCCAAGCCCGACGAACGAGTGCTCATTGAACAAGGCATCGAAATGAAACGGCCCAGCCGGATTTTTGTGCGGGCCTCGCGCAGCGATAACCGTGTAGTTAACGTGCGTGTTGGCGGGAACGCGGTTGAAATTTTGCGCGGCGAAGTTTTCCTCTAGTCGACGGCCCGCAAACGGCGCAGAATCGGGCGTTTCGCAGCGCAATAAAAAGTCAATGGCCAAAATTTGCCATTTGCTTCGGTGCCACTTTACAGCGAGAGGCCCTTGCCGTTAGCATCGCTTCGCTCCTAAATATTAATATTCTTCACGAACAGAGAAACTTCCGTTGACTTCCGGTCACAGCCGACGGCGGATACAGGCGGTGCATGAAACCCAAGCGCACGATTCTTTGTGTTGACGACAACGAGCAGTCCCTTTCCTACAGAAAAATTATGCTCGAGACCCGCGGCTACCGCGTGGTCAGCTACTCCCGCGGTGAAGAAGCCCTGGAGCGCTTTAAGCAGGGCGGCGTCGATCTGGTGGTCACCGACATGGCCATGCCTGGACTCGACGGTCCGCAGTTGATCGCCGCCATCAAGCATCTGTCGCCCCACACTCCGGCCATTCTCATCTCGAGCAAGGTCCGCGTCTACGATCACGAATCGCAAGCCGACGTCTTCCTGGCCCGCGGAATGTATGCCCCGGCCGATCTGCTCGAGCGAATCCGTCTGCTTCTGGTGCGCAAGCGCGGCCCCAAGCGAATGCAGGATCGCCCACCGCAATTCGCCCATCGCCAGGGCGCGGCCTAGAACCGCGTTTGCCGCAGAGTACGCCGAAAGCGCCGAGAAATCTTGGAGATCTGTTTCTTTTTCCCTTTAGTTTTCTCGGCTGCCTCTGCGCGCTCGGCGGTTGATTGCTTTCCATCGTGTAAGATCGACTCAAGCATGGGCGCATTCATCGAAGCCATTGACTTGCACAAGACTTATCGCGTCGGCAAGATTGACGTCCCCGCCCTCCGCGGCATCTCCTTCAACGTGCAAAAAGGAGAATTCGTCACCGTGGTCGGCCCCTCCGGCAGCGGCAAGTCCACTCTCTTCTATCTGCTCGGCGGCCTCACCCGCGCCGATTCCGGCAAGGTAATCCTCGACGGCGACGATTTCGCCACGCTCTCCGATGCCGAGCGCACCCGCATGCGCAAGCGCAAGATCGGATTCGTGTTTCAAAAGTTCAACCTGCTGCCTACGCTGGACGCCCGTTCGAACATCGCCATTGCGCAGGAGATCGCCGGAAACGGCCATCGCGATCCCGCCTTCTTCCTCCGCATTTGCGATTTGTTGGGACTGAGCAAGCGCCTCAATCATCGCCCCTCCGAACTATCCGGTGGAGAGCAACAGCGCGTAGCCCTGGCCCGCGCCCTCATCAACAAACCGGCGGTCGTTTTGGCCGACGAACCCACCGGCAATCTTGACACC
>CAWAYA010000005.1:0-95126 GCA_963786075.1 uncultured Acidobacteriaceae bacterium | reverse complement strand
ACGCGCATCTGGGGAGTGATTAGCACAGTTGCGGCCCGGCCGCCGGGACAATGCTGCAAAACTGCGGACCGTTCGTGGCTGGCGTAACATCCCTCTCTAACAATGTCGGCAGTGTCAAACACTTTTTGAGCGCACTGAGGCATGCACTCGAAGAAGAGCGCCATTTCGCTCTCGTAGGTGGTTTGCGCGTTTCCAACCTGGGCTCGCTGTTCGTCGTTGGGGTCAGGAACTCAGTCCGACCCAGCCATCTCTTCGATCACCCACTGCGATCATGATTACTCGTTCAGACTCCCCGGTGAGGGGGAGCGGGATGCCCAATCATTACGTCGGTGACTTACTGCCCACCATCGGGATGTCCGGGCTCTCCCGTGCGCGAACCGAGCTTTTGCAGTTGGCCGTAGTCATGGCCTTGGCGCCACATCCAGTACAGATGCACCGCCAGTTTCCGAGCCATCGCCACCTTGGCGATCTTCCGCCCGCGCCGCATGGCAAACTGCTCAGCTTGCTCGCGATGCACCAAGTGCCGTTCGCCCAGTTCACCGGTATCGGTGTCCACGAATGCAATTTGCTGAAAGCCCGGATGATAATCACAACCTATAATCAGCATGTTCGGCTCCTTTCCTCCGAGCCCTTTGGTTGGTTTGCGCCTCCAAAGTTTACTCGGGCCTGGGAGCCGACATTGTTATGGAATCATTACACTCATTGCAAGTCGCGGAGCCGAACCGTGGCCACAGTCATCCAATCTCGCCAGGAGGATAACGAAAGATGTATCACGTGAGCCAAGAGAACCTGCCTTTTGTTGGTAGTTCGCATGAGTTTGTAGGAGCTGAGCAGGGTGACACGAGTGTTTCGGTGTTCCTATTCCACGGGAAGCCTGGCTCCGGGCCAGGTCCGCACCGGCATCCTTATGACGAGATCCAGTTTATCCGTGAAGGCCGGGGGTTGTGGACAGTAAGCGGCAGGACCTTCGAGGGCAGCGCTGGAGACATCTTTGTCATAAAGGCCGGCGAGATTCACAGCTTTGAGGCGATTGGTGATTCACCACTGGTACAACTCGACGTTCACGTCAGTGCACGCTTCATCCAAGAGAACCTATAGAAGCAGTGGGTGGAAAAGGGCTGGGGGACAGCCCTCGGAAAAGCGCAAGCGCTTTTTGTCAATTGCGATGAATCTCTATTTCACTCCTTAACTACTGGTGGCCCACATCCGTCGCTAGCAACCGATCAGTCCGGCGCTCTGCAGAAGATGACACCAGGAATGATCGATGAGGAGCCGGCTAGTCCACGAAGGCTGGCTAAAGAACCGAAATTCTCCAAGAGATCCAAATTCGGCTCCGAGATGTGGAGCCAAAACCCGCCAAGGCAAGCCCTGTAACTCCCCGGCAATGCGCAACGGCAGATGTCGAATGCATGGCGGCGCCAGTACGGGCCCGCGTACTCCAGAAGGCTTGGCGAAATCACGGCGCGCCCACGGTGGAAGCACGGCCTATATTCTGCGGAATCTCAGGCGCGCCGAAAGCGCGCGAATGACCTGATCCGGGAGAGCCGGGAAGGTTGAAGCTATTGTGAGCTGTCAGGTTCAATGGTGTATGTTCGGGGCTCAGTCTCGGGCGTGGGGTTGATCCTCAGGTTTTGTTCTCTGAGGCGCTACAACGGCACCTCAATCAGCGTCGGTCCTTCTCCATCGAATCCCGCCCGTAGTGCCTTCCCGAATGCATCCAGCGAATTGACCCGGGTGCCGGGCACTCCCATTCCCTTCGCCAGTTGCACCCAGTCGAGCTCGGGACGTCCGATCTCGAACATGTCCAAGGCCCGGGCTCCCGGTTTGCCTACTCCCAGATAAGAAAACTCACGCTTGAGAACGGCGTAATCACGGTTGGCGAAAACCACCGTTGTTACGTTGAGGCCCTCGCGCGCCATGGTCCACAGCGCTTGGAGTGTGTACATCCCGCTGCCATCGGCGCTCAGGCACAGGACTTTCCGATTGGGGCAGGCCACTGCCGCGCCCACTGCGAGAGGCAAGGCGATTCCAATCGAGCCCCCCGTGTTGCCCAGCCAGTCGTGAGGTGGAGCTCCCTTGGTTGCCGCCATCAGTCCGCGGCCTGATGTCATCGACTCGTCGACCACGATGGCGTTTTCGGGCAGAAGCGCTCCGACCACGGCGGCGAGCCCTGGCAGCGTGATTTCGCCGCCTGGCATTGGAGGACGCCCAGCTTTTTCCGCCGTGAGCTCTTCGCGGCGGGCGGACACGGCTTCCGCGAGCGCGTCGAGTGCGCCGACATAATCTTCGCCGGGTTTCGCCAGGGTGTGGATATGACATGCCGGGGAAGTGAATTCACTATTCTTTCCCGGGTACGCGAAATATGCGACGGGAGGTTGAGCGCCTACGAGAATCAACTGACGGAACTCTCTAAACTGTTCGATGCCTTGTTCGAGCACATACTGGACACGATCGACACCTGGAATTCCGGCGCCGCGTTGCAAACGTGTGAGCGGATAGGGAGCCAGCAATTTGGCCCCGGTAGCTGCCGCGATACGGCCAGCAGCGACGAGTCCGCTGCCGTACAACCCATTGCCGGCAATCAGAATGGCGGTTCGCAAGCCGGATCGAAGCATGACGGCCGCCTGATCAATCGTTGCCGTTGGAGGTACCGGAGGCTCCGGTAGAGGGGGAGGCGCGGCGACCGTTCCGCCTTCGTTCCAGGCCACGTCGGCAGGGACGATCAGCGTTGCAATCTGGCCCGGTGCCGTACGCGCAGCTATGGTCGCTTCGGCTGCGTCGCGGCCTAATGCTGATGAAGAAGCAGACGTCCGCAACCATTTGGAGTAAGGCCGCGCGATGGCTTCGACGTCGGAAACGAGCGGCGTATCGTGAGCCAAGTGATAAGTGGGGTGCTGGCCGATGAGGTTGACGATCGGAGCTTGTGCCTTACTCGCGTTGTGCAAATTCGCAAGACCGTTCCCGAGGCCTGGCCCGAGATGTAGGAGGGTGCATGCCGGTTTTTCCGCCATGCGAGCATAACCGTCAGCCGCTCCGGTGACGACACCCTCAAAGAGGCCGAGCACGCAACGTATTTCCGGCACTTGGTCAAGTGCAGCGACAAGATGAATTTCCGAGGTGCCTGGATTTGCAAAACACGTTTCAATCCCGCTGGACACCAGAGAGCCAACGAGACTTTCTGCACCTTTCATGTGTTCAGATAACTTTATCCTTTCTACCTTGTGGGAGTCGATGATAGTCGGGGCGGGCGGTACCTCCTTCGCGTGCAAGTAGGGAAAGACAATTGAGTGGCTACCGACAGGGCAGGGATAGGATCTGTCCTGAATCAACCCCTCTGTTATCTGTCGGTTACAGGCTCGAGTCAGGGGTTTTCCATAAGATGCCCCCACCTACGGCTGGCTCTGGAATCCGATATAATTTTGACTGGGGATGGATTGATGGGAAATGATGAACGCATGAAACTGGAGACCCTCGCCATCCACGCAGGTTACGACGGCGATCCCACGACCAAGGCCGTGGCCGTGCCGATCTATCAGACGGTTGCATTCGAGTTTGATAGCGCGGAGCATGGTGCGGCTCTGTTCAATCTGGAAGTTCAAGGAAACATCTACACCCGGATTGGCAATCCTACAAACACGGTTCTGGAGAAGCGCGTGGCGGCTCTCGAGAGCGGAGTCGATGGACTCAGTGTCAGCTCGGGAATGGCGGCGATCGAGTATTCGCTGATTAACATTGCCGAAGCGGGGAATAATATTGTTTCCACTCCGCAGCTCTATGGCGCAACTTATACGCTCCTGGCGCATATTTTCCCGAAGCGGGGAATCAGTTCACGTTTTGGAGCAACCGATCGCCCTGAAGATATCGAGAAGCTGATCGACGAGAATACGCGGGCGGTTTACTGCGAGAGCGTTGGCAATCCGGCGGGGAATGTTGCAGACATCGAAGGGCTGGCCAAGGTCGCGCACAAGCATGGCGTGCCGCTTGTGGTCGATAACACCGTGGCTACGCCGGTTCTGTTGCGGCCCATCGAGTATGGCGCCGATGTTGTCGTGCATTCGATGACAAAGTTTATCGGCGGGGGCGGCACCAGTATCGGCGGCATGATCGTGGATGGCGGCAAGTTTCCGTGGCGAAAGTATCCGAAGAAGTTTTACATGTTGAACGTGCCGGAGGTCGCTTACCACGGCGTCGTTTATGTCGACCATTTCGGTGACGCAGCTTTTGTGGCTCGATGCCGAACTGTGTGTCAACGCAACACCGGCGCCACTCTGTCTCCTTTTAACGGCTTTTTGTTTTTGCAGGGGATTCAGACGCTCTCCCTTCGCGTGGAGCGCCATGTGGCGAATGCGCGTAAAGTGGCGGAATTCTTGCGCGATCATCCGATGGTCGAGTGGGTGAACTACGTCGGTTTTCCAGACAACCCTCTCTATCCGATGGCGCATCGATATTTGGGCTCCAACTTCTGTTCGCTGCTGACCTTTGGAGTGAAAGGCGGTTACGAAGGTGGCCGTAAGTGCTTCAACAGCTTCCGCCTCTTCAAACGCATGGTCAACATGGGCGATGCGAAGTCACTATCGTGCCACCCAGCGTCGACCACGCACCGGCAATTGACGCCAGAGGAACAGGCCAAAGTAGGAGTTACGCCGGAGATGATTCGCCTTAGCGTGGGGATTGAACATATCGACGACATTCTTGAGGATCTGGGTCAGGCATTGGACAAGGCGAGGGTATGATGGGGAAGTCGTAGCGGGTATCGAGTCAGGGGAAATCTCATGCCATTGATCATCGAGGGCGGCCGGGTTCCGCCGCGTTGGGCCGAGAGAAAGAGCTGCCGACAGGTGGGTTCGGGCGAAAGCTACGGCGCCGGAGCGGACTCGGTGAGAATTGCATTCCTCAACAACATGCCGGATGCGGCTCTGGAAGACACCGAGATCCAGTTCTTCGAGCTCCTCGATGCAGTGTCGGGCGAGATCCCAGTTCGTCTAAAGCTTCACTCGCTGATTGGCGTTCCTCGCGGAGAGCGGGGAGAGCAGCATCTCGACGGCTTCTACTTCAGCACTGACGATTTATTGAACAGCCGGTTTGACGCTGTGATCATGACCGGGACCGAGCCCCGGCAGGCCAACCTGCGGAACGAGCCCTACTGGTCTGCTTTAACTAGCGTTCTGGACTGGGCGGAGAGCAACACAGTATCGACGATCTTGTCGTGCCTGGCTGCGCACGCGGGCGTGCTGCACAGCGATGGCATCGACCGTCATCCGCTAACTGACAAACAGTTTGGCGTCTTCGATTTTGCCAGGGCTGCTAACCACCAGTTAACCGCCGGTTATGGAGAGCGGGTACGCTTCCCGCATTCTCGATGGAATGAAGTGCGAGCGGACGCGCTGAGTGCAAGCGGATACCTCGTTTTGACTCAGTCAGTCCAGGGCGGGGTGGATTCGTTCGTCAAAAAGAAAAAGCGCAGCCTGTTCATACATTTCCAAGGGCATCCTGAGTATGGCGCGCAAACGCTGCTGAAAGAATACCGGAGAGATGTAAAGAGATTTCTCAGAGCGGAGAGAGAAACTTATCCGTCGATGCCGAAGGATTATTTTGATGCAACCACCACGAAGCTTCTTACACAGTTCCGAGATATCGCTCTCTCCGATCGGCGTGAAGAACTCATGGAAGGTTTTCCGGAAGCTGATCTGGTCGGCGACTTGAAAAGCACCTGGCGCTCCTCGGCCATGAGTATTTACAGGAACTGGCTGCAGTATGTGGCGTCGAAAAAGGCCGAAGCCATGGCATTTCCGGCGATGGCAGTTTTGCATGATTTGAGCCCGCGAAAGCGGTCTGCCCTGCGATGAGGCCTGGACGTCCATGAGATTTTTGTTCGTGGTATTTCTACGCGAAATCGCTGCCGCCCGTCGCGGCTAGCCAGACAGTCCGTACGACTTACGATCCGGTCAGGCAGAAAATGACTCAAAGTAGAGCTCTGAAGCTCTGGATGAACCTTCCCACTCGTATCAGCGACGTGATCAAGCCATGGGTTGAGAATTCGCCCGATCGGATCGCCCTGGTGGAAGCATCTGGAACCTGGACCTATCGGCAACTCGCCCTTGCCATTGCCGAGACTCAGACCTGGCTACTCGATTCCGGCGTGCGCCCGGGCGACCGGGTGATGATTGTCTGCGAGAATTGCCGGGCATCCGTCGCGATTCTATTGGCTCTAGCCGGTCTCGACGCGTGGCCGGTGTTAGTGAATGCGCGTCTCTCGGCGCGCGAAGTGGATGGGATTCGGGGCCACTGCGGAGCGCGGCGTGTAATCTTCACGACGAGCGTGTCACGGCAGGCCCGAGAACACGCCAAGAGGCACGAGGCTGTTATCCATGAGACTGCTGCGGGTCTGGGCCCAATAGCACTTGGTCCGCTGGACGAGAGAGTCGCACCAGAGCCAATCGACTCTGAAGCTGCACAGCGCGTCGCGGCCCTGGTTTACACATCCGGCACGACCGGGTTGCCTAAGGGCGTGATGCTGACGCATCGGAACTTGCTGTTCGTGGCGGCAGTGTCTGCCGAGATCCGGTCCTTGAGTCCAGATGACAGGTTGTACGGTGTTTTACCGATGTCGCATGCGGTCGGTCTTTCGGTCGTCCTTTTGGGTTCGTTGTTGAGCGGTGCGACCTTGTATTTGGCCTCACGCTTCGACCCAGTAGCGGCGCTGGCTACGCTCGAGAAAGAGCAGTTGACGGTGGTGCTGGGTGCGCCTGGGATGTTCTCCCTTCTGGCGGACTATGCCAAGTTGAAGGGATTGCAGTCGCTCACATTTCCCGCCCTTCGCATCATTTCATCCTCTGGCGCGCCGCTCCAGCCCACAGTGAAATCGCAGGTGGAGAGCTTGTTTAGCATGGTGCTCCACAACGGATATGGGGTTACGGAATGCTCTCCCAACATTTCCCAGGCCGTGGTGGGAGAGCGTCGAACCGACACCTCTGTGGGCCGGGTTCTCCCGGGAGTCGAAGTCCAGCTGGTCGGATCGGATCAAAAGCCGGTGGCTGACGGAGAGGTCGGCGAACTGTGGGTGCGCGGTCCCAATGTCATGAAGGGTTATTATCACGCGCCTGAGGAGACGGCGGCGGCCATCGACCCCGAGGGATGGTTCAACACCCGCGACCTTGCCCGGCGTGAAGACGGATATCTGTTTATCGTTGGCCGAACCAATGATCTGATCGTTCGCTTTGGAGAGAATGTCTATCCAGCGGAAGTCGAGGCCGTGCTGAACGCACATCCCGCGGTCGTACGATCGGCTGTTATTGGGCGGATAGTAGAGGGGACGGAAGGCGGTGAGGAAGTCGTTGCCTTCGTGCAGCTCACACCTACTTCGCTAACTTCGGAAGCCGACTTAGCACAACACGCCGCAAAACATCTTGCCCCGTACAAGCGGCCGTCGCAAATTCTGCTTGTGCAAGCAATGCCGCTGACGCTGACCGGGAAAGTTATCAAGGGCGACCTCGCCAAGATGACACAATTCGCTTCCACCCGTTAGCGATGCCGAGGCGCCAGGGTCTACAACGGACTCGATCGCCTGTGGGAGACACTCTTCCCTCAGATGGTCAGCTCTGAGGATTAGGTCCCGCCAAATGCGCCTCTCGCTTTTCGCGGTACCAATCAGGAATTTGCGTAAGAAGTCCGGTATCATTTGTCTGAAAGAGAATCGCGATGAGGATATCGTAGCGATGGCGGAGAGTGCCGGATTGTCAGAGGGTGGGTTCGGGAGCGCAAGCGACAAACTTGTGGGCACATGGAAGCTGGTGTCCGCCTCCACCACAACACCGATTGGAGAGCGAAGTGAGACTCCCTATGGTCTCAACCCTGTGGGTTTTCTCACCTATACCGATGAGGGCAGAATGGCCGCCATGATCAGTCACGACGGGCGAAAGGCGCTCTTTTCCGGTGGAGGATCCCTCGATGAACAAGCTGAGGCGTTTAAAACATTTTTTGGCTATGCCGGCAGGTACACGGTCGGCGGCGACAAGGTAACCCATCACGTCGAAATCTCATCGATTGAGAACTACGTAGGCAGGGACCTGGTCCGCTACGTCAAATTCCAAGGTGACCGAATCACGTTGGTTACACCACCGACGCCAGTGAACGGCAAAACGCTAATCTTCGAATTGATTTGGGAGCGTCTACGGGCCGGCTCCTGATGCACCCTTTGCGCTTCAAGGCGCTGTCTCCCCGGTGTTAAACTCGACCTCAGTAATTTAGCGGTTTCTGCGTCACTTAAACTTGATCTTGCGAACAGGTGCAGGTTGCCCAAGGTTATCGTTCCGACCAAGAAAGTTCTTTTCACCGACGAAATTCTGCAGGATCCCTATCCGGCATACGCCCGCTTGCACGAAGAAGGCCCATTGCATTACCTGGATGTCGACGGCAAATGGGCGTTGTGGTCGATTGTGAGCCACGCCGAGTGCTCCTCGGCTGCTAAAGACCCCAGGCTTTCGGCAAAGCGTTCGCAGCAGATGATCTTGTCTCTTCCGCTCAGCAGCCAGTCCGAGTTCAGAGAACTCGCGCGCATGCTGGGCTTGTGGCTGATTTTCATGGATCCGCCGGAACATACCCGGCTGCGTAAACTTCTCAATAAGGGATTTTCGCCCGCGGCGATCGAAGGCTTGCGTCCGCAGGTCGAGGCCATTGTTGATGAAATGCTGAAGCCAGTGCAGCATGGCGCGGAAATCGACCTCATGCGCGAGTTCGCCAACCCCATGCCCGTGCGCATCATTTTGGAAATGCTCGGAATACCGCAGGAACTGCGCGACACATTTGTTAATTGGTCGCGGGCCATCGCGGTGTTTCGAGGCAGCCCGGATCGCACGGTCGAACAGGCGCGCGATGCGCAAGATGCTCTGATTGCCTTAACCGATTTTTTCCGCAAGACCGTGGCGGAGCGGAGACGCAATAAAGGCAACGACCTGATTAGCCTTCTCATCGACATCGAGGAAGAAGGAGAGGTGTTGACCGAAGAAGAACTCTATGCGCAGTGCATCGCGCTGCTGTTCGCAGGGCACGAGACTACTCGAAATTTGATCGGCAACGGGATGTACACGCTCCTGCGGCATCCGCAGGAGACATCTGAGTTGCGAGAGAAGCCGGAGATCATCCGCACGGCCGTGGAGGAGATCCTGCGTTATGAAAGCCCCGTACAACTCACGGCTCGCGTGCTCAAGGAAGATGTGGAGATTTGCGGTCAGCACATACCGAAGAAGTGGTCTGTCCTTTGCATGCTCGGTGCGGCAAACCGGGATCCAAAACGGTTTAAAGACCCGGATCAGTTGGACCTGAAGAGACTGAACAACCAACACCTGGCGTTCAGTGCGGGTCCGCATGCCTGTATAGGAGGCCAACTCGCGCGATTAGAAGGACAGATTGCGCTCCTGAATCTCGTGCACCGCTTTCCAGAGATGAAGCTCGCCGGCCCGCGACCGGAGTGGGCTCCTACTTTTGGATTCAGGGGCCTGAAAAGTCTCCCGGTAACCATGTGAAAGCCCGGTCGAGCGCTGGATCGCCTACGCTAGCAACAGAGACAACCGGCGAAGACTGCCCATAACGTCGTTGAAACCCAGCCTAGAAGAGTCATTCGATGAGTCCCTTACTAGAATTCCCTTGACAAGGGATGTCAGGGGAATGTAAAAGCCATATGTTCTAAAAGGAGCGAGCGCTCGCTTTGGCTGGAATGTAGCGTAGTCGACGAGGGAACGAATGCCCAAGCTGCTTCACCGCACCGTCGAGAAAAACAAGCTCAAGATCGAGCGCGCCGCCCTCCAGCTTTTCACTCGGAAGGGGTTCCACGGCACTACCGTTCGCGAGATTGCCAAGAAGGCGGGCGTATCGATGGGCAAGCTATACATCTACTACGACACAAAAGAAGACATTTTCATCGATTTGGTCCATCACTTGGGCCGCAAGATGGAAGCCATTCGCCAGAAGGAACTCATTCCTCTGATGGCTTCCCTCGATCCAGACTCACTCAGAAATTTGGCGCGGGCGATCGGGCGAATTGTCTCCGAAAACCTGGATTACTGGCGTTTGATGTACATCGATGTCGTTGAGTTTCGGCACAAGCACTTCATTCATAGCTTTCGCGAAATCGCGGGTGGTCTCCGAATGTACGCCAACGCGATGATCCAGAAATCAAAGGTCACATTCCCACCCGGAGTGGACGCCTCCCTTGCCTACACCGCCATTTACCTGCAATTTTTTACTTACTTCCTTGCGGAAGAGCTTTTTGGAGCGAAGCGGCACCTGGGTATGAGCGATGAAGAAGCTATCGATCAACTTGTTCTTCTCTATACGGGAGGTCGCGTCACGTCGGGCAAATGAACTTAACACCTGGGCTTAAGGAGAAGAGTATGCAACTGCGGAGAGCGTTTCCACTTTCAATTTTGGCGCTGTTCTTTCTGTTTGCCGGCGTCGCGTCGGCGCAGTCTCCCACGACCGGGCAGATCATTGGGGTTGCGAAAGACTCGAGTGGCGCCGTCATCCTCGACGCGAAAATTACTCTGACCAGCGCCGCTGGAGTACAGCGCGAGACTACCAGCGATGGAGCCGGACGCTACGCGTTTTCGCTTGTACCTCCCGGAACCTATCAGGTTGAGGCAGAAAAGGCGGGATTCGGCAAGGCGACGGCAGAAGGGGTCGTAGTCCGCATTACGGAAACCACTACTCTAGACATCCGTCTGAAAGTGGCCGCCCAAACGTCTACCGTTGAAGTCGTGGTAAAACCGCCGCTGGTGCAGACTGAGAATGCAGCTCAGGGCACGGTCATCGAACAGGAGCAAATCCGCCAGCTGCCGCTTCCAACCAGAAATTTCCAGCAACTCTTGACGCTCACTACCGGGACTTCAGGTCCGGTGCAGAACTCATCCGAGTTGGGGCGGGGTGCAGCGCCCATTTATGTCGATGGGAACCGCGCCACTTCGAACTCGATAGTCATCAATGGCACTGATGCGAACTCGATTGGAACGGGATCGCTGCCCAACCTGGCGGTGCCGGCGACGGACTCCCTAGAAGAATTTATAGTCCAGACCAGCCAGTTTGATGCGTCGGAGGGACGCGTTGCGGGCGGTGTGGTGGCGGCGGTTACCAAGTCCGGGACCAATAATGTTCATGGAAATCTGTACGAGTTTTTCCGTAACGATGCGCTCAACGCCAACAATTACTTCCTGAACGCCTCAGGCGTCCCACGCCCGCCGTACAAACGCAATCAGTTCGGTGGGACGCTGGGCGGGCCTGTAATCAAGGATCGCATGTGGTTCTTCGTCTCCTATCAGGGAAGCCGCGAGAGAAACGGAACATCGTTGCTGAATTCCGTGGGCACAGTTGTCGTTCCTGACAACCTGACGAATGACCGATCCGATGCTGGGATTGCTGCTTTAGGAACGTCTTTCGGAGTCTCGGCGGTTGATCCCACTGCCCAGTTTCTCCTGCAGGCAACCTTACCGAACGGCTCTTATGTGATCCCGTCGGCGCCGGCGAACTGCGTGCCTACTGCGGAACACACATGCACCGCGCCTGTGGTCGCCGTCTCCAAGTTCCACGAAGATCAGATCAACACGAATCTTGACATTCAGATCTCCCCATCGAACCGCCTTTCCGGCAAGTTCTTCGGAGCGAACAACCCTACTCTTCAAGGCCTGTTCGATTTATTCGGACTGGCAAACGCTCTTCCTGTTCCGGGTTTCGGCGGCACTGCAGATCTTAACCAGAGAGTGCTTTCCTTTGACGACACGCAGGTGGTCACTGCGCACGTGGTGAATGACGCAAGATTTGGATTAGGTATCATCACTACGGGCTCTTCTCCTCAAGAACCATTTACCGCGTCACAGTTAGGCGTCTCATCGCCGCTCGGCAATCTATTTGCGGGCATGCCGGAAATTTCGGTGGCCAACTACTTCGACCTCGGTGCCAACCCCTTCTCCGACAATGGCGGAATTGAAAAAACTTACTCGGCGGGAGATACGTTGAGCTGGCAAAAAGGCCGGCACAACATGAAGTTCGGCATGGAGTACAAACATCACTCTCTGGACGAGACTTTCAATCTGTATACCCGAGGGCAAATGTTCGACCTCGGCATATTCAGTCCCACGGGTAATCCCTTTTACACATTTCTTGGCGGCACGAACGTGTTTGGAGAGACCGACATGTCCGATTTCACGGTTATGGGATCGGGCGTGAACAACCGCGATATCCGGGCGCACGACTTGAACAGCTTCTTCAACGACGACTGGCGGGTGACCGATCGGTTCACTCTGACTTTAGGCCTGCGTTACGATTTCTTCGGACCGTTCACAGAGGCTCAAGGCCGCTTCGTCGCCTTCGATCCCACACGGCTCACCACAGCAACCATTCCCGGCTTTCCCGCAGGCGACAACACGGCGATCACCGGAGGATTCGTTCAGGCATCCAATGCGAAAAATCCGCTGCCGGGAGTTCCCACTGTGCAACCGTCCCTAGTGCCATCGGATAAACGCAATTTTGCGCCACGGATTGGCTTTGCGTGGCAACCGTTCTCCGATTCAAAGCGTTCCGTAGTTCGCGGCGGTTATGGTATCTACTACGACCGTGCGAACTCACGCCTGCTCAACAATCAAATTTTGAATTTCCCCTATTACACGCTGGCCCAGGCATTCGATACCCCCACCGCAACTCCATTCGTTCAAGTTCCGCAGCCGAGCGCCTTTCCGCTGGCCTTCAACAACCCGTTAATCTTTCCGTTCAGCGGCCCTCCGGCGCTGATGCTTCGGGCGCCAGAACCTTTTTTTGCCCCGACCGGGTCAGCCATCGTGCCTGCTAACGGAATCTATCCTGACATTCACGACTTCCGCACACCGTATATACAGCAATTCAGCCTGGGAATGCAGCACGAGTTCGCCAACAACTGGTTGCTCGATGTGGGCTATGTTGGCTCGACCGGGCGCAAAGAGTACCGCCTCGTCGATCTGAACCAGGAAGTCACGCCCTCTGCTTCCGCAACCGGGCCGCTCAGTCCCGGATTGTCGAGTCTCGCAGTGCAGGGCTTTGGTGTCCACGCCATGCAGAGTTCGTCGAATTCGAGCTACAACTCTCTTCAGGCCAGCCTGACCAAGCGTTTCTCCCGTGGGCTGACATTTCTTGCCTCGTATACCTGGAGCCATTCGCTCGACGATTATTCTGGTGATCCTACCGGAACCAGCGACGTCACGGTGGTTCCGGGAAACCAGGCGCCCGGTATGCTGAATAACTATGCAAGTTCCGACTTCGACCGCCGACAGCGATTTGTGTTCAGCGGGATTTATGATTTGCCGAAGCTCTACAAGGGCGCTTCCGGTTTCGCCCGGCAGGCAATGAACGGATGGGAGCTGGCCAGCATCCTCACGCTGCAGAGCGGCACGCCGTTCTCGGTTCTGACCAATGACACTGCCTTCGTACAGGCCCGCGCCGACTTGATCCCGGGGTGTAACCCGGCAGGAAGCGGCAGCGTTAAATCCAGACTGCCTGATTACTTCAATGTAAATTGCTTCATGTCGGTGCCAAACATGACTTCGCCCCCGGGCGATTTCGGCGATAGTGGCCGCAATTTTCTGCGCGGGCCCAATCAGGAGAACGTGGACATCTCGATTGTCAAGTTTTTCCCAATCACCGAGCGGACAAAGCTTGAGTTCCGTAGCGAATTCTTCAACGCATTTAATCTGGTCAGCTTCCAGAATCCGGTCAATGTCCTGGCAGCGGCCAATGTAGGACAGATCGTGGAAACCAGCACGGGGCCAAGGGTGATCCAGTTCGCTCTCAAGTTCAATTTCTAAGTTGAGGAGCACCTCAGATTGACAACGAGTACTGCCCTCTCAAGCCTAACTCATGAGTCTCGGCTTGCATGACAAAGTCGTGATAGTGACCGGTGCAGCCGCTGGGATCGGCCGAGTCACGCCGCGCCGGTTTGGTGAGCAAGGGTGCCGCGTCGCCGCCTGGGATCTGAATGCTGCGGAGCAAGGGCAAATCTGCCGCGAGTTGCGGGAGAAAGAAAACAGGGGATTGTTCCGCAAGACGAATGTCGCGGATGCGGCCGATGTGGAGACAGCGGTCTCGGAGGTTGTAGCCCGCTGGGGACGCATCGACGTGCTTATCAACAACGCGGGCATTGTGCATGACGATCAGCTCGTGAAGTGGAAAGACGGCGAGATGGTCAAAGTCATGACCGACGACACCTTCGATTCCGTGATCTCGGTCAATCTGAAGGGCGTGTTTCATTGCGCGCGGGCCGTCGTTCCGCACATGATCCGTTCCGGCGGGGGTGTCATTCTGAACGCCTCCTCCATCGTCGGCCTTTACGGGAATTTCGGGCAGACGAACTACGCGGCGGCAAAGGCTGGAGTGATCGCGTTTACCCGAACCTGGTCGCGCGAACTCGGTAAACATAATATCCGAGTGAATGCCGTCGCGCCCGGCTTCATCGCCACGGAACTTGTGCGGAGCATGCCGGAAAAGGTCATCCAGAACATGGTGTCGCACACGCCGCTGGGAAGGATGGGATCTCCCGAAGAGGTGGCTGAAGTTTACCTGTGGTTAGCTTCCGATGCCTCTTCTTTCATCACTGGTGCTGTGATTTCGGTGGACGGTGGTTTGGTTTTGGGCACTTAAATGTTTGCAGTAGAGCGTGGTCGACCCTAATATGATTCGCGAAGCCGGCGGACTGGCGGGCCGGCACGATTTCGAAGAAGATGCTTCCAAGCGATTTCATCAAGGTGATTCGTCCGGCGTATGGTCGCGTGCCCGGGGATGGTGTGGAACTCGCCTTCGGTTATTGGCCAGGCCGCGCTGCCCCGGTCGTGGCTCTGCACGGCCTGACCGCTTCCCATATGAATTTCATCGGCATTGCCGAACGTCTTGCGGGCCGATGCGCGCTCTTCGGCCTCGATCTCAGAGGCCGTGGCGATTCCGATAAACCTGAAGGACCCTATGGCTTGGCCCAACACGCGCGCGATGTAGCCTCAGCGATGCGTGCCATGGGACTCGGCCCGAGCATAATCGTGGGTCATTCCATGGGAGCCTACGTGGCTACTGCGCTTGTTGCTCAGGACCCCAGTCTCGTCTCTGGTCTCGTTCTGATCGACGGAGGATACGTACCCGATACTCCAGTTACGAATTCTCCCGGGCAAGGCATTAACGCGGCGCTCGCGCTGCGCATCACGCAGTTGCGCCAAACCTATCCTTCGCGTCAGGACTATCGGGACTTTTGGCGAACTCAGCCGCATTTCCCTCCTGACGAATGGAATCCCTGGGTGGAGGCCTTTCTGGACTATGAAGTCGGCGGCGATTCGCCCGTACAACCGAAAGCCTCAGAGGCAGGAGTGCGCGCCGACTTGGGCGAGGCGTTTAATCGCGATGCGGTCAACGAGCGCCTGAAATCGATCGCTGTTCCGACTCTGTGGGTGCGCTCCGAGAATGGTTTCACTCCAGGGCAGCCACCCCTGTTTCCGGATGCCGTTGTACCGGGATTCCGCACTTACGTTCCCCATGTCGAGGACCACAAACTCGCCAATACAACGCATTACACGATTGCATTGGGTGAGTACGGAGCGACAAGGATCGCCGATATGATCAGTGAACTTGCCAGCCGGCCTCATCCGAGGTGAACGTTTAACGCGAATTGCAGCCTATCCCGCGGGAGGAACTTACGTCGTGCCACAAGCAGGATGGACAGCCGGCACCGTTCGCGCGGTTGGAGGGTCGCGGAATTTTAAACTGTGGACACCCACGACGCGGGAACCAGGACGGCCTTGGCCGTTGCTCATGCTGCTGCACGGTTGCAGCTTGGATGCCGAGCACATGGCAGCGATCTCGGGGATGAACCACGTTGCGGAAGCAAACCAGTTCCTGGTGATTTACCCGGAGCAGTCACGCCGAGCCAATCTGCTGAAGTGTTGGAATTGGTTTCGCCCTGAACACCAGAAGCGTGGAGCCGGTGAACCGTCGATTCTCGCAGCCATTGTTAGCCAGATTCGCTCCACTCACAACGTCGATCCAGATCGAGTGTACGTTGCGGGCGTCTCGGCCGGTGGTGCGATGGCCGCCATTCTTGCCGCAACCTATCCCGATCTTTTCGCCGCCCTCGCGGTCTTCGCCGGAGCGGAATTCAGAGCCGCTTGCACCACCTCCGAAGGATTCGCTGCCATGAAACGAGGCGGGCCCGATCCAACCCGGCAAGGGCAACTTGCTTTTGAAGTCATGCGCAGCGGACTCGCAGAAACGAAAAGGCGACGCATGCCAGTGATTGTGTTTCATGGAACTGCGGATGACCGCGTGAATCCGGTCAATGCCGATCAAGTCATTACCCAGTGGGGCAAAACCAATGCATGCCTCGCGGAGGAACATGCAGAAACCGGATTCTCCCTGACCGAGAAAGTCATTAGCAGTGAAGTACCGGGCGGTTATGCCTACCGGAAGCATGTCTACCTAGAGAATAATTCTCGGCTGCTGCTGGAAAAATGGTTGGTCCAGGGTTTGCGCCACGCCTGGTCCGGTTCGCCTGAATCCAGCAAATACGGTGACCCCAAAGGTCCCAATGCTAGCGCGGAAATCTGGCGCTTCTTCTGTGAAGCTGGCTTAAAGTCAACAGCTCCACTGGCATCTCCGAGCCCCTCGCAGCCATCATCGAGTGACACAACAAAATGAACATTGGCTCGCTTCTTCCTCACCACGCCCGCTATCGCCCAGATCACACAGCCGTTGTTGTTGAAGACGACCGGCTGAGCTTTCGCGAATTCAACCGCCGAGTCAACCGGCTTGCCAATGCGCTTTCAAGTCTGGATGTAAAGAAAGGGGACAAAGTAGCGACGATTCTGCCCAACTGTTTGAGCTTGCTCGAGATCTACTGGGCTGTGGCAAAGATCGGTGCCGTCGTCGTGCCGCTCAGCCCTCTGCTGCGCGAGAAAGCCCTGACCACACTCATTCAGGACTCCGATACGGGAACGATAATCGCGAGTCCCGATTTTGCCGGGCCACTTGCCTCCATAAGACGCGATTTGCGAAACGTTCCCGACAAAGGCTTCGTCCTCACCGGTTTGTCGCCGGTGCCGGGATTTAAAAGTTATGACGAGCTTACGCTTCGAGCCAGTGAGGCCGAGCCTCCACCCGTCGAAATTGCAGGCAGCGATCCTTACAACATTATTTACAGCAGTGGGACTACCGGTTCTCCGAAGGGCATTGTACTCACGCATTTCATACGGGCCATCTACTGTACGCTTTTCGCGTCGACCTTCCGCATGAGCCCCGAGAGCGTAGTGCTTCACTCCGGCTCCATCGTTTTCAACGGCGCCTTTCTCACGCTCATGCCTTCGATGTATTTGGGGTCGCAGTACGTCCTGCACAAGAGCTTTGACCCGCAGAAATTTGTGGAAACCGTAGAGCGCGAGCGCGTAACTCACGTCATGATGGTCCCCTCGCAGATTGTCGCTCTTCTCGGCTCGCCACACTTTTCGCCGGAAGCACTCAAATCCCTCGAAATGATTGGCACCGTCGGCGCTCCATTGCACATGGAACACAAGGAAAAGCTGAATCGCAGCCTGCCCGACAGGTTTTATGAGCTTTACGGTCTGACGGAAGGATTCATGACCGTTCTCGACAAGAATCACTACGCGTCGAAGCCAACTTCTGTGGGCCCGCCACAACCGTTCTTTGAGATGCGGATCATGAATCAACTAAGTAAGGAAGCATCTCCCGGAGAGATCGGGGAAATTATCGGTCGTGGGCCAGCTCTGATGCCGGGCTATTACAAGCGGCCTGATTTAACTGCTCAAGCCATTATTAACGGCTGGCTGCATACTGGCGACCTTGGATACGTCGATGAAGATGGATTCCTCTACCTGGTGGACAGAAAGAAGGACATGATCATCAGCGGCGGCACCAATGTTTTTCCGAAGGACATCGAAGAAATCATCGTGCAGCATCCCGCCGTTCGTGAAGCGGCAGTGTTTGGCATCCCGAGCGACAAGTGGGGTGAGACGCCACTCGCTGCGGTCATTCTGCATCAGCCTGGCGCCGTCACGGAAAAGGCGCTTTGCGACTGGATTAATGAGCACGTTGATGCCAAGAATCAACGCATCAGCGCGGTCGTGATCATGGAGGATTTCCCGCGCAGTACCGCCGGTAAAACCCTGAAGCGCATCCTCCGCGAACCGTACTGGGCTGGGCGCGACGAGAAAATGTAGATTTCTTGGCATTACTCGGCGTTTTGAGTGGAATCGTAGTCACATCAGCGAGGTCTCTTGTCCGCTAGAAGCACTGTAGTAAAACTGCAGAGTAACGAGCAAACGGAACTCGAGCGCTCGCAACGATGCCGTAAGCTCGAGTCGGTCTGCCTTCCGTGCAATGTGCAGCTGACCTGATGAATTGCGGCTTGCGCATGGGCTTTCGGGCGTCAGAGTGTTGACCGCCAATTTTGTGATCCGAGTTGAACGAAATCAATCGCCGCTGGTGCTGGCGAATGGGCCAGATCCAAGGCTCTTTCGACGGCATCATCGGGTCAAAAGGTTTCGCCGCTGGGATTGTTTCCGTTCCCGTTTTCGCCGATATTTACGGCCACGCGGCTGGAGGTTACCTGACTGGAACGAGACGGACACGACGACCGGTTATACTTTGAACGAACTGCAGATCACCGAGATGCCTTTGGGCACGGGCAGTTTCACACAGCTGGCGATTCTTAGTCCGGGGGTGAGCGCCGATCTCCTCAATACTGCCGGTACTAACGCCGGTCTGGGCAATCAGGCGATCTGGGCAAACGGCCAGCGCGACACGAGCAGGGAGGACTAGCGACCCATGACCACCGCGGCCATCATAATCATCGCCATCGCCGCCGCGGGTGTGCTCATGATGCGGTTTCGCAAGCGATGGCTGGCGAAGATCAACATTGCCTTTACTAACCGGATCACCGGGTTGTTTGCTGGCTGGCTTCCTGGCTTTGGCATCCTGACCCACGTCGGACGAAAGTCCGGCAAGGTCTACCGTACACCCATAAACGTCTTTCGAGCGTCGAACGGCTTCATCATCGCGCTCACGTACAGCAGCCAATCGGAGTGGGTGAAAAACGTCCTTGCGGCGGGCGGCTGCGAACTAAAGACTCGTCGGAAGAAATATCAGCTTTCCGCGCCGCAGGTCGTTCGCGACCCAACGCGGCGGCGGTTCCCGGTTCCGGTGCGGATAGTGCTGAGGATCGTGGGTGCGGACGAGTATATGGAGCTTTCGATTCGTTAACCGCACTACGAGGACACGACAGGTAAACTCGCAACTTCTTTCCCCGGAAACAGAACTCGCGCTCCAAGGCGAAGCAGTTTCCAGCCCAAGGCGACTCCCGCAAGAATCGTCGCCAGCCACAGCAGAATCGCGGGGAGATAGAAAACCAAGGAGAACATGGCGCTTGCGTAATCAGCCAAGCCTTCAAGACCTTGCATCCCCGCCAGTTTAAGCTCGTACAAAGGTCGCCAGTGGAGTCCAAACACACTGGCTTCTGCCTCGGAGTGCAGTGACACGGTCATCGCAACGGTTTCCACCTGCTTGGAGAGCGCGTCGAATTCCGCTTGCTGCTGCTCGATTTCTCCCCGGACTCCATTCAACTTCTCGCTGACATCGAGTATGTCCTTGACGCTCCTCGCCTGCTTCAGAATCGCCAAGTACTGGGCTTCCTGCGCATGCAAATTGCGCAGGCGGGCTTGTTGATCGACATATTGCCTTGTCACATCTTCCGCCTCCATCTGCTCGCCTTCCACCCGTAAGCCTAGTTTGCGGATTTCGACTCCCACTTCTGCAAAGCGTGCGACTGGCACCCGGATAGTGAGCGTGGCGTTCGTGGCATCCTGCGCACCGTTGGTTTGAAACCTCACCAAGAAGCCTCCCGCTTGCTCGGTCAGTGAGCGGATTTTCTCGGCTGATTCTGCGGGACTCTTGACCAAGAGGTCGATTGACGACGCGCGCACAACTTGTCGCGCGGTTAGACTTTCCGACTTGGGCAGGTAAGTCGTCATTAGAACCGAATGCGATGCGGCTCCCCCCGGAACTCCCCCAATGACGCCCGCCGCCAGCGCAGCGTTGTCTACCGATTCCGGCAGCGGCACCAGCCAATGACGGTTGCGCTCGATTGCCGCGAGAGCACTAGTTCTTTCCATCGCAATCCCACGGAAGGCACGCGAAGGACGAATGACGCCGCCATACACCGCGACCAAGAATGCCGTAATCAAGCATCCAGTTTTTAGCCACTTGCGGCCGCTCAGCCAGAAAATACACCAAGTGATCTTCATGCGCTGTTCCTATTACGTTAGAGTGGGCAGAGTGGAAGTTTGTTCCCGTCATCCGTGCTAGGAGAGATCTCCGGGCCACCGAGCCGGTTTAGTCATCGCTCGCTTTTTTGCAAAAACGAACCCACCAGGTCCAGCATCATCAATCACATAGCTTTTACAAAGTCGTTTCGCGCGAGGTCCTTGCTTGGGCGGAGCTTTCGACAATCCGGAAGTCGTTCCATCTTATACCGCGATATTGGCGCTATAATTGCACCCACGCCCGTAGGCACTCCATATCGTTCGTATAACAATTTGATCTGCGATCCGCTAGCTTGCCTACAATTGGTTTCCAATAACCTTGCCGACCGTGGTACAGCGTGTTGTTGAGTTTATATTGCTGCGCGCATTCGATGCCTCTTGCGCTACCGTAAGCTTGTCGGGGGCGTCTAACATAACGAATTGAAATTGGAGATCATGACCACAGTTCTTAGGATCCTGGGATCTATATCACTGCTTTCCGCGCTCATACTTGCGGGATGCGGAGACAGCGCCAGCTCGGTGCAAGCATCGCGAGGCAGCGGAGCGATCGAAAGGCCGCGCGACACCTCCGCCGTGCCGGTGACGGTCGCGAAAGTCGAACGGAGCACGATCCCGGTGCAATTACACGCCATTGGCGCAGGCCAGGCCTTTAAGACTGTCTCAGTGGAGTCGCAAGTTGCCGGGATCGTCAAGGAAGTGAACTACAAGCAAGGTCAGTTCGTCCACGAAGGAGATCTACTGCTCACGCTCGACAAGAGACCTTTCATCGCCGCCCTCGATCAGTCCACCGCGGCGCTTTCCAGAGACAACGCGCAGGCCCAACTCGATCGGGCCCAACTTGAGCGCTACGAAGGGCTCTACAAAGAAGGCATTGTCTCGAAAGAGCAGTTCGAGCAATATCGGGCAACCTCGACTGCCGCCGAAGCCACGGTCAACTTCGATGAGGCCGCCATCCAGACCGCCAAAATTCAGCTTTCCTATTGCTCTATCTATGCCCCCATCAGCGGTGTCACGGGAGCTCAGCTAGTCTATCCGGGGGCAGCAGTAAAGGCTAATGACCTCCCGGTGCTTGTGGTGATCAATCAGGTTTCGCCGATCTACGTCAATTTCTCCGTTCCCCAGCAGTACCTCGAATCGGTCAAGAAGCTCATGACGCGCTCTCGTTTACCCGTTCAAGCCACGCCGACCGGCGATTCCAAGCCGGAAATCGGAACTCTGGCATTCGTCGATAACACCGTGGATCCGGCCACGGGCACCATCGCTCTCAGGGCTTCATTTCCCAATAACGACCAGCATCTTTGGCCAGGCCAGTTTTCCAACGTCCTGCTGCAACTGGGCGAGCAACAGAACGTGCTGGTCGTGCCCTCGCAGGCGGTTCAGGCCGGACAGCAGGGTGATTATGTCTTCGTCACAAAACCGGATATGACCGTTGATGTCCGCCAAGTGAATGTTGGGCAAACAGTGAATAACGAAACCGAAGTTTTGAACGGACTTTCACCCGGGGAAACCGTGGTTACTGACGGCCAAGTGCGTCTAATTCCAGGGACGAAAGTATATTTCACCAAAGGACTCTGACCGGGCTGGAATCAATGCGATGAATCTCTGCGAACCTTTCATTCGCCGGCCGGTCATGACCAGCCTCGTGATGCTGGCCATTCTTCTGTTTGGCATTCTGGGCTATCGCGACCTTGCCGTCAGTGATCTGCCCAATGTTGATTTCCCGACAATCCAGGTATATGCCGGCCTTCCGGGCGCGAGCCCGGAAACGATGGCTTCCTCGGTGGCAACTCCACTTGAAAAACAGTTCACTACCATCGCCGGCCTGGATTCGATGACGTCGACCAGTTCGCTCGGCAGCATCGAAATTACCCTGCAGTTCAATCTGAGCCGTAACATAGATTCCGCCGCGCTCGATGTTCAGAGCGCGATCTCGGCCGCCGCCAACCAGCTTCCTCCCAATCTGCCTTCACCTCCGACGTTTCGAAAGGTGAATCCCGCAGATCAGGCCATCTTCCTGCTGGCCGTTACCTCGCCCACACTGCCGCTCTACGAAGTCGACAAGTATGCCGAAAATCTGCTGGCCGAACAGATTTCGATGGTGCCCGGCGTCGCCCAGGTCAGTGTCGACGGCTCGGCCAAATACGCGGTGCGCGTGCAATTAAACCCGGAAGCTCTCTCCAGCCGGCAGATCGGTATCAACGAGGTTGAGCAGGCGATTCAGAATGCCAACGTCAACATGCCGATGGGCACACTGAATGGCGCTCACAAAACTTATAACGTCGAATCTAACGGGCAGCTTTCCGACGCCAAGGTCTACCGCCCGCTCATCGTGGCGTACCGCAATGGAGCTCCGGTGCGGCTCGATCAGATCGCTACGGTCGACGATGGAGTTCAAGATCTGTACGTCGCAGACTGGATCAATAACGTCCCAGGAATCATGCTGGCCGTCCAGCGCCAGCCCGGCACCAACACGATTGAGATCGTCAATAATATTCGCAAGCTCATCCCGCACTTCTACGCGATTGTACCTCCGTCTATCAACCTTTCGGTCGAATACGATCGCTCGGCTCCGATCCGCGACTCGGTGAATGACGTCAAATTCACTCTTCTGCTGGCGATTTTTCTGGTTATTCTTGTCATCTTTCTTTTTCTACGCAATGCGTCAGCCACGATCATCCCCAGCCTGGCTCTCCCCATGTCGATCATGGGCACGTTCGCGGTCATGTACCTGCTCGGCTACACGGTAGACAACCTATCGCTGTTGGCGCTGACACTCTCAGTGGGCTTCGTCGTCGATGACGCGATCGTCATGCTCGAAAACATCGTGCGCCATCAGGAGATGGACAAAGGACCGTTCGAGGCGGCGCTCGATGGCTCGAGGGAGGTCAGCTTCACGATTCTCTCTATGACGTTGTCGCTCGCTGCGGTTTTTCTGCCTGTGTTCTTCATGTCCGGCGTCTTGGGCCGCTTGCTCCACGAATTTGCCGTCGTCATCATTTCTGCCGTTCTGGTTTCCGGATTCGTTTCCGTCACCCTCACCCCAATGCTCTGCAGATACTACCTGCGCCCTGAACACGAGAGTAAGCACGGATGGATCTATCGCAAGTTGGAAAACATTCTCGATACGTCGCTCCGCTGGTACGGATGGAGCCTTCGTCGGGCGATGCAGCATCGCGTGCTGGTGATGTTTCTCGGTTTTCTCATCCTGGTGGGGACCGCTTGGGAGTTTTGGGTGATTCCGAAAGGCTTTCTGCCGGAAGAGGATACCGCGCAGATTTCCGTCTCAACCGAAGCCAATCAAGGCATTTCCTTCGACGCGATGAAAGCTCACCAGGAGGCTATCAATCGTATACTCCAAGCCGACCCGAATGTGGTTCAGTTCTATTCGGGCATCGCTGATTCGAACGGCTCTGGCCTCAACAATGGCTACGCTTTCCTGCATTTGAAGAACCGTTCGGACCGTCCCTGGACCGATAGTCCAGCTTACGATCATTTGATTGCCCGCTATGGTCACGTTTTTGTCGCTGAGACTGTGCTCGGGTACGTTCGTTCGCTATTCGAACGTCACATGACTATCGATGATGTGATTCATGGGTTGCAACCGAAGCTGGACAGGGTCCCTGGGATGCGAGTCTTTCTTCAGAATCCGCCCGCAATTCGCATCGGCGGCCTATTCACGAAGAGCCTGTATCAGTTCACGCTCTCGAGTCCGGCAACGGATCAGCTTTATAAGTACGCGCAGTTGCTGGAAATAAAAATGAAGACGCTGCCGAGTGTGGCCGACGTCGCTAGCGATCTCCAGATCAAGAATCCACAGGCGAATGTCGTGGTCGACAGAGACAAAGCGTCTGCTCTGGGGGTGACACCACAGCAGGTTGAAGACGCACTGTACAGTGCCTACGGCCAGCGCCTGGTGTCGCCGATCTACACTTCGAATAACGAATACTGGGTCGTTCTCCAGGTACAGGATCGGTTCCAGAACGATCCCGACATGCTCTCGGAGCTTTATATACGCTCTTCCTCTGGCCAACTGGTTCCGCTTGCCGCCGTCTCGAAATTTACCACTGGCGTCGGCCCCCTCACCATCAACCACACCGGGCAACTTCCGTCAGTTACGATCTCATTCGACCTGGCGCCCGGGGTGGCTCTTGGACAAGCGGTGAGTGACGTGCAGAAGTTGGCCAATTCCATGCTGCCCATTTCAATCAACACCAGCTTTCAAGGCACCGCCCAGGCATTCCAGCAGTCGATCGCCGGCCAGGGCATTCTGCTAATCATGACAGTGGTGGTCATTTATATCCTGCTGGGCATTCTCTACGAGAGCTACATTCACCCCATCACAATTCTGACGGGGTTGCCGGCTGCGGCCTTCGGCGGGTTAGTCACACTCTCTCTGTTCCATGAGCAGCTCGATATCTATGGCTTTGTCGGTTTGATCATGCTCATCGGCATCGTCAAGAAGAACGCGATTATGATGGTCGATTTCGCTTTGGACCTTGAGCGCAAGGGAGATTTCACAGCCAGCGAATCCGCCTACCAGGGCTCAATGATTCGCTTCCGCCCGATCATGATGACCAGCGCCTGCACGATTATAGGCACCCTGCCCATCGCCATCGGTTTTGGCGCCGACGCCGACGCCCGCCGTCCACTCGGTCTTTGCGTGGTTGGCGGTTTGCTCTTCGCACAAATTGTTACTCTTTACATTACGCCCGTGTTCTACACCTACATGGATACTTTCTTGAAGTGGCGTGCCCATAAGCGGCCGGAGGCTCTTGAAACTTCCGTCGAGCCCGTTACACGCACGTGATGTCGCGTTAAGGTCTATACATTGTCCTGGTGCGCAGTCACCGAGACAGAGTACGGAAGGTGACCGGACCCTCAACCGACCGGATCGCGATTTTCTCCTTCGATGACGGAACCAAAAACCTGTGCCGCTAAGATGAAGTGTGTACAATCTTTGCAAACGAAGTGATCCTGGGTATTCCGGAGACGACCGTTTGAACTTTAGCAAATGTGTAGTCCTCTTCTCATCTCTACTTCTTTCTGTATTCTTGACGCCTGCTTCGCAGGCGCAAATCGATGACGGCACCCGGAAACTCGCTCACGATATTTTCAAACAATTGATCGAAATCAATACCACGGACTCGGTGGGGAACGTGACCACGGCATCGGAAGCCATGGCACAACGCTTTCGTGATGCCGGTTTCGGAGAGTCCGACGTGCAGATTCTTGGCCCCAATGATCGCAAGAAGGATCTCGTCATTCGGCTGCGTGGAACAGGCAAACATAAACCGCTGCTGCTCATCGGCCATCTTGATGTAGTGGAAGCCCATCGCGAAGACTGGACCACCGATCCCTTCAGCTTCGTTGAGAAGGACGGCTTCTATTACGGCCGCGGCACGCAGGACATGAAGAGCGGCGATGCCATTATGGCCACCACTCTGATCCGCTTTAAGAGGGAAGGTTACATCCCTGACCGCGACATCATTCTTGCTCTGACTGCCGACGAAGAGGGCGGCAAGTCGAACGGCGTTGATTGGCTGCTCAAGAACCATCGCGAACTCATCGATGCCGAAATGGTTTTCAACCACGACGGCGGCGGCATCCTCAGCGATCATGGCAAACCGGTCATGATGACCGTGGACGCGACGGAAAAGCTGTACGCGGATTTTCAAGTGAGCGTGACCAATCCCGGTGGGCACAGCTCGCTTCCTAGGCCCGACAACGCGATCTATTCGCTGACGAACGCGCTCAACCGGCTGGAACACTACCGGTTTCCCTTCGAACTCAATGAAGTCACGCGTGTCTATTACGAGCGAATGGCAAAGGTGGAAACTCCGGAACGCGCCGGCGATATGAGAGCAATCCTGAAGAATCTGCCGGATGAGGCCGCCATCGATCGACTTTCGCGTGATCCGATTGACAACTCGACCATCCACACCACTTGTGTCGCGACTCGGCTCAATGCCGGACACGCCAATAACGCTTTGCCGCAGCGCGCGGAAGCGAACGTGAACTGCCGCATTCTGCCCGGGCACACCGCCGAAGAAGTGCGGCAGGATTTAATCAAGGTTTTCGCGGATCCTGCAATTACTGTGCGTTACGTCGACAGCTTTGGCAATATCTCCGACACCGCTTCCGGTCGTAAGAGCTTCCCGCCTCCGCCATTGCGTCGTGATGTGTTTGGTCCGTTGGAGAAGATCACAGAAGAAATGTGGCCGGGCACTCCCGTCATTCCGGATATGGCGACGGGCGCATCTGATGGCGTCTACACGATGGCGGCCGGACTGCCAACCTATCAGATATCAGGAATTGCGATCGACCGCGACGATATTCGCGCCCACGGGCGGGATGAAAGGCTCGGCGTCGATTCCTACTACAAAGGCGTTGATTTCTACTACCGGTTCCTGAAAGCCGTGACAGCAGAATAAAAAGCATGCCCAGTCATCCTGGAGCAAACTAGAAAGATGACTCGACAAATCGCGAAAGTTGTCGCGCTGAGTGGCGTGGAGTCTGCCCTCCCGCTCCAAGACAGCACACAATCGAAGAAGGATTAGCAGCAGAGATCCTCAGCGGCCCGGAGCAGCCTTATTCTGGTGAGAGCGCGCAGCACGCAGGAGACGCAGCTATGGGTTTCAAACGCTTTCGCGGCTGTGTTGTCGTTCGCCACCCGTCTGTGCGGCGCTCGAACTCACGGCGGACTTCTATAGCTTCGGAAATCCGACGAAGAATTCTGATACTACGGCGGAGGGATCTGCACGTTGATCGCAATGTTCGAATAGCCGCTCTCTTCGTTCCTCGTATTTACAGCGGTAGTGGCGTAGCAGTAGGAAGTGCCATCGGCGACTTCCGAATCCGTATATGAGGTGCTTGTGTTTGCTGTGTAGTTGATCTTGGAGAAGGATCCGCAGGAGTCTGTGTACGTGGCGCGATAGATGTTATAGCCGGACACCTCCGACGACGTGCTTGCAGTCCAGGAGAGATTGACCGTGTGCGTCGAAGGTGTCGTTGCGCCAGGGCCCGTCGGTGTTGCGCTCGTTGACGAAGACCAACCTCCGCAGCCGAGCAGCAATACCATTGCTGCAAAGCTGAGGATCGCCGCACTACTTGTGACCGAAGTGGCCCGGATCATTTGCGAGGTCCGCCTTCTGGAAGGGACAATCCAGCATTGTAAGCCCACCGGCGGGGTTGATATTAGATTGCCACAGCAGTCAGTTCTCAGTGGGCCGGACTCGGCGTGGGAGCGCCGGAAGGATCTGGCATCAGGGGCTTGGCTTCTCCGCCGCGCAATGCCATCCGCAACCGATCGAGATACACATAGACAACGGGCGTGGTGAATAACGTAAGCGCCTGGCTGACAATCAGTCCGCCAACAATCGTGATGCCCAGAGGACGGTGCAGCTCGGAACCAGTACCCCTGCCCAGCGCCAGAGGCAGACCTCCCAGCAAAGCAGCCATGGTGGTCATCATAATGGGGCGGAAGCGGAGCAGGCAGGCCTCGTAAATGGCCTCCACCGGCTTCTTTCCTTGCGTGCGTTCCACTTCAAGCGCCACATCGATCATCATAATGGCGTTCTTCTTGACCAGCCCGATCAGCAGGATGATGCCGATGGTTCCAATCACATTGAGCTCGTTGTGAGTCAGCAGCAAGGCCAGCAGCGCGCCCACACCCGCTGAAGGCAGCGTCGAGAGAATCGTGATGGGGTGAATGTAGCTTTCGTAAAGCATGCCCAGAACGATGTACACGGTAATCAGGGCAGTCACAATCAGAACCGGTTCACTGGAGAGCGAATTCTGGAAGGCCGCCGCCGTGCCTTGGAAGTTGGCCTGGATTGTCGTGGGGAAATTAATGGAATGCTGGACTTTTTCGATGGCCTGTGTCGCCTGTCCAAGCGAGATTCCGGGAGCCAGGTTAAATGAAATCGTAACTGAGGGAAACTGGCTTTGGTGATTCACAGCCAAGGGTATGTTGGAGGGCACGAAGCGAGTGAACGCCGCCAGCGGTATGGGGGTGCCGCCGGTGGAGCGCAGGTAAATATTCTGCAGAGCCTCGGTCGTCTGTTGGAACTGTGGCGCCACTTCCATGACCACGTGGTATTGGTTGAGCGGGCGGTACATGGTGGAGACTTGCCGCTGTCCGAAGGCATCGTAGAGCGCGTTGTCAATGTCCTGCGCGGCAACCCCCAAGCGGCTGGCCGTGTCCCGGTCAATCACCAGCTGCGCTTGTAATCCCTTATCCTGCTGGTCGGTATTGACATCGCGCAGCTCTTGCAGGCTGCGCATTTTCTGCAACAACAATGGACCCCACTTGTTGAGTTCATTCAAGTCCTCGCCTTGTATCGTGTACTGGTACTGCGCCTGCCCGTAGCGCCCGCCAATAGTCAGATCCTGCTGCGTTTGGAAGAACAGCGTGGCGCCCGGGACCACCGCGAGTTTTCCGCGCAATCGATTGATCACCTCGTCGGCGCTGAAGTAACAAGGGTTCCAGAAGTGGGGGGTCTTGCATTGGCCGCGCTTCTCGAGCGGCTTCAGCATGACGAAGAACCGGCCCTGATTGGTGGCCGAGCCTCCACCCGCGAACCCGACCGCCGTATCGACCGCCGGATCCTTCAGCACGATTTGTACGAATTGTTCCATCTTGCTCTTCATGGCCTGGAATGAGATGTCCTGTGCCGCCTGAACCGCGCCATTGAGCCGTCCCGTATCTTGCTGCGGGAAGAAGCCCTTGGGTACGATGATGTAGAGGTACACGCTCAGGCAGGCCACGAGAATAGTCACTAGCAAGGTCACGGGCTGATGCGCCAGCACCCATTTGAGGGCGTGCCGGTATGTCTCCAGCAAGTTATCGAAGCACCATTCACTGGAGCGATAGAAAGCGTTATGCCGTTTGTCCGATTCGGACGGCCGCAGGAATTTAGCGCACATCGTCGGTGTGGTGGTCAGCGAAACGAGCAGCGAGACTCCGATCGCAATGCTCAGCGTGACGGCAAACTCGCGAAACAGCCGTCCCACAATTCCACCCATCAGCAACAACGGGATAAACACCGCAACCAGCGACGTGCTCATGGAAATCACGGTGAATCCGATCTCGGCCGCCCCTTTGAACGCTGCCTGCACCGCATCCATGCCATGCTCCACGTAGCGAGTGATGTTTTCCAGCACCACGATGGCGTCGTCCACCACGAATCCGGTGGATATTGCCAGTGCCATCAAAGAAAGATTGTCCAGACTGTAGCCGAGCAGATACATGCCGCCGAAGGTGCCCACCAGCGAAAGCGGCACAGCGATGCTTGGAATTACCGTGGCCCGCGCCGTGCGCAGAAACACGAACACCACTAGAATCACCAGCACAATGGAAATCAGCAGAGTGGTTTCGATATCTTTCACCGAAGCCCGGACCGTGATCGTGCGGTCCGAGACCACTGCCAGTTTGATAGCCGGAGAAATCGAGGACTGGAGGTAAGGCATCAGAGCGCGCACGCGATCCACAGTCTCGATGACGTTGGCGCCTGGCTGCCGGAAAATAACGACCAGCACTCCGGGTTTGCCATTGGCCAGGCCGAGGTTGTGCACGTCCGCTACCGAGTCCTGCACATCCGCCACATCTCCCAGTCGCACCGGCGCGCGGTTGTGGTAGGCGACGATTAACGGTCGGTATTCATCTGCGGTGAAAAGCTGGTCGTTATCCGAGAACGAAGACGAGATCCTGTCGTTCGCGACCTCCCCTTTGGCCTGGTTCGCGTTGGCTGCATTCAGCGCGTTGCGCACGGTGTCCAGCCCCACCCCCAGCTTGTTGAGCAGCATCGGATTGACTTCGGCCCTCACGGCTGGCGGCGCTGAACCATAGGTGAACACCTGGCCCACTCCTTTCACCTGCGAGAGCTTCTGCGCCAGAATCGAGTCGGAGGTGTCGTACAAACGGGCCACCCGAACCGTGTCCGAAGTGAGCGCCAGAATCAGGATTGGGGCGTCCGCGGGGTTGATTTTGCGATAGGTTGGATTGCTCGGCAGATTGGAAGGAAGCTGGCTGCGGGCGGCATTGATTGCCGCTTGTACATCGCGAGCAGCCGCGTCAATGTTGCGATTCAGGTCAAATTGCAGCGCGATGCCAGTCGAGCCCAGTTGGCTCGACGAGGTCATCTGGTTCACGCCCGAGATACGTCCGAACTGCCGCTCCAGTGGAGTAGCCACCGCCGAAGCCATTGTCTGCGGGTCCGCCCCCGGCAGCTGCGCCCCTACGCTGATTACGGGGAAATCAACTCGCGGCAGCGAAGCCACGGGCAATAAATTAAAGGCGAGAATCCCAGAGAGCAGCAAGGCCGCGGCCAGCAGCGATGTGCCGACCGGGCGCCGGATGAATGGAGCCGAGATACTCATGCCTTAATCTGAGATCTTACAGCACCGACATCCGAGCGTTTGCCTGACCTTGGATCAACCACATAAACCTGGCCGGCTTCATTCTTGTCCGACCAGATCAGGCAAACACGATAGCTAGACGTGGCGATGACGGTTGTGTTTTCTGTCACACCCTCAGGTGACAGGTCTCACTGCGTTTGTCGCCGGTTAAGGTCAGCCTCTGAAGGTAAATATCCCTTCCGCACGGCTGGGTCTGAGGGGCCCTCCTCCCGTGCGCGACATTAAGTTCGGCCCCCCTCGCTATCTGCGAACCGTTCTCTCATACATCTTGCTCGGAGGTTTGTATGCTGCATCTCGATACCGGCAACACGGGTTTCATGATTCTATGCACCAGCCTGGTCATGTTGATGACTCCGGGCCTTGCGTTCTTCTATGGTGGCCTGGTCGGCCGCAAGAACGTCCTCGCTATCATGATTCAAAGCTTCGTATCCATGGGCTGGACCACGGTCATCTGGTACATCTACGGATACTCTCTGTGCTTTAGCGGCGACTGGCACGGAGTGATCGGCAATTTCCACTACGCGTTCCTGCGGGGCATCAATCTCGGGACGCCTTCGCCCAACGATACCATCCCCGCATTTGTCTTTATCGCCTATCAAATGATGTTTGCCATCATTACGCCCGCGCTGATTTCCGGCGCGTTCACCAACCGCGTCACGTTCAAGAGCTACATGCTATTCCTCACAGGCTGGTTGACCTTCGTCTACTTCCCCTTTGTCCACATGGTGTGGGGCGGAGGATTCCTGCAACAGTGGGGCGTGAAGGACTTTGCCGGGGGCATCGTAGTCCACAACATTGCCGGCATTGCGGCGCTGGCTTCGGTGATCTATGTGGGCAAGCGCCGGGTGCAAGATCGCGGCCCGCACAGCATTCCGCTGGTCGCTCTGGGTACCGGACTGCTCTGGTTTGGCTGGTATGGATTCAACGCCGGCAGCGAAATGCGCGTTGATTCCGTCACCGCGACGGCTTTTCTCAACACCGACCTTGCCGCGTCTTTTGCCGCCATCGCCTGGCTCATGGTCGCGTGGCTCAACGAGAAGAAGCCAAAATTCCTCGGCTTGCTCACCGGCGCCGTCGCCGGACTGGCCACCGTCACTCCTGCCGCCGGTTTCGTTTCTCCGACAACCGCCGTCATCATCGGCATCGTTTCCGGAGTGGTCTGCTACTACGCCGTCGAAATGAAGAACAAAATGCAATGGGATGATGCGCTCGACGTTTGGGGAGTTCACGGCGTCGGCGGCTTTCTCGGGATCGTCATGCTGGGCATTTTCGCCAACAAGCAATTCAATCCGGAAGGCGCCAATGGATTGCTCTACGGTGATCCGGTCTTCTTGCTCAAGCAAGTCACGGCCGTGACCTTCTCCTCCGTCTGGGCGTTCGTATTCACCTACGGCATGCTGCGCATCATTGATGCCTTCACGCCGGTGAAGGTGAGCGACACATCCGAGGAGATTGGCCTCGACGAGTCGCTCCACGGCGAACACGCCTACGAGCAACTGGCCGACGAAGACGTGGTGCACAAGCTGGTCCAGTCGGCTCATCAGTAACGACCGAGACGAATGCTCTACTCCTCTGTTTTTCCATTCGCCTCAGCCGGAGCTATCAACATGTCGGCCCCCCTTGCGGATCGCCCGACTTAAGCGACTCTTAGGGCGGGCGCGTAAGGCATCAAACTCAAGCCCCGGAGGGGCGGCATATGATAGCCCAGAGCCTGCCCTGAGCTTGGCGAAGGGACGTAAGTCCTGGGTAAGCGCCGTGGAAGCTGAACCGAGTCCCGGAGGGACGACACCGGAGTCAAAACCCCTCAGGAACCCAGAATGGGTCCCCAAGGTCGCGGAACCCGACAAAATGCGGACACTGCTTATCTCTCATGTACGCAAGCCTATTGCTGCTCGCCAAGCAGTGGGTATTACCGTCGTACTCCAGGTAGACCGAGGCAGCATGTGCTTTGTACCATGGAGTGAAGAGCTGCGTAAATACCCCGACCGCAGCCGAAGTCAACGCCCCGTTCGCCCACACGACCTGCGGGCGCCCACCGGAGGCCCCGTAATTCTCGGCCTCCTTGGCAAGCAACTCCTCACGCAGGAAGCCCAAGCAGCGCATGCAAAGATGCCCCGGCATGGAAAGGATCACTTGGCCTGACACGCAGAAGCCATCATCACCCTCATGAACGTCCATCCCGATGTCCAGATATGGCAGGAGATATCGGCGAGCCGCGACCTCTAGCTCATACCTGTCGCGGTAACTGTCGAGACAGCCAAAGACGACGTCACACCTCCTCAGCAGAGCGTGGTGCTCTTGCCAGACACCGTTGATGCAGTCGACTGCCGCTTGCGGATTGATGCCCTTTACGAGGCGTGAAGCTATGGAGGTTTTGAGGGCTCCCGCGATCACATCTTCCGCTGTGGCGCCAATCAGCCTGTTAAGGTTCGTATCCTCGACTCTATCCGGATCGAACAGCAAGAAGTCGGAAACGCCGAGATGTGCTGACTGCTGCGCGATGTGCGATCCACCACCCCCCAGGCCGACGATTGCAACGACGCAATCATTCAGAATCTGGTCGCTTTGGGGACCGAGGAAGCTCTGGCGCTTAAGCCTCTCTTTCATTTTCGCCCCTCCAAGTCCGCATTGGCGCACCAACTACGGAAAACTTTGAGAAGACTACCGGCCTAGGGGCCTGCGGATGCCAACATAGGCCAGCAGCGGAATCTAAGCTGAGAACAATCGCCCCATGCACCAGGTGTGGGCGGACGTGCCAAAAATCCGGGACGAACTTCGCGGTCTCGCGGAGGTCCACGCCGCTGAACCATGGCTTGCCGCGATGCCCGTGGATATGAACATGGAACATGCCGACCTCATTGCTAAGGGCGACCTGCAAGGCCTTTCTTATTGCCGCCGGACCCATCATTGCACCCACAGAGCGGTCCCGCAGGTAGTCAGAATCGGCAACCGGGTGAAAATCGTGGGCCAACACTACCCATCCCGATGGCTTCAACGCACCCACCCTGCAAGACAAGAAACCAACACGCTCAGCAGCAAATGGGTGCGGCCGGTTCAGGTCCTCGCAAACGCGACGGAGCAAGCCCCCAGAAATCTTGAAAGCGACGATCATCGCAACGCCCTCAGATGTTGGGCCAATATTTCCGCCAGACGTTGGTTGGCCGGCACGTTGTTCCAGGACCATGTGTGCCAGGTCCGGCTAAGAATCACGTGCGTCGACCAGTTATTGCCCTTCCCCGCGATCCGTGCGGACAAGAACAAACGAGTGAGGTAGCCGCCGTGCTGCTGTGGACAAAGCAGCGCATCGAGCGTTCCAGGCGCACAGGGATGCTTCAACCCAGGCAGAAAAATGTACCCGATCCCGCCTTCGGGCATTGCCTGTGCGCCAGGGCACATATGCATCAAGTCACCCATCTCGTCTGCCGGTCTCGGCATTAGGACGAACCTCCTTGGCGTGCGTGGCTGATGAAAACTTCGCCACCCTTAATGTGAATCTTCTGGTCGTCGTCCAGCGGCTTGAGTTCGCCGTGCACGACTTCGTCTAACTCCTTTGACGGGTCCACACCAACAAGCTTCTTGAACTCCGAAACCACGTACGTGCCCTCGGGCACGCGATCCGTTTTGCCGTCTACGGTTACAGCGACTTCCTTCTTGTGGTGATGGTGATGCTCCCCGCGCTCGCCACCCTCGCCCGCTCGATCCTCGCGTACTTCCGTCTGTCCCCTACCGCTCTCCATGGTTTTATCCTCTAGCAGCCAACAAGCTCTGCCTTCCCAAAAGAATATGAGAGCATTCTAACCATGTCAAGAACACAAACGTACATAGTTTGCAATACAAACATGTTTACGGAGTTGACATATAAGGTGTCGTGAGTGCACACTTACCTTTGGCCCTAACCCTCCAGGAAAAGCAGTTCTACCAGCGGTTTGGTAGACTTCTTTCGCGCGCGCGTCTGCGTGCCAAAGAACCTGTTTCGCAAGGAGGCCTGGCCTTGGCGCTCGGACTTTCACGAACGTCGGTAACCAACATCGAGCGGGGCCGCCAACCTGTCCAACTCCACACCCTATACAGAATCGCGGCGACACTTGGAGTAGAGCCGACATTACTCCTTCCCGTCGCATCCGTCACAGGCGAAAGGCAAGGGTCAGAAACTAACCTCAAACAAGACGAGTGGCTACAAAAGATTAATCCTCGCGGAGAGAAGAAAAATGCGACGAGCGCAGGAAAAGGTCCAGCGGCAGGTAAGCGAGCTAATTAGGAAGAACGGCGTAACTCGCCCCCCAGTACCAGTGGAAAGCATCGCCGAGAACTTAGGAATCGAGATCAGATTCGAGGCCGCGGAGGACGATCTTTCGGGTGCCCTTATCCGAAAGCCGAAAGAAGTCGTGATCGGTGTCAACTCGGCCCATCACCCCAACCGCCAGCGTTTTACGATCGCTCACGAGATAGGACACTTCATCCTGCACAAGGGAATAAAGCTCCACGTAGACGAAGATTTTCGCGTCAACCTGCGCGACGGGTCCGCCAACTGGGAGGAGATCGAGGCAAACGCGTTTGCAGCCGAGCTGCTAATGCCGACCGAATATGTTACGCGAGACACGAAGAAATACGAACGTATCGACCGGCCAACCATTCTGAGACTCGCCAGAAAGTACCAAGTCAGCCACAGGGCAATGGAAATAAAGCTTACCAACCTTGGCCTAGAACCGCCCCAATAACAGAAGCCCAGCCTCCACCTCATATCCTGCCGCGAAGATAAGAGCGGCCGTCCCGCAAGTCCATGTATTTGGCACTCACCATCCTCAACTGCCAGCCTCGAGCGCCACTTTTCGTCCCTTTCCCTTCGCCCCACGATTTCCCTGCCGATATATCGGCACTTGCCTAAACCCAACCACCCCAAGCACCTGCAGCCAACCAACTATAGCTTTAAGGTGGTTTTCCGAGATTTCCGAATTATCCACAGTGTTCCGGGAAAACTGCTCTTATGTTCCGACTGGAACATTCACGCAATGTTCCGGCAGGAACGTGCGAGCTATAATCCTACATGGCGAGCTTGCGCCAGCAGATCGCGACCACCGCTCTCACCCTCACCAAGTTCCGCGAGCTGATGAAGCGGATCGAGGAGAACCGTCCCCAGGACGACCTCTCCATCGTCAAGAAAGCCTACGACTACTCCCTGAAATATCACGAAGGCCAGATGCGAGCCTCGGGCGAGCCCTACCTGGTGCACCCGTTAGAAGTGGCGCTGGTGCTGGCGGAAATGAAGATGGACCCGGTCGCCATCGCCGCCGGCCTGCTCCACGACTCAGTCGAAGACACCTCGGTCACCATCGTCGACATCCGCAAAGAGTTCGGCGAACAGGTCGCCCACATCGTCGAAGGCGTAACCAAGATCAGCAAGATCGACTTCGCCACGCGCGAAGAAGCGCAAGCCGAAAACCTGCGCAAGATGATGCTCGCCATGGTCGACGACATCCGCGTGGTGCTCATCAAGCTCGCCGACCGCCTGCACAACATGCGCACGCTCGAACACCTGCAGCCCGAACGCCAGCACAAGATCGCACAGGAGACGCTCGAGATCTACGCCCCCATCGCCCACCGCCTCGGCATGGGAAAGATTCGCGGCGAGCTGGAAGACCTGGGCTTCCGCTTCCTCGACCCGGCCGGCTACGAGCAGGTAGAAAAAGCCGTCAACGCGCGCCGCAAACAGGGCGAAGCCTTCCTCGCCAAGATGCAGGGCATCATTACCGACAAGCTGAAAGAGGCAGGCATCCAGGCCAAGGTGGAGAGCCGCATCAAGCGCCTGTTCTCGATCCACAAGAAGCTGCAGCGCCAGCGCATCTCGGTCGAGCAGGTCTACGACCTGTTTGCCATGCGCATCATCACTCGTTCGCTGCAGGATTGCTACGCAGTGCTCGGCATCATTCATAACATCTGGCGGCCGGTGCCGGGGCGCATCAAGGATTTCATCGCCATGCCCCGGCCGAATTTCTATCAGTCGCTGCACACTTCAGTCATCACAGAAGATGGAACGCCATTCGAAATCCAGATTCGCACCGAAGAGATGCACAAGATGGCGGAGGAAGGCATCGCCGCACACTGGAAATATAAAGACGGTCCAGTCTCGGCGCAGGACGAGCAGCGCCTGGCGTGGCTGCGACAGGTGGTCGAGTGGCAGCGGGACGTAAGCGATCCCAACGAATTTCTTTCCGCATTGAAAGTCGATCTGTATCCCGAAGAGGTTTACACGTTCACACCCAAAGGCAAAGTGGTCGTGCTGCCGCGCGAGGCTACGCCGATCGACTTCGCCTACACCATCCACACAGAAGTTGGACACACCTGCGTGGGCGCCAAGGTCAACGGACGCATGGTGCCGCTGCGCCACAAACTGCATTCCGGTGACATCGTCGAGATCCTCACCCAGGCGGGGCACAAGCCTAGCCGCGACTGGCTTGGGCTGGTCAAGTCGTCGCGTTCGCGCAACAAGATCAAGCACTGGCTGAACGTGCACCAGCGCGAGCGCTCGATTGAAATTGGCCGCAAGCTGATTGAGAAAGAGGCACGCAAGTATCGCATCGCTCTTAAAGAAATTAAAGATGATGACCTGCAGAAAGTTGCGGGCGGATATGGGCTGGGTAAAGCGGACGACCTCATGTCCGGCATTGGGTATGGAAAATATTCGGCGCGGCAGGTGCTGGCGCGGCTGTTGCCGGCGGGCGCGACGCCTTCGATGGCGGGCGACATTGAGGCTGAGGGACTCTCGAACCAGCCGGGCGCGATTGCGAGCGTGGTGCGGCGCGTGTTTGGCGACCACAACGCCATCATGGTCAAGGGCCAGGGCGACATGCTGGTCTACCGCGCGCGCTGTTGCAATCCCATTCGCGGGGAGAGCATTGTGGGCTACATCACGCGCGGCAAGGGCGTGGCGGTTCACGCAGTGAACTGCCCGAACGTGACCAACCTGATGTACGAACCGGAACGCCGCATCGATGTGGAGTGGGCGCGGGATGAGACGACGCCTACGGCTTATCCGGTGAAGCTTACGGTTTATTGTGATGACCGGTTTGGTATGCTTAAAAGCATTACAAGCGTCATTGGAGATGCTCAGAGTAATATACGGAACATTGGGGCGCGTACTGAGAATAGCCAGGCTAGCGTGGAGATCGTGCTTGATATCTCTGACCTTAAGCATCTGGAGCAGATCATGGCTGGGTTGAGGAAGATTCCTGGGGTGCATGAGGTGCAGCGGTTGCAGAAGATTTAAGGGCAGTGGCCAGAGGTCAGGGATCAGTGGCCAGTGGCCGGTGAAGGTCAACATCGGCAGACCTTCGCGAGTTGAAAAACGCGTGAAACTGATGCCGTCCCTTCTATCGCGCGGCAACCCCGCACTTACGTGCGGGGCTAAGGAATGGCGTCGCTGGCGCGACTCAGGTCGGCTAAGGCCACGGGCACGAGTTCCTGCAGGTAAACCCTTTGATTTGAACACGTTCATTTTTCCCTTGACAGGACCTCAGGAGAGGCGCATTCTGTATTTGAACATGTTCAAGTACGACTTATTCTACGGAGGGTGCCATGTATATCGTCGGATGCTATGTGAGTTATCTGCTGATCAGCCTAGCGGTTACCATCTGGGTGGCGCGGACGTTGCATAAGAATGGCAGAGTCTTTCTGGTGGATGCCTTTCATGGAAACGCCGAACTGGCCGACTCGGTGAACCATCTGCTGGTCGTGGGTTTTTATCTGATCAACATCGGTTATGTGACGCTGGCGCTCAGGACTTATGGGAATCTGGACACGCTGCGGGCGTCGATCGAGCTGGTGAGCGACAAGATCGGCGTGGTTCTGCTGGTGCTTGGAGGGATGCACTTCTTCAATCTGTTCGTCTTTTCCCGGATGCGCAAGCGCTCGACCAGCGGTGCAAGGCTGGATGTTTCCTACGCTCATCCAGCAAGCGCGATTCCGGCTGTGAATCCCGCGGCTGTCAATCCCGCAACGAGAGCATAACCATGACGCGAATTGCTGCAGCCGCCGGCAAGAAGTCCGAAGAGACGCAAGCCCGCATTCTCGAAGCCGCGCTGAACTTGTTCCGCAAGCGCGGCTTTGAGAAGGCCACCATGCGGGATATTGCCAAAGAGTCAGGAGTAGCTTTGGGCGCCGCTTACTACTACTTCGATTCGAAGGACGCGTTGGTGATGGGGTTCTACGAGCGGGCGCAGCGGGATCTCGACCCTTTGCTCGAGGACGCTCTTTTAAAAAGCCAGGGGCTGGAAGAACGTTTGCGGGCGGTGATTGAGGTGAAGTTTCGCTACTTTGCTGCAGACCGAAAATTGATGGGGGCTTTGTCTGCCCACATCGATCCGCAGCATCCGCTGTCGCCGTTCAGCGAGGAGACGCGTGCCATCCGCGAGCACGACATTGCATTTCTCGCAGCTGCCGTAGAGGGCGCGAAGGTGCGGATCTCTGACGACCTGAAGACGCATCTGGCGCGGGTTTTGTGGCTTTATCAGATGGGGCTGCTGCTGTTTTGGGTTTATGACTCTTCGCCAGGGCAGGCGCGAACCCGACAGTTGTTTCAGAAGAGCCTCTCGATTGTGGTGAACCTGATCAAGTTCTCGAGCTTGCCCCTGATGCGGCCGGTGCGGAAGCTGGCCACGGACCTGCTTGAGATTGTTTATAGCAAAGAGCCGGCGCTGCCTGAGGTGACGCTGTGACTGAAGCACGTCGCATCGTGCTGGCTGGCGGTAGTGGACAGATGGGGACCCTGCTCGCCCGTCATTTCCACGGACGCGGGGATCAAGTTGTTGTGTTCGCCCGTTCGGCTCAGGCTGCTCCCTGGCGAGTGGTACGGTGGGACGGCTCCGCCTTGGGCGATTGGACAGGTGAACTGGAGCATGCCGATGTGCTTATCAACCTTGCCGGTCGAAGCGTCAATTGCCGGTATACGCCTGAGAACCGGAGAGCGATTAAGGAATCCCGAGTGCAAAGCACGCTGCTGCTGGGCCGGGCTGTTGCGCAGCTGGGGCATCCGCCCCGCCTGTGGATGAATGCCAGCACCGCCACAATTTACCGGCATGCTCTGGACCGCGCGATGGATGAAGATACGGGTGAGATTGGCGGGAACGAGGGGGATTGCCCGTCCAGTTGGTGCTTCAGCATTGACGTTGCTACCAGTTGGGAGGAGGCATTTTTCTCGGCGGCTACGCCGCGTACGCGAAAGGTCGCGCTGCGCAGTGCGATGACCATGAGCCCCGACCCGGGCGGAATCTTCGCCGAGTTGCTGCGTCTGGTCCGGTTTGGGTTGGGAGGAACGGCGGGCTCAGGAGAGCAATTTGTTTCGTGGATTCACGAAGCCGATTTTATTCGCAGCATCGAGTTTTTGATGGCTCATGAAGAGATCGATGGTCCCGTTAACCTCGCTTCGCCGAACCCGCTGCCTAATCGCGAATTCATGAGGACATTACGACAAGCGTGGGGAGTGCCCCTGGGCCTGCCTGCCCCTAGGCTTCTGCTCGAACTCGGTGCTGTGTTTCTGCGGACGGAAACCGAGCTCATCCTCAAGAGCCGACGGGTTGTTCCGGGGCGACTGCTGCGGGCGGGATTTCAGTTTCAGTTCCCTGAATGGCCGGGAGCGGCCAGGGAGCTGGTGGGACGCTATCGTGACCTCTCAAAACTGCCGCTATAGATGTTGACCTCGCCGCTTGCATCTGCGTTAATTAGCAGCGGAGGGTTCATGCGCGAAGTTGTTTCTACCAAAGATGCTCCGCAGGCGATTGGGCCTTACTCGCAGGCGATCAAGGCTAATGGATTTGTGTTTACTTCGGGGCAGATTGCGATTGATCCGGCTACGCAGCAAGTTGTGGCGGGAGATGTGGCGGCGCAGACGGATCGTGTGCTGCGCAATCTTTCGGAGATTCTGGAGGCAGCGGGGAGCGGGCTGGGGAAGGTTGTGCGGTCTACCGTGTTTCTGAAGAGCATGGATGACTTTGCCGCCATGAACAAAGTCTACGGGCAGTATTTCAGTTCGGATGCGCCGGCGCGGTCGACGGTGGAAGTGGCGCGGCTGCCTAAGGACGTGCTGGTGGAGATTGATGTGATCGCGCTGGCGTAGGAATCTCGACTGCGCGATCCTCAGGGGCTAAAGCCCTCGTCTTTCTTGGCTGTTAACGGCACGACTCAAAGTCGCGCCCTTCCCGAGCGCAGGCGTGGTCAGTTCTCCGTGAAACTGGCACAGGGTGCGGAAAACCTATGTGCTTCTCTCGGCTTCCTATAGTTAAATGATCTTAAAGGAGAGACAAGAATGATCAAGTATGTTGCGGGGGTTGCCGTCATGCTGGGGCTGACGGCAATGTTTGTGCTGGCGCAGAGTGCGGCGCGGAAACCCAACACCAGCGCGCCTACGAAGGTCACGGGCGACGGGGTGAAGACGGACTCGGGGCTGGTGTATTGGGACATCCGGGTGGGGAACGGGGCAGAAGCGAAAGAAGGCAGCCATGTGCGGGTGCACTATACGGGCTGGCTGACTACCGGGAAGAAATTCGACAGCTCGGTGGATGCGGGGAAGCCTTTCGATTTCACCATCGGCAACGGCGAGGTCATCAAGGGATGGGAAGAAGGAGTTGCCGGAATGAAGGTGGGCGGCAAGCGGCAGTTGCGCATTCCTCCGGCGCTGGGTTATGGGGCGGCGGGTTATCCGGGAGCCATTCCGCCGAACGCTACGCTGATCTTTGACATACAGTTGCTGAACGTGGAGTAGCGAGATTTTACCGCCGAGCACACGCGGAGAGCGCCGAGTGCACTGCTTTCGTCGTTCTTGATGGTAAGGGAATCGAACTGCGCTCGACGCACAGCCGAGGGCGGCTGTCCCCACATAGATATTTTGGAAAGTGCGCGACTACTCGAACCGCTTATGCCTTGACCACTTTGCCGCTGCGCAGGCAGGAGGTGCAGACGCGGATGCGCTTGGTGGCTTTGCCTACGCGGGCGTGCACCGGGCGCAGATTCACGTTCCAGCGCCGCTTGGTGACGTTATGGGCGTGGCTGATGCGGTTTCCGAATTGCGGCTTCTTGCCGCAGATATCACATTGTTGTGCCATGACTGCTGTAGATCCTTTCAAAGGCCTTGACGGAAACTTCTATTCTACCGGATTCAGGGTGCTGGGGACAATTCCGCCTGTGCTACTGGTTCAGTTTGAAACGGGCGGCAGTCTGTGCGCGGGAGATCCCTCGTCCCGCTGGTGAAAACGCGGGACTTCGGGTTGACGCCGTTGGGCGCGTGCCCGCCTATTTTGCCGTATGCGATACTTAGCCTATGCAGTCTCCGCTACAGGCGCCGAGCGCGGCGACCGACCCCAAGTCGGTTAAGGTGAACCTTACCACCGGCACGGGTGTGGATATCGAGTGGGCCGACGGGCACGTTTCGCACTACGGGTTCGTATATCTGCGCAATGCGTGCCCTTGCGCCATGTGCAACGAAGAGCGCGACAAGGCTCGGCGGAAGCCGGGCGAGCCTGCGAAACCTGCGCCGGGCGCGCTGCCTATGTTCAAACCTGCTGCCAAGCCGGTTTCCGCCGAGGCCATGGGGAAATACGCGATCCGCTTCAAGTGGAATGATGATCACGACCTCGGGATTTATTCGTGGACGTTTCTGCGCGAAGTTTGTCCGTGTGAGGAATGCAAGGCGGCACGGGCGGGAACTGAATAAAGGACCGGGCCGCTTTCATGCAAGAAGGCAAATTCAGCAGAACGGCGCGGCGAGTGGCGATTCGCCGGGCGGCGCATCAGTTGCTGGACCATCCCCGGGTGCTTGACGATCCTTTGGCGCTGCGGATTATTGGGGCTGACGCGGCCGAAGAGCTGCGATCGAATCCCAAAGAGCACCATGCTTTTTCGCGGGCGTTTCGGGCGTTTATGGCGGCGCGCAGCCGCTATGCCGAGGACGAGTTGGCTTGCGCCGTGGCGCACGGCGTAAGGCAGTACGTGGTGCTTGGCGCCGGACTTGATACGTTTGCTTATCGCAATCCGCATGCGGGGTTGCGGGTGTTTGAGGTGGATCATCCGGCGACGCAGGCCTGGAAGCGCGAGCAGTTGGAGGCGGCGGGCATTGCGGTTCCGGCGGCTTTGACCTTTGTGCCTATAGACTTCGAACGGCAGACGCTGGCGGAGGGGCTTGGGCAGGCGGGATTTGATTTGAGTGCGGCGGCGTTTTTCTCCTGGCTGGGAGTGACCCCTTATCTCACACGTGACGCCTGCATGACTACGTTGAGCTTTGTTGCGACCATGCCTGCGGGCAGCGGAGTGGTATTTGATTTTGCGGTGGATCCGGCGCTGCTGAATGCGGGGCAGAGACAGGCGCTCGATGCGTTGTCGGAACGCGTGGCGCGGTATGGGGAGCCGTTTCAGTTGTTCTTCGATCCTGGGAAGTTGCAGGACGAGTTGAAGAGTTTGGGATTCGGCCGGACTGAACTTCTGCAGGGCAAGGAGCTTAACGCGCGTTATTTGAGAGATCGCGACGATGGGCTGCTGGTGCGCGGAGGGTTGGGACATTTGATGGGGGCTTGGGTGTGATTTGACGGGCGTCCACCGTGCCTGGGAACATTCGCTAATCGCGAATCCCCTGTAAAATCTAATCATCAGCTCCGGAGCCACTTCCGCATTGTCTTTTCTCGATCAACTGAATCCGCAGCAGCGCGAGGCCGTCGAAACTACCGAGGGGCCGGTGCTGATCCTCGCCGGCGCGGGGAGCGGGAAGACGCGCGTCATCACCTACCGCATCGCCTACCTGATCGAGCACATGGGAGTGATGCCGGAATCGATTCTGGCGATGACTTTCACCAACAAGGCTGCGGCCGAGATGGGCGAGCGTGTGGAGAAGCTTGTTGGCGGGCTTAGTGTTGCCAAGCCGGTCATCTCGACGTTTCATTCTTTCTGCGTGCGCGTGCTGCGCCGCGATATTGAAGCTTTACAGATTCCTTCGGCTACGCCCGGGCAGCCGCCTATCGGCCATACGAAGAAGTTTGTGATCTACGACGAGAGTGACCAGCAAGCGGTGGTGAAGTCGGTGATGAAGCGGCTCGGACTTGACGACAAGCAGCTCACGCCGCGCACCGTGCTCTCGCGTATCTCGTGGGCGAAGAATCATATGCTCGATCCGCAGGAGCTTTACCTGCAGTCGGCCGATCCGAAGACGGAGAAGATTGCGCATCTGTTCGAGGAGTACCGCAAGGAGCTGCGCAAGGCTAACGCTCTCGACTTCGACGATCTTCTTCTGGAAGCTACGCGGCTGCTGAAGACCGCTGCGCCGGTGCGGGAATATTACAACCGACGCTTTCAATATCTGCTGATCGACGAATATCAGGATACAAATCGTCCGCAGTACGAACTGATGCGCATGCTGGCTGGGACGCGGCATAACGTTTGCGCTGTGGGCGATGAGGATCAGTCGATTTATTCCTGGCGCGGGGCCGACATTCGCAACATTCTGGAGTTTGAGCAAGATTTTCCTGAGGCGAAGATTATTCGTCTGGAACAGAATTACCGCTCCACGCAGAACATTCTTGAGGCGGCGTCGTCGGTGGTGGCGAACAATATCCGGCGCAAGGGCAAGAATCTTTGGACTTCGCGGCAGGGCGGTACGAAGATTGGCTACTACGAGGCTCCGGACGGCGAGAACGAAGCGCTCTTTGCCGCGGACCACATTGCGAAATATCTGCGCGAGGCGGGACGTGCTGAAACTTCGCGGGGTGAGACTCCGCGCGCAGCGGTGCTCTACCGGACGAATTCTCAATCACGCCTGTTTGAAGAAGCTATGCGCCGGTATGGGCTCAAGTATCACGTGGTCGGAGGGTTTTCGTTTTACGAGCGGGCTGAGATCAAGGACATGATCTCGTATCTGAAGGTCATTCAGAATCCGGATGACTCGATCTCGCTGCTGCGCGTGATCAACACGCCGACTCGCGGCATCGGCAAAGGGACTATCGAGACGCTCGAACGCCTCGCGCTCGAAACCGGTTTGTCGCTGTGGGGTGCTGTCGGAGAAGCTATTCGACGGCAGTTGCTGCCAGCGCGCGCGCTGGCAGCGCTCAAGAACTTTCAGCATCTGATTGTGGACGCGCAGGCGGTGTTGACGGGAACGTTTGTCGAGCGGTTGGAAGAGAGTGCCGGAACGGAAAACGTGGAGCGGGCAACCGCAGCCGTTGAGATGGAATCAGATCCGATCTCCGAGGACGACGCGGCCGCTTTCGACCCCGGCGAATTCGAGAACACAGCGTTCGACTTCGGTGGTGCTTATTCGGGAGACAAGCGTGCCTCCGACAATAGCGCCGGCGTCCCGCCGGCTGTCTTGCCAGAAGAAGAGTCGGCATCCCAGGCGACGCCAAGCCAGCAGGATGCTGGCGCTACAACTGCCGACCTGCTCAAATTCCTGATCGACCGCACCGGTTACATCAAGCTGCTCGAAGAGGAGGACACGCCCGAAGCATTTTCTCGCATCGAGAACCTGCGCGAGCTGGTCAACGCTGCCATGGATTCGCGCGACCGCGGCGAATCGCTTGACCAGTTTCTTGACCACGCGGCTCTCATCAGCGATGCCGACGATTACGACGAGCGTTCGCAGATCACGCTGATGAGCCTGCACGCCGCCAAGGGACTGGAGTTTCCGCTGGTCTTTCTCAGTGGCCTTGAAGAGGGACTGTTCCCGCACTCACGCACGATGCTGCAACCCGATGACGTGGAAGAGGAGCGGCGGCTGTGCTACGTGGGCATGACTCGCGCCATGGACCAGCTCATACTGACCCGCGCCGTTTACCGGCGAAGATACGGTACTGATCTGCCCGAAGCCAGCGTGCCGTCAAGATTTCTGGAAGAAGTGCCTGCGCCGTTGATTGAAGAGCTAGGCAGGCGCGGAAGCACGTCTCGTGTGGCGACGGGCACTTTTGCCCGTCCGGCGGGGGGAAGCAGCGCGGTTTACGACGGAGACGCGCACTACTCCTACGAAGACGAAGACCAGAGTGCGAGCTGGAAAAGCGGCCGGGACGTGCCGGCGAGCCGGCAGAAACCCACGGCTTCGGCCAAACCGTACAACTCGATCGAGAACATTGCCGAGTTCTTTGCCTCGCGGGGGAAGAAATTCAGCGTGCCGAAAACGCGGGTGGAGGAGCCTACCGGCAAGCGCGGATTCCGCCCCGGGCAGAAAGTGCGGCATCCGAAATATGGCGAGGGTACGGTCTACCAGCGAGAAGGAGAAGGCGAAGAAGCCAAGATTACGGTACAATTCCCTCGCTTCGGATTGAAGAAGCTGGTGGAGAAGTACGCGCAACTGGAACGGGCGTGAGAGCCACCTGGTAACTTGTAGTCGTTACGAAATTGTCCTGTTAATAAGGCGACAAAATTAAGGATTCGAGAAGGCAATCATGGCAAATACAGCGACCCTGACCAAAGAAGAACGCAAGAAAGCGAAACGCGCCTCACGGAAGAAGACAAAAGCGGAAAAACCGAAGAAGCCCCGCGATTACGCGCGCGGATCGAAGAAGCGCAAGGTGAAGAAGTTGGCGCGCGGCCAGTCGAAGCGGTAGGCCGACGCCTCGGAATTACGGGCATGGGCCGGTTCGCCCATGCCCGACTCCCGCTGTGAGGAGACAACAACCTCTTGTCACCGTCATCCCCGGAACCAACCGGCACCGTGCCCACTCCGACCGTTCGAACCAGCGACAACCAGCTTTTGTGCTGCAAGTCGATCGACAAGCTGATCGAGGACTCTGAGGCCCCAGGTCAACGGCTTCAAAAAACCCTCGGGCCGTGGTCGCTGACCGCGCTGGGCATCGGCGCCATCATCGGCTCCGGAATTTTCATCCTTACTGGCACGGCGGCAGCGGGTGAATATTTCCAGGCCCCATCCATTCTGCATGCGCAGGCGCTCGACGTAATCATCAATCTAGTGCGCACCGGCAGCACGGCGGGAGCGCTCATGCACGGACGCCCTCCGGCCGGGCCATCGATTGCGATTTCGTTTTTCCTGGTCGCGATCGCCTGCAGTTTTGCCGGATTGTGTTACGCCGAACTGGCCTCGATGATTCCCATCGCCGGCAGCGCGTACACGTACTCCTACGCAACGCTCGGCGAAATTTTTGCCTGGATCATTGGCTGGGATCTCATCCTCGAATACGCAGTCTCGAACGTCGCAGTCGCGGTTGGCTTTGCTGGTTATACAAAAGCGCAACTGGCGGTATTCGGCCTCAACTTGCCGGAAAAATTCGCCAGTCCGGTCTGGGCCGGCGGACAGTGGACGGGCGCCTATTTCAATCTCCCCGGCTTTCTCATCGTTTTCCTTCTCACACTGCTGCTGGTGCGCGGAGTGAAGGAGTCGGCGGAGACCAATAACGTTATGGTGCTGGTCAAAATCGGCGCCATCGTGACTTTCCTGGTAGTGGGTGGAATGCTGGTGAAGCCCGCGAACTGGCATCCCTTCGCGCCCTCGGGCTTCGCCGGAATCGTTACCGGAGGGGCAATCGTTTTCTTCACCTATATCGGATTCGATTCGGTCTCGACCGCCGCCGAGGAATCGCGCAATCCGCAAAAAGATTTGCCCTTCGGCATCATCATGTCGCTGATCGTCTGCACGCTGCTCTATGTCGGCGTTGCCGTTGTCCTGCTGGGCATGATGAAGTACACCACCTTCGTCTCCGGCGCGGCCGCCGAGGCACCCGTGGCCTACGCGATGAAGTATCTTGGCGTGCACCCGCTCTTCCGCTCGGTCATCGTGATCGGAGCGCTGACGGGCATGATCTCCTCTCTGCTTGTGTTTCAGTACGGGCAGGCGCGCATCTGGTATGCCATGTCGCGCGACGGTCTGCTGCCGAAGCTGTTCTCCGCGGTACACCCGAAATTTAAAACGCCGTACTGGTCCACATGGATTGCATGTTTCGCTGTAGGGATTCCCGCAGGCCTCGTGGATATTGGAGATGCCGCCGATCTCGCCAACATCGGGACGCTTTTTGCCTTTGTTCTGGTTTCGCTGGGAGTGATCATCCTGCGCCGCAGGCAGCCTGATCGCAAGCGCGCGTTCCGGGTCCCGTTTGTGCCCTGGTTTCCGCTGATCTCAATCCTCTTGTGCGGCGGCCTTATGTTCGGACTCACTGTGATCACCTGGCTGCGTTTCGTGATCTGGCTTGGCCTTGGGCTGCTGATCTACTGCTTCTATAGCCGGCATCGCAGCGAGTTCGCGAAGAAGTAGCGCATTTTCCTGGCCTCGCAAATATTTAAGCAAGACTCTACAATTAAGAAGTGACTTCCTCCGCACTCGATCGGCTGCCGAACAGTTTTCTGCGTCTCTTGCCCAAGGCTGAGTTGCATCTGCACCTTGAGGGCGCGATCGAACCGGCTACACTTGTTGAACTGCGGCAGCGCCGTGGCGAACGCGCCACGGCGGCCGAGATCGATGCGCTCTACCGCTATGAAGATTTTCCCGGCTTTCTGCTTGCGTTCAAGAACATCACCGAGCACCTGCGAACTGCCGACGACTACGAACTGATCACCTACCGCCTGATGCAGCGGTTGAAAGCAGAAAACGTGCTGCACGCTGAGGTCTACGTTTCAGTCGGAGTTTGTTTGTGGCGCAAGCAGGATTTCTCCGCCATCTTCGAAGGGCTGGATCGAGGCCGCGCCCGCGGTGCGCGCGATTTCGACGTTTCGCTGCTTTGGATATTTGATGCGGTGCGGCAATTCGGGGCCGAAGCGGCGCAGAAAGTGTTCGAGCTTGCCGTGCGCTACCACGACCGCGAAGTGGTCGGCATCGGCATTGGCGGCGACGAGCAGAAGGCTCCGCCTGAGCTTTTCCGTGACGCCTTTGCCTGGTCGGCTGACCATGGGCTGCGGCTTACCGCGCACGCGGGCGAGACTGGGCCGCCGGAATCTGTCTGGGGGGCTCTCAATCTGCGCGTCGAGCGCATCGGGCACGGGCTTACTGCCTTTCATGATCCCGATCTCGTCGAAGAGCTTGCGCAGCGGCAGGTTCCGGTCGAGATTTGCCTCACCAGCAACTTTCGCACGGGTCTTTGCCCCAACCTGGCTGATCATCCGGTGAAGAATTATTTCGACCACGGCGTGATGATCACGCTCAACAGCGATGATCCGGCCATGTTCGGCACGACGCTGGCGCGCGAATATCAACTTGCGCAGCAAACCTTCGGATTCACCGACGAGCACCTGCGCGAGCTAGCGCGCAATTCGTTTGAGGCGTCATTCCTGCCCGCGGAAAAGAAGCTGGAGTTTCTGAATCTGTTTGACGCGGCTGCCGCGAGATAAGCATTCCAGGATAAACATGGCGGTTGAGACCATCCTGCAACTCGGCGACCCGCGCCTGCGCGAAATCGCATTGCCGGTTGAGAATCCCTCGGCTCCCAAGGTTGCTGCGCTGGTCAACGACCTTGCCGATACGCTTGCATACTGGCGCGCCACTACTGGGTACGGCCGGGGCATTGCCGCGCCGCAACTCGGCGAGCGCTTGCGCGTCATCTTCCTGCAGCTGCCCGGAGAGAAGCCGTGGCCGCTGGTCAACCCAGAAATCCTTGAACGCAGCGACGAGAAGATCGTCGTTTGGGACGCATGCCTCAGCTTCCTCTCTATTTTTATGCAGGTTGAACGGCATCGCGAGATCACGGTGCGTTATCGAGATTTGGATGGGGAAAGCCACGAATTCCGCGCCGGGGATGACCGCAATCTTTCCGAACTGCTGCAGCACGAAATCGACCACCTCGATGGCATTTTGGCCGTCGATCGCATCATCGATATGAAGACGCTTTGTAGCCGCGAAGAATTCGAAAAACGATATCGGCAGAGCCGCCCGTACGCGGTTCGTCCAGCTACAATCGAAAGCTCAGCGTTCGCATCTGAATAAACTGGTACAGGCAGCGCCAACTGAATGCCCCTCCACATTGGCATCGTCGCTTGCAGCGCGGAAGGCGCCGCACTGTGCTACCGCACCGTTGCGCTCGAAGGCTCGCAACTGCTCGGGCGTCACGATCATCCCGAAGTCTCGCTACACTCCTACTCTCTGGCGAACTATATGCGGTGCATATCCGCAAACGATTGGGCGGGTGTAGCGGAACTTATGCTTGCCTCCGCGGATAAGCTGGCTCGGACTGGTGCGGATTTCTTAATTTGTCCTGACAACACGATTCACCAGGCCTTCGACCTGGTCGAGCACCGTTCGCCGCGGCCCTGGTTGCACATCGCAAAAGAAGTTGCGAAAGAAGCCCAGCGCCGGCGGTTCAAGCGCCTTGGCGTGCTGGGAACGCGCTTTTTGATGGAAGGCCCGGTCTACCCCGAAGTTTTGAAGACTTCCGGGATTGAGTATCGCGTCCCGGGAGCCGAGCAGCGTGAGTGCCTCGACCGGATCATCTTCGACGAATTGGTAAATGCTCAGCTCTTGCCGCGCTCGCTGGCGTATTACGTGGAAGTCATCCGGTCGTTTAAGGATGAAGGTTGCGATGCGGTGGTGCTCGGCTGCACGGAAATTCCATTACTGGTTACGCCTGAGTCCTCGCCACTCCCAACGCTTGATTCGACGCGCCTGCTGGCGAAGGCCGCGGTGCGCAAGGCTGTGGAAGGCTAGGGAGAATCTTGCCGAGGATTGGGACCACGCACTACCGGTTGAATCTCGCTGTCTGAGGATAATGATGACTTCTGAGGTATGGCAGACGCCGAATAATACCTGGCCCTGGCCAGACGCACTGGACGCGTTGATTGCCGCGCCCGGCCATCACATCCTCCTGCTGGAAAACGAACGCGTGCGAGTTGTGCGTACTCGTATTCCGGCGGGGCAGATCGTACCGGTGCACACTCATCGCTGGCCCGGAGTGCTGTTCATCACGGCGTGGAGCGATCTCGTGCGGCGCGACCCCGAGGGCAACGTAATACTCGATACGCGGCAACTCGCTGACAAGCCCGCTTCCAACGTGCCGCTCTGGCAGGAACCGCTAACTCCGCATACGGTGGAAAACGTCGGTGGCGGGGAGTTTAATGCGGTACAGGTTGAGATGAAGGACGCTTCCGGATGAGCTGTCCCAAAATATTGAGCAGGAGCCCGTCGCGCTGCCACTTTCAACCCGCAGTGCCACGAGCGCCGTTCGCCCCGCCAAATTCTCCAAACGATGCTGACAAGCCTGCGCTTATCCCGCATCCATGATGTAATAAGAGATTCTTCACTCTATGCCGTCTGCGCTCACAACCCTGCGCCGCCGCGTCAAGGCGCTCCACCGCAACTTGCGTGGAGCTTCCATGGCTGCGCGTGCGCTGGCCTCCACCGATCATCCTTTGCTGGCGCATATCATTCCGGTGCGGCGCTGCAATCTGGCGTGTACTTACTGCAACGAGTTCGACGATTTTTCGAAGCCCGTGCCCACGGAAGAAATGTTTCGCCGCATCGACAAACTGGGCGCACTGGGGACGGCAGTGGTTACGATCTCTGGCGGCGAGCCGCTGCTGCATCCTGAACTCGATGATGTGATTCGCCGCATCCGCGCCAACGGCATGATTGCGGGGTTGATCACTAACGGATACTTTCTGGTGGGGGAACGAATTCAGCGGCTGAACCGCGCCGGCCTGGAGTGGCTGCAGATCTCCATCGACAACGTGAATCCCGACGAAGTTTCGAAGAAAAGTCTGAAGGTGCTCGACAAGAAGCTGCAACTGCTGGCCGAACACGCGGAGTTTCATGTGAACATCAATTCAGTCGTGGGCGGCGGCATTTCGAATCCGCAGGACGCGCTCACCATCGGCAAACGCGCCATCGAACTGGGTTTCAGCTCGACCATCGGCATTATCCACGACGGCAGCGGGCAGCTGCAGCCGCTGGGCGGAGAAGAGCGCCGCATTTATCACGAGATGAAGGCGATGGAGAAGCGCAGCTTCACCCGCATCAACGCCTTCCAGGACAACATCGCGCAAGGCCTGCCTAACGAGTGGCGCTGCCGCGCGGGCGCGCGCTATCTCTACATCTGCGAAGACGGGCTGGTGCACTACTGCTCGCAGCAGCGCGGGTATCCCGGCGTGCCACTCGCGACCTATACGCGCGACGACATGCGCCGCGAATATCTCACGGAAAAAGGTTGCGCGCCGCACTGCACGGTTTCCTGCGTGCATCAGGTGTCGATCTTCGACGGCTGGCGCGCGCCGCAGCATCCCGCGCAGAACGTGTCTTCACAGGACACGGAACTCATCCAGATCGGGCATTAGCCGCGAGGTTCGCCGGAACGTTATTTCTTCGGTTGCGCACTCGGCGGCAAAACTCCATTCAGGCGTAAATACATGGCGGCTGTGGCGTAATGGTCGGACCATCCCCCTGCCAGGATCAGATCTGCCAAGGCGCGGGGACCTTGGTGTCCACCGAAGAGTTCGATGCTGTCGCCCAGCTTGGAGTCGTCCATCTTGCCGAGCGCCTCGCCACAAAAGTCGTACGAAGCTGTGGCTGCGGCAAGCAGCTTGTCTTTAGAATCGCTTTCCTTGAGTTCCTCGACTTTAGGTGCGGCAATGTCGGCCGCTTTGGCGCAGAAGCCGTTGTTGAAGCCAATGATGTGGACGACGAGATGCGAGAAACTCATCTGATCGGGGGTGGGCTTGTAGCTGAATTTATCGGCGGGCATGGCCGTAATGGCGCCGAGAGTATTCGTTCGTGAGCGTGCGAACAGGACGCGCAGACCAGCCGTCACTGGATCCTTAACCGTTGCGGAAGCTTGCGGTGTTGCCATCGCACCGGAGGAGGAAGATGGAGCCATTGCCTGTCCAAAACCGGCACCGGCACAGGCGCACAAACCAACGAGAAGTGTCACAAGCGTACGTTTCATTTGACGTCTCCTTCTAGAGATGCGAGATTTCGATGCTCCCGCTATGACTGGCGTCGCACCTATTTTCACCGGGCCGCGATGGCCGAGACAGCAAGCTTCCAAAACAAATACCATCCGGCGACGATTGCGATTGCGGTGCTGCGTTTTACTTTGCTGGTGCAGGAGAATCCGATGCCCATCAGCACAATCGTCCAGAGGACTATAACATCAAGGCCGGAAGCCATCCCGTAGAGGAATTTGTTACCAGAACGATCCATGAAATACGCCGGATTCGTGGCTACGGGGTTGTTCACGTTGAAGCCCTCGGGGTCGACTCCGGCAAACATCGAGATCGAACCCAAAATTGAACTGACGATGCCGGGCAGGCTGGCATAGAAAATGATCGCGTACGCGGTCTTAAAAGAAACATCAGCTCCGGCGCCGAACTTGAAAGTTGCCCACAGCACTCCCGTGGTGATTGCAAGAAAGAACGGGACGGTGACGGGGATTCCATAGGACAGGTAGCGAACCAAAGCGTCCGAAAAGCGAAGTCGTTTTGCCTGATCCTCGGGCGAGAGCTTATCGAACTCGTCGGCGCGCGGGGAATGCGCGATTTCATCCCTGCTGATCTGGTCAAAGCCGATCTGCCGGTCCATCGAGTAAACGAAAAGCAGAGCGAAGACAGAGATCAGCAGCCAGGGACCCCACCACGACGCGTTACGCCTCAGGTCGGTGAAAGTTTTTGAGGGTGCAATGAAAGTGTAGAGGATGCGCGCGCCTTCGGAGAGTGAGCCGGGTTCGGGCGTGGGCGCGGGTGTAGAGATAGGTGGGAGCGGAGCAGCAGCCATGGTCTAGCCTCTTGCTGGATGCCAAGGAATTCTATCGGGGAGCGGGCCGGGAGACAAGCTACGGCATGGGGCGCATTTAAGATGAACCCATGCAGAATGTCACGCCGGTCGCAATTGCCGCGCTCGCTCTCGAGTTGGCTCCGGCGGTTTTGTTCGGCTTTGCCGCGGAGCGCGTGGCGCGCGCCGTAGGAAGCTGGCCCGTGGCTCTCCGCGTGGTCTTTCCGGCGTTGCTGGTCGCGCCCTACGCGATGGCTTCAATTTCAGCGCACATGTTCCGCTGGGGATGGTTCGCGCTCTATGCGGCACTGCCCGTGGTGATTGCGTGGTTGCTGCTGCAGGCTGCGGCGGCGGACCCCGCAACTGCCGATAAAGAGCAGCGTGGTAACTGGCGCGACGCGTTGATCCTGCTCGTCCTGGGGCTAGCGGTCGACTTGCGCTGGTTTGACCGCGCCTGGCCGAGCGGCCTGCGAGCCTTGAACGAACTGTTTCTGGTGGATGCGGGCTTGTACGGATTCCTCGCGATCCGGCAACTCAACGGAACGGGCTTCGATTTCCATCTGAAATGGAGTGACTGGAAAACTGGCCTGCGGGAACTAGTCTACTTCACTCCATTTGTGCTGCTGCTGGGATTGGCGCTGGGGTTTATCCATCCGCATCGCAACCTGCCGGGAGTTGGTAGCGCGCTCCTGCGCTGGATTGCGATATTTTTCTTTACCGCCGTGCCCGAAGAGCTCTTCTTTCGCTCCTGGGTGCAGAATTTGCTCGAACGGCGCTTGGGACGGCGGTCCGCTCTGGTGATCGCATCGGTGCTGTTCGGGCTCTCGCACTTCAATAAGCGGTCGGCACATTTCAATTGGCGCTATGTCTTGCTGGCGACGATTGCAGGAATTTTCTACGGGCGGGCGTGGCGGGAGAATCGACGTTTGCCGGCCTCGACAATTGCCCATGCCAGCGTGGATTGGTTGTGGGGGTTGTGGTTCTGACCCCTACACTTCCCGTCATTTAATCCGTCAAGAACGATGGAAGCCGCCCCGGCCCGGGCGAGCGCCCATGCGAAGCGCAGCAAGTCGGTATCGTTGCTGGGACCATGGATCGCTGAGTGTGAGAAGACGATACCAGGCAGTGGTTCGCTGCCGTCGGGAATAAAGAGCGTGGCCTTCACTTCGCTGTTGGGCTCAACTATAGTAACGCGCTGAATGCTGATGCCTTGGCTGTGTCCAACCTGGGAGGTGCCGCTGAACCTGCACGTATGGAGAGTCTGAGCGGTGCAGGTCGCGAGCAGGCCGAGGATTACGATACACGGCGTGATCATCCGACTCATGGCAGGCCTCCATTCGGGCCGGCGTGTCAATCATTTTCGCCGAGCGGTCAGAATGCTCTTCAAATGATAACTGTCGAAACCGGGCGATTGCACGAGAAATCTCTGGCATTCGCACCCCGGTCCACCTACCGAGCCGGCGGCGTCCCGTGGTAGCGCAAATATCCCAAACCAACGCGCAGGTGGTGATGCAGCGCGTCCGGTACGCAGATGGCGAAGCAGAGGCCGAGCAGTCCCTGGGCCAGGCCGAGCGCCCAAAGGTTGCGATAGCGGCGGAACAGAGCGCACGAGAGGATGCCCCAGACGAGCGTCGCGGCGGTGAGCACGAGATTGGGCAGGTGCGCCGCGGCGAAGAGGGTTCCGGCGAGCGATACTGCTGCGGCTTCATTTGAGATAAGGCGCAGCAGGCGGTCCATGAAATAGTCCTGCAGAAGAAATTGCTGATAAATGGTCCAGAGCACATAGGCGGAGACGTGGGCGAAATCGGCTTTGTAGAGCGGATGCAGCGTGCCGATCTCCCTGGCGATGAAGATGCTCACGGCGGCAAGCACGACCGCGGCGGGCAGGATCCAGAGTGACGAGATGAGGCCGTGCCACCCCATTCCCAGTTCATCGCGACTTTGGCGGCGTGCGAGAACTGCCGACAAAGTAAACAGCAGAGCGATCGGTGAGAGGAAGCGCTGCAGGTGTTCCGGGGTCCAGATGATGCCGACGATCATTCCATAACCGAGAATCAGTTCGGCGAGATCGCGGGCCCGGCCGGGAGGGGACATCGAAGAAGTATGGCACAGGCTCTTGGATATTAGATCCGGGGCGCTGCACGCCTCGCTGCGCTCGGCGGGACCCTTCGGCTTCGCTCAGGGCAGGCTCCCGAGGCGGTCGTCCCCACATGAGCAAGCTAGACTGCCACTTCCGGCGTCGCTTCGAGCAGGCTGCGAGTGTAGGGATGCTGCGGGCGCTCGGTGATCTGGGCGGTTTCACCGACTTCCACAATCTTGCCGCGATACATGACCGCGATGCGCGTCGAGAGGTAGCGCACGACCGGCATGGAGTGCGAGATGAAAAGATAAGTCAAGCCAAAATCGCGCTGCAGTCGTGCGAGCAGGTTGACGATCTGGGCTCCGACGCTTACATCGAGCGCAGAGACCGGTTCGTCGGCCACGATGAACTTCGGCCGCAGCGCGAGGGCGCGGGCGATGCCGATGCGCTGGCGCTGCCCTCCGCTGAATTCGTGGGGAAAACGCTGCAGAATAGATTCGTCGAGGCCGACGGCCCGCAGCAGCTCGACCACGCGGGATCGGATGCCGCCTTTCGAACTTCTGTTCTCGTGGATAAGAAGAGGCTCAGCGATGATGTCTTCGACCCGGAAGCGGGGATCTAGCGACGCGAAGGGATCCTGAAAGATGACTTGCATGTCGCGGCGCAGGCGGCGCATTTCGCCGGGGCTGGCGGCAAGCAGGTCGCGGCCTTCGAAACGGATGCTGCCAGAGGTTGGCTCGATGAGGCGCAGGAGCAGGCGTCCGAGCGTGCTCTTGCCGGAACCCGATTCGCCGACCAGGCCGAGAGTTTCGCCGGCGTGAATGTCGAGCGAGACATCGTCGACGGCGCGCACTTCGCAGCTGCTGGAGTTTCCTCCCAGCACAGATGCGCCCTGCGGATAAATCTTGGTAAGGTTGCGGATTTCGAGCAATGGCACGTTGCCGAATGTTAGCAGACGATGAAAACCGTTCGCTACGGATTTACACGGATCTTCACGGGTGAAGCTCGAATTTGTTTTGATTCGTGCTAATCCGTGGCAGATTGTTTCTACCCCGACGCAATCATAGGCACTGCCGCCAGCGCAGCCAGTAGCCCGACCAACCTCCAGCGGGTGAAGTGTTCTTTCAGGAACAGGCGAGCTAGAAGCACGGTGACGGCGGGATAGAGGGACGAGATGACGACCGCTTCGTCGAGGCGTCCGCTCTGGCTGGCGTGGACGAACAAGATGGTGCCGAGGGAATCGATGCAGCCGGTGATGACGCCCCAGCGCACGCCGGCTGAGGTGATGTCGCGAAAATTTCGTAGCACCAAAACCACCACCGAGGTGACGATCAGACCGCCGGTTCGGGTGAGCGCTGCAATCCACAAGGCTGAAGCATCGCCGGCTTGGCGGACGCACAGATAGAAGCTGGCGAATCCGATGCCGGCGACGACCGCCAGACCAATGCCTTCAGGCTTGCCTCCATCTTCGGTGCGCGTGATGAGCCAGAGTCCGACGGCGGCAATGACGAAGCCGAGAAGCGGAATCCTGCCCGGCAGGCCTTCAGTGAACATGGTGAAAACTGCCGGGATCGCGGCCCCGAGCACGGCGGCGACCGGCGCGGTCAGTCCCATTCTGCCCGAAGAAAGTGCGCGATAGAAGATGGCCAGGGCCGCGCCTCCCGAGAGGCCCCCGGCCAACACCCAGGCCGCGCCGCGAGCGGAGGGGAACGGAGCATGAGTGCCGGCAGCTAGCGTGCCCACGACGAGCAGTCCGCCCAGGTTCACGACCACGGTGAACAGGAAGGCGTTGGCGCGGCGGGTGGCGTAGCCGCCGAGAAAATCGCTGGTGCCCCAGGCAAAGACTGCGGCCATGCCGTAGGCAGCAGTGGTGAATTGGGGCGCGGCAGACACGTCCGACGAGGGTAACATGGTGTGGGATGTTCTGAGGGACGTGAGCAGCTTGAGGTCGATCCTGTGGAGGGCTAAAATCGCTGTATCCGTCCCGCTTCGGATGGTAGACTGCTAACAGTTTCCGACTGCGATTCCCAGGGTCTAACAACGTCCTAAGAGACTGCCTTTGATTGAGCTGGCACCTTCGATTCTTTCCGCGGACTTTTCCCGTCTGGGCGAACAAGTGCGCGCTGCCGAGGAAGGTGGCGCGAGCGTCATCCATGTGGATATTATGGATGGGCATTTTGTGCCCAACCTTACGATTGGGCCGCCGGTGGTAAAGTCGCTACGGCGGGTGACCGATCTTCCATTGGACTGCCATCTGATGATCGAGAATCCGGACGAGTTCATTCCGGCGTTTGCCGAGGCCGGGGCGGATTGGATTTCGGTGCATCAGGAAGCTTGCCGACACCTGAACCGCACTGTGCATCTGATCAAGAGCCATGATTGCATGGCGGGGGTGGTAATCAATCCGGCGACGCCGGTCGACACGCTGACCGAGGTGCTCGATATTGTGGAGTATGTGCTGGTGATGTCGGTGAATCCGGGCTTTGGAGGGCAGAAGTTTATTCCTTCCACACTACACAAAATGCGGCAATTAGCTGAGGTGCGCAGCCAGCGCCGGCTAACTTACCGCATCGAAGTGGATGGCGGCGTAGGGCACGATACAGTAGGCGATGTGGTGCGCGCGGGCGGAGAAATTCTGGTGGCGGGCAACGCCGTGTTCGGTAGCGGTGATCCAAAGAAGAATGCTGAGGGGCTGCTCAAAGCCGCAACGGAAGCGGCGCTGTTGAAAGTCTAGTAATTTTCAATCGGCAATTTCTGATTCGAGGTCTTATGTCAGGTCGATTCTCATTGATTGCGGGGCTTGCCATTCTGCTGGCGCTAACGGTCGGTTGCACCAATAAGAAAGCCGTCAATCCGTTGGCCAACGTGGGCACGAAGCAGCCCGATAAGGTGCTGTTCGACAAAGCCATGGATGCGATGAAGCACAATCGCTTCGACGTGGCCCGCATGACGCTGCAGACTTTGATCATTACCTATCCGGACTCGGAGTTTATCGCGCGAGCGAAGCTGGCGGTCGGCGATTCCTGGTATGCCGAGGGCGGGACCGCATCTCTCGAGCAGGCGGAACAGGAATACCGCGATTTCGAGACCTTCTTTCCCAACATGCCAGAAGCGGCCGAGGCGCAGTTGAAGATCGCCAACATCCAGTACGAGCAGATGGAGAAGGCGGATCGCGACTATACCCACGCCAAGCGTGCCGAGGATGAATACCGCAACCTGATCATGCAGTATCCGGACAACCCGAAACTGGTGAAAGAAGGCAAGCAGCGGCTGCTGGAAGTGCAGGAAGTGCTGGCCGAGCGGGAGTTTGATATCGGGAAGTTCTACTACGATCGGGGATCGTATCCGGCGTCGATTGCCCGGCTGCAGTCCCTGGTGGATAAATATCCGCTATACAGCAAAGCTGACGAGGCACTGTATCTGCTGGGTCAAGACTACGAAGGCCAGATCGCCCAAGTGCGGAGCAGGCCAGCTTGCCAGGGGTTCAACACTCCGCCGGGCTGCGTTGGGGAAGCCGCGAAAGGCAGCTTTATTGCGGCTCTGACCAAGGATGCATCGACGGCATATTCGCAGATCATCACGCGGTACCCATTGATGGAACGCGAAGATGAGGCGAAGAAACGGCTGGCGGCGTTGCATCAGCCGATTCCGCGACCCACGAAGGCCGCGGTGGCGCAGAACAAGGCCGAGGAAGAAAGCCGGCAGGAGGCCAACACGCTCGACCGTCTCATGACCGTGGTAAAGAAGGGACCCGACGTGACGGCGGCGTCTAAAGTGGGCGAGCCGACGTTGGTGGATCCGACTCCGGTAGCGGCGAACCAGGTGGCAGGCAGCGTCATGCGGCAGGCGATGGGTCTTCCTGCCGGCGAACATGGTTTGACCAGCGAAATCGTGAAGGCCGGACCTCCGGGAGCGAACGAGCCAGCTCCGCGTTCCGATGCGCCGGCTCCGGCGGCGGCGAACGCCGATCCTTTTGCCCGTCCTAATACCGCGGCTGCGGCCGATCCGAATGAACTCAAACCAGCGGCCGATGCTAATGAGTTGAAGCCTGATCCGAACGAACTGAAGCCGACGGAAACTCAAAATGCCGTTGCCAATGAAGCGCCCGCGCCTGCGCCTTCGCAGATCAACGAAATCCAGCAGGGAGCATCTGCCTCCAGTAGCGGGGCGGTCGCAAGTTCCAGCTCCACGCTCGCCAGCGACAAGGATATTTCCAGCAGCAAGAAGAAGAAAAAGAAGGGATTGAAGAAGCTCATCTCGTTCTGAAGCAATTCGCGACTTCAGCCTTCCGTTTTCGACCCCGCTCGGGCCGCTTCCTAGACGCGGTAGGCGCTGACCACTAGTAACCTGGTAACATGCCGTCCGATCATTGACTTACGTCAACGGTCAGGTTACCTTCGCGTTATCTCCCCTCATCAGAGGAATTCCTTTGGCCCGGAAGATACTGCTCGCCGACGACAGCGTGACCGCCCAAAACATGGGCCGCAAAATCCTCGCCGATGCGGGGTATGAGGTGATTGCCGTCAACAACGGCTCCGCCGCGCTGAAAAAAATCGGCGAACTGAAGCCCGATCTCGTCATTCTTGATGTTTACATGCCCGGCTACAGCGGGTTGGAGGTTTGCCAGCGCCTGAAGGAATCGCCGGAAACGGCGCGCATTCCGGTGCTGCTGACCGTCGGCAAGCTCGAGCCTTTTAAGCCGGAAGAGGCGCAGCGGGTGCGCGCTGAAGGCTTCATCGTCAAGCCATTTGAAGCCAGCGAGTTGCTGGGCACCTTGTCGAAGCTGGAAGACAAAGTCGTGCCTCGAAGCGAATCCTCCAAGCCCGGGCGCTTCGCGCGGGCGATGGCGGCGGCGGATGAATCCGGGCGCGGCGGCCGCGACGAAGCTACGGACGCCGATAATGGATGGAAGAGCCGGATCGGCTTCCCCAAGAAGAAGACGGAAGCAGAAGAGAAGGTCGCCGAGGAAGCTTCAAACTATAGCCCCGTCGAGAAGGTTTCGAGTAAGGATAAGAATGAAGAAACGGGGCAAGCGGAAAAACCGGTCGAAGCAAGCCTGGATGTGGCCGCACTGGCCCCTGCCGGCCTGCCCAAGGATGTAACGCCCGAAGAAGTCGCCGCCATCGCCGCCGCCGCCGCGCAAATGCAGATGGTCGCCTCGGCGATCAGGCAGGAACATCAGGCTCCAGCCACTAACAATGCGGACGCCCAGAGTGCCGTGATCGCCGGCCAGCCAACCCTGGAGCGGGCTCCTGATCGAACAGAAAACAATCTTGCGTCCGCTCCTGGGCTTTCGCGTGACCCCGCCCCTGCCGCAAAAACGGAAGCGAAGCTGGAAGCTCCGCCAGAAAACAAGAAAGAAGAAAATAAGAAAGAAGAAAACAAACCCGGCGAGACTGCTGGTGAGCCTGCAGCGGTTGAAACATACCGTCGCCGGAAGGGCGATGTGAGTCCGGATGTTGGCATGGAACAGACGCAGGACGTGCCCGTAACCATCGCGGCCACTGCCGAATCCGTGGTGGCGGCCAGCACTGGCGTGTCCCGATGGACGGCGGTCTCGGTGGCCCTGGAAGGCAGCGAGTCCGCGATTTCTCTGGATCAGGAAATGCAGAAAGCGTATGCGGCAGTCGCCGCTGCCGGCTCCGCGAGCATTGCTGCTATCCCGCAGCCTGAGCCCGCGCCGGCCGGAAAGTCTTTTGCGCCCGTGCCAGCCATAGCGGAAACTCCCGTGGCGATTCCGAGTTCGGCGCCTGAACCGGTTGCGGAACCTGAACCTGGTCGAAACATTGTTTCGATGGAACCAGTGCCGGTCGCGCAGTTGGAATCGGCCGCAGCCCCAACTCCCATCGCGACTCTGCAAGCTCCCGTCGAGGCGCCCGGACTGGCCTCTGCAGCCCCACGATCCTCCGAATCGAAGCAAGAGCCGATGCGCATTTCCGAGCCTGTCGCATTCGGGGCGCAGGAGTTGCTGTCTCAGCCGCAACCCGCGATAGCCGAGACTGTTGCCGCTCCCCGCTGGGAAGAAACAGTTGAGAAACCAGCCGCCGAAACCGTGCCGGAACCGAAATTCGACTCTGAAACTGTGAAGAACACGGCAGCGGCTTGGGCGACCTGGCGTCAAGTCCATGACAGCAGCCAAGGCAACGAAGCAGCAGAAACCCAAGCGAAAGAAAAAGAAAAAGAAGTTGACCAGCCCGAGTCAGCGCCACCGGACTCTGCCGCTCGCGCAGTAGCCGCAGGGGCCGAACAGCTTTTGCAGGAAGCCGCTGCCGCGAATCCCGACGGCGACCAGAGCAACGTCGCCAGCATCGTCGACAGCGTGCTGGCCGATCTCCGCCCCAAGCTCATGGAAGAGATCAACCGGAAAATGTCGAAGAAGAAGTAAGAGTCCGACTCGTCCGCAATCAGCCGTCCCTTCCTTCCACCCCGTCGTCCGTTTGACGGGGTTATACGCACTGAGGGGATTTTGCTACACCCCCTCCCCCCACCACAGAACTGGTTTTGACTTGGCCCCGGCCCGCCCGCGCGCGGCGCAAGAGAGGCTCGCTGCGTTGCGAGAAAAAGGATACGAGACCTGCCCTGGAAGGTTGCGCGGGGGGGGGCGGGGAGCGCGGGACGAGCGGGTAAGCGGGGCGAGCTAGGTATTTGGAAGCTGGCCCAATCGTGCGTAATCTGCTCCCTCCACCTCTTCCCCTGAAGGGTTCTAGGTTTTCAATTTCTGGGAATCTTAAAGACCAGGCCCATCCGTCGCTGACCAGCTGAAACCATCACGCGGCACTAATCGGCGTTGAAAGGTCCGCAGCTCACATTTGTGAATTGCATCGCACTATCGACATCATTTTCTCCGAATAGCCTCATAGAGAGCTTGATCCTTCTGATCTTGCTTGACTTCAAGCTCTTGTCTTAGTCTCCTAATTTCGTCCTCGATAACGAACAAGGTAGTTCTCCCACCAGCGGGTTGTTCCATATTCTTGACTCATTTGTCACCTGCGCGGTTCGCGCCTCCATTCTAGTTCTTTCTCATCCTGGGCTACGAGTGCTGACCGGGCTGCGGTTATACCGAACCAGTGGGCATCTACATCGCGCGTGGGCCGCCGAATTCCGGCGCATGCAGGTTTGCGCAAACCCATACTCCCAGCGGCGGGTTACAATTTCGGGGTGGATTGGCTATCTGTAATTGAAAGCGTTGTTGGAGGGGCGCTTGGTGGGAGCGCTGCGGTTTTCGGCCTGTCCCGGTTTCTCGGGAATCTCTGGCTTGAAAAGCAGAAATCGCGTTACAACAAAGAACTTGAAGAATTCAGGGATAATCTTCATAAAGAACAGGCGCGGTTGCAGGCAGAGATTGACCGGTCCGTATTTGTTACCCATGCCCACTTTGAGACCGAGTTCGCCGCGATGAAAGAAGTATCCCAGTGCCTTGCGGATATAAGAATAGCCTACATGTCGCTCAATCCGATTGACGCCAGCATAAGAATTGCCGATGAGGAGCGTGCTCAATATATTGACAGGCTTGCAACAGCAAACGATAAGTTTCTTGCAAAGCTCCAAGAGTGGGCGGTGTTCCTAGAACCAGATTTGTACGACGAATTTGAACGCTGTCATATTGGTGCCGATGAAGAATTGAAGAGAGTAAGGGCTAATCGGTCGCTGGGTAGCAACGAAAAAAACCAGAACGCCGAATATTTCTGGCATGCTTATCGTCATGCGTGCCAAAAAGTGCGAGACAGGATTAAACTCTTGGCTGTCCTTCCCAGAACGTAAACCGGATACACGGCCCCGCCCCCCACCCACCCCCCGCAGGCACCCACACCCCCACCGCTTAGAGCGCTTGTCTCTGACACTCAGCTCGCATTCGCGATCATTTTCAAATGTTGAGGAGACAACCTCGAAGCCAACCACTCGTGAGTTTTTGCATTATCCTTGAGCTGTTGGACATTTACGTTGAAAGTTAGGTATTTTCCTTTCCGCGTGCCGAAGGGAACGCCATCGCTGTTCATGTGTTCCACTGCCTCTTGGAAGTTTTCCTCGCCATATTTAACTTCGACAAACGCGCGGTTATTCTTTCGCGTGGTGAGCCACACGCGAGCGACGCCATCGACGGCAAGGGAAATATAGTCTTCGAAATACTTAGTTGGTACGTCACCATAAAGCCTTTCCATCAGTGCCTTGTACCACTTCGCACATTCCAGAGTTCCCGGGCGATTATCGATCCAGTGTCTCTCGTCATACTGTATCTGCGGAGTTTCTGTCTCCTCCGGCTCTTCATACGAATCGATAATCTTATTGAAATGGAGTCCTCTGGCGTCGCCGATCTGAACCATCTTTGCTTGAATTCCTACAATGGGGACCGCCAAACTCAACAGATGCACTACGTTGAAGAAGCGGTTTGTGATCTCCTCCGCCACCAACACAGCAGTGTGACTTCGGTTGGGCCACCTGCGCTTCTCGTTGTCCCAGTACTCGATTGTTCTGATAATGTGTGACTCGTCCGTTGCACCGAGCTGTAGCTCAACCTCGAACATAGAATCATCATCGGGGTTCTTGAGAAGTAGGTCTAGGCGGCCCCCTTGAGATTGCGTCTTCTCTCGCCCTACAGCCTGCAAATCCCCAAGCCCGAGCACAGAAGGGTCGGCGAATATCTTATCTCGGAGCCAGTATTCATCGTGGCCACATTCGCGGATAGTTAGAACCTTTGCTATCAGCTCTTCCATGCGGGGAGGATATCACGTCCCACTCCCCCCCGCGTCCCGCCACAGTAATCGCAACGTTGCGTCGCAGCGCCTCCCCCGCCCCCCCCCCCGCGCAACCTTCCAGGGCAGGTCTCGTATCCTTTTTCTCGCAACGCAGCGAGCCTCTCTTGCGCCGCGCGCGGGCGGGCCGGGGCCAAGTCAAAACCAGTTCTGTGGTGGGGGGAGGGGGTGTAGCAAAATCCCCTCAGTGCGTATAACCCCGTCGTCCGTTTGACCCTTCTTTTCTCGCGCCTGTAAGATCAGACTTCTTAACCATAGACAGCACAGAGTGCGCTGGGGAAACGCAGAACTACCTAGTGAGTCCTTGTGTCCGCTGTGGTGAAGGTTTTGCGAGCTGCTAATAGCTGACTCCTCATGCCCCACGAATTGCCCAAATCTTACGAGCCGGGCGCGATTGAGACGCGCTGGGCCGAATACTGGGTCAAAGAAAAACTTTTCTCTGTCCCCACGCCACCGGAAGGAGAGACTCGCCCGGTCTTCACGCTGCTCTTGCCCCCGCCGAATGTGACCGGCCGCCTGCACATGGGCCACATGCTCAACCAGACGCAGATGGACATCATCGTGCGCTGGCATCGCATGCGCGGCTTCATCACGCTGTGGCTGCCCGGCACCGACCACGCCGGCATCGCTACACAAATGATGGTCGAGCGGCAACTCGCCAAAGAAGGCAAAAAGCGCCGCGACCTCGGCCGCGAAAAATTCATCGAGCGCGTGTGGGAGTGGAAAAAACTTTACGGCGGCGCGATTCTCGACCAGATGAAGCGCCTCGGCGCCTCGGTCGACTGGGACCGCGAATATTTCACCATGGACGAGAATCTTTCGCGCGCGGTGCGCGAAGTGTTCGTCCGTCTGTATGAAGAAGGGCTGATCTATCGTGGCAAGTACATCGTCAACTGGTGTCCGCGCTGCGAGACGGCGATCTCCGACCTCGAAGTAAAGCACGAAGAAGTCGCTGGGAAGTTGTGGGAGATTCGCTATCCGATTGTTGGCTCGGACGAATTCATCACCGTAGCGACCACGCGGCCAGAGACCATGCTCGGGGATACCGCGATTGCCGTAAACCCGAAAGACGAACGCTACACGCATCTCCACGGCAAAAAGGCTTTGCTTCCGCTGATGAACCGCGAGATCCCCATCATCACCGACGAACTGGCGCAGCCCGAGTTCGGCACCGGCGCGGTGAAAGTGACGCCGGCGCACGATCCCAACGATTTTCAGGCAGGCAAGCGCCACAACCTGCCCCAGATCGGCGTGATGGACGAGCACGCCCACATGAACCAGAACGCCGGCCGGTATGCCGGCGTCGACCGTTACGAAGCCCGAAAGATGGTGCTCGTCGACTTGCAAGCCGGCGGGTTTCTCGTCGCCGAAAAAGACTACGCGCTTTCGCTCGGCAAATGCGACCGCTGCGGAACCGTGGTTGAGCCACGTTTGTCCGAACAATGGTTCATCAAAATCCAGCCGCTTGCCGACAAGGCAATCGAAGCCGTCGAAAGCGGCGAGATCACGATTGTCCCGGAAAACTACAAACAGATTTATTTGAACTGGATGAACAACATCTACGACTGGTGCATCTCGCGCCAGTTGTGGTGGGGGCATCGCATTCCGGCGTGGACCTGTGACGGTTGCAAGGAAGTGATCGTCGCCCGCGAAGCTCCGGCGAATTGTCCAAAATGCGGCGGCAAAAAGCTGGAACAGGTTTCCGACGTGCTCGACACCTGGTTTTCATCCGGACTTTTGCCGTTCACGACTCTCGGCTGGCCGGAGAAAACGCGCGACCTGGAAGTTTTTTATCCGACGACGCTGCTGATCACCGCCTACGAGATTCTTTTCTTCTGGGTAGCGCGCATGATCATGTTCGGCTGCCACTTCATGGCGGGGCACGAGCAGGATCCCGCGATCAAGAAAGCAAGTGGCTGGGCAGAGAAGAAAGACGACAGCGTGCCCTTCCGGCAGGTGTACATCCACGCCCTGGTGCGCGATGCTGACCGCCAGAAGATGTCGAAGACAAAGGGCAACGTGATCGATCCGCTGGAGATTATCGACCGCTTCGGCACCGATGCGACCCGTTTCACGCTGGCCGCCATGGCCGCGCCCGGCACCGACATTGCCTTCAGCGAAAGCCGCACCGAGGGCTACCGCGCCTTCGCCAACAAGATCTGGAACGCCGCAAGATTCATGTTCATGAATGTGGATCGCCTCGAATGTGGCGCGGGCGCCCTCGCCCGCGAACTATCACCAGGAGCAAAAGGCATCCCGGCATATCAGCCCTCAACTCTAGAAGATCGCTGGATCCTCTCCCGCTTCAACCGAGTCACCGCGGAAGTGAACGAGGCTCTCGATACCTACCGCTTCCACGAAGCTGCCAACTGCATCTACGATTTTTTCTGGGGAGAGTTCTGCGATTGGTATATCGAACTGATCAAACCGCGGCTGAACTTCGAAGAAGGCGCCGACAGGACCCAAGCAAACCTCGCATGCAGTAATCTGGTCAACTTGTTCGATGCATCTCTGCGCTTGCTGCATCCGGTGATGCCTTTCATCACCGAAGAAATCTGGCAGGCAATGTATGAAGGCCGTCCACCGCTGAAGTCGATCGCGTTGGCAGCATATCCCCAGGCCAACGAGCAACAGTTCGATCTGAACGCTGAGACCGAGATGGCGGTTCTGCAGGATTTGATCGTAAACGTGAGGAATGTTCGCGCAGAATTGAAGGTCGAGCCCAAGGTAAAGGTGCCGATCGAAATCTTCGTGCAGGAGCCCGGAATTCGCACCATGATCGAGCAGAATCGTGGCGCCGTGGAGCGATTGGCAAATGTCGATACAATCACGTTTGCGGATAGCTCCCTCGCGAAGCGTGCCGGCGCGCGCAGCACCGCGCGTTTCGATGTCCACGTAATCTATGAAAGAAAGATCGACGTCGCCGCCGAGCGCGAGCGCTTGTCCAAAGAGCTGGATAAAATTGAAAAAGAGTTCGCCAACAATCAACGGCAGTTGGGCAACGAGCAATTCCTGGCGAAAGCCCCGGAAAAGGTAGTCGAGGGATTACGCCGCCGCGCTCAGGAACTGACCGGCCTGCGCGAAAAGATAAGGCACCAATTAGATGAGCTGAATGGCACAAGCCCAAATAGCTAGAACTGGCCACTGATCACTGGCCCCTGGCCACTGCTTTATGGATTTCAACAGCCGCCGCATCACCGCGATCCTGGAAAACGCGCTGCTCGAAGACCGGGCCACGCGCGATGCCACGAGCTATGCCTGCATCGATGCTAACCAGCGTGCCTCGGCCACGATCCTCGCCAAGGAGGATTGCATTCTTGCCGGCATCGGCTGCGTGGGTCGCATCCTCGATGTCTACGCCGCACTCGATGGCGCCGTCACCTCTCATTACGAAGTCACTACGCATCCCGAAATTTTCGACGGCGTGCGCCTGCACAAGGGACAATCCATCGCAGTGATCCGGCACAACGCGCGCGTCATTCTGTCGTGCGAGCGCGTGATTCTGAACTTCCTGCAGCGCATGAGCGGAATCGCCACGCTGACCCGCAAGTTCGTCGATGCCGTCTCCGGCACTAAGGCCCGCATTCTCGACACGCGCAAAACCGCTCCTGGCCTGCGCGTGATCGATAAATACGCGGTGCGCTGCGGCGGCGGACAGAATCACCGCCTCGATCTCTCCGACGGAGTCCTCATCAAGAACAATCACATTGCTCTCGCGGGAGGAATCGTGCCGGCGATCGAGCGTGCGCTGCATAACCGCCGGGGTTCGCAGATCCTCGAAGTCGAAGTGCGTACTCATGAAGAATTGGAGCAGGCGCTGGCCTGTGGAGCAGAAGCGATTCTGCTCGATAACATGGCTCCGGAAGACGTGCGCCGCGCCGTCGAGCGCTGCGCCCAACTGGAACACCGTGTTCCGCTCGAGTGCTCCGGCGGCATCCGCCTCGAAAATGTGCGCGCCTATGCTGAAGCTGGCGTGGATTTCATTTCTGTCGGCCTTCTGACCCACTCGCCCCAGGCAGTCGACATGAGCTTGCGAGTAGTGCCGGCCTGGGTAATTATCTAGGTCGTTCTGGATTGTCACAGAGCCTCGAAGTCGAACTGCCGCCCCCGCGATTGTCGTTTCCCGCGAATTCCCGCATAATTCCTGCATCAAGAAGACGGCGACAATCCGGAAGAGCGAACCTTCGCGCACGAAATCTGCCGCGAGTCCGTCGAAGGGAACGATCGCGTCACACTCCCAAACCACCGACATTCGCCTGGGCCGCATCGTGCGCCTGTTGATGGAGCATGCAACGGTGGTCGCGAGCGGAACGAAGATCGCACAGGAGATTTCTTCCAACCGTTCCGAAGTCTGGCGGCTGATCCAGCAACTGCGTGGGCTGGGCGTGGATGTAGCGGGGCATCCGGCAACGGGCTACCGCCTAAGGTCAGTTCCGGATCTTCTTCTCCCTGAGATGTTGCGGCCGATGCTTCGCGGCACCATCTTCGACGCTCAGATTCATCATTTTTACAAAATCGGCTCGACCAACACCGCGGCCATGGCTGCTGCTGCGGAGGGCGCCGCCGAGGGCAGCGTATTTCTCGCTGAAGAGCAAACTGCGGGACGAGGCCGCGGAGCGCACGTCTGGGAGTCGGCGCGCTCAACGGGAATTTACTGTTCGGTAGTGCTGCGTCCAGCATTGCCGCCTTCCGAAGTTCTCGTGCTGGCGCTCGCGGCAGGCTTGGCAGTGCGTGCGGCAATTGAGCACGTGGACTCTCGCGTGACGCCCGACCTGAAATGGCCGAACGACGTTCTCATTCAAGGCAAGAAAGTATGCGGCATTCTTACCGAGATGAACGCCGAAGTCACGTGCGTGCGCTATGTGGTCATCGGAATCGGAATCAACGTGAACCAGGAAAGCTTTCCCAAAGAATTAGAGGGTGAGGCAACGTCGCTGCGAATGGCGACCGGCAGCGAATGGTCGCGAGTGGAACTGACCGCGGCTTTGCTAAAATCGCTCGACCGGGAATATCGTCAGTTGGTCGAACAGCCGGACGCGCGGCAGTCGATTCTACGACGTTTCGCCGAGCAGTCCTCTTGGGTGCGGGGCAAACAAATTCGCGTCGAGGAGAACGGTTCAAGAATCGAAGGAACCACGGAAGGCCTAGACCAGCGCGGCTTCCTGCAAGTCCGAACCGCACAAGGATTACAGACGGTATTAAGTGGAACCGTGAGAGAGAAGTGAAAGAACAAATAGCAATTAGCCATCACCGTCAAGCGCCGGCCACTGCTAATTGCCGATTGCTAACCGCTAGTTGCTAATTGCTGCAACGGATCATCATGCTTTTCGTTCTCGATGTCGGCAACACGAATACGGTGCTCGGAGTCTTCGCGCGAGTTGCGAAAGTGCATCCCGGCGGGGACACCGGCAGCAACGACACCCCGCACTACGAGCGCCTGGTCGCAAATTGGCGTGTCGCTACTCGGCAGGGCAGCACGGTCGACGAATACGGCGTCCTGTTCCGCAATTTGTTTTCGATGGCGAGCCTTGAGGCGTCAGGCATTCACGGCATCGTCATTTCATCCGTAGTGCCACCGCTTGATCCCGTGCTGCGGCAGGTTTGCGAGCGCTATTTCAATTCCAAGCCGCTCTTGATCGAGCCGGGAATTAAAACCGGCATGCCCGTGCATTATGACAACCCCGCCGAAGTCGGCGCCGACCGCATCGTAAACGCCGTGGCTGCATTTGAAAAATACGGCGGCCCCTGCGTCATCGTCGATTTCGGCACGGCCACCACTTTCGATTGCGTTTCCGCGAAAGGCGAATATCTCGGCGGAGTGATTTGCCCGGGCATCGGCATCTCCGCCGACGCACTCTTTCAGCGCACCGCGCGCCTGCCGCGGGTCGAGATTCGCAAGCCCGCGCGCGTCATCGGCACCAACACCGTGGGCAGCCTGCAGTCCGGGCTCTACTACGGCTATCTCGGCCTAGTCGATGGCATTCTCGAACTACTTCTCGGCGAGTTAGGCAAAGAGACGCGCTTCATCGCCACCGGCGGACTGGGACCGATGATTGGCACAGGATCGAAATACATCAAGACCATTGACGACTTTCTAACCCTTGAAGGCCTACGCATAATCTGGGAGCGCAACCAGCCGACGCGGACGGCGCTCGCGTCCAAGACCGCACCCCAGGCCTCACCCAAAGCGAAGAACGGCAGCGAACGCGCCACTCCGCGCTCCACTCGCTGAACCTCCGTGGAGAATCAATTCAATTACTTCAACTACTTCACCGAAATTGAGGAACAATTCCTGCGCCGCCGTGGAGGCGGACTACTTCTTACCACGCTCGACTGGGCGCTGATCGAAACCTGGAAGGACGCTGGCATCCCGCTCGAAGCCGCCCTGCGCGGCATCGATGCTGCCTTCGACCGCTACGACCAGCGCCCGTCGAAAACGAAAAAGGTAAATAGCCTCGCCTATTGTTCGCAGGAGGTCCTGGCCGCCGCGGAAGCTATGAAAGAAGCAGCAGTGGGCACGGCCGCCGAGCAGCCACCATCGGCCAAATCAGGCGCTGGGCAAGGCTTTGAGCCCCAGGTGATCGCGGCCTTCCTGCGCCGCAATGCCGATCTGCTTGAGCGCGCGAAGCTGCCGGACAGCGCAGGAATCTCCGTTCACGCGGTCGCCGCAGATTCCGCCGCCACGCTGCGCAAGCTGGCGCAGGAAACGGAGAGCAAAAAACCATCATCAAGGCTGGAAGACCTGGAGCGTCATCTTACTGTGCTGGAGGAAAAACTTTTCGCCGCGCTGTTAGCCGCCACACCGGATGAAGAAATCGTGACCGTCCGCGCCCAGGCCGATCGCGAACTAGCGCCCTACCGCCGCAAGATGGCCGCAGCCCAGATCGAGCAACTGCAAAAACAGTATGTCCACAAGCGCCTGCTGGAAAAATACGGCCTGCCGCGCCTGAGCTTGTTCTATATGTGACGTATGATCTTCACGGACGCCTGCGGAACGTGGAAGAGCGGCGCTTCAGCTGCCTGCCCTGAGCGAAGTCGAGCGGGCCGCGTAGATCTCCACAATGAATGTGGGCTTTAGCCCCTGAACTATCGCTTGATGACCCACTCCTTCGATGCACTCATTCTCGGCGGTGGTGCAGCCGGCCTGATGTGCGCCATCGAAGCCGGCAAGCGTGGCCGCCGCGTCGCCGTGCTCGAACACGCCGACCGGCTGGGCAAGAAAATTCTGATCTCCGGCGGCGGACGTTGCAACTTCACCAACCTTCACTGCCGTCCCGGAAACTTCATTTCCTCGAATCCGCACTTCGCCAAGTCAGCACTCGCCCGCTATACACCTGCGAATTTCATCGCTCTGGTCGAAAAGCACAATATCCCGTATCACGAGAAAACTCTAGGCCAGCTTTTCTGCGACCGTTCAGCCCGCGACATTCTCGGCATGCTCGAAGCCGAGTGCGAGCACGCCGGAGTAAGCATCTTCCTGAACACAAATATTCAGAAGGTCGAGCGAGCCACCGAGTTCATCGCGCGCGCACCAAATGCAGAGTTCAAAGCGCCAGCGCTCGTGGTTGCCACCGGAGGCCTCTCGATCCCGAAGATCGGTGCGACATCTTTCGGTTACGACCTGGCGCGACAGTTCGGCCTCGCCATCCGCGATCCCTGGCCCGGCCTGGTGCCCCTGGTTCTGAGCCAGGAAGATTGCTCCCGCTATTGCGGCTTGGCAGGAGTTTCCGCCGAGGTCATTGCATCGTGCAACGGCCAGCAATTTCGCGAGAAGATGTTGATCACACATCGCGGCCTGAGCGGTCCAGCAATTCTTCAGGTTTCCTCCTACTGGAAACCATCGCAGCCGATGCTGATCGACCTCGCGCCCGGCGGCGAGATTACCGCCGCATTTCGCGATCCAAAGACGCTGCGAAATCTGAATACACTTCGAACCGAATTGCGAAAGTCTCTACCCCATCGCCTCGCGGACCGCTGGCTGGAAGCGCACGCTCCAACTTCTTGGACAAACACTGCCCTCGCCGATTTCGAGAAACAAACGCACGCCTGGGCGATCACACCAACAGGAACAGAAGGCTACGAAAAAGCCGAAGTAACCGCCGGCGGCGTCGACACCAACGAACTCTCCGCCAAAACGATGGAGAGCCTCAAAGTTCCCGGCCTGTTCTTCATCGGCGAAGTAGTCGACGTGACCGGCCACCTCGGCGGCTTCAACTTCCAGTGGGCCTGGGCGTCAGGCGCCGCCGCCGGACAGGCCCTCTGACGCTTCCAGCAAAGAGCGTTGGGTAAAGACCTAGGCGAAACGATTGTTTTATTTAGGTGGTAAAGACGCCTGCTCCTGTGATATTTCTCTCGGCACGGTCGCAAGAGGAGATCGCCGGTGCCGCACCGAAGTGCAGTAATTATCGCAGTGTTCCTGTCGCTGCTCTCTCTAGGAAGTTTGCGGACGCAGTGGTCAGCGCCCACGGCGTCAGCGCCGGCGGGAGCCATATCGAAGGCTGATCGCGAACGCGCGCTCGGTATTCTTGATGCCATCTCGAAGGGCATTCAGAACCTTTACTACGATCCGAAGATGAAAGGTCTGGATTGGAACGCCGTAGTCTCAAATGCAAAGGTTAAGATCGCAGAGTCCAATTCCCTCAACGAAGCGCTCACCCAGATTGCTGTCGCCGTGGACACATTGCATGACTCCCACACGGTATTTGAGCCGCCCACCCGGCCTTATCATCTGGATTTTGGTTTCGATTACCAGACGATATGGAGCCTATGCTTCGTCACGCGGGTGCGACCAGGTTCCGACGCTGAAGCCAAAGGGCTCAAGCCAGGCGCCCAAGTCTTGAAAATCAATGGCACAGCTCCCAACCGACAGAATCTTCGGAGCATTGAATATCTCGATTATGTCTTGAATCCACGTCCAGAGATGAATCTCGAGGTGCAGTTCCCCTCCGGCGAAAACCAGAAGATAGACATAAAGGCGAAGATGGCGCTGTCGACGGACATAGTCTACCGGCCTGGAGCCGGCGTCCGCTACGACGTAATCCGGCAGAACCAGAACGTTGAACGCCGAATGCGCATGCAATATGTGCAGATCGGCGATGTGGTCATTCTTAAATTCCCGTGGTTCTTCTACGATGCCGACGACTTTTACATCCTCAGCGGCAAAATCCGCAAGAGCAAAGCCCTGATCATAGACCTGCGAGGCAACCCCGGCGGCGCAGTCGATACGCTCAAGTATTTCACCGGAATGTTTTTCGATCAGGACGTGAAACTGTACGACAAGGTGGAGCGGAAAAAGACGTCGCCGGAAATTGCTAAGAGGGAACGTCCTATTTACTTTCCCGGGAAAGTCACCGTTCTGGTGGATAGCGGATCCGCCTCGGCGGCCGAGATTTTCGCGCGTGTCATCCAACTCGAAAAGCGCGGCACCGTGATCGGGGATCGCACCTCGGGAAGCGTCATGGAAGCCACCAGCTTTTATTTTGCGAGCTCTGGTGTGGACTATGGTGCGGAGGTCACATTCGCCGACCTGATCATGACCGACGGCAAGAGCCTCGAACACAACGGCGTGAATCCAGACGAAGTCGCGCTGCCCCAGCCCGATGACCTCAGATCGGGTCGCGACCCCGTCTTGGCGCATGCCGCGCAAGAGCTCGGCGTCACCCTCTCGTCAGAAGCCGCTGGAAAGCTCTTTCCGTACGAGTGGCCGAAAGACTAGCGACATTCGTACTCCCCGCCTTTCCTTTATCATTACCGCCATGCCAAAAAAACTTCGCTGGGGAGTTCTCAGCACCGCCTCGATCGGTCTCCGTAAAGTCATTCCCGCCATGCAACAGGGGGAATACTCGAGCGTAGTAGCCATAGCGTCCCGCGACCTCGCGAAGGCGAAGCAGGCCGCGGCCGCCCATGCCATTCCCACCGCCTACGGCTCCTACGAAGGACTTCTCGCCGACCCCAACGTCGACGCCATTTACAATCCTCTTCCCAACCAGCTTCACGTTCCCTGGACAATAAAATCCGCCGAGGCCGGCAAGCACGTTCTCTGCGAAAAACCTCTCAGCCTGACCGAAGCGGAGGCCAAATCTCTGCTCGCCGTCCGCGCCCGCACCGGAGTCAAGATCGGCGAAGCTTTCATGATCCGCAGCCATCCCCAATGGCTGCGCCTCCGCGAACTTATCAACCAGGGACGCGTCGGCGAACTCCGCTCCGTCGTTGGCTTCTTCAGTTTCTTCAACCTCGACCCAGCCAACATTCGCAACCAGGTCGAATCCGGCGGCGGCGCGCTCATGGATATCGGCTGCTACCTCATCCACGCCTCCCGCTACGCCTTCGCGCAGGAGCCCACGCGCGTCGTCGCCCGCATCGAGCGCGATCCCAGGATGCTCACCGACCGCCTCACTTCAGCGATTCTCGACTTCCCCGCGGGCCAAGCCATCTTCACCTGCAGTACGCAGCTGGTTCCCTACCAGCGCGTCCAGTTCCTCGGCACCCGCGGACGCATTGAGATCGAAATCCCGTTCAACGCCCCAATCGAGCGCCCCACACGGCTCTTCATCGACGACGGCAGTGACCTTTTCGGCGGTGGCATCACCACCGAAACCTTCCCCATCTGCAATCAATACACTTTGCAGGGCGACGCTTTCTCCAAGGCAGTTCTGGAAAATTCGGAAGTTCCCGTCCCTCTCGAAGACGCCATCAAAAACATGGCCGTAATCGATGCCATTCGTGACTCCGCCGATTCAGGTGAATGGACCTCGATACCGTAGAATCAAGTCTTGCTCCTAAACATTGAAAAGCTCATCTACGGCGGCGACGGACTAGCTCGCCTTCCCGCCGATTCACCGAAAGACGCCTCACCCGGCGACAAGGACCACAAACGCGGCAAGGCGGTCTTCGTTCCCTTCGTCCTGACCGCAGAAAAAATCGAAGCGTCAATCACCGAACAAAAATCAGGCTTCGCTCGCGCCCATGCCGACACCATAATCGAACCCTCGCCGCACCGCCTCTCGCCGCCCTGCCCGCATTTCACCCACTGCGGCGGATGCCACTACCAGCACGCCAGCTACGAGCATCAACTCGAAATCAAGAAAGAAATCCTGCGCGAAAATCTTCGCCGCATCGCGAAACTTGAACTGCAATGCGAAATTCAGCTGCATCCCTCGCCGCCCTGGAACTATCGCAACCGTTCGCGCCTGCAAGTGCGAACCCAACCCAACTTCGCAGCGGGATACTTCAAATTCTCCTCGCACGACCTCCTGCCCGTCGAAGAGTGTCCGATCAGCTCGCCGCTGATCAATCGCGGCATCGCAGCTCTGTGGCAAGCAGGCCGCGCCGGCAAGGCGGTAGAGGGCGTTCGCGAAATCGAATTCTTCGCCAACGCCGACTCGAATGGGAATGAAACAAAATTACTCCTCGAGTTCTTATGCGCCCCCGAAGCCCGCCGTGCCGCCGTCCGCGCGTGGGCCGAAGATTTGTGCGCATCGATGCCCGAGATCGCCGGTGTGGTTGCGTTCCGAGAGCCGCAAAAAGGCGTGCAGGAGCCGCTGGTCACAGTCGGCGCCTCGGAATTGACCTATCACACTAAGACCGCAGCCTACCGCGTAAGCGCCGGCGCCTTCTTCCAGACCAACCGCTTCCTCATCGATGAATTGGTCAACATCGTAACGGCAGGCCGCTCTGGCGACCTAGCCCTCGACCTCTACGCCGGCGTCGGACTGTTTTCCACAGCCCTGGCCTGTAACATCCGTCACATCGTTTCGGTTGAGTCGTCACAGACAGCCGCCAGCGACCTTTCCTACAATCTGCCCGTCAACGGAAAGGCGGTGCAGTCGACGGCGGATCAGTACCTGACAAAAGCTCCCAAGCCCGGCGCAGTGCCCGATCTCGTGGTACCCGATCTCGTAGTGATAGACCCGCCCCGCAGCGGCCTGGGAGACTCCGTCGCCCGGGCCCTGGCGAAATCAGGCGCGCCCCAGCTGACCTACGTGTCGTGCGACCCCGCGACGCTAGCCCGCGATCTGGTCCCACTGCGGGCTGCAGGCTATCGAGTCGAAGAGGCGCATCTGGTGGATCTGTTCCCCCAAACCTACCACCTCGAAACCGTCCTGCACCTGGCGCGCTGAACATGTGGGGACAGCTGCGCTGAAACAAGGAGGGACGGCTACCCTGAAACATGTGGGGACGGCCGCCTCGAGAGCCTGCCCCGAGCGAAGCCGAGGGGTCCCGCCGAGCGGAGCGAGGCGTCCCGTCCACACCCGTTACAAGGCCAAGAATGCCGCCCCTACCGTTAATCCAAAAGTCGTCTGCGCCGTCATCTGCGATTGATTCCCGACGCAAGCCCCCCCGCCAACCAATGCTATGGGCCGCCCTGTCGTATTCCCTCGGAATCGTTGCCGGCGTCCACGCCTGGCGTCCGGCATCGTGGTGGGTAGCAGCAGCCGTAGCATTCTTAGCCGCAGGTTTGTATTTTGTGCGCCGACGCAAGTGGCTCGGAGTGAGCCTAGCCCTCGTAGCATTCTTCCTGGCAGGCGCGCTTCAAATCCAGTTGCGCGGCCTGACTGACGCTCTCGACCCGAGCCTTCAGCCGTTCGATGACGAGCCAGTCGAGATGACCGCTCATGTCACGCGAGACGGAAAATTCCGCGAAGGCGCTCCCAACGAAATCAGACAGAGCCTCGACGTCGAAACCGAAGAGATCATCGCCGAAAACGGCCAGCCGATCCCCGTGCATTCCGGCGTGCGCCTCGGAATCTACAGCGCCCGCCCTGAAGCTGCTTCACAACGCCTGTTTCATTACGGGGAACGCCTCCGTCTCCCAATCAAGCTGAAGCTCCCGCGCAATTTTCGCAATCCCGGATCCTTCGACTATCAAGGCTACCTGGCCGCGAACGGCATCTCAGCCCTGGGTTCGGCGAAAGCGGAAGATGTGCAACCACTCCCCGGCTTCTCCGGCAGCCGCGTGGAACTCTGGCGATCCCGCACTCACGCGAGCATCCTCGCCAAAGTGCAAGCGCTCTGGCCTCCGCCCCAGGCCGCGCTCATCGACGCCATGGTGATTGGCGAGGAAGCCTTCATCGACCGCGACACCCGCGTCGATTTCCAGCGCTCCGGCACCTATCACATCCTCGTAGTCTCAGGAATGAACGTGACCATCCTGGCCTTCGTCGTGTTCTGGACCCTCCGCCGCCTGCGCCTAGCCGACGTTCCCGCAACCCTGCTAACGATTCTTTTCTGCGTCGCCTACGCCTTCCTCACCGAAGTAGGAGCCCCCGTGTGGCGCGCCACTCTGATGTGCGCCATCTACCTCGGCACCCGCCTGCTCTACCGCGACCGCGCCATGGTCAACGCGCTAGGAGCAGCCGCTCTGGGATTGCTGGTCTTCGATCCTCGCCAACTCTTCACCGCCAGTTTCCAGATGACATTTCTCTGCGTGCTCATCGTAGCCGCGGTCGGCCTCCCCCTCATCGAGCGCACCTCTCGCCTCTACCGCCAGGCCCTCGCCCACTGGGACGCCGACGACTATGGCCCGTCGCTCCCTCCGCAAGCAGCCCAGTTCCGCCTCGACCTCCGCCTGCTCGCACGGCAATTAGCACGCTTCATCGGGACGCAATGGTCGCTGCGCCTCATACGCACCGGGACCATCATCTTCCTCGCCGCCTTCGAGTTGTTGCTGGTCTCAGCAGTAATGCAGATGGGCCTGGCCCTCCCTATGGCGTATTACTTCCATCGTGCCACCACAATCGGCCTCCCTGCGAACGTAGCCGTAGTCCCCCTGACACAACTTTTAATGCCCGCAGCGATCCTGACCATTGCGCTAGGCTACATCTCCCCGCTGCTCGCAAAACTTCCCGCGCTCCTAACCACTTTTGCACTGCAATCCATCACCGGAACCGTCCACGGCCTCGGAAGCCTGCGCCTCGCCGATCTTCGCGTAGCCACTCCTTCTCTAATAACGACGGCAGCAGCCTCCGCCGCGCTGGTCTTAGCAATGTTGTGCGCGCGCCGCCGCGCACTGCTAGCCCTGGCAGGAATGCTTGCCCTGCTCATAGCCTCGCTAGCCCTAGCCTTCATTCCTCCGAAACCGCAAATCCGAGCAGGACTCCTCGAAGTGACCTCCATCGACGTAGGCGAAGGCGACTCCATCCTGCTGGTGATGCCGCAAGGCCGCACCTTGCTGATCGACGCCGGCGGACCCATCTGGGGCGTCGGCTCCCAACTCGACTATGGAGAAGATGTGGTCGCGCCCTACCTCTGGACCCGCCGCATCTCCCGCCTCGACGCCGTCGCCATCTCCCACGGACACTCCGACCACATCGGCGGCATGCCCGCAGTGCTGAAAGATTTTCGTCCAAAAGAATTATGGATAGGTCTGCTGCCCCCAAGCCGTGCGCTCGACAACCTAATCGCCGAAGCGCATCAACTGGGAATCAAAGTAGTTCGCCATTGGGAGGGAGACGAATTTAACCTGGGCGGAGCAAAAGTCGATGTGCTTTTTCCACCGCAGGATTGGCCCGTAGGCCTCGAGCCCAAAAACAACGATTCCATGGTCCTGCAAGTCAGCTACGGCAAGACCTCAGTACTACTCGAAGGCGACGCCGAAAAAGCAGTCGAGCGCCGCATAGCGGCCCTGCACCATCCTCACGCCGACTTATTAAAAGTAGGCCACCACGGCAGCGCCACATCCACCACTCCAGAAATTCTGCAATCCGTGCACCCAAGCTACGCCATAATCTCGCTGGGTTTCCGAACCTCTTTCGGATTTCCGAAACCAGATGTGCTAGCCCGCCTCCAAGCCGCCGGAGTCCGCGTCTATCGCACCGATCTCGACGGCGCAGTCACCTTCTACTTAGACGGCCACTCAGTCACGCCTTCGCTGGCATCTCTTCCGTAGTGTCGTCATCGTCCGCAGAATCGCCACTGCCCGCCCCCGGCCGCCGATACTCAGCAATCAAATTCCGCGCCTTCTCCGCATCCTCTTGCCTCACCAGAATGATCATCCCACCCAGCCCGGGAAACGCGTCCTGCAAGAAACTGCTGGACGTAAGATCGCTCTCAATCCCCGCCGAATCGAGCAGTCCCTTCACCACCAAAGCCTCAGACTCCTCTTCGCTGTCGAAAACCTTCACCAGTTTTTCATTGGGATCAGGACGTCGCGCCTCGACGCTCGCCTTGGACTCTGCCATAACATCTCCCCATTCCCGGAACCCGCCACCAAAAGGTCAGCCAGGATTCCGCACTCTCGTGATTCTAACTCTTCTAGCGATTTAATAAGGGTTCGCCGTTCTTGGCTCCCCTCCCAGAGATAGGGCTTTTGAATTTCCTACCCACTACCTCATTAGTTTTAACCAACAATTCAATCCTCCGTAACATTCCCGTCACACCGCGTTACTTACTATTACTTTCGAGGTCAAAGGAAACTCAATGAAAAAGACACTTGCTTTACTCTCCCTCGTAGCAATCTGTTCCGTGGGCACCGCAATCGCCCAGAACGACAACAACGACCAACATCACATCAAGCACGTTCTGCTGATCAGCGTCGACGGCATGCACGCTGTTGACTTCACCAACTGCGCCAACGGCATCAGCACTGTCAACAACGGCGAACCTTTCTGCCCCGCGCTCGCTGCCCTTGGCAAGACCGGCGTCAACTACGTCGCCGCCAGCACCACAAAGACTTCCGATTCCTTCCCCGGCCTGATCGGGATCATCACCGGCGGAAGCCCGGCCTATACCGGAATCTACTACGACGTCGCCTACTCGCGGAATTATGACGCGCCCGCGAAAACCACCGGCAATGGCCTCGGAGCTGGTCCCTGCACTCCCTTCGCCACTCCCACCGGCACCACCAGCGAGTACGAAGAAGGCATCGACATCGACCAGACCAAGCTGAACGGCGGCGCTCCCGGCGCCTCACTGACCGACGGCGGCATCGCCTCGATCGACTCGAAGCGGCTCATCCGCGACCCCAACAATGGATGCAACCCGGTTTGGCCCTGGGATTTCGTTCGCGCCAACACTATCTTCAGCGTCATTCACCAGAACGGCGGATACGCCGCCTGGTCCGACAAGCACCCCGCATACTCCGCGGCTGCTGCCGGTCTTGGCCCCGTTGCGCTCGATGACTTCTACGGTCCTGAAATCAATTCCAACGTGATCGCCCTTCCCGGCGTCACCACGCCGCTCGGCGTTTCCTGCTCCTCCATCCGCGATCCCGGCTCCGACCTCACCGCCTGGACCAACAGCTTCGAAAACATTCAGTGCTACGACACTTTGAAGGTCGACGCCATCCTCAACGAGATCGATGGCAAGGACCACCTCGGCACCAAAAACACCCAGGTCCCCACCGTCTTCGGCATGAACTTCCAGGCCCTGAGCGTAGGCCAGAAGCTGGTTGAGAAGAGCAACGGCGTGACCGGCGGATATCTCGACGCCGCTGGCACTCCCTCCCCGGCGTTGCTCAGCGAATTCAAGTTCGTCGACGCCTCCATCGGAGCATGGGTCAAGGAGCTGAAGGCCAAGGGTCTCTATGATTCCACTCTGATCATAATCACTGCCAAGCACGGCCAGTCGCCCATCGACCCCAGCCGTTACGTCTCTCAGCTCATCAACGGTACTTCACCCGTAACCCTGCTCTCGAATGCGGGCTACATTCCCTACTCGGAATCCACCAACAACCCCACCGGCATTGGACCAACCGAAGATGACGTTTCGCTGATCTGGCTGAAGAACTCCTCCGACACTTTAGCCGCCGTCAAAATCCTCGAAGACAATGCCACGCCCGCCGGAATCGAGCTCGGCCAAATCTACTACGGACCGTCGCTCGCCCTTAACTACAACGACCCAACCGAGGACCCGCGCACGCCCGACATCATCGTGACCCCGAACGTCGGCGTCACCTATTCCGGCAGCACCGCGAAACTCGCCGAGCACGGCGGCTTCGCCCACGATGACACCAACGTGATTATGCTTCTCTCCAATCCGTCCTTCCGTCCCCAGACCGTCCGCACCTCAGTCGGGACCGTCCAGGTGGCGCCTACCATCCTCAGAGCCTTGGGCCTAAGTCCCTATGCTCTCGATGCAGTTCGCGCTGAAGGAACGCAGGTACTTCCCGCAGTCCAACTCCAGTAACCGCACACAACTCCGCCTCAAACCAACAACGGACGCCCATTCGTGGCGTCCGTTGTTGCTTTCCAACCGCGAAGGTCGCCTATCACCCCCGCGGAACCAATGATTCGATCGCGGGGATCGACACCGACGTAGTCATCGAATGTTCCGGCGGCTGCGTCCCGAACTGCATCGCCTTCGCCAGAATCTCCATCGCCTGTCCCGTGAGCGGTGGAATGAGAATCGTCGCCGTCAGCAATTTGTCACGCACCCAGGCTTGGCCCGTAGCCGGCAAACCATCACATCCGGTAAACGGCAGGCTTAGCCATCGCGAACGCTCGGCTGTGTTGCTAATCTCCTGAAAAACTTTGCGAGCGCCCATTGCCATCGAGTCATCCTGCGCTCCCACCAGGTCAATCGACGTGCCCTGTGAAGTAGCCAGCTTCATCCACGACCGCACCGCCCGACCGGCTCCTTCCTCCGTCCACCGTGACTTCAGCATCGTCACTTGAATGTTCGCCGGCTTCGTCTCCAGCATCCCCGCAGTCCGCATTCGCGCTGAGGGACTGTCCGACGGCCCTTCAATGTACAAAACGTTCCCGCCTCCCGGCAGCAACGCAGCGAATTGCCTTCCTTGAATGCGCCCAATCTCGGCGTGATCGGAACTCACGGCAAAAATGGGAATGGTTGCCGTCCGCCGCAGCTCCGCCAAATATTCCGGCCTGCGGTTCAACACCGCCCACCCCATCCCCGCGCTGCTGGCGGCCTGCGCCACCTGAGGCAGCGCCGTTCGTCCCACCGGTTCCACCACAATCGCGTTCGGTCGCGACTCCACCCGGCTTTGGATCGCCTTCAGCAATTCCGTGCTCTGATGCACCGCGTCGTCCCCGGCATAAATGATCTCCACCTCAATCCCCAGTTTGCGCGCAGTATCCTCCGCCGATTGCGCCTGCGCCACTTGAAAATCATTGTCGCGAGTATGAAGCGACACCAGGAATCGTAGCTTCTTATTCATATAGCCAGCCTGCTCCTGACCTATTTACCTCTTTCAACGATACACGTTGTACGAAATGTTTGGGACTGCTGCCCGCAACGCCGGATCAGGCGAGGGTAGAGCAAGCGAGGGTGGAGCAGGCCTTCCAGGCCTGCGTCAAAGGCGCCGATCGAGATTGGGCTTTAGCCCCTGAGGTAAGCGCTTTCCATCTAGCCCTGCAGCCGCGCAGAGACCTCCTACCGCAAGCAGTGACCTGGAAGAGCGGCGCTTAAGCGCCGCGTAAAGACTCACATTTCCAACAGGGCTTCAGCCCTGGGAAACGCCGCGCCGCATATGAGGAAGACACAGAACGAATCACGAAACCCCAGCCCCGAAGGGGGCGGCATAGTACAGCCCCGGGCGTAAGCCCGGGGTAAGCCGACAAAATAGGAACCAAGTCCTGGAGGGACGGCAGAAGCCCCCCGATCTTGTTTGACCCGTCCCCTCAAAGCTCCCTATCCTAGGCGCATGTCGCAACCAACACCGCCAGCCCCAGAGCAGCTACCGGCAGAAGACCCTGAGCGAGTTGCGGCCGAAGTCGCCGACTGGTCCACCCCTCCAACTGCCGGCGAGGTCATAACAAGCCTGGCGACGGGCAACACCTACACCATAGGTGAAAAGATTGGCGAGGGGAACTTCGGATTGGTCTATGGCTGCGTCGACGTCTGGAACAGCGAACTCGCCGTAAAAGTCCTGAAGCCCCTGGGACCCTACGAAAGGGTCAAGGCAGCTGCTGAGGCCGAAATCGAGAAGCTACTCCGCCTTCGACACCCTCACATCACCTACGTTTTTGATGCATTCGAGTATCGGGACACTTTCTATATCGTCACCGAGCGGTGTTTCTGTCCTCTGACGCACCTGTTCACGCTAGAGAACTACAACGGCCTGACCTGGGTCATGCCGATCGCCAGATGCCTGCTGCAGGCGGTCCACTACATCCACAACAATCAGTACTGCCACCAAGACATACATCTGGGCAATGTTTTCGCGGCGTTCGCCAGAAATGAGATGAATACCGACGATCCGGGTGCAATCCAGTTTAAGCTCGGAGACCTCGGAGTGGCGAAGGTGTTCAGCGAGATAGACGCGACGAACACACGAGCACTCTGGATGCTGCCTCCCGAGATATTGGACCCAGCCGAATTTGGTCGGATAGACCACAGGATAGATCTGTACCATTGTGGTCTGTTATTCCTGCACCTCATGCTCGGCAGCGAACTACGCTTTTCCAGCGACGAAATAAAAGCAGGAAGACCGAGAGAGTTAGCCTTGCAACTTCCAGCACCATTCAACTTCGCCTTGGAAAAAACCCTGCGAAGGCACGTCGCGTTCCGCACCGCGAGCGCGATGGAACTCTGGCGTGACCTCAACTCCCCGGTACCTGCCTTACCTGCGGCGCCCGAGGAACAGATGAACCTGCCGAACCCCAGTTAGGGCGCGAATCTTCGTCGCGCCGTGCAGCAGAAAATCCAAAACGTGCGCCCAAGAGGATTCATAATGGGAATGCCCATCGTTTGCAAAGGGCGGGCCGCAGGCGAATAAAATGGAATCGACCTAATGAGCATAAAGATTTTCTTCTCCTGGCAGTCGGATAGATCCACAACGGAGGGCCGCAACCTAATCGAGAAGGCGCTCGAAAAAGCCGTGAGCGTTCTTGCTGCTGATGTGGAGATCCAAAAGGCAGTTCGGGACGGCATTCGAGTCGATAAGGACACTAGAGACATCCCCGGCTCGCCCAAGATCTTCGAGACTATTCTGGCGAAGATAGAAGAGGCAGCGATCGTCGTATGTGATCTCACCTTTATCGGCACGAGACCGAACGGCGACCCCATGCCCAATCCCAACGTTCTCATTGAATATGGCTATGCTTTGAAGGCCATAGGCGAACGTAGAATCCTGCTCGTTATGAACTCCGCCTACGGCGAGCCCAGGCGGGAAACCATGCCATTCGACCTTCTTGGGCACCGATTCCCGATCACGTACCATGCCCCCGAAAGAGCAGAAGAGGCCGAGCGCAAGGCAGCACGCAACCAGCTCGCCGAGGTCTTCGAATCCGCTTTGAGAACGTTCTTCGAGAGCGAGGAGTATCGCAACAGCCTGCCGAAGCCCATTCCGATCTTGTACCGAGAACCTAAGAACGGTCGGGCCCGGTTTCGCGCAAAGGGCGATGCCATAGGCCTGAGACAACACCCCTTCGCAGACATTACGGGATCACCCCAAGACGAATTGTTCCTAGCTGAGGGGCCGAGCACGTGGCTCCGCGTAGGCCCCCAAAACCCAGCAGGGAAGACGCGCAAGGTCAATGAGCTCGAGGACGTCTCCCGGAGCATCATCCTGTTGCCATTCTACGAGCCAGGCCCAAGCATAGGCAGCGTCCGTGGCGTCGACGGCTATGGGTTCTACCGCAGCGAAGGTCTGACGGAGCCGACGGGCAGCCTCGTGTATGTCTTCACAGACGGCGAAGTGTGGACGATCAATACTCTGTTCCTGGCTTTGCGCCCGGATTTGCTTCTGCTTGAGGAAGGAAAATTTGTGAAAAGCCTTGAACAGTGTTCCAATTTTCTGAAGGGTCTCAATATTCCGGGGCCCTACCGCTGGGTCGCCGGAATGGAGGGAGTCAAAAATCGCCACCTGCGAGAGGATCGGTTCGGACGAAGAACGGGAATCTGTTTGGTCAACATTATCGAGGAAGAAGGGGTCCTTAAGTCCGGCGACGACCCGCAAAAAGCGATTGAGCCCTTCTTCGAGGAAGTTTTTGATAAATGCGGACTTCGCCGGCGGCCTGACCCTGCAGCTCAACGAACCTAGGGCGGCGCACCCTTGCGGTCCCTGCAAAGGGCGAAGCTCCCGAACGCCTACAGAATATATCTCGACAAATCCTGATCCTTAACAATGTCGGTCAACATCTTCCGCACATAATCCGCATCAATCACAACGTGATCGCCCTTCCGCTCCGGAGCATCAAAGCTAAGCTCATCCAGCACCCGCTCCATGATGGTATGCAGCCGCCGCGCTCCAATATTCTCCGTACTCTCATTCACCCGAAACGCAAAGTGCGCAATCTCCGACAGCGCCTCCGGAGTGAACTCGAGCTTCACGCCCTCAGTCTCAAGCAATGCCGTGTACTGCTTCACCAAAGAAGATTTCGGCTCCGTAAGAATCCGCACAAAATCATCCATGGTCAAGGACTGCAATTCCACCCGAATCGGAAACCGTCCCTGCAACTCCGGGATCAAATCGCTGGGCTTCGAAACATGAAACGCCCCCGCAGCAATAAACAAAATATGATCCGTCCGCACCATGCCATAACGAGTGTTAACGGTCGTGCCTTCAACAATGGGCAAAATGTCGCGCTGCACGCCCTCCCGTGAAACATCCGGACCATGCCCGCCCTCGCGCCCCGCAATTTTGTCGATCTCATCCAAAAACACAATCCCGGAATTCTCCACCCGATCGATCGCCGTCCGCGTAACGTGATCCATGTCGATCAAGCGTTGCTCTTCTTCCTGAATCAGATATTCAAACGCCTCATTCACCTTCATCTTCCGCTTCTTCGTACGCTGCCCAAAAATGTTAGGCAGCATGTCCTTGATGTTGATGTCCATCTCCTCAACACCCTGGTTCGTCATAATTTCAAAAGAAGGAAAATTCCGCTCCCGCACATCAATCTCCACCTGCCGTTCGTCCAGTTTCCCCTCGCGCAATTGCTGCCGCAGCTTCTCCCGCGTCCGCGAAGAAGATTCAGCCACGGCCGTGCTCGCATCAATCACCACTCCGCCCGCAGTAGTAGGCTCAGCCGGCCGCGGCGGTGGAGACGGCGGCAGCAGAATATCCAGCAACCGCTCCTCAGCATTCAGTTCAGCCTTGTCCGCCACATCCTCCAGCTTTTCCTCGCGCACATTGTCGATAGCAATCTCCACCAGATCCCGCACCATCGACTCCACATCCCGCCCCACATACCCCACTTCCGTAAACTTCGAAGCCTCCACCTTAAGAAAAGGAGAATTCGCCAGCTTGGCCAGCCGCCGCGCAATCTCCGTCTTCCCCACCCCAGTAGGCCCGATCATAATTATATTTTTGGGAATGATTTCTTCGGCCAGGTCGGGAGTTAGTTTTTGCCGGCGCGTGCGGTTGCGGAGGGCGATGGCGACGGCGCGCTTGGCGTCCTTCTGGCCGATTACGTATTTGTCGAGCTCGACTACGATCTCGCGGGGAGTTAGTTCGTCGAGCGCAAGTTGCTCTTCTTCGGCGCTGCTGGGTAAATAGATGGCCATAAAATTCAGTGACTAGTGGCTAGTGATCAGTGGCCAGTTTGCGTGTCTTTGCTGGCCACGGATCACTGGCCACTTTCTTACAACTCTTCAATCGTGACCACATCATTCGTATAGATGCACATTTTGCCGGCGATCTTCATCGCTTCTTCTGCGATCTGGCGTGCGGTTAGCTGCGTGTGTTTTGCCAGCGCTTCGGCTGCGGCCTGCGCGTAAGGGCCGCCGCTGCCGATGGCGGCGACTCCGCTGTCGGGCTCGATCACGTCGCCTTGTCCGCTGAGCAGGAACGTTTGTTCCTTGTCGCACACCAGCAACAACGCTTCCAGGTGGCGCAGGTATTTGTCGGTGCGCCAGTCTTTCGCTAGTTCTACGGCGCCGCGTCCCAGGTTGCCGTGGTACTGCTCGAGTTTGGATTCGAACCGGCTGAACAGGGTGAAGGCGTCGGCGGTTGAGCCGGCGAATCCCGCGAGGATTTTGTCGTTGTAGAGGCGGCGGATCTTCTTTGCTGTGTGCTTAATGACCGACTCGCCCAGCGTAACCTGGCCATCGCCGGCCAGAACAACACTGCCATTGCGGCGGATGGATAAAACGGTTGTAGATCGAATCAGTCGCTTCGTCGGCATAGGCGCAATTCTTGATTATAGCAGCGCCGATCAGTGACTGGCGGCGTCCGCGATGGTTGTCGAAAAGCAATCCCGGCTTCGAAAAATAGTTCTTGACGTTACCCGTTTGTCACGTTACTATACGCTCACATAACGGATTGATCATTTCACCGATTAGGGGGAAAGCAATGACACTCGATGATCTGACGCTCGACGTTGAGCAGCATGTGGAAATCAACGCTACGCCGGAGAAAACGTTCGCGGCAGTTTTGTATCGCCTGGGAAAAGGCAATACCAACCCTGAGGGGCAACCGATGCAGTTACTGCTGGAGGCCAAGCCTGGGGGACGTTGGTACCGGGATCGCGGAAACGGCATCGGGCACCTCTGGGGATTTGTGCAGGTCCTGAAGCCTCCGACTCTGTTGGAGTTGAGCGGGCCGATGTTCATGTCCTATCCCGCGATTAACCACCTGGAAGTGAAGGTGGAAGCGGTGGGAACAGGCTGCAAGGTCGTGCTGCGGCATCGCGCGATCGGCATGATCGATCCGCAGCACCGCAAGGGCGTGACTAAGGGCTGGCACCACATGCTCGACGAAATCAAGAAAGACAGCGAGCAGCGGTGAGGGAAGCCTCGAAACATCCTGCTTCGAATCATGCCGCTGACGAGCTTGATACGGTGTGGAAAGCGCTCTCGGATGCGACGCGGCGCGCAATTCTGGATTTTCTGCGCGACCGCCCCCGCACCACTACGGAAATTGTGGACGCGTTCCCGCACCTAAGTCGCTTCGGAGTGATGAAGCATCTCGATGTGCTGCGCGCGGCGCAATTGGTGCAAACACGCGAGGCCGGGAGACAGCGGGTGAATTCGCTGAACGTAGTGCCCATCCGGCAGATTTATGAGCGCTGGGTGGGGCCGTTTCAGGAGCTTTGGTCGGGCCAGTTGCTTCGAATCAAGGAGATCGCCGAGAGCGACAGCGCAGGAAAAAAGCGAACCGCTTCGCGCAAGCGAAAAAGACATCAGCCCGCCAGGCGGCGGTCTGTCACAGGAAGCAGCAAGACACAAATCGAACTCACTAAATAGGAGAATGCACATGACCACACTAGCTACCAGCACGGGAATCCAGGAACACGAGGTCGTCTCGCCAGGAGAATGGATCACCAGCCGAAAAGAACTGCTTCGCAAAGAAAAAGAATTCACCCGGTTACGAGATGAACTGAGCCGGCAACGCCGCGAGTTGCCGTGGGAGAAGGTCGAAAAAGAATATGTCTTCGACGGACCGAACGGCAAGGTGACTCTGGCCGACCTTTTCGGCGGCAAGAGCCAGCTGATTGTCTACCACTTCATGTTTGGTCCAGGGTGGGAGGAGGGTTGCCGGAGCTGCTCCTTCGCCGCCGATCACTTCGACGGAACTCTCGTGCACCTCGCGAATCGCGATCTCACTCTTGCCGTGATTTCGCGGGCGCCGATGGCGCAGATCGAGACCTTCAAGAAGCGCATGGGCTGGCAGTTCCGGTGGGTTTCGTCATTCGGCAACGACTTTAACCGCGACTATCACGTCTCGTTCACGCAAGAGGAGATGGCGAACGGCAAGGTGAACTACAACTACGATCTGCGGGAGTTCCCCAGCGAGGAAGCCCCCGGTTTTAGCGTCTTCTACAAGAACGATGCCGGCGAAATCTTCCACACTTATTCCGCCTACGCGCGCGGGGGCGACATCCTGATTGGCGCCTACAACTTTCTTGATCTCGCTCCCAAAGGCCGCGGCGAGGATGATCTGGCCTTCACCATGGCATGGGTCCGACATCACGATCGCTACGCGGAGAACTACTTGGTGGATCCAAAGACGCCGTACCTAGCGCCGAAAGGAGCAGGGTCGGCATGCTGCGCCGAGGAGCACCAGTCGTGAATTGCTGTGCCGCCATTTCGCCTGGATCGAGCCGCCCTACTGCAGAAGAGCGGACCGCGAACAGCGGTCCGCGTCTGCGGACGGCGTTACAGAAGGCGACGCGCCGTTGTCGCGAGGCCGCGGGATGGGCTCTCCCCGCGGGCATTCTGGCGCTGTTGCCGAAATGTCCGGCGTGCATCGTCGCCTACCTCGCGATCGGAAGCGGGATCGGCATCTCACTATCGACGGCGATCTATCTTCGGATCGCACTGGTAACCGTGTGCGTGGCCTCGCTCACGTATTTTGCGGTAAGTCGCGGACATCGCTATCTCGCACGCCGACCGGAAGCCGTAGCATCGCAGAACCACTTCGCGCCGAAAAGCTGTCAATAGCCAAGTAGTACACAGTTGAAGCTAAGTTGCTCACAGCTATGACAATATAAATCCGGAAAAATGACGGTTTCACCCATTCCAAACTGCTATACTAAAAGTATAGAGTAAAAATTCTGAAAAACGAGGCGCGGCCCATGGGCCGCGCCTTTTCTTTTGGGGCCGAAGTTTTTTGGGCCGACCCGGGGTGCAAAATGGACGAGTTCAAAGTATTCAAAAACTTCAAGGAGCGTGGCGAGTGGGTCGAACTCCGCTTCATGGCCGAAGCCCTGCGCCACGGCTTCAAAGTCCTAAAGCCCTGGGGAGACTCCTCCCCCTTCGACGTCGCCATCCCCTTCGGCAACCGCATCGTAAGAGTCCAGGTCAAATCCACCTCCTGCCGCACCGGCACCGGATACTTCTGCCAGTTCAAGCCCAACTATCTAAGCGACCCCTACACCCTCGACCAACTAGACCTCTTCGCCGCCTACGTAATCATGCAAAACACGTGGTACATAATCCCAGCCCGCATCCTCCTCGGACAAATCCTGATCCTTAACAATGTCAGTCAACATCTTCCGCACATAATCCGCGTCGATAACCACGTGATCGCCCTTTCGCTCCGGAGCATCAAAGCTAAGCTCATCCAGCACGCGTTCCATGATGGTATGCAGCCGCCGCGCTCCAATATTCTCCGTACTCTCGTTCACCCGAAACGCAAAGTGCGCAATCTCCGACAGCGCCTCCTGAGTGAACTCGAGCTTCACGCCCTCAGTCTCAAGCAATGCCGTGTACTGCTTCACCAAAGAAGATTTCGGCTCCGTAAGAATCCGCACAAAATCTTCCATGGTCAAAGACTGCAACTCCACCCGAATCGGAAACCGCCCCTGCAACTCAGGAATCAAATCGCTGGGCTTGGAAACATGAAATGCCCCCGCAGCAATAAACAAAATATGATCCGTCCGCACCATCCCATAGCGAGTGTTCACGGTCGTGCCTTCAACAATGGGAAGAATGTCGCGCTGCACGCCCTCCCGTGAAACGTCCGGACCATGCCCGCCTTCGCGTCCCGCAATCTTGTCAATCTCATCCAAAAACACAATCCCGGAATTCTCCACCCGATCGATCGCCGTCCGCGTAACGTGATCCATATCAATCAAGCGTTGCTCTTCTTCCTGAATCAAATATTCGAACGCCTCGTTCACCTTCATCTTCCGCTTCTTGGTCCGCTGCCCAAAGATATTAGGCAGCATGTCCTTGATGTTGATGTCCATCTCCTCAACACCCTGGTTCGTCATAATTTCAAAAGAAGGAAAATTCCGCTCCCGCACATCGATCTCAACCTGCCGGTCATCAAGCTTCCCCTCGCGCAACTGCTGCCTCAACTTCTCCCGCGTCCGTGAAGAAGATTCAGCCAGCGCAGTACTGCCATCAATCACCACCCCGCCCGCCGTGGAAGGCTCCGCAGGCCGGGCCGGTGGAGAAGGCGGCAAAAGAATATCCAGCAACCGTTCCTCAGCATTCAGCTCAGCCTTGTCCGCAACATCCTCAAGCTTCTCCTCGCGCACATTGTCGATAGCAATCTCCACCAGATCCCGCACCATCGACTCCACATCCCGCCCCACATACCCAACCTCAGTAAACTTCGAAGCCTCAACTTTAAGAAAAGGAGAATTCGCCAGCTTAGCCAGCCGCCGCGCAATCTCCGTCTTCCCCACCCCAGTAGGCCCGATCATAATTATATTTTTGGGAATGATTTCTTCGGCCAGGTCGGGGGTTAATTTTTGCCGGCGCGTGCGGTTGCGCAGCGCGATGGCGACGGCGCGCTTCGCGTCCTTCTGGCCGATTACGTGTTTGTCGAGCTCGACTACGATCTCGCGGGGAGTTAGTTCGTCGAGTGCGAGTTGCTCTTCTTCGGCGCTGCTGGGTAAATAGATGGCCATAAAAAGTTCTCAGTTCTCAGTTCCCAGTTCTCAGTCGCGCAGCGAAGGCTCGCTGGGAACTGAGAACCGAGAACGGAGAACTGCTTCTAGAGTTCTTCAATCGTGACCACATCATTCGTATAGATGCACATTTTGCCGGCGATCTTCATCGCTTCTTCGGCGATCTGGCGTGCGGTTAGCTGCGTGTGTTTCGCCAGCGCTTCAGCTGCGGCCTGCGCGTAAGGGCCGCCGCTGCCGATGGCTGCGACTCCGCTGTCAGGCTCGATGACGTCGCCTTGTCCGCTGAGCAGGAACGTCTGTTCTTTGTCGCACACCAGCAGCAACGCCTCCAGGTGACGCAAATATTTATCCGTGCGCCAGTCTTTGGCTAGTTCCACCGCGCCGCGTCCGAGGTTACCGTGGTACTGCTCGAGCTTTGATTCGAACCGGCTGAACAATGTGAAGGCGTCGGCGGTTGAGCCGGCGAATCCCGCGAGGATTTTGTCGTTGTAGAGGCGGCGGATCTTCTTTGCCGTGTGCTTGATGACCGACTCGCCCAGCGTAACCTGGCCATCGCCGGCCAGAACAACACTGCCATTGCGGCGGATGGATAAAACGGTTGTAGAGCGGATCAGTCGCTTCGTCGACATGGGCGCAATTTTTGATTATAGCAGCGCCGATCAGTGACCGGCGGCGTCCGCGATGGTTATCGAAAAGCAATCCCGGCTTCGAAAAATAGTTCTTGACGTGACCCATTAGTCACGTTACTATACGCTCACATAGCGGATTGATCATTTCACGGATTAGGGGGAAAGCAATGACACTCGATGACCTGACGCTCGACGTTGAGCAGCATGTGGAAATCAACGCTACGCCGGAGAAAACGTTCGCGGCAGTTTTGTATCGCCTGGGAAAAGGCAATACCAACCCTGAGGGGCAACCGATGCAGTTACTGCTGGAGGCCAAGCCTGGGGGACGTTGGTACCGGGATCGCGGAAACGGCATCGGGCACCTCTGGGGATTTGTCCAAGTCCTGAAGCCTCCGACGCTGTTGGAGCTGAGCGGGCCGATGTTCATGTCCTATCCCGCGATTAACCACCTGGAAGTGAAGGTGGAAGCGGTGGGAACAGGCTGCAAGGTCGTGCTGCGGCACCGCGCGATCGGCATGATTGATCCGCAGCACCGCAAGGGCGTGACTAAAGGCTGGCACCACATGCTCGACGAAATCAAGAAAGACAGCGAGCAGCGGTGAGGGAAGCCTCGAAACATCCTGCTTCGAATCACCCCGCTGACGAACTTGATGCGGTGTGGAAGGCGCTCTCGGATGCGACGCGGCGCGCAATTCTGGATTTTCTGCGCGACCGCCCCCGCACCACTACAGAAATTGTGGACGCGTTCCCGCACCTAAGTCGTTTCGGAGTGATGAAGCATCTCGACGTGCTGCGCGCGGCGCAATTGGTGCAAACACGAGAGGCCGGGAGGCAGCGGGTGAATTCGCTGAACGTAGTGCCCATCCGGCAGATTTATGAACGCTGGGTGGGGCCGTTTCAGGAGCTTTGGTCGGGCCAGTTGCTTCGTATCAAAGAGATCGCCGAGAACGACAGCGCAGGAAAAAAGCGAACCACTTCGCGCAAGCGAAAAAGACATCAGCCCGCCAGGCGGCGGTCTGTCACAGAAAACAGCAAGGCACAAATCGAACTCACTAAATAGGAGAATGCACATGACCACACTAGCTACCAGCACCGGAATCCAGGAACACGAGGTCGTCTCGCCAGGAGAATGGATCACCAGCCGAAAAAAACTACTTCGCAAAGAAAAAAAGTTCACCCGGTTACGAGATGAACTGAGCCGGCAACGCCGCGAGTTGCCGTGGGAGAAAATCGAAAAGGAATATGTCTTCGACGGACCGAACGGCAAGGTGACTCTCGCCGACCTTTTCGGCGGCAAGAGCCAGCTGATTGTCTACCACTTCATGTTTGGTCCAGGGTGGGAGGAGGGTTGCCGGAGCTGCTCCTTCGCCGCCGATCACTTCGACGGAACTCTCGTGCACCTCGCGAATCGCGATCTCACTCTTGCCGTGATTTCGCGGGCGCCGATGGCGCAGATCGAGACCTTCAGGAAGCGCATGGGCTGGCGGTTCCGGTGGGTTTCGTCATTCGGCAACGACTTTAACCGCGACTATCACGTCTCGTTCACGCAAGAGGAGATGGCGAAGGGCAAGGTGAACTACAACTACGATCTGCGGGAGTTCCCCAGCGAGGAAGCCCCGGGTTTTAGCGTCTTCTACAAGAACGATGCCGGCGAAATCTTCCACACTTATTCCGCCTACGCGCGCGGGGGCGACATCCTGATTGGCGCCTACAACTTTCTTGATCTCGCTCCCAAAGGCCGCGGCGAGGATGATCTGGCCTTCACCATGGCATGGGTCCGACATCACGATCGCTACGCGGAGAACTACTTGGTGGATCCAAAGACGCCGTACGTAGCGCCGAAAGGAGCAGGCTCGTCATGCTGCGCCGAGGAGCACCAGTCGTGAATTGCTGTGCCGCCATTTCGAGCGGATCGAGCCGTCTTACGACAGAAGAGCGGACCGCGAACAGCGGTCCGCGTCTGCAGACGGTGTTAGGGAAGGCGGCGCGCCGTTGCCGCGAGGCCGCGGGATGGGCTCTCCCCGCGGGCATTCTGGCGTTGTTGCCGAAATGTCCGGCATGCATCGTCGCCTACCTCGCGATCGGAAGCGGAATCGGCATCTCAATATCGACCGCGACCTATTTGCGGATCGGCCTTATAACCCTGTGCGCGGCTTCGCTCACGTATTTTGCAGTGAGTCGCGCACATCGCTATCTCGCACGCCGACCGGAAGCCAAGCCCTCCCAGAACCACTTCGCGGCGAAAAGCTGTCAATAGCCAAGTAGTACACAGTTGAAGCTAAGTTGCTCACAGCTATGACAATATAATTCGCGGAAAATGACTCAATCACCCATTTCGAATTGCTATACTGAAAGTATAGAGTGAAAGTTCAAGAAAACGAGGCGCGGCCCATGGGCCGCGCCTTTTCTTTTGGGGCCGAAGGTTTTTTGGGGCCGACCCGGGGGAGCAAAATGGACGAGTTCAAAGTTTTCAAGAACTTCAAGGAGCGTGGCGAGTGGGTCGAACTCCGTTTCATGGCCGAAGCCCTGCGTCACGGCTTCAAAGTCCTAAAGCCCTGGGGAGACTCTTCGCCCTTCGACGTCGCCATCCCCTTCGGCAACCGCATCGTAAGAGTCCAGGTCAAGTCCACCTCCTGCCGCACCGGCACCGGATACTTCTGCCAGTTCAAGCCCAACTATCTAAGCGACCCCTACACCCTCGACCAACTAGACCTCTTCGCCGCCTACGTAATCATGCAAGACACGTGGTACATAATCCCAGCCCGCATCCTGCTGGGCGGCGACACCAACAAACAAGGCCTGATGCTCTACCCCATGCAGCCCCTAAAGAAAAACCGCTACAGCTACGAACACTACCGCGAAGCGTGGCCCCTGCTCCGCCCCAGCAGGAAAAGATAGCCCGTGTAGAGCGGACGCCCTCGTCCGCTGCCTTCTACCTTGATGTTGGTTTTGACCTTGCAGGCCTTAGCCCCACTGTTTGTCATTCCGACCGAGCCGGAGCGCCAGCGACGGCGCAGTGGAGGAACCCGCTGTTCTGTCGGGGAGTACCGTGGAAGAGCGTCGCTTC
>CAWAYA010000004.1:0-103416 GCA_963786075.1 uncultured Acidobacteriaceae bacterium | reverse complement strand
AGCGCCGCGTAAGCGGCCCCAAAATGAATCGGGCTTCAGCCCCGGCCATCCACTTCACCCTTATCACGACCGGAGCCGGCCTATCGATGCAGATGAAAACCGTCTTACACCGTTACTGAAACCGCCCCCTGTGGCTTGTGGGCAGGGCGGACAGTTATCTCGACGTCCTGGCCAAGGGCGGTGAGAAACTCCATCAGGCGTTCGACGGAGAACGATCCCGCGCGATTACGCATCAATGCTGAGACGTGAGGTTGTTTGATCCCGAGCACCTTGCCGGCTTCCGCTTGTGTAATGCCAAGCCGCCGGATAAGACGGTAGATCTGCAGCGTGAGTTGAGCCTTTAGCAGTTCCTGTTCTGGATGGGGCAAGCCGAGATCGGCGAAAACGTTTCCGCTGCTTTTCTGGATGCGCAACGACCGCGGGGCCGTCTTGCTGAAACTTTTCGACTTCATTGCTTTTCTTGCCACGTCAATTTTGCCTCAGGCGGTGCTGGCGTTCGGCCTCACGCAGACGCCGGTGAATAAGATCGATGTCTTTCTTGGCCGTTGCCACGCCTCGTTTAGATTTCTTTTGGAACACGTGCAAAACATATACGGCTTCCGGATAGCGAACCGTGTAGACGGCTCGCCATGTGTCTCCGCGATGCTGGACAACAATCTCCAGTACGGATGCGCCGCCGAATCCGCCCAACGGTTTCGCCGACGGGTCGACTTCTCCTTCTTGCGCCGCAAACAAGGCGTGCCCAACGTCCCGCCGAACCGCACGTGGAAATGTGCGCACATCTGCCCGGGTCGAGCCGATCCACATAAGAGGGCGCGGGCTTGATTGCATTATACATAAATATGTCTATTGATATGAAGCGTCAAGATGAATCAGCGGATTTCGCGTCACCGACTCCCGAAATGGGAGACGTCAGGGTATGGCAATCTCGGATGCTTAGACTTCCACCGTCTGCGCGCTGGGTTTGGCCGCCAACAACTGCCTCAGCACATACTGCAGAATCCCGCCGTTCGCGTAGTAGAGCGCCTCCTGCGGCGTGTCGATGCGGACCAGCGCCTCGAACTCGATGGTCTTCCCTTTTGCCTTGCCGCGGACTTTTACATGGCTTCCGGCGGCGAAGTTTTCTACTACGTCGCGGATTCCGGTGATGTCGAAGACTTCTTCGCCGGTCAGCTTGAGCGATTCGGCGTTTTGGCCGGCAGGAAATTGCAGCGGCAGCACTCCCATGCCGACCAGATTCGAGCGGTGGATGCGCTCGTAGCTTTCGGCGATTACCGCTTCGACACCGAGTAAGCGCGGGCCTTTGGCGGCCCAGTCGCGGGAGGAGCCGGAGCCGTATTCTTTACCGGCCAGAATAATCAGCGGCGTGCCTTCCGCGATGTATTTCTGGGACGCGTCGAAGATCGACATTTCCTCGTTGTCGGGTAAGTGGCGGGTAAAGCCGCCTTCCACGTTGACCAGTTTGTTGCGCAGGCGGACGTTGGCGAAAGTTCCGCGCACCATGACTTCATGGTTGCCGCGGCGCGAGCCGTAGGAGTTGAAGTCGGCGGGCTTGACGCCGTGCTCCTGTAGATATTTTCCGGCGGGGCCGTCTTTCTTGATGGAGCCGGCGGGAGAAATGTGGTCGGTGGTGACGCTGTCGCCGAGCACCGCGAGGACGCGCGCGCGCTTGATGTCTTCAACCGCCGAGGGTTTGATCTTCATGCCTTCGAAGTAGGGAGCGCGGCGGATGTAGGTGGAATCTTTTTCCCAGGCGTAGGTCTGGCCTTTGGGAATCTTCAGGCCGCGCCAACGCTCGTCGCCCTCAAAAACTTCGGCGTACGTTTTCGAGAACATCTCCGCGGTCACGGACTGCTGAATGGCCTCGTCGACTTCGCGCTGCATGGGCCAGAGGTCGGCGAGGTAGACGGGGTTGCCGTCCCTGCCCTTGCCGATCGCGTCTTTGCGCAGGTCGATGTCGATGCGTCCGGCGAGCGCGAAGGCTACCACCAGCGGCGGCGACATCAGATAGTTGGCGCGGACTTCAGAGTTGATGCGGCCTTCGAAGTTGCGATTGCCGGAAAGCACGGAAGCGACGACAAGATCTTTTTCGTCGATGGTCTTCGAGACTTCTTCCGGCAGCGGGCCGGAGTTGCCGATGCAGGTTGTGCATCCGTACCCGACGATGTTGAATTTCAACTTCTCGAGATACGGCGTCAGGCCTGCGTTCTCAAGATAATCGCGGACGACTTTCGAGCCCGGCGCCAGCGATGTTTTCACCCACGGCGGAACTGACAAGCCTTTCTCGACCGCTTTTTTCGCCAACAATCCTGCGCCGATCATTACTGAAGGGTTTGAAGTGTTGGTGCAGGAAGTGATGGCTGCGATCACAACGCTGCCGTGCTTGAGCGCGTTCTTTACATCCTGTGGAACGTGTTCGTGGTCGTTCGGATCTTCGACGCCGATGGCGGCGGGGCTGCCGCCTTCCTGCTCCCATCTGGCTGAATTCGTAGCGGAGTTAGTCGCTCCCGACCCGTTGGTTTTCGCCCCAGTCTTCGGTTTGATGAGCGACGGCAGGGCCTTGTGGAAGGACTCGGCGGCCTGGGAGAGAATCACACGATCTTGTGGACGCTTGGGGCCGGCCAGGCTGGGCTCAACCGTGCCGAGATCGAGCGTGAGCAGTTCGGAGTATTCGGCTTCGGGAGTTTTGTCATCGTGGAAAAGTCCCTGCTCGCGGCAGTAGGCTTCGACCAGCGCGATTTGTTCGTCGCTGCGTCCGCTGAGTTTCAGATATTTCAAACTTTCTTTGTCGACGGGGAAGATGCCGCAGGTAGCACCGTATTCTGGCGACATGTTGGCGATGGTAGCGCGGTCAGCGAGCGGAAGATCGCGCAGCCCCGGACCGAAGTACTCGACAAACTTTCCGACAACGCCGTGCTTGCGCAGCATCTCGGTGATGGTGAGAACGAGATCGGTCGCAGTAGCGCCTTCGCGCAGCCGCCCAGTAAGCTTCACGCCAACCACCAGCGGAATCAGCATGGAGACAGGCTGCCCGAGCATCGCAGCTTCCGCCTCGATCCCACCTACGCCCCACCCCAGCACCCCCAACCCGTTAATCATCGTTGTGTGACTGTCGGTGCCTACGAGGGTGTCGGGGTAGGCCACCTGCTTGCCATTTGTTTCCTGGACGAAGACTACTCGGGCCAGGTATTCGAGATTTACCTGGTGGACTATGCCGGTGTCGGGGGGGACTATTGCTAGGTTACGGAAGCCGGTTTGGCCCCAGCGGAGAAAAGAGTAGCGCTCTTTGTTGCGCTGGAATTCGAGAAGAGCATTTACGTCGAAGGCGGTGGCGGTGCCGAATTCGTCGACCTGCACTGAGTGGTCGATTACGAGTTCTACGGGTTGGAGAGGATTGATGAGAGCGGGATCGCCGCCTAGTCGTTGCATGGCGTCGCGCATGGCGGCGAGGTCGACTACGCAGGGGACGCCGGTGAAATCCTGGAGTAGGACGCGGCTGGGGGTGAAGGCGATTTCTTTATCGGGCTGGGAATTTTTATTCCATGCAGCCATGGAGCGGACGTCTTCCTTCTTTACATTGCGGCCGTCTTCGGTGCGCAGCAAGTTTTCCAGGAGGATGCGCAGGCAAAAGGGGAGATGTTTGGTGGAGATGCCTTGGTGGTCGAGAGCATCGAGGCGGTAGATTTCGTATTCGTTGTCGCCTGCTTTGAGAGTGGAGCGGGAGTTGAAGCTGTTTAACGACATGATGGCCTTCCCTGATGATGGAACCTTTAAGTTTAGTCGTTTTGGGGCGGATTGCGTAGAGGCGTGGGAGGCGTGCGGATTATTTTTGCGAGAGGAAGTAGAGGTCGTCGTAGCCGCCGGGGCGGGCGTAAACCACCGAAGAGAGATCGGGAGAGACGGCGAAGGTGTTGCCGCCGTAGTCTTCCCGGAGAGAGAAAGGGAGTTTGAGGGCTGGGACTGCGGAGCCGACCGGGGTGCCGTTGTGCAAGGGCTGGCGGAAGATAGTGGTTTCGCCGTGGGCGGCGAGAGTGTAGAGGAAGGACTTGCCGTCGAGTGAATGCAGGGCCATGAAAGACACGATGCCGGCCTTCAGGCTTTGGCTTCGCGGCGAAAGCGGCTGAGGGCTTGGGGATCGTTGGCGAGGTCGTCGGGGAGAAATTTCAGAGCGACGAAGCGGTCGAGGCGCGTGTCCTGAGCCTTGTAGACGATGCCCATGCCGCCGCCGCCGAGTCTCTCGATCACGCGATAGTGAGAGAAGGTTTGTCCGACGAGTGAAGAAGAATCGGGCATGTTGTCTGCGCTGCGCGGGCGCCTGTGCGACTGAGAGCACATCTTAGGTTGGAGGCTGAGACAAGTCAACGCAGGCCTGGTTGAGAGGTACTATGCGGACGGGCGAGTGGTTCTGGCGGGGATTGCGCAGGGTTGATCGCACGGAAGGCTCGGATTCTCGACTTAGTCTTGACGCGGGCGCGCGATCAGCCGTGGCAGTTTACAAAAAAATACATAGATCCATTCGTCGGGAGTCGCTCGCTTCGCGTGCGACTCCGCTTCCTCCGGATGACAGGTCGCGTGAAACCTAAATTGCGGCCGGGTCATCTATCTAAGGGCAGGCTGAGGCGATGAAGGTGCAGGGGAGGGTTAAGCATATGAAAACTTTCGGACAGATCGGAAGTTTGGGCAAACAGAGTTTGGGTTGCCTGTTGTCCGTGGTTCTGGTGTTTGCGACTATGCCGCAGAACTTGTGGGCCGCGCAGGATCAGGGTGCTCCCCCGGCGACGGCAGCACCAGCGCCGGCGCCGCCGTACACGCAGCAGACTCCCGAGGAATTGCAGCGATTAGTTGCGCCGATTGCGTTGTATCCGGATTCGCTGGTGGCGCAGATTCTGGCGGCGTCAACGTTTCCCGAGCAAGTGGTAGAGGCGGATCGATGGCTGCAAGCGAATCCTGAGTTGAAGGGGACTGATTTGGGCAACGCAGTGAATCAGCAACCCTGGGATCCGAGCGTGAAGGCGCTCACGGCGTTTCCCTCCGTTCTGGGAAATATGGACAAGAATCTTTCGTGGACGTCGTCGCTGGGTGATGCTTACTACAACCAGCAGGCGGAAGTGATGGATGCGGTGCAGGTAATGCGCCGGAAAGCGGAAGAGGCGGGCAATCTGAAGAGCACGCCGCAGCAAACGGTTACGGATCAGGACTCGGATATCGAGATTGAGCCAGCCGATCCGGATGTGGTTTACGTTCCGGCGTATGATCCCTGGCTGGTTTACGGGTATCCCATCGTGGCGTGGCCAGGATGGTATCCGTACCCTGGAATCTGGTTTGGGGGCCCGTATCTTTCGTTCGGAATTGGCTTTGGAATCGGATGGTGGGGCGGTTTTGGATGGGGATGGGGTCATTGGGGATTCGACTGGCATAACCATTACGCGAGATTCGGCGGTGGAAGGTACTACTCCGGGAGCCGGACGTTCTATAACCGGGGCGCATATGCTCGCGGCGGATTTGCTCGTGGCGGTGGTTTCGACCGTGCCGGAGGAGCTAGACCATTCAATGGAGACCGGCAGGCGGCTCGAGGATATGCTGCGCCGCGCGGCCAGAGCGGAGTGCGCTCGGGCGCCTTCAGCGGCTACAACCGCGGCGGAGAAACGCGGAGCTTCTCGTCGCGCGGCAGGGCCAGCTTTGGGGGTGGCTTCCATGGCGGCGGAGGGTTCCACGGTGGCGGAGGGTCTCACGGAGGCGGACGACGTTAATCAGTAATCGGAGATCGTTGTTTTCCCACAGTTCGAAGATTTTGAAATGGAGAGAAGCCATATGCAGCGAGCGAAGTTGAATTTCTATCAAACTCATCGGGCAGATCTTCTTGCGGCGGCCGCGGTCGTGGCTCTTGTAATGGGGACCCTTGCTTCCCCATTAGCGGCGCAGCAACCGGGGCAGAAAACTTTTTCATCCGCGGAAGAGGCGAGCAACGCGCTGTTTACGGCGGCGCAGAGTAACGACGAGAAAATGATGCTGGGCATTCTGGGGGCGGACGGAAAAGAGATTGTTTCGTCCGGCGACGAAGCCGAGGACGCACAGAGCCGGGCTAACTTCGTGGCGAAGTATCAGGAAATGCATCGTCTGGTGAAAGAGCCGGACGGGACGACGGTTCTGTATATCGGCGCGGAAAACTGGCCGACGCCCATACCGCTGGTGGACAAAGGCGGGACGTGGTATTTCGACACGGAAGCGGGGAAGAAGGAAATTCTGTACCGCCGGGTTGGGCGGAACGAAATGTCGACGATCAAGGTTTGCCAGGAACTGGCGTCGGCGCAAAAGGAATACTCGGCACAACACAACGAGTACGCACAGAAAATCTTTAGTGACGAAGGGCAGCGCGACGGCCTCTATTGGAAGGCTGCAGCCGGCGAACCACTAAGCCCGGTTGGACCGCTGGTGGCGGCGGCGGTGACGGAGAGTTATGCCAAGAGCCGGGACAGCGCTCCGACTCCGTATCGCGGGTATTACTACCACATCCTGACGCGGCAGGGGAAACATGCGCCGGGCGGGACTAAGAGTTACATGGTCGACGGGAAGATGACTGGGGGCTTCGCTTTCGTGGCGTATCCGGCAGTATACAGATCGTCGGGCGTGATGACGTTCATCGTGGGGCAGGACGGAGTGGTCTATCAAAAGGATCTCGGGCCGAAGACCGATGCCATGGCCAAAGCGATGAAAGAATACAATCCCGATTCCAGCTGGCAAAAAGCTGAGGAGCAGCAGGAGGAGACGGCGAGCGAGCAGAAGACGAAGTAATTCTGCGTTTAGCGAGCGGCGATCCACACCTGGTAGATGACTACTGCCATCATGAATAGAAGGTAGAGTCGAAGCGCCCAGAGGACTATGAGTTCCGGGCCTTTTAGGTGACGACGCGGGATGGGGTGCTTCTTGGCTTTGACCAGTTGATCGTGTTCGAGGGAAGAGAGCACCCAGGTTTGATCGGCGAGCGAGGGTTGTTCTTTCTTTACCACGAAATTTATTCTCCCAGTTTAAAAATAATTATGCTGTCGTGAAAAACGCCTCAGGGGCTAAAGCCCTCGTGATTCCAGTGTCTACCGGCAGGACTGAAGTCGTGGCCTTCCTGATTTCTCAGTGTGGCTAAAGCCCGCATCCAAATGTAACAGCCCTTTAACGCAGGCCTCGAAGGCCTGCTCCACCCTCCTTGAAAAGCTGCATCCAGTTGCACTGGTTACGTTCCTCCCAGAGCGGCGAAGATGTTGGGGGCGATTATGCTCACGCCGAAGAGTATGCCGGCGGCGGTGAGAATAAATACGACCGCGCTGGATAGTATGTTTGCCCACCATGGACTGACCAGGTCGCCCATGATTTCTTTGTCGTTGACCAGCATGAAGAGGAATACCAACGCCGGGGGCATGGCCAGAACGGCGACTACGTTTACCAGCAAGACCACATAGACCAGCGGCAGGCCTGGGATGAGAACGATGGCCGCGGCGGCGACGGCACATAGAGTTAGGACCGCGTAGAACGATTTGCCTTGCCCCATGGGGAGGTTGAGGCTGTGCGGTTTGTGGGTGACCTCTCCGAAAGCGTAGGCCGAAGAGGTTGAGATGGTGATGGCGGCCACGATGCCGGCCTCGACCATGCCGAGGGCAAAGAGTGATGCGCCGAAGCGGCCGATGATGGGCTGGAGAGCCTGGGCGAACTGGGCCGCCTGGTAATTATCGGCGGTCATCTGGTGGGCGAAGAGAGGAGCGGTTGCCAGGATTGTGGCGATGGCTGCGGCGGTTGCCAGGGTTGCGCCCAAGACGGTGTCGATGCGGCCGAAGCGGATGTCTTTTGTGGTCATTCCTTTGTCGACGGTCGCGCTCTGCTGGAAGAAAAGCATCCACGGGGTAACGGTGGCTCCGATGTCGGCGAGGACAAGTAGCAGTGTGTCTTTGTTGAAGCCGGGAAGCGGTTGCCAGGTGAGGAAGGCGTGGCCGACGGAATGCCACGCGGGGTGACTCATCAGCGCGACCGGAATGAAAATCAAGTTGAATGCGGCTGCGGCCAGGGTGATGCGTTCCCAGGTCCAGTAGCGGTGACTGATGAGCGCTGCGTACAGGATCACCAGCGCGATAAGGACGGCCATCCACGGAGGGACGCCGAAGAACCCGAGGCCGGCGCGGATGGCGATGAACTCGGTGATTAGAGTTAGGAAGTTGCCGATGCCGAGGTCGATCATGGAGAACCATCCCCAGAAGGGGCCGAAGCGCTCGAAGATGAGTTCGGCGTGTCCGCGATGGGTGGCGGCGCCGAGGCGGACGGTCATTTCCTGGACTACGATGGCCATGCAAAACGTGAGGGCCACGAAGGGAAGAAAGAATCCGATGCCGAATTTTGCGCCGGTGGCGGCGTAGGAGAGCATGCTGGGGCCGTCGTTTTCTCCCAACATAACGAGGACACCAGGACCGACCAGCAACCACAGCAGGCGCGCGCGCGAGGAAAAGCCGTGCTGGGCGCGCGCGGTGGAGACACGGACGCGATCGTGAGCACGGTCGACATCTTCGTGGGTGATTACTACTTCTTCTTCGACTTGGGTGACGACAGGCTTCATCGGTTGGAGGTTGGTATGCAGAGAATCTCTGACGATGTGTCCGGTGGGACTTGCTTCGGCAGAGATTAGCGTGAGTATACACTATGGAATAAACCGTGGTTAACTGAAGTTTGGCGGGGTCGGAGCGGTAATAGAAATGCCTTGCTGTGCCTGTGGTTCTGCAAAGATGCAAGGGGTCCTTCGACTGCGGGTGTGCTTCACTTCGTAAAGCACACCCTTCGCTCAGGATGACAACATTATTAAGACGTCGATTAACGGGTGGGGTGGTGGTCGGCGGGGGAGACCCAGACGCGCTCGGCGGCGGCGCGGCCCAGGGAAACGTTGCCGGCGACGGTGGAGAGAGCGAGGGTTTGGTCGTAGTTGCGTTCGAGGAGGCGCAGTCTGGCTCCGGGGCGAATGCCGCGGGCTTCGAGAAACTCGAGCAGGCGGCGATCGCGCTCGTAAATTCCGCTGACGGCGTAGGCGGCTCCAGGTGCGGCGTCGGAGAGCAGGAGCAGTCCGCGATGGCGGCGGCTGGCGGGACTTTCCATCTCGCTGAGGTTACCGTGGGGACAGGCACCTGTCTTCCCTAGTTTCGCCAGGAGTTTGGCTTCGAAATCGGGCGAGACGGCGTGCTCGAGGCGCTCGGCTTCATCGTGGACCTTCCACCACTCCATGCCGAAGAGTTCCGATAACATGCGTTCGATCAGGTGATGGCGGAGTGTGAGTTTGCGGGCAATCTTGCGGCCGGCGGCGGTGAGGCGCACGTGGCCGTCAGTCTGCACGCGCACGAGGCCGTCTTTTTTCAGGCGGCGCAGGGCCATGGTGACGGCGGGGGCTGAGACTTTCAGCCAGTCGGCCAGGCGGGCGGAGATTACGGATTCGCCTTCGCTCTCGGCTTCGAGGATGGCCTTTAGATAGTCTTCTTTGGAGACGGTGATCATTGCCAAGATTATACGATGGAGTTAAGTGGAGTTAACCCTTCGAGGGTCGGAGAGCTGCAAGGCTGCCTCGCTGCGCTCGACGGGACGGACGAATGCGTCCGTCCCCACATGAATATTTTTGGGGAAGGCTTTCGTTCTCTATAGAGGTCTGCTGCGCGCGTTTGACAGCGTTCGTTCTCTGCCCCTAACCTTGATTCTCTGGTTATGAAAGTTCTGGTCCTCGGCAGCGGTGGGCGCGAGCATGCTTTGGTGTGGAAGCTGCGGCAGTCGCCGCGGATTTCGGAGCTCTACTGCGCGCCGGGCAACGGCGGCATTGGGGAAGATGCGGAATGCCTGGCGGTTGACCTGAAGAATCTGGATTCGATGGTCGCACTCGGCGAGCAGGTGCGTCCGGACCTGACCGTGGTGGGACCGGAGTTGCCTTTGACTCTGGGCGTGGTCGATGAGTTTACGCGGCGCGGGTGGCCGGTGTTTGGGCCGACCAAGGCGGCGGCGCAACTGGAGGCGAGCAAGAGCTTTGCCAAGGAATTTCTGCAGCGGCATCGCATTCCGACGGCGCATTATGCGATCTGCGATTCGATGGAAGAAGTGCGCGCGGCGTTGACGCACTTTCACGTGCCGGTGGTGGTTAAGGCGGATGGATTGGCGGCGGGCAAGGGGGTGGTGATCGCGGCGACCAAAGAGGAGGCGGCGCGCGCGGCGGCGGAAATGTTGAGCGGCAAGATGGTGGGACAGGCGGGATTGCGGGTGGTGCTGGAAGAATGTTTGCAGGGTGAAGAGCTTTCGTTTCTGGTGCTGAGCGATGGCGAGCGGGTTGCGCCGCTGGTGGCGGCGCAGGATCACAAGCGCGTGGGCGAAGGCGACACTGGGCCGAATACAGGCGGGATGGGCGCGTATTCGACTGCCGACATTGTTGACGACAAGATGCGCGACTGGCTGTTGAATCACATTGCGCGTCCGGTGGTCGAGGGGATGAAAGTGGAAGGCGCGGAGTTTAAGGGCGTGCTTTATTGCGGCCTGATGATGACTGCGCGCGGTCCGATGGTTCTGGAGTTTAATTGCCGGTTTGGCGATCCGGAGACCCAGCCGATTCTGATGCGCCTGGAGAGCGATCTGGTGGATGCGCTGGAAGCTTCGATTGCGGGCAGGGCCAGCGATGGGGATTTTACGTGGTCGCGCGATGCTTCGGTGTGCGTGGTGATGGCTTCGGGAGGATATCCGGGAACGTTTGAGGTGGGGAAGAAAATTACGGGGCTTGATGAGGCTGCGGCGGTTGAGGGAGTTAAAGTTTTTCACGCTGGGACTTCGAAGCGCGATGGGGAGTTTTATACGGCTGGTGGGCGAGTGCTGGGGGTTTCGGCGCGCGGCGCGGATTTGGAGACTGCGGTGTCGCGGGCGTATCAGGCTTGCGAGATGATTCACTTTGATGGGGCGCATTACCGCAGGGACATTGCGGCGCGGGCGCTGAAGAAGTAGGTTACCGTCGTGGTAGGGGTTCCATTTCGAGTCGGTGGTTGTTTCTGAGTACAAGGGGTCCCCTTCGACTTCGCTCAGGATGACAAGATAAGGAGATAAATGAGTAAGACTCTGGTTTCGATTGTGATGGGCAGCGATTCTGACCTTGAGATTATGCGCGAGGCTGGGAAAGCATTGGAGGAGTTTGGGATTGGTTATGAGATCGACGTTACTTCGGCTCACCGTTCGCCGGATCGTACCGCTGACTTTGCGCGGAAGGCTGCGGGGCGCGGGATCTGCGTGATCATTGCCGGAGCTGGGGGGGCGGCGCATCTGGCTGGGGTGATTGCGGCTCACACCACTCTTCCTGTGATCGGTGTGCCGATTCCATCGACGGCGCTGCAGGGGATGGATTCTTTGCTGGCTACCGTGCAGATGCCGGCGGGGATTCCCGTGGCTACTGTGGCGATTGGCAAGCCGGGGGCTACTAACGCCGGGATTCTTGCGGCGCAGATGATAGCGCTCCGGGATGCTTCGGTTGGTGAGAAGCTTGTCGCGCATAAGGAGAAGCTGGCTCGCGGGGTGGAGGAGAAGTCGAAGAAGTTGAGGGGCGTCTAGAGTCGTGGTGGCGCCTGCGCCGCGCTGCGCTTGGCTGGACGGCCGAGGCGGCCGTCCCCACACCAACACTTGCTGGACGGACGAATGCGTCCGTCCCCACACAAGCATGGAACCAATTACAGCTTTAATCCCTTTAGGTATTCGCGGAAGGGCTGGCCCAGGTCTTCGCGTTTCAGGGCGAACTCTACTGTGGCTTTCAGGAAGCCTAGTTTGTCTCCGGCGTCGTGGCGACGGCCTTCGTAGACGTAGGCGTACATTTTTTCTTTCTGCAGCAAGAGGCGCATGCCGTCGGTTAGCTGCAGTTCGCCTCCGGCGCCAGCCTTGGTGTTGGCGAGGCAATCGAAAATTGCAGGCGTGAGAATGTAGCGGCCGATGATGGCCAGGTTCGACGGGGCTTCTTCCGGCTTGGGTTTTTCCACCATATTTTTGATTTCGTAGAGGCGGCCTCCGAAGCGGGGGTCGGGGGGCTTTACGTCGAGTACGCCATAGGAAGAAATCATTTTTCCTTCGATGATCTGCGTGGCCAGTACTGAGCACTGAGTTTGATCAAAAACTTCCACCATTTGTTTGAGGCACGGGACTTCGGCGTCGATTACGTCATCAGCGAGCAGCACGGCGAAAGGCTCGTTGCCTACCAGCTCGCGGGCCATGAGCACTGCGTGGCCCAGGCCCAGCGCTTCTTTCTGGCGGACGTAGGCTACGTGAATCATGTCGGAGATGGAGCGGACGATCTTTAGCAGGTCAGTTTTCCCACGCTGCTCGAGCATGGTCTCGAGTTCGTAGCTGACGTCGAAGTGATCTTCGATGGCCTGCTTACCGCGGCCGGTGATGATGAGGATCTGGTCGCAGCCCGAGGCTATGGCTTCTTCTACTCCGTATTGAATGATGGGCTTGTCGACCAGCGGGAGCATTTCTTTGGGCTGGGCTTTGGTGGCGGGCAGGAAGCGGGTGCCGAGGCCGGCTGCGGGGAAAACGGCTTTGCGGACTTTCATGGGCATGGAGGTCGTTGGTCCGTAGTTAGTCGTTGGCTGCGCGACTTCGGTTGCCGGACAATTGTACCTGCTGGGGTTTGGAACTGGCGAGGCGGCTGAAGCCGCGCCCTTTCAAAGCTGCGCCTGTCCGGCGGATCGAACTTCTGATCCTGTCTCGACGTTGGCCAGTTGCTCCAATACCGTGCGCAGGGCGCGGAGGACTTCTTCCGCGGCTGTGGCCTTCAAGACAAATTTCAACATTCCATCTGGGGTGAATTGCGCGCCGCGCTGAGTGGAGACGAAGCGGGCTAGCTGCTCGGGATCAACCGTGGCGTCCTGGCGGAATTTTAAGGTTACGAAGTCGCGTTTGCGCTCGATTGCGTTCACCCCTACTTTCATGCACAGGAGTTTTAGCGAGGCGTAGTCGAGCAGGTTGCGGACTGCCGGCGGAGGTGGGCCGTAGCGGTCTTGCAACTCTGCGGATACGTCGGTTAGTTGGGATTCCGTTTCTACTCTGGCCACTCGCTTATACATTTGCAGGCGCTGGTTTTCTTCGGGAACGTAATCAGCGGGGATGCGAATGTTTAAGCCCAGATTGAGCTGGGTTTCGGCTTCGTCGGGGGCGGCTTCGCCTTTCATCTCGCGGACGGCGCGCTCGAGCATCTGGGTGTAGAGCTCGAAGCCGATGGCCTCGATGTGGCCGCTTTGTTCGCCGCCTAGCATGTTGCCAGCGCCGCGGAGTTCGAGGTCGAGGGCGGCGATTTTGAATCCTGCGCCCAGGTCCGAAAACTCTTTGAGTGCTGCCAGGCGACGGCGGGCTATTGGCGTCAGTTCGATCTCCGGCGGAAGCATAAGGTAGGCGTAGGCGCGGCGGCTGGAGCGGCCTACTCGGCCGCGCAGTTGATACAACTCTGACAGACCGAGGCGGTCGGCGCGGTTGATCAGGATTGTGTTGCAGAGCGGGATGTCGAGACCGTTTTCGATGATTGTGGTTGAAACCAGGATGTCGGCTTCGTGATGCATGAACTTCAGCATCACTTTTTCTAGTTCGCCTTCGGACATTTGTCCGTGGCCTACGATGATTTTCGCTTTGGGAACTAATGCTTGAAGTTTCGCTGCGATTTCCCAAATGGTGTCGACTCGGTTGTGCACGAAGTAGACCTGGCCACCGCGTTCCAGTTCCTGCTCAATCGCGGACTGAATTAGCTTTTCATCCCAGCTGGCGACTACCGTCTGGATCGCCATGCGATCTTTGGGTGGAGTTTCGATCACGCTCATGTCGCGCAGTCCTACCAGCGACATGTGCAGGGTGCGCGGGATGGGCGTGGCTGACATGGTCAGCACGTCCACTTGCTTGCGCATTTGTTTGATGCGCTCTTTGTGGCGGACGCCGAAGCGCTGTTCTTCGTCGACGATTAACAGGCCGAGGTCGGAAAACTTGATGTCTTTCGAAAGGATGCGGTGGGTGCCGATGAGGATATCGATTTTGCCGGCTTCGGTTTTTTGCAGGATTTCTTTTTGCTGCTTTGGCGAGCGGAAGCGGCTGATCATTTCAACGGTGACGGGGAACGGGGCGAAGCGCTGCTTGAAAGTTTCGAAGTGCTGGAAGGCTAGAACGGTTGTGGGCGCTAGAACCGCGACTTGCTTGTTGTCGCTGATAGCTTTGAAGGCGGCGCGCATGGCGACTTCGGTTTTGCCGTAGCCTACGTCGCCGCAGAGCAGGCGGTCCATGGGCTGCGGGGATTCCATGTCGCGCAATACATCTTTGATGGCCTGGCCTTGGTCTTCGGTCTCGTTGAATTCGAAGGCGTCCTCGAACTCGCGAAACCATTCGTTGCCGGGCGGGAAGGCGTGTCCGACGGCGGTTTTGCGCTCGGCGTAGAGTTTGAGGAGTTCGTCGGCCATGTCTTTCATGGCCTTGCGCACGCGGGATTTTGTCTTCGACCAGGCGGCGGTGCCGAGATGACTTAAAACTGGTTTCGCGCCTTCTGAGGAGCGATATTTCTGTACCAGATCTAAGCGCGTGAGCGGAACGTAGAGACGGGCAGCTTCGGCAAACTCGAGCAGCATGAATTCGGCGGGGCCGTCTCCGTGGTTAATTTCCTTCAGGCCCTGATATTGGCCGATGCCGTGTTCGACGTGGACGACGTAATCGCCGACCTGGAGATCGCGGAAGTCGGAGAGGAACGCGGAGACCTTGGACTTTAAGCGCTGCGGGCGCGAGGCCACCGTGTCGGATTCGTCGAAGAGATCGCGCGCGCCGAAGACGGCAAGATTGGCCTCGGGGAGCAGAACGCCTTCGGGGATGTAGGCCGTGGCGAGCGTGGTGGTGAGGACCTCGCCCGCGAAATAGCTGGTTTCGTCGGCGTAGCTCTCGCCGCCGCGGGTGCGGCTTCCTAAACGAAACGAGACGTTGTATTCGGTGAAAACATCGGCGAGGCGCTCGACTTCTCCAGTGTTAGGGACGGCGAAGAGTACGCGCTTGCCGTCAGAGTTTAGCTTCTGCACTTCTGTGAGCATGGCTGGAACCGCGCCGTGGAAGCGCGGCGAGGGCTGGGTGAGGAAAGTGACTGCATCTTCTTCCAAGCCGCGGGTGATGCCGAGGTGTTCGATATCGGCGCCGGGAAGATTTGCGGTTTTTTGCTGCCAGTCTTCGGGCGGCAAATAAAGATCTTCGGGACGAACCAGATTGCCAACGCCGCTGCGCTCGTGGGCTTCCTGAACACGGGTCCAGAAGCGGTCGAACTCTTGCTGGAGCTGATCGGGTTCGTCGAGAAGGACTGCAGCGCTGGGAAGTAGATCGAAGATGCTGCTGTCGGCTCCAGCTACGGGCGAGTAGAACTCCCAGCCAGGGAAAACGTTGACGCCTCCGGCGCGGACCGCGGCTTCGACGATCTCCTCATTGCCGACGATGCGCTTGCCGCTGAGGCGCGTGTGAATGGCTCCGAGCAGATGCTCGCTGACTGGGGTTTCGGTTAGCGGAAGAAGCAGCGCCTCGTCAACCGGGTTTGAGGAACGCTGCGAAGCGGGATCGAATTTACGGATGGAATCGGCTTCATCGCCGAAGAATTCGATGCGCAGGGGCCGGTCGGCTTCGGGCGAGTAAACATCGAGGATGCCGCCGCGCACCGCGTATTGGCCGGGCATCTCGACGACGTCGGTAGAAGTGTAACCGACGGTATTGAGGTGAGCGAGCAGGGCTTCGAGGTCGAAGGATTCGCCGCGGCGGACGGTGCGGGCGAGGTCGGCGTAATAATCGTTGGAGCGCAGGCGGATCGCTGTGGCTGCTACTGGCGAGACGACGATCGAGGCTGCGCCGGTCGCAATCTTCCAGAGAGCTGTGGCGCGTTCTTCCTGGAGTTCGGGATGCGGCGAGAGATTCTGGAACGGAAGCACGTCGCGGGCTGGGAGGGAGATGACGGAATCCGGATCGCCGGCGGCGGTTAATTCACAGAAGCTGCGCAGTACCGGGACGAAATCTTCGACGGCGCGGTTGTCGTTGACTACAAAGATCAGCGGGCGGGCGGCGGTGCGTTGAAACAGCACGAGTAGCAAGGCTTTTGCCGTGGGAGTGAGGCCGGAGACACGAAGCCGCCCCGTGCCCTCCTTGAGGTGGGAGGCTACACGCGTGAAGGCGGGAAGCTTTTCTACGTCCGTGAAGAGTTCGCGGACGAAGGGAAGAAGCATGCAGGATTATTTTAGCAGGAGCGGGGGTGGAGACGGCTGCCGATTCCAGTGAGCTTGTGGTGGTGCCCGCCTCGCTGTGCTCAGCGGAACGGGCGAATACGCCCGTTCCCACACAATCGGATCCCACACAATCCACTATCTCGCTCAATCTTTGATCAGGTGCGCAACAGGGGGCGAGTCAGGCAGGTGGGGCCGCCGCTGCCGTTGATGCAGAGTTCGTTGGCCGGGAAAGTGCGGACATCGTATCCGGCCTGGTGGAGGCGGGCGTTCGTCTTTTTATTTTCTTCAATTGCCAGCACGCGATTGTGGCCTAGGGCCAGGACGTTGCAGGCCAGCGTGTCGCGCTCGGAGGCGTCGATTTCGATGAAGTCGTATCCGCTGGACCGGAGTAGTAGGACGGTCTCGACCGCTAGCCACGGGAGATCGACTAACGCAGTTTTTTCATCGAGCAGGCTGATCAGCGACATCAAGTGCAGGCACGCGGACGGGCCCGGGCCATAGGGCAAGGGTGCCGGAAAAACTTGCACTCCTTTGGGCGCGAGCAGGTCGCGGATCTGCTGAATGCCGGCGGCATTAGTGCGGTAGCCGTGGCCGATTAGCAGAGTTTTCGAATCGAGCCAGACCATGTCTCCGGCTTCGGCGGTGCCGGGAGGTTCGATTGTGCCGAGCGTCGGGACATCGAGGGACTCATAAAACGAAGCGTGGTGCTGACCTTCGGCGACGCGGTTGGGCTTGCCGGGACGGAGCACGATCAATCCGTAATCGGTGGGAAGGGACGCGTCGTGTGCGTAGACGGAGTCGAGTGAAAGATCAGGCGCGGGCGGCATCTCCACAACTTCGGCGCCTGCGATTTCCAACTCGCGGCAGAGGGCTTCATGCTGTGACTGCGCAGTGGCGAAATCAGGCGCATGCTGGAAACCCAGTTCTTGCCAGCAAGCCGCGCGATGCGGCTGGTTCCAGCCGGCGGTGCGGGGAGAGCAGACGAGGACGCGCTCCAGAGCGCCCGTCATCGAATGGCCGTTGAAACGCGTTCTTGTGGCTGCCTGGGGCATCTTTCTCCTACAACACTTGGTCCCACAACGTTTGAACCTGCTGCGCCTGGTAGGAATCTATATGGGCATTATGGCAAAAGCAACCTGGGAAGGCGCGGTACTGGCCGAGAGCGATGCGACGGTCGAGGTGGAGGGGAATCAATATTTTCCGCCCGATGCGATCCGCGAGGAATATTTCAAACCTAGCGACGCGCACACGGTGTGTCCGTGGAAGGGCACGGCGAGCTACTACGATGTCGAAGTGGAGGGCAAAAGGAACACTGGGGCGGCGTGGTTTTATCCGGAGCCGAAGCCGGCGGCGAAGCAGATCACTGGGTACGTGGCGTTCTGGAAGGGCGTGAAGGTGGAGAAGTAACGTTTGCTTCTTTGTGTCCTTAAAAATCGACGTGGAGACGGAGACCGCCGACCGTGACTGGGCCGCGAACAACGTTGTAGCCGGGATTGTTGATGTGTTGCAAGTCGAGGGATGCGAAGACTCCGCGCCATACGTGCGCGGTGTAGAAGGTCTCGACGATTTTTTCCGGGCCATAGGTCAAACCGCCGTCGCCGAGAATGAATCCCAGACCTCCGAGCGCTAGATACTGCTGATGGGCTGACACAATTCCATTGGTCACGAAGGCTACTCCGGCGCGGTCGTTTCGGCGATGCCATGCGGCGCCCTTAGAAAAGCCTCCCAGTTCCAGCGTGCGGTCGTCCTCGGTATAGGCGAACGATTCGTTGTGGCCGTCGCTCCAGCCGAGGCGGCCAAAAAAATTGACGTTCGAAACGATCTCCTGCTCGAAGTTAAGCCCGAAGCCGTACTTGTGGCGCCCCTGTTGGCGGGTCGAAATGATGTTGGGAGGCGAAGTCTCGCCGTCGAGATAGTAGTCGGCGACGGCCTGGCGATAGTTTCCCATGTTGGCGTGATTGAGGTAGCTCAGCAGGCGTACCACACCGGGCCGATGGGCGATGAGGTTCCCGCGCGCCTCCAGTTCGAAGTTTTCCGAGCGGGCGCGCGCGATGTCTGCATCGAGATGGATGCCGTTCGCAACCTTCGGCATGAGTGCTTCGCTGAATCGAGCTGTGAACCAGTGGTCGTCGTACTCGAGGATCGCACCGTCGGTGTAGCCGCGCGTGTTGGCGGCGTAGTCATAGGAACCATTGGCGTCGACGGTCCAGTTGAGGAATTGCAGGTGGCTGTCAGACCCGAAAGAATTCAGATCGAAGAAATCAACGAGGTCGAATTTTCCGCCGCGAAGCTCGATGCGCCGCGCCGGCAGCGACGTGGCGAGGTGTAGCTCATCGCGCTCAGCTTCAACGCGCTCGTCGGTCAGGGGGATGATCTGGCGGAACATGAGGCGCGCCAGATAAGGTGCTTTGGAAAGCGGCAGGCCTTGAACCAGCCGTACGGAATCCAAATTGGTGTAACCGGCGAGGCCGAGCGCGCTGCCGATGCCGCCACCGGTCGCATCCTCCATGTCGGCGAACACTTCCGTGGTGTGCGTGAGCTCGTAGCCGGTGTAAAGCGTGAGGATATGGGTGGTGGCGCTTTGGGCCCATGGGGTCAGGCTGTTTGGTCCGGTGTATTGCGCCGGAAACGACGAATGCCACTGGAGAACGATATTCGCCTGTCCTGAGATCCAATAACGGCTGGACTCGGAATGCGGAAACATTGTTACCGGGCCGGCATCGGCATCAGCGGTTGGGGGAGTTGCGCGGCCGTCTTGTGGAGGAGCCTGCGCAGACTGCTGCTGCGAATCAGATTGCGAAGTGGAGCGTGCGTCTGGCTGCTGGGCCTGAGTTCGGAGGGGTGGACCGAGAACAGCGGCAGCGCAGAGCGCAAGCAGCAGGACGTGTCCGCCGTGCCTCGCGAGTGGGGCTCGCCCGTTCATTTCTTCCGATTCCCCCAGAGTAAGTTAACTATAGTTAAGTCCGTGCACGAGCATACAGCTTGGGCGGCCGAACCATCCCCGAGGATGGATCGGCCAGTCCACCGAGCCTACGCAGGATTGGTTAAAGGAGTATTACAGCTGAGCTTTTTGCTCTTAGCAGTCGTCAGCTGTCGCCCGTTGCATGCGGAGCACGCGGCTGTCGTTTTTGCCGGTGACCACGACCCAGTTCATGCGCAGAGGTTGCCGATCCGTGTTTTCTGCCTGCCACGGAGCGAAAACTTCGTACCCGCTTACGCGCGTGAGCTGCGTCGTCGCCATCGCCACTGGTGGTGCCAGTAAAGTCATGCAAGCCATTGTCGTTGCCCTCCTTTCTATGGGTCTCAACCCATTTGCCTTGATCTTGTGCTGCGAACGAAAGCTGTAAAAAGTTCATAAAGATTTTCGGCGGATCCCCGGCGGAAGCGCTGGATTTCCCGCCTCCAGTCTTATAGCATACCCCCCTAGGGTAGTGGCAAGGGAAAAACTTCAAGGAAACCACAAAAAATGCAAGATAAGATTCCCATCATTTCAAAAGAGAAACAGAAGCTCCTGTTCCGCATCAAGCGGATACGCGGGCAATTCGCGGCCGTGGAGCGTGCGCTCACCGCGGGAGACGAATGCGCGGACATCTTGATGCTGCTGGCCGCCATTCGCGGCGGGGTGAACGGCTTGATGGCGGAGATTCTCGAAGATCACATCCGCCTGCACATGATGAATCCGGATCACGAAATGGAATCGCCGGAGGAGTTGGGCGAGGATTTGATCGGGCTGGTTCGCGCTTATCTGAAGTGATCCCGGAGGCGGAGCGCCTGCTTAAAATCAGTAAGGACAGCCCGGAGCCCCCGAAGCTGTCCTTGAACCCTCCCGGTTAGAAGGGCAACGTGATGAAACCAAGTTACCTGCACCATATTGCAAGATGATGGCGAAAACGTGAATATCTGATTAATTTGTTTTGCGCGGGCGCTGCTATAGTAGTCAGTCTTCTTCTGCGGGAGCACTTGATGCCCTCCACAACATCGCGAAAAGTCGAGCAGTCGCGCCGTTTGCAGCAACGAGCCGAGAGCATGATACCCGGCGGAGTGAACTCGCCGGTGCGCGCATTTGCTTCGGTCGGCGGCGATCCGCCGTTTATTGTGCGTGGCAAGGGATCGCATATCTGGGACGCCGATGAAAATGAATACATCGACTACGTTGGGTCCTGGGGACCGTTGATTCTTGGGCATGCCGCGCCGGACGTGCTCGACGCCATCGTCGGCGCTGCGTGCAATGGCACGAGTTTTGGAGCTTCGACGCCATCCGAAGCCGATCTGGCGGAGTTGGTGCTGGCTGCGTTTCCTTCCATGCAGAAAGTTCGCTTCGTAAGTTCCGGAACCGAAGCAACCATGTCGGCCATCCGTCTTGCGCGTGCTTACACCAAGCGCAAGTACATTATGAAATTCGAGGGCTGTTACCACGGGCATTCGGATTCGCTGCTGGTGAAAGCAGGGTCAGGCGTGGCGACGCTGGGCATTCCGGGATCGGCGGGGGTTCCCGAGGAGTTCATCCAATTCACACTGGCCTTGCCGTTTAACGATGTCAAGGCGGTGGAATACGCCTTTCAAAAATTCAAGCATCAGATTGCCTGCGTGATTGTGGAACCGGTCGTGGGAAACATGGGATGCGTTCCCGGCGCAGACGATTATCTGGTCGCGCTGCGATTGATTACGGAACGCGAACGGTCGGTGCTGATTTTCGACGAGGTGATGACGGGATTTCGCGTGGCTTATGGAGGAGCGCAGGAACTCTACAATATTCGTCCGGATCTGACGACTTTGGGCAAGATCATTGGCGGAGGCTTGCCGGTCGGGGCCTATGGCGGGTCGAGCGAGATTATGAATCTGGTGGCGCCGCTGGGGCCGATGTACCAGGCGGGCACGCTTTCAGGCAATCCGCTGGCGATGGCCGCGGGCTGTGCGATGCTGAAAAATCTGCGCGATCATAAACAGGAAATCTATCCGCGCATCGACAAGTTGAGCGGAGAACTGGTCGAGGGCGTGGCCGCAGCCGCGAAGGAAGCGGGCGTCGCGCTGTGCCATAACCGCGTGGGATCGATGTTTACGTGGTTTTTCACGTCCGGGCCGGTGACGGATTGGGATTCGGCGGCGAAGTCAAAAACCGACGCGTTCGGCAAGTTTTTCCGCGTCATGCTTGACAGCGGAGTGTATCTGCCGCCGTCGCAATTCGAGGCGGCGTTTCTGGGTTCGACGCATACTGAGGAAGATGTTCAGCAGACGATTGCGGCGGCGAAGTCGACGTTTGCGGTGATGAAGGGATGACTCGCCACAGCACGGAATCGATCTAGCTAACGGCTGACGGCTGGTGGCTGAGGGCCGACTCTGCCATCATCTGCGGAATCGTAACGAATTCGTATCCTTCCGTCTTGTACCGAGCAATCAATCTATCGGTGGCGATCACCGTCTGGGAGCGGTCGGCGCCCGTTTGCTTGTGCCCACCATCGTGCAACAGAATCACGTCGCCACCGCGAATCTGTTTTGCGACTTTGCGTTCAATCTTCTCGGCGGGCGGTGCATTCCAGTCGTAGCCGGTTACGTTCCACATGACCGGCTCAAGACCCAGTTCGCGGGCTATGCGAAGCACGGTAGGGCGGCGACCTCCGAAGGGAGGACGGAAGAGATTGGAATGTTTTCCGATCGCATCGTGCAAGACGGCCCGGCAGCGTAAGAGTTCTCCGCGGATTTCTGAAGCACTCTTGAAAATCAACAGGGGGTGGCTGAACGTGTGGTTGCCGATCACATGGCCTGCCCTCGCAATTTCGTTAACGAGATCAGGCAGGTCCTCAGCATGTCGTCCAATCAGAAAAAAAGTTGCCTGCACGCCGTGCCTGGCCAGCACTTCGAGTAGTCGCAGCGTGTGCGGGTCATTGGGTCCGTCGTCGTAGGTCAGCGCGATTTTCCTTGACCCGCGCGCTAGTCCAGTAAAAGTCCGCCCAAACCACTGCCCCGTGGGCGCCATGGACTGATATCCCGCGGCAGCTGCGGCTGCGGCGGATGCACCAGTGAGGGCGAGAGCAATCATGTGGGGATTGTAAACGGAATGCGAGCGAGTAATTGAGCGGCCGGGTGATTTGGCGATTGATGATCGCAGCGACGGTTTCAAATTACCAAATTACAAAATTACCCAATTACAAAATCGCGCTGTTAACTCTTCCCTCAATTGCCACTCGGCTCCATCCGAGCTATCCTGCAACTTCCGAATTATTGCGAGCCCATGGCCAATCTCTTCGAGCTGCCCCGTTACATTGCAGTGGAAGGTCCGATCCGAGTCGGCAAGAGCACGCTGGCGCGCATTCTGGCAGAGCGGCTGAATGCGCAGCGCGTGATGGAGCCGGAGTCCAATCCCTTTCTCGCGGCTTTTTACGAGGGCGAGCGCGGCGCGGCATTTCAAGCGCAGTTTGCCTTTCTGGTGCGGCGCTTCGAGCAGTTACAGGCGCTTGACCTGGGCCCGCGCTCGCAGAAGACGGTGGTCGCCGACTACATCATCGAAAAAGACAAGCTCTTTGCCTGCCTGAACCTCACCGATCAGGAACTCGACACCTACAATCGCTATTACAACCACTTCCGCGAGCAGTTGCCTACGCCCGACCTAGTGATCTATTTGCAGGCCACGCCCGAGGTGCTGAAGAAGCGGCTGAAGAAAAAGAATGCGCCGGGCGAGCGCGCCGTCAGCGACGAGTATCTCGAGGAAGTGGTGAAGGCATACGAGCACTTCTTTTTTCACTATACGTCGTCGGACCTGCTGATCGTCAACACTTCAGATATTGACTTTGTCGACCGCAATGAAGACTTGCAGGAGTTGCTGCGCAAGGTTACCGAGCCGATCAAGGGGACGCAGTATTTCTTGCCACTGGGCGGCCAGGAGGCGGTAGGGGCGTAGGCGTTCTGCGTTTCGTAACCCGTTGAATGCAATACTTTTACGTGGCAACCGGCGGCTCCCGAAGACGGGCTGGCCGTTGCCGATTATCGAGAGTAGAATACTTGGAGCATCCACGAAGATGCTGAACAGGCTCTATCCGGCCGAGCTGGAGGGGCACTGGAGGAAAAATGAGTCTCACCCCGATTGGCGGGCGCCAGGACTTTTCTAGTTCCAAGGAACCCCGCCAGAAGGTCACCACCGCTTCTCTGCGGGAATACAAACTCCGCCACGAACCACTCACTTGCCTTACAGCCTACGATTACGCCACCGCACGCCTGGTGGATGAAGCCGGCATCGAGATGATTCTGGTGGGCGATTCCCTTGCCCAAACCATTCTTGGCTACGACAACACGCTCTCGGTCACCATGGACGAGATGCTGCATCACGTGAAGGCCGTGCGGCGTGGTGTGAAACACGCGATGCTGCTGGCCGACATGCCTTACGGGTCTTATCAGGTTGATGCTAAGAGCGCCCTCGATAACGCCACACGTTTTGTGAAAGAAGGCGGCGCGGAGGTAGTGAAGATCGAGGGCGGTGAAAAGCGCGCCGACCTGATTCGCCGCATTATTGACGCCGAAATCCCCGTGGCCGGCCACATTGGTCTGACGCCGCAGTCGGTGAATGTGATGGGCGGCTACAAGGTGCAGGGAAAAGATCTCAGCGGCATCGAACAACTTATGCGCGATGCTGTGGCGCTCGACCGCGCCGGAGTATGCTGCATTGTGCTGGAGGGCATTCCTCGTGAAGTTGCGGGGATGATTACCGCCGAGGTGGGCACGCCGACCATCGGAATTGGCGCTGGCCCGGAGTGCGACGGCCAGGTGCTGGTGTTTCACGACCTCGTCAACCTCACATTTACGGCGCCTGCGAAATTCGTGCGCCGCTACGGCGATGCGGCCGCTCTGATCAGCAATGCGGTGCGCGCGTTTCGGGCTGATGTGAAGGCGCTGCAGTATCCGTCGGATGAAGAGTCCTATCATCTCCCTCGGGAGACGAGAGCGGGGCTAGACACCGTGCTGGCGCGGAAGCGAGCGCTGGGGCGATAGGAAATATTTAGCCTCGGATTTTACGCGGATCCTATCAATAATGCGTAAGACCGGCTTCGAGCATCGTGGGCTGCGTTGGTGCTAGGCTATATTTGTCAGGAGGTCGCTATGACTCACTTCTTGCCTGGTTTCTTTCTGCCGTTTCTCGGCTTTGGGTTCGTCATGTATTTTCTGCCTTCGATCCTTGCGTTTGCGCGCAGTAAGCGGGACACGACTGCTATTGTGCTGCTGAATTTTTTTCTGGGCTGGACGATGATCGGATGGGTGGTCGCGTTGGTCTGGGCAGTGAAGACGGACGTTCCTGCGGTGGTGCGGTGAGTTTTTTCAGCGTCTCGCGCCTGCCTGGGCGAACCGGCCTGGTATCTGTTTTGATGATGAGCTTCGGGCTTGCCTGCTCGCAGCAGAACGCGCCGCCGCCGCCGGATGCGGCTACTCTTTTACAAGCCGTTGCGGCCGCCGACCCCGCGAAGTATCCTTCCTTGCAAGAGACCAGGCATTGGAGCAATCCCTATCTCGTCATCCGTCCCCAGGCGGTAGCTCTGCTTACCAGCATCACCGCCGATGAAGAACAGATTTTGAAGCCGGAAGAAGTGTTGAGCGCGCTGGCGCGGTTGCCCTCATCTGCCTGGCCTTACGGGCGCGCAGTCGCGATCCTGGTGGATGAGAAGCCTACTGCTTCGGAAGCAGACAAAATTGCGATTCGACGAAATCGCGGCATTGTCGCAGGCGACCTCGAAGACGCGCACGTTGCGATCCATTGGATCTCCACGCCCTGAAGCAATTTTTCCCAGCGATGAAGATCTACGAGACTATCGAAGACATGCGGGCGGCGTGCCGTGCGGCGCGGAACAGCGGCCGGCGATTGGGGTTCGTGCCCACCATGGGAGCGCTACATGAAGGACACTTGTCTTTAATTCGGGCCGCCAAGGCTGATTGCGATATTGTCGCGGCGTCGATTTTTGTAAATCCCACGCAGTTTGGGCCGAACGAAGATCTGGCGAGATATCCGCGAGATTTCGAGCGCGACCGCGACTTGCTGGAGAACGAAGGAGTGAAATTACTTTTCGCTCCGTCGGTTGAGGAGATGTATCCCGCCGGCGCGGTGACCTGGGTTACCGTAGAAGAGCTGAGCGGCAAGCTGGACGGGCGTTCGCGGCCAGGACATTTTCGCGGGGTCACGACAGTGGTAGCCAAGCTGTTTCACATTGTCGAGCCGGATGCGGCATTCTTCGGGCAGAAGGATGCGGCTCAGTTGGCAATCATTCGCCGCATGGTGCGCGACCTGAAGTTTCCTGTGGAGATTGTCGCGGGTGCGATTGTGCGCGAGGCGGATGGATTGGCCATGAGTTCGCGCAACGCCTATCTCGACAGCGCGCAGAGACAACAGGCGCTGGTGCTGTATCGTGCGCTGATAAGAGTGAAAAAGTCGTGGGAAACCGGCGAGCGCGACGCAGCCGCTCTCGCAGATGCGGGTCGCAAACAAATTGCGGGAGAAAAATCGATCCGCCTCGACTACTTCGAGATCGTCGATGCAGAGAACCTCGATCCAATCAAGAACGTGGCCGCTGGCGCTCTGGTCGCGGTTGCGGCTTGGGTGGGCACAACGCGGCTTCTCGACAACATTGTGCTTCCCACGTTATCGGCGTAGGAAATGTCATCCCGAGCGACGCGAGGGATCTTGGTTCCTGCGTGGGTCATTTGTATCGCCGCAGCCTGCACATACCAGGATCCCTCACTTCGTTCGGGATGACAGAACTTAGAAGAGAGCCGGAACTAAGGTCGCGAGCGCACTGCAGCCGAGGCCGCCGCAGAAGTGTCTGCAACGGCATCTGCAGATAACAATCGGTGCCCCACCATGGTTTCGATTTGCGACCAGAGGTGAGGATCGCATTCGCTCTGCATGTGGTCGGGAATGAAGAAGCGATCGGCCCAGGAGGCGCCGGGGCACTGCACTGGATTCTTTCTGTAATCGACAAGATAGTTTCCCAGGATCTCAGTTCTATCGGGGTCCGCGGCGACGATCCTGGGTCGGCCGTGGATGATGCCGTGCGGCTGGTAAAAGTTCACGGCCTCGACCACGTTGGCAGGAATGACGGAATCGTTCTGCCAGAGTTTGGCGACGCTATCGACCTGCACCGTCAGCATCACCGGCACGCCCACGCGTTGCAGGTCGCGGGCCAGCAACACGGCCGCCGATGCTCCCCAGCTGTGGCCGAAAAGGATGATACGGGCGCGAGCTTTTTCTTCAGCGGAAAGAACGCCATCGCGATTGACGTCCAGCAACCGGAAGATGGTTTCGTAGGCTTGCTTCCTGTGGCGATTCTCAAAAACCCGGACGTAAGTGTCTTTAGGAACGATTCGCCGAATCTGTTGCGCGAACAGAACCGGACCCTGGTGCGGGTTGTCATGCCTGACGAAGCCGCCGACGAAACCGATCACAATGTTCGAGGGAGTCACAGTCTGGGGTCGGACTGCATCCACGGCTCGGGAGAGTTGCGGCGTAGTTGCGGCTAGAATCGTGACAGCGGCGAGGGAAGCGCGAAATAGACTGAACCAGCGCATGCAGGTTCCTGCGTACTGAGATGATATGTTCCGTTCGGAGGATGCTGAAAAAACCGACCAGGGCGGAACACGGGGCGGGCATCTCGGCGAAATGCCTTGAGCAGAGCGGCTTTCCACCATTTAGCCCGAGGGACAGTCTACACCCATTTGTCAAATTTCCGGCGGTCTTCAGCTCCGGGAAGTTGTTTTTCGTCCGGAAACGAAGGCGTTTCCTGCGAGGATGTAGCGCAGGCGCTTGTCGGCCGCCTTGCTGATGCCGATGCGGGGGGTGGTTTTGATGTTTCTGGCGCGGAAGCCGTCGTCTCCGATCCACAGGCCGGAACGAGGCGAGGTCAGGTCGCCGCCGTTATCGCGGGTGCGGGTGATGCCGAAGGCTTCAGCCAGGCGTCCGGGGCCGCTGGTCAGGCGAATCAGATCCCGCGGTCCGTGCACTTCGATTTTTCGCGCCCGCGCCATCTCTTCGATGCCGCGCAACGGCTCGACTGCGCGGAAGAGCACGCCTCCAGCCTTGCCATCGCGCTCGCACGACACATTCAGGCAGTAATGATTGCCGTAGATGAAATAAACGTAGGCGTAGCCGGGCGGTCCGAACAGGACTGCAGTGCGGGCGGTGTTGCCGGCGGCGGAGTGGGAGGCGGGATCGTTTATTCCGAGATAAGCTTCGACTTCGACGATGCGAGCGGCGAGAAGCTGCCCCTCACTATGGCGCACCAGTACCTTGCCGAGGAGTCCGCGAGCCACGGGCCGCGGCTTGCGAGCGAAGAAGGCGCGAGTGAGCGGCTTCACTGTTTGAATTTCTTAATCCTCCACGCTTCGGTGACATTTTCGGGCTCATCGCTGAAACTGCTGCCCGGCGCAAAGGCGATCTTTTCATACTTCTTTTTGCTGATCAGACGGATCGCGTCGTGCCACCCGTCATCCCAGGTGATGCGGGCCTCGTCGTCGGCGATCGTCCAAATCCCATGGCTCGCGCCCAGCGTTTTGCTGGCCTCTCCGTTGCTTTCGAGAGTGATGAAGAAAGTCCCGTCGGCGCTGCCGGTGCCCGCCTCCCACTTGCCTAGAAAGTACTCCTGTCCCAGCGTGGCTTCGCTGGCACTCCGGTACTCGACTTTGGCGACATCCGCCATTAGATAGCTTTGCTGGTGGCCGTCTTTGAAGGTAATTACGATTGAAGTCTGATCGTCCTGCTTATCGTTCTGCGGTTTTGGATTAGCGCCGTAGGCGCCAAGAACGAGCATCCCAAAAACCCAAACGACCCTAACCATGTTACGCATGACTTTCCTCCTCGCGTGCGATGGCCCAAGGGCTAAGTCAGAATGCAGAGGCCGGAAGTAAATCAGAAGTCAAAGACGATGCTGCTTCTGCGTTCTGACTTTGTTTTACGCCGCACCCTTGGCCGATTCTTTCAGGTAAGCCAGCACGTCTCCCGCGTGACCTTCGGCCTTCACCTTGGGGAAGATGTGCTGGATCTTGCCGTCTGGTCCGATGACGAACGTAGTCCTGACGATGCCGATGACCTTCTTGCCGTACATGTTCTTCATTTGCAGCACGCCGAAAGCGTCAGCGACCTTCTTGTCGGCATCGGCGAGCAGAGAGAAGGGCAGCTGGAATTTCTCCTGAAACTTCTTCTGCGCCTTGGGCGTGTCGGGCGAGATGCCAAGTAACACGGCGCCGGTTTTCTGCATCTGTTTGAAGGTGTCGCGGAACTCGCAGGCCTCGATGGTGCAGCCGGGAGTGTCTGCGCGAGGATAGAAATACAGCACGACAACTTTGCCGCGCAGACCTTTCAGCGAGACCTCCTTTCCGTTCTCGTCCTGCAAAGTAAACTCGGGAGCCTTATCATTGACCTTGATGCTCATGATCGCCTCATTTCTGACTTCCAGGGAAGGGTTAGGGTTGAAGATGGCGTCCGCAGTCTCGGCTTCATTGTGGCCGAGGGCCGAACGACTTATGTCCAGAAGGTTTTTATACCGCAGATTGGGGTTCGCCGTCATCGTTGTTGTCGTTCTGGCGTTTTTTGCCGTGATGGTTCCGCGAGGGTTGGCGCAGGGAAGGCCCGAGCTTAAACGCCCGGAGCCCGACATTCCCCAACAGAAACCTCCCGAACCGAAGAAGAAACCCGTCAAGGGGCCGCGGGCGGTGGCACTTTTGCAGCTTACGAGCGCGGGCAAGGCTACGTTGATCCCGATTGCAATTCTGGTCGATAGCAAATTTTACGACGCCAGCGAATATAAAGCGGATCCGGTGCCGATGGCGCTGGATTCCGGCACGGTCTATGAGGCAGAGGAGTCTGGGGATTCGCTGGGACTATTTACGGTGAGTGGAGCGCTGCACAGCAAGACTCCGGGTGCGGCGCAGCCGTGGGTGGGCGCGGGTTCTTACGCGCTCAATGGAAGCGTGGCGGCCAACGCGCCGCACAAAGCGGAAAACGTACCGGTGGGGCTGAACAGCGGCGATAATGACGCGCCCCCGCGCCTGACTCGAGAGAAATCATCGAAGCCCGCGGCGCCTGCAAGTTCCGGGTCTGCTGCCGGCGCTCCGGCTTCTACTCTTCCGGCGTCCACTACTTCGGCCGGAACAGGATCGTCGGAGAAGGGTGCCGCTACAAACGCGCCCGCGGCGACTACGCCTCCTGCGAGCGCTTCTTCAGGGAGCAGTGCGTCTACTGGACAGAAGGCCGGAGTTTTGCCGGCAACGGACAAGCCCGCGGACAAGCCTGCGGATCAAAGCGCCAAGCAGCAAGCGCCGGCGACGACGGCAGGGCAGGCTTCGCCTGCGCAATCGACTTCCAGTCAAACGACGCCGGGTTCTCCGGCTCAGGCATCGCCGGTTCAGGCAGCGGATAATAAAACCGCGGACTACTATCGCCCCACGCTGCGACGCGGCAAGCCTACGCAGGGGCCGCCGCCGGATGACGACGACGCGGCGCCGAAGGCTGGCAAGACCGAGTCCCCGGCAAGCGCAGCCGGGGCCGGCCCAGCGCCGGTGAAACTTGTGCCGGCAATTTCCGATGCGGGTGGGCCGGAACCGAAGTCGTACAAGTTTTTCTGGAAGACTGGCGAAGAGGACGAGCGGCGCAATCAGATGCTTGCCCTGGCGGGAGCCGAAATTCAGGCTTACGTAAAGGCGCTGGCCAAGAATCAGATTCCGGCGAACCCTCCGGCAAAGGCGGCTACCGCGCGCCACAAAACTTTGGCAAAGCCGATTCAGCCGGTGTTGGAGAATGTTCAATTCCACGCTTTCGATGTGTGGTCGAACAACCAGATCGTGATGATCCTGACCGCGGATGCTCACTTTCCCCCCGCGCCCGGAGCGACGGCCGCGCCGGAACAGTATTCGATTACGCTGGTGACACGAACTGATATCTATGGCGATCTGCGCAAGCTGTATTCGGGAGTGACCGACAAGTTCCACCTCGACGTGACGCCCCGGATGGAACTGATTGATGTCGTGGATGCGGACGGAGACGGTCGTGGCGAATTGTTGTTCCGCGAAACCACCGACGCCGGCAAAGGGTACGTAATCTATCGGGCGGGCGCAGACAAGCTCTTCAAGCTGTTTGACAGTCTGGGCGAGGAGGAATAACGGTCGTCAGTTTTCGGTTCTCAGCTCTCAGTTCTCAGTGGACACCCTTGGGCAATTCCTGAGAACTGACGGCTGAGAACCGGTCTAGGTTTCGATGCCTATGTGGCAGACGCGGCCGACGAGGTAATCGGAAGCCGACTTGCCATCTTCCATGGCCATGACTTCGATGGGAAACGCCTGATTGTGGGGACGCAGAATCAGGTGATTGCCGGCGGTTTCCACGTATTTCACCGTGCAATTATCGTTTTTGAGAACGGCGTACATATTGAACTCGCCCTTGCGATAAGGCTTGAGTGAATTGTAATGGCGGTCGATCAGGAGCGTGGCTCCGGGCAGCAGGCGGGGGTACATGCTCATACCTTCGCGGTTGTCCACCTTGATGAGCACGAAGCGTTCCCACTGCTGGCGGTTGCCTTCGGTCTCTGGTTTCAACTTCTTAAGAAAAGTTTTTTTAAATTTCAGGATTTCTTTGACGTTCATGCTGGTGATGAGGGGCTGAGTGGCGGCGACGGTTCCGTCGATGAGGAGCACGTTCTGGAATTCATCATTGCTGGGAGGCAGGATGGAAGCGCGCTTGTTCACCTCGGAGGGGTCGAGCAGGTCGAGGACGGAGAGATGTTGGACAGCCAGGACGCGGTCCATGCCCTCGAGGCTCAAGCCGCGCTTACGATTCAGGAAGTTGGAAATGTGAGCCTGTTTAAAGCCAGTCTGTTGCGCCAGACGGAGGCCGGTCAGGTCGCCTTCCTCGATGCGCTCCCAAAGCGTTTCGCGCAGGTTATCTTGCAGCACTCGGAATTTCATGGCAGGGAGTATAACACGGTGAGGTATAGCACCATGCTAAGCGAAAGGATTTCCACAGACCCTTTGGTCTAACGACCTTGACTCTGAAAATTCGCAGCTATACGATCGCGACATTGTATAACCCAACTTTTCCCTAGGGACCTTCCGTCATGACCGGTGTGGATAACTGCAACGAAGCAAAGAACTTTGTCGAATTTCGCCGGAAAGTGCGCGCGGCCGAGGTGCTTTCCGGTTCCATGCAAAACCTATTGAAGCTGCTGCAGTTCAGCGGACGAGTCAGTGTAGTTTTGCAAAATGGCCGGGTGCTGAAGTCGGGGTACGAGGAAGGATTTTTTCGCCAGCACGAACCTGGTTCCGGGCTGGAGCCTGGGGTGGCGATCGAACCGTAAAAGGTTTCCGGCGAGCGGGTTACTCTTTTTGCCGGATGGGTATGTTTAGCAAGCAGGATCGAGCAGCAAGTGTGACAAGTAAATAGCTCAAGCAGGTCATCGTAAGAGAAACGAGCCCTGCGTTCGGTTTCCGCTCCAGGAGCGGCAGCCGGCGCAGGGCTTTTTTTTCGGCTGCAGCCTTCGGGCTTCGGTAAATGCGCTTCAACCGCAACCGCCCGGTTTGCAACGCAAGCCCGGAGCCCAGGAGGAGTAATGAAAGCAAAAGCGAAAGACAAGTCTCGGCAAGAGGAGCGACTTGAACTGAAGTATTGCGAACGGTGCGGCGGGTTGTGGCTGCGTCCGGTGGGCGGAGGGCAAATTTATTGCGTGAGTTGCGGGCGCGAGATGGCTCAACTGCCACTGCCTTCGAGAGAGCCGGAGACTGCCCAGTTGCCGCGCGGACCGCGATGGGCAGCGGATTCCGGCGACTCCGAGGGCTACGAGGAAGATGAGGGAACGGATCCAGGTGTGTCGGGAGGTGTGGCGTGAACGGCTTTGTGGATCGGATTGGAGCAGAAGCGGATGACTCTGCCCCGGAAGATGCGCTCATTTCCGGCTCATCGCTAGCACCCGAGGATGAACCGGTTCTCGGGGAATCTTTGCCGGAGGGCGCACCGTGTGAGGAGTTGCCGGCGCACAACTTTCCGGCGGGATTGGGTGTCGGGGATGACGCGCGGCTGGAGGAGGACGATCCTCTTGATCGTAATCCTGATCTGTGGCTTTATCGAAAACGCACAGTGGGCCTGTTGCGGCGCTACATGCGTTTCTCGTTGGAAACCGGGCGGTTGCCGTCGTTTGTGGGAAGGGAATTCTTCCGCGCGAAGGTGACGTACTACACCGCGACTACGTTCGAGGACCGGGTGATCTTCGTGCGCGACGTGGAGAAGTGCCTAGATCGACTGGAGTATTGGGATCAACAGGTAATCGTGCGCGTCATCCTGCAAGAACACAGTCAGGAGCAAACTGCACGCATTCTGCAATGTAACCGAAAGACCGTTCAACGCAGGCTGCCCCTGGTGCTTGACCTGATAAGCGAGGAGTTTCTCAAAGTAGGATTGCTGGTCGCGGTGCCTGCGAAGGGAGGGGTTTGCCGATGACCAGAATCTTGTCAATAGGGGATTTTTGTCGAAATGCGCGCAAGTTGCTGATGACATGACAAATATAATTTTGCCAAACATGTCCCAATCACCCATTGCAAAATGCTATTCTGAATATATAGAGTAAAGAAAAAAAGAAATGGTCTATTAATCTTTCGGGCGCGCTGAAAAGCGCGCCTTTCGTTTTTTGGGCCGAAGAGGTCCAGTTTGCATCGCAGCTCCGCGCACTGGCGGCGTGGAATCTGCGGGTTAAGTCGCTGCTGCTCATGAGAATGCCTGACGCGGCTGAAGCCGTGATTCGAACGACGCCGACAGTTTGGGGAGGGCGCGCCATGAGCATGAAAAAGAAGGCAAAAGGAAAAAGCAAGGGGACGGCGAAGAAGACGGCGAAAAAGAAAGCTTCGGCGAAGAAGAGAGCTCCTTCGAAAAAGAAGGGGAAGGATATCGTCCAGGTACGGCAGAACATTAGCGAACTGGTCAAGGACTCAGCGAAGGATATTGCGACCGAGGTGATTAAAGTCGCAAAGACGGGGCAACTGGCGTCGGCGAAATATTTGTTTGAGGCTGCGGGGATATATCCGGCGACGGAACAGGTGGCCGTGAATCCGATCGAACGTTCGTTGGCTCACACTTTGCTTACGCGGATGGGATTGCCGCTGGAGCCGGTAGTTGTTGACGAGGAGCCGAACCTGGCTGTGTTGGCAGGTGACGCGAAAAGTAAGAGCACCGAGGCCAACGTACCGGCCGAGGCTGAGGAGAATCCGGAGGGGGAACCAGCGGGGGAGCCAGCCGCGGCGGAGAGCAAAGAGCAAGAGCCATCGCAGTGATTCGAGCGGGCGGGTGCGTCCCTTCGCGGCGGGAAACCGCGCCCTTTCAATGCGCAGCAACGCCTCGATGTGTGGGCGGGGAGGATACCGTAAAATGAAGCGCGGGAGTTTGCATTCGAGAGAAATGGACGGGCGGGACGCACTGTCGGTTTCTCCACGGGTGGGACCGCGCGGGGGAAAGCTGCGGAATGCTGATCCGTGGTTGGACAGGTGGAGCAGCGGGTTGGTGGTGATCGATGGCGTTCCGAAGGTTGTGAATCCTCACCATGTTCAGGGAAACGCTAGGGCGAAACATGGAAGTCTGGCACGACGCAGGTTTGGGATGGATATAACGTGGCTGGACGACCGGATGGCGGTCGGTGGCGGAATCTGGTCGGCGGAGAATATGGCGAAAGTGTCGCTCGCCGGGATCACGCACATCATCGACATGCAGATTGAGTTTGACGACACGCCGCTGGCGGAGCCGCACGGGATCAAGGTGCTCTGGAATCCGGTGGACGATGACTTCGAGTTGAAGCCTCCTGAGGTGTTTGAGCGGGGAGTGAAGTTTGCGCTCGGGGCGCTGGCAGATCCGAAGGCGAAGCTGTTTATCCACTGCGCAGCCGGAGTACACCGGGCGCCGATGATGACGCTGGCGTTGTTGGGAGTGATGGGGTGGACGGCGGAGGACGCGATGGATTGGATTCAGGTGAAACGGCCCGTGGCTGATTTTGCCGAGGTTTACGTGCGGAGCGTGGAGGAGTTTTTGAAGGGCCGGAGCTGAAGAGCGGGGTTCGGATTTCGGCGGGAAGGTGCTCGAACAACAAAGGGCGCGCAGTGGAAGAAGTGTCCTGCCGGGCTTGTGGTGGCGCGAGCGGGCAAGGGGTCCTTCGACTGCGGTTGTGCTTCACTTCGTGAAGCACAACCTTCGCTCAGGATGACAAGAGTGAGCTTGAGGAGGAAGTATGTTTCAGACACGCCGTCCCTTGGGGCGGATTTTTTATTTGGTGCTGCCGGTGGTGATCGCGGCGGCAGGAATCCGACTGCACGCGGCTCCTCAGAGTGGGCCGGCGCTTACGAGCGTGGTCGACACGGTGTACATGGCGGATGGGAGCGAGGCCCAAGGCACGCTAGTGATCACCTGGCCGGCGTTTGTGGCGGCGAGTGGAGCGGCGGTAGCGGCAGGGTCGTTGAATGTGACGCTGGGATCGAACGGCGCTTTGAACGTAGCGCTGGCGACCAACGCAGGTGACAAGCCGGGGTCTGAGAAAAAAGATGCTGCGATGTCATTCTTACAGAATGCGCTGGCAATGACGGACGCGGTGGCCACCCGGGAGATCATCAATCCCGAAAATTTTAAAAATGGAATTTCTAAAATAATTGACGGAACTGTCGAGTGCCTCAACGCATCCACATGGTGTAAACATCCACCGGCCGAAAGCAGCCAGCCTAGCGCCTAAGACACGTCTTACCCGATCTCTTCGCTCCACATTTCCAGATTCTTCTTCACCAGAGCCATGAACTGATCAGCGACGGCCCCGTCGATGAGGCGGTGATCGTAGCCGAGCGTGAGGTGAACGACGGAGCGGATGGCGATGGAATCGTTGCCCTCTTTATCGGTGACGACGAGCGGCTGCTTTGTGATGCCGCCCACGCCCATGATCGCGGCGTTGGGCTGATTGATAATGGGCAGGCCGAAGACGGCGCCGAACTGGCCGGGGTTGGTGACAGTGAAGGTGGAACCTTCAACGTCTTCGGGCTTGAGCTTCTTGCTCCGGGCGCGCTCGCCGAGGTCGGTGATGCCGCGCTGCAGGCCGAGGAAGTTGAGATCGCCGGCATTCTTGAGGACAGGGACGATGAGTCCCCAATCGAGGGCGACAGCGATGCCTACATTAATGTTGCGGTGGTAGCGGATGTTATCACCTTCGAGAGAAGCGTTGATGATTGGCCACTGTTGTATGGCGATGATGGCGGCGCGCACGAAGAACGGCATGAAGGTGAGACGGACGCCGTGGCGTTGCTCGAAGGCGTTCTTGTTCTTGGAGCGCAAGGTTACGATGCGAGTGAAATCCACTTCATACATGCAGTGGACGTGAGCGCTGGTGCGGCGCGACTCGATCATGCGCTGGGCGATGATCTTGCGCATGTTGGTCATGGGGACGAGATCGCCGGGGTAAGCTGCGGGAGCGGGGGGACGCGGAGCCGGTGATTGTGACCCCTCGCTTCGCCCGGCGGGACGGACGAATGCATCTGTCCCCACACTATCCTTTCCCACACGAGCGGGTTGCGATGGCTGGTGGTCGATGAAGGCCATGATGTCCTGCTTGGTGATGCGGCCGCCGAGTCCCGTCCCGGGGACTTTGGAAAGGTTGACGCCGTGCTCACGGGCAATCTTTCGGACCAGCGGTGAGGAACGAGCTTCTTCGTCTTCCGACTCTTGCTCGGGCGTGGCGCTGGCCGCCGGCGCAGATGTGGCGGCGGGCTTCTTCTCTTCTTTCTTTTCTTCCTTCGCTGGCGGCGCGGCTGCCGGGGCAGCTTTCGCGGGTTTGGCTGCCGCTTCGCCATCGACGGCGATGACGCCTACCACCGTGTTTACTCCCACCGTGGTACCTTCGGTGACTTTAATCTCCTGCAGGACCCCCGAGGCGGGCGCGGGAATTTCGGCATCCACCTTGTCGGTGGAGATTTCGAAGAGCGGTTCGTCACGCTGAACCTTGTCGCCGGGTTTCTTTAGCCACTTGGTAATTGTGCCTTCGACGATGGATTCGCCCATCTGGGGCATGATGATGTCAGTCGGCATGATTTCCTTCCACGCGGCCCACGGTTCAGGATGGAGGGCCGGATGCAAACGAATATTATAGCGGGTTGGGTCTGAGTTGAAGAGTCAGGCTGTCTCGGTATTCCACGCGAGGCTGCGTTTCTCTCTCAGTCATTTCTTCTCTTCTTCGCCGGTCGGGGCGGCTACGCCGAAGCTGGTCTTCCAGTAATCCTGAACGGCGGGCGGGAGTTTGTCCATGTGCGAGATTAGGCTGGTGATCTTCCACATGTCCTGCTCGCTCAGGGTTTTGTCCCAGGCGGGCATGCCCGTATAACGGACGCCGGTACGGATGGTGTAGAAGACGTGCCACTCGGGGTCGTCGGGCGGATCGGAGATGAGATTGGGAGGCGGCGGGTAGAAGGAGCTTGAGAGAGAGGCGGGCTTGCGATCCAGTCCGCCATGGCAGAGAGCGCAGTTCATGGTGTAGAGCTTCATGCCATCTTCAAGATTCTGATCACTGGGCGGCAAGGGATTGGTGACGTGAGGAGCGTGTCGCTCCATAGAAGCGTCGATGGCGGCATTGGCCAGATGATGCTCCCAACGAGGCGGTGCCACGTTGGCGTAGGTTGGGAGGTAGCCGAGCGTGGCAAAGCCGAGTCCGCCGAGAACAAGTACGAGAAGAGTAACGATCACGCCGAGAATAAATTTACGCATGAGTTCCTCCGGACGGAGCTATTGTGGCAGATGGAGCGGGTGGGGCGCTAGTTTTGGCATCCATGCCTGTATCTCTGCAGATGCTCAGTACGCCTTCAGCTTGCGGGCCTCGCGGACTACGTCGCTAACCTTGGGAAGGTAGTGCTCTTCCTGCGGCGGAGAGAATGGAATTGCCGAATCCAGGCCCGCGATGCGGACGACGGGGCCATCGAGGTCGTCGAACGCCTCCTCATTGATGATGGCAGCGATTTCGCCGGCAAGGCCTCCAGTCCGGGAGTGTTCGTGGAGGATGATTACTTTATTCGTCTTCTTCACAGTTTGCGCGATGGCTTCGCGATCGAGTGGGGAGACGGTGCGCAGGTCGAGGATTTCGAGATCGATCCCGTCTTTTTTCAGAACCTCGGACGCCTCCAATGCCGTGTGAACCATGGCTGCGTAAGTGATAATGCTGAGATCGCGGCCTTCTCGGGCGATGTTGGCTTTGCCGATGGGGACGACATAGTCTTCTGCTGGGACTTCTCCCTTGATGCGGCGGTAGAGATATTTGTGTTCGAAGAAGATGCAGGGGTTGTTGTCGCGGATGGCAGCTTTGATCAGACCTTTGGCGTCATAGGGAGTGGCGGGGCATATGACTTTCAGGCCTGGATTGTGGACGAACCACATCTCAGGATTCTGCGAGTGGAACGGGCCACCGTGAACGTAGCCGCCGCTGGGCCCGCGCAGGACGAGCGGGGCGGGCGCGCCCCAGAGATAATGCGTTTTCGCGACCATGTTGCTGATCTGGTTGAAGGCGCAGCCGATGAAATCCATGAACTGAAATTCGGCGACCGGGCGCATGCCGGTCAGCGACGCTCCGAAGGCCGCGCCTACGATGGCGGATTCGGCGATGGGCGTGTCGATGACGCGCTCGGGGCCGAAGCGGTCGATGAAACCATCAGTGACTTTGAACGCGCCGCCGTAGATGCCGATGTCTTCGCCGAGGCAGAAGACAGAGGGGTCGCGGTCCATTTCTTCCCAGATTCCCTGGCGGATGGCTTCGAGGTAGGTTAGTTGCATAGGGTTAAATTCTTTGCCACGGATTTACGCGGATTGTCACGGATTTCTTACTTCAAATGCGCGGCGGCTTCTGTTTGCTTAAAGCTGCCCGTCCCCTTCTTCACTTTCGGCATCCCATACTTCGGCTTGATTGCGTGGCAGCCGTCTTCGCAAAACACGCCGCCCTCGGCCGATTCTGGCGTTGGCATCGGGGAGTTCACCGCAATCTCGCGTTCGGCTTCGATCACGCGCTCTACCTCTGAAATTAGTTCCGCATTCTCTTTCGCCGTCAGCCACTTCTTTTCTTTCACTAGATAATTCTCGAAGCGGGCGATCGGGTCGCGCTTTTTCCAGAAGTCGAACATCGCCTTGGGCACGTACGCGGCGGCGTCGTGGATGGCGTGGCCTTTCATGCGCATCATTTTGGCTTCGATCAGGGTGGGGCCTTCGCCGCGATGGGCGCGTTCGACGGCATCGCGGGCCGCGTCATAGACCTGGCAGGCGTCGGTGCCATCGACAATCACGCTGGGGATGCCATAGCCGATGGCGCGTTCGGCGAGGTCTTTGCAGCGATACTGCATTTCCGATGGCGTGGAGTAGGCCCACTCGTTGCTTTCGACGAAAAGCACGAGACCGAGATTTTGCACGGCCGCGAAGTTGATGCCTTCGTAGGTGACGCCAGTGGACTGGCCTCCATCGCCGATGTAGGTCATGACGGCGAGGTTGCGTCCCTGCAGGCGCGCGCCCAGCGCGACGCCGGAGAGCACGGGAATTAAATCGCCGAGCATGGAGATCGGCGAGACCATGTTGCGTTTTTCGATGTCGCCGAAGTGCGAGGTGCCGTCGCGGCCGTGCGTGGGCGAATCGGCTTTGGCCATGTACTGCATCATGGTGTCGCTGGCGCGGAAGCCGCGCACCAGCAACGAGCCCTGGTTGCGGATCATGGGCGCGAACCAGTCGTCCTTATCGAGCGCGTAGGCGGAGGCGCAGGAGCAGGCCTCCTGGCCGAGTCCGAAGTAAACTCCACCGACGACCTTGCCTTGCTTGTAGAGATTTTCGAGCGCGACCTCCATTTTGCGGTTGAGCAGCATGTAGCGGTAGATCTCGATGCACTGCTTCTTGTCGAGATACTTCGAGTCGCAAATCGGCGGCACGGGCGCGTTCAGATTGCCGGTGACTTCGTAGCGAACGTGCTCTGTGCCGTCTTTATCTTTTTCTATGGCTTGGCGGACACTGAGGTCGGGACGCTCCAGGCGCATATCCGGGATCGAATAGGTACGCAGGTCCGAGGTGCTTGCTGACTGAGACGCGCCGTTACGCCGACGGTTTCCGTCTGTTCCGTTCTTGGAGTTCTTCTTGATTGCCATGATTACGCCTGCCTGGTCGCAACTGTTAATGCTATCGCGAGAGTGGCGCATTGGGCTAGGCCCAGGGGGTGTCGTCCTCTTTGTGGAGTTGGCGAAACTCGGCAGGACGCTGCAATGGGATGCCAACTGTGTTCCCAAGCAGAGCGTCGAGCGTGTCGACCCACAGCATCTGGCTGGAAAACACGGTACCGAAGTTGCGCGAGATGGACTCAGCGACCGCGTTCAGATCGAGTTCTTTGCCGAGTTCCTGCCGCATCGAAGTCACCGGCTTTTCCGCGATGCCGCAAGGGATGATCAGGTTGAAGTAGCTCAGGTCAGTATTTACGTTGAGGGCGAAGCCGTGAGAAGTGACTGAGCGGGAGATGTGGACGCCGATGGCAGCGATTTTGGCTTCGGAGGAGGGGTTCGTGGTGGCGCCAGCGAACAGCAGGTTCCTCGACTCCAGAGAACGATTCTGCGGATCGTTCTCTTCCGCTCGGAATGACAAGGAATTAAAGTCAGTCCACACACCCGTCAGACCCGGCACGCGTTTCGTGGGGATGGCAAAGTCAGCGCAGGTGCGGATCAGAACTTCTTCCAGGCGGCGGACGAATTCGACTGCACCCAGTGTTTTGCGCTTGCCCTCGGGCGTGGGGAAGCCGCTCAGGTCGAAGATGGGATAGCCGACGATTTGCCCGGGACCGTGGAAGGTTACATCGCCGCCGCGGTCGCATTCGAAAAGCTCGACGCCTCGCTGGGCGAGGAGTTCAGGCGAGGCAATTACGTTCGCTGCTTTCGCATTGCGGCCGAGGGTTATGACTCGTGAGTGCTCTAGCAAGAGAAGAACATCGCCGATCTTCTCTTCTTTGCGCAGAGCGACCAGTTGCTGCTGCAGGCGCAGGCCGGTCGCATAGTCGATGGAGCCGAGTTGGACTAAGGAAATCAAATTTAGATTGCCACAGATTTTCACGGATTCACCGGCATCAAGATCACGTCTTGGTTTATCGGTGTTCATCCGTGTGATCCGTGGCTAAGAAGCTTCACGCGTTGATCGCGATCCCGTACACGCTGTTTGCCGCATCCAGCATGGCCTCGGCCAAGGTCGGATGGGCGTGGATCGTCCACATCAAATCTTCGACGGTAGCTTCGAGTTCCATGGCGACGACAGCTTCGGCGATCAGTTCCGTCGCCTGCGGGCCGATGATGTGTACACCGAGAATCTCTCCGTAGTCGGCGTCGGAGACAATCTTAATGAAGCCCTCGTGCTGGCCGACGATTGAGGCGCGCGAGTTCGCGGTGAAGGGGAACTTGCCAATCTTTACGTTGTACCCAGCCTCGCGGGCCCTGGTCTCAGTAAGGCCAACGCTTCCGATTTCCGGATGGCAGTACGTCGCTCCGGGGATGTGCTCGGGATTGATCGGCTTACCCGGCTTTCCTGCGATCTTGGCGATCGCGACAATCGCCTCCATGGCGCCGACGTGGGCGAGCTGCGGCGTGCCAAGCACGATGTCGCCGATTGCATAAACGCCGGGTTCGGTGGTCTGCATCCAGGAATCGGTTTTGATGAAGCCGCGGTCAGGCTTGATTTTCGTGCGTTCCAAGCCGATGTTCTCCGTGCGCGGTTTGCGGCCTACAGCGATCAGGATTTTTTCGGCGTCGATGGTCTGCTGCTTGCCTTCGACCGTGATAGTGACGGCGATCCCGGCCTTTGTCTTCCCGACTTGGTCTACCTTCGCGCTGGTGTGGAAGTTGATGCCACGCTTGCGAAAGACGCGCGCCAGCTCTTTGGAGACTTCTTCATCTTCAACCGGAACCAGCCGCGGCAGCATTTCGATGATGGTGACCTCGCAATCGAACGAGCGATAGATCGACGCGAACTCGACTCCGACCGCCCCTGCGCCGACAATGACAAGAGACTTGGGAATTTCTTTCAAGCTCAGAATCTCGATGTTGGTGAGCACGCGGTCGTTCGCTTCGAGGCCGGGAAGCATGCGAGCCTCCGAGCCAGTGGCGAGAATGACGTTCTTGGCTTTGAGATGACTTGCCTTATTGTCGTTCACCACTTCGACGGTCAACAGACCATTCTGCGCGGAGCCGGTGAGCTTGCCGTACCCTTTTACGGTCTCGACTTTATTCTTCTTCATCAGAAACTCGAGGCCCTTGGCATGCTTGGCCACGATCTTCGACTTGCGATCCTGCACCGCGGCCCAATTCAGCTTGCGCGCATCCACGCCCTCGATGCCGAACTCCTTGGCGTCTTTGAGATGGTCCCAGAGTTCGGCGTTGAAGAGCAGCGCCTTGGTCGGAATGCACCCGACATGCAGGCAAGTGCCGCCGAGGAAGCCGTCTTTTTCGATCAGTGCGGTTTTCAGGCCCCACTGGCCAGCGCGAATGGCGGCCGTGTATCCGGCAGGGCCGCTGCCGATAATGGCAACGTCATAAATAGTTTCAGGCAAAGTGAGCGCTCCTCAGTAGCAACAGATGATCAAAGGCAAACGAATGATTCTAGAACAGCGTGACGAGAGGGACCAAACCGAATCGAGGGAGAAACCCCTGAAGGTTCGAGGATGGCAGAGTATAAGGGTCCTTCGATTCCACGTCACCGTCGCTATCGCGAAGCTGACACTCCGCTCAGGATGACAGGGCGTCTAGTTGTTTTCGTTGCTGGCGCGCTTCCATGAGATCAGCTCCCCGATGGTCGAACTGGTGCTGGATACCGGCTGCTTGTAAGCTTCGACCTCAGTCCGCGAAGCTTCTTCGCCGACCGCGCGAATGCTCAGTCCTACTTTTTTATCTTCCGGACTCATCTTGATAATCTTGAAGTCATGCTCCACGCCGGGTTCGAGATGCAAAGGCTGGCCGTTTCCATCCACCGCTTCGGACTTATGGCACAGACCCTCGACTCCTTCGGCGATCTCGACAAAAGCGCCAAACGCAGCTACCCGCAAGACTTTGCCGTGAATCACATCGCCGACGTGATGCGCAGCGAAGAAAGTTTCCCAGACGTCCGGCTGAAGTTGCTTCACGCCAAGCGACAGGCGTCGCTTGTCGGGTTCAATCGCAAGCACCACCGCTTTCACGCGATCGCCTTTCTTCAGCACTTCGGACGGATGCTTCACCCGCTTGGTCCAGCTGAGGTTGCTGACGTGCACCAAACCGTCGATGCCATCCTCGATTTCGATAAAAGCGCCGAAGTCGGTTAGATTGCGTACCCGGCCCTCGACCGTCATCCCCACTGGATATTTATCGTGCAGCGCATCCCACGGATTCTCCGCCAGTTGCCGCATACCGAGAGAAATGCGGCGCTCGCCGGGATTCACATTCAACACAACGCACTCCACCTGATCGCCAACATTCACCAGCTTGGAAGGGTGCTTCATCCGCTTCGACCACGTCATTTCGCTGACGTGCACCAAACCTTCGATGCCCTGCTCGAGCTCAACGAATGCGCCGTAGTCGGTCACGCTGATCACGCGCCCGGAGACGTGCGCGCCCACAGGATAGCGATGCTCAGCATCAAGCCACGGATCGGGCGTCAGCTGCTTGAATCCCAGAGAAACGCGCTGCTTCTCTTTGTCGTACTTCAGCACCTTCACCTGAATCTGGTCGCCGACGTTCACCAGGTCACGCGGGTGTGTGAGCCTTCCCCACGACATGTCGGTGATGTGCAGCAATCCGTCGAGCCCGCCGAGATCGACGAACGCGCCGTATTCGGTGAGGTTCTTTACCACTCCCGTCAGGATTGAGCCCTCTTCCAAGTGTTCAAGAGTCTTGTTGCGCTTCTCGTTCTGCTCGCCTTCGAGCAATTCCTTCCGCGAGACCACAATGTTGCCGCGCTTCTTGTTGACCTTGATGACGGTAACTTCGAGGGTCTGCCCCTTCATGCCGTCCAGATTGCGGGTGGGCCGCAGATCCACTTGCGACCCGGGTAGAAAAGCCCGCGCGCCCAAAATGTCTACTGTCAGGCCCCCCTTAGTGCGTTCAATCACGGTGGCTTTGATCGGCCGTTTCTCGTGATGAGCTTTTTCTATTTCCTCCCAGGCGTGAATGCGCGCCGCTTTTTGATGCGAGAGGTTGACGTAGCCTTCCTCGGTTTGCCCCTTTTCCCGCATTACTTCGATCTCGTCGCCGGGCTTCACCTTCGGCTTGCCCTCGTGATCGAGCACCTCCGAAAGCGGCAACATGCCTTCCGACTTGGTGCCGATGTCGACTACCACATGCGTCCCTGTGAGCTTTAGCACCGTGCCCTTGATGACGCGGTCTTCGCCCACGGCCTCTTCGGTTTCGGTGGTGAAGTTCTCCAGCGCGGAAGCGAAGTCTTCGCCGGCGTGCTTGTCATCGACAGCGGGCGCCGGGTTGGGCGTTTGCGGCGTCTGTTCTGCGGCAGTGGCCGCGACTGGAGCCTGATCCTGTTGCGTCGCGCTTTGATTACTCAAGCTCTGCTCGGTTGAGGTGGTTTCGGTAGCCATCGGTTCTGCTTCGGTTGCGACGGCGGAGTCGGAGTCGGAATGGTGAGTGGTGGTTTCGTCGAACAAGGTCATTGCCTCTCGTCTGTGCCTCGCACTCGGTGCGGGGAGGATACGGGCCTGCTTGGCGGACTGCTGGAGTGAGTCGTTTGGTTGTGTTGGGCTCACCCTGGCGAGTGAGCTTGGACAATCCCAGCTGCCGGACGTTTCACAGAAACCCGCGTCCAAAGGGAACTCTTCGACTATAGCAACGCCCCGCAAACAGTGTCAAACGCAAAACGTGCATGTTACGGGAGCGTTGCAGGCCATGCGCGGAGCCACATGCGGGGACGGCCGACTCGGCCGTCCAGCCGAGCAAAGCGAGGCGTCGGCAATCTCAGTTTTGCTCCGCGCGGCCCATCTGCTACCCTGCCCTTGCTATGGATTACCTCTGGACCCCGTGGCGCTACGCCTACGTCACGAGCACGGAAAAGACCAGCGGTTGCATCTTCTGCGACGCCGTGAAGGCAGGCAACGATGAGAAAGCTCTCATCGTCTATCGCGGCCAGCACTGCTTCGTCATCCTGAATGCTTATCCCTACACGCCCGGCCACGTGATGATCGTCCCTTATGCGCATCTCGACGAACTGCAGAAGCTCACGTCCGCAGCGGCGAGCGAAATGATGCAACTCTCGCAGCGCATGGAGCACGTATTGCGCGAACTCTACCAGCCCGACGGCATCAACCTGGGCATGAACATCGGCAAAGCCGCCGGCGCCGGCGTCGCCGGACACATCCACATGCACGTTCTGCCGCGCTGGGTCGCGGACGCGAATTTCATGTCGGTCGTCAGTGAAACGAGGATTCTGCCGGAGACGCTGGAGGAGACGTGGAAGCGGATGACCGCGGTGATGAAAGGATAAGGCGCTAATTAGCCGACGATTCTTTGCATCTCTTTCTCGTCAATAACGTGCACGCCAAGTTCCTCGGCCTTATCCAGCTTCGATCCCGCGTCGGCTCCCGCCACCACGTAATCCGTCTTCTTGCTGACCGAGCCGGTGACTTTTCCTCCGGCATCTTCGATCAACTTCTTAGCTTCGTCCCGCGTGAAATGCGCCAGCGTTCCGGTCAACACAAATGTCTTGCCGGCAAGCTTTGTCCCCCGCTGCTTTTTCTGCCCCGTTAGCGTGAGCCCGGCCTCCCGCAAGCGCTCGACCAGCTTGCGATTGGCCGCGATGCTGAAGAACTCTACAATGCTTTCGGCGATGCGCGGGCCGACTTCATTCACATCCTGCAGTTCTTCCACGCCAGCACTTTCTAGCGCTTCCATCGATCCAAAATGCTCGGCCAGAAATTGCGCCGTACGCTCGCCAACCATTCGAATGCCGAGGCCGTAGATAACCCGCTCCAGCGGCAGCTTCTTTGAATTGTCGATCTCATCCAGAATGTTCTGCGCCGATTTGTCGCCCATGCGCTCCAGGCCGAGCAGATCGTCCTTCGTCAGCTTGTAGATATCCGCGACGTTCTTCACCAGCCCGCGCTCTGTAAGCTGGTTCACAAGCGCATCCCCCATCCCGTCGATATTCATCACGCCGCGCGAAGCAAAATGCAGAATGGTCTCGCGCAGCTTGGCGGGACAATTCGCGTTGACGCAGCGGTAGTCGACCTCGCCCTCGGTCCGCACAACCTTCGTGCCGCATACCGGGCACTTCTCTGGCGCCTCAATTTCTTTCTTGCCGCGCGGATGCTCTTTATCGACTTCCACTACTTTTGGAATGACATCGCCGCCACGCTCAACTCGCACCCAGTCGCCGATCTTCACGCCCAGGCGCTCGATCTCATCCATGTTGTGCAGGGTTGCATTCCGAACCGTGGTGCCGCCGATCACCACCGGAGCCAACTCCGCGACGGGAGTGAGCTTGCCAGTGCGGCCAACCTGCCAGCGCACATTTTCAAGCTTGGTAACAGCCCCGCGCGCCGCATATTTATAGGCAATCGCCCACCGCGGGGCTTTACCGGTAAACCCAAGTTCGTCCTGTAACGCCGTGCGGTCGACTTTGATAACGATGCCGTCAATTTCATAAGGCAGCGAATCGCGTTTCGCTTCCCACTGCTGGATGAACTTCCAGGCTTCGTCGATGCCATCGACCAGCTTGCGGTTCTGATTGACCTTAAACCCAGCGGCGTCGAGCGCGTCCAGAGTTTTCCAGTGACGGTCAAAATAAGTCCGCCCGTCCCGCAAAAGCATGTAGGTGAAATAGTCCAGCCGCCGCTCGGCGGTAACCTTCGATTCGAGCTGCCGCACCGTTCCGGCCGTGGCATTCCGCGGATTGGCGAATACCGAGAGCCCCTTGCTCTCCCGCTCTTCGTTCATTTTCTTGAACGACGCCAGCGGCATGAGCAACTCGCCCCGCACTTCGAAATCGACTGGAATGCCCGCTTTTTTCAACCTCTCTTTCGGAATCGAAAGCGGCACCGAGCGCACGGTGCGCACATTGAGCGTAACGTCTTCACCCACGCTGCCGTCTCCGCGAGTAATTCCGCGCACCAGTTTCCCGTCTTCATAAATCAATGCCAGCGACATGCCATCAAGCTTGAGTTCGCAAACGTAATGCACCTCGCTGCGCCCGCTGAGCTCATGCACCCGGCGGTCCCAATCCCGCAGCTCCTCTTCGCTATAAGTGTTGTCAAGCGACAGCATCGGCGAAGAGTGTGGCACTTTGACAAATCCCTCGCGCGGCTTGCCTCCGACGCGCTGTGTGGGCGAATCCGCCGTGATCAGCTCCGGATCCTCCGCCTCCAGATCTTTCAACTGCCGCATCAGCTTGTCGAACTCGAGGTCGCTGATTTCAGGATTGTCGACGACGTAGTATAGGTATTCGTGGTGGCGGATCTTCTCGCGCAGCGCCTCGATCTTTTTTTCGACGTCTTTACCCGGGGAAGCCATCGCGCAGATTATAGTCGGAGCTGGCGCCGCGGAAAGGCCACGAAAAGAGTGCTGAGGAAAAACTTGACCAAGACCGCGCAGATCACCGAGACGCCACGCCTCATCTTGCGCGAGTTCTCCGCTAACGATGCCGACGCACTCGGAACTATTCTCTCCGACCCTGAAACTATGCGTTTCTATCCCGCGCCGCTCGATCGCGCCGGAGTCGAAGAATGGATCGCCCGCAACCTGCGGCACTACGCTCAAGACGGCCATGGGCTCTGGGCAATGGTGTTGAAGGCGACCGGCGAATTGATCGGCGATTGCGGCCTGACGGTTCAGCCCGTGGACGACGCGGACGAGATCGAGATCGGCTACCACGTGCGCCGCGATCACTGGGGGCAGGGTTTCGCGACGGAAGCGGCCCGCGCCTGCCGCGACTACGGATTTGTCCGCCTTCCCGTCGATCACATTATTTCTCTCATCCGTCCCGAGAACCTACCCTCGCGGCGCGTGGCCGAGAAAAACGGCATGACCATTTGGAAAGAAGTCGTGAGGAAGAACATCCCACACCTCGCCTATTCGATTCGCCGGGATCAGGCGGGCAAAGGATAGAGATACCGACCCGTCGATTCGCGCCAGATTCCTCCTTCAAAGTACAATCCAGCTTCGATCTTCGATCCAGTCATGCGTAAGGCGGCTCTACTCTACAACCCCGATTCTGGCGGCAGCCGCGCACGGCGCCAAACCGAGCTGGAATCCGTGCTGGCAATACTCCGCGGCGCAAGTGTCGAGGCCCACCTTGTGCTCACCGACTCTCGCGCCCACGCCGAGAAGAAAGCGCGCCAAGCCGTTCTCGCAGGTTGTGACACGATTTTTGCCTGCGGCGGCGACGGCACCATCCACAACATGATCCAGGTGCTGGCGAACACCAAGGTCGCTCTGGCGATTTTGCCCATGGGCACCGCCAATGCGCTCGCTCACGACCTCGGCGTGCCCATGAATATCTCAGCCGCAGCGCAGGCCGCTCTGCATGGCGTCCCCCGCAGAGTTGCGCTCGGTCGTGTAACCTTTCTCGATCTCGAAGGCGTATCCGGCTCTCGCTTCTTCATCGTCGCGGCCGGCGCGGGTGTGGACGCCCACCTGTTTTACAAACTTCATGCCGGCACCAAGCAGCGCATGGGCATGACTGCCTACTACTCCAAAGCCTGGCAGCTTTGGTTCACGCATCCCATGACTCGCTTTCTGGTGGAGTTCTCTGAGACCAGTTCGGAGCAGCCAAGTTCGGAGCAGCTCCGGCGGGCCGAGGTCACGGAGTTGATGGCCGTCCGCATTCGCAATTTCGGTGGAGTGCTGCAGGAACTGGCTCCGGGAGCTTCTCTCGATCGCAACGATCTCCGACTAATCTTCTGCCGCACCGCCAGTCGCCTCGCCTATCTTCTCTATGTGATGCGGGGGCTCCTGCGGGGCAATTGGAAAGTTCCGGGCATCGATCTGGCGCACAGCGAAAGAGTCTTGTGCCAGTACCTGCCTGCGTTACCTTCCACTGATAGCATGCACGCGCAGCCGAAGGTTTATGTCGAGGCCGACGGCGAACTAGTGGGTACGGTGCCCACCGAAATCACCATCGTTCCAGACGCTCTCACTTTGTTGGCACCTTCGCGCTAATTCTCACTGCGGGTTGGCATTTGCTGGCCCAGCCAAATAGAATCCCTAGACCGTTTAGAAAGACCGCTTGGAACCTATCACCCATTTCCTGACCGGCGCATCCATGGGCCGCGCCGGCCTCAACCGCAAGACCGCGCTGGCCACAGCGGTGCTGACGCTCGCCGCAGAGGCTCCCGATCTGGATGTTCTCAGCCGTTTCGGCGGCCCAGCCTTCGGCTTCGCCCATCATCGCGGCTTTACTCACTCGTTCCTCGGAGTCCCGCTCGACGCCGCCGTGGTAGTCGGTTTCGTCTATCTGATCTGGCGCTTGCGCGGGCGCAAGGTGAAGGATCCTAATCTCCCGCCGCGCTGGGGATTGCTCTTCCTCTACGCCTGCCTCGCCGGGCTCAGCCACATTCTGCTTGACTTCACCAACAACTACGGCGTCCGCCCGTTCTGGCCTTTTTCCGAAAGGTGGTATTCCTGGGACATCGTCTTCATCTTCGAGCCCATCATGTTCACAGTGCTGCTCCTCGGCTTGATCGTTCCGCCGCTCTTCTCACTGATCGACCAGGAAATCGGTGCGCGAACGCGCGGACCGAAAGGCCGCGTCGCAGCAACTCTCGCGCTGGCGGGCATGGTCCTGCTCTGGGGCCTGCGCGACTTCGAACATCGCCGCGCGGTCAACGCGCTCGCCTCCCGCACTTATGAAGGCGCAGACCCCCTGCGCGTTTCCGCCTATCCTTCGCTGGCTGATCCATTTCGCTGGTACGGCGTGGTGGAGACTCCAGCTTTTTTCGCGCTCGCTCCCGTGAATTCTCTGGGACCAGAAGTTGATCCCGATGACCATCTCGACATTCGCTACAAGCCGGAAGAAACGCCGGTCACATTGGCTGCGAAAAACTCTTACCTCGGGCGCGTGTATCTCGACTGGGCGCAGTACCCGATCACCGAGACGGAGGCGCTTGATTCCCCGGACGGCGGCTACATCGTATTCTTCCAGGATTTGCGCTTCGTGCAGTTGCCCGCGCTGCTGAACCGTGGGGAGGCACCACGTCGCCCGCTCGGCGCGGGCGTCCAGATCGGCCGGAATCTCCGCGTCGTTGGGGACGTCTACGGCTCCGGCAAGAATCGCGTTATCGTTTCCGAACCGCGTTAGGTAAGGTTCGTGTGGGGACAGCCGCCCCCGGCTGTCCGCTTCGCACAGCGAAGCTTCTTCGGGCGATGCGGCCAGGCGCTTGACGTATCCGCCTTCCCGCGCCCAGAATAATAATTCCGAGGTGTTCATGCTGCCCTATCTATTCGTCCTACTCGCTGTTGCAGTCCGCTTCCTGCCCTTTATGGGTCCCTTGAATTTCCTGCCCCATGCCTGGCACTTCACTCCGTTGGCCGCGTCTCTGTTGTTTTTCGGAGCTCGTGGTTCGCGGCGTCAGATGTGGATTCCGCTGGTGCTGCTGGCGGTGACTGACGTGGTCCTTACCAAGTTCATCTACTCCTACACGTTGTCTTGGGACCTGCTGATCACTTGGGCTTGGTACGCAGCAATCCTTTGGCTAGGCACAAACCTGCGGGAGAAATCCGGTCCGGTCCGCGTAGTGGGCGCTGCACTGGCCAGTTCCGTTTCGTTCTTCCTGATCAGTAATTTTGCGGTGTGGGCTGCATGGGAAATGTATCCCAAGACTTTTACCGGTCTGATGATGTCCTATGCCGCCGGGCTCCCATTCTTCCGCGGCACTGTCGAAAGCGATCTGTTCTTTTCCGTCGCGATGTTCGGTACCCCGGTTTTCCTGCACGCCCTCGCCGGCTGGATGCACAAAACTTCCGGCGACCACATCGCTGCCGCGTAGAAATTGCGCAATGGGAGGATAGCCGCCCTTCGGCAGGTTCAGGGCAGGCTCTCGTCCGTCCATTCGAGCACAGCGAGGCGTGGCAGCGTCTGCTAGCTTGCCGCTCGCGGCCTTTTGCTCCACCACAGCAGCCAAATAAGAGTTCCCAGACCCACAACAACCAGCACCCAATAGAAATGCCGACGGAAAACCGTCCCCACCAATCCCACAATCTGCGGCCCGAACCACAGAGTCAGCAACGAAAGAACTAGGAAGCGTACGAACCTTCCCGCGAAGATGGCCGCCATAAAGTCGCGGAACCGCATCTCAAACACCGCCGCCCCCAGCACGAAGATTTTGAACGGCATGGGCGGCGGCAGCATTCCAGGAAACATCAGCGCCCAGAATTCGTGCTGCTCAAACGAGCGGTGGATCTGCTGAAAACGCTCTTCTGAAATCCGTTTGCGCAAAACCTTCTCGCCGCCGAGATACCCAATCACGTACAGCGGAATGCTGCCCAGCGCCGAACCAAGCGAAGCCATGACCACGTAGAACAGAAATTGCCGGTGGTCCCGGTACACGTAGAACGCCACAATCGCGTCGACGGGCATGCCCAGCAGTGCGGAATCTGCAAAAGCAATCGCGAACACGCCCCATATCCCAAGCGGCGCGAGCACATGCAAAATCCACGCCGTGTACTTCGCCAGAATGTGTCCAATAGTCTTCAAAGGAGATTTAGTCTACGTGAAAACCCACTCCCTATTCACGCGGTTGAAACATTCCGTGTTTACTCCCGGCTAAACCCTTTGTTTACTCATGCGTTACCTTTGTTACTACTGCACCGATTTTGATGCATATTTCATCACCCCGTAACATTGCCTTGCTACAACTAGATTGTGGATCTGCATGGCTACAACACGCTGATCCTTTCCGACCTGCACCTCGGTGCAGAGACCAGCCATGCCCGCGAAGCCACGCGCGTCCTTAAGGCAAGCCGCTTCCAGCGCCTGATCCTGCTGGGCGACATCTTCGCCGATCTGAACTTTGCCCGCCTCACTAAGGACCACTGGAAGTTCCTCGGCTACATTCGCAAGCTCTCGAATCCCAAGCGCAATATCGAAGTCGTGTGGGTCGAAGGCAATCACGACCACGGGCTCACCAACATCATGTCTCACCTGGTGGGCGTCCGCGTCTACCAGCACTACACCTGGCAGTATGACGGACTTCGTCACATTGCGATCCATGGCCATCAATTCGATGGATTCCAGGTAAGTAATCTGCGGCTGAGCACACTTGGCACATCGCTTTATCTGCAACTGCAGAAACTCGATTTCAAGGGCAAGCCTATCGTGCGGCTGATCGACCGGCTGAACACGCGCTGGCTCCGCATGTCGTCGAAAGTATCTGCCGGAGCGCTGCACTATGCACGCCAGCACGAGGCGGACCGCATCTTCTGCGGCCACACGCACGAGGCCGCTCACATCGAGCAGGACGGCATTCACTACTACAACTCAGGCGGCTGGGTTGATTCCCGTCTGACTTATCTCACCTTAGATGAACAGGGGGTTCGCATCCATGAGTATGACGAGCATGAGTTTAACGAGCATGAATACACAGAGCGAGCTGACGATCGTGATTCCGGCCAAGAACGAGGCGAAGCTGATTCCGAATCTGCTGACTTCGCTGACGAAGCAGGACTACTCGAAGATGTCGAGTACGAGAGTATTGGTCGCTGACGCCAACTCGACCGACTCCACCCCCGAAATTGTTCTCGGCTTCCGCGACCGCCTCAACGTCAGCGTGATCCGCGGCGGAATGCCCTCGGTCGGCCGCAACCTCGGCGCAGCCCGGGCCGACAGCACCTACGTTCTTTTTCTCGACGCGGATATCGATCTCGCGCATCCTTCGTTGGTGCGCCGCGCCGTCGAGCTTGCCCAGCGCAGGCAGCTTCATTGTGTGACCACAAACATCCTCTGCCGCGGCGGTAGCTGGATCGACAAGCTGTTCTATGCCGGCAACGATTTCTTCCAGTACCTTTCGCAACTCCATCATCCCTTCGCGACCGGCATGTTCATGCTCTTCGATCTGAAAAAGTTTCGCGAACTTGGCGGATTCCACGAACAGGTTCTCTTCGCCGAAGACTACCTGCTCAGCCAGCAGGTGGAGCGCAAACGTTTCGGCATCGTCCGCGGCGGGGTCTATACCACTAACCGCCGCTTCCAGAAGATGGGACATTGGCGCGTGGGCTGGCTGTTCCTGAAAACGGCGATGAACTACTGGAACGAAAACTACTTTCTGCGCGACCACAAGTACTGGCAGACCTAGGCCGGCTACTCTGCCGCACCGACTTTGGTCACAAGCGTTTTCCTGGTGGCCACACAAAGCAGGATCCAGCCAACCAGCTGGGTCCTGTTTTCGCGTTCGCTCGGGAGAATGCTTCAGGCTCTTCGTCAAAATCGAAACACAATTCCCGTCGAGACCCGCACATTGTTCTGCGTTGCCCCAAAAAATCGGGTTTGCACATAGTCTCCCTGGAACCGCCACGCGACCGGGCGAATGATTTTGTAGTCGAGTCCGCCGCCCAGCGCGGTTGCAAACGAATAATCTGAGCCCACGCCGCTGTTCACGTTAACATGCGCCCCCCCAAACAGCCCCTCAGCGAATGGGCGAAACTTGCCGACAGAAAATGACACGCGGGGTCCGAACAGGAAATTGCGTTCGGACACATTGGCATTAACTAGCACTGGAAGACATGGAGGTGAACCGGGAGGACAGTAAGTCGGGGAAAAATTCTGTGAGCCGTAATGGCTGTCAAAATCGGCTACGAACCCCAGAAAAGGAAGCGCTTTGCCTTCGAACGAAGCCTCAAAGCCGTTCGTGCTGGCGCGGTCGATCGAAGAGAGATCGGTATTGTAGTAGGAATATCCAAAGAAAACGTTCCCGCTGTTCGGAACTTGTCCGTTTGCGAGGACCGAAAACAAGAGCAGCGCAAAGGCAATGAGTCCCGCTTTCCGCATGATGACCTCACTTTCGACAATTGAGAATTGACGCAGTGAAGGTTGGATGCCAGAAAGCAGAAGTGAGTAAACCATCGTCCGCGAAGTTCTTCCCGCATTCATAGCTTCCTCTGGCACACAAGCCGTTCCAACCCGCCGCCAGAGAAAAAGTCTCGAATGCGAAGCTTACACACTTTTCAGTCTCGCGAAGCTACGCCTCCGAAGTGCCAAACCACTCCGGCCGATCCTCGGAAGTCATTCTGCGTCGCGCTCAGGAGGTGAGTACGGCTGTAGTCGAACTGCAGCCGCCAGGAAAACTTTTTTAGGAACAGCAACTGAAACTTGCGGTCAACGCCGCCGCCAAGGTCCTCCTCAACCGGGTACCATCTCGTGCCGCCCGAAGCTGTTCGTTGTATCCCGCCCATCAGATGCACGAAAGGTCGCCACTTTCCGTAGTGCATGGAAACTTGTGGTCCCAGAAGAAGGTTATATTGCTGTACTCCCTGGCGATAGAAGCCGCTGCCATCGAGCACAAAACTGAGATAGGAGAATCGCGGGAGCGCGAAGTCTTCCAGCGAAGCGTTCCATCCCCTGAATGTTAAGGGGTTCACCACATCGACGTTGTCAGCATAGGCAGCTCCCACATATACGTTTCCACTCGGGAGCAGTCTGCCTTGTGCTCTCGATGCGGTTGTGAACAGCACTAAGCTCAGAAACGCCAGAACTACGGCTGCGGTTTTTGACACGAAAATGATTCCTCCAAGGCATTTATGCCAGCAGCAAATTCTACCTGAATGCGCGAAATTCGTTAGGCCCCTCCTTAGATGCTGTGGAACGGAGACCCAGGATGCCCCGTCCCTCAAAATTCTGCGGTGCAGGACTGGGACGTTTTGCTAAAAAATTACACACTTTTCATGATTCCGAAAGCCCTCGGTGCGCGTCTATCTATTAACATGGGATTCTCCAACGCAAATGCTCAAACATGGCCGCAGTCATATGCTTTGGCTGCCTTTGGAACACAAAATAAGGAGTCGACGTTGAAACTTAGTTTGGAAACTCGCAATCGCGGCGACGTCATGATCGTTCACTGCCAGGGCCGCATCGTCTATCGTGACGAGGCTGCGGCCTTGTCGCGTCTGGTTGGCGAAATCCTCCAAAACGGCGGCAAAGTCGTGCTCGATCTCAGCGGTGTCAGCTCCATCGACAGCGCCGGCCTTGGCGAATTTGCCTTCCTCTATACCTGGGCACGATCCCAGAACGCCGACCTGAAGTGTGCCAGCCCCAGCCCACTCGTGCGCGAGCTTCTGGATCTTACCAACCTGGATTCAGTCCTCGAAATTCACCCCAGCGTGCCCGAAGCTTTGGCGGCGTTCCAGCCCGCCGCAGCCTGCGCCGACTGCTGATGCATTCTTGAATTCTTGGTTGTCATCCTGAACAAGCGTTCTTTGCGCAGTGAAGGATCTGGGCGAGCCGCGCGCAGCGTCGCGATCTTTGCGACGCATTCATCGCGCGTTTGGCTCGCTTCCTTTTAGCTCTCCCGCTGAAATCGATACCGCCCGGCCCGCTCCAGCGCCACCGCCTCTGCTACTTTCAAAAGCGCCCGTGCCGCATGGGAAAGCCCCGCTTCCTTACGATAGATCAGGCGCAGCTTGCGTTGCACACGCAGTTCCCGCACCGGAATCCGCACCAGTTCGCCGCGCGCCAGTTCCGCCTCCACGCTGATCTCCGGCATGAACGCCACCCCGTTTCCCATAGCCACGAATTGTTTGATCGCCTGCAACGTCGGCAGCTCAAGCCCCATGTGCAGCGGCGTTTTGTGCCGCTCGAAGGTCTGCAGAACTTTCTCGCGATAGGGCGACGAAACAATATGCGCCACAAATGACTCCGCCCCCAACTGCCGGATGCTCACCTCCCGCGCTGAAGCCAGCGGATGCTTCGGCGGCACCACCAGCACCAGCTCATCCAGATAAGTCACCACCGAGTGCAGCCGCGGCTCCTCCGGTTTGTACGACAGCACACCCAACTCTGCGCTGTGCTGCAACACGTCGTCCGGAATGCGGCTGCCCAGGGCCCGCTGCACTGTGATCTTGATCATAGGATGCAGCCGCCGGAATTCTGCCAGCACTGGCAGCAGATAAAGCGCCGTGAATTCATTCGCCGCGATCACCAGCTTGCCCTTCTGCAACTCCCGCAGCGACGCCAGTGATTCATGTGCGTCGTGCCGCAGATTCAGCAGTTTTTCGGCATACTCGTAAAGCACTTGCCCGGCATCGGTCAGAACTCCTTCCCGCGAGGAGCGGTCGAGCAGAGCCTCGCCCAGTTCATCCTCCAGCTTGCGGATCGTCTGGCTCACGGCCGACTGCGTGCGGTGCAGCTTCTCCGCCGCCCGCGAGAACCGGTGCTCACGGGCCACGGCGAGAAACACTTCCAGCTGCGAAAGTTCCATTTACCATTCCCTTATATTAGCTTCAGCAATCATTAGTTAATCTTATCATAGAAGATAACCTAATGATCACTGAAGAATTATAAGTTTTGCTTCAATTCGATTTGCCCGTACCATGAAGTCTCAGAGCGGCATAAGGAAGCCCATGACCACAGACCAGGTCCGCATCAGAGTCTTCGACACCACTCTGCGCGACGGAGAACAGTCGCCAGGTTGCAGCATGAATCACCAGGAAAAGTTGCGCCTGGCGCACCAACTCGACCGTCTCGGTGTCGACGTGATCGAAGCCGGATTTCCCATTGCCTCCGACGGCGACTTTGACGCTGTCAAGGCCATCGCCGCCATCATTCGCCGTCCTATCATTGCGGGACTGTGCCGCGCCTGCCGCCCCGATATCGAGCGCGCCTGGGAAGCTTTGCAAGACGCTGCCCGCCCGCGCATCCATGTCTTCTTAGCTACTTCTGACATTCACCTGAAGTACAAACTGCGCATCACTCGCGAAGAATGCCTCGTCCAAGCCCGCGAAGCCGTGGCCTTCGCCAAGTCGCTCTGCGATGATGTCGAATTTTCGCCCGAAGACGCAACGCGTACCGATCCTGAATTCCTTTGCCAGGTTCTCGATGCAGTCGTCGAAGCAGGCGCCACCACGCTCAATATTCCCGACACCGTCGGTTTCACCGTGCCCGCCGAGTTCGGTGACCTCATCGCGACCATCCGCCGCCGCGTCAAGGGAATCGAAAACGTCACGATCTCCGCCCACTGCCACAACGATCTCGGCATGGCAGTAGCCAACACCATGGCAGCCATCGCCGCCGGAGCCCGCCAGGTCGAATGCACCATCAATGGCATTGGCGAGCGTGCCGGCAACGCCTCTCTCGAAGAGATCGTCATGGCCATGCGAGTTCGTCACGATCGCTATCCTTACGAGACGGCCATCGCCGCCGAACATCTGTTCCCCGCCAGCCAGTTGCTCAGCGAGATCACTGGCGTGCCCGTGCAGCCCAACAAGGCCATCATCGGACGCAACGCCTTCGCGCACGAAGCCGGCATCCATCAGGATGGCGTTCTAAAAAATCCTTTGACCTACGAAATCATGACGCCGCAATCCGTCGGCGTGCCCGATTCCAAACTCGTGCTCGGCAAGCACTCCGGCCGTCACGCGCTCGCCATACGCTGCGAACAACTCGGCTACCAGTTCGACCGCCGCGCTCTCGACGATATCTATCGCCGCTTCGTCCGCCTGGCCGACAAAATCAAGCACGTCGAGGATCATCACCTGCTCGAGTTGATCCGCGACACGCACAAGCCCGCTGGATCAGCGACTCCACTGTTCGAACCTCTTCAAGCGCCCGTCGCGGCCGCCGCCAGCGCGACCATCCCCGAACCAGTCCGGCCATTCCCGATGGCACCGCAGCCCAACGCCTTCGGTCTGCCCGTCGCTGCCGAGCACCATCACGATCAACAGCAGCAGCAGGAAGATTATCTCTGGGGCGTTTAACGGTTTCTTCGAACTCTCGGAAAGTGGTATGCGGGGGCATCCGCCCCTTCGACAAGCTCAGGGCGGGCTCTCGGCTGTCCGCCAAGCGAAACCCGGTCTGCACCACCGAAGCAGTTTCCATTAAACTAATCCCCGCATGCTACTGAACCTCACTATTCTCCCCGGCGACGGCATCGGCCCCGAAGTTACCGAGCAAGCCGTCTTGGTGCTTCAAGCAGTCGCTGACGCATTCGGCCACCAGCTCCAGCTCCAGAGAAAAAACATCGGCGGCGCAGCGCTGTCCGCAACCAACGATCCGCTCCCCGCAGACACGATCGGGACGTGCCTGTCTTCTTCAGCGGTGCTGCTCGGGGCTGTAGGCAGCCCCAACTTTGACCGCTATCCCCAGCACCTTCGCCCTGAAGCCGGACTCCTCCGCCTGCGCCGCGAGCTGGGCGCCTATGCGAATCTGCGTCCCGCAATCTGTTTTCCCGCCCTCGAAGACTGTTCCCCGCTGCGCGCCGATCTAATTCGCGGCACCGACATAATGATCGTCCGCGAATTATTGGGAGGCCTCTATTTCGGAGAACCGCGCTCGATCACAGGCGAGCCCGGCTTGCGCGTCGCCACCAACACCATGACCTACGGAGAACCAGCTATCGAGCGGATCGCCCGCGTCGCCTTCGATCTCGCCATGAAGCGCCGACAAAAAGTTCTTTCTGTTGACAAAGCAAATGTTCTCGAGTGTTCACGCCTGTGGCGCGAAGTCGTCACCCGCTGTGCCAAAGATTATCCCGGAGTGCAACTCTCGCACATGTATGTGGATTCCGCTGCCATGTCACTGGTCCAGCATCCCAAAGATTTCGACGTGGTGCTCACCGAAAACATGTTCGGCGACATTCTCTCCGACCAAGCCGGTGGAGTCGTAGGATCGCTGGGCCTGCTGGCCTCAGCCAGTATCGGCGGCCCGGTTGGCGTGTACGAGCCGGTTCATGGCTCGGCACCGGACATCGCCGGAAAGGGAATCGCGAATCCTCTCGGCGCTATTCTCTCCGCCGCGCTGCTACTGCGCCACTCTTTTCAGTTGGATCAAGAGGCGGCTTGCATCGAGAACGCCGTCGGCAAGGTGTTAAATGAGGGCTATCGCACCGCCGATTTGGTCAGAACTGCGGAAGCACCGGTGTCAACCACCGAGATGGCACATCAAGTGGTCGAAGCGGCGAAGGAATTGGCAGCGGCGACAAAACGCAAATCTGCCTGACCTCAAATTGTGGACGGAGGTCCCGCTTCATACTTCCCCGTCAAGTCATACCACCGGATCCGCACAATCTCCCAAAACATGCGCGCCCCATCCTGCAACGGATGAATCCGCGTGTCTCCGCTGTGTCCCCAAAGCACCGGTACTTCTGCCACGCGAAACCCAAACTTGCGCGCGAGAAAAAGAATCTCCGGATCGAACCCCCAGCGCTCGATGCGTTGCAGCGGCAGAATCGTCTGTGCTGCCCGGCGCGTGAAAGCTTTGAATCCACATTGCGTATCCTTGAACCGCAGCCCCACAATTATTCGCAGCAGCAGATTGAAGACTCTTCCAAACAGTTGCCGGTGCAGCGACTGCCGCCGCGTCTGCAATTCCGCCCGCAGCCATCGCGAACCGATGGCGATGTCCGCTCCCCCGGTCAGTGCCGCCAGCAATTTCGGCATCTCTTCAATGGGCGACGACAAATCCGCGTCGCTGAACACCACCACCTCGCCCCGCGCATTCAGCATCCCATTGCGCACGGAATATCCCTTGCCGCGGTTGCCGGGATTCTCCACCAATCGCAACATCGGATTCTTCTCCGCAACCCCGCGCACCAAATCCGCCGTGTTATCGCGCGACCCGTCATTCACTACGATCACTTCCGCACTCCACGCTTGCGCGCGCGCATATCCCAGCACCTTCTCCAGGGTTGCGCCCAGCCGCGCCCCTTCGTTATAGGCAGGAATAACAATGCTGTAATCGATGTTCATCGATCTCTCAGCCTCAAAAAAGGCTGGGCCATTGTACGTCGTAAGGAGTCGGTTGAGAAAACAGAGAACCGAAATCTGGCGTCCAATCACTGAGAACTGAGAACTGAGAACTGAGAACTGAGAACTGAGAACTGAGAACTGAGAACTGAGAACTGAGAACTGCTGTTCCTCACGCCACGCTGCGTTTTTCCACCAGCATGCTGAAAAACTCATTCACCAACTCAGAGTCCCACAAGCCCTGGCGGGCCTCCGTGCTCATAGTTTCCGCGGCGTCATCATGCGACAGCGCCGGCTTGTAAGGCCGCTCCGTGCGCAGCGCATCGTATACATCCACGACCTGCAAAACCCGCGGCAGCAGCGGAATCTCGCCCGCCCGCAATCCATCGGGATACCCCGACCCATCCGCATGCTCATGATGATGCCGGATGATCGGCAACACCAGCCGCAAAGACTTGAGCGGCTTGCAGATGTTTTCTCCGGTTATCGGATGCTGCTTCATGATCGCCCACTCCTGAAGCGTCAGGTCGCTGCCTTTTTTCAGAATCTCATCCGGCACCGCGATCTTACCCAGGTCGTGCAGAAATCCCCCGCGCCGCAGCGCCACAATCGAATCTTCATCCAGTCCCAGGTGCCGTCCCAAATCCGCAGCCCGGGTCGCCAGCCGTTCGCAGTGGCCCTCGGTATAAGGATCGCGTCCCTCCACAATCAGCCCCAGCGTGCACAGCACGGAATCCGCCGTCTCCAACTCATCGGTAAATTCTTTCACTCGCAGCAGCGACTTCACCCGCGCCGTCAACTCCTCCGCCAGCACCGGCTTGTTCAGAAAGTCGTCTGCTCCGGCTTCAATCCCGCGCAACTTGTCTGAACTGTCTGTCAATCCCGTGATCAGCACAAAGGGAATCAGACGCGTTGCCGGATCCCCCTTGAGTTCCCGGCAAAATTCATAGCCCGACTTCCCCGGCATTTTCACATCCGACAAAATCAAATCCGGCGCCTGCCGCCGCACCTCGGCCGCGGCCTCCCCCGCATCCGCCGCCGTCACAACCTCATAGCCGCGCAGCGTCAGCAACTGGCTCATCAGCCCCGCAATACTGGGATGGTCGTCCACCACCAGAATCCGGGGCACACGACGCCCCGTCCATAACCCGCTCATGCTTAAATCAGAAGCCGCTTCTTGGTGGGGAGTTGTCCGGACCTCACCGCTCATAGCCGGACGGAAATCGTGAGGGAAACTCATTGCCAACTTGCTCGTTCCACTAATTCTACTGCAATCTCAGCTTCAACCGCGTGCGAGCCGCGTCGGTCACGACTCACTTGGTAATTCCGGTCCCACTTCGGCACCCAATATCGAAACACGCGCGCAATTTGTGACCTCTGACCTTGTCCTCCAGCCAGTTTCTTGCTTACCCTCGGCCATGCTCCGCATCTTTCAATGCCGTCTCCGGGTAGCGCTGGCACTCTACTTCTTTGTCACTCAAGCAAGCGCCGTCGCCGCGACCAAATCCCACGTCATCACTTTCGGCAAATGGATTACCGTCCAATGGTCCCCCGAGTCCGGCGCCGCCGACGAAAAGCCGCTTACTCTGAAAGTCCGCCCTCTTCTCGTCGACTCCCATGTCAAGGAATTCACGCTTGGCCCCGCCCACGACATAACCGATCGCCTCTTCGTGGTTCGCCGCGCCTTTCGTCTCAATGACAGCCTTCCGCAAGAGTCCACGACCATGCCCCAATGGGAATGGCAGCGCGGCGGATGGCTCCTGGTCGATCATGCAACCAGCCACATCTCCCTCATCAATCTTCCCGAGTTCGACGTCTTCTACTCCGCCGTCAGTTGGTACCGTGACTATGCCGCCTATTGCGGCGTCTCCGACGACCAGAAAAAGGCTTACGCAGTCGTGGCCGAAATCAACCATCGCATGCCCATTCTCAAGAAGCCAATCGAGATCGCAAGCAACGCCAGCAAAGACACGAAGGATGTCCCAGCCGATCCCGCTTGCCCCGCGCCAGTCTGGCAACGAACTCCAGCCCGTGTAACCTTCCAGCCCGCGGGTGCACCCAAACAAACCTTCGCCATCCGTGGCCACGTCGTAGATTTGATGACGGAAGAAGAGGACGACGAAGAAGCCGCGAAATAAGAGAGATCCTACCTAACTCGATTCCATCCAATTACTAGAACTGAGAACTGAGAACTGAGAACTGAGAACTGAGAACTGAGAACTGCTATCCCGCCGCCTCCACCGCCGGCAGTTCCTCCGCAACAGTCTTCGTCTTCACCTTGGCGCTGGTCACCAGAATCACCGACACCACCACGATCACACTCCCCATGACGATGAAACGATCCACGCGCTCGTGCAGAACCAACCACCCAAGAAAAACCGCGACCACCGGATTTACATAAGCGTAAGTCGATACTTTCGAGGTAGGCACATGCTCCAGCAACCAGATATAAGCCGTGTACCCGATCCACGACCCGCACACCACCAAATACAGCACGGCACCCGCCCCCCGGGCCGTCCAGGCAACGTGCGTGAAATCTCCCACGATGAATGCAAACAACAAATTTGCCGCGCCCGCCGCGGTCACCTGCCATCCGGTCGCGCTGAACACGTCCATGCCCGATTGCCAGCGTTTCGATAGCACCGATCCCAGCGACCAGGAAAACGATCCGCCCAGCAGCGAGACCGAAGACCAAAACTCGCGCCGTCCCAGCGCCGAACTTGAGTGCAACTCCGGCCAGAACAAGACGAACAGCCCTATAATCCCTAGCCCCAGTCCCGCCTTGCCGCGCCACGAAATGTGATGGTCGCCCAGCAGCAACGAATCCAGAACCAGAAACCACAACGGTGTGATCGCGATAATCAAAGCCGCCAGCCCCGAAGGCACAGAAAGTTCCGCCCACGAGAGCGTCAGGTTTCCACCCATCAGCAGCAAAATTCCTACCACCGCAGCCAGCGCAATCTGCCGCGTCGAGTACCAGATCCGCCGCCCCGTCGCCGCGCTCACCGCCAACATCACTACGCCGGCAATCGAAAACCGCACCCCACACATCAGCGCCGGCCGTATGCTCTGCACCGCAATATCGATGGCCAGGTAAGTCGAGCCCCAGGTTAAATAGACCAGCCCGAAGGCAAGAATAACCGCAAACCGGCTCGGGCTCTCCGTTCTGGACATGTCAGCGAGAAAACAGGGAAAAGTTAAACGATATCAGATGAGATCAGAAATACTCTGTCATCCTGAGCGGAGAAACGTGCCCGCGAAGCGAACACGTTTCGGAGTCGAAGGACCCCTCTCGGCTGACCGTCGCCCGCGGCTCCGCTAGGGATTTCCACCACGCACGATCACCGCCGCGCTACTTCAGCTTCTCATACTCCGCTTTAGCTTCTTTTAAGATAGGAACATCAGGATCAGCATCTTTCCACAACGCGAAGAAATCCTGATAAGCAGTCCGCGCCTTCGCCGCGTCTCCGGAATGCGCAAGCGCCCGACCCAGCCCAAGCTTCGCCAGGGGCAGATACGGCGAAATCCCCATTGCTCCCTTATGATCGAGAACCTTCTGAAACTCCGCCGCCGCTAGCCCATCCTGCTTCATCTCGAGAAAGCCCACACCACGCAAGTATGCGGTAACGCCGAAGTCGGCCAATCCGAAGTCGTAAGGCTCGGTCGAACGCAATTCGTCGACCGCTTTTGCCCCGTCGCCGCGCTGCAGAGCCAGCCGCGCCCGCATCTGTGGCAAGTCGATCTTCTGCGCGTACGTTTCCAGTGGATAATTCTTATTCAAATCGCTGGCCATCGCCTCAGACTTAGCCCCCTCCCCGCAGGTGGCAAAGGCAAATCCTGCTAGCGCTGAACCTGCCCGGCTTGGCTTTGCTGCCAGCACGGCCGCATCCTGCCGCGCTTCCGCACAGTCACCGAAGTCCGCTTCAACCACTGCTCGACCGCCCAGGTCGCCCTGCGCCGCTTCCTCGATGCCCAGATTTTTTTGCATGTCGATGGTCTGTTGCGATCGTTCCCGCGACTGCCGCAATTTCCCGCCTTGCGCCGCTAGCTGAGCTTGTGCCGACACAAAACGATACTCTCCCGGTTTTCCTTTTGCCCAGTCGAGTTCACGCTGCGCGTCGGCCGTTCTCCCCGTAGCCAGCCCGATCACATAGCCACTCCAGTGAATCGTTTCCGACGCCGGAAGCCGCGCCTCCCCCTGCTCTATAATTTGCCGTGCCTCATCCGATCGGTTCAAGCTTCCGTAAGCGAAACTCAAAATGCTATAGCAGTTGCTTGTATTCGGATCGACCTGCAGGCACTCTCGCCCGTTTGCAGCCGACCTCTCAAAATCTCCAATTTGCGCGTACGATACTGCCAAATTATTGATGGGCGTTGAATCGTTTGGATAGGTTCGGTGGTAGAGTTCGAGGGTTTCAATCTCTTTATCCGACTGGCCCGTGACCGTCTCGTAATAATGCTCGTCGATGTAAAGTCTTTCTCTCTCGCTCACCCGGTCGCGCAAATCGTGGGCTTTCCGGGTATTTTCCTTGGCCTTCTCCAGTTCGCCGCCATTCGAATAGATCACGCCCATGCGCGCATAGGCCCAGGCGAAGTTCGGATCCAGCTCGACCGCTTGTTTGTAAAATGGCAGCGACTCCCGTTCGCGTCCCTGGTCGAACTCAGCATTGCCCAGGGAGAACGCCTTCAGCGCCTCCAGCGACGAAGTTGTGACCTGCTCAATCGGAGTATCGAATTTCTGCACCGAGGCCAGCGCCTCCCCAAGTTTGCTCCGCAGCTTTGTCGCTGCGCTTCCAACCGCTCCTAGTACCTGTTCTTTGCTCCCCGCTTCAGACTGCTCCTCAGCCAACGAATCCCCAGTCTGGCAGTTCAGTGCGTTCAGCGTGATCACATATTCGCTGCCCAGGTTGGCAATCGATCCCGCCAGCATCGCCTTGCCACCCGCGCGCAGGCACAATTCGCGAGCCAGGTCAGTGGTCAGGCGCTCGTCGGGCGAACGCCCCATGTAGCCGAGAGTCTCCCGTACGCGCACCCCCGGCAGGACCTTCAGAAACGGAGACTGCTCCAGATCCACCGTCAGCGCCTGTTTCAACGTGCCATCAAACACGGAATCGCCCGTGGTGTTGGTAAAGTCAGCCAGCACGATCGTATCCTGCTGGGTCAGCGCCTTTCCGGATCGTGATCGGAAATACAGACCCGCGGCCACAACCACAACAACCAGCACAGCCGCAACCGGCACAACCACTGTCAGCAGTCTCTTTCGCCCGGTAGCCGGAGCGCCGTTCACCTGCGCAGCGGCAGCTGCGGAAACCGCACTCGTCGATGCCGCGGAAGACTGCGTTCCGGAAGCTTGCGCCACAGCCGCCTGCGCAGAGATTTGCGAACTCGATCCTCGCGTCGCCTGCAGGGCTGGTCCAGTTGTCCCACTGGGTTCTGACCTTTCCTGCGCGACCGGCACCCGGTCCGAGCTGGCCGCAACTGCCCGCCCGCTCTCCGTATCACGCTTCAACCGCTGCAAGTCGGCGCGAATGTCGGCCGCATGCTGGTACCGTAAGTTCCGGTCTTTCTCCAGCGATTTGTTGATGACGTCTTCCAGCTTCGCCGGCAAGTCCGGATTCAATCGCACCGGCGAGACGGGAGCGCGATCAAGAATCGATTGAAAAATAAGCGCCGACGTTTCTCCGCGAAACGGCAAAGTCCCCGTCGCCATCTCATACAGCACCACGCCGAAAGAAAAAAGGTCCGTCCGCGAATCAAGCTCTTTCCCCTTAGCCTGCTCCGGCGACATGTAAGCCACGGTGCCCAGGGTCGAACCCGGGCTGGTCAAGTGCTCTTCGACCGCTACACTTGCTGCCGCGGTGACTTCCGGGACGTCCGTAGGCTTGCCCGGAGTGACCGTCACCTTGGCCAAGCCGAAGTCCAGAATTTTGGCGTGCCCGCGCTTCGTCACAAAAATATTTGCCGGCTTGATGTCGCGATGCACAATGCCTTCGGTATGCGCGGCGTCCAGCGCATCGGCGATCTCGATCCCCAAAGCCAGGATCGTTTCCACCTCCATCGCCCGCGCGCCGATCAAGTGTTTAAGGGTGGCCCCGTCAAGGAATTCCATGACGAGATAGGTGCGCCCGTTCTCCTCGCCGATGTCATAAATCGTGCAGATGTTGGGATGGTTGAGAGCCGACGCTGCCTTCGCTTCGCGGCGGAATCGCTCCAGCGCCTGCCGATCCTGCGCCAGATCTTCCGGCAGAAACTTCAAAGCGACAAAGCGGCCAAGGCGCGTGTCTTCGGCCTTATAAACCACACCCATGCCACCGCCGCCAAGCTTTTCAACAATCCGGTAATGCGAGATGGTCTGATCGAGCAAGGTAGATGGCCCCGCCCTTGGGCGCAGCCCATGCTAAGGCTCATCCCCCAGGAAGTCAAAATTAACGCGTTGGACGGCAAGCGTTGGGATGGAAAAGTGTGGGGACGGGCGCCTCGCCCGTCCGCCAGGCGCAGCCCGGCCGTTACCAAAGGGGGTTCACGCCAAGCATGGCCGCAAGCTATAATGCTGTTAGTAATAGTGATGTCGATGGCTAGCAATGCTGCACAACCTTTCCAAATCGTGTCCGCCCAACACGCACCTGCCCGAGTGCTGGCTGCACTGCCTGGTCTGTCCAAGGCGCTATCGGGCGAATCTGCCGTCACGCCTGCGCCCCAGTCTCTTCGGTAGCGACTAACAAATCCTCCGCCAAATTTTCTCGGTTCCACGCGCGCTCGAACCAGAGCCGCGAGTTCCGATCGTGCCGTTCACTGACCACTGGCCACTAACCCCTGGCCACTGCCTTACGGAGGATTCCATGATCACCAAGACAATGACCACGAAAACCATGACTGCCGGACCCAAGCTCAAAACCGCCCTGCCCGGACCCAACGCCCAGCGCGTGCTCGCAGGCGACGAAAAATACATTTCGCCGTCCTACACCCGCTCTTACCCGCTCGTAGCCAAGAGCGGACGCGGCATCGTCGTCACCGACGTCGACGACAATGAGTTCTATGACTTCTCCGCCGGCATCGCCGTCACCTCAACCGGCCACTGCCATCCCCACGTAGTCGCCGCCATGCAGAAGCAGGCCGCCGAACTCATCCATATGTCCGGCACGGACTTTTATTACGAGAGCATGGTCACGCTAGCCGAGCGCCTCTCAAAGATCGCGCCCATGCCCGGTCCGCACAAAATCTACTACGGCAACTCCGGCGCCGAGGCCATCGAGTGCGCCCTAAAGCTCGCGCGGTATCATACGAAACGGCCGAACGTCATCGCGTTCTTTGGCGCGTTTCATGGACGCACCATGGGTGCGCTCTCGCTGACCGCCTCGAAACCCCAGCAGCGGCGCCGCTTTTCGCCGCTTCTGGGCGGCGTCACGCATGTTCCCTATCCTGACCTCTACCGCGGACGCAAAGATGCCACGCAGGATCCTGACGCGTTCGCGCTGAGCTGCGCTCGCTTCATTGAAGAGAAGCTGTTCAAGACCACGCTGCCTCCAGAAGAAGTGGCTGCCATCTTCGTCGAGCCCGTGCAGGGCGAGGGCGGATACGTAGTCGCGCCCACCATCTTCATGCAGGAGTTGCGCCGCATCTGTGACCGTCACGGCATTCTCCTTGTGCTCGACGAAGTGCAGAGCGGCATCGGCCGCACCGGCAAGTGGTGGGCCGTCGAGCACACCGGAGTAGAACCGGACATGGTCTGCATCGCCAAAGGCATCGCCTCAGGGATGCCGCTGGGCGTAGTGATGGCGCGCTCCGAAATCATGGACTGGGTGCCGGGTTCCCACGCCTCAACTTTCGGCGGAAATCCCGTGTGCATCGCCGCCGCGCTCGCCACGCTCGACGTGATCGAGAAAGAACATCTGCTCGAGCACTCGGCCGAAGTGGGCGCGCACATGCTGCAGCGTATGTCGAGCTGGCCTGCCAAGCTGAAGCTGGTAGGCGACGTCCGCGGCCGTGGCCTGATGATCGGCGTCGACATCGTCAAAGACAAGTCGACCAAGGAATACGCCGCCGCTGAGCGCGACCTGATTGTCGAAAAGGCATTCGAACACGGCGTCCTGTTCCTCGGCTGCGGCCCCAGCTCGGTCCGCCTGTGCCCGCCGCTGGTCGTGACCAAAGAAGAAGCGGACGTCGCCATGGACGTGCTCGAAGAGTGCATCCGGGAAGTTGGAAAGTAAGTAGTCTGCGACACTGAAACATGCCCACTCAAGCCAAAGCCGACTTGAGTGGGCCCACCAGCCCAGGCCGTGCCTGTCGCGCGAACACCCTCACATTTCGACTTGCCTGCCCGTATAATCCGAGAGCATCAATCGAAAGGGAGGGCGAGAGCCTCGCAATGTTTGAGCAATTGGAGGAGCCGGGAAAGGTGCCGCAGGTTTCAAAAGCGATGTCACTCGGAATATTTGCGGCCTATCTGGTCGGAGCGTTCGGAGGCCTTTGCCTTTTTATCGCCTTCGGGGACAGGCCCTTCGGGACGCAAATCGCAACCGCAATCACGTATACATACTTTGCTTTCTGGTATGTCTTTTTTCCAACGAGAGGGCTGCTCGAAAGATATAGCTTGAAAAACAAGAGAGTTCAGCAGCGAATTCCGCTTGTGCTGGCGACCCACTGTGTGTTTCTGATCTCGATTTTTCTCGGCCAAACCATTTGGTTTGCGATAAAACCTCGCCTACCGAGCTATTGGCTTGCAGAACACGGGAAAGGGGGGTGGACTTGGTATGTATTGGTGATGATGGGCTTTCTCGTCTTCACTTTCTTCGCTCAAGTCCTGACTTCGCGCAGAATCCTAAGTGGCAGCCTGAGAGAAGGTCTGAATAAATCAGGTTCCGAATGAGATCATGAAAAAAATGCTTCGCAGAGCCGCCTCAGCAAGCGTTGTCATACTGGCTTTGTGCGGTGTCCTTGCCAATGCCGCAGGCCAAAAGTCGCACGCGTCGTCTGTTCGATCGTCCATTCGAGAATCGTCCATTCTCGAGCCCAGGTCGGGTGCGTTGCTCGGGCAATTCTACGGTGCCGGCAGCATCGAGCAGACGACGCGAAAGCTGGGGCGCACACCTGTCATTCACCTCACCTACTACGCGTGGGAAGCCGATTGGACCGGGAGCATCACCCAGGCCGACCTGGCGGCGGGGCGCATCCCGCTCATCAATTGGGAACCCCACCACATCGACTTCGCCAGGATCGCCGATGGCAGCCTCGACGCTACGATCATTGCGCGTGCGAAAGGCTCCAAAGCGCTCGGCAAAAAGTTCTTTCTCGACTTTGCCGCCGAGATGAACGGCGACGAGGCATGGAGCGGCAACAACGCTCCCCTATACGTTTCCGCCTATCGCCACATTCACCAGCTCTTCGTTGCCGCCGGTGCGAACAACGTAGTTTGGGCGTGGTGTCCCAACGTCACCGACACTCCCGGAGGCAACCGAACCACGATGGATTACTACCCCGGCGATGCCTACGTCGATTGGACCGGGGTCGATGGCTACAACTGGGGCACGACGAACGGCGGCTGGCTGACCTTCCGGCAAGTATTCCAGGACATTTACCCGCTGCTGGCAGCGAAGAAAAAACCGATCCTGATTGGAGAGATGGCCTCGGCTGAAGCTGGCGGCGACAAAGCAAAATGGATCGACGCCATCATTCCCACGCTGCGCACAAACTTCCCGCTCATTAAGGCTGTCGTATGGTTCGACATCAACAAGGAGGCTGATTGGCGCATCAGTTCGTCTCCTGCCTCGGAAGCAGCATTCATCCGCATGGCGAATGATCCCTATTTCAATCCGTAGGTGGGTGCTCACTTATCGCAGCGTAGCGCTTATTCAAGGGGGCTGGAGCAGCTACCGGCATTACGCAGATGGCGAGCGCGGCATCGTGCTGGTGAATGAGGAGCGGAAGGCCAAGCTAAGGGTCCGAAAGATCGCGTGAAAGGTCGGCGAGATCGATGTCCGTGGTGCCCAGCTTTGCAAAACCGGCAAAGCTGGGGCAGCCTCTTTCGTGGAGGTGTGGGCAAGAAACATTAAAGATGGGCCAGCCCCCTATTGACAAGATTTCTGGAATTTCCCGGTTCGGGAGGGAAAGCCGCCTCCGTCCTCACAATTGTTAGAGAGATCACATCCAAGTTGAGTTCGTCCCGGTACAGTTAGCTTGAGGGTCTCTCTATGCTTTCTGGACGCATCTTCTCCGCGCAGGCATTTTCCGGGCAACTTACCCAGACCGCGCTTCGCTTCCTCGACTGGCTTGCCGACCACACTCTGCCGGCGGAAAAGATTGCGGCGCATCATCGCACCGGGCGGCGCGGCGAAGAAGCGGCATACTTTCATCTGCGCATGCTCGGCTACACCATGGTGGCGCGAAACTTCCGCTCGCCGCGCTGCCGTGGAGAAATCGACCTGATCGGCTGGGACCACGATGTTCTTTGCTTCGTGGAAGTCAAGACGCGCACCACGCGCGACGTAAAGCCCGGCGAAGCGGCTGTGGACCGGCACAAACGGCGGCTGGTGGCGGCCGTGGTACGTGATTACCTTCGGCGATTTCCACCTTCGTGCCAGTGGAGATTCGATGTGGTCAGCGTATACTATTTAGATTCGAGGGCCATCCAGCCGCAGATAGAAGTGTTTCGGAATTCCTCCCTGACGGCTTAGAATTGAAGATTCGCCCATCCTATTAAAAGGGGTTTATAGTGCCTGAGCTTAGAAAAGATCCTATTGTTGGCCGCTGGGTAATTATTTCGACAGACCGCGCGAAGCGGCCCACCGACTTCGCCCGGGAAAACGTGAAGCTGAAGGGCGGGTTCTGCCCCTTCTGCTACGGGAACGAGGGTAAGACGCCGCCGGAGATTCAGGCTTATCGTCCGGGATCGAATGGCGGCCCGGCTTCGCAGCGGGATACGCCGGGCTGGACGGTGCGGGTGGTGCCGAACAAGTTTCCGGCTCTGGGGATTGAAGGCACGCTAAGCCGGCAGGCCGAAGGCATGTTCGACCGCATGAACGGAATCGGCGCGCACGAGGTGATCATCGAGACGCCCGACCACAATGCCAGCCTCGCCACGCTGCCTCCGAAGCGAATCGAAGACGTGCTCTGGACATTCCGCGACCGCATCCTGGACCTGAAAAAAGACCGCCGCTTCAAATACATTCTGCTCTTCAAGAATCACGGCGAGGCCGCCGGAGCATCGCTCGAGCACGCCCACTCGCAACTGATCGCGCTGCCGATTCTTCCGATCAACGTCACGCAGGAACTGGAAGGCGCAAAACAATATTATTTATATAAAGAGCGCTGCGTGTTCTGCGACATCATTCGGCAAGAGACGGAGAATGGGAGCCGGGTGGTGGCGGAGAACGAAAACTTTCTGACTATTGCGCCTTATGCACCGCGCTTTCCGTTTGAGACTTGGATTCTGCCGAAGCAGCATGAGTCGGCGTTTGAGAATTCGTCGTCGTCGATGTTTGAGAATCTGGCCAAGGCGTTGAAGACTTTGCTGATCAAGGCGGATCGGGTGCTGGATAATCCGCCTTACAATCTGGTGATTCACACATCGCCGGCGCAGGATCCGACCAACGATCACTATCACTGGCATATGGAGTTCATGCCGAAGCTGACCAAGACGGCGGGATTTGAGTGGGGCACGGGCTTCTACATTAATCCCACGCCGCCGGAAGAAGCGGCGAAGTTTCTGCGCGAGGCTAGCGTGGAGGAACCGGTTCCGGCGACGGTCGGGTAGGTTTCCGCTGAGTCAGAAGAGTCCAGGCAAGAAAAAGAGGGCACGGCGAGAGCCGTGCCCTCTGCAGTTGGACGGAGAGAGAAGTTGATGGCCAGGGACGAACATTTGGGAGCCCTTGCCCCAACCAACCGTTTCATTTCTATAGTAGGGCCGCGACTAAGGTTTAATTGTCACAGAATTGTAAAATCTTGACGGCGGAGACCGGCTATCTTGTTCTAATTCTTGCCCTTAATTGCTAATTCTTTCCTTTGGCTTACCCTTGCGTTCGATCCTGAAATTCTTCATGCCAGGCCATCTGGATGGCTTCGAGCTTGCCTTCGTTGGAAGCTCCGGGATCGCCCTTGAAGTCGGGTAGCTCGGTGACGTAGCGATGCAGGTCGGTGAAGCGGACGGTGAGGGGATCGAGATCGGGATGTACTTCGCTGAGCAGGATGCCGATGTTTTCGGCGTCGTCCCAGGTTAGAGGTTTGGGCATGGAGAGTTCCTCGGGTACAAAGTTTCAAGGTTTCAGAGTTTCAAGGTTTCAGAGTTTCAAGGTTTTAAATCCAAACATCGCGCTTCTGGAAATACCTTCGAAACGTTGAAACCTTAAAACTTTGAAACCTGTTTCCTAGTGGTGCTCTTCCGAAATGTAATTGCGGTTCCAGGTTGGGATCTCGACCACTACTTTACCCGGCTTCGTGATCTGCACCTGGCAGCCGAGACGCGAGTTTAACTGCAAGTCGGCGGCCATGTCCAGACGGTCGGCTTCGTCGTCATCCATCGGGGAGAGATTTTCGGCGCCTTCTTTGATCCACACGTGGCAGGTGGTGCAGGCGCAATTGCCGCCGCAGGCGTGGTCGAGCGGGACTCCGAAGTTGAGCGCGACATCGAGAATCGATTCTTCTTTGCCATGGTCTTCGTAGGGCAGCTTGCCGTGCTCGAACTGGACGGTCTTGCCCTCGGGCAGGAACGTGACTTGCACTGTATTCTCGCCGGGGGCTTCTTCGGTCAACGTGCCGGCTCCTTGATTTTCTTCTTTAACCATTTTTATCCTCAATCTGAACACTCATTCGAACTCTGCTTTCGCCATGGGATGCGGGGCCGTGGGGCCCTCGCCCATGTCGGCCTCGTCCATGGTTTTGCCTTTCAGCGCCGTCGAAACGGCGCTGTCCATCATCAACTCGGCCAGCCGCATTGTGCACTGGTTGAGCGCGTCGATGGCTTTGCGGATGGCCTGATAATCGTCTTCGGTCTTCACTGCGATCAAGGCCTTCTCCATCTTCGCGATCTTTTTCTTCTCGTCAGTAGTCAGGTGTCCCCAGGCTGGGCTCTTCTTGCCTTTGTCGAGGGCGGCCAGGATGGTATCTGCTTCGTTGCGCGCTTCGATGACCTGGCGCTGGCGAAAATCTTCTTCGGCGCTGTCGAAGGAGTCGAGGATCATGCTCTCGACTTGCTCGTCGGTTAGGCCGTAGCTGGGCTGGACCTGAATTTCCGCCTCTTTGCCGCTGCGCTGCTCGCGCGCGGAGACGTGCAGGATGCCGTTGGCGTCGATGAGAAATTTCACTTCGATGCGAGCCATACCCGCGGCCATCGGCGGGACGCCTTTGAGATCGAAGCGAGCCAGCGAGCGGCAGTCTTTAGCGAGTTCGCGCTCGCCTTGCAAAACGTGAATGGCGACGTTGGCCTGGCCATCGACTTGCGTGGTGTAAAACTGCGTGGCAGACGCGGGGATGGTGGAGTTGCGCAGAATGATTTTGTCGGTGACTCCGCCCGCGACTTCAATGCCGAGCGACAGAGGCGTGACATCGAGGAGCAGCATATTTTCCGTAGCTTCGGAGCCGCCGCCGAGAATATTGGCTTGCACCGCCGCACCGAGAGCGACCACCTCGTCGGGATTCAAGTCTGTATGGGGCTCGCGGTGGAAAAGTTCTTTCACGAGAGCGCGAACCTTCGGGATGCGCGTGGACCCGCCAACGAGAACGACCTCGTCAATTTGCTCCGGCTTGAGGCCCGCGTCTTTCAACGCCTGCTTGCAGGGGCCGATGGTGCGATCGATGATGGGTTGGATAAGCTGCTCAAACTGTTCGCGTGTGATCTCGCGAAGGTAGCGTTTGCCGCCGGGTAGGGCAACGTCAAGCTTGGCCGAGGGCTGCGACGAGAGCGCGATCTTGGCTTCAATTACGGCATTGCGAATGGCTTGCACGGCTTCGGTGTCACGGCGGAGATCGATTCCCAGATCGCCGCGAGTGTCGTCGAGGGCTATCGTGATTAAAAGATTGTCGATGTCGTCGCCACCGAGATGAGTGTCGCCGTTGGTCGAGATGACTTCGAAGATGCCGTCGTGCAGCTTGAGAATCGAGATGTCAAAAGTGCCCCCGCCGAGATCGTAGACCGCGACAATGCCGTTCTTTTTCTTGTCCAGTCCGTAGGCGAGCGATGCGGCGGTCGGTTCGTTGACCAGGCGCAGGACTTCGAGACCGGCGATGCGGCCGGCATCTTTTGTGGCCTGCCGCTGCGCATCGTTGAAATATGCGGGTACGGTGATGACTGCTTTGGCGACGGGAGCTCCGAAGAAGCGCTCAGCGTTGCGCTTGAGTTGGCGCAGGATAAGTGCCGAGATTTCTGGCGGAGTAAACGTCTTGTCGCCGAGTTTGATGCGGATGACTTCGCCGGCTTGCAGGTCTTCGGCGAGGCGGAACGGGAAAAACTTCAGTTCTTCCTGAACGTCCTCAACCCCGCGTCCCATCAGGCGTTTGATGGAGTAGACGGCGCGCTCCGGAGTTTCGGTGAGATACTTGCGGGCGGCATTTCCGATGACGGGCTGGTTGTCTTCGTCCAGCGCAACGACCGACGGAACGAGATTTGAACCGTCATCGCCGGGAATCACGACAGGGCTCTCCCCTTGCATGAAGGCCACGAGAGAATTCGTGGTGCCCAGGTCGATGCCGACGATGCGATCCGTAGTCATTTGTAATTTTGTAATCGGGTAATTTGTAAATTAAGGACCTTCAGGTTTCAAATAACAAAATTACCCGATTACCAAGTTGCAAAATTCTTTTGCTCAACTCTCCAGCACTTCATTCACATCCCGTACCAGATTGCGGATGTAGTTGCGGCGGTTCAGCACATCCAACATTTTGTCGCGCTCCTGCCTGCGTTCTTCGTCGGAGACCGGCTGGCCGTTGTGTTCACGCTGGATCATTCCATCCCACGCCTTCCAGCGATCCTTCAATTCATGCAGAAGCGCTTCCTGCTTTTCCTCCAACTCGTGTTTCTGGTTGCCAATTTCTTCGATCAGGGCTAGATTGTCTTCGCCCATCTTTTTCTGCGTGCGCAGTTCTTCGAGCTGCATATTTAGGTCGAAAACCTCTGCGAGCAACTCTGGCGGCACGATCTGCTTTTTTATTTCTCCGGTGGAACGGGCTTGGTCAGTCGCGGTTTTCGATTGCTCTTCCAGTTCCACGCCTTCCAGCTTCAAGAGATACTCGGTGCGCTTGATCGGATCTTTCAAGATGCGATGCGCGTCGTTGAGCAGGGAGCTTTGTTGTAGGCTCCACTCCTGCTCCTGGCTGCCCGCCTGGGCGTTGAGGTCGGGATGCAGTTTGCGGCTCAGTTCGTAGAAGTCTTTGTCGAGAGCGGCAACGTCGAGATCCAGTTTGCGCGGCAGGCCGAAGAATGTGAAATAGTCCACCGGCGCGGGCGGTTGCACTTTGCCGCAGGCTTCGCAGAAGTGGACGGCGCGCATGGTTCCGCACGACCAGCAGGATTGAGTCTCCTCAGGGGCGGGCTTCGCGGTGATGGTGGTTAAGTTCGTCATAATTCAGTAACTCGACTGCGCGAGCGAATCCGCGCCGTAGCAGACAAATATCTTCGTGGTGAGGTCTCTCGGACAGGAGTGTCCGAGCCACACGAGAACCTCAAGCGGAGAACGACGTTCCACAGCCGCACGATTTCGTGGCCTGGGGATTCACGAAGACGAATCCCTGCTGCATCAGCGTTTCCTGGTAGTCGAGGGTCATGCCGTGCAGGTAGATGAACGACTTGGGATCGACGAACACGCGCACGTCGCCGTACTGAAAAATGCGGTCGCGCTCGCGCGGCTGCGTGTCGAAGCGGATGTTATAGCTTAGACCGGAACAGCCGCCGCCCTGCACGCCGAGGCGCAATCCGCCCTGCTCGGGCGAAATGCCTTCCTTGGCCATCGCGGTGCGCACCTTGGCGAGGGCCTTCTCTGTGACGAGGATGCCCTTGGCCGCCGCGGTTTGCGACGCTGGTGCAGTTTGTTCGGTTGTCGTTGTCATTCCAATTCCTGACGCGGTACCTCAGCGGCTAAAGCCGCCAAGCATGCGGGACGCTAACGGCACGACTGAAATCGTGCCCTTCCCAAACCTTGCGGCGCGGCTGAAACCGCGCCTTTTCGCATCCAGATGTCCGACAGAGCTTACTGCGCCACCGTCGTGGCAACCGGCTTAGCGCTCTCCTGTTTTTTCTTCCAGTCGCCGATCGCGGCGCGGATCGCGTCCTCGGCCAACACGGAACAATGAATCTTCACGGGAGGAAGTGACAACTCCTTCACGATGTCCATGTTCTTGATGGTGAGAGCTTCATCCACCGTCTTGCCCTTCACCCACTCGGTGGCTAATGAAGACGAGGCGATCGCGGAGCCGCAGCCGAACGTTTTGAACTTGGCTTCTTCAATGACGTTGGTGTCGCGGTTGACCTTGATCTGCAGCTTCATGACGTCGCCGCACTCGGGTGCGCCGACCAGGCCGGTGCCCACGTCGGCGCTGTTCTTGTCCATCGAGCCGACGTTGCGGGGATTGTTGTAGTGGTCAATTACCTTATCGCTGTATGACATTTTTTTCTCCAGGTTTCAATGTTCCAAAGTTTTCAAGGTTTCAATGATTCAGGCTCCAGAGCTTCAAGGATTTTGAAACCTTGAAACTCCAAAACCTTGAAACCCGCCTTTACTCTCCTGCCCACTTCACATCCTTCAGATTGATGCCTTCCTTCGCCATCTCGTAGAGCGGCGAAAGTTCGCGAAGGCGCTCGACGGTTTCGATGACGCGGTCGGCCACGTAATCGACTTCGGCAGCGGTGTTGAAGCGGCCGATGCCGAAACGGATGGAACTATGCGCCAGGTCGTCGCCGGTGCCGAGAGCCTTTAATACATAAGATGGCTCAAGCGTCGCAGAGGTGCATGCCGAGCCGCTGGAAACTGCGATATCGTTGATGCCCATGAGCAGCGACTCGCCTTCCACGTAGGCAAAACTGATGTTCAAGTTGCCCGGGAGGCGATGCTCCATGGAGCCGTTGATGTAAACCTCGTCGAGTTTGCCCATGATGCGATCGCGCAGGCGATCGCGCAAGCCGGCTAACTGGACAGCTTCGCGTGACATTTCCTCGGAAGCGATGGCGCAGGCTTTGCCCAGGCCGACGATGCCGGGGACGTTGAGCGTGCCGGAGCGCATGCCGCGCTCGTGGCCGCCGCCGTCGATGATGGCGGAAATCTGCACCCGCGGATTCTTGCGGCGAACATACAAGGCGCCGACGCCTTTGGGGCCGTACATTTTATGAGCGGAGATCGACATCACGTCGATGTTCTGCTTGTTCACATCGACCGGAATCTTGCCGATGGCTTGCGTAGCGTCGGTGTGGAAGATGACGCCGCGCTCGCGACAGAGCTTGCCAATCTCGGCGAACGGTTGCAGCACGCCGATTTCGTTGTTGGCGGCCATGATGGTGACCAGGATGGTCTTGTCGTCCATGGCGCGCTTCAGGTCGTCGAGGTCCACCAGACCGTCTTTTTGCACGGGCAAATACGTGACGCGATAGCCGTATTTTTCGAGGCGCTTGCAGGTATCGAGCACGGCCTTGTGCTCGGTGACCGCGGTGATGATGTGGTTGCCTTTCTCGCGGTACATCTCGGCCACGCCTTTGATGGCGAGGTTGTCGCTCTCGGTGGCGCCGGAGGTGAAGATGATTTCTTTGGTGGTGGCGCCGATCAGCCTGGCGATGCGCTCACGCGCCGTCTCCACGCCTTCTTCGCCGGCCCAGCCGAACGAGTGATTGCGGCTGGCGGCGTTGCCGAACTTTTCCATGAAATAGGGCAGCATCTCCTCCAGCACACGGGGATCCATGGGCGTGGTGGCGTGGTTGTCCATATAGATAGGCAGCTTTACTCCCTGGGGAGCGGTGTGCTGCGTGACTGGAAGCTGCTGGGGGACCTTTACATCCGTGCTCATAATTGCTTCTCCTACCTTTGTCTGTTCAATGCCTAGCTTGCTCTCAGCTCTTGCTAAACGATCGTGACCAGTTCCGCCGTCTTGATGGTGGCGCTTGCGGCCGCTTCTGGTTCTTCCCGCATGTGAGAGATCTTGATGCGTTTCAGCACGGCTTCGATGCTCTCATTCACCTTACGCAACGGTTCGCGGATGTTGCAGCGGTCGCTCTGGCCGCACTCCCCACGAACGGTGACACAGGATGTGATGAACAAGGGCCCGTCGATAGCCTGAATTACTTCGAAGGCCGAAATCGTGTGCGCGGCGCGCGCCAACCTGTAACCTCCGTTGGTGCCGTGCTGCGAATGCAACAGACCAGCCTTGACCAGCCGTTGCAAAATCTTGGCCAGCGCCTCGGGCGGAATGCCGAAAGAATCCGCAACATCTTTGGCGCTCGCGCTGCTGGTTCCCTCGTGCGCGTGGTCGGCCAAGTGCTTCATGGCCATCAGCGCGTAATCCGCTTTTTTGGTTAACTTGAGCATTCTCACGCCTGGAAAGCCTGAGGTTCCGATCGATATCGACAAGAGCAAATCGGAAATCCGACCTTTTCCGTCGTAGTTCATTCTACGTCTAGAAGCCAGGATTGTGCAAGCTCCTACAGCCAACCGCTGGAAGCGCCATCGAGTGGTAACTATCGGTGATTTAACGGGTTAGGCCTTGGCGATGATTTTGGTCGGAATTTACGGCGGAGCCGCGGAAGTCGAGATGACCGGCTGTGTAGAAACAACAAGAGAAATTCACCGCGACCTAATGCGGGGGGACTTGACAACTGGCGAAGCAGGTCTAAAATACCGAAAATTCCCCGCGAATCCGTCCCTCCGGGCATTCGATGAGGGCGGGGCTTCCGGATTTATGACCTCAAAGCCGTTCTCGCATCCTCCAAACTCCGGCAAGCAACCTTGCAAACACCCGCGGGTGCAAATTGTCAGCCGCGAAGAAGACGCCGAGTTCGTGGAGTGCCTCGAGTGCCGCGAAGTTTTCGAGTCGAGCGAGCTCAAAGACATGAGCATCGAGGAAAACACCGAAGGCGAAGCCCAGGAGTCATAGCCCACGCCCAAAGAACCCGACTCTTAAGAACCAGACCAACGAAGGCGCGGAAACGCAGCCTGTGATCACCATAGTAACCCGCGCGCCGCGTTTCGCCTTGTTCCTGACGAACTGGCTCTGCTAGTGTCCGAGCCGGGGGCGTGCATTCCGCACGTTGCAAACTCATGCCTGGCGTAGCGTTGGTGGTCGACGACTCCATGCTGATCCGGTACACCGTCTGCCGCTTTCTGGAAGAACGCGGCTTCGCGGTGGAGTCTGCTACCAACGGCCTGGAGGCGTTGCAGATTCTCGAGCGCGTGCGTCCCGGCCTGATCGTTACCGACATGCAAATGCCAAAAATGTCAGGCACCGAACTGATCACAGCCCTGAAGAAGAATCCCGAGACCGCGAATATTCCTATTATTATTGTGGCCGGCCGCGCCAGCGGCTTCGATGAAACGGAAAAACGCGCCAACTTCGCCATCTACAAAGACATCGATATCCAAGGCCAGCTTGAAAAGGCGCTGGATGCCGTGATGGGGAAAAGCGACGGTCAGGGAGTAGGGAAGTAGCGAGATTCAGCGTTAGCACAACGCAATCAGCCTGAATCCTGAACGCGAACTAGCGCAACACAAGACCTGCTTCTGCAGAAAAATCCATGGCAGCAAAATCTTTCGCCAGAAACTTGGGATAGGCGGCGGCTGCGATCATCGCTGCATTATCGGTAGAAAGCGGCCGCGAGGGGAAATACACTGGCAGGCCGTCCTGAGCGCCATCCCGCTCGAACGCGCTGCGCAACTCGTTGTTCGCCGCCACTCCGCCGGTGACGAAAAGCGTAGCCACGTCGTAGGCGCGAGCCGCTGCCAGAGTTTTGCTCACCAGATCTTCCACCATCGCCCGCTGAAATGAAGCCACCAGGTCAAGCGTGTGACGATCGCAATTGGCCAAATAGTCTTCGAGCTTCGGCTTGGAAATCTGTGCCAGAGCTTTGCGGCGGGCCTCGATCGAACGATGCATATCGTGGATCTCCACGAAACGCAGCACGGCAGTCTTGATGCCGCTGTAGGAAAAGTCAAAATGCGGGCGAGCGCTGTTCGTTGTTGTTACTTCCTTCTGCCCCTTCCGGTCGCGGCGATCGCGATGCTTAATCTGCGCGGGCAGGAACTTTACGGCTGTCGGATCGCCATGCGGCGCGAGCCGGTCGATGACCGGGCCTCCGGGATAACCGAGGCCAAGCAACTTTGCGACCTTGTCAAACGCCTCGCCGGCGGCGTCGTCACGAGTGTGGCCTATGTTTTCGTAAGTCCAACCTTGATTGTGCTGGGCGGCTAGATAGAGATGGGTGTGCCCTCCCGACACCACCAGAGCGAGCACGGGAAATTGCAGCTCGTGATTGCCCTTCTGCCGCTCTTCGAGCAGAACCGCATGGATGTGGCCTTCGAGATGGTTGACGGCAATCAGCGGCTTGTCGAGAGCGAAGGCCAGAGCCTTGGCATAGCTGATGCCCACCAGCAGCGCTCCGGCGAGGCCGGGGCCTTGTGTGACTGCGATCACGTCGACGGAGTTCAAAGTCTGTTTGGCCTCAGCCAGCGCCTGGCGGACTACCGGAACGATCGCCTTCAAGTGCTCACGCGACGCCAACTCGGGAACCACGCCTCCGTAAGGCCGATGCGTGGCAATCTGCGACGCGACGATGTTTGAAATGAGCTGCTCGCCGGAGCGCACCACTGCTGCCGCGGTTTCGTCACAGGAACTTTCGATGCCCAGGATGTAGGCGTCTGGCATAATCGATTCGCAGTTCAAGGTCTGTTCTAGCTTAATACAAAATATGTCGCGTTGGGTTGGTTGCTCAAGGTCGACCGTCCGATGTTGAAGGAATTTGCCATCTCGATCATCCAAACCCTGCGCCAGCAGGGTTTTCAAGCGTACCTCGTAGGCGGATGCGTGCGCGACCTTCTGCTCAAGCGCGAGCCCGCGGATTACGACGTTGCGACCAGCGCCACACCTGCGCAAGTGATGGAGGTCTTTCCCGACACTTACGCTGTAGGAGCGCAGTTTGGAGTCGTGCTGGTGCCACTGCCCGATCTCCTGACCGACGATCAGCGGCCTTCCGGAGACGAAAGCGCCTTGCCGAAAGCCCAAGCCATCGAAGTAGCGACCTTCCGCAGCGATCTCGGCTACTCCGACGGCCGGCGTCCGGATGAAGTGCGTTTCAGCCAGGATCCGCGCGAGGACGTTGCGCGCCGCGATTTCACGATCAACGGCATGATGCTCGATCCGGTGAGCGGCGAGGTGCTCGACTTTGTGGGCGGGCGCAGAGATCTTGAAGCCGGGATCCTTCGCACGATCGGCGATCCCGAGCTGCGTTTTGCGGAAGACAAATTGCGCATGTTGCGCGCGGTGCGTTTCGCCGCGCGATTCGAATATGTGATCGAAGCGCAGACGCTGGCTGCAATCGAGCGGCTGGCTCACGAAATTCAGGTGGTGTCGCGCGAGCGTGTCCGCGACGAGCTTACAAAGATGCTGACCGAGGGCCATGGCCGGCGAGCATTTCTTTTGCTGGATGAGAGTGGGCTTCTGAAAGAAGTGTTGCCGGAGATTTCAGCGATGAAAGGCGTCCAGCAGCCGCCTGAGTTTCATCCTGAGGGCGACGTGTTTACTCACACGCTGCTGCTGCTGGAGAACCTGCCGCGTCCTTGCCCGCCCACGCTGGCGTGGGGCGCGCTGCTGCACGACGTGGGTAAGCCTGCGACGTTTCGCGTGGCGCCAGACCGGATCCGTTTCGATGATCATGTCGATGTGGGCGTCAAGATTGCGGAGCAAATCTGCGAGCGCTTGCGGTTCTCGAACCAGGACGCCGCCCAGGTGCTTGCCCTCGTCGACAATCACATGCGCTTTGGCCACGTCACGCGCATGAAGGAGTCAACTCTAAAAAAATTCCTCCGCTTGCCCGGCTTCGACCAGCATCTTGCATTGCATCGCGCCGACAGCCTGGCCAGCCATGGCAATCTGAGCACCTTTGAATTGATCCGAACGAAGCTAGCCGAGATTCCGCCCGAGAAGATTCGTCCGGCGGCGTTGGTCACTGGCGACGATCTGATTGCTGCCGGGTATAAGCCCGGGCCCAGGTTCCGTGAGATTCTCGAGGCTGTGGAAGACGCACAGCTCGATGGACGGTTGCTTTCGCGCGACGCCGCGCTTGAGTTTGTCAATCGACAATTCCCTCTATGAGTGCTGTTTGCTTGAGCTCCTCGCGGGTGTTTGGGGTGCTAGAATCGAAATCTGCGGCGAGTGCTTCCGTCTCGCGAAATTGTTTTTACCAGGAGCTGCGTTGGAGCAGGCCGGAGCGGGACTGGAAAAAATTGTGGCGGCCTCACTGCGGCGCGTGGCGCCGGGCGAAGCGCCATCGCTTGCCTGGCCGCTGGTTTGCGGATCGGTCGTTGCCGAGCGGACGCGAGCGTTGGAATTTGCGGATGCGGTGCTGCGCGTCGAAGTTCCTGATGCCGGTTGGAAACGTGAGATGCAGTCCCTCGCGCCGCGGTATCTCGCGGCGTTGAATCGCTACGCCGGCCAGAAGGTTGAGAGGATCGAATTTGTGATCCGGCAAAGCTAGGTCGATCCATTCTTTTCGGAGAGTATTCTCCAGCAATAATTAATAATGAGTTGCAGAAAATGAAAGTTACAGAAAAAGATGTTGCGTACGTTGCAGATCTGGCCAACCTGGAACTTTCCGCACCAGAGCGTGCGAGCATGGTGCGGGACCTGAACTCGATTCTCGATTACATCGAGCGGCTCAACGAACTGGATACGACGAACGTTGAATCGATGGCGCAAGTATCGGATCGCTACGGCGTCGACGAATCCAAGCAGGGCAGCGCGAGGTTTGCGTATGCCAGTCGTGAAGACGTGGTCGAGGGACTGCGGAAGTCGTTGCCGCAAGACGTCGCGCTGGAGAATGCACCCGATGCCGATGGAACGTTCTTCCGCGTGCCCAAGGTGATTGAGAGATAGAGATCCGTCGCTGGGACTGCCTTCTCATCTGTTATGCAACTGACCCAACTTACCATCGATGCGGCTCGCTCCGCTGTTCAGGAACACAAGACGACTGCGCTTGCGCTGGCCGAGGCGCACTACGCGCACATCCACAACGAAGATGAGCGAATCGGCGCGTTTCTTACTCTCTGCAAAGAGCGCGCGCTGGAGCAGGCGGATCGCATCGACCGCATGGCTGCCGAAGGCAAGCCGTTGCCGCCGCTGGGCGGCGTGCCGGTTGGGATCAAGGATGTAATGTCGACTCGCGCAGTGCGCACGACCGCGGGGTCGAAGATACTCGGCCACTACATTCCTCCCTATGATTGCACCGCGGTGGCGCGCATGGAAGCAGCGGGAGCGATGATTCTGGGCAAGACGAACTGTGACGAGTTTGCTATGGGTTCGTCGAATGAGAATTCGGCGTTTCGGCCGGTGCACAATCCGCGCGATTTGAGCCGCGTCCCCGGAGGATCTTCAGGCGGTTCGGCCGCCGCGGTCGCGGCAGATATGGCGGTGGTCGCGCTGGGTTCGGACACCGGAGGCTCAATCCGGCAGCCGGCTTCGTTCTGTGGTGTCGTGGGACTGATGCCAACCTACGGTCGCGTGTCGCGTTATGGGCTGATCGCGTTTGCGTCCTCACTCGACCACATTGGACCGCTGGCGAAAACGGTGAAGGATGCGGCGATTGTGTTGCGCACAATTGCCGGACGCGACCCCATGGATGCAACCTCGGCGGATCTGCCAGTGCCAGACTACGTTGCTGAGATCGACAAACCCGTGCGGGGACTCAGGTTGGGTGTAGCCAAAGAGTATTTCGGCGAGGGACTCGACGGTGAAGTGCGCCACGCGGTTGAGTCAGCCATCGACAAACTGAAAAGCCTGGGCTGCGAGATTGTGCCGGTTTCGTTGCCGCATACGCCTTATGCGATTCCTACTTATTACTTGATCGCAACCGCGGAGGCGTCTTCGAACCTGGCGCGCTATGACGGCGTGCGGTACGGCTTTCGCGCCACGGGAGTGAAAACGCTTTCGGAGATGTACCGGCGCAGCCGCGATGAGGGTTTTGGAGCCGAGGTGAAGCGCCGCATCATGCTCGGCACCTACGCGCTGAGCGCAGGCTACTACGACGCGTATTATCTGAAAGCGCAGAAAGTGCGCACGCTGCTGACCCGCGATTTTGAAAAAGCCTTCCGCAAAGTTGACGCCATCGTAACGCCGACGAGTCCGACAGCGGCGTTTCGGCTGGGAGAGAAGTCGAATGATCCGCTGGCCATGTATCTCGCTGATATTTACACGGTGACGGCAGATTTGGCGGGCATTCCGGGCATTTCAGTTCCCTGCGGCGAAACGCAAGAGAAGCTGCCGATCGGCCTGCAGATCCTTGGAAAACACTTTGATGAGGCCACAATCCTGCGCGTGGCTAGCGCCTACGAACAGGCCGCCTAGATTGGCTCGTAATAGCTTTCTCCGGCGCAGCCGCGGCAAAGCACCTTCTCTTTATTCTTATCTTTATATTTGCTGCGGACTTCTCTGCGGAAGTTAATGCCTTCCCCGCACGCTTCACACACCACGCGCTCGCCTTTGTAGCCGGGAAACTCTTCGGGCGGTAAATGCACTCTTACCCACTGTATCGTGAACAGGTCGCCATCGGTGATTTCGCGGTAGGCCAGCATCTGCTGCTGATTCTTGTCGGCGATCTCAGGATGCATCTGGCGAGCGAGAGTCTTCGAAGATTCCCTGGCCGCGATGCGGATTGCTCTGCCCGTGCTAACGTCGACAAACGTCGCGGCAACTTTTCCCCAGTCCCGAAACTTCAGCGCGCGCTTCCCCAGGCGGCAGCCAGTGACTACGGCCACGGCGTCAGTAGCGCAGCGGTCGATTTCGACGAAAGTAACCAGCCGCTTGCGGTCTTCCTTATTGCCGCGCGGATCTTCAATGCCGAGTTTCTCGAGTCCCAGCATGGCCAACCGCACGCCCAGGACTTGTCCAGCGCAGAGATGCCCATGCGCTTGCTCGGCATCGCGAAGGTATTCGTCGAGGGATTTCATACCAGCTGTCAGCTTTCAGACTAACATTCCGACGACCTATTTCCTCCGCCAGCGGATGCCGTCTTTGGTTTGTTCGATGGTGATTCCCGCAGTTGTCAATTCTGCGCGGATTGCATCTGAGGCTTTGAAGTCGCGAGCATTGCGGGCAGACTTCATCTCGCTGATCTTCTCCTCGATCTCCGCATCTGAAAGCGCGCTCGATTGAATTGCATCACGCAGTTCGTCGCTGATGTCTTTCTCCCGGCCTTCGGTCGGAGCCCAGTCGAACACCTGCTTCATCTTCGGTCCGTCGTCATCTTTGAGGACGGCGAAAATCTCATCAAACTTCTCCAACGCGGCGAGCAGCGGCGCAGCATCGTCTTTCTTCATCGCACCCGCGTCCAACGCGGAATTGGCGCTGCGCACCATTTCGAAGATGGCGGCCTGCGCCTGTGCAGTATTGAGATCGTCGTCGAGCGCGGCTCGCATACGATTGATAGTCTCAGTCGCCAGCGCTTGCATTTCAGAATTAGAGCCAGCAGGAAAATTCCCTACCGTCAAACGCTGGCGGAAATTGCGCAGGCGCTCTACCGAAACCGCAGCCTGCTTCAGCCCGTCAAAAGTGAAATTCAACTGGTTGCGATAGGGAACCGAGGCGAGCAAATACCGGATCGACGACGGTTTGTGACCTTTCAGCACCAGATCGCGCAGCGTATAGAAGTTTCCCAGACTCTTCGACATCTTCTCGCCTTCGACCAGCAAGAAGCGCACGTGGAACCAGAAACGGGCAAACATCTTTCCGGTGAGCGACTCCGATTGCGCGATTTCGTTCTCATGATGAGGGAACACCAGGTCTTCTCCACCAGCGTGCAGATCGAAGCTCTCGCCCAGCTCCTCCATCGACATGACGGAGCACTCCAGGTGCCAGCCGGGACGTCCCGGCCCAATCGAGCTATCCCAGGATGCCTCGCCCGGCTTCGGTGCCTTCCACAGCGCGAAGTCGCGCGCGCTGTCTTTGTCATATTCGTCTACATCGACGCGGGCTCCGTCCAGCATTCCGCTGAAGTCTTTTTTCGAAAGTTTGCCGTAGCGCGGGAATTTCGCGATGCGGAAGTAATACGATCCGTCATCCGTGCGGTAGGCGATCCCTCTCTCGACCAGCCTGGCCACGAACTCTGCCATTTCGGGGATGTGTTCGGTGGCGCGCACCAGCGTTGGCTGCTCGATGCCAATCATGGCCGCATCTTCGAGGAACACCTTCTCGTATTTTGCAGTGTATTGCTGAACGCTCACTCCCTCGCGCGCCGCGTTGTGCAGGATCCTGTCGTCCACATCGGTGATGTTCATTACGTAACGCACTTTGTAGCCGGATTGGCGCAGGAATCGCTGCAACAGGTCGACCGCAATGAAGGTTCGGAAGTTGCCAATGTGGCCATAATCGTAGACGGTGGGGCCGCAGGCATACATCCGAACTTCGTTATCGCGCAGCGGATGGAATTCCTCCACTTCCAAGGACATGGTGTTGTAAAGGCGGAAGGCCATAGGCGACAGTCGGATTCAGACACGAACCCTCAATTCTAGGGGTAGGCCAGAAAGAGGGTCAACTGGCGGAAATATCGGCGGGAGAATGCGGCGGCAGCGCGTGAGTGCTCGCTCGCAGGCGTTGTTGCACCAGGAGAACATAATGCAGAGCAGAAATGATCGTAAAAGCGAATGTGGCACGCAAGAAGACCGTGCGCGTAATCCATACCCACCGCGCCTGCCTTATCGAGAGCAACAAAACGAAAAACACGGCGGCGATCTGCGAAAAGGTGTTTGCCTTTCCGAAGATGCTGGGGCGGAAGTTGCGCAGCCCCGCGATTGCAAAAAGCACGGCGCTGGCAGCCAGGATGGAAATATCACGGCCAAACACCAACACGGTAAACTTCCAGGGAATCTGGTGGAGGATAGAGAGCACCAGAAACATTGTGCTTAGCAACAGCTTGTCGGCAATGGGATCCAGATACTGGCCAAGCAGAGTCTGCTGGTGCAGCTTGCGGGCCAGCAACCCATCCAGGCCGTCGCTGAATCCGGCAATTACGAAGAGAACCAAAGCCCAGAAATAGCGGCCCTCGACGAGTTCGATCACGATGAACGGAACAAAGACCATCCGCAGCAGTGTGAGCTGATTCGGAGCGGTGAAGATTTGCGACAGCTTCATTCCGGATCCTTAGTCGTATCCGCCGTGGAACCCGCCGAGGGTATACGCTGATCTGCGCCGCCGGCTTGGAGGCGGCCTAGCAGCACGGCAGGGTCAAGTCCAGTCTTGGTCGAGAAACGCTGCGAAAGGGAAGGCAAACTCCCGTCAGGAAGGTCGAGTTCGATGCGTTCGATCCGGTGCATCGGGAAGAAAACGACCGCGGGGCTAAAGGATTCTCCGTCTTTCACCATCACAACGAAATCCTCAAAGGAAGCCAGCTCGATCCCAGTCATGCTGAGGCCTTCGGGAGCCAGGGCGAGAACCATGCCCCAGAATTTGTCCCGGGGATTGCCCAGCGTTACCACTACCATCGCTCCAGGCGAGAAGGGAGGTCGAGCACGCGTCTGGGCCACGGGACCTGCATCGACTTGGTGGGACTCTTTTAGCATGGAACGATTGTCAACGCCGCAGGCGAAACTTTGCAACTGGCAATCGCGGTTCACCGCACCGCCGAGACCATAATGCTTCTCCCCGACATTGGAATATCGCGGCTCTTACTCCTATGGGTCTGCAACGGAATCGTCCACATCTATTTGAACGACCGCCCCGGCGTCATCGTGACGATCCCGCGTAAAGTTAGATTGAGCCTTCGATAGGGTCTTTGCTGGATACAGTCAGCGCTGCAGAGTACGTAAACTCCAGAGCAGTTGATTAGCGTACACCGCTTCTACGAAAGGAAATGATTATGCTCTGGACCATCGCCGTATTGCTCTTGATTCTTTGGTTGTTGGGTATGGTCACCTCGTACACCCTAGGCGGATTCATTCATATCCTGCTGGTCTTGGCAGTGATTGCAGTTCTAATCCGCCTGATCCAAGGCCGAAGCCCGGTTCTCTAGTCAGCGCTGCGCGAAGCACGGAAACCAGCGGGCACTGGACGTTTTGAAGCACACAGACAAAAGGAGGAAAAGTCATGAATAAAGATCAAGTAGAAGGCAAGGTTAAAGACGTGGCGGGCCGCATCGAGCGTCAGGCTGGCGAATGGACCGGCGACAAAAAGAAGGAAGTCCATGGAGCTGTGAAACAAGTCGAGGGTAAGTTGCAGAACGCCTGGGGCAAGGCGAAAAACGCCGGAAGGCGGGCGACAGACAAGAATACGAATCCGGATCAGGAACCTGCCGATCACTCGGTCGAAACAGAAGTGCAGAGAGAAGTGAAGCAAGACGAGGAAGATATTCGCTCGTTGCGGCGCAACGTCAGCTAGGGATCACTGCAGCCGCCGGCATCGATCGCGTTTGGCTCGATTATCACTCCGATTGTTCTGCTCCTGGGCCCCAGAAACTTGGGGCCCTCGCAGTTCTTATCCCCGCGATGATGCGCCTTGTTTTTTCCCGGATACCGGCTCAAACCTTCCACAGCTGGGCCAGAGCTCGAGCCGCGGCGTACAATGCGCGCTGCTCGGCACTGGCTTGCGAGATTCCCAAGAGTCTTGCCCTGCTAACGATGGGAGCCCGATATTCAACCCTCGTCTTAGCGGAGAAATCAGACTGGTGGATCTCGCACACGGCCGCTTCGAATACACGTCTCAGATCTTCTGCGGATGGTGACTGGGGTGCTTCTATGCGGTGCCCTGCAATCTTGTATGCCATGAAAGAGAACTCAACTTCCTACACTGTCCGCACTGTAAAATGGCGCCTGCTAGTGGGCAATACTGTGCAGCCCCGGTTGAGTGGCGCCAGTTTCCTTACCTGCCGGAGCGGCTACATGTAGTTCTAAAAGACACAAAGGGGAGGCCGCTGAGTGGCTGCCTCCTGGCACTTCAACTCTGTGGCGCTCGCTAGCTGTGGCGTCGACTAATCCTCATGCTCGATCAAAAATGAAGTCCCGACCCCCAGCGGGCCGGGACTTCAAAAGCATCAGTAATCAATGCATCAATAAGAATGACCTACGAAGCGCGGCGTTGACGGTCGCGGTTCTGGTCTTCTTCGTTTTCGTCCTGGGTCTGGCCACCCTTCTTCGGTTGGTATTGGCCGGACTGGCCGCCTTGCTGACCGTGCTGTCCGGGTTGACCTCCTGGCTGGCCTTGTCCCGATTGACCACTCTGCTGGTTCTTCTTCTCCATATCATCTGCCATAAAAGATTCCTCCTGAGAAGGCGCGTCCTTCCTGCGCCTCCGAAATTTGTCACATGCACAACTTAGTTGCTGCTGGAGATTGCAAAGGTTGGGAGAGATTCTTGCAGCACTGATCGCAGCAAGCGTCAACCCAACAAGCGATCCGACAACATCCGACACAAGCGAAGAAATGACCTCCGATCTGCGGAGTCCTTGCATGACAGAACTGGTGAGTTTCATGGTTTTTATCTCCAAAGATTCTTCCCCTCGCTTGTGTGGAGTGCGGGGAGCTTAGACGCCGCTGCCCCGGCTCGAGAGATGGCCGACAAGTGAAATCAGAAAGAACACCAGGAAAATGAAAAATAGCAGCTTGGCGACACCTGCAGCCGCAATTGCGATGCCGGTAAAGCCCAATACTCCGGCCACCAGTGCCAACACCAGAAACATCAGTGTCCAGTAAAGCATGATTCTCTCCTTCCAACTGACTGTGTTAACGAGAACTCTAGTCATGAACTACGAGGGAGCGAATCCCCGTCAATCTGTATTTCGAGATTCCGCGTGCTGTACACAGCCTAAGGTGGCAATGTGAGGAGAAAAAAAGCAGGTGCCGGTGTTCCCCCTGTTAGGACCCCGCACCTGCTCGATGGGGCGTTTGTAAACAGAATCTAATAAAACAGCACCTGCACGCCCATACCGTAAATCTTGTACCTGGTCTGGAAACTCCCCGCAGATGCTCGAGGCACAACAAACTCACATACCTCTCGTCCGTCCCGGAAAGAGGGACGGTGCCCGGGGTTGTTCCACGTGTTGCCGTGGTAAACTCATAAATTATTGTAGGCGCGTAGCTCAGTTGGTTAGAGCGCTACCTTGACACGGTAGAGGTCAGGAGTTCGAGTCTCCTCGTGCCTACCATTTATCTTGACTGCTTCCCGACTTGATCATGTCCGACCCGGGCGTTCCAGAATCCCAACTCACTGCCGAGTCGTCCGCCGAAACTGGCGAGTCGTTCGGCGACCTCCTTTCCCAGTATGACAAGAGCCATTCGCGCAAGAGCGCAGACGGCGGGAAACAAATCGTGGGCACCGTGATCGTTGTCACCGGGGACTCGGTATTTCTCGACATCGGATTCAAGAGCGAGGGCATTCTGCCGCTGGCCGTGTTGCAGGGTGCTGGGGAAACGGCGAAGCCGGGTGACAAACTGCCGGTCTCGGTGAAAGGCCGGGATCCGGAGGGCTACTACCAGCTCACGCGCGCGAAAGTCGAGCGGCCGAAGGACTGGTCAGCGCTGGAAAGGGCTTTCGCCGATAAAGCCACAATCGTGGGCACGGTGACCGGCGTGATCAAAGGCGGGCTCAGCGTGGACGTGGGAGTGCGCGCCTTCATGCCCGCCTCGCGCAGCGGAGCGCACGACGCCGCTGAAATGGAGAAGTTGGTCGAGCAGGAGATTCTCTGCCGCATTATCAAGCTCGACATGACAGAGGAAGACGTCGTAGTCGACCGGCGCGCCGTGGCCGAAGAGGAAGAGCGCTCGGTGAAAGAGCGCCGCTATTCGGAGATGAAGGAAGGCGACACCGTGACTGGCACGGTTCGCACTCTCACCGATTACGGTGCGTTCGTCGACCTGGGCGGCGTGGATGCATTGTTGCATGTGAGCGATATCTCCTGGAGCCGCGTGGGAAAACCGGCGGATATGCTCTCGGTGGGGCAGCAGCTCGAAGTCAAGGTGCTCAAGATCTCGAATGATTCCGGCAAGCGTCGCATTTCGGTCGGCCTGAAGCAGTTGCAAGCGCATCCTTGGGATGCGGGGGCGGCCAAATATAAAGTCGGAGAACGGGTGCGCGGCGCGGTGACGCGCGTGCTCGAGTTCGGAGCCTTCGTGGAACTCGAGCCTGGGATTGAAGGACTGATCCACGTTTCGGAAATGTCGTGGGGAAAGAAGTTGCGGAGTGCCAACACCCTAGTGAAGCCGGGAGAGATTGTTGACGCTGTGATTCTGGGCGTGAATGCCGGCGAGCGCCGCATCTCCCTGGGCCTGAAGCAGGCGCTGGGCGACCCGTGGGCGGAGGTGGCGCAGCGCTTCGCGGCGGGCTCAGTGGTCGAAGGTCCGGTCGTCAGCATCACGAAGTTCGGCGCCTTCGTGCAGCTTTCCGAGGGCGTAGAGGGCATGATTCACATCAGCGAGATGAGCGCTGATAAGAGCATCAACCATCCTCAGGAAGTGCTGAAGATAGGACAACTGGTCACGGCTCAGGTGCTAGCGGTCGATATTGAGAAGCGGCAGTTGCGGCTGAGCATCAAGCAGTTGGTCCCCAGCGGACTGGATGAATACATCGCCGAACACAAGGAAGGCGATGTGGTCACCGGCCGCATGATGGGAGTTTCGGAGGGACGTGCGCAGGTGGAACTGGGCGAGGGCATCCTGGCCAAGTGCCGCATCGATGCGGCTGGCGCAGGTGCGGAAAAGCTGGGCAAACCAGATCTGTCGTCTTCTAACGCGAACTCGAAACCCAGCTCGAAACCTGATTTGTCTTCGCTCGGCTCTATGCTGCAGGCCCGCTGGAAGAATGGAGCGCCCGCGGGCGAGGCCAAGCCGGAAGGCCTCCGCGCCGGACAGATTCGCAGGTTTCGGATTGCGAAGCTGGATCAGGCGGCGAAGAAAATCGAATTAGAGTTAGCGTAGAAGCGGCGCGGCTCCAACTCTAATCCATCTCCCGCATCTGACTTTCAGCCGCCCGCATTCCTGCGCCCGCAGCGGCCGCGGATCCTGCCTGCTTCTTCTGCCAGTCCGCCTCGGCCAGCACGCTGATGGCTTCCAGTTTCTTCTTTTTCAAGCCCGCATTGATGCCCGCCAGTTCTTTTTGCGTCAATTTCTGGAAGTCGTCGATCACATCTTGCAGTTCATGACCCAGCGACTCGGTCCGCGCCACCTGGTAATCCGTAGGCTTGCCGTCATATCCGGTCACCGCACCATACAGTTGTCCCAGCAGTTCGCGGATGCGTTCTTCGCCGGTAATCATTCCCCCTTCCTTAGTGGCCACGATCTTCGAGCGCAGCGCGTCACACTCTGCAGCTAGACTCTGCAGTTGCTTGCGCAAAGGATCTTTCTCCTTCAGCTTGGCCGCCCGCGCGTTCGCGCTGTCGCGCACCCCTTCAATCGCATCCACGCCGTACGTCATGTGCTCGAGCTCTTTGTAGACCTTCATCGACAGGTCGTATTCCGCCTTGCGCTCGTCGAGCGAATATTTGGCCCGCGGATCCATCGCAACATCGAGTTGTTCGGTGTAGGTTTTATCGCCTTTAGTCAGTTTCACCGTGTAAGTGCCGGGCAGCACACGCGGCCCTTGCGCCGCTTCAAACAGCGCCGACGCCGCCGGAGCAACCGCCGGAGGCTTCACGCGCATTCCCCAGCTGGCGCGATTCAATCCGCGATGCTTGCTGCCGGCTACCGTGTCGACCAACTTGCCGTCCTGATCAAAAATCTCAATCTTCAAATCACCGAAGATGTGCCGGCCCTTCTGGTAATACGTAATCTGCGCGTCTCCCGGCCGGCTCCGCCCATGGAAGCTTTCGTCACCTTCCGGCCATCCTCCGAACACATCAAAATACTGAATTGACGGCCGCCCAGGCAGCAGCGTCGCTTCCTTGGACATCACTTCCGGCGTGAGCGAGCGCAGCGGCGAAATGTCATCCACAATCCAGATGCCGCGGCCATGCGTGGCCAGCACCAGGTCAGATTCCCGCGCCTGCACCACAATGTCGTCCACGGGCACCGCCGGGAAGTCGGTCCCCTTGTATTGCGCCCAGCGCTGCCCGCCGTCCACCGAAATCCACAGCCCGAACTCCGTGCCCAGGAAAAGAACATTACGGTTGACCGTGTCTTCCTTGATCACGTGAGCAAAGCCACGGACGCCACTTTCTTGCGCCGGAAGCTGCGTCCAGGTTTGGCCGTAATCTGTGGTCCGGTAAACATACGGCTTCATATCGCCGAACGTGTGCCGGTCGAACGTGGCATATGCGGTAGCTTCGTCGAAGCGGCTGGCTTCGATGGTCGTCACCCAAGAATTTTTTCCCAGCCCGCTGACGTTCCCCACCACATTCGTCCAGGTCTTCGCTCCGTCGCGCGTGATCTGCACATTTCCATCATCGGTGCCAACCCAGATGATCTGACCATTCTTCGGCGATTCCGAAATCGAGTAGATCGTCGTGTACATCTCCGCGGACGAGTTATCGATGGTCACGCCACCGGATTCTTCCTGCTTCTGTTTTTCCGGGTCGTTGGTCGTCAGATCCGGAGAAATACGGTCCCAGGACTGCCCGTGATCGCGCGAGCGGAACAGGTACTGCGCTCCGATGTAAATCGTCCCCTTCTCATTGGGACTCATGTGAATCGGCGTGTTCCAGTTGAAACGCAGCTTCTTCTCGCCATAATTCGGCCAGGGTTTGAGAAAGCGAGTCTCATGCGTATATCGATTCACGCGCCCAATCTCGCCACCCTGCGCTTCGGCGTAGAGGTAGTCGGGATCGGACGTGTCTTCGAACATCCAGAAGCCGTCGCCGCCAAACATGTTTTCCCATTGCGCATTGCCGATGCCGCCCGGATACGATGAATCGCCCACCCACGAACTGTTGTCCTGCAAGCCGCCGTACACGTGATACGGATCGGAATTGTCGGTGCTTACGTGATAGAACTGCGAAACCGGCAGGTTCATCTGGTGCTTCCAGCGGTTACCGCCGTCTTCGCTGCGCCACAGTCCGCCGTCGTCTCCGGCAATTACGATGTTCGGATTCTTCGGGTTAATCCACACGTCGTGGAAGTCGCCATGCGCCGCGCTCGAAACTACGTTGAAGGTTTTCCCGCCATCGTTGCTCAGCAGCAGAATAAGATCGGGTTTGAAAATCTTGTTTTCATTTTTGGGATCGACGATCAGGTTGCCGAAATAAAAAGGACGCCACACCATGTAGTTGCTGGCATCCAGCTTGGTCCAGGTCGCGCCGCTGTCGTCAGACCGGTACAGCCCTCTTCCTTTTTCCGCTTCAACATTGGCATACACCACCTGCGGTTTCGACGGCGCCACCTGCACCGCCACACGGCCCCACGGCTTCGGCGGCAGCCCCTTGTTGCTGCTGACTTCATTCCAGTGCGCGCCACCGTCAGTGGATTTAAACAACCCGCTACCCGGCCCTCCCGAGCGGAATGTCCAGCCTTGCCGCCGGAAATCCCACATCGCTGCGTAGACGGTCTTCGGTTCCTGCGTGCTGCGCGCAATCATGGCGCAGCCGCTCGATCCATTCACCCCCGCCAGAACTTTATTCCACGTCTTACCCCCGTCGGTGGTCTGAAAGACTCCGCGCTCGTCGTTGTCGTCCCACAAGTGCCCAGTCGCGCAAGCCAGCACGTTGTTGCTGTCGCTGGGATTCACCAGGATCTTGGCAATGTGCTCGCTATCTTTCAAGCCGACGTTGGTCCAGTTCTCGCCGCCGTCGGTCGACTTGTACACGCCGTCGCCCACCGACACGCTGTTTCGCGTCCACGCTTCGCCGGTGCCCACCCACACAATTTTCGAGTTCGACGGATCAATCGCAACCGCTCCAATCGACTGCACATCTTCCCGGTCGAACACCGGCTTGTAAGTCGTGCCGCCGTTGACCGACTTCCACACTCCACCGCTGGCCGCGCCCACGAACACGGTGATGCGGCCGTCTTCCTCCACCGCATCGACCGCGGCGATGCGTCCGCTCATGGTCGCTGAGCCAATGTTTCGCGCCGGCAATCCTGAAACCGTTGCCGCATCAAAGCGGTACGGCGCTTGCCCTGCGGCCGGCAAAGGTGCCCACAGCAAGATTCCGGCGAACAACACAGTCACTGCCCAATAATTGCGAGCGGATGCTTTCATGTTTACGAGTCCTTTTCCACGTCAATGATTTTCATCGCCGTCTTCATCCCAGCGAATCGTCGATTCTTAGTTCAGGGAATCAGTGAATGCCAACCAACCCGGACTTCTTCTCCTCAGTCTTCAATGAAGCCGGAAGCATAAAGTCCGCGGGATCGATGGTTACATTTGCTTCCATCTTCCGTATCGTGACTGTCTGCGCGTCGGGATTATTCTTCGGCCCTTGCGAAATCGAGAAGGGATACATCACTCCCGCCACCGGCTTATACGACCCGAGACCCAGCACGCGATCACGCACCGAGCCCCGGATAAACTGCTGGATCTCCTTGCGGATCTCGATAAAAGTATCCGGGTCGAGATAGTCATAAATAATGTCGCCATTTTTCAGCGTGATCTTCAGCCGCAACGCGTCATCTCCATCCACCACGTCGTGTCCCAGATACTCCACCGTGCTGCCTTTTTCTTTGTAGTCGACCAGAGGCCCGTCAAAGTCGGCGTCCAGCAGCAGGTCGCGCATGTCGTCCTCGCCCATCAACTCTGGATCTTTTTTCCCGTTGAAGGGCTGGATCTGCCAGCCGGTCGCGCCATCATAAGCCTGCACTGCCGTCATCCCCTGCAGCGAGAATGTCTCTCGAACCAGGTCAGGCCGCTCATTCTCCTGGCCCACGGACGCGGTGAAGCCGTCGCCGCCTTCGAACTTGCCCGTCACGCGGAGGGTCTTGATGGCCTTCATTTTCTCGATCCCGCCCCGCGCCTCAATGTTCTTGGCAATCAGTTCGTCCGCGGTTTGCGAGTAGGAAAATACACCGAAGCAGCAGACAGCAATCAGCAAAATCAAGGCATGACGCATCGAGCAGACTCCTGTGTGTGAGGGACTTTTAAGAACCGGAAAACGAGAAACAGTACTCTACTCGGTAGTAGACGCATCTTTCAAGTTTTGGTGAGCGGAGGTGGTAGTTCAGTTCGAGTCCGTCTACTTCGTAGGGGGCGTCATCCCGAAGACCGGCGCAGTTCAGCCGGGCGAAGGATCTCCCATGGACAGGCGCATGCTCATGGGAGGTACTTCGCTCCGCCTGAAAGGCGGCTCGGCTCGGCATGACGCCACAGAAAGAAGTTCAAACTGAGCCGCTACTCGAGCGGAGCCGGGGCGGGAGATCAGCCAGGACCAGGCTTCCCGAAAACAAAAAGAGCCGCTCTCGCGAGCGGCTTGCGCGCTCTCAGGCTCAAAAAGCCTTCAGTGCGTGAACGTGAAATTCAGTCCGGTCGTCAGGACAACATCATTCTGCTTTGTGCCCTCTGGCGGGTTCGAGACATAGATATCGTTGAACGCGTTTTGCCACCCCAGCCATTTGCTGATCTTCGTGACCCACCCTAGATCAAATGTTCCGCGATACTGACCGGTCTGCGTCAGGTCCGGGAAGATATACAGCTTCTCGGTGAGTACGGTGCTCTTGCCCAGCTTGTGCGTCAACTCCTCGCCCAGAGTAAGAGCGCCGTAATTGTGAACCAGCTTTGTGGAATAAGAGTAGGCAGGGGTGGTACCCACGGCCGCAACCGTCACAGTTTCGGTGTAGTTCTCGTCCGTGAAGTTGCCGCCCGCCAGTAAGTCCAGCGTGGTCCTGTCGTTCTTGATGGCGTGGTACCCAAGACCAATGCTTCCCACCGAGCGCAGATTCAAGTCCTGCAGCGCGTTGCTCATGAAGTCAGCTGCAACAAACCCAAACGCGCGGGGATTGATGTTCCGGTCGTAACGAATGCCGCCGGTTTCAATGTTGGCCGTCGTGCTGGGAGTGGCCAATTGGTTCGTCCCGTACACTATGGTCGAATACAGGCTGAGCTTGTCGTTCTTCGTAGCACGTGCGGCGTTGAAAGCAATCGAAAGATTCTCCGTTTGGCTGTTGCCCCCGGTTAACGAAAAGCCCACGTTTAATCCTCCATTCCAGCCGTTTAACAGGTTAGGATGCAGAGCCTTCTCGTAAGCAATTTGGTCAGCATCGTTGCGGATCGCCACCACATTTTCCTTGGGCGCCTCCACCGAGGTTCCGGTCTTGGTGGCAACTTCCACCTTGCCGTCGCTGGTGGTGATCGGCCCGACGACGGTCTGGCCATTTTTCAAGGCGACGTGCATCGGCTTTTCGGTCGTGATCTGCGTGATCGCGGCAAACTGCAGGGTAACGTCTCCGGCGAACTCGGTATGCAGCACCAGAATCTTGCCGTCAGACTTCACGACTGTGCCGGTCAGTCGGTCACCGTTCTTCAACGTGATCTGATCAGCGAAAACTGCGGAAGATAATCCCAAGAACAGGATGAGGGCAACAACTTCCATTTTACGCAACACTACCTACCTCCAGATTTAAGAGTTAGTCTCACAACCAAAATGCTATCTAGAGCCCGGAACTACGCGGAACGGGACAGAAAACGGCGACGAAGTGGCGGTGGAAACAAAGAAGATTGCTGCCCGCGAAGAGGACTCGGTCAGGCCTTGGTTTCCTTGGATTCGACGGTCTTGCTCGCTTCAGACGAAGCCGGCGGTGCAGGGTCCTTCATTCCCTCTTTCAGGGCACGATATCCTTCGCCCAGCCCTTTGCCCAGCTCAGGCAATTTCTTGGGACCGAAAATCAGCAGGGCAATGGCAAAAATGATGATCAGGTGCCACGGTTGGAACAAGCCTTCCACGGGGAACCTCCTGAGAAGACACTACTACCAAATCTTCCTGTTAATACGGTACCGGAGGGGTAAGGGGAAGTCAAACCGCGCCCCGGCAACCCTGCCTATTACTTCCGTGACCTTACCTTCGGTTCTGCCCGGGGGCTAAAGTGGAAAGTATGGTTCGGGCCAAACACCTTGCCCCGCGCCGCAATCAGCGCCACCAGCAAGCCAAACCGTCCACCGGAGAGTCGAGTGAAGCGCAAGGGCCCGTCAGTTCTCTTAGTGCTCTTTACAGTTGTTTTAATAAGGGTGGTCTTGACTGCCCAGTCGAGCCAGGGTCAGCCGGTGAACTCTACCCAGTTGATGGCTTGGCTGACGGCCGGCGTGCCCGCCAACCGACTCGTCCGCATTGTTCAGGAGCGGGGAATCGCCAATGTCCCCGGCAAAGAACTAATTCGCCAGCTCGAAGCCGCCGGCGCCGATGCTAATCTGATCCACACCCTGAAGAACTTGAAGCGGTTCGCCGCCGCTGATTCCTCAGCTTCTGAGATTCCCATGGTCTTGGTGCAGGCCGCGACCGATGCGCGAGCTCAACGCTTCCACGAAGCCGAAATCGCCCTGCGCCAGGCCATAATCGCCGATCCTCAAAACGCCGCGCTGCACTTCGCCCTCGGCACCATGCTGCGGCAGCAGGAACTCTGGGACGACGCCATCGACGAGATCACGCTCTCCGCGCAGCTTATGCCGGATTTCCCCGAGAACCACAGCAGCCTGGCCTACATCTTCTATCGCCTGGATGATCCTTCCGACTCGATCGCGGAGGCTCGCACTGCGCTCAGCATGGATCCGCAGAACGCCGAGGCTTACCAGTTTCTTGGTCTCGCCTTTTTCTCCGACGGACAATACGGCGCATCGGCTAACGCATTCGCCGAGTCGCTCGCCCGCGACGCCGATAATCCCGATACCTATTACGATTTGGGCATCACTCTACACGCCGATGGAAACCTGCCCGCCGCCATCGCCGCCTATCGCCACGCTATTGGTCTGAACTCGCGTTTCTGGCAGGCTCACTCCAACCTCGCGCTGATCTTGCACGAGCAAAACAAACTGGATGAAGCCATCGCCGAATATCGCGAAGCCAAAAAGCTCGCGCCTGAAGAGGCTTCGGTGCGCAACAATCTGGGCAACACTTATTGCGACAAAGGCGACTTCGATGGGGCCATCCGCGAACTGCGCGAACTTTACCGCCAGCATCCCGAATGGGAGCAGGGACACGGTTGCCTGGCCCGCGCCTACATGGCGAAGAAGGATTACGCCAGCGCCGTCTCTGAATTGGAACTCGCGGTTCGCGAGAATCCCACCGGTTCCGCCGAGCACCGCGTCCTCGGCGAAGCCCTGTTGCTCGATGACAAGCTGGACGAAAGCGTCCGCGAGTTGGGCCTTGCGGTTGCGCTCAATCCCGATTCCGACGCGGCTCACCACGTTCTCGGCACGGCGCTATTCCAGCAGCACCAGCTGCAGGCGGCAGAAAAGGAATTCCGCGAGGCGCTGCGCCTCAATGCTTCTCCCGACAACCACTACGCTCTTGCAGCCTGCCTCATGACCATGAACCGTTATGAGGAAGCTTTGTCGGAACTGGAGACCGCGGCGCGGCTCGATCCCGAGCGCCAACTCTATCGCGCCCGCCGCGACGAACTTCTCAAACTAATGCAAATGAAGGACACAACCTCCCGCTAATAGCTCCGCAGGGACAGTACCTGGAAGTGTACTCCCGGCATGTTCGCCGGGCCGCGGGACTGCTTACACTGGAATGCAAGGGCTGCGCCGGAGTCACGCTCAGGCGAAAAGATGAAGCTACGCGCCCCCACATTTTTCAGGTGATTGATCATGGACCTCACAAGATCCACACCATCGGTATCCGCCAAGCCTGCACAGTCCGTTCCGCCCCTTGAAACCAACGTCCGGAACGTTGCTAAGAACGCTACTCAGAACGACGTCAGAAACGAGATGCGCAGTGAGGTCAGGAACGATCTGCGGAACGCGGTTCGACGTGATGCCAAGGCCGAACAGTCCTCAGGTTTTGGCCTGCCTTGTTCCAACTGCCGTCTCTATTATCCCGCTAACCTCGACGTATGCCCGGCCTGCAACAGCCACGTGCGGGTCTCACCCCGCGCTGTTCCTCCTGTTCCCAAGACGCAGCCTGCCACCGAGTCTTCGCCGGACGGCGCTGTCGTCGAGCGGGAGAGAGAGGCGTTCCTGAAAGAGCTTGAATCGAAAATTTCGGCAACTCCTGAAGACGTCCCCGGCTCGACTGCTGTCTGCAGTCTGGAAAATCACCGCGCTCAAGATGACGAGTCAGCCTCAATTTGCAAACCGTGTTACGCGCGTCTGCAGGAACGTGTCGATGTTTTCGAGGCCGCTCTGCACATGGATCTCAAAGAAGCGGCGCAGATCATCTACGACGCCGTCTGGGCCGATCCCTCCGATCCCAGCAAGACCTACACCAACGCCGCCAGCGCGCTGCTCAGCGAATTACGCAAGCGCTCCGGAGTTTCCAGCGTGCTCGGCCCCTTCCATCCGCGAGGCAACTAAGGCCGGGAGACGAACAAGCCCCGGCGGACCACGATTTCACTTTGCCCGCAAGATTCGGATAGTCCGTTAATCCTCTTCGCCATACGCTGTTCCTATCATGACTTCCACAAACCTGACTTTCCCAAGGATCACTGCGAGTGCCATACTCACCAAGGAACCCTTGAGCGAAATGCCGGCGCGCTCCAATTCGACGAAACTCAGCGAACTCCGGTCAGGCGATGCGCAATCAGGCAAAGCCCGATCAAGCGAAGACCCGCGTTGGGATGCAGTCGTCGCCCGCGACTCCGCGCACGATGGAGAATTCGTTTTCGCCGTCTCCAGCACCGGCGTCTATTGCCGCCCCTCGTGTGCGGCACGCCGCCCCCGGCGTGCGAATGTGACATTCTTTTCGCAGCCCGAGCAAGCCGAGAAAGCCGGTTTTCGCGCCTGCCTGCGATGCCGGCCGCGGTCGGTCAGCGGTAATCCGCAATCCGACTGGGCCAAAGAAGTCTGCCGCTATATCGAGCAGCACCTCGATGAGCCCATCACCCTTGAGCGCCTCGGCAAAGCGTTTCGCCAGAGCGCTTTCCATTTGCAGCGGCGCTTCAAAGCCGCGCTCGGAATCACTCCGCGCGAATACGCCGACACCTGCCGCCTGCGCCTGCTCAAGCGCAATCTACAGGCGGGAGACAATGTGACCCGCGCCATGTATGACGCCGGTTACGGCTCCAGCAGCCGCCTCTATGAAAAGACTGCATCGCAACTCGGCATGACGCCCGACAAATATCGCCGCGGCGCGATCGCTGCCACGGTTCGCTATGCCATCGCCGATTCGCCGCTCGGACGCATGCTGGTCGCGGCCACCGACAAGGGAGTTTGCGCCATCCAGTTCGCGACTACCGATGACGAGTTGATCGAAGGTTTGAAACACGAATTTCCCTTTGCCCTGCGCAAGCCCGACCAGGGCGGATTGCAAGCCTGGGTGGAAACCTTGCTCGCAACCATGACCGGTCACGAGTCGAACGCCGCCCTGCCTTTGGATATCCGCGCCACTGCATTCCAGCGCCGCGTCTGGACCTATCTGCAGTCGATCCCGTTCGGCGCGACGCGGTCCTACAGCCAGGTAGCAAAAGCGATTGGCCGGCCGAGCGCGAGCCGCGCCGTGGCCCGAGCCTGCGCCACAAACCCAGTCGCAGTTGCGATTCCCTGCCATCGCGTAGTTCGCAAAGATGGCGACGCCAGCGGTTATCGCTGGGGCATGGAGCGCAAGAAGGCGCTGCTGCAGATTGAGCAGCGGGGACTCTAGCGATACGCATCCCTCCAAAGTCTTGTCATTCCGACGCGCGAGCGAAGCGAGACAGGAGAGCCTGCCCTGAGCGAAGCCGAAGGGAATCCGCTTCCCGCGGCAAACCGACGCAACCGCACCTGCGCGTCCGGAGACCGGGAAGGGCACGACTTCAGTCGTGCCGCAAAAAGCCAAAGAAAGGAACCCGGCTTCAGCCGCGGAGGTGGCACACATTCGCCACATGTTCGCCGACATTTGACAGATCCACAAGACCAGAAACGTCTATAAGTACAAGAAAAGGCGACTACAACCTTGGTTCGGTAATTGACGCAGGCCAGCACGCGGAGTACCATCTCCACGTCGAATATTCCGAATAGATTCTGCCGGAGAATCGGAGCGGAGGCATCTGTCTGGATATCCTGTCGAGAGCTTGGGATTTTGTTTCGGGTTGGATCGAGCGAAACGTTTCCTGGAGAGGCCTGGCAGCTGGAATTGGATGGATCATCATCAACCTTCCAGATTGGGTCGGTCGGAAGGAGTTTTGGCAATCGCACGTACGGGACGTTTACAAATTCGGATCAGCGAACAAGACGGTGGTTACGCTTTTGATCTGTGCGCTGGTAATTTGGTTAGATCACCGCTCGCTCGTGAAGAAACATCAAAGGGCGCTCGCTAGCCCAACCGCTATGCTATCGGGCGATTCTCAGTCGCTCACGGACCGCATAGGAGCATTGGCCAAGAATTTGTTCGGATTCCTGGCGGAGGTCGGCGACGAGAATCCACCATCCATCGGATACATAATGAGAGTCCACGGTCTGTTCCTGCGAGATTGGTATCCGGAAGTTGAAGCAGTTGCCAACGAAATCGGCATCGTTGGCTATGTTGATTTCAAGTTTGGGACGCTCGTCGGGAATCATCACGAGGCCTTCGGCAGGAGGCGCATTCAAGAGATTGCCGAGTACCTGTTGAAAATCAAGAGCGACATAGAATTGAAGGGGTATAGGAAAGCAACGCTTACTCAAGTGGAAGTGGACAACATGACATCCACGGAACTAAGAAAGCTTTTCGCCGACCCGCTATCTCAGGGCCAAATTGAATTGCTGCACCGTTTCAAGCAACCCTCGTGAGTTCCTTGTATTAGGGTCGTCGGAGTGAATAAGTTTAGGCACTGCATGGCCGAACCGGCTCTTCCGATTCTTAAATCGCCACGTGGCGCCGCGCTGTTTTCCACACTCACCATGTTCACCTAACCTTTACTCCCTCCCCGCAATACCCAATACTGACCCCATACCCACAAAATGCACCCCCAATCCCCTAACCCGTTGGGGCTCAAGATTTTGCCCCTAACTCATTGCAACCAAGAGATCAAATCGCAAAATCCCGCTAAACCCATAATTCCAATAGACCGTGGGGGAGGGGGGAGGGAGCAGGTTCCAGGCTTCAAAGTTTCAAGGTCTCGGGGTTTTGTCTTTGAAACTTTGAAACCTTGAAACTCTGAAACGTTGAACCATCCAAGGAGACCACAATGCCCAACTACCCAAATCGCTGTCAGCACCTCAAGGTAAACGGCACCCAGTGCGGATCGCCCGCCCTGCGCCGCAATCGCTTCTGCTACTTCCACAAACTCCACCACGAAGAACGGGTCGAACTGAATCTCGACCGCCTGAAAACCGCCCGCCGCAGCCGCCCCGCCACCATCGACCTCCCGGTCCTCGAGGACGCCAACTCAATCCAGGTCTCGCTGATGCAGATCATGCGCCTCATCGTAGCCGGCCAGATCGACCACAAAACCGCCGGCCTCCTCCTCTACGCCCTGCAAACCGCCAGCGCAGTCCTCCCCCGCCTGCGCTTCGACCCCTTCATCCACGACGTAGTCCTCGACCCGAAAACCGTAAACGAAACCCCGCTCAGCGCCCACATCTGGGACGACTCCGATTTCGACAGCGCAGAAGATGACGACGATGAAGAAGCCATGCGCCTGCAAGCCCTAGAAGAAGCCCAGCGCAAAGCCAGAAAGAAGACCGAACTCGACCGCTGGGCCGAAGCCGAAGCCAACCGCCTCGCCGCCCGCCAGCGCGAAGCCGAACGGAAGGCAGAGATCAAACAAGAAGCAGAAGAACGCGCCGCCGCAACCGCCCCGAAAGAAACAACCCCGGCCCCAGCCGTAACCCCCGCCGGACGCGCCGTCCTGCCACCATCCGCTCAACCACAAGCGAAGCGCCCCTCAGCCAACGTGAGCATGGACGAAGTCAGAAAGCAGATCACCGCCCAAATCAGAAAAGCACTCCCCGAAATCGCCGCCGCACAGTCGGTCAGAGAAAGGTCAAGCCGGGGAAATGGCAAGAGCGCCGGATGAACCGATCGTTACACACTGAAGCCGCTGCTGCGGCATTTTGGAAAGGCCAGCAGAGCCGCAAAAGCGCGGAACGGGCTCGCCGACTATCAACCGGCGACTCTCTTTCGGGCGACCAAGGCCCAATTCACCAACGCCAGCACGATAGTCGCG
>CAWAYA010000003.1:0-196629 GCA_963786075.1 uncultured Acidobacteriaceae bacterium | reverse complement strand
CGGAGCATGATCGTCCGATAGGACGGTCATGCGCAGTCGAAGAGCCTGCCCCGAGCGAAGCCGAGGGGACCCCTTGCATCTTTCCTCCATCGGCGGCTCATCCGGGAGTTCCCACCACGGCGGCCTGCCCTGAGCGAAGCCGAATGAAGCCGCGTCAAGCGCCCGTAGGGAAGGGGCTTCAGCCCCAGGCACGCTTGAAGAGCACAAACCAGAACCGCGATAAGCAACAATCCGACGCAGTTTCCACATCCCGAAACGTGCTATAATGCTCTTCGACTAAAGTCCATTAACCACCTGCAAATGCAACCGTTTAGCCCCAATTTCGAGGCTGGATTCGACAGTCCCAACACGAGTAGACAAAAAGCTAGAAACTAGCAGCTAGAACCTAACCCATGCCAGACGATCAAAACCCCGAACTCCCCTTGACCCCGCCGCCCGGCGGCGGCGAAGGCAGCCCCGGCGCCCTGCACATTCAGCCCGTCAACATTGAAGACGAGATGCGCAAGTCGTATCTCGACTATTCCATGTCGGTCATCATCGGCCGCGCTCTGCCCGATGTACGCGACGGACTCAAGCCCGTCCACCGCCGCATTCTCTACACCATGCAGCAGATGGGACTCCAGCCCAATCGCGCCACCCGCAAATGCGCCCGCATCGTTGGCGACGTAATGGGCAAGTACCATCCCCACGGCAATCTAGCCGTTTACGACGCGTTAGTCCGCTTAGCACAAACCTGGAGCATGCGCTACCCATTAATCTTCGGACAAGGAAATTTCGGTTCCGTCGACGGAGATCCACCAGCAGCCGATCGCTACACCGAAGCCAAACTAGCGCAAGTGGCAACCGCGCTCTTAGAAGATCTAGATAAAGAAACAGTAGATTTCCGCCCCAACTACGACGGCAGCGAAGTCGAACCCGATGTTCTGCCAACAAGAATTCCAAACTTGCTAATCAATGGCTCCGACGGAATCGCCGTGGGCATGGCGACAAAAATTCCTCCGCACAACTTAACCGAAATCGTCGACGCCACGATCACGCTGATCAACGACCCCAACGCCCAGCTAGCCGAAATCCTAAAGTTCGTTCAAGGCCCCGATTTCCCCACCGCCGGCGTAATCCACGGACGCGCCGGCGTCTTCGAAGCCTACCGCACCGGCCGCGGCCGCTTCATGATGCGCGCCAAAGCCGCTATCGAAAACATCACCAAAGATCGCCAGGCCATCATCGTCACTGAAATTCCCTATCAGGTAAACAAAGCGCGTTTAGTCGAACGCATCGCGCAGCTAGTAAACGACAAAGACATCGAAGACATTTCCGACATCCGCGACGAAAGCGATCGCGATGGCATGCGCATCGTAGTCGAACTAAAGCGCGGAGCCGAGCCTCAAATCGTTTTGAACCAGCTCTACAAACACACCGCCATGCAGGAAGGTTTTTCCATGATCCTGCTCGCGGTGGTCAACGGCCAGCCCCGCGAAATGGGACTGATTCAGGCCATCAAGCACTTCATCAATCACCGCGTCGAAGTAGTCCGCCGCCGCACCGCCTTCCTCTTGCAGAAAGCGAGGGACCGCGAGCACATTCTCGAAGGCTACCTAAACGCCCTCGATCACCTCGACAACGTAATTACGATAATCCGCGCCAGCGCCAACCGCGCCGACGCCCGCGAAAATCTAGTCGCCTACTTCGGCGGCAAGAAAATCGACATCAACACCACTGGCCGCGCTCCCAAGCTCGATCCCGAAAAGCCCTTCACCTCGCGCCAGGCCGAAGCCATCCTCGAACTCCAACTGCACCGTCTCACAAAGCTCTCGATCGATGAAATTTCCAACGAATTGAAAGAAGTTCGCGAGCGCATCGAAGACTACGAATCCATCCTCGGCTCCGAAAGCAAGCTTCGCAAAGTAATCATCAAAGAATTAGAAGAAGTAAAAGAACTCTACGGAGACGAGCGCCGCACCCGCATCGAAGACGAAGCCGCAGAAATCGTCCTCGAAGATCTGATCGCCGACGAGCAGGTAGCCGTAACCTTCAGCCACTCCGGCTACATGAAGCGTACGCCCATCTCCACCTACCGCATGCAGCGCCGCGGAGGCACCGGACGCACCGGCATGAAGACCCGCGACGAAGATTTCGTCGAGCACCTCTTCATCGCTTCCACCCACGCCTACATCATGATTTTCACCAACAAAGGCCGAGTCTACTGGCTCAAGGTCTACGAAATTCCAGACGTAAGCGCCGCCGGCAAAGGCAAACACATCGGCAATCTCATCGGCCTGCAACCCGGCGAAACCGTCCGCACCATGTTAGCGGTCCGTAATCTAGAAGAAGAGAACAAATACATCTTCTTCGCCACCCGCAACGGCCTGGTAAAAAAATCCGAACTCCGCGAGTTCATGCACGTCCGCTCCAACGGCATCAACGCCATCAACATCGAAGAAGGAGACGAACTAGTAGCTGCCCGCATCACCAACGGCAATCAGATCGTCTTCATCGCCACCCACGAAGGCATGGCCATCCGCTTCGACGAAAATCACGTCCGCCCCATGGGCCGCGCCGCCTACGGCGTAAACGGAATCAACCTGGAAGAGCGCGACTACGTAGTAGGCATGACGGTAACCCCCAAGCCAGACGCAGCGCCAGAAAAAGGTCAGGAAGGAAAGGCTCGGGAAGGGCACGACTTAAGTCGTGCCGATCAGACTCCCCTTGATTCCGGGGCTTCAGCCCCGGAGGTCGCCGAAACCCTGGACCTGACTCAAAAAGGCACCTTGATCCTGTCCGTAACCGAAAACGGATACGGCAAACGCACCCCCGCCGACGAATACCGCCTGACCAACCGAGCCGGCAAAGGCGTAATCAACATCAAGACAACAGAGCGAGTAGGGAAAGTAGTAGCGATCGCGCTGGTAGACGAAAACTCGCAGGTAATGCTAATCAGCCAGTACGGCAAAATCATCCGCATGGATTCCAAAACCATCCGCGAATCCGGCCGCAACGCCCAAGGCGTCCGCCTCCTCAACATGGAACCCGGCGACCGCGTGGCCGCGGCCGTAGTCTTAGCGCCAGAAGAGGAACCCAACGGCAACGGAGGCACTCTGATCCAGTAATCTTCTGAATGGATATTTGCTTGTGCGGTCGGGCACACGCCGGTGAATCGGAAGACCTTCACAATCCCGAAGATGTTGTCATTCCGAACGAAGTGAGGAATCTGCTTTTCGCTGACATCACCGCCAATGCGGGCCACCCACTCGACTGGGTACCAGGTACTCGGTACTACTTCACTCCCTGCTTCCGATTAATCTCTCTCGAAAACTCCGTAACAAAATTCAGCGCCGTCCCCCATCCCGCCTGCTCCAGCGCCGCCCACCCCCCGTTGGCAAACGCATTCTTCGGACTCGGCTTCCAGGCCGTAGCAATCATCCCTCCCGCAAACGCTCCTCCATACAGCGCCCACTGCGGATGCCGCTCTTCCTCGCTGCGATCATAAGTCAGAAAATTCCGCACGATCGCATGCTGCGTTCGCGGCCAAAACCCCTGGCACTTGCACTGGTCATAACGCACCTCGTATCCCAGCTTCGCATTGCCCAAAGCCGCCAAACTATTCGCCGCAATAAATTGTCCTTCCCGCGACCCCCACCGCTCCGCATACCCTGCCCACCCGTCATCCCACTGCCGCGGAGTCCCGCGCGCCTGATCAAGCGCCGCCGCAAACATCCTCTTCATGTAAGCTTCCGGAGTAATCAGCGTCTCGCGCAGATAAATCACTTCCCGCTCCTCTCGCGTAGGAGTGACCCGCGTCCGGTTCCTTCCGATATACTCTCCCGCGATCCATCCCGACTCCCAATCCCGCGCCCGCAGCAGCTCGTGCTTGGTCTTGTGCCTGACAAATTCCACAGGATTCCCACTCTGCTGCTGTTTTTTCTTACTCTCTCCAGGCGAATCCGGCAGCTGTTTCTCCTGCGCCCGTCCGGCTTTCTGTTCAGTACTCTGCGGGGAACTCTGCGCCGGCTCGCTATCCTGTGCCCACACCTCGCCTCGTCCCGTTACAACCAACAAGCACACCACCGCATATTTGATTGTCATCCTGAGCAAGCGCTTTTTGCGCAGCGAGAGCCTGCCCTGAGCTTGCCGAAGGGGATCTGGGCGAGCCGCGCGAAGCGTCGCCTTCTTTGCGACGCAATAATCGCGCGTCTGGCTCGCCTCCATATAGGGACTGCGTCCCCGCCATAAATTTTTTGCCATCCCCACCACGAAACCCCCAATGCTAAACTCCCTCAGATGCCATCACTCTACAACCGCGTTGCAGGTCAAAACGTAGAACGCCTCGCCGCCCTGAGCGACGGAATCTTCGCCGTAGCCATGACCTTGCTGGTCCTAGATCTTCGAGTCCCCGCCGCGGCCGCCGTCCACTCCGAGCACGATCTGCGCCGCATCCTCGTCGCACTCGCCCCGCGCCTGCTCGTCTTCCTCATGAGTGTCATGACCTTGGGCATCTTCTGGGTCGGCCAGCAAACTCAGCTCAACCACTTCGCCCGCTCCGATCGCAATCTAACCTGGATTCACATCGGTTTTCTCTGCGTTGTCTGCCTAACGCCCTTCTCCACATCTCTTCTAGCCGAATTCATCCATTACCGCACCGCCCTCCTCGTCTATTGGAGCAACATCGTCCTTCTTGGCCTTTTCATATACTGTAGCTGGCACTACGCCACCCGCGCCCATCTCCTCCGCGATGACGTCCCTCCCGAAGTTCACCCCGCCATCATCCGCCGCCTCGTCATCGCCCAATCCCTCTACGCCGCAGGGGCGGCACTCTGCGTAATCAACACCTACTACAGCATAGCCGCGATAGTCCTCGTCCAAATAAACTACGCCATCGCCCCCAGATTCTGCTGGGGACTCTTCTCCCGCAAATCGTCGGAAGCCTGAATTTCACAATACGAGTATGCGATTTCTGGTCTCGCCGGAGTAACATGCTTCTGACCGATGAATCTGCGCGTCTTTTTTACGGCTGCCTGCCTCGCGATGCTGCTCTCAGCATGTTTTGCGCAGAACGCCGCCGTCCCTGGCACTCGCCCGGAGGATGTACAGACACGCGGCGACGCGCTACTCCGTAAAGCTCGCCATCTCTCCAACATCCGCTCGCCCAACGCGCCCGCGTTCCGGCTAAAGGCAACTTTCTCCTTCGCTGGAGAAAACTTCGAAAAAGTCGAGGGAACCTATACCGAAGTCTGGGTGTCAAGTTCGCAGTGGCGCCGCGAAACCGTCATAGGGGATTTGCGACGCGTCGAAGTCGGCGGACTCGACAAACAATGGCTCATTGGTCCCGACGGATTTCCTTCTCGGGCGGAGAAGCTCGCCGCCATGATGGCGGTTCTACCCCCGGCTTCACGAAGTTTCGACTTCGCATCCATTACCGAACGTGAGATGCGCGATGTGACAGCTGAATGTGTCACGACCAAACCTCTGGCCCGAGACCTGCCTTTCGCCTTTTGCTTCGAGAAGGAAACCGGTATGCTGTTGGAAAGGATCGTCCCCGAGAAACGTCCGCTAAACCTCGTCGCCTTTTCTTGCGAATACGGCTCATTCCGTAAATTCGGGGATTACTGGTTTCCCCGCCAGATAAAATGCTTCGAAGATCGCCACAAGAGCATCTCCGCCGACGTGGCAGAGCTTTCGATCGAGACCCCTATCGACCCCACGCTCTTCGACGCGCCCAAAGATGCAATCGAACTGGGTCGGTGCTCCGGGAAAACTGTTCCTCCGTCCCCTCCGACGCTACCGGTCCTGCCTCCCGGTCTTCGGCTGGAGTTCGAGCGGCGCATTCGATTGTGGTTCGTCGTCGATACGAAAGGCCGGCCACAGTACCTGAAAGTACTACCGCCCGCACGCAAGGATTCCAACGAAAGCGTCCTCAACTGGGTTCAGCACTGGAATTTTACCCCCGGCACATGCGACGGCAAGCCCATTCCGATGGAGCTGGCCATGGACGTCCCGGCCGCAGCTCGATAATCCTACCCGCCAGTCTCAAATCGCTGGCTCTACCCTCGCTCAAACGCGTGCTTCTTCTCCAGCTCTTCCACGGCACCACGCATTGCCGCTTCAAACCGCTCTGCCCGCCCCATCAACCCAGCAGTAGCCTCCGCCCACTCGCCATCCATCCGCATCAGTCCATCCCCCGCCAGCCGTCCCGCAATTTCCAGCAAGTGCGCCGGCGTAGTCTCCAGATACTGCGCCTCCGTAGGATCCCCAATCCAAACCTTGGATCCTCCGCCCTGGGCACTGGGTACTCCGTACTCGGTACTGCCCTTCGCCCCCCAGTAAACCTTCCGCTCCAAAAACTCCGCAATCACTTCATCCGAGGCTTTCCCAAACACCCACTTCCCCCGCTTGAAGTCATAATGCCGGCTCGAAAACGCCACCGGCTTCAGCTTCCCCGACTTCACAAACTCAATCTGCCGATGATCCACTTCCTTGCGCAATGCATTGATCACCGGAGCCTCCACATCCTCCGGCTCCAGCGACGCCACCACCTCCCGCACCGTAGCCGACAAATTCACCGCCACCGGCGCATGCAGACCATCCGAATTCTCCAGCCGGATGTCTCCATGCAGCACCCAAAAGTCCGCCCCCGAAGTCGACCGGTGAAACGGCCATTCCAACTTAATCGTCAAAGGCAACCCACTCAGAGTCACCCAAATCTTTTTCTCCGAATCAACCTGCGCCATGCCTCAACACCTCTTAACTTAGGTCCAAGATTAATTTGTCATGTTGAGCGAAGTGAGATCGTCCAAAGGACGATCCCACGCAGTCGAAACATCCCACACCCGCCGGCGTCGCCACAAGCCCGAAGAGGAATTTCCATCACCCACCCGACCAGAAACCCGAAACTAGTTACTCGGTACTCGGTACTCGCAACTATCTACTTCTTCTTAACCTTACCCCCCATCCGCAGCAACTTCCGCACCGTACCCGTAGGCAGCCGCTTCATCTGATCATGCAACTCCGTCACCGCCTCAAAAAAACCCGCCATGGCCGCCAGCCGCTCCCGCGTAAACTCCGCCCCAGCTTCCTTAGGATCCAATTCCTCCAGACTCCGTCGCAACATCTCCCGCGTAGGATCAATCTCCCGCCGTTTCCTCTGCTCAATCACCAGCCGGAACATCTCCCACACATCTTTCATCGACTCATAATGTTCCCGCCGGTCGCCCAAGACATGCACCGCCCGCACAATCCCCCAGGTCTCCAGCTCCCGAATCGAAGTACTGACGTTCGACCGCGCCACGCTCAAAGTCTCCGCAATCTCCTCCGCTGGCAGCGCCCGCGGCGACAAATACAGCAGCGCATGAATCTGCGCCACCGTCCGGTTAATCCCCCAGCGCGTCCCCATCTCTCCCCAATGCAGAATGTAAGCCTTCTGCACCCCAGTCAAATTAGCCATATCAGTACTTTCAGTTCAATCAGAATCTACAGAACAAACAACCGCCGTGTCAACAAACAGCTCTTGGTAAAGTTTGTCATTCCGAACGAAGTGAGGAACCTGCTTCCCGCCGACACCACCTCGGCGCCGAAGCGGAAGCCCCTCGGCCGCCCGACACCTACTCGGTACCGGCTACGCGGGACTCGCCGCTCGGCTTCCCAGCCGCCACTTTCTTCTTAGGAACCTTCCGAGCCGCCTCGGCCCGCTTCCGCTCCTGATACCGCCGATCATGAAACGCCTGGTCCGACGCTTGTTTCTTCATATCCCCAGCTTGCCACAGCCCTGCCAACATAGCCAGCCCAACAGAAATGTGGGGACAGCCGCCCTCGGGTACCCCATGTCTCGCGTTTTCTGCGAGACGTGGGATTCCACGGCCCCATCCCCCTAAGGTTTCTCTGTCATGCTGAGCGAAGGAGGAGCGTCCAAAGGACGATCCTACGCAGTCGAAGCACCCCATACCGGCCGACACAACCCCAAGCCCGAACATGAGTTCCCGCCACAAACCCAGCCAAGTCCAGCGCACCCGGTCATCCTGAGGAACGCGGAGCCCTTCGCCCCGATAGCGGTTTTAACCTGTCGCCCCTAGTGGTGCAGCCCCGCGGAAGAGTCATCGCATTCCCGGGCAGAGCGCGGGATGGAAACAAGCCCGGCGGTTGTCTACAATCGAACCGCCACATGCATCCCGCCCGCATAGCCGAACTGCTCCAGCCCTTCTTATCGGCCCCTTGTCATTCCGGATCGGCGAAAGCCGGAGAGGAATCCGGTGTCCTCTCCGCAACTCAACTTCAAAGTATATCGACATACATCGATATGCTCCTCCACTGGAACGCCCGCATCAACCTCACCGCAATCCGCGACGAAGAAGAGATCGTGACCCGCCACTTCGGCGAAAGCCTTTTCGCCGCCCGGCATCTCTTCCCGAAGGTCTACCCTGTGTCTTCCTCTGTGTCCCCTGTGCCCTCTGTGGTAAAAGATTTTGACCTTGACTCGGCCGGAGCCCGAAGCCCGAAAGCCGAAGCCCGCGTAGCCGACCTGGGCTCCGGCGCCGGATTCCCCGGCGTCCCAATAAAAATCTGGGCACCCAACATCGCCCTCACCCTGATCGAATCCAATCAGAAGAAGGCAACCTTCCTCCGCGAACTAGCCCGCACCATTACATTGACGGACGTCAATATACAAAACGCCCGTGCCGAGGCCCTCCCCCCGTCCACCTACAACGTCGTAACCCTTCGAGCCGTAGAGCGCCTTCCGAAGGCCCTCCCAGTGGCCGCCATGCTCCTGGCCCCCAACGGTCGGCTGGCCCTCCTCATCTCCTCCTCCCAACTCGACTCCACCTGCTCCACCCTCCCCGACCTGATCTGGGACGTTCCGATCCTCATCCCCAACTCCCGATCTCGCATACTACTGGTCGGACATACGGAACCAAAAATATAAACAAGTGGGAAGGATTCCAACCTTTAGCCGAGAGAAGTGGCTGGTCGAAGAGTTAAAACCACCTCCATTACCATTAAAGTGGGAAGGACTATTATAGTTCGGCGATTTTCGGTACTCTCTATCCTCCTAGAACCCCTCCAATATACCAACCGGATTATTCAACGTAATGTTCCGGTAGGAACATTATGACGATTTGTTCCGACTGGAACGTTCGACACAATGTTCCAGTCGGAACACTTGAAGGGGATTATGGTCTGCTGGAATATCTGCTCAACGTTCCACCCGGAACACTCGAGCGATATTTCTGGAGCAACCACGATAAAACGCCTGAATGTTCCGACTGGAACATTGGACACGTTTTGCACACAAATTCGACCTGTACCTGGTAATTCGACCTTGCATTCGAAATGCGAATCGAACTATTCTGCCAACAGCTCTGGCTCCTCGACAATTTATGGGACGCGTCATCGCTGTTGCCAATCAGAAGGGCGGCGTGGGCAAGACTACGACTGCCATCAACCTAGCCGCGTCCTTCGCCGCGGCGGAAGTGAACACACTGCTCATCGATTGCGATCCGCAATCAAACACCACCAGCGGCCTGGGCCTGATGAAAGATCCGGAACGCCTTTCTACTTACCACCTGCTGCTTGGCGCAGCCACAGGTGAGGAAGCGTTGGCGGTGACTGAACTAGAACAGCTCTGGCTGATCCCCTCCCACAAAAACCTGATCGGCGCAAATCTTGAACTGGTCGAGGCGGAGCGGCGCGAGTATCGCTTGCGAGAAGCGATCGCACCACTGCGTGATCGGTTCCAGTATATTGTCCTCGACTGCCCGCCGGCGCTCGACTTGCTCACGCTGAACGCGCTGGTCGCAGCTGACTCAGTCCTGATTCCCATGCAGGCGGAATACTTTGCGCTGGAAGGCATCACTGAACTGCTGGACACAGTGGAGCGGATCCGCGTGGCCTTGAACCCGGGGCTGGAGATTGAAGGCGTGGTGCTGACCATGCTGGATGAGCGGACCAACCTGGCGCAGCAGGTCACGGCTGAACTGAGAAAGTTTTTTGGGGACAAGGTGTGTGCCGCAACCATCCCGAGGAACATACGGCTGGCGGAGGCGCCCAGCCATGGCAAGGCTGCGCTGGTGTACGATCCCCGGTCGAAGGGGGCGGAGAGTTACATACGGCTTGCTAAGGAGCTGCTGGGGCGGCATCTGGCGGCTGCTGGGGATGCGCCTGCGGCGATCAGCGCTTGATTTGTATATTGATGTACGTCGATATATTAGATTTATGTGCGTCGATGTATATTTGCCCGGCGCAAGAATGGCGGGGGTTGTGGCGACGGACGGAACAGCCGGTTCCTCACTTCGTTCGGAATGACAAGATTCGTTCCGAATGACCTACGCGTAAGGGTCGGAATGACAATTTTTCTTGAGAGGACTGAATGACAACATCGGCGGCCGAGAATTTGGCGGGGCGTCCCGCGATCGAGAAGAAAGAAGAGAAGGTGGAGAAGCGGCGGGCTTTGGGGCGGGGGTTGGAGTCGTTGCTGCCTGGGCCGCGGGTGGTGGTTAGTCCCGAGTCTCGAGTCCCGAGTGTCGAGCGTGGCAGCGATGAGGCGAGCACTGTGGGCAGCGGCGGCGGCGGCGAACAGCAGGTTCCTCGCTTTGCTCGGAATGACAAAACCTCTGGTGAGCACCCTTCTGAGGAGATGGACGCGAGTCGGCCAGAGCCTGCCCTGAGCTTGGCGAAGGGAGTGTCCGACCCACACGAGCAGTTGTCTGCGGAGGCTGCGGAGGTTATTTCGATTCAGGCTATGGCCATGCCTGCCAACATGGTCGCTAATATTTCGATCGATTTGATTGAGAAGAATCCTTATCAGACGCGGTATGTGTTTGATGAGGAGATGTTGCAGGAGTTGCGGGATTCGATCAAGGAGCATGGGGTGGTGCAGCCGGTGGTGGTGCGTCCGGCGGAGGAGGAAGGTCGATACATCCTGGTGCTGGGCGAGCGGCGGTTGCGGGCTTCGAAGATGGCGGGGAAGGATACGATCCCGGCGCTGGTACGCCGGCTTTCGCCGCAGCAGGCGGCGGAGATGACCGTGCTCGAGAACGTGGTGCGGGAGGATCTGAATCCGATTGAGCAGGCGGAGGCGTTCCGGGTGCTGAGCCTGCAGTTCAAGCTGACGCAGGTACAGATTGCGGACCGCATTGGAGTGTCGCGGGAGACGGTGGCGAATTACATGCGGCTGTTGCGGCTACCGGAGAAAGTGATGAGCTACATGCTGGAGGAACGGCTCAGCTTCAGCGATGCGCGCGAGCTTTTGCGACTGGAGAGCGAGGAGCACATCGAGGCGGTTGCGGAAGAGATTGTGACGCACAAACTGAAGTGGGACCAGATTGAAGACCGGGTGATGCGGATCAACGGATCGTTCCCGATGCTGCCGGGGCAGACCATGCCGGGCGAGAAGAAGAAAAAAGGTGGGGCGCGGTGGATGGATCCGAATGTGCGGGCGGCGCAGACGGATATGGAGCGGACTTTGGGGATGCGGGTTCGGATTCGCGATCGGCATGGCAAGGGGAGGATTGTGATTGAGTATTCGACCGTGGATGATTATGAGCGGATTACTGGGATGCTTCGGGGGAAGAAGTAGCCAGTACCCAGTAGCTAGTACCTAGTTCTGGAGGCGGCCTTGGCCGCCTTTTCTCATTTTTCGGTCGCACCGAGGGGAACCACAGTGGTAAGAGTGGGATGGCGGGTGGGTTTCTTTCGGCATCGGCCTGGGCCGGTCTCTTGGTCCTGCCTAAGATTTCGTGGTGAAGTGGAGCGGCAGTATAGTTGTTAACTATCTTGGTTCCTCGCAAAGTGCCGTCTGCTGCCGCCCTGCCGACGTGAAACGAGCTTGCGCCGGCGGGTCCCAAGAGGATGCCTCTCAAGGCCGGTGGCAGTGTCATGGTTTGCAGGGGTCCTTCGACTACATAGGGGCTTGCGCTAAGCGCGCAAGTCCCTGCTCCGCTCAGGATGACAACGGTAGGGGCGCTCGCGGAGTTTCTTGTGGAGATGTGGTTATGACTATGATTGAGGTGGAGAAAGTTTTGGGGTCGGTGACGGCGCAGTTGATGAATGGGGAGGTGGTTTTACTGGAGGGGCAGAAGATTCCGGTTGAGCGCGTGGGGCGCGGGCGGCTGCGCATGGTGCAGTTCCGGCTGAATGGGCGGGTGATGGAGGCGATTGAGCAGAATCCTGAGAAGCCTAGCCGGTGGGGGAAGCTGGCGCGGGAGAAGCATCAGGTGGTGCAGTTTCGGGATGTGGAGATGCATAAGTATGTGGCGGTGTCGGTGGATGGGGAAGTGCGGGAGTATGGGCGGTGACCGTAGACAGTACCCAGTACCGAGTACCCAGTACCGAGTTGCGAGTTCAGAAATCAGCTTTACGGTTGACTAAACCAACTGACCGATCATTTTGGGGCGCTGCCTGCGACTTGCTGCGCTTGTCTGGACGGCCGAGGCGGCCGTCCCCACGTCACACAAGCTTGGTCCTGCACAGGCCCATCCCCTACAGGCAATTTGATTACTCGATTTGGCCTACTACTTGGAACTTTCTGGTTTTGCCGTCGGGGAACAGGAATTCATAGACCTGGTAGGAGTCGTAGGTGGTTTTGTGGCTGTCTTCGACGAGCTTCGCTTTGTAATCACCCAGCGCCAGTAGTTGGCCTATGACGCGATCCGACATCAATTCATATTTCTTGGCGTCGATGATGACGTCCAGATCTTGAACGCCGATGCCGACAGAGGCAGTGCGCGTGGCGCTGACGTGGACGGTGATGCTGTAGTCGGCGGGTTTGGGGTCGGATGCGTGGGCGAAAGTTGGGAGTAACAAGAGGATGGCTAGTGTGAGTTTGTGCATAACGCACCTCGTTTTCCATTTGCGTTTGAAGGAATTATATCTCTAGCATCCACCTGGGACGCCGGCCCGGCACGGTGCTGGCAGTTGAGGGAGAACGCCCGTCGAGGGCAGCGTGGGGTATGAGATTGCAGGGGTCCTTCGACTGCGCAAGCGCTTGCGCTTCGCTTAAGCGCTTGCTCCGCTCAGGATGACAATCGTCGGAAGATCTATTTGGCGAAAAAGTAGTCGAAGGATTTTATGGCGGTGAATTCGTCGTCTTTGATGTCGAAGACGGTGTAGAGCTTGGTGACCTGGACGATGTCGTGAACTTTCTTGGTGAGGCTGAGGAGTTTTAGTTCGCCGCCCGCGCTGCGGACGGCGGTGTAGCCGCTGACCAGTTCGCCTACGCCGGAGGAATCGATGTAATCGACCTGGGCCAGATTGAGAACGATTTTTTTCTTGCCATCGACGAGGAGCTGGCGGATGGTGTCGCGGAGCTGTCCAGTCTCGTCGCCCAGAGTGATGCGTCCGGTGATGTCGACGATGGTGACGTGGCTGACTTCGCGGATGGTGATGGACATAATGCCGGATTGATTGTACCTCGGAAGTTCGGAATCTACCACGCAGAGAGTGAGGCGAGCTTTGGGGATCAATTTTGGGAACCGACGACAGAAATGGCGCGGGCAAACAGCAGGTCCCTCGACTGCGCAAGATCATTCAGAAAGCGAATGATCTTGCTACGCTCGGGATGACAATTCTAGGGGGCACAATCGCATAGGGGTCCTTCTCTACGCACGCTTGCGCTTCGCTTAAGCGCCTGCTGCGCTCGGGATGACAGTTCTATGCTCGGGATGACAATGCTTCCATGAGGCTGGGTTGAGAGTCGCGGATTTCCTGGATGGGGCTCGTGACGATGGGAGTGTCGTATTCGGGGTGATGAAATTCCAGGTGCATGCCGCGGCCTACGTATTGGAGCTTGAGCATGGAGCCTCCCCAGGTGGAACCGGCTATGGCTACGTGAACCGGGCTGGGACAGAATTCGGGATGGCCGGAGATAAGTGCGTGGCTGCCGCCTAGAAGAACTGCGGTGTAGCAGTGGTGCATGGTTTGAATTTCTAAAACTGTGGACGGTGGGAGGTCGTGGAGAAAGACTCCACCTTCGATTTCAGACTGGATGATGGCGTGGTTGACGTCGTCCGCTAGATTGGGGTGCGGGGTGAACATGGGCCCTGCCTGCTAGATGCTGACTTAGGGTAATGGGTTTCGGGGGATGGGGCAAGGGGAGAGTGGGATTTTTGGGGCACGATGGCAGGTGGACTTTTGGGGCGGGGCGGGCGCTGGGGGGACTTGCGGCCGGTGGTGGAAATTCCCTTCGGAGCCGTGGGCCGCCCTGAAGCTGAAAGGGGTCCCCTCGGCTTCGCTCGGGGCAGGCTCTTCGACTGCGGATGACCGTCCTTTCGGACGATCATGCTTCGCTCAGGATGACAAGGTTATTGCGGCTGGGCGCTGCTTACGGTTTGGGGCTTTTCGTCGGCGGCGTTGCCGATGGCGTCGCCCGAGAGGATTAGTTCTACGCGGCGATTTTGCTGGCGGCCTTCGGGAGTGTCGTTGGTGGCGATGGGCTCGGTCTTGCCGTAGCCGTGAGCTTCCACGTTGGCGGAGCTGATTCCTTGCTGGATGAAATAATCGCGGACGGCCTGGGCGCGCCGTTCGGAGAGTTGCTGGTTGTAGTCGTCGCTGCCTACGCTATCGGTGTGGCCTTCGATGGCCACGTGCAGGCTGGGATACGCTAAGACTATTCCGGAAACCTTTGCGAGGCGCTCGCGGGCTCCGGGCAGGAGTTCGAAGCTGCCGCTGCGGAATAAGACGTCAGACATGTTGGCGATCAGGCCGCGGGCGGAATCGCGCGTGGCTAAGATGCTGTTGAGTTGCTGGAGGAGACGGGCGCGGAGTTCCTGCTTGTCATATTCCGCTTGCTCCTTATCTTTTTCTGCCTGCTGACGGAGCGCGTCGGATTGGGCGGCGGCTTGTTTTGCTTTGTCGGTTTCGGCGGCTAAGGCTTGCTGCTGGGCTACGGCCTCGGCTGTGGCTTTTTCGGCTTCAGCTTTTTGGCGCGCGGCTTCTGCGGCGGCGGCTTCGGCTTCCTGCTTCATCTTCAGCGCTTCGGCTTTGGCTTGTTCGGCTTCGGCGCGGGCGGCTTCCGCTTCGGCGCGGCGCTTGGCTTCGGCGTCGGCATCGGCGCGGGCTTTGGCTTCGCGAGCTGCGGCGGCGGCCTGGGCTTCGTCCTCAGCTTTTTGTTTTACGGCCATCAGGCGGGCTTCTTCGGCGGTTTCAGTCGCTTCTTTGGCGGCGGCTTCTACGGCAGCTTTGTTTTGCTTTTGGCGGTAGATGCTCTCAGCATTCAGGAGTTGCTGGCTGGCTTTGGAAATGATGAAGGCGGCGTATTTGTCTCCGGCGGCGATGCGGGCGATGCGAACGGCGTTGCGGGCTTCGAAAAGTTCGAGCGGAGTTTTGCTGTCGATGCCGAAGATGGCGTCTTGAATATGAGTGTTGGTCGAAGAGTAGGTGCCGCGGCTTACCAGATCATATTTTGCTTCGATGTTTTCGCCTCCGGCGCCGTCGACGGGAGCGCTTTCCATTACGACCATGTTGCCGGGAGCGGTTACGGCGAAGTAGGGCTCGGCGGTTACGATCATGCCGAAAGTCTGGAGGTCGGTTGCGGCTTTGAGGTGCGCGGTGTTGCTGTTGTGGTCGACGGTGACTTCGCCTAGATTCACGGGGCGGCCTTGCGGAGATACGGCCCAGAGAACGTAGGTCAGGTATTCGAGTCCGAACTTCGTGGCGTCTTCGAGGTTTTGGAATTTCACTTCGATCTGCAGGTTGGTCTTTTTGCCTTCTACGCGGGCTTCTCCGGTTGCGCCCTGGAGAAGATCGGTGCCGTGGAAATCTACTTTGGTCTGGCCACCTTGCAGGCGATAGTGGACAGCCTTGGTGGTGCGGGTGACGGTGGCTTCGGGGGTCGTCGTTGCTGGAGCTGGGGTTTGGGCCGAGGCCAGCGCGGCGGCGCAGAGGAGGATGGCTAGAGACAGGTTTTTCACGAGGTTCTCAGTCTGGGGGAGATTTTGAGCTGCTGTATTAGTTAGTGATTCCTAATCATCTTCATCGAAGATGGCGGAGGGAACAAGGACAGGAAGGACAATGCGGAGATGGCACTTTGGTCACTGAAAAACTGGTAGGGGTGCAGTTTGGCTCACGCGTTGGGCCGGTCAAGCGGGAGGTCCCTTCGACTTCGCTCAGCGCAGGCTCTTCGCTACGCCTGAAAAGCAGCTTCGCTCAGGATGACAGACCTTTATTGATTCCAAAACAGTTACTTCGCAATGAAGTCGGCGAAGGAGGCTACTTTGCCGAAGTAGATGCGGAGAGTGCATTTGGAATTGTAGTGGGCGAAGGCGACCTCGAGTGTGTCTGCGGCGTCGGAGACTTGATCGGTCTCCATTTGAGTGCGGGCGAGGTCCTGCTTTTCATCGTAGGCTGCGCCGGGGGTTACGTTTTTGTTAACGGCGAGAGTCCATTTGCCTTTCTCGGGGATGGGGTAAACGGTGTAGGCGCCGAGAGGGATGGTCACGCCCCCGAAGGCGAGCGGGGCCTCGGTAAAGAGAGTCATGGGAGTACCGCCGGGAGTCCAGGGCTTGCCGTTGGGAACTTTGTCATTTTTTGCAGCGACGGCGTTGTAGCGGATGTAAACCTGGCGTCCGTCGTCGAGATTACAGCTGGCGGTGGAAGCGTCGGATTGCGCCCAACCTATGGCCGTAAGAGTTGACAGGAAAAGGACGGCGACTACGAAGCTAGCGCGGAGCATGGGAGACCCCTCTGGGCTAAACAGTTTAGCGCCGAAACGGGCGGAGGGGAAGGGAATTTGAGTTCTGACACTTAGAGCGAGGGATTTGCCCCGGTTGTTGCTGGTCTTCGGTGATGTACTCAGACGGGTGGGGCGTTGCTACCGTGAGTGGCGAGGACACACACTCATGGCGAAAGCAGCGAAGCTGAAAATTCTTTATGGTGAAGGGGATGCTGAGGAACAAGCGGTTGCGGCAGCGGCCTTTGAGAAGGCTGGGCACACGGTCGAGAAAGCCGTGGGGCGAAAGGCCGTGGAGGCGGCGATCGGCAAGGGCCGGTTCGACCTGGTGGTGCTGGGTCCGACTTTGAGCCGGAATGATCGGCATCATCTACCTTATATGGTGAAGAAGGCGCAGGCCGAAGTTAGCGTGCTGGTGATGCACGCGGATGGAAGCCGGCATCCTTATGTGGATGCTTGCACCGATACCGGCGCCAGCTTGGAGAATGTGCTGGCTCGAATTGAAGGGATGGCGATTGCGGGCGTGATTCCAGCGGCTGCCGGGGCGGCTGCTGGAAGCAGTAAGTAGTACCGAGTACAGAGTACCGAGTTTTATTCAGAGCGGGTTTTGCGGCCGCTCTTCTTTTTTTCTTGCAAGAAAACCCCTTTAATACGGAGGACACTCTTCGGCTGAGCACAGGGCCGGCTGCGGGGCGCGAAGTAATTCGGATTGATACGAACCTCGGTGGTTAACTGGTGGGATTGGTTGCGATTCGTGGCGGTTCTTTCAATGGTTATCTGGGACTTGAGCTGATCGAAGTGGAATGTCTCAGCCCCGGCTTGTTTGAATTCCAATGCGAACCTGGTTGGTAATAGTGGGATTTGCGCTGGGATTTTTGCCTGATCGCTCCGGATTGACTCCGGCTGCACTCACCGGAAAGGGCTATTGGTGGGAAGGAAGGCTGACTTTTCCGGGGGCGTTCCCCCCGGCAGGGCTGAAGACCAGATCCTCGCCGTCATTGCTAAACGCGGCGCCGAAGCGCCGCTCTTCCACGGTTGCGTCGGCAGTCCTGGAAACTTTTCGAGAAGCCAATCGTTGGGTTGGACATCCAAGAGCGGTATGCGGGCTCGGTGGTCCGGCGCTCGCTTCGCTTGCGGGACAGCGGAGGCGGCTGCCCCGCATGAGTTTTCTTGGCTTCTCAAAACTTTAGGAGGGTGCGATGGGCGTGAGTGCGGAGTTGTTGCCGGAGTTTGATTCGGAGATGGCGGCGGCGCGGCGGACTTTGGAGCGGATTCCGGAGGATAAGCTGGCCTGGAAGCCGCATGAGAAGTCGATGACGCTGGGGCGGCTGGCCGGTCACATTGCGGAGCTGCCGGGGATGGGAGTGAAGGTGATGAAAGAGGACGCCTTGGATTTTGCCAACCGTCCGGCTGGAGAACCCCCGCGCAAGCCGAACGTGGCGGAGTCGCAGAAGCATGTGCTGGAGTTATTTGATAAGAATGTGGCGGCGCTGCGAGCCGCGATCGCAGGAACCAGCGATGAGCGCTGGGCTAAGAAATGGAAACTCTCGATCGGGGAAAGAACGATTTACGACGGGACGCGTATGGGTGCGATGCGGCGGATGGTGATGAATCACGTGATCCATCATCGGGCGCAGTTGGGAGTTTATTTGCGGTTGAATGATGTAGCGGTGCCTTCGGTGTATGGGCCTTCGGCGGATGAAGGAAAGTGAGCGGTAGCTCCTCTGCGGCTATTTCTTCAGGAGGTTCTGAATACCGTTCCACATGATTTCAACGCCAATGCAAAGCAAAATAAAGGACATGACCCTCAGAATGCCCTGAGTAATTGTGGGAGACAGTTTGGCCTCGATCCTATCCGCATATGCGTAGCAGAAGTAGATGATGATAACTACCAGAAGAGTAGCAATCAGCAAACCGAGGTGTGCCAGAGCCGAATCAAGCAGCGACGGCGAAGACGCATGGGCGGCCAGAGTAAGTGTCACCACAATGGTTCCGGGGCCGGCGGTGATGGGGAAAGTGAGCGGGTAGAAGACCTTATCCCGCAGTTCTTCGGGAGATACCGGGCTGGGGGCAGTTTTGCTTACAGGATCTTGCTGGTTGAGCCAGCCCCAACCCATGATTGCAAGTACCAGACCGCCAGCCACCTGCACGACGGGCAGAGAAACCCCAAAGAAGCGAAGTATGTAGCCCCCTGCGATTTGAATGACCAGGAGAAACCAGAGCGTGTTGATGGCGATTTTTCGCGCCAGCGTTTTCAAGGTTGGAGGGTCAGCGTCGCCGACCAAGCCCAAGAACAGCACGGCTGAGCCGATAGGGTTGATGACAGGAAGGAGCGCGCTGAAGGCAAGAGGAATAAATTTGACGACGAGTAAGAGTTCTTTCACGGTTGATAGTCCGAAACGATTTCCAGCCAACCTCTACTGCAGAGCGACCCTCATGTCCAGGTTGTGGGCCAAGAAGGACCAGGTGTCGGCGGTTTCGTCGATTAGCTTGGTGACGGATTTGCCGGCGCCGTGGCCGGCCTTGGTCTCGATGCGAATTAAGATTGGGGCTGGGCCGGCTTGATCGGCTTGCATGGTGGCGGCGAATTTGAAGCTGTGGCCGGGGACTACCCGGTCGTCGTGGTCGGAAGTTGCGATCAGCGTGGGCGGATACTTTGTTCCCGGCTTCAGGTTGTGCAGCGGCGAGTAGGCGTAGAGCGCTTTGAAATCTTCGGCGTTGTCGGATGAGCCGTAGTCGCTGGTCCAGGCCCAGCCGATGGTGAATTTCTGGAAGCGCAGCATGTCCATGACGCCGACTTCGGGCAAAGTTGCGCCGAAGAGATCGGGGCGCTGGGTCACGCAGGCGCCGACGAGCAGGCCTCCGTTGCTGCCGCCGCGAATGGCGAGCTTTGGCGTGGACGTGTACTTGTTGGCGATGAGCCATTCGGCGGCGGCGATGAAGTCGTCGAAGACATTTTGCTTTTTCAATTTCATTCCCGCCTGGTGCCACTCTTCGCCGTATTCTCCTCCGCCGCGCAGGTTGGGCTGCGCGTAGATTCCTCCCATTTCCAGCCAGACTACGTTGGGAACGGAAAAGTTTGGCGTCAGGGAGATGTCGAATCCGCCGTAGGCGTAGAGCAGCGTGGGATTCCGTCCGTCTAGCTTTAATCCTTTCTTGTAGGTCAGGAACATGGGGACGCGAGTGCCGTCTTTGCTGGCGTAGAAAACTTGTTTGGTTTCGTAGAGAGAAGAATCGAAATCAACTTTGGGCTGGCGGTAAACGGCGCTCTTGGCGGCTTCGAGATCGTAGCGATAGACGGTGGCGGGAGAGATGAAGCTGGTGAAGGCGTAGAAAGTTTCTTTGTCTTTGCGTTTGCCGCCGAAGCCTGCGGCCGTGCCGATGCCCGGCAGGTCGACGTTGTGGAGGAATGTGCCGCTCAAGTCGTACACGCGCGCTTCGGTGCGGGCGTCTTTCAGGTATGCCAGGAGAAATGAATTGTTCACTACGTTTGAGAATTCGAGTTTGTCGACGCCCTGGGGAACTACGGTTTTCCAGCTGGTGCGTTCGGGATGGCGAGTGTCGATGGCGATGAGGCGTCCGCGGGGAGCGTCGAGATCGGTTTGAAACCAGAAGACGGGGCCGTCGTTATCGATGAAGAGGTATTGAGCGTCGAAGTCATCGAGCAGCTTCACTACCGGAGAATCAGGCTGAGTGAGGTCTTTGTAATAAATTCGACTCTTGGGCGAGGTGCCTTGCGAGACCTGGATAATCAGGTAGTGGCCGTCATCGGTCACGTTGCCGGCGAATAACATTTCTTTGTTGTCGGGGCGCTCGTAGATCAGCTTGTCTTCCGATTGCGCGGTGCCGAGACGGTGATAGTAGAGCTTTTGAAAATAATTGGTGTCGCGCAGAGTGGCGCCGGTGGGTTCGTCGTAGCGGCTGTAGAAGAAACCTTGATTGTCTTTGGTCCAGGACGCGCCGGAGAATTTTACCCACTTGAGATCGTCGGAGAGATCTTTTCCGGTGTCGACGTCGCGGACGTGCCACTCCGTCCAGTCAGAGCCGGAGGTCGCGATGGCATAGGCCATCAGTTTTCCGTCGTCGGAGATGGCTTCACCCGCCAGAGCTACGGTGCCATCCGGAGAAAGCGTGTTGGGATCAAGCAGGACGCGGGGTTCGGCGTTGAGGGACTCGGCGACGAGGAGGACGTTCTGTTGTTGAAGTCCGGTGTTGTGCTGAAAGAAGTAGCGTCCACCGTGCTGGCTGGGAGTGGAGAAGCGCTCGTAGTTCCAGAGTTTGGTGAGGCGGTCGCGAATGGCCTGGCGGTAGGGGAGCTGATCAAGATAGCCGAAGGTTAGTTTGTTTTCGGCTTCGACCCAAGCGTGAGTTTCAGCCGAGTCGGTGTCTTCGAGCCAGCGGTAGGGATCGGCGACTTTGGTGCCGTGGTAGTCATCGACCTGGTCGCTACGGCGGGCTTGAGGATAAGTGAGCGGGGCGGTTTGCGCGACGGAGAATAGAGTCAACATTGGGAGCAGGAGTGAGAGCAGGATTATTGCCTGGCGCGTTAGATGCATGGAGCCTCTGGTGGAATGAGTGGTGTGATCTATTCTGCCTGTGTGGGTGGGTAAGACGCAAGAAGCGGGCCGCGGTGGAAACGCCTTGCGGGGCTGGCGGTGGTGCGGCAGACGGGTGAGGGGTCCTTCGACTGCGACGCACGTCCGCTTCGCGGGTGCGCGTCTCCGCTCAGGATGACAGGACTATTCTCAGACTTCTACGGGAGGGTGCGGCGGGCTTGCTTGCTGGCGGCGGGTTTGTAGTCTGCGGGGTAGAGGACTACGCAGCGGTTGAAGCCTTCGCCGTCGCTTTCGGTGCGGAGATCGGTTTGATCGCGCAGGGCGAGGTGAACGATACGGCGCTCGCGCGACGACATAGGAGCGAAGTGGAACGGGGTTCCGGTCTGGCGAACTTTTTCGGCGGCCACGCTGGCGGCCATGCGAAGTTCCTGGAGGCGGATGGAACGCTGGTTTTTGCAATCGAACGAAATCTTTTCGTGCTCGGCGGAGGGTAGATGGAGGATTTCGAAGGCTAAGAGTTCGAGGGCACGGAGAAGCTCGGCGCCGCGATCGAGAAGCAGAGTGGAATCGGGGCCGGAGAAGTCGACGAAAATTTCGGGCTTCTCCCAGTCGGTGGGCGCGGGAGGATCGACGACGATGCGGTATTTGAGGTGAAGGCCTCCGTTGGTGACGACGGACTGGAGGAATTCGTTGATGCGGTTGGCGGCGGCTAGTTTGTCCATAGGTCAGCTTTCAGGTCGAGCTATTTCTCTTTCTTGCGGGCGCGCTTCTCCATCATTTCGCGCATTTCACGGCCCAACTTGGTGCGGTTCATGACGGCTTGCTGCGCGATCATAATCAGATTGCTCTCGGTGTAATACAGATTCAAGCCAGCGGCTAACTTAAAGAAGATGAATCCCATGAATAGTGGCATCATGATCGTCATCATTTTTTGCTGGGCGGGATCCATGCCGGCCTGCGGGGTCATGCGCTGCATCACGATCATGCTGACGACCATTAACAGAGGCAGCACCCAGTCGGAGGCGGAGAGATCGGTGATCCAGAGCCAGTGGGCGTGGCGCAACTCGAGAGCGACGCCTAACATTCTGTAGTAGGCGATCAGGAACGGAAACTGGATCAGAAGAGGCAGACAGCCGCCGGCGGGATTGACGCCCTCTTTTTTATAGAGCGCGCTGATCTCTTCGTTCATTGCAGCCTTGCGCGGATCGCGCAAGCTGTACTTCTTGTATTTCTCCTGAATGTTTTTGATCTGGGGCTGGATGCGCTGCATCTTCAGCATCGACTTCATCTGCGTGATGCGCAGAGGGAGGAGCGCGACGGTGATGATGAGAGTCTGAATGACGATGGCCCATCCCCAGTTGTGGATGATGTGGTTGAAAGTCCACTTGAGCCAGAGGAAGAGCGGGCGCGCGAGAATGCCCCACCATCCGAAATCGACAATGCCACGGAGATCAGGGTTGCCGTTTTTGATGGTGGGGACAGAGACGGCATCGAGCACGGCCAGTTCTTTGGGGCCGACAAACATGCGCTCGGTCGTGGGGCCGCGGACGTCGCCGACGGCGGCGCCTAGAACATCGATGTTGGCGGTATCTTTCGAACTGGCGCCGACGGGATTGAAGCCGGGCTTCTGCGCAATCTCCAGGGGGTTGCGCAGCGTGACCATGGCGGCCGTCGCGGGATCGCTGGGGATAAAAATCGCCGTGAAGTATTGATCGCCGGCACCGGCCCACTCGAATGGACCGTGGATGGTGTTGCCGCCGCTGATGCTCTTGATGGGCAGACGAAGAACGAAATTGGGAAAGACCAATGCGGTGCGGTCGGTGGAAGCATCATCGTGGTAGTCGATGCGAGCAGCTGCGTAGGACGCGGGCGTGACCTGGTCGCCGAATCCGGAGGGCCAGGCAGGCGCGGCAAAGATTTCAGCGCCTTTGTAGAGGACGGAGGTTTCGACGTTGAGAACGTAGGTGTGGTCGAAGTGGAAAGTCTTGCGAACAACCAGATCCTGATCGGCGTACTCGAAAGTGATCTCGGCTGGGGCCGTGAGATTGCCCTCATTCGAAGCCACGTAGAGCACGGAGTTGAGTCGGTTGCGGAGAGTTTCGTCGTAAGTCCACAGCGAGAGCGGGTAGCCGAATTTTTGAGCGGCGGCGGAGTTGACTAATTCGAGGCGGCCGTTCTGGGCATCGTTGTCGAATTTTTTGAGGATCCAGGATTTGATCTGGGCGCCGCGGTTAGTGAACGTGATTTTGTACAGGTCGTTTTCGATGACGGTTTCGGTTTCGGTGGAAGCCTGCTTGGTAACCGTTGAGGTTGGATGCGGGGGGATAACCGACGCTGGAGCAGACGGAGGCGGCGTGATTGCGGGCTGCGTTTGTACGGATTTATTTTTCGCTGGCTCGGTTGGCGGCGGCGCGTACTTCTTGAGCACTGCCTGAGAGATAACGAGCACGACGAAGGTCAGAGCAACGACGATCAGAAGCCGGCGCTCGGAGCCGGGCTCTTGTTGAGGATTTTGATATTCGGCCAAAGTCTTCCTTAATTACCTCAGGGAAACTGAATCACGGTTTCCGTCGTTCGCCAGCTTTACCACCGGGTCGTAGCCCGAACCGGCGAAGGGATGACAACGGAGGATGCGGGTAAAGGCCATCCATCCGCCGCGCAGAGCACCGTAGCGCTCGACGGCCTCCATGGCATATTCGGAGCAGGTCGGCACATAGCGGCAGGCCGGGGGCAGGATGGGCGAGATCGCCCATTTGTAGGCCCGCAGCAGTTGCAGCATGGCGAATTTGGCGATGTTGCTCAAGGGCGGCCTTCAGGCTTCGGCTTTTCTGACAACTTTTGCGTCAACGTCTTCTCGATTACGGCAAAGGCTCGGCTGACTTCGTTTTGCAGTGTGGCGAAGTCGGTAGCCAGCAATGACTTTTTCGGATTGATGACCACGTCGGCTGCGATAGCGGCCGATGGACGCGACATGCGAACCGCTTCGCGCAGGCGGCGCTTCATGCGGTTGCGTTGAACGGCGCCTCCCAGGGCGCGGCCGACTGTGAATCCGATGCGCAAGCCCTGTGGCGCGGGCGCCCCCGCCCGCGTTTCCGCCAACAACTCTGTCCGCGCCAAATAAAAAATCGTGATGGACGCGGAAAAGTGGCGGCGTCCTTGTTTGTAGACGCGCTCGAAATCCGCATGGCGCAGAAGGCGCGCGCTGCGGGGGAATCGGGCTGTTGGCTTTGGCGGCATAGCGAAGTTGGGCCGAGTTCTCAGCGTGGCACGAGCCAGAGTGCCCGCATGCTGCAGCGGGCGGCTGGGGGTCTCGACTGTGGAAGTGAGCGGCACCAGAAAAGCTACTCGCGGAAGCCGGGTTTTACGGAGACCCGCTTCCGTCCCTTGGCGCGGCGGCGGGAAATCACCTTTTTGCCGCCCTGGGTCTTCATGCGCGTGCGAAAACCATGCTTCTTGCTTCGCTTGCGCCGGTTGGGTTGGAATGTACGCTTGGGCATGAAAGATAGCTGCTCCTGATTCCGTCGACAGTGTTATGGCAAACGGTAAGTATAAATGACGGGGAGGGGTGAGGGCAAAGGGCGGGCCCAGCTCTTAGCTCTCAGTTTATAGTTTCCATCGTGGGCTTTCGACTCGCGGTTTTATTGCAGGCTGGTAAGGATGCGAGCCAAACGCGCCCTTCGGTCGCTTACGCTGTCTCAGGACAGGCTCAGTAAATCGCGCGGTTCGCGCAGATTCCTCACGGCGCAAAAACGCTCGTTCGGAATGACCACGCATTTGCACTGCCGCCGTTGCAGTTACATCCTTGACACTTGACAGGTGCGGGGCTTCGGGTTCCGAATCGTGTTCGGGAAGAAGTTGTGCGCGAAGATTTTCGTCACGGCGAAAAATTTTTGTGCTACGATTCCGCACGGTCGAGTTTGAAAATCTCATTCGTAAATTGCAACCGCGCACGACACAAGTTGCGCATTCCGCAGTACACTAAGAGTTCCATCGGCGAGCAGGTAAACAGCAGTTTTAGACAGGCGCCCTCAGCCAGCCGCCGGGACGCCGCGGCGGGTATTTCATAATTATGTCAGCTCAGAGCACACCACCGCTTTCCCCCAATCCGTGGACGCGCATTCTGGATGCGCTGGAAAAAAAGATCAACCGGCACTCCTACGACACCTGGCTGAAACCGACGCGCTACAGCCACTCCAGTGGCGGAATTTTGTTTGTGCGAGTGCCGACGGCGGAGTTCCGGCACGCCGGCGACAAATATGCGGACCTGATCCAGGAAGCGATCGACAACCTGGGGCTGGAGTTCAACGACGTGAAGTTCGTGACGCCGGAGGACGACCCGGCCGCAACGACCGTGCGGCACAATGGCGGGCTATCGGCTGGTCCGGTCCCGGTCGGCGGAGCTCCGGCGCAGGCGCGGTTCGACTGGGATGGCGCGGCGCAACTGAATCCTCGCTACACGTTCGACGCATTCGTGATCGGCAGCGGAAATCAATTTGCGCATGCGGCGTGCCAGGCGGTAGCGGAACGCCCTTCAAAGGCCTATAACCCGCTGTTCCTGTATGGCGGCGTCGGTATGGGCAAGACGCATCTGATGCAGGCCATTGGGCATGAAGTGAAGCGGCGGCAGCCGCAGGCGGCGATCTGCTACGTCTCGAGCGAGAAGTTCACCAACGACATGATCAACTCGCTGCGCTATGACAAGATGACGTCGTTCCGCGACAAGTTCCGCAGCGTGGACGTGCTGCTGATCGATGACATTCAATTCCTGACGGGCAAAGAGCGGACGCAGGAAGAATTCTTCCACACGTTCAACGCGCTGCACGACACGATGAAGCAGATCGTGATCGCCAGCGACCGCTCGCCGAAGGAACTGGCGGAGATTGAAGACCGACTGCGCAGCCGGTTCGAGTGGGGACTGATCGCCGACATTCAGCCGCCCGATCTGGAGACCAAGGTAGCGATCTTACAGAAGAAAGCGGAGCAGGAGAAAGTAACGCTGCCGACCGATGTGGCCCTGTACGTGGCGCAAAATATCCGGTCGAACGTACGCGAGTTGGAAGGCGCGTTGATCCGGTTGGTCGCCCATTCCTCGCTGATTGGGGCAGAGATTACGCTGCCTTACGCGCAGCAGGTGCTGAAGAATTTTATTGATTCCCAAGCGCGCAAGGTTACGATTGAGTCGATCCAGAAAATGGTGGCCGAGCAGTTTGGGCTGCGGTTGGTTGAGATCAAAGCTAAAGATAATTCGCGGGCGATAGTTTATCCGCGGCAGATTGCCATGTATCTGGCGAAGCATATGACGGAGGCGTCGCTGCCAGAAATCGGGCGCCAGTTCGGCGGAAAACATCACACGACCGTGCTCCACTCTGTCGAGAAAATTGAAGAGGCTCGCAAGAACGACAAAGATTTAAACAGGCTGCTCAATAAATTGACTGAGCAATTGGGCGGATAAACGCGCGATATTTTGCGTTTTGCACGGAAGGTTGCATTTATCTTTTTCCGGGCTGTGAATCAGATGTGGAAACTGTGCAACGATTGGCGGGAATAAGAAAAGCGGAAATCTTGTTGTAGGGTCTCCGCCGAGTTCGGGACCGATTTCTCACACGAAGGGATGTTCCCCAAGGTGGTGACAATAGGTCAGTTCTTAAAGTTTTCCACTTCTGCGCGGCGCCTACTGTTACTGCTGGTTTAATAGGTTTTGTATTTGATATAAGGGAAGTAATAAAAGTAGCACGCGGCAGGGGAGACAAAGTATATGCCGGTGGAAGCGGCGATTGCGGTAGGGGCGGCGGTGGGTACGATGGAAATCACGGTCAGCAAAGTGGAGTTGCTGCGGGAGTTGACGGCGACCCAGGGCGTGGTCGAGCGCAAGACCACCATTCCCATCCTTTCCAATTATTTATTCGAGGCTGCTGACGGTGAGTTGCGGCTGACGGCGACCGACCTGGATCTTAGCCTGCGAACTTCGTGCAATGCGAAGGTGAAGAAGGAAGGGTCGTGCACGATTCCGGCGCGCAAGCTGTATGACTACGTCAAACTCCTGCCGGACGCCGATATCACGATCAAACTGCTGGAAAATCACTGGGTCAGCATTCGCTGCGGGCGGTCCAACACGAAGATGGTGGGGATGGCGAAGTCGAACTTTCCCAGTTTGCCGGCGTTTCCTACCGCGGGTGTGGTGAAGATTCCGGGGCAGGTGTTGCGCGGGTTGATTGCGCGCACCGGGTTTGCGATATCGAGTGAAGAATCGCGCTACACGCTGAATGGCGCGCTGATGCTGTTGAAGCCGGAGTCGATCACCATGGTGGCAACTGATGGGCACCGGCTGGCGCATTGTGAGCGCAGCGGAGAAAAGTTTGAAGGTGTTTCAGGTGAGATGAAGACCCTGGTGCCGAAGAAGTGTATGGACGAATTGAAGTCCCTGCTGGATTCAACCGACGCCGAGACTGTGGAGTTTGCCAAGGATGAGTCAACTCTTTTCTTTCGCATCGGATCGCGGCTGCTAACTTCGCGGCAGCTTACGGGACAATTCCCGAACTTCGAAGCGGTTCTGCCTAAGGACAACAACAAGAGCATTACGCTGAACAACTCCGATTTAAACTCGGCGATTCTGCGCGTGGCACAGTTTGCCGACGAGCGTTCGCGCGCGGTGCGGCTGAAGCTGGAAAAAGGCGAAGTGAAGATTTCGGCCTCATCGACCGAAGCGGGTGAGTCGGAGGATTCGATCGAGGCTCCTTATGACGGCGAAACGCTGACCATCGGCTTCAATGCGCAGTACCTGGTTGACTTCCTGAAAGCTGCGGGGACTGACGATGTGCGGCTGGAGTTGAAGGATTCGCAATCGGCAGGGCAGTTGCGTCCGGCCGAGGGCGATGATTATAAGTACCGCTATATTGTGATGCCGATGCGGATCTGAGCGCTCTTTCTTTCTGCAACTTATATTTTCCCTGAGAGCCAAATGTCCCGCCGGGCTTGACCTGCGGACTTTCCTGACATACATTTGCGACCAATCCTGTTTGGAGGTATCTATGCTTGATGGATTCAAGAAGTTCATCCTGCGGGGCAATGTAGTGGACATGGCGGTGGGCGTGGTGATTGGCGCGGCGTTTGGCGGGGTGGTCACGGCGCTGACCAAGGATCTGCTCACGCCGCTGATCGCGGCGATAGTGGGTAAGCCGGATTTTTCCTACCTGGGATTCTCGATTGGGACCACGCACTTTCCGGTCGGCGAGTTCATCAATGCCTGCGTGTCGTTTTTCCTGATTGCGGCGGCGATTTATTTCTTTGTGGTGACGCCGGTGAATGCGCTGGTGGCGCGGATGAATCGGGGAGAGAAACCGCCTGATCCGACGACCAAGAAATGTCCGGAGTGCTTGAGCGAGATTCCGATTGAGGCGCGGCGGTGTTCGCACTGCACGCAGCCGGTGCTGGGGCGGGCGGCTTAAGGCAGCCGGGCTGCGCCATTCCGATGGTATGTCGGATAACATGGCGGTATGAGTTTTCGCCGGATCCTTAGCGGTTGCTTTTGTTGTTGTGTAGGAACCTTGCTGGCGCCGTCGGCGCTTCGGGCGCAGGCGACTGCGCAGCCTTCCTCGTCGTCCTCTTCGTCATCTTCTTCTCCCTCGTCGAAGCCGGCCAGAAAGTCTGTGTCCGGAGGTCTTCCGCTGGATTCAGGAGCGGTAAGTAATAACATCTACCGCAATCCCTCGTTTGGATTCACGTGCAAGATTCCGGCTGCGTTCGTGTTGCGCACCGATGAGATGAATGCACGGCGGGGAGAAGAGGCCACCGCCGATGCTAGTAAAGCAGGGCGCGTGCTGCTGGCGGCGTTTTCGCGGCCTCCCGAGGCTCGGGCAGAAGATATCAATTCTTCGATTCTGATTGCAGCTGAACGCGCGGCCGCTTATCCGGGGTTGAAAGATGCGGCGCAGTATTTTGGACCCGTGACCGAAGTGGCGCAGGCTCAGGGTTTCGAGGTGGTCGAAGAGCCTTATGAGTTTGTGATCGGGACTAAGAAGGTAGTGCGGGGAGATTTTCAGAAGGATGTGGGGTCGCGGGTGATGCGGCAATCGACAGTAGTGATGCTGGCGCGGGGGTATGCCGTTTCGTTTACGTTTATTGGCGGGACGGAGGATGAGGTGGAGGAGTTGGTGGGGGGTCTGAGTTTTGGAGCGGCCAAACCCGCCGCCCGGTAGGCCGTGATGGAAGCTCCTTTCAGCGGCGGTGGTCATACCGGCACGCATGGGGTCCTTCGACTGCGCATGACCGCCTTTCCGACGCTCATGCTTGGCTCAGGATGACAACGGGTAAAGATCAGTCCAGGGGTTCGGGCTCGAGGGCGATGTTGGTTTCGCCGGCGGCTTTTTTCTGGGCGTATTTCTTCATCCAGGCTTCCCAGCTTTTGCCGGCCGCGGTGTCGCGTCCAGTGAAGGCCAGGGCCGCGATCTCGGCGTATGGGATGGAGATTTTTTCGTTAGCGTCTTTCGGGAACAGGCGGACTACGGAATCTTTGAGCGTGGCGGCCGTGCGGCGGTCGAAGAGGTAGCCTTCGATCTTTGATCCGTTCTTGCGGGTGATGGTGACGTCACCGCGGTAGTCGAAGGCTTTCTCCAGTGCTACGCGGATTTCTTCTTCGGAGGCCAGTTGGGGGATCCAGCCTTCGAGCTTTTCGTGGGCCGTCCCGGGGGCGACTTCGAGAGTATCGGGATTGGCGTGGGGCACGGCTTGCGCGGCTTCGTGATCGATGTGGCCGGATTCTTTGCCTGTCATAGCCTCTATGTGAACATCACGCGCGGGTTTCTTGCAGAGAGTCGCTAGTCGGCGCGATTTGCACCAGCGGATGGACCGGCGCTTGTGGCTCGTCCAGCAAGCGCAGCGCCTCATCGTCGCGGTAGCCGTCGAACAGCGTGGCTTTTACGGTGGCCAGGAATCCCTCGAGCGAACTGAAGGTGGCGTTCACCGCAGAGGCTTCGTAGCCGCTGTGGACCATGCAATTGGCGCAGGCCGGGTTGCCGGATTCGGTGCCGTAGTTGCTCCAGTTCGTGGTCGCGAGCAGCTCGGCGAAAGTTTCGGCGTAGCCATCCTGAAGCAGATAGCAGGGTTTCTGCCATCCGAAAACATTGTAGGTGGGCATGCCCCACGGAGTGCAGGGGTAGGTACGCTTGCCCATCAGAAATTCCAGGAAGAGCGGCGAGAGATTGAAGCGCCAGTTCTTTTTGCGGTTCGACAGGATCGCGCGGAACATGCGCCGAGTGCGGGCCCGGCCGAGGAAATGTTTCTGGTCGGGGGCTTTGTCGTAGGAATAGCCGGGCGAGAGCATCATGCCTTCAAGGCCGAGCTCCATCATGTCGTCGAAGAAGGCGCGGACACTCTTTGGGTCAGCGCCGTCGAACAGCGTGGTGTTGGTGGTCACGCGGAAGCCGCGGCCTAGGGCTTCTTTGATCGCGTCCACCGCAATGTCGTAGCCGCCCTCGCGGCAGACGGCGAGATCGTGCTCTTCGCGCTGGCCATCGAGGTGAACGCTGAAGGTCAGGTACTTGCTCGGCTTAAAGAGATTCAGCTTCTCTTTCAGCAGCAGGGCGTTGGTGCAGAGGTAGATATATTTCCTGCGCGCCACCAGACCTTCGACAATTTCGGCAATCTGCGGGTGCATGAGCGGCTCACCGCCCGGGATGGAGACCATGGGGGCTCCGCATTCGTCAACTGCGCGGAAACATTCTTCGGGAGAAAGATCTTTCTTCAGGATGTGGGCGGGGTACTGGATCTTGCCGCATCCGGCACAGGCCAGGTTGCAGCGGAACAGGGGCTCGAGCATGAGCACGAGCGGGTACTGCTTGCGGCCAGCTAATTTCTGGCGCAGGACGTAGGACGAAACGGTCCACATCTGTGAAACGGGTACTGGCATTTGTTTTGGTCTGTCCCCTGTGTGGATATCTTATCAGGAATAGATTGTCCGATACTGCTGAACTCCACTACACTGGATGTCCTGAACGGCCCCTCTGTTGGAGCCCTAGAAACCGTCCCTCGCCGACGACGCCCGTTCCGACTTCAACTCGCGCAGAAGCAGCCGCACCAGCATTCCGTCGAATCCGGTGCCACTCATCTTGGCCAGCTCATCGAGCGCCTGGTCGGGCGTGCGGGCTGCGGCGATCGATTGCTCGGTCACCATGTTGGCATAGGCGTCGGCCAGCGCGATAATCCGCGCCCACAGAGGAATCTGCTCGCCCTTCAGTCCATCGGGATAACCTGTACCATCAAAGCGCTGGTGATGATGTTCGATCGCCTGGCGCATCATGGAGCTGTGCGGCACAATGCCCGCGATTTCCGCTCCCACGCGCGCATGCATCTTCACCAGAAAGAATTCATCGTCAGTAAGCGGGCCGGGTTTGTTAAGAATGCGTTCGGGGACGAAGATCTTGCCCACGTCGTGAATGCGCGCAGCATAGACCAGATCGGCGGTCTCCTCTGGAGGCAAATGCAGCGCACGCGCCAGAATCTCGGTATAACGCGCCACCATGTCGCCATGGCCGGCCGTGCGCAGCTCGCGGGATTCGGCGGCCCGGCTGAGAACCTCAATCGATTCCTTCAGCAAGGGAACGTTGCAATCCTCCTCGCCGCCGCAGAATTTCACCAGCATCGAAGCCAGTTCCTCAAGATGCTCCGGCCCGTTGTGTTCGCGCTGCAAAAAGCCTTCGATGTAGGAGGAAATCTGCTGGCGCTGGCTGGCAAACTCCTCGCCTGCGGCAAACTCCTCAGCCGCCGACACCCGATTGCCGCCGGAGCGCTTCGAAACATACATGCCCGCGTCGGCCACGCGAATAATGTCTTCGATGGAGAACCCGTGAGTCGGGAAGCTGGCCACGCCGAAGCTGCCGGTGATGTGGTGCTCGCTCAACATAGGGTCCTGCACAATCCACTGCCGCAAGCGCTCGGCCAGCACCTGGGCCTGCTCCGGCCCGGTTTCCGGCATGAGGACAATGAACTCATCTCCGCCATAGCGGGCCACCACGTTCGATTGCCGGGATTTCTGCTCGAGCAACCGCCCCACGCGAGCCAGCACCAGGTCGCCTTCAAAATGGCCCATGGTGTCGTTCACTTCCTTGAACTTGTCCAGGTCGATCAGCACGACCGAGAACGGACGCCCTGAGCGCGAAGCTCGCTTCCACTCCGCCGACAGCGCTTCCCAGAAAAAGCGTCGCGTCTTGATTCCCGTCAGCCCGTCGGTGATCGATTGCTGCTGCAGCTTCTGGAAGACGAAAGCATTGTGCAGCGCCGTAGCCAGCAGGTCTGCCAGGGTGTTAAGAATGAGAACGTCCTGCGGCGAAAACGCGCTGTCATTGCGGCTTTCGATATTCAGCGCGCCCAGCAGCGTTTCGCCGTAAGTGATAGGAATGCACAGCACGGACCGCGACTCCGGCAGAATCGCGCCGATCTGGCCCTCCACGCCGTTTTGCACCAGAGCCCGCTCGCCGGTCCGCGCCACCCGCCCCAGAATCCCGAACCCAATGGGGATGCGCTTGCCCATGGCATGCGCCGTGGCCCCGGCCTCGGCTTTGATTTCAATCTCCTTAGTCCCGTAATCAAGCAAACCGATGCCAATGTGATCAAAGCTGAAGTTCTTCTGGATTTCCCCGACAATCTGTCCCAGCATGTGCACCGGATCGTCGCTCGAAATGGCGGTGCGCGAAATGTTGTTGAGAAATGCCAACTGCCGCGAGCGCCTTTGTTCTTCGGCGAACAGGCGCGCATTCTCCACCGCAACCGAAACCTGGCCGGCTGCGGTCATCAATACATCCAGATCGCGCTGTTCGAACACAAATTCCCGTTCCTTGCTCATTGCAACCATCACGCCGGCTGGCTTATTCCCCAGCAGAATCGGCGCCGCGCACAGGCACTTCGCAGGATGCTCCGGCCGGTAGCTGACGCCCAATCGTGCCCGCATTCTCTCCAGATCGGAGCGTATCAGCAGCGGCTGCCCCATCCTGATCACATACTCGGTGAATGCGTTCTCCAGCTTGCGCGAGCGCTTGGGAAGAGTTTGCCCGTCCTCCACTTCCAGTTCGAAGCGGATTACGTCTCCTTCCTGAAATGCGATGTAGAAGTTGCCGGTATTGAAAATCTGTCCCAGCTCGGCGTGGATGGTGCGCAACACTTCATCCTGATCAAGCCGTGAGCTGATAGCCTGTCCAATCTGCGTCAGCAACTCGTATTCTTGTGTGCGCCGGTGGGCGTCGTGCGCGATCAAGTAGTTTTCGAGCGTAAGCCCGAGTTGCAAAGCCAGCCCCACCATCAGGCGCGGACCCGATGCGCCGAACGCCTTGCGTTCCGCATGAGGAAATAAAATCACCCCGAACGCGTGCTCGCGTGTCTGCAGACTCACAGCGGTCAGGTTTCGAATGTCGGCTTCCGTGAACGCTTTTTTGAAATCGGCATAGGTCCCGCTCGGGCCTATGGGCAGCGGCTCGGTCATATGGGCCAGATCATGCACCGTAAACAGCCCACCTTGCCGGTAAGCCAGTTCGCAGATGTATTCTCCCGCCCCCGTCGTGGTCAAAACCTCGAGGAACTGCGCAGGAAATCCCCGCTCCACCGAGGGCAGCAGACCGCGCCAACGCTCCGAGATATAGATGATTGCCCGCCGCGCCGACAAAGCGCCCGCCAGGCGGTCCAGCGCCGCTTGCATGCTGGGCAGCAAATCGTCGGCCGAAAGCAAACGCCGCGGATCCACTCCCAAGGTCGAAAGCGCCAGCGTGTTCTCCTGCACCGCGTTGCGCTCGTTCTCAAAGAGGACCATGACCATCGCAATGCCCAGCAGCATCTGCGGCACGGGCCCAAGATAGTTGGCGGCGCTGTCAAAACGCGCTCCCCATAGACTGCGGAATTGCCCCGCACCCATCAACACGGCCCACAGCGCCAGAGAGAAGCCCAGCACCTTAAACGCCAGCGATCCCCGCCGGTGGCCGTTGACGTAGAACACGGCCGAGCAGTACAAGAGCACGGCTGCGATTCCCAGGTCGAGAGCGATGGGCGGCTGCGCGGCTTCCTGAAACGTGCCCGCCACGATGTGCCCCTGAAAGTTGAACCACGCCAGCACAATTCCGGCCACGGCCAGCGCAGCGTCATACCAGCGAAAATGCGAGGGCCCGCGCATCAGGCGGGTCGACACAAAGATGCACAAAGCCATCGCCACGAGGAACAATGAGCTGGCGAAGAATGCCAGCGGCGCAGGCGCGCGGTAAAACGAAACTGCGTGGAGAACGTAATGTAAAGAATAGGCCGCCCAAGCCAGTTGCCAGGCGCGGAAATACGCCTGCCGGCTTTGTTCGTAGAGGTAGGTGAAGACCAGGAACAGCAGCACCGAGACTACGCCCGGTATCACCACCATGCTGATAACAACGCTGTTCATGAGGCCCCAAGAACCCTTCCCGCGAAGATCGATCAGCGGCTTAGGAGAAGATCAATACCTAATGTTTTCACAGCCTGGGGCGCGAATCAACAGGATTTAAGGACACTGCCTCGGCACGAGATTACCCGGAATCGGTCGTTTAACCTGGTTTTGAAACCCCTGCGCGGCGTCGTCCCGAAGACCGGCGCAGTTCAGCCGGGCGAGGGATCTCCCAGAGACAGGCGCATGTGTGTGTAGGAGATCCTTCGCTCCGCCTGAAAAGCGACTCCCCTCAAGATCACGCCACCAAAAGAAGTTCAAACTGAGCCAATACTGAAAGCCCGGCCCGCTTGACGATACTTTTCTTGCCCCCATACCATCAGACTTTCGCCATCTATGCTCGAATCCACGTCAGTCTCGAAGCCCCGGGTGCGCTTCGCGCCCTCGCCCACCGGCTTTCTTCACGTAGGCAGCGCGCGCACTTTCATCTTCAACTGGCTGTATGCCCGCCACAACTCCGGAACGATGATCCTCCGCCTCGACGATACTGACGTAGAACGCAACACCCAGGCTTCGGTTGATTCCATTTTCGACGGGTTGAAGTGGCTGAACCTAAGCTGGGACGAGGAATACAAGCAATCCGAGCGCATCGAACTGCACCGCAAGACCGCGTGGGCGATTTTCGAGAAAGGCCTGGCCTACCGGGACTTCACCCCCGCGCATGCTGGCGAGGCCGAAAAATCCGGCGCGCAAACAACCTGGCTGTTCAATCCCGGCGCGCGCGAGCTTTCCCAAGCGGAAAGCGACCGCCGCGCCGCAGCCGGCGAGCCGTTTGCCTTGCGCTTTCGCGTGCCGCGCGAGGGTGGGCAAGTGGTGCGATTTAATGATGCGGTCTACGGCGAGCAGGTAAAAGCCGCAGCCGACATCGAAGATTTTGCCCTGCTGCGCTCCGACGGCATGCCCACCTACCACCTCGCCTCCTGCGCCGATGACGCCGACCTCCGCATCTCCCACATCATCCGCGGCCAGGATCATCTCACTAACACTTTCAAACATGTCCTCATTTTCGAAGCGGCCGGCTCAACACCGCCTCAGTTCGCGCACCTGCCGCTGCTGGTCGCGCCCGACGGCACCAAACTTTCAAAACGCCGGCATGGCCCAGTCGTCAGTGTCACCACCTACCGCGACGCGGGATTTCTCTCCGAAGCCTTCATCAATTTTCTCTGCCTGCTCGGTTGGTCGCCCAAAGATAACCGCGAGAATATGTCTCTGCACGAGATCATCGACGTGTTTTCCCTGGAAGCCATCAACCGTTCCAACGCAGTAGTGAACTTCAAAGAATCAGCCTCCCCATCCGACGTTGTCATTCCGACCCTGAGCGAAGCTCAGGGGAGGGACCTGTTTTTTGCCGCCGAAGACACTTTCGACCCCAAGGCGCTCTGGCTCAACGCCGAGCACATTCGCGCCTTGACGCTCGAGAATTTGAGCGCCCGCCTGCTGCCCATCGCGCTCGCCGCCGGATTCAACGTCACACCGGAAAAGATGTTGCAAGTCACGCCGCTGATCCGCGAGCGCATCAAACTCTTGCGCGATGTGCTCACCGCCGCGGACTTTTTCTTCGTGGATGAACTGCCCCCCTACGACCCGGCTGAACTAATCCCGCAGAAGGGAGACGCGGCGATGGCATTGAAGGTTCTCACGCGGGCCCGCGAAGTGCTGGCGAACGTCGAATTCAAACACGACCCGCTGGATCACGCACTACGCGCCGCTGCCCAGGAACTCGGAGTCAAAGCCGGACAGATGTTTCAACCCATCCGCGTAGCCGTCTGCGGACGCAAGAACGCCCCGCCGTTATTTGAAACGCTGGAAGTTTTGGGGCGAGAAACCACGCTGGCACGCATCGAGCAGGCGGTCGGGAAAATCCAGTAATGGTTTGCACCGAACTTTTGATAAAAGGTAACATTTATGTTACCATTAGATCGTGTTGAAATTCTCGAATACCTCGAGCTTGATGGTCGCAGCCCTGACGCCGAGTGGTTTAACCGCCTCAACCCGTCCGCGGCCGCGAAAGTGGCCGTCGCACTCGCACGGCTATCACAAGGAAACTTCTCCAGCGTAAAGAGCGTTGGCAGCGGCGTCCAAGAGTACCGGATCAATTTCGGCCCAGGTTACCGGATGTATTTCGGTAGAGACGGCGAACGAGTTCTCCTGCTGCTCGGGGGCGGAACCAAGAAACGTCAGCAGTAAAGACATCGCGGACGCGCTTGGACGCTGGCTGGATTACAAACTGAGAAAGAAACAGGGAATTCGATAATGGCTCTCACCCGGGATTTCAAAGAGACGATTCAGGCGCGGGCGCGTCGCGATCCAGCATTCCGCAAAGAATTGCTGCGGGAAGCAGTCGAAAGCTTTCTCTCAGGCGATGTGGAAACTGGCAAAACCGTTTTGCGCGACTACATTCACGCCACCGTAGGCTTCAGCGAATTGGCAGAGAGCACCAACCACTCACCCAAGAGTCTGATGCGGATGCTCGGTCCATCGGGAAATCCGCAGGCTCGAAACCTGTTCGAGATTGTCCGCCTTCTCCAGCAGAAAGAAAAAGTCAGGTTCAAGGTTCGCGCAGCTGCGGCCCGGTAAACCCCCGGTCGTCTTCTTTTCCCTCGGGCATGTGACAGCTGACCTTGCCGTCCACAGCCTCGATAACCGATCATCACCGCAGGTGCAGTGTTGAATCGCGGTTTTTACCGCCTTGCAATCCGGCTAAGTAGCTTGGGCTCAAGATTTTGCCCGCAACTTACTGAGCCCAATAGATCATTTTGCAATTTCACGCTAACACCATGATTCCAATAGATCGGGGGGGGTAATAATTTACTTGACTCGCCCATAAGTGGGCGAGGCAAGTATGTTCTTGCCTCGGGGGGAGGGGGAGGGTACCCCTATTAACCAGACAGCAAACAGCCATCTTCCCGATTAAGGAAAACCAAAAATCCAACGGAGTCGGCAGCCGATCACTGAGTCCCCGACCTGATACCCCACAGAGAAGATCCTCGAGTCACGAATTCTGGAATGCTCGTCGCCCGACCCTTCACCGCTTCGCTTGCGATAAGATCAAAGGGAATGAATCCATCCCTCCCAAGCGAAGCTGGAGAAAAAGCTGCGGCTGCCTCGCCGTCATCTGCTCCCTCGAACTTCATCCGCGACATTATTCTCGAAGACCTGAAGACTAACAAGCACAACGGCCGCGTACAAACTCGCTTCCCTCCCGAGCCCAACGGCTATCTCCACATCGGACATGCCAAGGCAATCTGCATCGATTTCGGCCTAGCCGACGAATTCGGCGGACATACAAACCTCCGCTTCGATGACACCAATCCCCAAAAGGAAGAAACCGAATACGTAGAGTCGATCAAGGCCGACGTCACCTGGCTCGGCTACAAGTGGGACGGGCTTTTCTACGCCTCCGATTATTTCGACCAGCTCTACGAATGGGCGATCCAGCTGATTAAAGATGGTAAGGCCTATGTCGACGACTTAAGCGCGGACGAGATTCGCAAGCATCGCGGCACGCTCACCGAGCCCGGCAAAGATAGTCCGTATCGCAACCGCTCGGTCGAAGAAAATCTAAGTCTGTTCGAGCGCATGCGAGCCGGCGAATTCCCCGATGGCTCGCGCGTTCTGCGGGCGAAAATCGATATGGCGTCGCCCAATGTTAACTTCCGCGACCCCGTGATGTACCGCATACTGCACGCGGAGCATCACCGCACCGGCAACAAATGGTGCATCTATCCGATGTACGACTATGCGCATGGGCAGTCGGATTCCATCGAGCGCGTCACGCACTCTCTCTGCACCCTCGAGTTCGAAGACCATCGCCCGCTCTACAACTGGTTCATCCAGCAACTGGACATCTTTCCATCGCGCCAGATCGAGTTCGATCGCCTCAACCTCACCTACACGCTGCTAAGCAAGCGCAAGCTTCTGCAGCTGGTGCAGGAAGGCCGCGTAAGCGGATGGGACGACCCCCGCATGCCCACGCTCGGCGGCATTCGCCGCCGCGGCTACACGCCCGAAGCGGTGCGCAACTTCGTCGGCGCGATCGGCGTATCGAAGACGAATGGTTCGATCGAACTGGCCATGCTCGAACACTTCGTCCGCGAAGATCTGAACAAGCGCTCCCTGCGAGTGATGGCTGTGCTGCGTCCGCTGAAGGTCGTGATCGACAACTATCCCGAGAATCAGGTCGAGGAGATGGACGCGGTGAACAATCCCGAAGACGCGAGCGCCGGTACGCGGAAGGTGCCGTTCTCACGCGTGCTCTACATCGAGCAGGATGACTTCCGCGAAGATCCGCCGAAAGGATACTTCCGCCTTTCGCCGGGACGCGAAGTGCGTCTGCGCTACGGTTATTTCATCACCTGCAAGAACGTAGTGAAAAATGAAAAGGGCGAGGTTGTGGAAGTGCATTGCACCTACGATCCGGCGACGCGCGGTGGCAATGCTCCCGACGGCCGCAAAGTGAAGTCAACCATACACTGGGTCTCGGCCAGGAATGCCATCGGCGCCGAGGTGCGCATTTACGAAAATCTCTTCACGAAAGAAAACCCCGGCGAAGTCGAAGAAGGTCAGGACTTCACAGCGAATCTGAACACGAACTCGCTCGAAGTAATCACAACCGCGAAGCTGGAACCGTCACTGGCCAATGCCGCAGTGGGAAGCCGGTTTCAATTCGAGCGTCTGGGATATTTTTGCGTCGATCCCGACTCAAAGCCCGGCAAGCCAGTGTTCAATCGCACGGTCGCACTGAAAGACACCTGGGCGAAGGTGGAGAAGAAGCAAGGCGGAAAGCGCTGACGACTGAAACGCATACCTAGGTACAGCTAGTTATGCACGTGTGGGCTCTGCGCGGGGTTGGCGTGGTGCTGGGGTGGTTCCTTTACGACCTTCACTTCAAAACTCACGGGCAAATTCTTCGGCGGATAGCAGGCGGCATTGTCGCAGGCTTGATAGCGCAGCACGCCGTGCATCAGGTATTTTCCCGGCACGACGGAGTGTAGTGGATGTACTCCCACGGCGATGGTGAAGTCTCCGCTGTAAACATTCAGCGCTTCGTCGGGCGAGAAAGGGAAGCTCCGATCTTTGCCCGCAGGATATTCAATCTTTCCGAGGACGATGTCAGTGGGAACATCGATCCTCAAGGTAGTCGGAATCAGGAATTCTGACTTGGGCGTGTTCGAGTTGATGTGATAGCCCGCAGGGACGCGAAAATTCAAGTTCACCATGGTCTGCGAGGCGCGCTGCGCTGTGGTCAGCGGCACCGCAGCGAAGCTAAGGGTCGGAGCTTTGCCGGCGGTTTGCGCTGCCCCGGGAAGCGCAGTCAACAGCGAAGCAATCAGCAGGAGCGATCCCCACGTCGTTTGCTGCTCCCCGCGTTTGTGTTTTGTCTTGTGAGTCATCTCTGCTGGCGTTCAACACGAGCAGGCCGCGAGAATGAACCCCGCTCAATGAAATAGTAGAGCAATCGCCGCCTAAACGTGCTGTTACTTCGGAACAGGGCCATTCTCGCCTGCTCGATGCACCGACGCTTCGTTTTTTGCCGCTTGCGTGTCGAGCGCTTTCTTGACGTCATCCTCAATTTCAGCCTTGCCCCTTAGCCCGATGATTTTGTCGACGATCTTGCCGTCGCGCGAAATCAGAAAGCTTTCCGGCAAGGCGGGAACGCCGCCATACTCATCGCCCACCGATTCTTTTCCAATCAAGATGGGATAGTTCACTCCCATATCTTTGGCGAATTTGCTGATGTCTTCTTTGCTGGCGTCATCCATTGCCACGCCGACAATCTGCAATCCCTGCGAGCCGTACTCTTTTTGCAGGTCCACAAACCACGGCATTTCGATTTTGCACGGGCCGCACCACGTAGCCCAGAAGTTGAGCAACACAGCCTTACCGCGAAAGTCGGAAAGGCGCAGAGATTTGCCGTCCAGCGATTCCAAAGAAAAATCAGGAGCGAGGCTGGACTGGGTGAGTCGCGGCGCGAAACTCGCTCCAGTGCGCCGCGCCTGGTGATAGCCGAAGTAAAGCATCAGGGCGACCACAAACGCCACTACTACCAGGACGAGAGGGTTGCGGGATCCCTTACGGGATGGCCGGTCCGGGCTGGGCTGGATTCCTTGGGAGCCCGATGGCGGCTCGGGCGGCTGTCCGGTGCTAGGTGCTGGTTCGATGGTGCCGGGTGATGGTTCCATTTGCAAACTCCTTATGCGCGCAACATTATTCGCGCCATTCGCTCAACCAAATCTTAGAAATAGATTACTCCCCGAACGGCCTATAAGGCGAAGCGGTTCAGGAACGAAAGCCAATTCGAAATCAAAGTAAAACGGCCAATCACGAGCAATACTCCAAGCGCGATCAGCAGGCCGCCGCTGGCTATCTCCAAGGCATGCATATGAGAGCGGAAGCGGCTGTAGAATTTGAGAAAGCGTTCCATCAAAAGCGATGTCACCAGAAACGGCACGGCCAGCCCAAGCGAATAAACCATAAGCAGCAGGATCCCCTTCACCAGGGTGTCTTGTTCTCCGGCGATGGTTAGGATCGCGGCAAGAATCGGCCCCAGACACGGAGTCCAGCCGAAAGCAAATGCGAAACCGATCACGAACGCGCCCACCGGAGTGCTGCTGCCTTTCACACTGTGCAGACGCGCGTCGGTGTAGAGAGCTTTGATCTTGAAAATGCCAGTGAGGTGCAATCCAAAGAGAATGATGATCACGCCCGCGACCCGCGCGAGCGTGTGTTTGTAGATCCCAAGCACCTGGCCGATTTCTGTCGCCGCCGCTCCCAGCGCGATAAAAACCACGCTGAAGCCGAGGATGAACCCAACGGAGTTCACCATCACGCGACGCATGAGCTGTCCCTGCGGAGCTTTGAGTTCTTCCAAGCCGGCACCCGAGATAAGAGAAAGGTATCCCGGCACCAGAGGCAGCACGCAAGGTGACAAAAACGAAATGAGCCCGGCGAAAAACGCGGCAATCGGAAGTGGGAGGCTGGACATGCGTTTTTAATTGTACCCGCCGGAGTTGTACTCCGTAAGCAATGAGACGAATGGAGCTGTGTTTAGTTGCACGCGGGCGGCGAATTTCCGCCCAGCATTATTTCGCAGGCGCTTGAGCCGGCGGAGCGTCGGACGTCCCACTTAAGTCGGGCGAAGGTCCCGACAGCATCTTGCGCAGAAACCCCAAGGGCATGACGGCCGTCAACACGGCGCGGTCGTCCTCGTCCCTTACTTTTAGACTATCGAAGAAAGCTTTCACATCGGGATCGGTACCGTGGGTTCCGACTGAGGCTTCCGCGGAGCGCGTCAGGCCGACGAAGACGTTTACCTTATCCGTGATGGCGCGGGCCTCGTCTGGCGATCGAGTGAAAGCTTCGGCGCGGAGGCGAACCACGTCAGCTCTTAAATGAAGCGGGCTGAGATAGCTTGCTGAAACGACCAGCGTGGCGGGGTTGGCGAAAACAGTGTTCCAGTCACGAGCCGCGGGTGAGGAAGGATCAACGCGCGCCACCACCCATGCCAGACTGGCCAACTGGACGTGCTTGTAATATTGCCGCAGCAACGATGGGCCTCCGAATGGAGAAGCCAGGCGCTTCGACCTCTCAATGATTCCCCTTATAACGGCAGGGTCGTCGTGATTCGACGCGGCCACGGAATCGGCGCTCAGCACCGCGACCCGCAACGATCTGCCTTCCAAAACAATGGTGAAGATGTCGACCGAGTGATAGTTTTCGACCGACTGGGCGATCTGCCGCAGATATGCGGTGACGCGTTCGCCTTGAAATCTTCCTTCGAGCACCTCAGAAAAGCGCACCTCTGGCGAGGAACCGCCGGTGCCGCCGCCCGGCCAGCTTGCCGGGTAGTGGACGGCGAAGGCGGCTTCGTCGAGATCGCGTTCGAACTCAAAGCCGGTCTCACGAATGAAGCGCTCGTACTCCGGATCGTGGCTGACAGGAGGCAGCTTCTTTCCCGCGTTCAGTTTCCGCGCCCGGCCAAGATCGAGGTAAAAAAATGCGTCCCCCCCGGGCAACAGACGGGCGGGCTCAGGAGGAGCATGCTTGCGCAGCTGGACCGCAAGGGTCACGGCCGCAGCAACGACCACGACGACCAGCGCGATGGGGAAGGTTCGCCTAATTCGCATGGAATGCGGTCAGGAGAGAAATCATAACACTGTGGGGTGGGGGTGTCAGAAGGCGCGAGTCGAGAGCGGACTCGATTCGCCGCGATCTCCTTTACATCAACTGCCCTTCGGGGCCCAGCCGGTCCGGCAAACCTATGTGGATCGGAGTAGAATGCGGGCCAAATGGAGGAACCCCCATGAAACACCTCACATTCTTCTTGGTTACGGTCGCAACAGTGGCCGGCCTCGTTACCCTCATTGCTGTTGCACGAGGACACGCGGATGCGGAACCCGGTGCACCCTACGTTACCGAAATTCCTCAGGGATACCGAGACTGGAAATGGATCTCCTCGGCCCATGAAGCAGGCAACCTCAACAGTTTAGGTGCCGTCCTGGGCAACGATGTAGCGTTCAAAGCCTTCCGGGAAAAAACGCTTCCGTATCCAGACGGCACAATTATTGCCGCTTTGCATTACCGTAATGTGCCATCCGAGGAAAACAATAAAATCTTTGGCCAAGCCCAATCTTTTGTTCCTGGAGCGCCCACGAACATTCAGTTCATGGTCAAGGACTCAAAAAAGTACGCCGCAACCGGCGGCTGGGGATTCGGTCACTTCGCGGACGGCAAGCCTGGCAACGCGGCGTTTATGAAAAGCTGCTTCCCGTGCCACGAGAAGACCAAAGCGAGTGACCTCGTCTTTACTCACTATGCACCTTAGATTCTGAAAACTAGAACGGAGCGGATCAGGCGATCCGTTCTCTTGGACGGCGTCATCCCTGCACCCGGCGCAGTTCAGCCGGATGCAGGGATCTCCCACAGGCCAGACGTGCGGGCGGGAGATCCCTCGCTCCGCCTGAAAAAGCGGCTCCGCTCGGGATGACGCAACCAAAAAACTCAAACTGAGGCACTACCCCTCCAAGCGGGCCGGTTGCGCGGAATTTACCCATTGTGATAACTTAACTAATTGTCCCGGACATCTGGAAGGGATCAAAGGGTATACTTGTGCCCGGAAGAGCACTTGTCCCCGCAATGCTGGCGTAGCTCAGTCGGTAGAGCACCTGATTTGTAATCAGGGGGTCAGGGGTTCAAATCCCTTCGCCAGCTCCAGGATACGAAGATCAGGATACGAAGATCAGGATACGAAGATCAGGTAGCGAAAGTCAGGAAACGAACTTCCGGCAGGCAGCGGAACTCTTAGGTGGCGCAACAGGTTTTTCCAACGCACTTCATCTGGAAATATATTCTGAAATATTCCGGCATGCAGTGATCTTCGCGCGGTAATTCTTAAGCGCGATTCTTGGTTTCCCTGAGTTGCGAAAAGCTGGTTTGCAAAAATGTAGCGTGGTGGACCAGAGTAGAAGTGTGCTGCCACGGTCTGCGGATTGGCAAGTTGGCTGCGGGATGAAGCGCAACGGCTGCATCGCCCGGCGGTTTTGCACAGGTGGGTGAGTGGTTAAAGCCAACAGACTGTAAATCTGTCCCTCCTAGCGAGGTACGAAGGTTCGAATCCTTCCCTGTGCACCAGAATTTGTTGCACCAGTTTCAAGTGCGGCAGGAATTATGAGTCGCTTGGCGATGGCGTTGATTGCGTACCTTGCGTTGGGCGCGCTGGCATTTACCACGCTGAGTGATTCGCGGATTCGGCTGCTGACGTTGCTGATTTTGGCGCTGTTCGCGTTCAAGAGCTGGGTGCGGCGTAAAGATGTACTGCATCCGGATGGCGACGGCGAATCGGAGTGAGGCGGCGGTGAAGGTAGTTCTTGGCCGATGTAGCTCAGTTGGTAGAGCACTCCCTTGGTAAGGGAGAGGTCATCAGTTCAATCCTGATCATCGGCTCCAGATTGGTGAAGAGCGTCGAGGCAGTAAGGGCGGGAGTAACTCAGTGGTAGAGTCACAGCCTTCCAAGCTGTTGGTCGCGGGTTCGATTCCCGTCTCCCGCTCCAGAGTTTTGGTTCAGGGGTTGTGATGGCTTTCGAGCAGGCAACGATCAAAGTTGAGAAGCAGCAGGAATTCGCGAAACTGCAAGCTGCCGTGGAGCAGGCGTTCTTGCCCGAGAAGGTAGAGCGGTTCCTGAAGCAGTTGGATCGCAAGGGAATTCGCGTCCGAGAGTTTGACGCGGTGCTGTCGGCTCGAACGCTGGAGAGTGTAGTCGGCGGATCGGCAGCCAGCTCTGATTTGAGCGCTTGGCAGTTGTATCAGGCGTTGCCGCTTTCCGATCAGGCGCAGATGCGCGAGTTTTATCTGTCGAAGCTGGAAACGGTCGACACGGCGCTGCGGCACAGGTTTAAAAAGTTGTACCAGTATTACTGAAGTATAAGCCGGCGGGACGCCGGCGCTACAAAGGACGAATATGGCGAAAGAGAAATTTGATCGAACTAAGCCGCACTGCAACGTAGGCACGATTGGTCACATTGACCATGGCAAGACCACGTTGACGGCGGCGATCACGAAGGTGTTGCAGAAACATAATCCGAAGATCGTGTTCCGGTCGTTTGATTCGATTGATAACGCTCCGGAGGAAAAAGCCCGCGGAATCACGATTGCTACGGCGCACGTGGAGTATGAGACGGCGAACCGGCACTACGCGCATGTCGATTGCCCGGGGCACGCGGATTACATCAAGAACATGATCACGGGCGCGGCCCAGATGGATGGCGCGATTCTGGTGGTGGCGGCGACGGATGGTCCGATGCCGCAGACGCGCGAGCACGTGCTGTTGGCGCGGCAGGTGGGCGTGCCTTACATCGTTGTCGCATTGAACAAGTGCGATGCGGTCGATGATCCTGAGTTGCTGGATCTGGTGGAACTCGAAGTGCGCGAGTTGCTGAAGAGCTACAAGTTCCCGGGCGACGATGTGCCGGTGATCCGGCTGTCGGCTCTTGGGGCGTTGAATGGGGAAGAAAAGTGGGAGAAGCAGATTGACGCGCTGATGGAGGCGGTCGACAAGAGTGTGCCGCAGCCGGCGCGCGAGCTGGACAAGCCGTTCCTGATGCCGATTGAGGATATCTTCTCGATTCAGGGTCGCGGCACGGTGGTGACGGGCAGGATCGAGCGCGGCAAGGTGAAGGTCGGTGAAGAAGTTGAGATTGTCGGGTTCCGCGACACGCGCAAGACGGTGGTCACGGGCGTCGAAATGTTCAAGAAGCAATTGGACGAAGGCATGGCGGGCGACAATGCTGGCCTGTTGCTGCGCGGCATTGCGAAAGAAGATGTGGAGCGCGGCATGGTGCTGGCGAAGCCGGGATCGATTACTCCGCATACGAAGTTCAAGGCGGAAGTCTACATTCTGACGAAAGAAGAAGGCGGAAGGCATACACCGTTCTTCAAGGGCTACCGTCCGCAGTTTTACTTGCGGACGACCGATGTGACGGGCGTTGCGGAGCTTCCGGCGGGAACCGAGATGGTGATGCCGGGGGACAATGTGTCGCTGGTGATTGAATTGATCACGCCGGTGGCGATGGAGAAGGGATTGCGGTTTGCCATTCGCGAAGGCGGACACACGGTGGGCGCCGGAACGATTGCGGAGATTGTGCAGTAACAGAGGGAAAGCGCGGAGCGTTGCTCCGCGGACAGCCGAGGGCGGCTGTCCCCACATAGAAAAGAAAGTTCAGTAAGAGGGAGTTTGAGCGATGCCCCGAGAGATTGTTACATTGCAGTGCGGTGATTGCAAAGAGCGGAATTATTCGACGACCAAGAACCGGAAGACGACGACGGAGCGGCTGGAGTTCAAGAAATTCTGCCGCCGTTGCCGCAAGCACACGCCGCACAAGGAAGTGAAATAGTCGCGAGGCTCGAGTCGCGAGAGTATTTCTCGGGACTCAGGACTATGGGCTCGGGGCTAATACAGGGGCGTAAGCTCAACGGTTAAACTGCCGGTCTCCAAAACCGGACTTGGGGGTTCGAATCCCTCCGCCCCTGCCAGATTTTTTGCAAGGACGACGGGAAAGGCCAGGAGCAGTATGGGAGTGGAAACGAAGAAGATGGCAAACTCAATTGTAAGCGCCGGCGAGAATTTTGGGGACCGGCTGAAGTCCTGGCCGGAACGCATCAAAACGTTTTACAACGAGGTGCGCACCGAAATGCGCAAGGTCACCGCGCCCTCGTGGAAGGAAGTGCGCGCCACCACGGCGGTGGTGGTGGTTACGGTATTCATCTTCGGAGTCTATTTCTTCATCATCGATAACGTGATCCAGAGGGGCGTCAACATGCTGTACAGCTATTTCGGAAACCACTAAGTCGAGGAGCAGGCCGGAGCTTAACTTGATCATGCAGGACGAAGAAAAAAACGAAGCTGCCCCGAGCGTAGAGCAGCCAAGCGGCACGGATGCCGTGGCTGCGGCGGGCGAACCGCCTCGCAACCCGAACATGAAGTGGTACATTATCCACTCTTATTCCGGGTTTGAGCGCAAAGTGAAGGAGTCGCTGGAATCGCGCGTGGCTGCGTTTGGGTTGCAGGAAAAGATCGGCAAGGTGCTGATCCCGACTGAGTCGGTCACCGAAGTGCGCGGCGGCAAGAAGTATACGTCAGAGCGCATGTTCTATCCCGGGTATGTGCTGGTGGAAATGGACATGGACGACCACGTCTGGCATGTGGTGAAATCCACGCCGCGCGTGACCGGGTTTGTGGGCACGGGCCAACAGCCGACGCCGCTTTCCGACGAAGAAGTGCAGCACATCGTCTATAAAGTTGCCGACAGCCGTGAGAAGCCGAAGCTGAAGGTCAAGTTCGAGAAGCAGGAGCAGGTGCGCATCACAGAGGGACCGTTCGCTACCTTCACCGGAACTGTCGATGAGGTGAATGAAGATCGCGAGACGCTGAAGGTGATGGTAACGATTTTCGGGCGCTCGACGCCGGTGGAGTTGGAGTTTAACCAGGTGGAGAAGGTGGCCTAGGAATTTAGTAATTGAGCAATTTCGTAATTTTGTAATTGAAAACCGAAGGAAATCTTAGATGGCAAAGAAAGTTACAGGTTTCGTAAAGCTGCAGATCGCGGCGGGCAAGGCGACGCCGGCGCCTCCGGTGGGTCCGGCGCTCGGACAGGCGCAGATCAACATCATGGAGTTCTGCAAGCAGTTCAATGCTCGCACGAACCAGAAGGAGATGGAGGGGCTGATCATTCCGGTCGTGGTGTCGGTTTACAGCGACCGGTCTTTTACTTTCATCACCAAGACGCCGCCGGCTTCGATTCTGCTGAAGCGTGCGGCCGGGATCGCCAAGGGATCGGGTACGCCGAACAAGGACAAGGTCGGCAAAGTTACGCTGAAGCAGGTGGAAGACATTGCCAAACAAAAGATGCCTGACCTGAACGCGGCCTCCATTGATGCTGCGGTTAAGAGTGTTCGCGGGACGGCGCGGTCGATGGGCATTGAAGTGGTTGGGTAAGAGCGGAGCTTCGCTCCGCGGACGGCCGAGGGCGGCCGTCCCCACATTCGAGTTTGAAGTCGAAAACACTACGGCTCTTCGAAACAGCGATGAGCGGTGGGAGACGAGGAAAGTGAAATGAAAAAAGAAGGAAAGAACATAGCGAAGGCGCATGCCGCGGTGGAAAAGCGCCCGTATCTGCTGCAGGATGCGGTCCCCCTGCTGCAAAAGGTCAAGTTTGCGAAATTTGACGAGACCGTAGAAATCACATTGCGTCTCGGCGTTGATCCCAAGCATGCCGACCAGATGGTGCGCGGCACGGTCGTGTTGCCGCACGGGTTGGGCAAGTCGAAGAAGGTTTTGGTAATCGCTTCGGGCGACAAGATTAAGGAAGCGCAGGCGGCGGGCGCTGATTTCTTTGGCGGCGAAGAGATGGTCGAGAAGATCACGAAAGAGAACTGGACGGACTTCGACGCGCTGATCGCCACTCCGGATGTAATGAAATCGGTCGGGCGTTTGGGTAAGGTTCTTGGTCCCAAGGGACTGATGCCGAACCCGAAGACGGGGACGGTTACGGTGGATGTGGCGAAGGCGGTGCAGGAAGTGAAGGCCGGCAAGGTTGAATTCCGTACCGACAAGACTGCGCTGGTGCATGTGCCGGTGGGTAAGATTTCGTTCTCGCCCGACAAGTTGATTGACAATGCAACCGTGCTGATTACCAGTGTGATCAAGGCCAAGCCTTCGGTGGCCAAGGGAAAGTACATCAAGGGCTGCACTTTGAGCTCGACCATGGGGCCGGGGATTTTGCTGGACACGGCTCCGATTGAGACTGCAGCGAAAGCGTAGGAGCAGCCGGGCTGCGCCCGGCGGACAGCCGAGGGCGGCTGTCCCCACATTAAGATCAGGATTAGAGGGATTGGACAATGCCGGTTACTAAAGCGAAAAAGAAGGAACAGGTCGAGAAGCTGAGTGCGGACCTGAAGAATGTTTCGAGCGCGGTTGTGGCCACCTACAGCAAGATGACTGTAGCTCAGGACTATGAGCTGCGGAAGGCTCTGCGCGGGGCCGGCGCGAAGTATCAGGTCGTCAAGAACACGCTGGCCGAGCTTGCTGCCAAAGGCACCAAGATCGAAGATGGGCTGAAGAATCTTACCGGCGTGACTTCGATTGCGTATACCACGGGCGATCCCGTGGCCATGGCGAAGGCGCTCACCAAGTACGCCAAGGACACGCCGGAGTTTACTTTCAAGGTAGGCGTGGTCGAAGGCCGGGTGATTTCGATCAAGGAGATCGAGGCGCTGGCCAGCATGCCGTCGAAGGAAGAGATCTATTCGAAGCTGCTGTTCCTAATCAGTTCGCCGGCGCAACGGCTGGTTACGGTGATGAATGCCGTGGGGCGTGACGTTGCGGTGGTGTTGGGCCAGGGTGTGGAGAAGGGAAAGTTCGCTGGCGAAGCTCCTGCGGGAGCGTAGATCGGTCGCGGCGAAGGCGCCCGCGCCACAAAAAGATTTGGTTATCTGAAAGTCAGGGGTTGCGCGGTTTTGACTTCGGCGTTGTCTGGCGCCGGGAGATAGGCTTGACGCACTGGAAACCCGGCCGAGGATAGTCAAGAAATTCATACTTGAAAAGTGGAGAAACGAACATGGCAGACTTGCAACAGTTGGAAGATTCGATCGTAGGGTTGTCGCTGCTGGATGCGGCAGCGCTGGTGAAAAAGCTGGAAGCGCGGCTGGGCGTGTCGGCAGCGGCGGCGGCTCCGGTGATGGTTGCTGGCGGAGGCGCGGCGGCCGCGGGAGCGGCTCCAGCCGAGGAGAAGACGGAGTTTACTGTCGTCCTCAAGGAAGTCGGTGCCAATAAGATCAATGTAATCAAGGCCGTACGCGAGGTCACCAGCCTAGGCTTGAAAGAAGCCAAGGAACTGGTGGATGGAGCGCCCAAGAATATCAAAGAGGGCGTCTCCAAGGACGAGGCCGAGACCATCAAGAAGAAGTTTACCGAGGCTGGCGCCGTCGTTGAAGTGAAGTAGCGGCGGAGCGCTGGCCGGTGGCTGGCAGTCTCGCGGGCATCTTGCCCGAGGGGCCGCCCGAGACGGCGGCGCTACCTGCAAGCCTCAGAAATATTCACGTTCTGGTTGTGAAGCCGGGGCGGTGGTGTTAGCATCTATATAACACCGCTTCCCCTGGCCTCACTCATACGCGGGCGAGACCCGCTAGGGAAGCTTGGGCACTGTTCCGCGGGCAGGCGGGACGGAAACGGCCGAAGGAACTGGCGCGAAAGATTACAAAATCAGATTGGCGAAACGCCTTGGATGGCGTCTGCGGGAACTACTGTCCCTGCGGGCGCCCCGTCGTGTTTTCGAGGTTTAGCGGTTCCACGTTTAACTTTTCTGCGTTCAAACAGGTTCGCAACAGCAGCTAAGCAGCGCGGCGCGATGGGCGCCCCACATTCCGCGGGTAATCGCAGCGCTCGGCTGCGCCTGACATTGGGAGTTTCTTGACGATGAAGAATAATGCCTTCCGTAAACGTTTTGATTTTTCAAAAATTCCAGCAACCATCCAGATCCCTAACCTGATCGAGGTGCAGAAGCGTTCCTATGACCGCTTTCTGCAGATGGACAAGTTGCCCAGCGAGCGCGAAGACGGCGGATTGCAGGCCGTGTTCCAGTCCGTATTCCCGATCACCGACTTCCGCAACGTATCACAACTTGAGTTTGTGGATTACGCCATTGGTAACTGGGAGTGCAAGTGCGGCCACCTTAAGGGCCTGCATCACCTGCGTACCACTTGTAAGAACTGCGGCAACACGGTTATCACCGATCCGTTTCACCCCGGCGATGTGCTCTGCCAGAAGTGCGGCACCTACAACGCCAACACGCCCGACTTCTGCAACAAGTGCGGCGATCCGGTCGGGCTGCAGCTGAAATACGACGTGGCCGAATGCGAGGAGCGCGGGATGACTTACTCCGCGCCACTCAAGGTCACGATGCGCCTGACCATTTTCGACAAGGATGTCGAGACCGGCAATCGCTCGATCCGCGACATCAAGGAGCAGGAAGTGTTTTTCGGCGATGTGCCGCTGATGACGCAGAACGGGACGTTCATTATTAACGGGACTGAGCGTGTGATTGTCAGCCAGTTGCACCGTTCACCCGGCGTGTTCTTCGAGACGGCCAACAACCGCACTTATTTCCTGGGCAAGATCATTCCTTACCGCGGATCCTGGGTGGAGTTCGAGTATGACCAGAAGAATGTGCTTTACGTACGCATCGACCGCAAGCGCAAATTTTTGGGAACGATTTTTCTGCGCGCGCTCGGCCTGCGTTCCGGCGAAGACATTCTGCGGACGTTCTACACGGTTGATCGCATTGCGATCAAAGACAAGAAGCTGTACTGGACGCTCGATCCCGCTAGCGAGAAGCCCACTAACCTGCTGGGCATGAAGCTGGCGCACAGCATCAAGAACAAGTCGGGAGATGAAATTGCGCACTCCGGCCGCAAGCTGAACGCGCAGACTCTGAAGGACATTCAAAAGGCAAAGATCTCCGAGATCGAAGTGGACGTAACCGATCTCGAGGGCGCATGGGCTGCCGCCGATGTGGTCGACACGACCACCGGTGAAGTTCTGCTCGAAGCCAACAGCGAAGTTACCGCCGACAAGGTTTCGAAGATTCTCGATTCCGGCGTGGTCGAGATGAGCCTGTTCTTCCCCGAGCGCGACGATGTGGGCACGGTGATCAGCCAGACCCTGAAGCGCGATTCGGTGAAGACGCCGCAGGAAGCGCTGATCGAAATCTACCGGAAGCTGCGTCCCGGCGATCCGCCGACACTGGACACGGCTACGGCATTGTTCCATGGCATGTTCTTCGATCCGCGGAAGTACGACTTCTCGAAGGTGGGCCGGCTGAAGTTCAACATCAAGCTGTTCGAGAACCAGGATGCAACCAGCCTCGACAAGCGCACGCTTGATCCCGATGATTTCTACGGGACGATCGCGTACCTGCTGAAGCTGCGCAAGAACATCGGGTCGGTGGATGACATCGATCACCTGGGCAACCGCCGCGTGCGCGCGGTCGGCGAACTGATGGAGAACCAGTTCCGCATCGGCCTGGTCCGGATGGAACGGGCGATCAAAGAAAAAATGTCCGTCTACCAGGAAATGTCGACGGCGATGCCACATGACCTGGTGAATGCGAAACCGGTGATGGCTGCGATCCGCGAATTCTTTGGATCGTCACAGCTTTCGCAGTTCATGGATCAGACCAACCCGCTCTCCGAGATCACCCACAAGCGGCGTCTTTCGGCGCTTGGGCCGGGCGGTCTGTCGCGTGAACGCGCGGGATTCGAAGTGCGCGACGTTCACCCTACGCACTACGGCCGCATTTGCCCGATTGAGACGCCGGAAGGTCCGAACATTGGACTGATTTCGTCGTTGAGCTGCTACGCGCGGATCAATGACTACGGCTTCATCGAGTCACCTTACCGCAAGATCAAAGGCGGCCGCGTGATCGATTACGTCAGTGTGGTGAATACCGGCGACAGCGACTACAAAGTCGGCGATCACATGGAGAAGCATGAGATCGAGAAAATCAACAATGAGCTGAAAGAGAAGCGCAAGAAGCCGGCGCAGGTCGATCCGTTCTCGTTCTATCTTTCCGCGTGGGAGGAAGACCGGCACACCATCGCGCAGGCCAACGTGGAGCTCGACGACAAAGGCCGGATCGTGGCCGAGTTGGTCAACGCCCGCAAAGCTGGCAACTTTGTGTTGGTAAGCCGTGATGAAGTCGATTACGTCGACGTCAGTCCCAAGCAGCTGGTCTCGGTCGCCGCTTCACTCGTGCCATTCCTTGAACACGACGACGCGAACCGCGCTTTGATGGGCGCGAACATGCAGCGCCAGTCCGTGCCTCTGCTCCGCGCGCAAGCGCCGATCGTTGGTACTGGAATGGAAGGCGTTACGGCGCGCGATTCAGGCGCAGTGGTTCTGGCCCGGCGCAACGGCATCGTCGATTCTGTCGACTCTGACCGCATCATTGTGCGCGTCGAAGGTGAACACCATCCCACGCAGCTTTCGCGTGAGGTGGGCAGCGACATTTATCAACTCACCAAGTTCAAGCGTTCGAACCAGAACACTTGTATCAACCAAAAGCCTGTCGTGAAAAAGGGGCAGCGCGTGCTGAAGGGTGAGGTGATTGCCGACGGTCCTTGCACGGATCACGGCGAGCTGGCGCTTGGACGCAACGTGCTGGTGGCCTTCATGCCCTGGCGCGGTTACAACTTTGAAGACGCGATTCTCGTCTCCGAGAAAATGGTGAAGGATGATTACTACACTTCACTGCACATCGAGGAGTACGAGATCGAGGCGCGCGACACCAAGCTTGGTCCGGAAGAAGTGACGCGCGACATTCCCAACGTGAGCGAGTCGATGCTGCGGAACCTGGACGAAGCGGGCGTGATCCGCATCGGCGCCAGCATCAAGCAGGGCGACATCCTGGTCGGCAAGGTTACGCCGAAGGGCGAAACTCAACTCACGCCGGAAGAGAAGCTGCTGCGCGCCATCTTCGGCGAAAAGGCCGGCGACGTGCGTGACGCTTCACTCTATTGCCCTCCGGGCATCGAGGGCGTGATCGTCGACGTGAAGATTTTCTCCCGCAAAGGCCAGGAAAAGGACGAGCGGGCGAAGTCGATTGAAGCGGCGCAGATCGGCAAGCTGGAGAAAAACCTCTCCGACGAGATTCGCATTCTCACTGACGAGCGGCTCAAGCGTCTCGAGAACATTCTCGGCGGCAAGGAAGTGCAGGCCGACTTGCACGACGAGCGCACCAACAAGCGTCTGCTGAACAAGGGCAACATTTTGGACCGCGACGCGATTGAGCGGATTTCCACTCGCAACCTGAAGCGCATCAAGTATGCCGACAAGGATCCGAGAGTGAATGAGCAGATCGACGAAATCGAGGAGATGACCTCGCGCCAGATCGATGTGCTGAAGAAGATCGTTAACGAGAAGAAGGAGAAACTTACCAAAGGCGACGAACTGCCGCCAGGCGTGATCAAGCTGGTCAAGGTCTACATCGCCATGAAGCGCAAGCTGAGCGTGGGCGACAAAATGGCCGGCCGTCACGGGAACAAGGGCGTGATCGCGCGCATTCTGCCGGAAGAGGATATGCCGTACCTCGAAGACGGAACGCCGGTTGAGATTGTTCTGAATCCCCTCGGCGTACCTAGCCGTATGAATGTGGGCCAGATTCTTGAAACCCACCTGGGATGGGCGGGCTACACCCTGGGCGAGAAGATCACCAACTTGCTCAAGGAAAATACGCGCACCGAAGCGATTCGGCGCGAGTTGAAAGCCCTGTTCAAGGACTCGAAACTTGCCGACATCATCGCCGACATGAGCGACGATGAACTCGAAGCTGTTGCTCCTACGCTCGCTCGTGGCGTGTACATGGGCTCGCCCGTGTTCGACGGCGCGAAGGAAGGCGAGATCAAGGCGCTGCTCGAGCGTTCGGGCCTGCCGACTTCGGGCAAGACGACTCTGCACGACGGCATGACCGGCGACCAGTTCGAACAGCCGGTCACGGTTGGCTACATCTACATGCTGAAGCTGTCGCACCTGGTGGACGACAAGATTCACGCGCGCTCCATCGGGCCGTACTCGCTGATTACCCAGCAACCGCTGGGCGGCAAGGCGCAGTTCGGCGGACAGCGCTTCGGAGAAATGGAAGTCTGGGCGCTCGAAGCCTACGGCGCGGCGTTCATCCTGCAGGAACTGCTGACGGCGAAGTCCGACGACGTATACGGCCGCACCAAGATTTACGAGGCCATCGTCAAGGGCGAAGCTGCCATGGAGCCGGGCGTGCCAGAATCGTTTAACGTGCTGATCCGCGAATTGCAATCGCTCTGCCTGGATGTGGAGCTGATCAAGACCGGGGAGAAGAAGCCCACGGCCAGCGCGGCAGCAGATTAGCAGCTAGCCTCGAGTACCGAGTCCTGAGTGAACACGGGTCAGTGGCAACTTGGCTTAGGTGCTTGGAAGAGTTTTGAAGGAACCGTTCGGCGGATGTTGAGCTCTCAAATTCGCCGGACATGATTTGCAGTTTACTCGGTACTCGCAACTGGGTACTCGAGACTGCCTTTCAGAGAGCAGGAAAGCGGAGGAACACCTTGTTTCGTTCGAGCCCGTTCGAAATGCAAAATACGATTGCGGATTTCGATGCCATCCGCATCAGCCTGGCGTCTCCGGAAAAAATCCGGAGCTGGTCGCATGGTGAAGTTACCAAGCCTGAGACCATCAACTACCGCACCTTCAAGCCGGAGCGGGACGGCCTGTTCTGCGCCCGCATCTTCGGCCCGGTAACCGATTGGGAGTGCCTCTGCGGCAAGTACAAGCGCATGAAGCACCGCGGCGTGATCTGCGACAAGTGCGGCGTGGAAGTCACGCTATCGAAAGTTCGCCGTGAGCGCCTGGGACACATCGAGCTGGCTTCACCCTGCTCGCACGTGTGGTTCTTCAAGGGCCTGCCTAGCCGCATCGGGCACCTACTCGATATTTCGCTGCGCGATCTCGAATCCGTTCTGTATTTTGAGGCCTACGTGGTGGTCGAGCCCGGCGACGCTCCGGTGAAAGAGCGCGAGGTCATCAAGGACGAAGCCAAGTTCCGCGAACTCGACCAGCAATACCGGCCCGCCGGCTTCAAGGCGATGATGGGCGCTGAGGCGATCAAGGAACTGCTCAAGCGCATCGACACCGACGGCCTGGCCGTTGAACTGCGCGAGAAGATGAAGAACGAGAGCTCGTTGCAGAAGCGGCTCAAGTATACGAAGCGCCTGAAAGTGGTTGAGGCCTTCCGGCGTAGCGGCAACAAGCCGCACTGGATGATTCTCGACGTAATCCCGGTGATTCCGCCTGAGCTGCGTCCGCTCGTTCCACTCGATGGCGGCCGCTTCGCGACCTCTGATTTGAACGATCTTTACCGCCGCGTCATCAACCGCAACAACCGGTTGAAGAAGCTGATGGACCTGCACGCGCCTGAAGTCATCGTCAGAAATGAAAAGCGCATGCTGCAGGAAGCCGTCGACGCGCTGTTTGACAACGGCCGCCGTGGCCGCGTGTTGCGCGGTGCCAACAACCGTCCGCTGAAGTCGCTGTCCGACACGCTCAAGGGCAAGCAGGGACGCTTCCGCCAGAACCTGCTCGGCAAGCGCGTCGATTATTCCGGACGTTCCGTGATCGTGGTCGGCCCCGAACTCAAGCTGCACCAGTGCGGACTGCCGAAGAAGATGGCGCTCGAACTGTTCAAGCCGTTCATCTATCACCGGCTGGAGCAGACCGGCAACGTCACCACGATCAAGCAGGCGAAAGAAATGGTGGAGCAGCAGGAGCCGATCGTTTGGGACATCCTGGAAGAAGTCATCAAGGATCATCCCGTGCTTCTGAACCGCGCTCCTACACTGCATCGTCTGGGTATTCAGGCGTTTGAGCCGGTGCTGGTGGAAGGCAAGGCTATCCGGATTCATCCGCTGGTTTGCACGGCGTTCAACGCCGATTTTGACGGCGATCAGATGGCGGTGCACATTCCGTTGTCTCCGGAAGCGCAGGTGGAAGCCAGCGTGCTGATGCTGGCTTCGCACAACATTCTTTCGCCCGCATCCGGCCAGCCGATTACCGTTCCTACGCAGGATATGGTGCTTGGTCTCTACTACCTCACCAAGGCCAAGCCGGGCGCGAAAGGCGAAGGCCGCGTGTTCGCCAACATTGAAGAGGTTCTGCTGGCGCTCGAAATGGGCGAAGTGGAAACACTCACGCCCATCCGCCTGCGCTACACCGGCGAACTGATTGACCTGACCACGGCTTACGACGATCAGGACATCATTCACACCGATCCGGTGCACGTGGAGCGCTCCTTCATCAACACGACGGTGGGCCGCGCCATTCTGAACGATCACCTGCCCGAGGGCATGCCATTTCATCAACGGCTTGCTCAAGAAGAAGGGGATCGGCGCGCTGGTGAACTACGGCTACCTCCGGTTCGGACTCGAGACTACGGTCAAGATGCTCGACGAAGTGAAGGAGTTCGGGTTCAAATACGCGACCCGGGCCGGCCTTTCCATCGGCATCGACGACATGGTCATTCCTGATAGCAAGAAGACTTTGGTCAAGGACGCCGAGAAGCAGGTGGTCGCCGTGCAGCAGCAGTATCTCGACGGCGCCATCACCAACGGCGAACGCTACAACAAGGTCATCGAAATCTGGTCGGCGATTACGGAAAAAGTTGCAGACGAGATGTTCGGACAGATGCAGCGCGCCGATAAGGAAGGCTTCATCAATCCGATTTACGTCATGGCCGATTCCGGCGCCCGCGGATCGAAACAACAGATTCGCCAGCTCTCCGGCATGCGCGGCCTGATGGCGAAGCCTTCGGGCGAAATCATCGAGTCACCTATCACGGCAAACTTCCGCGAAGGATTGACCGTGCTGGAATACTTCGTTTCGACGCACGGCGCCCGCAAGGGACTGGCCGACACGGCGCTCAAGACGGCGGATTCCGGTTACCTGACTCGCCGCCTCGTCGACGTGGCGCAGGACGTGATCATCAGCGAATACGATTGCGGTACCGTGGACGGCATTTACGTCCAGGGCATTGTCGAAGCCGGCGAAATTATCGAACCGTTGCGCGACCGCATCGTGGGACGCGTATCGCTTGAGAAGATCAAAGACTACGACGGCAACGTGATCGTCGACATCAACAACGAGATCACCGAGGAACTCGCCGGATCGATTCAAGCTGCGGGAATCGAGCGGGTGAAGATCCGTTCGGTGCTCACTTGCGAGTCGAAGCGCGGCGTCTGTGTCATGTGTTACGGCCGCAACCTGGCTTCAGGCCGCCTGGTTGAGCTCGGCGAAGCTACTGGTGTGATCGCCGCGCAGTCGATCGGCGAGCCGGGAACGCAGCTCACGATGCGTACCTTCCACATCGGCGGTACGGCGTCGCGAGTCTCCGAGCAGTCGCGTCTCGATGCCAAGAATAACGGCACCGTGCGTTTCATCGGTCTGCAGACGGTGAAAGCGAAGTCTGGCGATCTGGTGGTGATGAACCGCCAGGGCTCGATCGCGGTCGTGGACGAGAAGAACCGTGAGCGCGAGCGCTACTCCGTGATCTACGGCGCCAAGCTCAAGGTCAACGACGGCGATCAGGTGCAGCAAGGCAAGGTCATGGTCGAGTGGGATCCTTACACTTTCGCCATCCTCACCGAAATCGGAGGCACCGCGCAGTTCAAGGATCTGCAGGAAGGCGTCACACTGCACGAAGAGGTGGACGAGGTCACCGGGTTGTCGCGGCACGTGGTGGGCGATTCTCCCGACGAGAAGCGCCAGCCCGCGATCGTGGTCAAGGGCAAGGGCAGCAAGCGTTACCTGATGCCTTCCCGCTCTCACCTTATGGTGCAGGACGGCGACACCGTTTCCCCGGGAGACGTGCTGGCGAAGATTCCGCGCGAAACTACAAAGACCAAGGACATCACGGGTGGTCTGCCGCGCGTGGTCGAGCTCTTCGAAGCCCGCAAGCCGCATGAAACCGCGGTCATCAGCGAAATCGATGGCACGGTGAAGTTTGGTGAGGTCTCCAAGGGACAGCGCAAAATCTATGTGCAGGCCGACAACGGTACGGAGAAAGAATATTCTGTGCCGCGCGGCGTTCACATTAACGTGCAGGAAGGCGAGCGCGTAAAGGCGGGCGAACCGCTGATGGACGGCCCGCTCAACCCGCACGACATCCTGGCTGTGCTCGGCGAAAAAGAGCTGCAGTCTTACCTGGTGAATGAAATCCAGGAAGTCTACCGGCTGCAGGGCGTCAACATCAGCGACAAGCACATTGAAGTGATTGTCCGCCAGATGATGCGCTGGGTGCAGGTCGAGGACGTGGGCGACACCACGTTCCTGCTGGAGGACAAACTGGACAAGTTCCACTTCCGCGAAGAGAACGAGCGCGTGATCAAGGAGGGCGGCAGGCCGGCTACCGGACGGCCGTTGCTCCTGGGCATTACCAAGGCCTCGCTCGCGACCGACTCGTTCATCTCGGCGGCGTCCTTCCAGGAGACCACGCGCGTGCTCACTGAGGCTTCGATTAACGGCAGGGTCGATTACCTGCGCGGCCTCAAGGAGAACGTGATCGTCGGCCGCCTCATCCCTGCCGGCACCGGCATGGAGTACTACCGGAACGTGCGCCTCTCACCGGAAATGGAAGAGGCCGCGGCCAAGGTACAGGCGGAAGTCTCGGCGGCTTACGAAGAAGCCGAGCGCGCTCTCGAGATGATGCGCCACGAGGGCGAGACCGAAGAACTAGCGGCCGAGTAAGCCGAACTGCAATTACCATCGGGGGCGAACGAACCAGTTTCGCCCCCGAAGTTTATTTGTCATCCTGAGCGAAGCATTCTTTGCGGAGCAAAGGATCTGGGCTATCGCGCGAAGGGTTGCGTTCTTTTGCGACCCACTAATCGCGTGTATGGCTCGCTTCCACATTACCCCCATGCACGCAAACGCACAACGATTGCCGATCGAGGAACCTGGCCCGCTTCCCTCGTTGCAACCGGCGCCTCCCGGCCCTAAGCTAGGGCCAGCGATGCTTCGTTTCCTACGACTTTTGCGGCTGGCCTTCTGGCGTTCCTTCCAGCACGACGCCTTTTCCATCGCCAAAGCCTCGGCTTATTCCTCCATTCTTACTTTTTTCCCTGCGCTGCTGGTGGTGGGCTCAGTGCTGGCGACCTGGCGAAAGGGCGCGCCCTACATGCGCGAGATCTCTTACGCGCTATCGCGCATCCTTCCCGCCGGAAGCAATGCGGCGATGAATTTCATGCGGGGCGCGGCGCAACGCCCCGTAAGTCTGCTCATCACGGCTTCTCTGCTGACCCTGTGGACCGCGTCAGGCGTGATGATTTCGTGGATGGAAGGCTTCCGCCGCTGTTACGAACTGCCGAAAATCTGGGGACTGGTAAAGGAGCGGCTGATCTCATTCCTGCTGGTCATCTTTGCGCTTCTTCCCATGACCTTCGCCACCCTGCTGGTGGCCTTCGGCAGCAAGATTGAGACCAGCATTCTGTTTTACACGGCGCGCGAATTTAGTCCCTACATTCTGCTGATGTGGACCTGCATCCGCTGGCTGATTGCCACGCTCACCAGCATTGCCGTGATTGCGCTCATTTACCACAATGCGGTGCCGCGTACGCAGCCCTGGCATAGCGTGATCCCCGGCGCCACTCTTGCGACCGGCATGTGGTTCTCGGCAACGTTGTTGTTTGGCTGGTACCTGCGGCATTACGCGGACTACAGCATTATTTACGGATCGCTCGGCGCCGCTATCGCCCTGCTGGTCTGGATGTACATGGTTTCCCTGGTCGTCCTGGTAGGGGCGGAATTCAACGCCATGCTGTTTCCTCGGGCTATGCTGGGAAAAGAACTGACTGCGGTGAGCGGGCCCAGAGCGGCAGATTAGAGTTTCATCGGGAAACAGCTCTAACCGTGCCCCGACCAAACACGACAAGGAGAAAAGTGAAGTCCAGGACGCTAAAGATCGCGGCAGAACACTCAGTGGGCAGAGGCGCTCCCCTTTCGTCTCCTGGCGCCCGCCGCGCCAAGATCATCTGCACCATCGGCCCGGCCTGCCATTCGGAAGCGGCGATGCGTGACTTGCTTCGGCTGGGCATGGATGTCGCGCGGCTGAATTTTTCTCACGGCTCGCACGAAGATCACGCCCGCAACATCGAACGCCTGCGCCACGCCGCCGAAAAAGAAAACCGCACTGTCTGCATTCTGCAGGATTTGCAAGGCCCCAAGATCCGCACTGGGCGGCTCGAGCGGCACGAACCCGTCGAGCTTAAGAGCGGTTTAACTGTGACCATTACTCCGCGCGACGTAGTCGGCACGGCGGCTCGCATTTCCACTACCTTTCCCGATCTCGCAAGCGAGCTCGCGCCCGGCTCGCGTGTTCTTCTGCGCGACGGTCTCATCGAATTGCGCGTGCGCACGGTGCAGGGCAGCGATGTCGTCTGCGATATTTTGAATGGCGGAATGTTGGGCCAGCACCAGGGCATCAATTTGCCAGGCACCGCCTTGTCGATTCCCGCCCTGACCGAAAAAGACCGCAAGGATCTCGAGTTCGGCCTCAAACATGGAGTGGACGCGGTTGCGCTTTCCTTCGTGCGGTCCGCCGCCGACGTGAACATGGTCAGACGGATCGTGGCTGGACGCGGCAGCGACACTCCTCTTATTGCCAAACTGGAGAAGCCGCAAGCGATTGACCACCTGGAAGAAATTTTAGAAGCCTGCGATGGCGTGATGGTCGCGCGCGGAGACCTGGGTGTCGAAATGGCGCCGGAAAAAGTTCCGGTGATTCAGAAGCATGTGATCCGCCGTGCCGCGCAATTTCGTAAGCCCGTGATCACGGCCACGCAAATGCTCGAGTCGATGATCGAGAACCCGCGTCCCACACGCGCCGAGGCCAGTGATGTAGCCAACGCTATTTTCGATGGCTCCGATTCAGTTATGCTGTCTGCCGAAACCGCCAGCGGCCACTATCCCCGCGAGGCAGTTGCCATGATGTCGCGCATCGTGATCGAGGCCGAGAGCAACATGGGAGAGTTCACGCTACCCCGCCGGCGCCGCGACCGCCACGGCCTTTCCATCGCGGAAACTATTTGCGAATCCATCGCCCACGCCGCCGAAGACCTGCCCATGGGCGCCATCGCCGTTTTCACGGAAACCGGCAACACCGCGCGCATGATTTCCAAGTACCGGCCGCAAGCTGCCATCTATGCCTTCACTCACAATGCGACCGTGGCCCAGCGCACCAACCTCTACTGGGGCGTACATCCCATGAAATGCGCTCAGGCGGTTTCCACCGACAGCATGGTCGATATGGCCGAGGAGGAGCTTTTGAGCCGTGGCCTGCTAAAGTCGGGGGATGTGCTGGGCGTGGTCGCAGGCACGCGCCAGGCTTCTGGTTCCACCAACTTCATGCGCCTCCATACAGTCACCATGGAAGAGGCCAACGCCGTCACGCGACCGCGGCGCAAGCGCGTCGCCGCTCGGCAGAAGCTATAATCCCGAAGTATGTCGCAGGAGTATCTATCCGTCGCGATCTGGGAACCACTGCCCGGCATGGAGGCTGCTTCGCTCGCGACCATCCACGAACTCAACACCATCGTCTCGAACAAGGGATACGGCCGCGATCTGCTTTACCGCGGCGGCGATTCCCACTACATATTGCTCCGCTATTGGAACTCCGAGTACGCCCGCCGAACAGCCCAGGAGGATCCCGAGGTGCTTCGCTGTTGGGCGCGCTTGGGAAACGAGATTCAAATCCTTAAAGTTTATGAGAAGCTGGAGGAAGTCGGCGTGTAGGAGTGCCAGACTTGCCGGCCTGAACGGAAAACGAGCCTGCCGTCGTTGATGTCGATCGAATGTTGTCCTTCGAAGCATGTCTATCGAAGCCAGCCCGCAAGTTCTTACCGACGTTTCAGTGGACCCGTTCGTGCGTGGTCTTCTGCACCGCCCTGCAGCTCCCAACGGCGACGGCCTTGTGCTGACCCACGGTGCCGGATCAAACTGCCAGGCTCCTTTGCTGATTGCTTTAGCGAATACATTTGCCGACGCGGGATTCATCGTGCTGCGCTGCGATCTTCCCTACCGTCAGGATCGGCCCTACGGTCCGCCGGGACCGGGCGACGGCAAACGCGATCGTGCTGGCCTGAAGAATGCAATCGCAGTCCTGAAAAATCTTGCTAGCGGCCGCATATTTGTTGGCGGCCATTCTTACGGCGGACGGCAGGCCAGCATGCTCTGCGCGGAGACGACGGAGAAATCCCGGGAGGAAGCTGCGAGACTGGCCGCCGGCCTGCTCTTGCTGTCTTATCCTCTGCATCCGCCCCGAAAGCCCGAGCAGCTCCGCACGCAGCATTTTTTCCATCTGCATACGGCCGCGCTGTTCGTGCAGGGCACGCGCGATCCCTTCGGCGCGATCGCAGAAATCGAGGCAGCTTTGAAGCTTATACCGGCGAAGACAAAGCTGCTGACGATTGAAGGCGCAGGCCACGACTTGGGATTCAAGGGAAAAGCCGCGCGGGAAAAGTTATCGGGAAACGTGTTGGCGGAATTTCAGCAGTTTTTCGCGAAATAAGAAATTCAGAGGTCTACGCGGTATTCCGAACGGTGTAAATCCGTGAAAATCAGTGGCAAACCGGTTTAGTTCACCCAGCCCGACTTCGACCCGCCATTCCCCTTGTGCTGATCGTCATCGGGCGGAATGTAATTACCGTGCTCGTCGAAGTGCACGTCGCGGTCGTGCTTGCGCATATAGACTTCAAACTTCCTTGCCGCCCGCCGGCGCCGCCAGCGGTAATACTCGTTACGAGCCTCGTAGAAACGCTCCGAAACGCGCAGCGAAATTCCTTTTGAGAAAAACGCGGCATGCCACACGTATCCAGCGCCCAGCCCCAGCAGCGAGACGCAGTAAAAAAGCGCGAAGTGGTTGAGCAGCAAGTAGGCTGTCTCGAGACCGGCGATGCCCAGAACGATCCACTTCACCGGAATCTGAATGGGAAGCGGGAACAGCATCAAGGGTGCATCCCGGTTAAAAAGATAAAACACCATCAAAATCGCGTTGGCGGCCGCAGCGCTGCCCCACGCCGGACCCCGCGCAATGACGCCGGTAAGTGAAAGAGCGAATCCGGCGACTCCTGATAGTGCGACGCTGCTGAAGAACAAGCCGTAGAACGCGGCCCGGCCCACGCGCTCCTGCACCGCCGCACCCAGAAAGTAGACCCCCAACAGCGACAAAACAAATTCCAGAGGATCCACGTACATGAAGGCATAAGTCACGAACTGCCACAACCAACCTTGCCGAATATGTGCCGGATCCAAAATGCCAAACGCCAGCACCGTCGAACCGGCGGCTGGGGCAAACGACATCAACAGAAGAATGACCACGTAAATCGCCGCGCTGGCGATGATGATCTGCCGGACCGCACCGCGAAACGGCGGCAGCGTCATTTCGAAGGAAGTGTTTCTTGGCATGAACTCGAAACCGTCTTGTCGCTCCTATCCTACCAGTTTCCCTGTCATCTCTCCGGCACGGGCACGACCGGCAAACTTCGGTGTCCTTCCGCGTCCACAGCCCGAACCGCAAAGATGACATTATCCTTCGAAAGGTTCAGAGTGGCGCGCAGAACGTTGCCAGTCTTTTGGACGTGTTCCCATTCCGGGCTGGTCGTGGCCCGCCACAGAACCTCATACTCCGCCGCCCGTCCGCCCGGCGACGCTTCCCAGGTAAGTGTCGAATTGTTCTCCAGATCTTTCGTCAGCAAGTGCACATTCGCTGGAGGCGCGGGCGCCGACGCCAGCGACGCCAGCGTCGCGGCATTCAACCGCGCCACGTGCGCCACATAGTCGAAGTCCACAAACTTTGCCAGGTCGCCGTATTCAATGCCGTTCTCGGTGCGGACGTTCTGATGCTGGTGATGAAAATCTTCGCGAAACTCGGTGAAGCGCACCGCAGCAAACCCCTGCTGATTGAACGAGTAGTGATCGCCGCCGCGCAAGTACCGGTCCAGCCGGAACACAAGGATCGGCTTCACGCCCACGTCAGTAGCTGCGGCCCACATCGGCGATATAGCGCGCCAGTTGCCGCGACCCCGAGTCGTTCTCTCCGCCTAGCGCGCGAATCCGCCGGACATCCTGCTCCGTCGCCGCCGCCGGCAGCCCCTCGGAAAACACCCGCACCACTGAGTGATCCTGCTCCGCACTCTTGTCGCCCCCCACGATGTCATTATTCAGCACAGCCTCAATATTCCAGCCCTGGTCTTTCGCCATCTTCGCGAAGTGGCGGCTGCCATTCAGTCCCTGCTCCTCGCCAGCCACCGTCAGAAAAATAATTGTTGCGGGGAACTTCATCTTGCTCAGCACTCGCGCGCATTCCAGGCTGACCGCGGTTCCGCTCGCGTCGTCGTTTGCCCCCGGAGCATCCGCCTTCACGTCGAGAACATCGCTGGGGCGCGAATCGTAGTGCCCGGTCACCAGCACGATGCGCTTCGCGTTCTCCGCGTCCATCCCCTTCAAGACCCCATAAACATTGGTGATTTCGGTAGGCTGCGGAATGCGGTCGCCGGCCGGTTCGATGAAGCTGTCGGTCTTCACTTCCAGGCAGCCGCCGCAATCTTTCGCGTAACGTTCGAACTCGGACTTGATCCATTCCCGCGCCGCGCCAATCCCACGGCCCGCCGCAATCGCCGTCGGATCTTGCGCCGAGAGCGTAAGGCGCGTTCCGAAGCTCGCCAGCTTCTCAATATTCGCCCGGATACGCTCGGCTGAAACCTGTTGTAGCGCGGTCGAAATGCGGCCATCGACGGCCATCGGTTGCGCAGCGCTTGAACCTGCCTGAGTTTGCGCAGGCGCCGCGATGGTGAAGCTAAGCACCAGCCATACAGCCACAAGCAATGGTCTTTTCTGGAAGGGAGAAATCATGTACGCTCCGCGTAAAGGAATGTCAAGGACGACGGCGGTTGCCCTAGGATTATAAATCTCCTGCCCTCCGATGCTCACCTCTTGACCTGCGGCAGGGAAAGAATCTAAATATTATGAGACGTATCTAATACGAGCATCGAAAAGGTCATCGGAATATGCCATCGAATGGGAGTGGAGGAGTCATGGTTCTTTGTCCCGAATGCGAAACCGATCTGGATGTGGAGGAAGAAGAGGTCGACGAGGGCGAGATCGTCTCCTGCCCCGAATGCGGCACGGATTTCGAAGTCGTGACCACCAGTCCGCTGGAGTTGAAAGCGATCGAGGCCGGCTACGTGGAAGAGGAAGAAGAAGTGGAAAGCGAAGATGGTGACGACTCGTAGTTCCCAATGCAGGTTTCTACCCGCTCGCCTGTCCTCCTTCTGTCTACTGCTTGTTTTCTTCTGCGCCGCTCTAGGCGGGCGGGCTCTGCCCGTGGCCAATGCGTCTCCCGTCTCCAAGACCTTGAAACCGACCGATCCCTATGCGCTGATTTTTGGGACAGTCTGGGGCCCCGACAATCGCCCCGTCTATGGCATCACGGTTAAGATCCGCCGCGTGCCCGATAAGAAGCCCAAATGGGAAGTTTATTCCGATCATTCCGGCGAATTCGCCCTGCGCGTTCCAGCCGGCAAGGCCGACTACGTGGTCTCTGCCGATCTTAAGGGCGTGAAAATGACGGATGGTTCCTCGTTACATCTGGCGGAAGAGGTCCCCGTCCACGTAGAGTATGACGAGCGCGTCGACATTGGTTTGCACCTGACGAAGTAGGCGATTCAGGAGAGAAGAGGAATGGGCAGGTATGGCTTCTAGAATGTTTTTCAGGAATGTGTTCCTCATGGCCGCAGCGCTCCTTCTGGTTGCCTCCGTGGCTGCCCACGCTGCTCCCGACAACAAGGACAAGGCGCAAGGCCGGCTACTGCTGGGCAAAGTGCTCGATGAGCAGGATAATCCTGTGGTCGGCGCCATCGTCTACGTGACCAACCTGCGCACTCACGCAGTGAAGACCTACATCGTTGGCCACGAAGGTACCTATCGTTTTCCCGGCCTTTCCACGACGGATTATGAAGTCTACGCCCAGTTTAAGGACCACAAGAGCGACACCAAGTCGGTCAGCCAGTTCGACGACCGGTCTCAGGTTTACATCGATCTACGAATCGATATGCGATGAGTTTGCCAGGCGCGAAAAGGGGTGCTGGCTATACAACTTTTGCTGCCGGTTAGGGTTCAATAGGGAAGGAAAGGTCTTTTTGGGGAGGAGAATCTTGAAATTAATGCGCTCACCTCACAATAAGAGTCGTTATGCCTTGGCTGCGGGGACAGGGTTCGCCGCTTTGGTCTTGATGGCCGTAGCAGCGCTGTCGGCTGGTGCGCAACAAGGGGCGATGAGCCCTTACCAGGGCGAAGCTGACGGCGTCAGTGCCGGCGGCAAGTGGATGGAGTTCCGGTCGGAAGACAAAATGACCGGTGCGAAAAAAGTCCGCTTCGAGCTGCTCTCGAACAATTATCTGCGGGAAGACCCGGACTATAAGCCCCGAATCGAAATCACGTGCAGCGACGGCAACTACAAGCGCGCCGTCTTTAACCCCGGCGCCCGGCTGGGACGGCCCGACTATCCCGGCTTCTGGGGCCAGCCTAAGATGGAGGTCATGGTCCGTATCGACGGCAGTCACGACCATAAGGGCTGGAATTGGGAAGCCGACCGCGTCCTATCCATGGACAAAGGCACCGTCCGCGGCGCTATCGGAGCCCAGGTCTTCAATGTGGAGGTCAGGACCCGGAGTGGGTACGCCATCGCCGAGTTCTCACCTGCTGGTCTGAACCTGGACGAGGTCAAGCACGCCTGCGATCTGACCCCGCACAAACCCTAGCGACGGCTGAGGCCAAATCTAGGAACAAAACTGATAAGGGGCTGGGCCTGCAGGCTCGGCCCTTTGTGACTTTAGGCACAGCCCAGTCAGCACTTGCGTGCCAGCCCGGTGTGCTGTTTCACTTGGACTATTCCAGCGGTGGAGTTGGCGAAGCCGACTACGAGGCCGAATCAAGATGGACAGCAATGTGATCACAGGGGCGGCGTTCCTGTTGTTCGTAGTGGGAGTGTCTGTCTACGTCGTTATCCTTTACAACGAACTGGTGCGCCTGCGCAATGACAATGACCGCGCCTGGGCGAACATTGATGTGCTGCTCAAACAGCGCCACGACGAGATTCCGAACCTGGTCGAGACCGTGAAGGGCTACATGCAGCACGAGCAGCAGACCCTCGTGGCGGTGACGCAGGCACGGGCTGCGTCCATGAACGCGGCCAGCATTGGACAGAAAGCGCAGGCTGATTTGACTATGACGGTCGCGCTGCGGAGCTTGTTCGCCGTTGCGGAAAATTATCCGCAGCTCAAGGCCAATGAGAACTTTCTCAAGCTGCAGAACCGCATTAGCGAATTGGAAGAGCGCATCGCTGACCGGCGCGAGTTCTTCAACGACGACGTCAACACCTACAACACCCGCATCGGCCAAATCCCCGAGGTTTTCCTGGCCAGCTTCATGGAATTGAAACCGCGCTCCATGTTCAAGGTGTCTGACGAAGACCGCAGGCTGGTCGAGGTTAAGTTTCAGAACGCCGCCGGGGCGTAGGCGGTTGTTCCAATCCTCTTCGCACAAGTCTTATCCCAGCAGTCTTGCCGCGTCTTTGGCGTAGTACGTCAAGATGATGCTAGCCCCTGCCCGCCGTATGCTTTGCAGCGATTCCATCATCACGCGGTCGCGTTCGATCCATCCATTTTGCGCGGCAGCTTCGATCATGGCGTATTCGCCGGAGACTTGATAGGCGGCTAGCGGCAGGTCGAAACGCAGGCGGGCTGCGGCGATTACGTCGAGGTAAGGCAGCGCCGGTTTGACCATGATCATGTCGGCGCCTTCTTCGATGTCGAGCTCGATTTCGCGCATGGCTTCGCGCAGGTTGGCTCCATCCATCTGATAGGAGCGGCGGTCGCCGAATTGCGGAGTGGAGTCAGCGGCTTCGCGGAACGGACCGTAGAATCCTGAAGCGAACTTGGCTGCGTAGGAAAGAATGGGCGTGTTCTCGAAGCCGGCTTCGTCGAGCGCGCGGCGGATGGCCCCGACGCGGCCGTCCATCATGTCGGAGGGCGCGATGATGTCGATGCCGGCGCTCGCGAGCGAGACTGAGGTGCGCGCCAGGAGTTCGAGGCTAGCGTCGTTGTCGATCTCGAATCTGGATTCAACGGCTTCGGCCACCATCGATGCCAGCTCGTCGATCACTTTCTCTTTTTCCTCGCGGCTCTTCACCCCCTTCACTGCGATGCCCCGCCGCGTGGGATTTTGCAAAGCGTCCCGGGCAGCAGCGCCCAGCGATTGAGGCGTAGTTCCCGGCTTTACGATCCCGCAGTGTCCATGCGACATGTATTCACAGAGGCAGACGTCGCCCATCAGGATCAAGTCCGGCACTTCGCGCTTCAGCGCGCGGGCAGCCTGTTGCACGATGCCGTCGTCGGCCCAGGCTCCGGTGGCGACGTCATCCTTCTGGTCAGGAAGACCGAAGAGAATTACCGAGGACACGCCCAGTGAGTGAGCTTCCCGCGCCTCTTTCACCGCTTCGTCCACGGAGAGGTTGAACACCCCCGGCATGGAGCGAATCGCTTTGCGCACACCTTCTCCTGAACAAACAAACATGGGGTAGACAAACGCGTCGGGAGTGAGGCGGGTTTCGCGCACCAAGTCGCGAAGCTGAGAGGTGCGGCGCAGACGGCGAAGACGGGTGACAGGAAAGGCCATGCGAAACCACCTGACCAGACTGAGTGCCTTTCAAAACCCGATTCTAGCAGAAGTAGTGATCTGAAAGGACTTAGTTGAGGCGCGCGTCGCGAAGCCGGACGAGAGCGGGTGACGATAGTAACCTGCTGGACCGGAACCGAGCTGAGAATCGCCGCTCTTATCCATAAAATTGAAACACATACATAACATGAGAGGTTGATGAGTCGGTTCAGACAATATCGCTGGTTTGTACTCGCAGGCGTGATTACGCTGGCATTTGCCGGAGTCTCGTTGACGGTGCCGCGCGGTGCGGCGCTGACCGCGATTTCTGATGTTGGAAGTCTTCTGCTGTACCTTGTAGTCGCCGGCGCTATGCTGGCCAATGCTTGCTCGGAGCGCGGGGCAAACCGGCGGTTTTGGGCGCTGATGGGCGCGGGAGGCGTTCTGTGGGCCGCTAACCAGGCAGCGTGGGTCTATTGCGAGGTGGTGCGCCGCACTACAGTGCCAGATCCCTGGTTTATGGATGTGTTTCTGTTTCTCCATCTGGTTCCAATGATCGCGGCGGTTGGGTTGCGTCCGCACCGGAGCGAAGGTGACCGTAAACTCCGCGTCGGCGCGCTGGACTTTCTGCTGCTGCTGGTTTGGTGGGTGTTTCTATATGCATTCGTTGTGTTCCCTTGGCAATACGTGTCGCTGAATATGGAGGCGTACCACAGGAACTACAGCTCCCTCTACATGCTTGAGAGTGGCGTGCTGATGTTAATGCTCGGGCTCGCCGCCCGGGGCGCGCCTGCGGGATGGAAGATGGTCTACTTGAACCTGATGACGGCCAGTGGGCTCTATGCCTTTTATGGAGCGGGATTCCTGGGAGTGACTCTGGCTTTCAGCAAAGGGGCGTACTACTCGGGAAGTCTCTACGATATTCCCTTGATAGGCTCTGTGAGTTGGATGGCAGCGACCGCTTTGGCCGCGCGCGAGTGGAAGCCCGAAGCCGCTCCGGCCCTGGCGGATGACACATGGAGTGCGATGACCCTGCGACTGGCGATGCTGGCGATGCTTTCCCTGCCAGCCTTGGGACTTTGGGTCTACCGATGGGACGATTCAATGGCTCAGGCGCGGACTTTCCGCCTTTTTACCGTGTTGGCAGCGATGCTGGTGCTGGGCGTCTTCGTTTTTGTGCGCCAGTATCTGCAGGATCAGGCACTGATCCATTTGCTGGGGGATTCGCGTCGCAGCTTCGAGAACGAGCAACGGTTGCAGAGCCACCTGGTGCAGCGCGAGAAGCTGGCTTCTCTAGGCCAGTTGGTTGCCGGCGCCGCCCACGAGATCGACCATCCCCTTACGGCGATCATGGAGTATTCAGAGAAACTGTGGTCGAACCAGCGCTTGACCAGCGACCAGGACACGCTGGTACGCAAAATCGTGAGTCAATCGCAACGGACCCGCGAGCTGATCTCGAACTTGCTGAGTTTCGCGCAGCAAAGTTCCGGAGAGAAGACGATGGTGGATCTCGGCACTCTTCTGCAGCGCAGCATGCAAATGCGGGAACTGCAGCGGCATGATCAGAAAATTCGCATTGAGACCGTGATCGAGCCAAATCTGCCGCGCGTCTGGGGTGATGGCCACCAGCTGTTCCAGACGTTCGTCCAGATCGTGGAGAACGCTTTGGACGCGCTTGAGGAAGCGGGCGGAGGCTTGCTTCAGGTCAGCGCCCAGCGTCACCGGCAAGAAGTCGTCGTGCAGTTTTCCGACAGCGGGCCGGGCATCAGAGAGCCGCATCGAGTGTTCGATCCTTTCTACACCACAAAACCGATCGGCAAAGGCACCGGTTTGGGACTGAGCGCCGTCTACGGCGTTGTGCAAGATCATCGCGGACAAATCACCTGCCAGAACAAGCCGGAAGGCGGAGCGGTCTTCGTGCTGCGCCTGCCCGTCAAGAGCCAGGGCGATAGCCAGGCGCTGGCTGCCGTCCAGTCGTAGAGCCCCCTGTCATTTTCATCCGCGTCCTCGCATTCCTGTAACATAAATCCCGATGTCGCAGCCTCTCATCCACAACTCCGCGCGTGTGCTGGAGTTCGACGCTCTGCGTGAATTGCTGCGCGGATACTCGTCTTCGCCGCTGGGCCAGGCGAGGGTTGGAGCGCTTGCACCTTCCACCGATTGCGCCTGGATTGCTGCGCAACAGGAACTGACCGCCGAAGTGCGCGAGTTCCGCCGCGTGGGTGGACACTTCGATTTTTCTGGACTGCTGGATATTAAAAAGCTGGTCGAGAAGTCTCGGATCGCGGGAGCTGCACTCGAAACCACGGAGATTCGCGACGTCCTGCTGGTTGTAGACCGCGCGGCAGAGTGGCGCGAGATCGCATTGCATCCTCCCGCGAACATGAGGACGGAATGGCTGCAACTGCGAGGGCTCTCAGAAAACGTGCCCGACTTCACCGACTTCCTGCGCGCCTTTCGCAACAAGATTCAGCCCGATGGCACGCTCGAAGACCGCGCTTCGCCGGAACTGGCGCGCATTCGCCGCGAGATCGAAAAGCAGAGGCGCGTGATTCAGGAGTCGCTGCGCGGATACCTCCGCCGCCTCGCTGAGGATGGAACCGTACAGGATGAACTGGTGACGATCCGCGGCGAACGCTTTGTCATCCCCGTCAAAATTGAGCAGAAACGGCGCGTGCAAGGCGTTGTGCACGGGGCCAGCTCAAGCGGCCAGACCGTATTCGTTGAGCCTCTCGAGACCATCGAGCAGAACAACGAACTGGTTCGCCTGCTCGACGAAGAACAGGCCGAGATTCATCGCATTTTGCTCGAGATGACGCGGCGCATCGGTGAGCAGGCACCAGCGATTCTGGCGTCGGCCGATGTGCTGAGCGAGCTGGAACTGCAGTTTGCCAAGGCGCGCTTCGCCGAAGAGTACAACTGCGTAGCCGTAGAGCTGAGCGGAATTGCCGAGAACCAAGAAGAACCATGTGGAGACGGGCGCATTCGCCCGTCAGCGAGCGGAGCGAGCCTTCTTCTGCACAACGCCCGCCACCCGCTGCTCGAACGTAATCTGAAGCTCAAAGGCGCACCCGTTGTTCCCATCAGCGTGGAGCTCGAAGGCGCGCGCCGGCAAATCGTGATCACTGGCCCGAACACCGGGGGGAAAACAGTAGCCCTCAAGACGGTAGGCCTGTTGGCCTTGATGGCGCAGACGGGCATCCCAGTTCCCGCCGACCGCGCGGAAATGCCGGTGTTCGACGCGGTGCTGGCCGATATTGGCGACTATCAATCGATCGAGCAGAATCTTTCCACGTTTTCGGCGCATGTCACCAATATCGATTTTATTTCGCGCACCGCAACGCCGCACTCGCTGGTGCTGCTCGATGAATTGGGTTCGGCCACTGATCCCGAGGAGGGCGCCGCGCTGGCCGTTGCGATTGCGGGATACTTTGGTCGCATCGGCTGCATGACGGTGATTTCAACCCATCACACATCGTTGAAAGTCTATGGCGCAAATACCCCAGGTGTGACCAATGCTTCGGTGGGTTTTAACGAGACTACGCTGCAACCTACGTATGAATTAAAAATGGGAGTGCCCGGAGCGTCGGCCGGGATTAATATCGCGCAGCGGCTGAGGTTGAATCCGGCCATCATCGAAGCCGCGCGGGCGCGCCTGGGTTCGCAAGCTCGCGATGTCGGCGAATTTCTCGACAAACTTCATGCAAGCTTGCGCGACGCGGAAGGCGAACGGCTGCGGCTGCAGACGCGCGGGCAGGAACTGGAACGCGACAAGACGCGCCTCGCGGCCGAAGGCAAGAAGGAGCAGCAGGCCAAGGCCCGCGAAATGGAGAAGAAACTGGAGAGCGTCCTGCGCGACTTCGAATATCACGCCCGCGAGGCGGTGAATGCCATCCAGGAGCGGGCCGCGGCGCAGAAGCTGTCGAAAGACGCGGAGCGCCGCATCGCCAAATTGCGCCGCGAATTTCGCGAGCAGTTCGATTCCACCGTGGTGGCGCACGCCAGCGGAGCCGATGAGGGGGATCCTCATGCGCAGCCCCAGGTTGTTAAGCACGTCTCCGAAGGCGACACGGTCAAACTGAAATCGACCGGGCGCGCGGCCAGAGTTGCGCGCAAGCTTGATGACAATCACTTCGAAGTGGAAGTGGGCGCGATGAAGATGAAGATCGCCCGCGACGATATTGCCGAAGTGCTGAGCAAAGCAGCAGATTCTCCCGTGACGGCAGCGCGGGCGCGCGGGATTTCGGTGTCGCTCAGCAACGAACGCGAGAACGCGGCCTCCGAAATCAACGTCATCGGCTTTAATGTGGACGACGCAACTCGCGCAGTCGAAAAATTCGTCGACCACGCATTTCTCGCCGGCCTGCCCCGCGTGCGCGTAGTCCACGGCAGCGGCATGGGCATCCTGCGCAAGGCATTGCGGCACGCGTTGCAGCAGCATCCCCACGTGGAGTCAGTTGCCGAGCCTGCGCAGAACGAGGGTGGTGGCGGGGCAACCGTCGTGGAGTTGCGAGTCTAGGCGAGACCTGCGCTCGATCTTGTGTCACCAGATAATCTTTTCCCAGTTGTCATCTTCAAGGGCCTGGCGGGCCGCTCGGGCGACTGTCTTTTTTTGCGCTGCCGTCAGGTCATCGGAAACAATATTTTCCGGGTTGGCCGGGTCGCGGATTATGGTTTGCTCGAAACGGCTCGAGAGATAGCGCAGCACCGCGAAAACGTTGTCCGAGAGCTGGCCGAAGCGCTCACCTTCGAGAGCCCGCAGAGTTGCCAGTCCCAAATAGAACGAGGGAAAATCCAGGGCGTGACGCTCACGCCAAATCTTCAGCGCGCAAATCTCTTGCGTGCGCCCTGACCTTGCGATCAGGTGGACATGCTGCGCCACATTGGTGCTGCAAGGAGAACCGGGTTCCTTGTGGTACAGAACTTGCATGCCCCCGCTGACCGCCGACGCGGGAATCAGATCCACGCGCAGTTCGTTGCTCTCCACCTGCATGGAAACTTCGCGCGTGCGCGGCTGCAGATTCTGGTCGGCCAAGTATTCGAACAGCTTCCAGAACACATTTCGTATCTCCATCTCCTCGGACAGCTGCAGGCAGAGAAGGATGTCTACGTGGGAGCACAAAGTGATCGCCGTGCCTTGGGCATAGGCCCCGGAGAGCGTGACGCTCAGCAGTTGTTGCCCGCCCCAGCGCTTAAGCAGCGGGATCATGGCATCGGCAGCATGGTGTGACGCCGAGCCCACACCTGGGCTGGTCTGATATTTCCCAACCACCGAGGCGGCGTACTGTTCGACGGTAGACACGGTGAAGATGCACCCTCGGGTGCTCTATCGGCAGACTAGGGAATAAAGTTGAGGGGCACGGCGCAGCGAGTAGAAGGCGGCAGCATGAAAGACGGGGAAGCTGGCGAAAGGTCCTCTTTTTCCGAGCGCGTCACCGGAATAGGCTCTTATTCCACAGCTTCTCCACAGCAATCTGGCTCGGGTATATTCCTATCAGCCGCATTCTCCCTCACAATTCCAAAAGGGAGAAGTGTCGTCACATCCGGCTCATCACTCCATCCATGGCCAGCGCGGAAGATTTCAAAGAGACGGTGAAGCAGCAGGCGGATATTGTCCGCATCATCGGCGATTACATCAAGCTGAAAAAAGCTGGGGCGCAGAACTATTCCGGGTTGTGTCCGTTTCACGGTGAGAAGACGCCGTCATTTTCGGTGCACGCCACGCGCCAGTTCTATCACTGCTTCGGCTGCGGCATTTCAGGGGACGTGTTCAGCTTCGTCCAGAAGATCGAAAACATCACCTTCCCTGAAGCTCTCCGTCTGGTGGCACAGAAGCTCGGTATTCCGTTGCCGAAGACGACGTATTCCAGTCCGGCAGAAGCGAAGGAAGCAAAACTGCGCGCCCAGCTTCTCGACATTCAGGAGCGGGCTGCTGCGTTTTTCCAGGAATGCCTGAAGCGTCCCGAGGGAGCCAGAGCGCGCGAGTATCTATCCGGACGAGGGTTGGAGGAAGAAACGATCGCACGCTTCCGCATCGGCTATGCCCCGGATTCCGGCTTCCTGCTGCGCGACCGCCTGGCAAGCGAATTCAGCGAAGACGTTCTGCGCGAGAGCGGGCTGTTTTCGTGGAAACAGGAAGACGGGCTTCGGGCTTCGAGCCCCGGGCTTCGGCAGGACAGCCCTGAGCGGGATGAGGATTTGCCGCAGCCCGAAAGCCGAAGCCCGAAGCCCGCATCCGCGATGTACTCCAAATTCCGCAACCGCGTGATGTTTCCCATCGCCAACGATGCAGGAAGAATCATCGCCTTCACCGGACGAACCCTCGCCGCCGACGAAAAGTCTGGTCCAAAGTATTTGAATTCGCCAGAAACCGGAATTTATTCCAAGGGCAGGGTTCTCTTCAATCTCGACAAAGCCAAAGAAGCGATCCGCAAGCTGGATTACGCCATCCTGGTAGAAGGTCAGATGGATTGCATCTCCGTCTATGCCGCCGGGTTTCATAACGTGATCGCAAGCTCGGGTACGGCCTTCACCGAGATCCAGGCCAAGCTGCTAGGTCGCTTCAGCAAGAACGCGGTGGTCAACTTCGATCCCGACACGGCGGGAGCCAAGGCCACCGAGCGCACGCTAGGCTTGCTGGTCGAAGAAGAATTCCAGATCAAGGTGCTGACCCTCGAGCAGGGGTTCGACCCCGATCTCTTCATTCGCCGCAAGGGCAAAGACGCTTACGGCGAAGCTCTGCGCCATTCGCAACGATACTTCGACTATCTCATCGACCGCGCGCGAAGCCATTTTCCCGGACGCACCGGCGAGAGCAAACAGAAAGCGGTGAACTACCTGCTGCCGCACATTCAGCGCGTCCCCAGCCGGATCGTCCGCGACGAATTAAGCCAGGAGATTGCCCAGAAGCTAGGCATCGACTCGTCCGTCTTGCGCCAGGAGTTGCGGCACGTGGCTTCGGAACGTTCGGCGACCGCCGTGAAAGCTCCAGCCGAAGCGCAAGCCACCGACGCCGAGCGCATCCTAATTCGCGCGCTGGCCTCGGCGCGCCAGATGCAGGCGGGCGAGCACGTCTCCGCCCGCGATGGCGCCGAGGAAGAGTTTGATCCCGCCCGGCAGGCGCAGTATGCGCTCCACAGCGAAGGCCTGCATCGTGGCCTCGCAACCGAATCGCTGGTCGAGGCTCTACTCAATGCTGGAGCCGAAACTGCCGATGTAATGGAAGTGCCATGCTCTGATAGCGAGCGCCGGATGCTCGCTTCCATCCTCTTGAAAGAGGAGGAAGAACTCAGCGCTGAGCGTCTGGAAGGCGCAGTCCGCGCTCTCCGCCGTATTCACTTGCGCCGCCGTCTGGAGCAGGTGCAGCGCGAACTAACCAAGCCAGGGGTTAGTGACGATAAGGTACTCAGAAACCAGTTGCTGCTGGAAAAAGATCGGCTGAGCCGGGCCCTGAGGGATCCCAGCCTGGCCGAGCACGGACTGAGAGACGCTCCAGGAAATAAGAAAAGCGCATGAAACAAAATGACCATTAAAATCATCTAAGTATTTAGCGGAGTTATAGATAGCGGCGACCGGCGGGACTTTCGGCGGGGCAAATGATAGACCGGAGAGCACTTATGTGCTAAACTCTGTAAGTTTGTGCTAGGCGCACAACTCCGCGCTACCCCAGATTCCCACCTATCAGACCGTTATCACACGCTCCTCGCGGGCGAATTGAAGAATTTGAGGAACACCTCTTTGGCTCTTGAAGACAAGTACGACGATATAAAAAAGCTGGTCGATGCCGGCAAAGAGAAGGGATACCTGACGTATGACCAGGTAAACGAGTTAATCCCTCAGGACGTAGTCAGTCCCGACGATCTCGACGACCTGCTCACCACGATCGGCACGCAAGGCATTGATGTGCTAGAAGGCCCTAAACTGCCTTCCGCTGCGCTCGATAAGAAGTTCGAAGAAGGGGAAGAGGGCGAGGACGTTGAACTCGACCTCACTCCCGGCGCTCTTGAAAAAACCAACGACCCGGTCCGCATGTATCTGCGCGAGATGGGAACCGTTCCCCTGCTCACCCGCGAAGGCGAAGTGGAAATCGCCAAGCGCATCGAGCGCGGCCAGTTGCGCGTGCTCAAGGCGCTCTCTCGCTCTCCCATCGTCATTCACGAACTGCTGGCGATGGGTGAAGACCTGAAGAAGGGCGTGCGCTCCATCAAAGAAGTTGTCACCTTCGACGAAGAGGAGATCACCGATGAGATTCTGCAGAACCGGCTGAACGAATTCACCGGCAAGATCGACGCCATGGCCAAACTGTACAAAAAGGCCGGCATCCTGCAGGAAAAGTACGTTGCGATGTCGCAGAAAAAGCGGCCCAAGGACCATCGCCGCGCCCGCCGCAATTTGGCCCGCGGCATCGTGCGGGTTTCGCTCGCCGTCCGCAAGCTGGGATTCACCAACGCCGAACGCAAGCGCCTGATCGACCGGGTCAACAAAACCGTCGACAGCATGCGCTCGCTCGACCGCCAGGCCGGCAATCTCGAACGCAAAGCCGACGCCACGCGCAGCGAGGATCAAAAAAAAGAATATCGCCGCCAGGCCCGCGCCGTAAGAAGCGAAATTGAAAAGCTCGAAGTCGAAGCCGGCCTCCTGTTCCAGGAGATCAAGCGCACGCAACGCGAGATCATCCAGGGCGACATGGACGCGGAGCAGGCCAAGCGCGAGCTGATCGAGGCCAACCTGCGCCTTGTAGTTTCAATCGCGAAAAAGTATACCAACCGCGGCCTGCAATTCCTCGACCTGATTCAGGAAGGCAACATCGGCCTGATGAAGGCCGTCGACAAGTTCGAGTACCGCCGCGGATACAAGTTCTCGACGTACGCCACGTGGTGGATTCGGCAGGCGATTACCCGCGCCATCGCCGATCAGGCGCGCACCATCCGTATCCCAGTGCACATGATCGAAACCATCAACAAGCTGATCCGCACCTCGCGGCAGCTGGTGCAGGAACTGGGACGCGAACCTACGTCGGAAGAAATCGCTAAAAGAATGGACATTCCCGTTGCCAAAGTGCGGAAAGTCCTGAAGATCGCGCAGGAACCGATCTCTCTCGAAACTCCGATCGGCGAAGAAGAAGATTCGCATCTCGGCGACTTCATCGAAGACCGCGCCGTAGTCTCCCCGGCCGAAGCCGTAATCAACGTGAACCTCAAGGACCAGACCGGCCAGGTCCTGCGCACGCTGACGCCGCGAGAAGAAAAAGTAATCAAGATGCGCTTCGGCCTCGAAGACGGCAGCGAGCACACCTTGGAAGAAGTAGGCCAGTCCTTCGCCGTAACCCGCGAACGCATCCGCCAAATCGAAGCCAAGGCGCTGCGGAAGCTAAGGCATCCGTCGCGGTCGCGCAAGCTGCGGGCGTTCATGGATGGGGTTAGGGACTAGCAGTTCAGCCGCGAAGCGGCGAAAGAACGCAGCCCAGGGCGCAAGCCCTGGGTTTTCTTTTTGGACCCATGAAGCGGCGTTTTCCTCAGCCTTCCACAGGGAAGTCCTATCGTCCACAGTTTCTGCACAAGGGGGAAATGTTTTTCGGTTGCGGGTCCGAACATTCTGACTGAGAGTGAGTGCAGCGCAAACGTGGAAATCTCAAAGCTTGCCGGATGATGATTGCGGTGACGCCGGTGGCAGCTGGCAATTCTCGAGGGTGAATTGCTGGGGGAAATTGGAAACGCGCGCGAGCGCATACCGGTTGCCCGGGCATTGCGGCCTCCTCTACGGTCTGCTCCTTGAGCGGGCTGGGCCGCTGGCCAACGCAGGGGTTGCAGAGAAGCGATTCTGCGAATCATATTCTCGGAATCATGCTCTGCGGCCAGTGCTGGTAAATGCGGCGGCTCGTCGCGAGCGCTGTCGGACCAGTACCGTCGGCTCGCCGCTCCTAGCGGTGGGAAGGCAGGGCGAGAGATCCACGAGCGATGCGGCGCGGGGTGGCTGGCCCTGCGCCGCATTTATTTTTTGCGGGACCTTTTGCCACGGATCTGCGCGGATTCACGCGGATAAACCTTTCGCTTCCCTCGCACCCGTTTTCTTCTTAAGGACCTGTTTTCGCGAGGCTTCCACAGCATAGTGCCCCGGCTGCACAGCTTCTCCACAAATCATTTGGCGTTTCGCTTTGTATTCGCTTATGCTAGCGGAGAGTTTCGGACACAGTGTTGTACGGAATTATGGCGACTACGGATTACAACCTGAGTACTCTTCCCGCGAACGTAGAAGCGGAGCGTTCGATTCTGGGCGCGATTCTGCTCGACAACTTTGCTTACAACCAGGCGGCGGAACATTTGCGGATCGAGGACTTCTCGCTGGATTCGCACCGGCGGATTTATGGGCGGATGGTCGATCTGGCGGAGTCGTCGCGGCCGATCGACATGATTACGTTGATCGACGAGCTGGACCGGCACAAGGATCTGCAGGCGATTGGCGATGTGGGCTATGTGTCGAGTTTGCTGGATGGAGTTCCGGACCGGCCGAGCATTGAGCATTACGTCAAGATTGTGCGCGACAAGGCGCTGCTGCGCGGGCTGATTCATGCGGCGAATACGGCGATTGCTCGGGCGGGTGATCAATCGGATGCGGCCGAGGAAGTGCTGAGCGACGCTGAGGCTGCGATTTTTCAGCTTTCGGAGAAGCGTATTGGGCGCGGGTTCATGGGCGTGCAGGAGATCGTCCGCGAATCGTTTGGATCGGTGGATGCTTTGCTGCAGCGCGGGCAGCGGATTACCGGGCTGGCCACGCATTATGAAAATCTTGATGAGATGACGAGTGGACTGCAGCGCTCGGATCTGGTGATTATTGCGGCTCGGCCTTCGATGGGCAAGACTGCGTTTGCCATGAACATCGCAGAGAACGCGGCGATCAAAGATCAGCAAGTGGTGGGAGTGTTTTCGCTGGAGATGTCGCGCGAGGCGCTGCTGCTGCGGTTGCTTTGTTCGACGGCGGAAGTGGATGCACACAAGATGCGTACCGGTTCCCTGTGGCAGGATGACACGAAGAAGCTGGTGCGGGCTATGGAGCATCTGGCGCACGCTCCGATTTTTATTGATGACACACCCGGCATTTCGCTGAGCGAGATGCGGGCCAAGGCGCGGCGACTGAAGCAGGCGCAGGGCAGGCTTGACTTGATTATCGTGGACTATTTGCAGCTCATGTCGGGCGGGAGCAAGCGGTATGAGAATCGTACGCAGGAAGTGTCGGCGATTTCGCGAGGATTGAAGGGACTGGCCAAGGAAATGAGCGTGCCGGTGGTGGCGCTCTCGCAGTTGAGCCGGGCTCCGGAGAGTCGGGGCGGGGATCATCGTCCGCAGCTTTCTGATCTGCGCGAGTCGGGGTCGATTGAGCAGGATGCTGATCTGGTGATGTTCATCTTTCGGGAAGAGGTTTACCGGCAGGACGATCCTGATTTGCAGGGGAAGGCGGAGATCATTATTTCGAAGCAGCGCAACGGGCCGACGGGCAAGTTGGTGCTCGCTTTCCGCAAGAACTGCACGCGGTTTGAGATGATGGCGGAAGGCGGTATGGCGCCGGAAGAGTGATTCCGACGAGTGCAGGAATGACTGTAGTTTTGCGGTGGTAAGTACCTTAGGGGATTCGAGTTGCGCGGGGTCGGCCGTGCTGTGGAAAAGCTTGTGGAATTGCTGGCGATGAGCAAAATGGCTGCGGGTAAAGATTTGTCACCCTGTTTGCGGCGACTGATTTTCAGCTCCTAAGGCTCTGAATAGTAACCAGTTATGCAATTCACTCCGCATTAACATGGGTAAGACCCGCGAAAAGTCGGGCGATTCCCACTTTGCAGATTTGCACATTTTGGGGTCACTGACCTTTCGATTCTGTAGAGCAACAGGACCCACGAACCACCTCCCGCCCGGATCCCTCAGGGGCTGAAGCCCGCATTGCTGTTTCCCACTTGCGACACGGCTGAATCCATGCCCTTCCCGAACGATTTTATGGGATAGCTTCTATTCAGTTGCTGTCTTCGCCGACCTTGAGCACGGCCAGAAAAGCCTCTTGGGGGATGTCGACGCGGCCGATGCGCTTCATGCGTTTCTTGCCTTCTTTTTGCTTCTCGAGCAGCTTGCGCTTGCGGGAAATGTCGCCGCCGTAGCACTTGGCGATTACGTTCTTGCGAATCGCCGATACCGTCTCCCGCGCTATGATTTTGGCTCCGATGGAAGCCTGGATGGCCACTTCGAACATTTGCCGGGGGATGAGTTGGCGCATTTTCGAGACCAGGGCTTTGCCGCGCTCGTAGGCGAAATCGCGATGGACGATGATGGAAAGCGCGTCTACCGGTTCGCCGGCAACGAGGATATCGAGCTTGACCATGGGTGATTCCCAATAGTCGGCGAGGTGATAGTCAAGCGACGCGTAGCCACGCGAGACTGACTTCAGGCGATCGTAGAAATCGAGGACGATTTCGTTCAGAGGTAACTCATAATGCAACATCACGCGCGAGGAGCTGACGTACTCGAAAGTCTTCTGCTTGCCGCGCTTGTCTTCGACGAGCTTCAGAATGCCGCCGACGTATTCTTCGTTGGTCAGGATTGTGGCGAGGATTACCGGTTCTTCGACCTTGGCGATCTCGCTGGGGTCGGGCCAGCGTGAAGGATTATCGACCTCGATCAAGTCGCCGTCGGTCTTGGTGATTTTGTAGCGCACGCCGGGAGCAGTGGTGATGAGTTCGAGAGCGAACTCGCGCTCCAGGCGCTCCTGAATGATCTCCATGTGGAGCAGGCCGAGGAAGCCGCAACGGAATCCGAAGCCCAGCGCTACTGAGCTTTCCGGTTCGAAAAAGAATGACGAATCATTGAGGCGAAGTTTTTCCAGCGCTTCGCGCAGGCGGGTGTGCTCGTGCGCGTCGACGGTGTAGAGTCCGGCGAAGACCATGGGCTTGATTTCTTCGAAGCCGGGGAGCGCGTCGAAGGCAGGGTTAGCGTCGTCGGTGATGGTGTCGCCGATTTTTGTGTCGGCTACGTTCTTGATGTTGGCGATGAGAAAGCCGACTTCGCCGGCTTTTAGTTCTTCGATTTCTACCGGCTTGGGACTTTGCACGCCCAGCGTTTCGGCGTCGAAAGTTGTGCCGTTTGACCAGAGGCGAATTCTCTGGCCCTTGCGCAGCGTACCTTGAAAAACGCGAGTGAGGATCACTACTCCGCGGTAAGCGTCGAACCAGGAGTCGAAAATCAGCGCTTGCAGGCGGCTGTCCGGATTTCCCTTTGGCGGCGGTATTCGCTTCACGATGGCTTCGAGGACGTCGGGCACGCCCTGGCCGGTTTTGGCGCTGATGAGCACGGCGTCGGAGGCGTCGAGGCCGACGGCGCTTTCGATCATTTCTTTGGTGCGCGGGATGTCGGCGCTTTGCAAATCGATTTTGTTGATGACGGGAATAATTTCCAGGCCGTGATTGATGGCTAGATAAGAGTTGGCGAGGGTTTGGGCTTCCACGCCTTGGGAGGCATCGACTACGAGCAGTGCGCCTTCGCAGGAGGCGAGCGAGCGCGAGACCTCGTAGGAAAAATCCACGTGACCGGGAGTGTCGATTAAATTGAGCTGATACGTCTGACCGTCGTGGGCGGTGTACATCATGCGGACGGCGTGAGCCTTGATGGTGATGCCGCGCTCGCGCTCGAGATCCATGCTGTCGAGCACCTGGGCCTGCATCTCGCGCGCGGTGAGGGATCCGGTCAGCTCCAGCAGGCGGTCTGCCAGCGTGGATTTGCCGTGGTCGATGTGCGCGATGATCGCAAAGTTGCGGAGGAAAGCGGCGTCCATAGATTCGTTGCTAGTTGTCAGCTGCCAGTTAGAAACCGGATCGAAACTGACAGCCCAACTGCCACTGCTCTTGCGAGACTGCGGCTAATCTTTGATTTTAGCAGGCCGAGCGGAGTCCTCAGTTGCTGATTCCCGTTCTCAGTTAGCATGCTGGTATGACACGAGAGTTTTCCGCCTCTTTCATTACCATCGATCACGTGCAACTTGCCATGCCTCCGGGCGGGGAGCAGAAGGCGCGCGACTTTTATGAAGGCCTGCTTGGGATGAAGGAAATACCCAAGCCGCCGGAACTCGCGAAACGTGGTGGATGCTGGTTTGAGAGTGGGGGTGTGCAGCTCCATCTCGGAGTGGAAAGTGATTTTCGTCCGGCGAAGAAGGCGCACCCGGCTTTGCTTTGCCGCGATTACGCGCTGCTACTGCAGCGATTGCGAGATGCGGGAATTGACGTGACTGAGCCGCACGATATACCCGGGATTAGCCGGTGCCACGTGCACGATCCGTTTGGGAATCGGCTTGAACTGATCAGTGGGTAGTGCTCGCGCCGGAGGCTCACGATGGCCGTTGATCCGTTACAATCTCCGATCCGCTGCGATGTCCGATCCGTTAAAATCGTGCGGCCAGAGTTCTCTCGGTCGAGGTGGCGCTTATGCAGAAGTTGACTTTGCTGATTGTGGGGTTTCTGGTTGCGGTTGGCGTGGCATCGGCTCAGACGCTTTCGCCACAGGTACGCGGGTTCGTGAAAGTTGATGCACCTGTAGTGGCGCTGACTCATGTGCGCGTGATCGATGGCACGGGCGCGGCGGAGCGGGACGACCAGACCGTCATTATCTCGAACGGGAAGATCGAGTCAGTTTCCGACGCTGCGTCCGCGAATGTTCCTAAAAATGCCCAGGTGCTTGACCTGCATGGTTACACCATCATTCCCGGTCTTGTCGGCATGCACGACCACATGTTCTATCCGATGGGCAACGGCATCTTCGGAGAGATGGGGTTCAGCTTCCCACGCTTGTACGTTGCCGCGGGAGTGACGACGATCCGCACCGCGGGTGGGCTTGAGGCCTACACGGATCTTGAGCTCAAGAAGCAGATCGATAGAGGCGCAACGCCGGGACCTAAGATTCACGTTACTGGACCTTACTTGGAAGGGCCTGGCAGTTTCGCGGTCCAGATGCACGCACTTACCGGGCCTGACGACGCGACTAAGACCGTGAACTACTGGCTCGATGAGGGCGTAGACAATTTTAAAGCGTATATGTTCATTACTCCGGCGGAACTTTCGGCGGCGGTGGCGGCGGCGCACAAGCGCGGAGCCAAGGTCACCGGGCATCTTTGCTCCATCGGTTTTCGGGAAGCGGCCGCGATTGGAATTGACGATCTGGAACACGGCTTGCTTGTGGACACGGAATTTTTTCCCTGGAAGAAGCCGGGCGAGTGTCCCGAGAACCTTGACTATGAGCTGCTTTCGAAGCTGGACGTGCAGAGCGGGCCGCTGCACGACACGATCCTAGACCTGGTGCAACATCACGTTGCCGTCACGTCGACGCTGCCTGTGTTCGAGATGTTCGTGCCCGGACGGCCGACGATTGAGCAGCGCGTTCTCGATGCTTTGTCGCCGGACGCGCGCAGCGCTTTGCTCAACAACAAGGTGCGTGCCAGCGATGCGAATCTCATCCGCAAGCGTTACCACGGCGACGCATCCCCGTGGCCCGCGGCTTTCAAGAAAGAAATGGAGTTTGAGCGTGCCTTCGTGCAGGCGGGAGGAATGCTTCTGGCCGGATTGGATCCCACCGGCATGGGCGGGGTGATTGCAGGTTTTGGAGATCAGCGCGAGGTGGAATTGTTGGTGGAAGCGGGATTTACGCCGATGGAGGCGATTCACATCGCTACGGAAAACGGCGCGCAATATTTGGGAGAGATGGACCGCATCGGCACGATTGCTGCGGGGAAGCAGGCGGATTTGGTTGTGATCAAAGGCGATCCGTCGAAGAAGATCGAGGACATCGAGAACGTGGAGACAGTGTTTAAGGACGGTATCGGCTACGATTCGGCGAAGCTGATTGAGTCAGTGCGCGGGGTGGTTGGGAGCAGATAGTCGCTGGTATCTAGTCTCGAGTCCCGAGTTTTAGCTTTCGCGGCGGCTTGCACTCGTCCTCTCGACTCGGTACTCGGTGCTTTTTCAGGTAGGATTCAGGTCGCATGATTGTTCTTGCTTCCGCGTCGCCTCGCCGCCAAGAGTTGCTGCGCAATGCCGGGATTGGGTTCAGAGTGCAGGCCGCTAATATCAATGAAACTCCGCTTGCCGGGGAGCCTCCACGAGACTGCGCCGAGCGCCTGGCGCGGGAAAAAGCGCTGGCAATTTTTCAAGGCCGGGCTGGGGATTGTGTTCTCGGTGCGGATACCATCGTTGTGGTCGATGGCGCAATCCTGGGCAAGCCTCGCGATGCGGATGATGCTGCTCGCATGTTGCGATTGCTCTCGGGGCGGGTGCACGCCGTGATCACTGGAGTGTGCGTGGTGGGGCCGGTGCCCGGTAAAGCTGAAGCAGAGACTGCTTCCGAAACCACGATGGTGACTTTTTGTGAGTTGTCCGATGATGAGATTCGCGATTATGTGGCTACCGGAGAGCCTATGGATAAGGCCGGAGGGTATGCGATCCAGGGCATCGCTTCGCGCTGGATCCCGCGGATTGAGGGGGATTACAGCAACGTCGTGGGTTTGCCAGTGGCCTTGGTATATCGGATGCTGCGAGAGCGGGGAGCGCTATGAATTGCGCCTGCAAATGTTAGGCTAGGATTTCTTCTCTTCTTCTTTTCTTTTTCTTTTTTCGGTTCGGCGCCTTCTTTCATGGAAGCTTTGAAGTTACGGATGCCTTCGCCGATGCCTTTGCCGACGGCGGCAAATTTTCCGGGTCCGAAGAGCAGAAGGGCGATGGCGATAATCAACAGCCAATGCCAAGGTGAAAACTCCCCCATAACTCCTCCAGAATACTTCAGGTGTTCCGAACGCCGGGCAGGTCAGTGCAACTGCCTGTAAAAAGTCTAGGCTATGGGAACTTTAGAGTCAAAGAATGGAGTGCAGCGTTTGTTCTGCGCTGCCGGATCTCCGCTTACCGAGTTGCTCTTGCAAAGTCTATTCTAGAGATTGTTCTGGAGGTTTGCGGTGACTATTAAACATCGTGTGCTGATGCTGGCGCTGCTTATCTTTTGCCTGACGGTTTCTCGCGGTTACGGTCAAGAGGCAGCGCAGGCTCCGGTTAATGCCCCAGCCGAACATCGCAAAACCAGCGAACCCTATACGGGAGATCTTTCTATTTTCGATTCTCCCGGGCGGGATGAGCGACTGCAAGTGAATCGGGTCATGGACATTCTTGGCATCACTCCGGGAAAGACGGTGGCGGACATTGGAGCCGGGTCGGGTTGGTTCACGGTGCGGGCGGCGCGGCGTGTGGGCGAACGCGGCGTGGTTTATGCCGTGGACATCAACCCGGAATCGATTCGATATATCGACGCTCGCGCGCAGAAGGAGCAGTTGCACAACATAAAGACCATCCTTAGCAAACCCGACAACCCGCTGCTCCCCGCGCGTTCTGTGGATGCCGTGCTTCTTCTGAAGACTTATCACGAAGTTGCCGAGCCGGTTGTTCTGTTACGGAACCTGCGGGCGGCGCTGCGTCCCGGCGCTAAGGTTGGAATCATCGACCGAAATGGAAATGGTGAGGACCATGGGGTGGGCCGCGACGTAGTCCTGCATGAAGCCGCCGAAGCGGGCTACCGGTTGCTCGGACAATATGACTTTGTGAAAGGCGACAGGATGGATTATTTTCTGGTCTTCATTCCAGCATCGTGATATTCCAGCGCGGTGATCGCGTCGACCACCGACCACGTGGTGCGAGTTAGGTCAGCAAACGTCGGCAGGTCGGCGTCGGAGGCTGCACCCTGCGGGCTTGCCCACGCCGCTTCCATGCTCGACCAATCGTCGAAATAGAGCTCTACTACAGCGTCCCATCCGGGTGGCTTCCGCCTGGGATCGTCACGGACAATATTCTGAACGTACTTTCTGAGGCCGGGCAGATTCTTCGCCAAAGGCCCATGAACTTCTTGCAGGTGCCGGAGGAACTGTTCGTGGGTTAAATCAGTGCGCCGGTAAATGACCACCATAAACTTGAGCATGTGGGTTTCCCACTGATCGCTTCCCAGCAATCATTTTCCATCAATCACGCGCTTTCGATCATTCCCGCGAGCAGCAGGGCCCGCCGCGGCAGTTCGGAAATGAAGATGAATTCGTGAACTGCATGTGCGCCGTCGCCTACGCCGCCTAGGCCATCGAGCGTGGGGATGCCCATGCCCGCGGTGAAGTTGCCGTCGGAACCGCCGCCTACGGCTGCTTCTTCAAGTTTCCATTCGATCTGGCGGGCTATCTCCTTAGCTTTTTTGTAAAGCGCCGCTACTCCGGCAGTGCGCTCCATGGGCAGGCGGTTGATGCCGCCAGTCATTTCAAGTTTGCAATGCTTGTCGAATGGCTTGAGGGAACGCAGCTTGCGGTCAAGGCCGGAGGCTTGTTTCGCACTCTTGATGCGGACATCGATGCCGACCGAAGCCTCGGCTGCGATCACATTGGTGCGCGTTCCGCCTTGCACTATGCCGGGGTTTACCGAAACGCCTTGCCGCAGATTATTCAATTTCGAGACCACCGTGATCTGGCGGGCTAGTTCGAGGATGGCGCTGTGTCCCTTGCCGGGATCGAGTCCGGCGTGGGCAGCGACGCCTTTTGCGCGCAGCGTGTATTCGCCCACACCTTTGCGCGCGGTTTTCACGGCGCCTCGAAGGCCGGCGGCGGGTTCGAGCACCAGCACTCCGGCAGACTCTTTCGCCAGGGCTTCGGTGATCTTTCGCGAGGAATGGCTGCCAACTTCTTCATCGGAAACCAGAAAGACCGTGATGGGCCGGGGCAATTGGCCGTGCCAGGCTTGCAGCGCCGCGATGGCATGGAGCATGAGCGCGATACCCGACTTCATGTCGAGAACGCCGGGGCCGCGCAAGCGTTCGTTCTCGATTTTGCAAGGCATGCTGGCCAGCGTGCCCAGGGAATAAACCGTATCGTAGTGGCCGAGCAGCAGAACCGGCTTGCGAGTTGATTCGGCGGCGAAATCGATCTGCAAACTGTCGCCGAAGTCTGCGCTGCGATGAAGATGGGTACGTCCGCCGAGAGCTTCAAACTTGGACGCGAGGACGGTGGCGATGCGGTCAACAGCCGGCTTGTTATCGCTGGGGGATTCGATTTCGACGAGATCGCGAATCGTGGCGACGATCTCGTCCTGATGTTCTGAGAAATAGCGCAGGCGATCGGCCCCCGCAGGCTGAGTCCGAGCCGCTGCTGATTTTCCTGCTTTCATGCCGGGCACAATTCCTTTCGCGGCTGGCGTGGCGCTGCGCCGTGAATGCGACGCGGTACAGTATAATCTTCAGGCTGATTGCGGCGAACTGATTGAGAACGAACTATGACTGAAAGCACTCCGCCGGAGAATGGCGCGCCCAAGACTGGGTTCGACATTCACGAGATCCTGAAGATTCTGCCGCACCGCTATCCGTTTCTGCTGATTGACCGGGTGCTGGAGTTGAAACGCAAAGAGCGCATCGTAGCCATCAAGAATGTCACGATCAATGAACCTTTTTTCAACGGGCACTTCCCGGGATTGCCCATCATGCCGGGAGTACTGATCGTGGAAGCCATTGCGCAGGCTGGGGGAGCGCTGTTGCTCACCGAACTGGAAGATCGCAGCAACAAGCTGATGGTCTTCACGGGAATCGATCGGGCCAAGTTTCGCCGTCCGGTGAGTCCCGGCGACCAACTACGGATCGAGGTGGAAGTGCAGGGCTGGCGCGTCATTCCCCGCATGATCGCCGCGAAGATGCACGGCGTCGCGTTTGTGGAAGGCAAGCGCGTGGCGGAGGCGACGGTGTCGTGCCAGCTGATCGACAGCTCGCGCGGGCGCGGGAATGGTGGGGATGTCGGCGGTAACGGTGCGGATGCGGAATGAAGCAGAGTCCTGCTGCCCCGCCGTCAGTCCATCTTCTGACGCTGCAATGACTCGATCATGAATGTTCATCCTAAAGCGGCCCATCCTACGGCAATCCATCCTACTGCGATTATTGATGCGCGAGCCAAAGTGCCGGCGTCGTGCGCGGTCGGTCCATACTGCGTGATCGGGGCTGAGGTCGAACTGGGCGAGCGCTGCCGCCTGGTATCGCACGTGGCTCTGGAGGGGCCGACGAAGATCGGCCACGACAATTCGTTTTTTCCGTTCTGCGCTGTCGGCATGGCACCGCAGGATATTACGTACAAAGGCGAGGCGACGCGGCTGGAGATTGGCGACCACAACGAGATTCGCGAGTGCGTCACCATCAGCCGCGGCACCGTGAAAGGCGGCGGGCTCACTCGCGTCGGCAGCCACACGCTGATCATGGCCTACGCGCACATTGGACACGACAGCGTGATCGGCGACCACTGCATGCTGGTGAACGGAGCGACACTGGGCGGGCATGTGACCGTGGAGGAGTGGGCTGTGGTGGGCGCGCTTTGTCCCGTGCATCAGTTTGTGCGCATTGGAGCGCACTCCTATGTTGGCGGGGGTACAACCATCACGCAGGACGTGCTGCCGTTTTCGATGACGTCCGCGGCCCGCAACACTCACGCTTACGGGATGAATAAAGTTGGGCTCGAGCGCCGCGGGTTTTCGCAGGAGCGAATCCGCAAGATTCATCATGCCTACAAAACGCTGCTGGCGTCGAAGATGAATACTTCGCAGGCGCTGGAGAAGCTGAAGAGTGAGCCTGATCGCGGCGAGGATGTGGAGGTGCTGATCCGGTTCATCGAAGCGTCGGAGCGTGGGATCATCAAGTAGGAGGGCGCCGACCCTTCCGTCGAGCGCGCCGAGATCCGGTCAATGAGTGCTATGGCGATTTTTCGCCGCCGCCGCAACTACGTGACGGTTTTCGACCTCTGCACGCGCGTTCTTTCCATCCAGCCGACCCATGTGCAAGCTAGGAACACGCCACAGCTGGGCACTATGGCGTCATGCGCAACCTGCTTCCAGAAATACGAAAACTGAACTGAGTCCCTCAGCCAGTCCCACCGAGTCATCTTAGTGCTCCTTTTCGCAAGCGCAGCCTCCATCTCGTTTACCGTCATACTTCCCATCTGGTGAAACCCGGCCTCGTTTATGGGCGGGTCGTATTTCGTCGCACTGTGGAACAATGTAAATGTGCTAACGAGGTCGATCGCGGGACCCGCAAGGACCGCGACGAGCAGAGAACGTACCAGAAGAGCCTTCACCGTGCACCTCGCGCTCTAACCGTAACAGTTTAGCGAAGGGCGGAGTAGCCACAGCATAACTATCGTAACCGGGCGTTAGCGTTATTGACCAACGAACGGCGGTACTCAATGAAGGCTGGGTGCTAGACTGGCTCGGCATCTTTCTGTTGGGGTCTCGCCTCATGCCCTCCCAAAATGTAAAGCTCGGCCTTATTGCTGGGAATGGCAAGTTCCCGCTGCTCGTGCTTGACGCCGCTCGGGCTCAGGGATTCGAAGTTGTCGTGGTCGCGATCAAGGAGGAAGCTTCACCTGAGATCGAGGATCGCGGCGGGGCTTCGGTTCACTGGCTTTCTTTGGGAGAGCTTTCGAAGCTAATTGAGACTTTCCAGCGGGAAGGCGTGCGGCGCGCCATCATGGCCGGGCAGGTGAAGCACAAGCAGATTTTCTCCGCTATCCGGCCGGACTGGCGGCTGGCTAAGCTCTTGCTGTCGCTTACCACGCGCAATACGGATAGCCTGCTTGGCGCAGTGGCCAAGGTTCTCGCGGAAGAGGGCATCAAGCTTGAGAGTTCGACTGGGCTGCTGGAGCCTCTGCTGGTGAAGGCCGGAGTGCTCACGCGCCGCGCTCCGAGCGAACAGGAACGAAAGAACATCGACTACGGCCGCGCCGTGGCTCGGCAGCTGGCGCAGCATGACATTGGGCAGACGGTGGTGATTGCGGAATCGGCTTGCGTGGCGGTGGAAGCCATGGAAGGCACCGACGCCGCCATCGAGCGTGGCGGGCACGTTATGGGTTCGCTGCGCGGAGATGCTTCCACGTTGAGCCGCGCCCTTACGGTGGTGAAGATCGCGAAACCGAATCAGGATATGCGGTTTGATGTTCCGGTGATCGGAGTGAGGACTATCGAAGTTATGGAGGCGGCAGGCGCTACCTGCCTTGCGCTCGATGCCGGCAAATGTCTGCTACTTGATGGAGAGAAAGTTATTGAGGCAGCCAATGCCGCGGGGGTGGCGGTTGTGGCTGACGCGGCCTGATCGATTTACTTTATTCGCGAGTCGCCCGTTGATTTTCTGGAAGGAAGCCAAAGGATTATGACCACTCCGAGTGTTGAACCTGCCCTGATCGCCGAACAGCTTCGCCGCGCATTTGAGGGCGACGCGTGGCATGGTCCCGCTCTGCTGGAACTGTTGCATGAGATGGATGCTACGACCGCTGCCGCGCAGCCACTGCCTGACGTTCACAGCATCTGGGAGTTGGTGCTGCACGTTTCCGCCTGGGACGATGCGGCCAGACGCCGGCTGGATGGGGAGAAAGTGCAGCTTACGGGTACGGCGAATTTTCCCGTCGTTCCTAAACCTACTCAAACTGCGTGGCGTGAGGCTATCGCTCGTGCGAAGCACACGCACGATGTGCTGGTGAATATGGTTGCGGCTTTGCCTGAGTCGCGGCTGCGCGAGCGGGTTCCCGGCAAGAGATACGATTTCTACTTCATGCTGCACGGCGTGGCACAACACGCGCTTTATCATGCGGGCCAGATTGCGATTCTGAAAAAGGTGCAGGGGCATGCCGCGAAATCCAAGAGTTGAGTCGCCCCTCACTCTGCTCAGCTACCACTGCTTAAAGATCACTCCCACCGCGACCACAATCAGGCCGAATCCGACGGCGTGGTTCCAGCGCACCGGCTGCTTCAGGTAGAGCACTGAGAACACCGAGAACACGACCAGCGTGATGACCTCCTGAATGGTCTTCAGTTGCGCCACGCTGAATTCATAAGAGCCGATCCGGTTGGCCGGGACTTGGAAGCAGTATTCGAAGAAGGCGATCAACCAGCTGATCACGATCACCTTGAATAGTGGGACATCGCGATATTTCAGGTGACCATACCAGGCGAAGGTCATGAAGATGTTTGAGACGGTAAGCAGTGCTATGGTTCGCATGAAGTGAGACGCTCCTAATGTGTAATTGCGCGATCGGGTCACTGGGCAATTGAAAACCGCGAGACACGAGGGCATTTCCAATGGCCCAATCGCCCGATCGCAAAACAACTCAATCTATTGAAGATGCTCTTTCCCAGCTTTACGTTTACAATTTGTTGTTCCTGCTGGCAACCAGCCAGGCGAGAGTTCCTTCCTGCAAGCTGACAATGCGATTTCCGTTGCGGTGGTGGGTGTGGGCGTTTTCGGACGCAACCATGCGCGGGTGTATCACGAACTGGAGCAGCAGGGCGAGCCGGTGCGGCTGGTGGGAGTGGTCGATCCTAATCTGGATCGCGCCGACGCGGTGGCGCGCGAGTTCGGCTGCCGCGCTTTTGGCTCGGTCGCGCAGATGTTAACCACGCACAGCGAAATTCGCGCGGCGTCGGTGGCTGCGCCTACTGTGCATCACCTGGCAGTGGCCCGCGCGCTGATGGAAGCGGGAGTCGACGTGCTGATTGAGAAGCCAGTTGCGGCTTCGCTGGCCGAGGCGAACGAACTGGTGCAACTGGCTGCCACGCACACGCGCATTGCGCAAGCGGGGCACCTTGAACGATTTAATCCCGCGGTGCGAGCCACCATCCCTCTGCTTACCCAGCCCATGTTTTTCGAAGTGCATCGGCTCAGCGTCTTCACTCCGCGGTCACTTGATGTTGATGTGGTGCTGGACCTGATGATTCACGATCTCGATATCGTGCTTTCGTTTGCTGGGTCTCCGGTGAAAGAGGTGCGCGCCGTCGGCCTGCCGATTCTTTCGGGCAAGGCTGATATCGCGAACGTGCGGCTTGAGTTCGAATCGGGATGCGTGGCGAACTTCACGGCCAGCCGAGTTTCGACGGAACGGGTGCGCAAGCTGCGCTTTTTTCAGCCCCAGCAGTATGTTTCCGTCGACTACGGACGGCAGGAAGTGCTTGTATTCACGGTCGGCGCCGATGGTGCGCCAGGTGCTCCCACAGTCAATCCGCAGATAAAGGTGGCCAAGCCTCCGGTGACTTCGGAGGAGCCTTTGCACGCCGAGTTGAAGTCGTTTCTTCATGCGGTGCGCGAGCGGTCCACGCCGGTGGTGCCACTCGACGATGGCCGCCGCGCGCTGGCGCTGGCGCTCGACATTGTCGCTGAGATTCGCGAGCATGGCAAGAAAGTCGGGCTTGCTGGGATTGCCAAAGCGAAAGGCTAGGTGCCGCATGCAGACCCGCTCCCCGCTAAATTCACCGCGATTTACAAATGTTTACACACGCAAGTCCCGCTCTATTTTGTGCATGGGCAGAATCCCCCGAAAGATGCGAAAATACAGCTAGCTTGGCTGTGCTGGTTCGTTGCGTTGCCCCAGGAAACGCGGGATGCAACGTGGCGTGGGGGATTTGTGTCTAACCGACAGGCCTGGCTTGGACACGCCCAGCTCGGACAAGCTTAGTTCATGCCCATCACGCAAATTCCATTCCAGGATCCAGTGGCTCCTCCGGAGAAGCCGCAACCGGAGCAGCTTGGACTGTACGACGCCCAGGGATGGGAAACGGCTTATCGCGCGCTGGATGACGATGCCCGCGTGCCGCATCTGCTCATCCAGCTACAGGACGATCTGGCACGCTCGCGGCGCCGCGAAGCTGCGTGGATTTCCGTCATCGTCCACCTGATTCTCCTCATCGCCATCTTCAATATTGAGAGGCTTGAAAAATACCTGCCCTGGCACTCGACTGTGGTGGCGAAGAATCTGACGAACGGGAAGGATTTGACCTTCCTCGAGCTTCCATCGGACTTGCAAAAGGTGCCGCAGAAGCCGAATACGAATATCCTTTCCGACAAAAACCGCGTCGCCATGACGCGGCACCCGCAACTGGATGTGAAGGAGTTGCGCAAGATTCTGGCGTCCCCGCCGCCGGGAGCGCCGGGCTCGAGCGGTGCACCGCAGCCTCCACCTCAGTCGTCCGCGGGATTTGCGCAGAATCAGCCCGCGCCCGAGCAGGCGCCAAATCCTGAAGTTGCGCAACTGCAAACGCCCGCCGCACCGAATGTCAAACACGAGTTCGAAAAGTATGGCGGTTCCATGTCCGCGGGTTCTGCGATCCAGGACGCGACTCGCGCGGTGGCGGCAAGGCGTGGGGCTGGAGGACAAGGTGACAATGGCGATTTCGGATTAGGCACCGGGGCGCACGGCCGCCAAGTGGGCAACCTTGAGATTCTCAGCGACACGCAAGGCGTAGATTTCGGCCCCTACCTTCAGCGAGTGCTGCACGACGTTCGTCAAAATTGGTACAACGCGATTCCGGAATCCGCGGAAATGAAACACGGGAGCCTGATCATTGAGTTCGCGATTACCAAGGATGGAAAGGTCGCGGGCATGAAGCTGGTCACCAGCTCCGGCGATGTTCCGCTCGATCGTGCGGCCTGGGCGGGCATCGTGGGCTCCGATCCGTTTCCGGCGCTCCCCAGCGATTTTGGGGGACCGTATCTCGCCCTTCGATTCCGTTTCTTCTACAACCCCACCAAAGAAGAAATGGAATAGTCTTATTCGCGCGCTTGCTCCGGCGTCTGTCGTTTCAGGTACGCCATGCGAATCAGAGTGCGTTCTGAGAACGGCACATAGAGTAGTCCCGCGCTGGCTGCAAAAGCTGCACCCAGCCCGATCTTCTGCATCAGCAGAAACGGAGCCACAGCCCAGAGCTGATCGAGAGCAAGAATAAAAGGAAACATCTGCTGAAATTTCTCGCCCAGGCGCTGGTAATCGAATCCTACGGCGGAGAGCAGATAGCAACGCAGCGGAATTCCTACGCCAGCAGTCACCATCACCACGGCCGCCAGCGTGGTTTCGCCCCACGCCGGGTAAGAAAGAGTCTGCGATTCCCTGGATCGCCTGCAGGCGGGAAAGCGCGACAACGTAGAAGATGAGGTACATCACTTGGACCAGGGCGAATAGTCCCCGCGTCAGCCCGCGCCGCGGGATCGGTACTTCGAGTTCAGGGTGCAGGGCGCTTGTGGAATTCTGCGCGGAGGCCGTCGCCAGATCGTTCTGTACCGGTGCGATAAACCGATATCCGCGACGGGCCAGCGTTTCGATATAACGTGGACTGGATGCCGAATCGCCCAGCACTTCCCGAAGCTTGTTCACGGCGGTGTTCAGACTGTGGTCGAAATCCACGAAGGTGTCAGCGGGCCAGAGTTTCTGGCGCAGTTCCTCGCGCGTCACCACATCGCCGGCGCGCTCCAGCAGCAGGGCCAGAACCTGAAACGGCTGCTCCTGCAGGCGAAGCCTGGCGCCGTTCTTGCGCAGTTCGCCGGCGGCGAGGTCGAGCTCGAATACTCCAAAGCGCGCGATTCTGCTGGGGTTGCCTTGGAAGGTGGGCATGACTATGGGCGACCGACGAGGCGTAGTGTAGCACCAACCGTTAGGCTTTCTGCCGAGCGTACAATATCTGCGTGGCTGACGCTCAGCGCCAGAACGATACCTCCGCCAAGCACCGCCGGCACGCAATTTATGCCACGGAAACTTCCGGCCTGCTGTTGATTGCCTTTCTGTTGCTCATCCTCACATTGATTCGCTACTGGCACGCCATTCACTGGAGTGTGCGCTGACGGTGGCTTCGGTGCAGCCTGAACCGCTGCTCGTAGTGGTGCTCGGCCCCACTGCCAGCGGCAAGACTGCGCTCTCTCTGGCGCTCGCCGAGCGCTTCCACGGCGAGATCGTAAACTGCGATTCTCTCGCGATGTACCGCGAGTTTGACCTTGGTACCGCGAAGCCCACGCCTTCAGAACGAGCTCGCGCTCCGCATCACTTGCTCGATTGGGTGGCGCCCACCAGCCATATCACCGCCGGCGAATATGCTCGCCAGGCACGGCAAGTGCTCGAGGAGATCAAAGTGCGCGGCTACTTGCCGATCCTCGTGGGCGGCACCGGACTCTATCTGCGCGCACTGCTCGAAGGGCTTTCTCCTGGGCCGCAGCGCTCTGAAGAACTGCGCGAGCGATTGAGACGGCTCGCTGAGGCACGCGGCTCGAATTACCTTCATCGCATTCTGCGCCGCCTGGATCGCGCCGCTGCTGAAAAGATTCATCCGAATGACACGCCCAAGCTGATCCGCGCAATCGAGGTATGCCTGGCGTCGCGACAGAAGATGACGGAACTGTGGCAACGTGGACGCGACCCCTTGCGCGGCTTCCGCATTCTGCGCCTCGGTCTCGATCCCGAGCGGCAGGCGCTCTATGACCGAATTAACCGCCGTGCGAAGCAGATGTTCGACGCTGGGCTGATCGAAGAGACGCAGCGGTTGGTTGAGAAGTATGGTGACGGTGCCGGCTCGCTGTCTTCCCTTGGCTACAAGCAGGCGCTGCAATTTCTTCGTGGCGAACTCACGCGCGAGCAGGCGCTCCAGGCGGCTCAGCAGGCTCACCGCAACTATGCCAAGCGACAAATGACGTGGTTTCGCCGCGAGCCGAAAGTCCATTGGCTGCGAAGCTTCGGTGACGATGGGAAGATTCAGCACGAAGCCGTGTCTCGTATCGAAACATCTCTCGCTACGGATTTCACGGATCCTCGCGGATGAACCAGCAGGACGGCAACAGCACGTCGTTTCTGCTATCGTTCTGGCATGCCCCGCAAACTGGCAATCCTGCTGTTTTTTCTCACGCTTTCCTCGGCAGTACTCGCGAAAGACAAATACCAGCGCCCCGGCCCGGTTCATCTTACCCACGAAGGCGAAAAGTGGGCGGAAAAGACGCTACGCAAGCTGACCCTCGAAGAGAAAGTCGGGCAGGTGTTCATGATCTGGTGCCGCGCCAATTTTCTCAACGTCGAGAGTCCAGAAAATCTGCAGTGGCTTGAAGAAATCCAGAAGTATCATGTGGGCTCATTTGCCATGACAGTCCATGTGGACGGCCCGTTTCTTCTGCGCAGCGAGCCTTACGAAGCCGCCGAAATTCTCAACCGCCTGCAAAGCGAGTCGAAACTGCCTCTGCTGTTCGCCGCAGATTTCGAACGCGGCGTCTCGATGCGCTTGAAAGGAACCACGGTCTTCCCGCACGCCATGGCTTTCGGGGGAGACGGCAAGCTAGAAGACGCCGAAGCCTTCGGCCGCATTACCGCCGAAGAATCTCGCGCCATCGGCATTCACTGGAATTTTTTCCCCGACGCCGACGTGAACTCCAATCCCGCGAATCCCATCATCAACACCCGCTCCTTCGGTGAAGATCCCAAGCAGGTCGGCGATCTGGTCGCCGCATATATTAAAGGTGCGCATGAAGGCGGAATGCTCACCACGGCGAAACACTTTCCTGGTCACGGCGACACGGCGACCGATTCGCATCTTGGCGTTGCCAGCGTCAACGTGGACCGCGCCCACCTCGACACCATTGAACTGCCGCCGTTTCGCCAGGCTATTGCGGCGGGAGTCGATTCAGTTATGGTGGCGCACGTGACCGTTCCTGCACTCGATCCGGATCCCAACCACGTGGCCACGATTTCGCCGGCAATTGTTTCAGACCTGCTCGAAAAACAGCTCGGCTTCAACGGAATCATCGTCACCGACGCTCTCGACATGGCCGCCCTTACACATCTTTTTGCCAACAACATTGGCCGGGCTGCGGTCGAGGCTTTCAAGGCCGGCAACGACCTGTTGCTCATCCCCGCCGACTTCCCCGCCTCATACAGTGCCATGCTCCAGGCGGTTCAGTCGGGAGAGATCTCACGCGAACGCCTGGACCGGTCTGTTCTTAAGATCCTGAAGATAAAGGCGTCTCTGGACTTGCAGAAGGCCCGGATGGTGGATGTGAATGCCCTCGCCAACCTTGTGGGAAAACCGGAGAACCTAGCGTTCGGTCAGCAGGTGGCCGACTCTGCGGTGACCCTGGTGCGTGACAACGGCAGGGTGCTGCCTCTGAAATCTTCGCTCAAATACCAGGGAACCGCCAAAGCGGCGCTTCCGTATACGACACAAGAGGAGACGCGTAATCAGGTTGTAGCAGTGCTCTTCTCCGAGGACGTGCGGACCGAATCCGGGCGAGTGTTTGGACGTGAATTTCGAGCCCGCATTCCCGACGCGCGCGTGCTCTATGTGGATCCGCGCATCGCCGCCGGGATGAGCGACGAGGTGCTGAAAGCCGTAGCCGAAGCCAAAACGGTTGTGGCCGCGGTCTACGTGGTGCCAACGGCGGGCAGAGTGGGGAACGCGGTCGCTATGACGGATGCCTCTGGCGTTCTGCTGCAGCAGTTGCTGAATCGCGCCTCGGAAAAGACCGTGGTCATCGCTATGGGAAACCCGTACCTGGCCGCGGACTTCTCGAAGATTGCGAACTACATGTGTACGTTTTCCAACGCGTCGGTGTCGGAGCTGAGCGCAGTCAAGGCGTTGTTCGGAGAAATCGCCATCCGCGGACATCTTCCCGTGAGCATTCCCAGTGTCGCCCAGCGCGGCGCCGGCCTTGAGCGTCCAATCCAGGTTGCTGGTGGAGGGTCTTAACATGAGCACAAAAAAATTCTCGACACTTGTAATGGCCGTCGCCGGAGTCGGCTTGGCTGTGCTCCTCGTCCTGCCCGGATGCAGCGTCAACGTGAAGAAGGAAGCTGACGGCCAGGACAAACAGGTCGACATCCATACGCTTCTCGGTGGCGTCCACGTCAGCAATGAGGCCGATGCCGCTGACGTCGGCCTGCCAGTTTATCCGGGTGCCAAGTTGAAAGAGAAAGACTCCGACGGCGGCGATAAAAGCGCCAACGTCAACATCACCGGCTTCGGCTACGGGCTGAAAGTTGTCGCGATGGAGTACGAGTCCGACGCCGCGCCTGCCAAAGTCTTGTCTTTCTATCGAGACCAGTTAAAGAAGTACGGCAATGTGCTGGAATGCCACACTTCCAATCTCGACTTGGACATGAAAATGGGTGAGCACGGCTCCCAGAACGATTCAAACGAGTTGACCTGCGCGGGCGACCATGGCGATAACATCGAGCTCAAAGCGGGCAGGAGAGACGATCAGCATATTGTTGCGGTCCGATCGGATGGCGGGGGATCGAGCTTTTCTTTGGTCTACGTGCGCACGCACGGCAAAGATTCCGATATCTAGGGCCCGATTTTTCTGGAGTTCGAGGAGGCACACATGTTTCGACCGATACAATTTCGAGTAATGCTCACAGTAGTATTAGGCATCGCTGTGGCGACTTCTGGCTTGGCTGCGCGAGCGCAACAAACGGACAACAGTCAGGACAAGCATCTGGATATCCAAAGCTCCGTGGGAGATCTGCATATGGGCACCGACGCGGACGCGCGCAAAGCCGGCTTGCCGCTCTATCCCGGGGCGCGCCTCCACCGCGACGAAGACAACGACAAAGGGGTCAACTTCGGTGTTGTCACCGACGCCTTTGGCATGAAGCTAGTGGTTGCGAAATACGATTCCGACGACGCGCCGGGAAAAGTTATCGATTTTTATCGCAACAAACTGAAGAAGTACGGCAAGGTGATCGAGTGCCACACCAGCGAACCTGGCGGCGCCCACGCCGAAATCAACGACGAACACTCCAAAGAACTCAAGTGCGATGCTGACAATACAGGCCCGGTGACGGAACTGAAAGTTGGGACGGAGGACAACCAGCACGTGGTCGCCATCCAACCGAGCGACGGCCATGGCGGCTCAACCTTCGCCCTGGTGTATGTGTACACTCGCGGCCGGCAAGCTGACCTCTAAAGCTAAAACAAAAGCACAGCGCAAAGACCTTCAACCCAGGACAGCGCTAACCGTTCCTTGCGTCTGCCGCTCGTCGTGCGATACCTTCAAGCCAGTCTTTCTCTGATCTATGGATCATCCCTGCCACAAATGCGGACACAGCATCGAAGACGGCAAGCCTTTCTGTTCGCAATGCGGCGCGCCTCAAATTCGCGTAGCTGTTCCCGAAGTATTGGCGGAAGCCACACCTCAAGGCGATGGAAGCGTGAGAGCGCTTGACCGCGACCTGGCCCCGAGTTCCCCCATTATCCCCGTCGGCTCGCTGCCCGGGAGTGAGACTCATGCCTTACGACCGTGTGCTCTCGCGGCCGTAGTCGCTCTCGGGCTTACAGCCCTCGGGCTGAATCCCTTCGTGGCGGCGCTGGGCGCTGGATTTCTGGCGGTTGCTTTTTACCGGCGCCGCGGCTCCGTAACCTTGATCCGGAGCGGGGCCGGCGCAAGGCTTGGCGCTGTCAGCGGCATCCTGTTTTTCGCGATGTCAACCGTTCTGGAATTATTGGCCGTTGCTTTGCTTCACAAGGGTGCGGAAATACGAAGCCAAATGCTCGACAAAGTCCAGCAGGCAGCCGCGCGCTATCCCGGCCCCGAGGTCCAACCCTTCCTGGACTTTGTAAAAACTCCGGATGGCTTCGCAATCATGATGGTGGCTTCCGTGATTTTCGGGCTCCTCGCCTTTGTTGTTCTCGGCACCTGCGGAGGCGCTCTCGGCGCAGCTCTTTTGGGACGGCGTGATCGTCCATAACACGCACATGGCGCGGGCGTTTTTACCCTGGCCTTGCCTGCCCTGCGCGGTCCGCGTATGATGCAGCGTTTGCGTTCTTACGCGATGAACAAACCGGCGCGCGGTTCACTGCTCGGCATCGAGCACCTCGAGGAGAAAGAAATCCTGGGCCTGCTGAAGCTGGCCCGCCGGATGAATCCGCTCAAGGTGCGTCCGCTGTTGCGCAACAAGCGGATCGTGCTGCTGTTTTACGAAGCTTCCACCCGCACGCGATCTTCTTTCGAGATCGCCGCCAAGTCGCTGGGCGCCATCACCACTCTGGTGCAGTCCTCAGGGTCGAGCATCGAGAAGGGCGAATCCTTGCTCGACACTGGAGCGACGCTCCGCGCAGTGGGCGCGGACGCCATCGTCCTTCGTCACCCCTGTGCCGGAGCGCCTCATCTGTTGGCGAAGCACCTCGACATTCCTATCATCAACGCCGGCGACGGCATGCACGAGCACCCGTCCCAGGCCTTGCTCGATGCCTTTACGATTCTGAAACACAAGAAATCGTTCAAGGGCCTGCAGGTTGCGATCATCGGCGATATCTACCACAGCCGGGTGGCGCGCTCTGCCTGCCATCTGCTGGCGAAGTTTGGAGTAAAGGTGACGCTGTGTGGTCCGCCGGAGTTTGTGCCCGAGGTCGCGGCGACTCTGGTGCCCGGTCTGCGCGTTTCTCGTCACCCCGAAGAGGCGGTGCGGGGCGCGGATGTGATCATGCTTTTGCGTTTGCAAAAAGAGCGCCTTGCCGGGCAGAAGATCCGATTGCAGGACTACGTCGCCCACTATCAGCTGACTCCGTCTCGGCTGAAGCTCGCTAAACGCGATGCCATCGTCATGCATCCCGGACCGATTATCCGCGGCCTGGAGCTGACCACGGAAGTCGCCGACGGTACGCAATCGGTGATCCTGGATGAGGTTCACAACGGTGTCCCTACGCGCATGGCGATTCTGGCGCGGGCGCTGGGAAAGGCAAAATGAGCCGCGGATTTTCACGGATTCACACGGATTGAAAGAACACTGATTGAAAGAACGATGAACGCAAAATCCAAGCCGGGCTCCATGCTGATCAAGGGCGGTCATCTGATTGACCCCGCAGCGAAGATCAACGCGCCTATGGACGTTCTTCTACGCGATGGCCGCGTCGCCGAGGTTGCTTTGCCGAACAAGGTGCGCGGCGGCGCTGATGAGAAGTTCGATGCGCGCGGCCTGATCGTTGCACCGGGATTCATCGACCTGCACGTTCATCTGCGCGAGCCCGGACAGGGATATAAAGAAACCATCGCCAGTGGCACCGCCGCCGCGGCCGCCGGAGGTTTCACCTCGGTCTGCACCATGCCGAACACCGCGCCCGTGGTGGACACTGCGGAGTGGGTTGCCTGGTTGCGCCATCCGGAGCGCGGCGCCGTGGTCAACGTCTTCCCTATCGCAGCTGCAACGCGCAACTCGCGCGGAGCTACGCTCACCGACTTCGCCACCCTGCAACGCGCCGGAGCAGTCGCCGTTACCGATGATGGCAAGCCCATTCTGGATGACGAAATCATGCGCGCGGCCCTGCGGCTCGGCGCTGAGCTGAACCTGCCGGTAGTGCAGCATGCAGAAGATACGCGCCTCACCGAGCACTGCTCCATGCACGAAGGCCCCACAAGTTTTCGTCTTGGACTACGTGGCATGTCGGCTTCTGCCGAGGCTAGCGTCGTGGATCGGGACGTAACTCTCGCGCAGCAGATACGCGAATCGCGCCTGCACGTGGCGCATCTTTCCACTTCCGACGCGCTCAAGGCCGTCCGCCGCGGCAAGCGCGGCGTTCATAATGCCCGCGTCACCTGCCGGGTGACGTGCGAAGTGACGCCGCACCACTTCACCCTGCTTGATCAGGATGTGGGCGAGTACAACACCAATTTCAAGATGAACCCGCCGCTGCGTTCGGCCTCTGACCGTGAAGCTATTCTGGTCGCGCTGGCCGACGGCACGGTGGACGCCATCGCCACCGACCACGCCCCTCACGCCACGCATGAAAAAGAGGTTGAGTTCGAGCGCGCCGCCTTCGGCATTACAGGACTCGAAACCGCTTTGGCATTGGCGATTACAAGCCTTCACCGCGAGCACAAAATTCCGTTGACCCGCATCGTCGAACTCTTCACTGCTGGCCCGGCGCGCGTCTTCGACTTGCGCGGTCGCGGTTCGCTCGCCCGTGGCAACTTCGCCGATGTAACCATCTTCGATCCCAAGAAGCGCTGGACGTTCGAAGCCGCCAAGTCGCGGTCGCTCTCGCGCAACACTCCGTTTGATGGCTGGCAGTTTACGGGGAAGGTGGTAGCGACGGTTGTGGGTGGGCAAATCGTATACCGCGGCGACTGAATCAATTTACAATCCCCATTCTCTTCCCCACCTTCCCCAGCACCTCCAGCGCATGCGCCAACTCTTCCTTCGTATGCGTCGCGGTCATGATAGTGCGGATGCGGGCTTTGCCTTCGGGCACAGTGGGGAAGGCGATGCCCGTACCGAGCACGCCTTCTTTGAACAGCTCGCGGGAAAAATCCATGGTGAGCTTGCCGTCGCCGATGATGATCGGCGTGATCGGAGTCTCGCTGGCCGGAGTAGCGCGGCCGCCGATGTCGAAACCGAGCAGGCCAAGCTCTTTTTTCCAAAAGCGCGTGTTCTCCCAGAGTTTTTCCATGCGCTCGGGTTCGTTTTCCAGAACGTCGAAGGCAGCGATGCAGGATGCTGCTACCGACGGTGGATGCGACGTCGAAAACAAGAAGGGCCGTGCCCGGTGGTAAAGAAAATCGATCAGGTCGCGTGTTCCGCAGACGTATCCGCCGAGCGCGCCGATGGCCTTTGATAAAGTTCCCACTTGAATATCCACACGCCCATGCACTTTGAAGTGATCGATGGTGCCGCGGCCGCTGCGGCCGAGCACGCCGGAGGCGTGCGCGTCGTCGACCATCATGATGGCACCGTACTTTTCTGCTACATCACACAGGCCGGGCAGCGGGCCAATGTCGCCATCCATCGAGAACACGCCGTCGGTGATCAGCAGCTTCTTGCCGGGTTCGTCCTTGATGCTGGCCAGTTGTTCTTCCGCGTGGGCGACGTCTTTGTGCCGAAAAACCAAAATCTTTGCCCGCGAGAGGCGTGCGCCGTCGATAATTGATGCGTGGTTCAAGGCGTCGGAGATGATGAAATCATCCTTGCCCAGCACGGCCGAGACCGTGCCTGCATTGGCCGCGAAGCCTGACTGGAAAACTACGCACGCCTCCACGTTTTTGAAGCGCGCGATCTTCTCTTCAAGCTCCATGTGGATCTTCATCGTGCCCGCGATGGTGCGCACCGCGCCCGATCCCACGCCGTATTTTCGCGTGGCCTCAAGCGCAGCTTCGCGCAGCTTGGGATGCGTGGTCAGTCCCAGATAATTGTTCGACGCGAGGTTGATGACCTTCTTGCCGTCGAAGGTGCAGACCGGCGCCTGCTCGTCCTCGAGTACGCGCAGCTTGAAGTGCGTGCCCTTGGCTTTGAGTTCGTTGAGTTGGTCGGTGAGGTAGGAGAGCGGATTGGTGCGGGTTGCGGTGGTCATGTCGGGCCTCAAAACTTCTTTGCCACGGATTTGCACAGATCAGCACAGATTCGAGGTCAGATCAGTTTAATACCGGAAAGGCATTGACCCAGGAAACTCAGAACATAATCGGATTACCGGTCGCAATGCTGGCCTCGCAGAGAAGCTTCATGTTGGTGAAGAATTCTTTCTCGGACTCGGCCAGAATATCGCTCGAGTGGAGCACGGTATTGACCTCTTTCAACAATGCCGGCGACTCCTTGATCGGAATCCAATCGCCGGTGTGCGTGCCGTCGTACAGAACTTTCTCCAGCAGAATGGGAAATCGTGGCCCGGGCTTTCCCTGCAGGTGGCGCAGGAAGCTGCGCAAATTCCCAACCTTGGTAATGTTGCCGAGAAAAAATGAGAGGATAAATCCCTCATGTTCACAGGATTCCGCCAGCCACTGGTCGTGTGCTTCCCATACGTCGTCGGTAGGGTCGCCGGTGAGAACTGGTTCGCCGCGCTCGTCGAAGGTGAGCCGGTCGGGAAACGGATGAGCCTTGGCTTTGCCGTCCCGGATGCAGGTGCAGCGGACGAACGCATCAAGGGCCATGGGTTCACCTCCACCCGCTCCGTAGCAAAGAAGTTACCGGACGGAATTTACCGAACGCCGTTCGGATAGACCAATATTTTACTAGCCTCGCCCGTCGTCAGCCGCTCCATAGCCTTGGAGAAATCTTTCATCGCGATGCGGTCGGTGATCACGGGATGCAGGTCGAGCTTGCCAGCCTTCAGCAGTGCGGTCATCTGGTACCAAGTCTGGTACATGCGCCGCCCGTTGATGCCCTGCACGGTGATGCCTTTGAAAATAATGTCCTCGGAAAAGTTCAGCGAAATGGGTTTCGAAGTCAGGCCGAGGAGGGAAATTCTTCCGCCGCGCCGGACGATATCAAACGCGGTGCGAATCGAGTCGGGATGCCCCGCCATTTCGAGCACGACGTCCACGCCTAGTCCTCCGGTTTTCTCCATCACAATCGCGCGCACATTTTCCTTCGACGGATCGAGCACGTAATCAGCCTTCATCTCGCGCGCGATCTTGCGCCGGTGCTCGTTCACTTCAATGGCAAACACGCTGGTCGCACCCACCGCCCGCGCCACCGCAATGGCAAACAGCCCGATGGGCCCGCATCCCGTGATGGCCACGGTTTTCGCGGCGATCTCGCCCGCCAGCACGGTGTGAACCGCGTTGCCCAAAGGATCAAGAATCGATGCGTACTCCTGCGGAATGGCGGGATCAAGCTTCCATATATTTGATTCAGGGATGACGACATACTCGGCGAAGGCACCGTTGGCGTCTACGCCGATGATTTTCACGTTCTGGCAGATGTGAGCTTCGCCGGTACGGCATTGCAGGCACTTGCCGCAAGCTACATGCATCTCGGCGGAAACGAAGTCGCCTTCCTTGACGCTGGTTACTTCATCGCCGAAGGCGGCCACCTCACCGCAGAACTCATGCCCGGGAATCAGCGGAGGATGAATCCGGTTCTGTGCCCAACGATCCCAATTGTAAATGTGCAGGTCGGTGCCGCAGATGGACGCCACCTTCACTTTGACCAGCACTTCGTTCCGGCTAAAGGCGGGAATCTTTACTTCGCGAACCTCGGCGCCCGGCGCGGCCTCCGCTTTAACGACCGCTAACATCGTGGATGGCATGGCGGCTACCTTATGAGTTCAGACTGGGACACAAAACATTTAATCTTATCACCGCATGGGAATGCCGGATGCGCTTTTGCCGTTGCCTCAGCGCTCCGGCGGTAATCCTCGGTCCGATTTCGGTGCGGCAGTCTTATAGTCTTCCGGCTTCCCAGGGGAATGCTCGACATCTTGCAGCTGAGAGCATCCGCGAGTTCGAATGCCGCGATGGAGTCGATGTCATTCGTAAGATACTTGGATGAGCCTCACGTGGCCTGCTTTGTGGACCCTCCCTAAACCGCCGGAAACGTCAAACGCCGGAAGTGTCCGGATGACGTACGATGACGATCCTACGGTCAAGTCGCTCGCGAAACAATTCGGATTTGAGATCGGACTTATTCCGATGAAGAGCACTCATCAAGCGGAGAAGATTGAGCTCGCGATCACGCGGAGGGCATGATGCTCTCCCCCAGCGCGATGTGCAATCCTGCTTCGAAAAACTCCTCCACCCGTCCCAGTATCTCCACCGCACTCTTCGACTCGTAGATCGCCTTGCGCAGCGCCGCTCCACCCGGCACGCCGTGTGTGAACCAGGAGGCGAATTGCTTCATCTTGCCGACGGCATCCGGCAGTTCCTCTTCAATCAGCATCTGGAAGTAGGTGCGAATCATCTGGTAACGGTCAGCCTCGCTAGGCTCGTCATAAGGATCGGAAGCTGCTGAGGCTTCCATCCCCGCGCAATACTGCTGAATCTGCCGGAAGATCCAAGGATTCGACGGGGCAGTACGCCCGATCATCACCGCATCGCAGCCGGTTTGCGCGACCATGGCGCAAGCGTCCTCCGGCGTGCGGATGTCACCATTTCCAATCACCGGAATCCTCACCGCCGCCTTCACCGCGGCAATCCACTCCCAGCGGGCATTTCCGCTATACCCTTGCTCGCGCGTGCGCGCGTGCAACGCAACCGCCGCCAGCCCACACGATTCGGCCATGCGCGCCAGTTCCACGCAAACAATTTCGTCATCATTCCACCCCGCGCGAAACTTCACGGTGAACGGAACCTTCACCGCCGCTCGCACCGCCTCAAAGATGCGCCCAATCGCCGGAAGATCGCGCAGCAGCCCAGAGCCTCCATTGCATTTCACGACTTTCTTCGCCGGACACCCCAGGTTCAAATCGACCAAGTCGAAGCCCAGGCCCTCGACCATGCGCGCCGCCTCCGCCATCACCCGCGGATCGCTGCCAAAAAGCTGCGCCGAAATCGGATGTTCGTCTTCATAGAAATGGAGATAGCGCTTGGCCTTCTCGTCCTTCTTGCGGAGCACGCCATCGGCCGAGGTGAACTCGGTCATGATCAGCCCGCAGCCGCCCAGGTTGCGGATAAACCGCCGGAAGACCGTGTCTGTAACGCCGGCCATCGGCGCCAGCACAGTAGCAGGCGCAATGTTGATATTGCCGATGCATACGCTAGCGGGGACCGGCTTCAGACCCTCTACTTGGCGGACGATGGAGCCCGCTCCACCCGAGTTGTCCCAAGACTTGCGCACAGGTCTATTCTACTTGCCCTTGCAAAACCAAAGCCCCCGCCGATAGGCGAGGGCTAAATTCTCCGTTTTATCCGCGTTAATCCGGGCAAATCGCTAGCAAAGACTCAGTTCTTCGCCGCCGTCTCAGCCGGCTTTGCCGGAGTGTTCTTGGCGTACTTACGGCGGAAGCGCTCCACCCGTCCGGCAGTATCCATCAGCTTCGTCTTGCCGGTAAAGAAAGGATGGCACGCCGAGCAGATTTCTACGCTGATATCGCCCTTATGGGTCGACCGCGTGACAAAGGCATTGCCGCAGGCGCAATGCACCCGTACTTCGTTATAAGCGGGATGAATAGCTGGCTTCATATAGGTTCAGACCTCAACACGAATCCTTAGATTCTACCGGAATGCCCCAGGATTCAGCAATCCGGGCCTCAACAATTCCAGGCTCTCAGCCGTCAACTCTCAGAAGCGGAACTGGTAGGAGACCTTCACAAAGAACTGCCGACTGTCGTTGATGTAGCCCTTCGCGGTGTATAAACCCGCCAGGCCTTCGGGGCCGGGCGTAAGCTCATGATCCAGGTTCTGCAAATCGCCGTTGTAGCCGACATAAATCGCCGTCCCCGGATGCACCAGGTAAGTGACCAGGAAATCGGCGTTGAACTCCTTCTCAGTCGGCAGATAGGTATACGGGTAAAACGTGTTGCCCGGCGTGTTCGCCAAAACAGAGTTGTATTGCAGAATCACGCGCAAGGAAAGTTGCGGCGTAAACTGCCAGTTCCACTTGCTGCGCACGATGTGATTGTCGAAAATGCCTTTCCCGATCGAGGCACCCGGCGGCGCTTGTGAGAGCGCAGCGACATATTCGCTCTCTGTCGCCCGCAGCCGCTCAAACAGATAGGTGTTTTCAATCTTCAGCGGCTTGACGGGACGCAAGATCAACGTCGCGGTACCCGTATCCAACCGCGACAGAAGTGACTGCGGCAGCGCGTTCGCCGCCGGCACAAAGTTCGCCCCGTCTCCCCAATAGTAGTTGGCCCCTACCGTCGCCTTCGGAAAGTAGCTCGTCAGGAATGAAACTCCACTGGTGTGTTCGTGGTAGTCCTGGTTCTGGGTTACGCCCGGCAGACCGATGAACAAAAAATCCTGCGGCCGCAACCGTTCCCGCAATTCCTGGTAAGGAAGCAAATAGATTACCGTCTGTCCCCGCCCTTGAATCGCCAGATAAGGATCGTAATATGTGTCGAGCCGGTTGCCTTCATGATCGAACACGTAGCGCTGGTTCAGCGAAGGTCCCCAATCCACGATCCAGCCCCGCTTCGGACGGAAGCGGTAATCCACCATGTGGTAAAGATCGCGGATGTCTACGCGGTTCACGAATCCGGGCACCGTTACGAACCCGGGACTAATGTCGTCATAAATTCCCTCATAGGAGAAGTGCAGCCCTTCGCGCTTGAGGTCCAATTTGTCCGCCGGGCCCGCATAATAATTGCCACTCCCGGCATTGCCTGAGCTGAAGGGAAACAGGTTGTACTCGCAGGTGGTTTCCGGGTTGCCCGAAAAGTATGCATTCAGTCCCTGCAAGTTGCTCGAACTTACGACCCCCTGAGCTTCCAAGGTCCAATTGGCGTTGAACTTCAAGCGCGTGTCCAAGCCGCCCACTCGGTTAAACTCGCCAGTCGTCGGACACTCCCAGTCCGTGTAAATCGCGCCCACACTCGACTGCTTGAAAATATCGCGGCTCACCCGCGCAATTGTGAAGTACGACCGAATCCCAGAAAGACTGTCGGAACAAATAGGCGACGTAGCCGGGCAGTAGCTTGGCACGGCCAGCCCCGGCGCGCGGTCATCGCTCGTCATCAGCCCCACCGAATACGGCCCTTCTTTTCCGGTCAGCCGGATGCCGGCGGAAAGATCCTGAATGTTGCGCGTGAAAAACAAATCGAACGGCGTGCGGAAGTAGTCCTCGTTCTCCAGAAAGAACGGCCGTTTCTCCGGAAAATACACTTCGAACCGCTGGTTCACGGTGATCTGCGGATCCTCCGATTCAACCTGGCTGAAATCAGGATTCGCAGTCAGATCCAGCACAAAGTGGTCATGGATCACAAACTTCGCGTCCATTCCGGCTTGCCCCTGCACCTCCGCATTCTGAAAATAAGGGTTGTACGGGTCGCGCTCGTCCAAAGCCCGGAATCCGCGCAGTATTCCATAAGGAATCAGCTCGATCTCGCGCCCGGGTGAAATTCCTTCCAGCCCATACAGCGTCGCCGCCTGCCCCAGCCGCCCTTCCAGTCGTGATGAAATCTCCGGCCAGAACGAGTCCTCATTCTTGCGAACGATTCCGCGATACAGAATGATTCCCCACTCCTGCTGTTTCGTCGCTGGAAAGCGCAAACTCTTAAACGGAATCGCCATCCATACGACGAAGCCGCCGCTGGTCACTTTGCCCCGCGAATCCCATACCGTGTCCCACGAGGTATCCCAGTTACCACCGGTCTCATCCCGCGACGCCTCGGTGTAGATCGCATCCCACTGCACCCCCAGGGGCGTAGTCTGAAACTCATACGCCCGTCGCCGGTCATGAAAGGTGTCGAACATGACCGCGACTTCATCGTCATCCGCAATATCTTCCCGTGCCGACATTCGCGCCCGCACTTTCTTCGGGTCATCGAAACACACGAACACGACGTACAGATTCTTCTGGTCGTAGCCCAGATAGGCTGCGGTTTCTTCCGAAACTTTCTCTCCGTCGTGGGGATTGCGTTGCACGAAGCCCGTCACCTTCGCCATCTGCAAAGCGATTTCGCCTTCGGGCTTCATCCCGAGGAAATCTTCGAGCGCCGGCGCGCGGGTCAAACGCGGAATGGTCAGGGCCGGGGGAGCAAGCGCGTGGGTCGGCGGTGCTGGTGGCTGATTCTGTGAAGTCTTCTGGAGGTTTTGAGCGCTTACACTTTGCGCCGCCGGGGTCGCGCTCCATCCACGCTCCACCACTCCCGGCAGCGTCAGCGCCCCGGCGAGCAGGAACCTTAGAAACCGTTTGGATGAAAAGCCCCGAATTCGCCCCGAACGCAAAGTGCCCTCGGCTGCCTCTCTCTAACAGGGAATCCTGCAAGATACACCATGAGCGTTCCGCAGAACAGCAAAACTGTCTTGCTCAAGGTTTCCCGAACACGGCTATGGAAAGAGTTGGGGCCGCAGATCGAAAGGAACAGCCAGACGAACGCCCAGAATCTGCGATCGCGGGGGCAGATCAGCTCTAGAACAACGAACTCTGCCGCCGGCTCGGCGTAATCCCAAAATGCTCGTAGGCCAACTGTGTGGCCACTCGCCCGCGCGGAGTGCGGTTCAAAAACCCGATCTGCATCAGGAACGGCTCGTAAATTTCTTCAATTGCATCGGGCTCTTCGGCCAGCACTGCCGCCAGCGTATTCACGCCCACCGGCCCACCCTGGTATTTCTCGATGATCGTCAGCAGCAGACGCCGGTCCACTTCGTCGAACCCGTACTTATCCACCTCCAGCATCTGCAGCGCCGCCTGCGCCGTGGGCAAATCGATCTTGCCCGCTCCCCGTACCTGGGCGTAGTCGCGCACCCGCCGCAGCAGCCGGTTCGCTATGCGCGGCGTCCCCCGCGAACGGCTGGCAATCTCGATCGCGCCGGCGTCGTCCACTTGAACTCCTAGAATCTCCGCCGACCGCTCCACGATCACGCGCAACTCCTCCGGAGTATAAAACTCGAGCCGCAACACGATCCCAAATCGCGAACGTAGCGGCGCAGAAATCAATCCTGCCCGCGTAGTCGCGCCCACAAACGTGAACGGCTTCACTTCCAGCGTGTGCGTGCGCGCCGACGGTCCCTGGCCGATGATAATGTCCAGCTTGTAGTCTTCCAGCGCCGAGTACAGCAGTTCTTCGAGCACGGGCTGCAGCCGGTGAATTTCATCGATGAACAGGACTTGCTTCTCCTGCATATTGGTGATGATCGCCGTCAGGTCGCCCTTGATTTGCAAGAGCGGTGCCGCCGTAGGCTGGAAGTGCACCCCAAGTTCGTTCGCAATAATATTGGCCAGCGTAGTCTTCCCCAGCCCCGGAGGCCCATACAACAACACATGGTCCATGGCCTCGCCGCGCGACCGCGCCGCCTCAATCGCCACCGCCAGATTTTCTTTAACCTTGGTCTGCCCGATAAACTCGCCCAGCCGCTGTGGCCGCAGCTTCAGCTCAAACGAAGAATCGTCCTCCACGGGCGCGGCAGACACCAGCCGCTCAGAGCTGTAATTCAGGTTGGGATTGTTCCTGGCAGTAGCCACTCGCCGGATGTTACCACGAACCGAGCGGGGACAGCCTCCCACGAAACATGTGGGATCGGGCGCATTCGTGAGCCTGCCCCGAGCGAAGCCGAGGGGTCCACCGAGCGCAGCGAGGCTTCTTCTTCACTTACTTGGGATACCAGTCAAGCAACCGCACCTCAATCCCAGTTCCTTCCAGCGCTTTTTGAAATACTGTCAGATCGGACCCGCGATAGTGGTAAGGAATCAAAATTTTCGGATGAAACGCCTTGACCGCGTCAGCCGCCTCTTCCGGCGGCATGGTGTAAGGCAGGTTCATGCACACAAACGCAACATCGATGTTCTTAAGCGCGCGCATCTCCGGGGTGCCCTCGGTATCGCCGGAAAAATAAAAGCGCTTACCGCCATACGTAAGAACATAACCATTGTCGCGGCCCTTGGGGTGAAAGAATGTTCCAGGAGAAGGCCCGCGCTTCAAGTTGTATGCCGGAACAGCCTCAATCGTCCATCCCTGCCAGGTTTTCGTGTCGCCATTGCTCATGGGCTTGGCGCTGGTAACGGTTTGGACCACCGAAGGCGGGGCCAGAATCTCTGTCTCCGCATTGCTGATTTCCTTGATCGACCCTGGATCCATGTGATCCCCATGAATATGAGTAATCAGAATGAGATCCGCTTTTGGCAGCCCTGTGAATTTCGCCGGCTTGGCGGGATCAACGTAAATCGTCTTCCCGGCCGCCTCAATCAGCGTGCTCGCGTGATACAGCGGAGTGATCTTCACCGGCCCTGCCGACGTGGGAAAGACTTGCGTCTCGGCAGCATGCGCCAGCGGCCCTGTAGCGATAAGTGAGCAGATAAGAATCAATGTAAGTTTCATTCTTGGCCTCACGCAGGTTTCCATATTGTCATCCTGAGCGCAGTCGAAGGACCCCTGTAACCCCTACCGCACCCAAGCCGCCGAAAGGCGTTCGCTCTCTGCAGTGCGTTTTCTACTCTTCCTCTTCCTTCACCTCGCCGCGTTCCGCCTTCGCCTTCTCAATAATCTTCTCCTGCAACTGTCCCGGCACCGCGTCGTAATGATGCATCTCCATGTTGAAGCTGCCGCGGCCCTGCGTCATTGAAGTCAAATCCACGCCGTAGGTCAGCATCTCCGCCATCGGCACTTCGGCCTTCACGACGGTGTTGCCGCCTTTATTGTCCATGCCCTGGATGCGTCCCCGCCGGCTGTTCAAATCGCCCATGATCGACCCGGCAAACTCGTCCGGCACCGTAATCTCGACTACCATGATCGGCTCCAGCAGCGTAGGCTTAGCCTGTTCCATTGCCTTCTTGAAAGCAATGCGCCCCGCCATCTGGAACGACAAATCGTTCGAGTCGACGTCGTGATAAGACCCGTCATACAGAATCACTCGGAAGTCGACCACGGGAAACCCCGCCAGATACCCGCGCGCCGCTGCATCCTTGATTCCCTTTTCCACCGCCGGAATGAAGTTCTTCGGAATCGCGCCGCCGAAAATATCGTTCACAAACTCAAACTGCCCACCCCGCGGCATAGGCTCCATCTTGATCTTGCAATCGCCATACTGCCCGTGGCCGCCCGTCTGCTTCTTGTGTCGCCCCTGCACGTCGGCCTTGGCGCGAATCGTCTCGCGGTAAGGCACCTTGGGCGCTTTCAAAACAACTTCCGTGTGATATCTCTTCTTCAGTTTTGAAACGATAACCTCAATATGTTGCTGCCCGGTCCCGGCGATCAGAAACTCCTTGGTCTGCGGGTCGCGAAAGAATCGCAGCATCGCATCCTCTTCCATCAGCTTGTGGATCCCGGGCCCCAGCTTGTCTTCATCCGCGCGGCTCTTCGGCTCAATCGCAAACGTGATCGCCGGCTCCGGCAGCTTCACCCGCGGATACTGAATCGGCGCAGCCTTATCTCCCAGCGTGTCGCCGGTTAGGGTGTCCTTCAATTTCGCGACAGCTCCAATATCACCCGCATGCAGCTCGGTCACCGGCACGGCCGTCTTCCCTTGCATGATAGAAATATGCGACAGCTTCTCCGCCGATCCGCGCGAGAAGTTCTGCACTGTGGCCTCGTTCTTCAGCACGCCAGAAAAAACTTTGAAGTACGAAATCCTTCCCGCAAACGCATCCGAAATTGTCTTGAACACATACAACGACACCGGCTCTGCATCCGTCTCATGCCGTTTCGGCGCGTCTCCATTCCCTGAAGCGCCAGGTTCGCCCTGCACCCACTCATGCTCCGAAGGCGCCGGAGTGTAGTCCACAATAAAATCCATCACCCGGTCCGCCCCAATGTTTCCAAGCCCGGAAGCAAACACCACCGGAAAAAGTCTGTCCTCGCGAATCGCGTTATGCAGCGCCGGGATCAAATCCTCCTCGGGAATGGTCCCCTTCTCGAAGAACTCTTCCATCAACTTGTCATCGCCCTCCGCAACCAGTTCGACGAGTTGTTCGTGCGATTCCTGCACCTGCGCTCGCATATTGGCCGGAATCTCCGTTTCCTTACCCTTGCCGTTTCCTCCCAGCTCATAGGTGTAAGCCTTCATGCGCACCAGGTCGACCACGCCGCTTAAACTCTTTTCACTGCCGATCGGCAGCTCGATTGGAATCACATTCCGTCCAAACGCATTGATCAGCGACTCCAGCACGCGCTCCGCATTCGCCCGGTCGCGGTCCATGCGATTCACCACAATCAGCCGCGGCGTCTTGTACTCCTCGCAATCCTTCCACACCCGCTGCGTCACCACTTCCACCCCGGCCACGCCATCCACCACGACGATCGCCGCATCCACGACCGGCAGAACCATCCGCGCCTCGTGGACAAACATGTTGAAGCCGGGCGTATCGATCACATTGATTTTCGTCTTGCCCCACTCCACGTAAGCTGCCGCCGCGGCAATCGACATCTTCCGTGCAGTCTCTTCCTCGTCGTAATCAGTAGTCGACGACCCATCGTCCACCCGCCCCAGTCGCGGCGTTGCCCCCGCCGTGTAAAGCATCGCGGAGAGCAGCGAAGTTTTCCCCGCATGCCCGTGCCCCACCATCGCGACATTACGAATGTTTTCTCCGGAATAAACTTTCACCAGTAGGCTCCTTCGCAGGCGTGGAAAGACAGAAGGCCCAGAAATTGGAATCCCGATTTCAGAACGGAGAACCGGGCAGTACACAGGCCAGCCCAACCTACCTGCCAAAACCTAGGATGCTACCACGCGGCAAGCAGACGCCTCAACCACGCGGATTCAATGCAGAGATCCAATGTGGGGACAGCCGCCCTCGGCCGTCCGTCGAGCGCAGCTCGCTCTGCAAGATTCCACGAGCCTAAATCCGGAGGAGTCGTGCAAAGAACCAGCAGCCGTTGTATCATCCTGCGCATGCTGGGCAACCGCACCAACGAGCAGTGGATCGCCCAATACTCCTCCAGTCATCAGAACCGCGTGAACCGCGTCTGCCACACCCTCGGCATCCCAACCATCGTGCTCTCAATCGCAGTTTTTCTAGCCAGCATCTTCCTCCATCGCCTGTGGCCCTACGCGCTGGCTCTTTTTATCTTCGGTTGGCTTCTCCAATTCATCGGCCACGCCTTCGAAGGCAAGCCTCCGGAATTCTTCCACGATTGGCGTTTCCTGTTCGTCGGCGTCCGCTGGTGGTGGGCTAAAATCCAGGGAAAGGCCTGAAACGCTAACTGGGCAAGGAGAAGCATGTTCCCGCAACTAGCCCGCTTCACCGACCTTAGCCTGCTCCTTATGCGCTTGATGGTCGGCCTCGTCTTTGTCAATAGCGGCTACCATCAGCTAAAAGGTCCCGCGGCCTACGCCAAGAGCATCGGGATGTCCAAGCCTTTCACCATTTTCCTCGGGACCGCAAGTGTCGCAGGAGGTCTGGGCGTGGCCTTCGGAGTGCTCACCCAACTCGCTGCCTTCGGTCTCATCCTGATCATGCTCGGCGCCATCCAGAAAAAGATCTTCGCCTGGCACACCGTATTCTTGGGCGAAAAAGGCTCAGGCTGGCACTACGACCTCATATTTATCCTGATGAACGTGGTCATCGCCTGCACCAACGGCGGCGCCTATGTGCTGGTGCGCTAATCGCGCTCTGCTTGCACCTTGCTGGAATTCTGTTCTATGCTAATGCCACTTAGGGTTCGATTCACGCAGGAAACATGCATCGCCTGACCGCAAGACTGCTGCTGTTCTTCGCGCTCGTCGGAAACCTTTCCCCATTGGCGCTGGCGGCCGCGGCTACCCCGCCCCATGCCTGTTGCCTTCGCAAAGCGGCGCATCACTGCCACGATGCGGCGGTTTCCGAATCTGGTCAGCTGGTCATCCGCGACGCTTGTTGCTGCAACCACGATTGCGGCCGGGCCACCATCTCAACCCAATGGGCTCATCCTGAGTCGCAAGCTGCAGCCTTTTTCCTGCAAGCCATTAGTGCTCGCGTAGCGGCAACCCAGCCGGACTCCCCGGCCGCCGCCCCAGCAGAATTCCAGTCCACCCGCGCCCCGCCCACCTGCTGAAGTTGTCTCCAAAATCGAATCAAGTTCCGCTTGCCTGACGCAAGCGCGCGTTCTCGGCCGCAACGTTTCCCGTTCACCGCCGAAGCCAACACAGGCGTCTTCCCTGCAAGTCGCCCTAACCCGATGCAGAGAATGGAGACATTTATGAGAGAAGTTGCTAGCTTGATGGCAGTTGTTTTATTCCTGAGTGCCGTGGCATCCGCCACGATTTTCGGTTCCGTTCGCGGCGTCGTTCACGATCCTCAGCACCGCCCCATTCAAGGCGCTATGGTCATGCTGAAGGCCGAGAACTCGGACTGGACCAAGTCCATGGATTCCAATAGTGACGGAGAATTTGAATTTACCTCCGTGCCCATCGGCGACTACACCATCACCGTCACCGCCCCGGGCTTTCAGCAAAGCCGGCAAAGCGCCGTGGTTCAGTCTGACACCAGGCCGGTGCTGCATTTTCTATTGGCGGTCGCCGGCGCAAGGGAAACCGTCTCTGTTTCGGAAATTCCTGTGGAGGCGACGACACAAACGGTCACTCCGACCACGATGGTGAGCCGCATTGATATCCAGGAGACCCCGGGCGCAGACCGTACCAACGGCATGGAAATGATCACAGATTACGTGCCGGCCGCTTATGTGACGCACGACATGCTGCATATGCGAGGCGGCCACCAGGTCGAGTGGCTGATCGACGGCGTCCCCATCCCCAACACCAACATCGCCAACAATCTGGGCCCACAGATCGACCCCAAGGACATCGATTACATCGAAATTCAGAGAGGCAGCTACGACGCCGACTACGGCGACCGCACCTATGGAATCTTCAACGTCGCGCCGCGCACTGGTTTTGAACGCGACAACGAATGCGATCTTGTCATCTCTGGCGGGAACTTCTACCAAACCAACGATCAGCTCAGTTGCGGAGGACACACGTCGCGATCTGCTTATTACGCTAGCCTGACCGGAGATCGCAGCAACTACGGACTCCAGACCCCGGTCCCACAGGTCAACAACGACGCCGCCAACGGCATAGGTGGATTCACCTCGTTGATCTTCAATCCCAATCCCAAGAATCAATATCGCCTGGTCGGATCCCTCCGTCGAGATTATTACCAGATTCCCATCGATCCGAATTCCGGCGACGTGGGCAACAGCGTTTATCCCAGCTACGGCCTGCATGACGCCGAGGTCGAGCCCGATGGCTACGCGACCTTCTCTTGGGTCCACACCTTCGATCCAAACACGCTGCTCACCGTTTCCCCTTTTTATCACTACAACGGCGCCGACTATAACGGCGGCCCCAATGACGTCCCCGTCATCTCCTCGGTCACTCAGACCGCCCAGTACGTCGGAGCGCAGGCGGCGCTCAACCTGAACTTTAAGCAGAATGATATGCAAGCCGGCGTCTACGGATTCTTCCAGCACCAGTACAACTACTTTTTCAACGATTTCACAAGCCCGCCGGTTTCGAATGTCTCCCCGTCGTCGATCGGCGTAAACGGTGGCGTGGCCGCTTTCTTCATCAACGATAAGTTCAAAGTCACGCCCTGGCTCACGTTAATCGCCGGGCTTCGAGAAACGCAATTCAATTCGTCGCCCCCATCACCGCTGCCATCGGTCTCCGAGAACGCAACCGATCCCCGCGTCGGCGTTGCCGTCAGAGTTCCCCGCCTGAATTGGGTCTTTCGCGGCTTCTACGGCTTGTACTACCAGGCTCCGCCGCTGGTGACGGCCACGGGTGCGCTCCTCGATCTGGCCAACAACCAGAATTTTACCTTTGCCCCTCTGCACGGTGAGCGCGATATCGAATGGCAGTTCGGCGTCACCATCCCGTACCACGGATGGAATCTCAGCGCCGACAATTACGAAACTAGGGCCCATAATTGGCTCGACCACAACAACATAGGAGAATCGAATATCTTCTGGCCCATCACATGGGATTACGCTTGGATTCAGGGCTGGGAACTCACGCTGCGTTCGCCCAACCTCTGGCGTCATAGCCAGTTCCATCTCGCCTATGCAAATCAAATCGCGCAGGCAACCTCGCCCATCACCGGCGGCTTGATTTGCCCACCAAACAACACGTTGTGCCCGCTCGATATAGCACCGGGATTCGCCCCTGTCGACCATGATCAAAGAAACACATTGAACGTGGGACTAAACACGAGCCTGCCCTGGCACGCCTATGCCTCCACCAATGTCTACTACGGCTCGGGATTCACCAACGGGTTGTATGGGACGCCGCAAGCGCAATACCCCGGACCGTATTTGCCCGGACACACCACGGTTGATCTCGCTCTCGGCAAAACCTTCGCCGAAAGATACACCGTTTCCGTAGATGCCCTGAACGTAGCCAACCGCCGCGTCCAGCTCGACAACAGTCTGACCTTCGGCGGATTTCACTGGAACGACCCGCGCCAACTCTATGTGGAGTTTCGCTACCGCTTCCACTACTGAAGCCGCAAGCCATGAAATCCCCGACCATACTCGGACATAAGAAAGGCGGGTCATGCCCATGAATCTGAATTCACCCTCATCGCGTCTTGCACTGTTCTGCCTTTGCGCTCTACTCGTCTTCTCCGCGGCCTGCAACCGCGGACCTTCGCAGCCCTCCGTGAAGCGCTTTGCCTTCAAGGGCAAAGTTATGTCAGTCGACAAGAATGCCAGAACCGCCAACATCGACAACGAACCCATCCCCGGCTTCATGGACGCGATGGTCATGCCCTACACCATCAAGCCCGCCTCCGCGCTCGACCAACTCCAGCCCGGCGACAGCATCTCTGCCGACGTGGTCGTCCAACCCGACAACACCTATTGGCTCGAGAACGTTAAAGTAGTAGCCCACTCGCAAACCCCCGCCGAGAAACCCACATCGAGCATCCACATCCCGTCTCCCGGAGACCAGGTGCCCGATTTCAAACTCGTCAACCAAAACGGCCAGCATACGTCGCTGCATCAATATCGCGGCCAGACCTTGCTTCTGACTCTCATCTACACTCGTTGCCCGTTCCCCGATTTCTGTCCGCGCGTCAGCCACGAGTTCGCCGCCATCGATCGCCAGGTCCGCGCCGATCCCTCCCGCTACGGCAAGACTCACCTGCTCAGCATCAGCTTCGATCCTGCCCACGACACGCCCAAAGTTCTCCGCGCCTACGGCTTCTCCTGCGCCGCCACCAAAGACCCTGCCCTGTTCAAGCATTGGGAGTTCTCAGCGATTCCTCGACCGGAGCTAAAGGATTTCGCCGACTATTTCGCCCTCACCTACAGCGAAGACGGCGGCCTGATCACACACTCCCTAAGCACCGCCGTCATCTCGCCCGACGGAAAAATCTACCGCTGGTATCACGGCGCCGACTGGCAGGCCTCCGACTTGCTCCAGGACATCGCCGCCGCCCACACCGCCGGCTAATCATGTCAGAATGGATTAAGAGATCAAACGCGAGGAACATCCATGAAATACATTTTCGTCTTACTGGCCTCGCTGGGCATCGTCGTCTCCGCCCTGGCCCTGCGCGAGCATTACCGCACCGAGGGCGACTCCCCGTGCAGCATCAACGAGCGCTGGGACTGCGGCATCGTCAATCACAGCCCCTACGCGGTTATCCAAGGCACCGGAATTCCCGTAGCCATCCTCGGCATCGCCGGATATCTCATGATCGGTGCCTTAGCCCTGCGCCGTACCTATCGCCCGCTGCTAGCCGCAGCCGTCGTTGGCCTGGCATTCTCACTCTATCTAGCCCGCATCGAAGCCCACGTCCTCGGAGTCTGGTGCATCTACTGCGTAATATCCCTCGGCGACATCTCGCTCATCACGTTGCTGGCGCTGGGAACCACAGTCGCCTCGCTGTTTCGCAAGTCATCCATACGACCCTCATAAGGCCCAGGAAAATTAAGAAATACATGTGGGGACGGGCGCATTCCTCCGTCCAGCGAGCGAAGCGAGCCCGGCATCCCGATTAGCATTTCTTGCAATGTCTCGAGCTAGATAGGCATAAAATAGTGCCGTGTTCGCGGCTGGACATGGGTCAAAGACCGCAGCCTGAGCCGCCGCATGCCTTTCGCCATAGAAGGAGTTTCCTGTGTTTCCGATCAAGACAAGTAAATCTCTGCTTGATGGTCGCAGTCGCCCTGCTACTTATTCTGTGCGTCGGTTGCGGCAGCAGCAACTCCATGAACAACAATATGTCCCAGGCTCAGGCCCAGGCGGTGGCGCAACAGGTTTCACAGGCGATCGTCCAGGCTCTGGGTGCGGCAGTTCCCGCGACCGCGCCACCGGCAACCACCAACACCCGTCCGAGCCTTTCAACTGTGGTGAGTGACCTTCGCCCAGACGCCTTGTCGGGATGCACGTCAACCTCGAACGGCGAAAACTGCAATATTCCCATCTCCTTGACGAACTACCCCTGCAGTGGCCCTCAAGGCGGGACCTTCTCCGTCACCGGCGACGTCGACGGCTCTCTGACCAACAGCGGCAGTGGGTCCTTGAGTGCCCAACTCGCGATAACCCCGGCCAATTGTTCCGTCTCGAACTTGATCCTGAATGGCGATCCAAGCATCAACGTCGGTGGCCAAATAAACTTCACCAACGACCAAACCCCGGTCTTTCCTGTAACCTTCACAGAAACCGGAGGCATCTCCTACGGCCCCAATCCCTCCGGAAGCTGTCAGCTCAACGCGACCTATACGATAAATTCTTCACTGAGTTGCACAGTGAGCGGGACAGTCTGCGGCCAGTCAGTCAGCGGAAGTTGCTAGCGGGCGCGCGGTGCCCGCCTAGTTGGATTTGCACTCATGAACGAAAGAATGAGGGCGGCCCGGGGAAGGCCGCCTTTGTTTTGATCGGTGTGAATCCGCGAAAATCCGTGGCGAAAGAATCCCTAAATATCCAGATTCTTCACATCCAGCGCATTCTCTTCAATAAACTTCCGCCGCGCCTCCACATCCTCACCCATCAGCGTCGTAAAGATCGTCTCGCACTCGGCAATGTCTTCCAGCTTGACTGAAAGCAAAGTCCGCCGCTCCGGATCCATGGTCGTCTCCCACAACTGCGGAGCCGTCATTTCCCCCAGGCCTTTATAGCGCTGCACGTCATAGCCGCGGCTGCCTTCTTTCTTCACATACTCAAACAGCTCGCGCGCCGTAGCCTTCTCCACCGGCTCGATCACAGCCTTGTGCTTGGGAGCAGCCTTGGCGCCTTTCTTTTCGGACTTTCCATCAGACCCGCCTGCGCCGTTCTCGGCATCATCGTCCGCAGCTTCATCTCCATTGCCGCTCGCTGCGCTGGCCTTGGCGACAGCTTCAACAACGAAGGGCGGCTCCAGATACGGTTCAATCTGCTTGAACTTCGAAATCAGCTGCCGGCACTCAGCACTCGAAGCCAGCTCCCAGTTGATCACATGCTCCGACCCCTGCGAGTTCACGAATCGCACTTCCCAAAGGTTGTGCTCTTCGTCAAAGCGCGATTCCACGCTCTTGAACTTCCGGTCTTTCTGCAGCTTCTTCAGTTCCCGCTCCAGCTTCTCGATCTTCTTCGGCGGAGTCTTCTTGTCCCCCTCGAAATCCGTGTGCTTGGAAAAATCAAACCGGGGCAATAGTTCAGTGACGCTCTCATCGCGCAGCCGCTTGTTCACCTTATCGAAGAAGTTGAGATACTCCTTCAGCACCGTCATAAAGCGATTCAGTGCGGCGCCTTCCAGCTTAGCCGCACCCTCGCCATAGCGCACGATCACGCCATCGGCGCCGCGTTTCAATGTCACCTTGTCAAAGGCATCGTCGTCCTTGATGTACTGCATCGACTTGCCCTTCTTGATCGAATACAGCGGCGGCTGCGCAATAAAAACATTCCCGCGCTTGATCAATTCCTGCATGTGACGAAAGAAGAACGTCAGCAGCAGCGTCCGGATGTGCGATCCGTCCACGTCGGCGTCGGTCATCAGGATGATCTTTCCGTAGCGCACTTTTGTCGGATCGAAATCGTCCTTGGCAATGCCGGTGCCGAGCGCCGTGATCATGGCGCGAATTTCCTCGTGCGCCAGCATCTTGTCGTAGCGAGCTTTTTCGACGTTGAGAATTTTTCCCTTAAGCGGCAGAATCGCCTGAAACCGCCGGTCGCGCCCCTGCTTCGCCGTCCCGCCGGCCGACTCGCCCTCCACCAAGAACAATTCGCACCGGTTCGGATCGCGCTCCGAGCAATCCGCCAGCTTCCCCGGCAGTCCGCCCGAATCGAGCGCGCCCTTGCGCCTCGTCAAGTCCCGCGCCTTGCGCGCCGCCTCGCGCGCCCGCGCCGCGTCCACAGCTTTGTTGATAATCTTCCGCGCTACCGGCGCATTCTGCTCAAAGAACGCCCCCAGCCGCTCGTTGATAAAGGCTTGGACTACACCTGCGATATCGGAATTCAGCTTGCCCTTGGTCTGCCCTTCGAACTGCGGCTGCGATAGCTTCACGCTGATAACCGCGACCAAGCCTTCGCGAACGTCGTCGCCGGTCAGGTTTTCTTTGACGTCCTTGAAGAGGCCCATCTGCTGGCCGGCGTAATTGATCGTGCGCGTCAGCGCCATGCGAAAGCCCGACAGGTGCGTGCCTCCGTCGACGGTGTTGATGTTGTTGGCGAAGCTGAACACCGACTCCGAATATCCATCGTTGTACTGCAGCCCAATCTCCATGGCCACGCCGCTGCGCTCCGCTTCCATGTAGATCGGCTTGTCGTGCAGCAGCTGTTTGCCGCGGTTCAGATGCTTGATGAACTCCGCGATGCCGCCGTTGTACTTGAACTCGGTGTGCTTGGCCTCGCCGCTCTTCGCGTCAGTCGAGCGCTCGTCGGTCAGCGTGATCAGCAGTCCCTTGTTCAGGAACGCCAGCTCGCGCAGCCGCTGCGCCAACGTGTCGTAGTTATATTCTGTTGCCGTAAAAATGCTTCGATCGGGCAGGAAGTGGACCTTCGTGCCCCGCTTCTTGGTGGCGCCCGCTTTCGCCATCTTGCTGGTAGGCTCGCCCTTCGAATAAGTCTGTTGCCAGGTCGCTCCGTCGCGCCAGATCTCCAGGTCGAGTTCCTCGCTCAGCGCGTTGACGCAAGAAACGCCCACGCCGTGCAGTCCGCCAGAAACCTTGTACGTGGACGAATCAAATTTCCCTCCAGCATGCAAGGTAGTCATCACCACCTGCGCAGCGGAAACTTTTTCCCCGTCGATCACCATGTCATCCACCGGAATCCCGCGCCCATCGTCAATCACAGTGATGCTGTTGTCGATGTGAATTGTGACCTCAATCTTGGTCGCGAATCCGGCGAGCGCTTCGTCAACTGAGTTGTCGACGACTTCATAGACGAGATGGTGCAGGCCCAGAGTCGCCCGTCGATCCGATATACATCGCCGGACGTTTGCGCACCGCCTCCATGCCGCCGAGCACTTTGATCGAGTCGGCAGTGTAGTCGCTATTGCCGCCGCCGTTCCCGGCGGTGATCGGCGTTACAATTCCGTTTTTTGTTTTGGTTTCGACGATGGGAGTATTGATCTCTTTGGTGGCCATTCCGCTCCGCGGGAGAATGCCCCGACTTTCTCTCAGAACTGGGCCCGCTTACATCTTGAAAATGAGCCCGAAAACCCGCCCCAACCCAGCCTCTGGACTGCGCCCACGAATTGACTTCAAGTGATTGAAATATCTTATACTTAGGTTCGTTTGGCGACTATCGAAATTATACCACGAAAGCGCCACTTTTTTCGACCTGCTGGCCCCCGAATCGGCCCAGTAAACGTCCCGAAAAGGGCCATCTCAACGCCCCGCTGCGATAGATTTTGGCCGCCATGGCACTTCGCAAGTCCCTTCCCGGCCGCGTTATTAAGACAGCGTATCAGCAAGAGTGGAGCGACCTTCTCAACGGGGACCTGCTGCGGGTTGCTTCGGCCTTTCGTTAACTACCGATAAAAATCTGGCTTATCAACAAAACCTCACGGCTCGCAAGATTGCCATTGTCGCGCTCGGTAGAAACAGGTGGACCCTGATCCAACCGGAGCTGGATGGCATCGCAGCGGTGGTGAACGCAGCGACCCCCGGAAGCTACAGTCTGATCGATATACTCTGGAAGTCCGCATTGAAAACGTAGCGGTCTTTACTTGCGACCGAACGCGGCAGTAGCTGTCTCAATTGTTTTGATACTCAGCGATGAAGCTTCATCTCGGTCCCGAGTAAACTTCGTTGAGGTTCTTGTTCCGGCGCAGCAGCGCACCCACGAGCACCGCCGGAATGATCGTCAGCAAAAATGTCAGGTGATACCACGCGGGAAATTTGCTCCAGTTGGCGATGTGCCATGGCGCGAACATTGCCAGCACCACGCCGCCGACGATTAACGGCGCCCAGCGGCTGGATGGAGATATCCAATCTGTTACGGCACCAGCTGCGAGCGAGGTCACGATCGCCATCAGAAGGCGTGCCCACTTCATGGCCAGCGTAAACTGGAGCGTGTGCTCGGCAGCGCTGTAGTTCGGCAGGCTCAGGCGAAGCACGCGGTTGATGACCGTGACCACGACAGCCCAGGTGAGGAGTCCTGCGAGGCAGGCGAGAATCGAACGCTTCATGACGCATCCCTTCTTTAATACAATTATAATAGTAAAATTGAACTAATGAAAGCTGAATTATACATTTTGGGCGTTCTGCACCGCGGTGACTTTCACCCCTACGAGATCAAGCGGCGTCTGACGCAGGCCATGATCGAGTGCTTTACCGATGTGGATGTCGGCACGCTCTACTACGCCGTGCGCCAGCTTGCCGAATCTGGCCTCTTAACCGCAGTCACCCGCCAGCGTGTGGCTAGGGGCGGCATTCGTACGGTGTACCGCATGACTCCGCGCGGACGCGACCGCTTTCGTGAACTGTTGCACGCCCAATTTGCCGCCGAAGGCGACGTTCGGGAGACTCTTTACGGTCCCATGCTTTTCTTGCATCTCGCCGATCTCAAGCTGGTCGCCGAGGCTCTGCGCACACAAATCGAGAGGCAGAATTCGCGGCTGGCGGAGATCCGGAAATTGCGCCGGCAATGGGCAACGATGCTACCCAGCGGCAGCCGACACCTGATGCAGCACATGGCGGAGCAGTGCCGCCTCGATCTACGTTGGCTCCGCACGGTCCTTGCCGATGTCGAGGCCGGACGCATTCGCGATACTTCTGACCCGGTTCGCCTCGCAGCGAAGAGCTGATTGACTCGACGACTTGCAACTATCAACCAGAAACTGGAAACTGGATGCATGTCCGTACCTCTTTCTCTCTCCGGCAAAGTTGCTTTAATCAGCGGCGGTTCGCGCGGGATTGGCGCAGCCATGGTGCGTCTGTTTACAGCAGCGGGCGCGAAGGTTGTGTTCAGCTATCAGAAAGCGCGTGCGCAGGCGGAAGGTTTGGTGAAACAATGCGGCGGGGCAAACTGCCATGCGATCGCCAGCGATCTGGACAGCGCGGATTCCGCTCGGGACCTGGTCGCGGAGGCGGCCAAACATTTCGGGCGGCTCGATATTCTTGTCGCCAATCACGGCGTCTGGCCCGCGCAGGACGTGGCCATCGACAAGATGACCGATGAGCAATGGCGCTCGACTCTTGCGATCAACCTTGACGCGGTGTTTGGTCTGGTCAAGCACACGGCAGCGCAGATGAAAGTGCAGGCGCGCAACGGTTCCGCTGCCGGGCATATTGTGCTCATCAGTTCTACCAGCGGCCAGCGCGGCGAAGCGTTCCATTGCGACTACTCTGCCAGCAAAGGTGCGCTGATCAGCCTGACGAAAAGCCTATCCGCGGAACTGGCGCCGGTGGGAATCTATGTGAACTGCGTTGCCCCAGGCTGGGTGGACACCGATATGTCGAAGCCCGCGCTCGATGACCCTAAAGCCGGAGAAGTGATCCGGCGAACGATTCCGCTGGGGCGCGCCGGGAAGCCGGAGGAGATTGCGGCCCCGGTGCTGTTTTTGTGCACGGAATACGCCGGGTTCATCACGGGCGAGATCTTCAACGTGAATGGCGGAGCTGTACTGGTGGGATAGCTGAGCAGGGAACTTCCTTCGATCGGGTTACTCCATCGGCTTTTTCCGCATCCTACGGAGTACGGAACATGGTGAGGAATCGCGCGGCACGCTGCTGTTCGGAATTCTGCCGCCAGCAGCTACAATTTCCTATTCGACCGTCACGCTGACCATTAAATGCGACTGGCTCAATGAAATACCTGCTCCTCATGGCTGTGCTGGCGCTCGCGCTGGCGAAGTGTGGCGAACCCGCGGCCATCGCCCAGGCGGGCACCCAGGCTTCTCCGGCTTCTGCCGTCGCTCTAGGCAATGATGAGGGAAACGCGCGCCAGGCGCGCGCGCTGCTCAATCAGGCGATCCAGGCATTGGGCGGCCCGGCATATTTAAATGTTCACGATGTGGAGCAGCAGGGGCGGACCTACAGCTTTTATCACGGGAACTCCACTGGCGGCGTGCTGTTCTGGCGGTTCGTGGAATATCCTGACCGGGAGCGGATTGAAGTCACGCCGCAGCGGGACATAGCCGTGGTCTACGTCGGCCAGAAAGGTTACGAAATTACTTACAAGGGCCCGCACGCGGTGGAAAAGAAGGACCTTGATGACTATCTTCGGCGGCGCAGGCTTTCTTTGGAGACCATTCTCCGCACCTGGGTCAACGATCCCACAGTGGCACTTTTCAACGACGGCAATGCTCTGGCTGGCAACGTCGCGGCTCAGAAGGTCACGCTGATCAATGCGAAAGACCAAGCGGTGAGTATATTCTTTGATCTTGACAGCCATCTACCTCTCAAAAAGAGCTATAAATGGCGCGACCCGGTGGATAGGGACCTCAACATCGAGGAAGAAATCTACGACAATTACAAGCCCGTGCAAGGCATCATGACACCCTACAGCTTTACCCGGTACTACAACGGAGACATGCAGACCCAGCGCTTCCTGAATTCGATTCACTACAATGAGGGAGTCGACGAAGCCATGTTCGATCCCAGTTCCGGTTACAATCCCAATAAGCCTGCCAAGAAACACTAAGGTAATGTCAATATTGGTACCGTCCGTGATCTATCAAATTCCTGTATAACGGATTGACTCATAAGCGTTTAGTGTCAGCCAGCCCTCGACTGAGGTGATATGCCATCGGCATTACGCCACGCACTGTGGCGTTTTTACCACAGTCAGAGACAGCCAAGGGGCTGTAATCTGTTCATTCACCGGCACATACGCAACCCCCTTTGACTCTAGAGCAGACAGTCCGCTCGGCCGTGGAATGTAGTGGAGTAGGACTCCATAGTGGTGCGCCGGTTTCGATGCGAATTCTTCCCGCGCCTCCCGGAACGGGAATCGTGTTTCGGCGCATCGATCTGGATGACTTTGAGATTGAGGCCATCAGCCGCAACGTTGCCCGCGTCAGCTATGCCACCAGTCTCATGAAGAAGGGCGTGCTCATCTCCACTACCGAGCACCTGCTCTCGGCCTTTATCGGCTTGGGTGTGGACAATGCAATTGTGGAACTGGACAATCTCGAACTCCCCATCCTCGACGGCAGCGCTCTACCATTTGTTGAGCTGATTCAAAAGGCCGGGATCCGCAAGCAACGCAGGCCGCGCAAGTATCTGAAGATTCTTCGCGAAGTTGAGATGCGGGAGGGTAACAAGTTTATTTCGGTCTATCCCGCCGACAGCTATTCCGTTTCTTACTCGATCAATTTTCCCCACCCGCTGATCGGGAAGGAAACTTTTCAAGTCGAGCTTTCAAACGGCAGCTACCTGCGCAAGATTGCAGGGGCGCGCACCTTCGGCTCGCGCGAAGACGAAAAAACCATGCGCAATATGGGGCTGATCCGCGGTGCATCGCGGGAGAACTGCATCGTGCTGACTCGCGATGGAATCGAAAACGGCCCGTTGCGCTTTCCCGATGAGTTCGTCCGGCACAAGGTGCTCGATCTGGTGGGCGACCTGGCGCTGCTGGGGAAGCCGATCCTGGGCAGGATCGCAGCGGATCGCGCCGGCCACGCCATGCACACCGCGCTGGTCTCGCGCATCCTGCGCGACAAGACGCTGTGGGAGGAAGTAACTCTCCCGGAAGAAGAGCGAGACTCCGCAGGTGCCTACAGCGCACATGCTACGGTTGGATCTTCTCTCTGACAGTCCTGAGTTCGCGCCTCAACCCAAGATGGACTTGCCCTAGATAGACTTAAGCCCAGAACCCATCAATCGGCAGGTTCGCAGGGGACGTCGCCGGTTTCGCATTCGGGCTCGGGTTGTTCCTCTAGCAAGCGATCCAGTTCAGCGCGGGTCTGGCTGATCAAGGCCGCGGCGAACTGGCGGGCCGAGCGCTGGCGTTCGACCGACAGGTCTTTCACTCGCATATTCAACAGAGGGATATCTTCCTCAAACCAGCGCAGAGTTTTCTGTACGCGGGTAATGCGGTAAGCGCTAGGAAGCATGGCAATGGCTCTCCAGTATCCCATCAGATTGCCATGCGAGGGCGCGGGGACAAAGTTACAAAGTGAATACCTGGAGAACGAGAAGCTGGAGACGGGTTAATGGACGATTTCAGAATTCGGGCCTGCCAGCATTTCTTTGGCGCCGGGAAGCTCCCTTTCCATTTGATCGTCGAGCCATTTTTCGAGGAGCTGTTGGGAACTCTGGGGCACGTTGAGAAAGCGTAACCCGACCTGTCCTTTGAGGTCGGCCCAGGCTACTTCTGCCTCAACGTCAATAGCCAGCTTGGTATTGGGCAAGGTGAATTGCAAACGAGGAGCAGCTCCCTTGGGGATCGCGTGATGCAACATGAGGGCCATGCCACCTTCACTGATGTTGGTGCTGTTCCCGTTGATTTCTTTGTCGCTCAAGACCACGCGGACCTGCATCTTTACGGGCTGGCGGTAATAGCGGCGGCGCTCGCGCACCATGAAATTCAGCGCCGCGTGAAAGCAGCGCGAGGCGTTCAGCGTGCTGATGGGCTTTTGCAGGACGAAATTCACGCCCATGCCAAAGGCTTCCTGCGTGGTGGTTTTCTTTCCGTTCAGCAGGGCAAAGGTTACAGAATTCCGGTTGCTGGGAGTGGAGCGCAGGCCCTGCAGCACTTCCATGCCGCCTAGCAGGTCGTCGCAGTCCACAATCACGGCGTCAAACTTTTCCGAAATGAGGATTTCGGTGGCCTTTTTCGCTTCCTGGCAGACCTCGACGTCGATCGAGAGCTTTTCCAGAGTAGGCCGCAGGATCCGGAGCACTTCGCTATCCCGGCTCAGAAGTAGAGACTCCAACGTCATATTTTGATTTTAGCGTTGGGCCGAGCCCCTCGAAAGTGACCAAGGTATCGGGTTTTATGGGTAGGTATTGGACCATGGGTCGCGACACAATTTCCCAGTGGAAACCGGGGCGATAATGCCTGACACTAGCTCCCGACCATGCCGAACCTGGTTATGCCCAATCTGGTTTATCTTTCTCTCGGATCAAATGTCGGCGACCGCCAGGAGCAGCTGCGGGAGGCGCGGGCGCGGCTGGACGCGCTCGGTCGCGTGGTCGCAGTGTCGTCTGTTTATGAGACCGAGCCGGTGGAGTTTACCCAGCAGCCGTGGTTTCTGAATTGTGCGCTCGCGCTTGAAACCAGCAAGACTCCGCAGCAACTGATGGCCGCGATCCTCCAGATCGAAGAGGAGATGGGTCGGCGGCGCGTGCAGAAAAAGGGCCCGCGGTCGATTGATATTGACATTCTGCTTTTCGATGGCACGGTCATCGATTCCACGGACCTCACTGTTCCACATCCGTCGCTGCATCAGCGGCGCTTCGTCCTCGAGCCTCTGGCGGAGATTGCGCCGGACGTTTTGCACCCAGTGTTGAAGAAGACGGTTCGCGAACTGTTGAGTGCGCTGCCGCCGGGGCAGGCTGTACGAAAACAAACCTGAGCCACGTATTTAGATTTGACTCGGCGGGAGTATCTTTCCAGGGCCGTTCTTTGTCGCATAAATTCGTTGACAGGCTCAATTGATGAAGAAAAGAAAAATTGTCGCTGCACTCATTTACGGTACTTCGGCCTTCTGCGTATTTTTCTACTTCGAATTTCTCGACAGCATGGAGCCACCCAGAAGTGATTTCGAGTATGTTCTGCTCGGCGCAGCCGCAATGTTTGCGATTGCAAGCGTCCTGTCTTTTTTCAAATCGCGCTGGGCGGCAATCTGCGCATTGGCCGCAGCTATTCTCTCGTCGCCGCTCCTATATTCCGCCCGGCTCTACTGGGCGCATAACATCGCCTGGCGACTGAACTATGGGCCCGATGAATTGACCGCACGTATTTCCTTGATCGTCGCGGTCGTCTATTCGATTCGCCAACTGTGGCTGTCGTTTCGCACTGGCGGAGGGCTGATCGAGCCCAAGAGCAAATGGTGGGTGCTGCCCGCTACAACTCTTTACGCAATAACGATGCTCGCGATAGCCAATTGGCATGGCATTTGGGACTGGCTTTTCAGGCTGCGCTACGGCTCCTAGAATCGGGGGAAAGAGCTGCACGAGAGGCTAACAACTCATAGCAGCCCTACGGCACGATGATCCGGCTGGCTACCTGCGCCGCGACCACGGCCGGCTGCTTCTCCGGAAATTGTGCGAGAAGAAAATCGATGAAGGCGCGCGACTTGAGCCGGCCTGAGGTGCGTCCGTGGCCCAGCCGAACGAGAAAGACTAGAGCTTTGAGCACGTCGGAGTCGCGCAGAGTGGAGTATCCCAGCTGTTTCTGTTCGGCCTCGCGATACTGCTTCAACATTTCTTCCACTTGAGCGGCGGCGGCGTGCTGGGCGGCGCTGGTGAGCGGCTGATCATAATGCAATCCGGAGTTCGCCAGGCGCTCATAACTCGTTGCCATCGCTGAGAGTGCCGCGATGAGATCGCGGTCGTTCAGAGTCCGGTCCGCTTGAGCGGCTTTCGTCAGAGCGTAGCTGAGCCCCATGAGTAGATGCTCGCGCTCGTAGGTGAATTGCTCCGAAATCTCAACCTGCAGGAATAACGACGCGCGGTCGAACTGGTCCGCGGGACGGGGCTTTTCATGCTCTCTGGCCTGTTGCAGATAGGGGCAGTCGCTGGGGCAATCGAGCGTCACCTCGCGCTGTTCGCCGCAACACTGCGCGCAGATGCGGCCGTGGACGGCGGGACAGAAGCGCTTTTCCTTGCGAATCTCGCAGATCGCGCAACTCAAGTCGAAAGTCTCCTCTTCACATTATCGCATCGGGAGGACGGCAAGCATGGTGCGACTCTCCCTCGACAGTTGACAGGAACGGCCGCGGGTACCGATGTTTGGGCCATTTCGGGACCTTCATCTGCGAATCAGCATGTGAAAATGGCCCTTTCCGAGGGCTCTCCCTATGGAACCCGCGTAAAATAAGGCTGTTTTCCACAGGGCAGTGGTAGTAAGATCAAGCCCGCTGGAATTAAAATTCGTATCTAATCCGAGGAGGAAACAAATGGCTTCAGGTTTGACCAAAACTCAACTCGTCCGTCATCTGGCCGAGAAGACTGAACTTCCTAACAAGACGGTAGCTGGATTTCTCGAGCAGCTGGCCGATGTCGCCGTGAAAGAGACTAAGAAGAACGGCGTGTTCGTTGTGCCCGGCCTGGGCCGGTTGGTGAAGGCACACCGCAAGGCGCGTATCGGACGCAATCCGCAGACCGGCGAGCCGATTCAGATCAAGGCCAAGACCGTCGTGAAGTTCCGCGTGGCCAAGGCCGCCAAGGACGCGATCGCTCCCAAGAAGTAGTTTGAGTTTGAAATTGTTCTCGAAGGCCGGCTTAGGCCGGCCTTTTTGAGTTTCTACGTACTTTGCATTCGCCCATGCTGAACTGGATCGTAATCGGAATCGGCGATATCTCCATCCGCCGCGTCATTCCCGCGATCCAGGCGGAGCCCAGAAGCCGCTTGTATGGGCTGGTCACGCGCGATGCGGCGAAAGCTGCGCCTTACAACACGCAGGTTTGGGCCACACTCGATGAAGCGCTTTCCGATCCGGAAGTTCACGCGGTTTACGTTGCGACTCCCGTCTTTCTTCACGCGCCGCAGACTATTCAGTCTCTTCGTGCGGGCAAGCACGTGCTGTGCGAAAAGCCGATGGCTATGAATGAGGCTGAGGCGCGATCGATGGTGCAGGCGGCGGAAGAGAGTGGGCGCACCTTCGGCGTGGCCTACTATCGGCGAATGTATCCGAAAGTGCACCGCGCGAAGCAGTTGCTTGCTGCCGGCATGATCGGGCAGCCCGTCGTCGCCGAACTTACCTGTCATGGATGGTTTGATAAGAACGAAAGCCTCCGCAACTGGCTGATCGATCCTGCCCTGGCTGGAGGCGGACCACTTTTCGATGTCGCCTCGCATCGCATTGACGTGCTGAACTTCTTATTCGGTGAACCCGGCCGCGTCACCGCGCAGCTCTCGAATGCGGTTCATCACTATGCCGTGGAAGACAATGCAACTGTTCTGATCGAATACCCCGGCGGAGTGCGCGGCATTGTGGATGTTCGCTGGCATTCGAAGGTCAGCCGGGACGAATGCCGGATCCGCGGAACGGAAGGTGAAATGAATTTGACTCCGTTGAATGGTCCCGAGTTGATCTATCCCAGCGGCCGCGAGAATCTGCCGCCGCACGCCAATCTGCACTATCCGATGGTCGAAAACTTCGTGGACGCCATGTTGGGGAAGGCTCCGCTGCTGGCCAGCGGCGCTTCATCCTTCTGGACGGATTGGGTCACGGAGCGAGCGCGGCAGAAACGCATTGTGGATTAAGAAGCGGTTGTCACTTGCCGTAATCGTTGCGCACCACCTCGCCGCCCTTCATGACAAATTTCACGTGCTCTAGAATCGTCACGTCCTTTAGCGGATCGCCATCCACTGCGACGATGTCGGCCCACGCGCCGGGATCCAGGCTTCCGACTTTCCCCGGCCATCCCAGCAGATCCGCGGCATTGATCGTGGCGGCCTGAATGGCCTGCAGAGGCGTCAACCCAAGCTTGACCATTACTGCAAACTCGTGTGCGTTCAAACCGTGAGGATAAACGGCGGCGTCGGTGCCGAACGCCACTTTCACCCCGCTGGCAAAGGCGTGTGCGATGTTCTTGCGCGCAGCCGGGATGACGGCCTTCGCCTTGATCAGCAGGAAGTCGGGGACGTGGTTTCTTTCGGCATTCTCCATGAACCAATCGCCGAGATAAAGCGTGGGCACAAGATAGGTGCCGTTCTTCTTCATTTCCGCGATACCAGCGTCATCAATGTAAGAGCCGTGCTCGATCGAATCCACCCCCGCCTCTGACGCCCAAAGAATGGCTTGCGCTCCGTGGGCATGAGCAGCGACCTTTCGTCCCAGGCGATGGGACTCGTCCACGATGGCCTTCATTTCTTCCAGCGTGTACTGCGAGGCTTGCGGATTGTCTCCCTTCGAGAGCACGCCACCCGAAGCCATGAACTTGATCAAGTCCGAACCGTACTTGATGTTCTGCCGAACCATGTGGCGGACGCCGTCCACGCCGTCAGCCACGCCGTCGGAGGTCGCGTGATATTCGAACGGCAGCAGATTATTGTCCGCGTGTCCGCCGGTGATGCTGAGCGGCGGCCCGCTCACCAGCATCCTTGGCCCAGGCACGTCGCCGGCGTTGATGGCATCGCGCAAGGCGACATCGCTGTAGCCGGCCGCGCCTACATTGCGGACCGTGGTGAATCCGGCTTCGAGAGTGATCCGGGCGTTCTTGGCGCCAGTTAAGGTTTGACGCGGTATGGAAACGCCGAGTTCCTCATAGCCGAACTTGGGATCCATCGTGAGATGCGTGTGGGCATCGATCAATCCGGGCAGGATGGTTGCGTTGGGCAGATCGATGCGAACAGCATCAGCGGGAGCCTTCGTGTCCGTGGAGGCTCCCACGCTCACGATCTTCCCATCTTCGACAACGACCGTCTGATCGGAAAGCAGCTTGCCGGTCTTCACGTCGAGCACGTGTCCGGCGTGGATAACGACGGACTTAGAACCTTGCTGGGCGAAGAGTGGGACGGCGAGCGCAAGCAGCGCGACGAAAAACATACGAGAAGTTTGAAATTTCTGCACAGAGTTTCTCCTGTATTTAAGCGTTTGAATTGTACAGAAATCCTGAGAACTGCGAACGAGAATCGCGGCGAAGGTGAAGGCTAAGATTGCCGCCTCGGCGAAGGGTTGGCCGAGCTTCGCTCGACTGGACAGTCGAGAGCCTGCCCTGAGCGAAGCTGAAGGGCCAGCCGTCCCCACATGAGCAGACGTGAGATGCCGCGAAGGCCCCCGCTAGCCTCCGGGCCCGTCATTGGAGACGTACTGCTCGAGCGACTCGAGTTCACGGCTGAGATCGTCGACGCGCCACTCCAACAGGTTGCGGATGGAAAGAATTCCGAGCAGCTTGCCGTTGTCGTCGGCTACCGGCAAATGACGGAAGTGGCGTTCCAGCATAGTGGTGAGGGCCTCACCCGCCCCGGTGCGGCGCGTCGCCATCTCTACAGGGGTGGTCATGAGTTCGCGGACCGAGGTGGTCTGCGGGTCGGTGTGAGTGAGCGCCATCTTGCGCAAAACGTCGCGCTCGGTGAAGATTCCGGCGACCCGGAATTCGGAGTCGACCACGGCGACGGCACCTACATGGTGGTCGAGCATTTTGTTGATGGCGTCGGCCACGCTGGCATCGAGCGGCACGGCCGCGATTTCCCGATCACAAAGTTCCAGCACGCTCATAAACACCTCCTCCGGCTCTGCGCAGCACTCCCTTGAGCCGGGTCCCGTTAAGAAACAGAAACGGGATTGATGAATTATGCTCGCGGCAAAGCCGTTGTCAAGAGAATTGAACCGATATGAGCGATCTTTATTTCAAGGAGGTGAAAAACGGGAAAGTCATGGTTTATCGCTCTTGTAGACCTTGCCGTCTTTCATCACGAACTGCACATTTTCCAGCACTTTGATGTCGCGCAAAGGATCACCGTTGACCGCAATGATGTCGGCAAATGCGCCCGGCGCAACCACACCGATCTGACCTTGCATATCGAGCATGGCAGCGGCGCGCGAGGTTGCGCTTTGGATGGCGTCCATTGGATCCATACCCAGATCGACCATGCGCGGAAACTCCTGCGCGATGGGCTCGGTCCATGGAATTCCGCCCATGTCGGTGCCGAAGACAATTTTCACTCCCGCTTTGAGGGCCTTCCTGAACGACTGCTCGTGGACTGAGGCGCGCAGCCGGTCGCGCTGCCCCGCTGGCGTGTCCGCCGGGGCCCAGTCGCCGTAATAGACGCTGATTGTTGGGACGTACCAGGTGCCTTGCTTCAGCATCTGGGCAATCGCGGCGTCATCGAGGTCGAGGCCATGCTCGATGGAATCGCATCCGCCATCGAGCGCGCGGCGCAGGCCGATGCCGCCATAGACGTGGCAAGCGACTTTCTTGCCCCAGCCGTGCGTTTCGTCCACGACTGCCCGCAACTCCTCGAGCGTCAGCGTGGGCTGGGAGACCAGTTCGCCGTTCTTGCCCACCCACGAACGATGGGTCATGTAGACCTTGATCCAATCCGCGCCATGATCGAGTTGTTCCCGCGCCGCCTTGCGGGCTTCGACCGGGCCGTCCACAATCTGCACGCCTTTGGGCATGTCGAGCTCTGGAGCATAGCCTTCCAGGGGATAGCCGCCAGTGGTCGAGATGGCGCGGGTCGCGACAAATAAGCGCGGCCCCGGAATATAGCCTTGCTCAATGGCTTCTTTAATCCCGACATCGCCATAGCCGGCGCCTTCGGTTTCAACATCGCGGAGGGTTGTGAAGCCCTGCTCCAGCGCTCGCCGCGCGGAAACTGTTGCGCGTGCCGCGCGCAGGGCGAGTGGTGCGTTCAGGATGTTAGCGTCGTATCCGCCCTTCGCGGGATCTTCCCTCTGCAAAAAGATGTGAGTGTGGGAATCGATGAGGCCGGGCAGAAGCGTGGCCTTCGACAAGTCGATCACGGCCGCGCCGGCGGGAATCTTGGCAGCGGCCGCATCGCGGACACTCTCGATGCGATTGCCGTGAATGACAATGACCTGGTCGCGGCGCGCCGTGGCGGACTTGCCATCGATTAGAGACCCGGCACGAATGACCGTCCAGGAGTCGGACGCAGCCTTGTCTTTCTGTTGCGCAGCCGCAGGAATCACAGCCGCGAGAAGCAGTATCCACGCATAATTCTTCACGTTGTTCTTCACTTTGGCATCTCCTGATTTACGGCGCAGGCTTTGGGTTGGTGGAATTCTACTCTCACTTCGCCGCGACATAGGCATCGGCCTCGATTTCGACCAGCATTTCGGCCGAGATGAACGCGCTCACCTGCACCATGGAAGTTGCAGGACGGATATCGCGGAAGAACTCCCCGTGCGCCTTGCCGATTTTTTCCCACTCAGCAATGTTGATCACAAACATACGGGTGCGGACGACATCCTTCATGCTGGCGCCAGCCTTCTGCAAGGCGCTTTCAATATTCTTCAAGGTTTGCACGGCCTGGGCGTAGGCGTCTCCCACGCCCACAATTTTGCCGTCCTGGCCGGTTGCGGTTGTGCCGGACACATGGATGTAGGGTCCAACCTTCACCGCACGCGAGTAACCCACTACAGGTTCCCAAGGTGTGCCGCTGGAGATGTTCAATCTTTCCATTTGCCTGATTCCCTCCCGCACCCAATTCTATTTCTATTTAGCGACCAACCTCTCGTGATTTAGCAGCCGAGGCGTGCATCTGCCAACAAAAACGCGCGCAATCAGGCCAGGATCGGTCCGCTTCTAATGATTACGAAAAATGATCGACACTATAAACAAAAGTCACTTGCTTTTGATTCGAGACTGGGATAACTAGTTACTAACGATCATTGGAAAGCCCGTGCGTAACACGGCTTTCAAGGAGCCCAAAGAGGCATGATTCCGGAATCTCATCCGCTGCGGCAGCTGTTCCAGGAATTGGTGGGACGCCATTATGCCCAGGAAATCGGGATTCGCGACCCACAAGTAGTCGCCTATGTCTCGCATCTGTTGACGGAGTTCTGCGAGACCGATCAGTTGTTCAAGATTCATGACACCACCGACCGTCCGCTGACTGACCTCGGCGAGATGCTGATCGAGACCGATCCAGTCTACGGCCCAGCGCCCTCGTTTGACCGGGAACGCCAGGTGCGCAAGCACATCGGAGATTATGCACTGTTCTTCACCGGGATGTTTCCCGAGAGCATCAATCACTTCCGGCTGCGCCGCCATCGCCTGGAGAATTTTGTGGAGTGGATGAAGGCGGGAAAAGAAAGCTATTACATTGTGTCGAAGTTCGAGCACTTCGAATACGCCAAGGTGGCGCCGCTTTTCGCTCATCTTTCGCGCGAGTTCGAGGGCTGCGTTTATGGCCTCAATATGGTGAAGAACGACCTGCAGGAGATGCAGCACCCGATCGTGCGCACCAGCAACGAACTGATCATGTAGCGCCGGCACCGCACTTCAGCAGTGGCTTCAAATTCAAGTACTAAGGTCAGGGCGCCCTCCGACACGGTAGAAGCTGAGAGCGGCATTTCCTTGCGCAAGCTTGCGGGTTCGCCGCAGTGAACCAAATTCATCGCCCGGATCGAATTTCTTTTCATGTTCCGCCACCACTAGTGACATAGCCCACACCACCGATGAATCGGCGAGTGCCGTCAGGGTCTCTTCGTAGGCGTGCTGCATGCGATACGGCGGGTCGAGGAACACCATGTCGGCTGCGACATGCTGGCGCTGCAGTCGCCAGAGAACTCCGGAAAGATCGTCGCGTAGGATTTGGTATCCTCCAACGATTCCCAGACTTTGCAAATTCTGCTCGATCAACTTTGCCGCCGCCGCTGAGGTATCCACGAAATAAACTTGCTTAGCGCCGCGGCTGATCGCTTCAATCCCCACCGCTCCCGTGCCGGCGAACAGATCAAGCCAAACACTGCCTTCGAGTGCCTGGGGATTACCGGCCGTGAGCACATTAAATAGCGTTTCGCGCAAGCGGTCGGACGTGGGACGGATATCAGTACCGCGCAACGACCGCAGAGGCCGCCCCCGATATTTCCCCGCGATCACGCGCATGGCCTGTACCTTCGATTATTACCGTTTCCGGAGCCAATATATCCGACCATGTAAAATACTTATAGTAGCCAGACCTCATGCGAAGTTTCTCCGTTCACATCGGACGCCTGTTTGGAGTCGAGGTTCGGCTTCACCTGACGTTTTTGATCCTGCCTTTATTTGTTTTCTGGACGGAATATAACGCGAACCACACCGCCAACGGACCGCGGGACCTGGCGCTGGTTGGAATCGTGCTAGCCTGCGTTGCGGCCCACGAAATCGCACACATGTTCGTGGCCCGCCGTGCCGGGCTGATTCCCAAAGCAGTGATTCTTCTGCCGCTCAGCGGTGTAACTGTTTTCGACGAATCGCGCGCGGAGCCCCAGCAGTCCGGTGGCGCGGTCTGGCAGCGGGAGCTTCGCATGGCGCTCACTGGGCCGCTGGTAAATCTTGTGTTCGCTGTGCTGGCGGCTGGCGTCATCTTGGCGACTGTTCCCGGAGCAAAGCTGTGGGAGTGGCCTTTCCTGCAGCCCAGCAACCTGCCGCGCAGCCTGGTATGGGCCAACCTATATCTCGCCGGTTTGAATCTTCTGCCGGCTTATCCTCTCGACGGAGGCCGGGTTCTGCGCGCCTATTTCGCGCGCAGCATGGATCCTGCCGCGGCTACCCGCCGCGCCGTCTCCATCAGCCACGCCATCGCCATGGTTCTGATGGTGGCAGGTTTGTTCAGCAACGCCTGGCTCACCATCGTGGGCATTATTATCTTTTCGGCGGCGCAGCTGGAGGAGCGCGCGGTCATTTTCCAATCGGTGCTGGACAATGTGCGTCTGGAAGAAGTGATGCTTACCGATTTCGCCACTTTGTCACCGGCAGACACGCTCGAAGATGCGCTGGAAAAGGCAGTGCACTCGTTGCAGGACGACTTTCCCGTGGTGCGCGGTAGTGACATGGTCGGAGTGATTTCGCGGCAGCGCATCCTGGAAGCGCTGCGCATAGAAGGCAACGGCTACGTTCAGGCCGTGATGAATAAGATCTTCGAAGTCTCGGTGCGGCAGGAGTCCCTGGCTACCGCCTTCCGCAAGCTCACGTCGCGCAATCTCAGCATCATTCCGGTGGTCGAAGATCAGCGACTGGTGGGCATTGTCACGTTGCAGAATCTGATGCACTCGATGGCACTACTGGCGGAGAGCAAGAAGCTGCGGCGGGATGAGCAAGGCTCGTGAGGCGCGTGCCGTGCAGATTTCTCCCATTCGCGGCATCTGCTCTTGTATTCTTCGCCTCCCTCTCTTGTTTCGCTCAACAAAGCTCAAGCGTCAAACCGCAAGAATCCGCGGCACAAGCTGCCCCATTTGTCGGATGTTATGAACTGCGACTCGGGAGGTGGTGGCCATGGGGAATGGGTGAGGATACGAAATTTGCAGTCCCCCCGAGCCCCATCGAGTTGACCCTGCAAGAGGACCCCAAGAGTTTTGCCCCAGACTGGTTCACCGTCCTTGCCACCCGGCCGTCGGACATGCTGCGAAGGCGAGGATACTGGCTACCGCTCGTGCGTCATCGGGTGCGTTTAACCTGGACGAATGGCTTTGCCGGAGCAACGATGAGACTTACGCAACACGGGGATGGCCTTCGGGGCTGGGCACACGCTTTCTTCGACTTCCCGAGGCCTCCACACATTGCGCATGTAACGTTCCGGCCGATCGACTGTAGTCCCGCCCCACAATGACGAGCGCGAAAGGATGCCGACGATTAGAATAGCCGCACCGCCTTCGCCTGCCTCACTGCTGGGATCCCCTCCAGCCTCTTCAAAACTTCATCCGGCACGCGGCCATCAACGTGGACCACGGCAATGGCTTCGCGCGGCTCACTAGCAACTTCACCGCGCCGGCCCAAAGAAAAGTCCGCGATGTTGATCTCAGCTTCGCCCAGAATCGTTCCCACTTTTCCGATCACTCCCGGCACGTCACGATTGCGGAGGTAAATCAAATCGCGCTCTAGCGGGGCCTCAACATCAATCTCATCAATATGCAGCAACCGCGGCGCTGTCCCGCGTAAAACTGCGCCCTTTGCCACATGCTCTTCCTTCGCGCTCTTGAGAAAAATCGACAGCACGCTCCCCGCCCCGCCAGTCGAAGCCTTTGCCTTGTGAGCCTCATGCACGCGCAGCCCGCGGCTCTCGGCCAGGGACGCGGCATTCACCAGATTGGCTTTCTCCTCGAGCGCCTGGTTGAGGATTCCCTTGATCGCGCCGTTGCGAATGAGTTCGGTCTTCCACTCCGCAATGTGGCCGCTGTAGCGCAGCGAAATTTCTTCAATCGAGCCTTCGGAAATTTGCGCCAGGAATGCCCCCATACGCTCAGCGAGAACGATGTAAGGCTGCATCTCGGCGTATTCTTCGGCGGAAACCGAAGGCACGTTCACAGCATTCTGGATGACGCCGTGCTTCAGGTATTCCCGCACCTGCTGCGCAATCTGCACTCCCACGGCTTCCTGCGCTTCGTACGTCTGCCCACCGGTGTGAGGCGTAAGAATCACATTCTCCATCGTCTGGAGTGGAGAGCTCTTCAAGGGCTCTTCATTGAAAACGTCGAGCGCAGCGGCGGCCACATGGCCTTGCTTGAGCGCCTGCACCAGATCAGCCTCCTGCACCAGCTCCCCGCGGGCGCAATTCACCAGGCGGACGCCCTTTTTCGTTTTCTTGAGCGAGGCCTCGTTGATCATGCCTGCGGTCTGCGGCGTGAGGCCCACGTGCAGCGTGATGTAATCGGCGGCCGCATAAAGTTCGTCGAGGCTCACCAGACGGATGCCCTGTTCCTTGGCCACGCTGACGGAAACAAACGGATCATGCCCGACGATTTCCATCCCAAAGGCTCGTGCCCGGCGCGCGACTTCCATGCCGATGCGGCCAAGTCCGGCGATGCCCAGCGTCTTGCCCCGCAGCTCCGTGCCTTGCAGCGATTTCTTTTCCCATCGCCCGGCATGCATGAGCGCGTCGGCGCGGCAGAGATGGCGGGCCATGGCCAGCATCATCCCCAGCGTCTGTTCCGCTACGGCCACGGCATTCGCCCCGGGCGTGTTCATCACCGCGATGCCTTGCCGTGTGGCCGCGTCCAGATCGATGTTGTCGACGCCCACGCCCGCCCGGCCGACAACGCGCAGCTTCTTGGCATGGGACAGCAGGGCTGCATCCGCCTGCACCGCCGAGCGCACAATCAGTGCATCGGCCGACTCGAGATGGTCAGCAAGCTTCCCGTCGAGCTGGTCTGCAGTAAGGACAGTCCAGCCCGGCTCTTTCAGTTGCTCGACCGCAGCGGCTGAGATTTTCTCGGCAATAATGATTTTCAAGAGAGAATTTATCCTTTTGGATTAAGACTTTTGCAAGGACAAAACGTTGACACAAAAATGACACCCTTCTGACACTGCCGCCGCGCCTGTCTCCTAAACTCTTTCTCAGTCGGGACCCATCAATCGTTTTCTATCGTTCGTCCTCTATCGATCGTCGTCCCGCAGGAGAACAGCCATGAAGATTGCGCAGGTAGTATTTCTAACCGGGCTTCTCGCCGTAGGCATGGCGTGCGGTTACAGCAAACCGGCCACGACGCCACCGACAGCGGGAACGATGCCCACAATCACAGAGCTTGCCCCTGCTAACATCACGCACGGCGGTGCGGCATTCGTTTTGACGGTCAACGGCACCGACTTCAGCGGCACCGCGACCATCTATTGGAACGGCACGGCCGAGACAACCACCGTTGTCAGCGCTGGCACGCAGTTGATGACCACGATCCCTGCCGCCGACATCGCTACTGCGGGAACAGCAGCCGTAACCGTGACCAATCCTGGCACCGCAGGCGGCCCCTACGGCGGCGGCACCTCGGCGGAAACGTCGGCCCCGATGACGTTCACTATCAACTAGCCGCCATCGGGAGTCGACATTAATTACTTCAGGAGCGCTTCGTCGGCGCCTCTTCGCTCCTTAGACTCCAACTGGTTGAGGTTTACCCGAGAGGCCGCGCGCATACGCTTCCTGCGCCGCGCGCACCGCCGCTCCATACTCGACAGTTTTTCCGGTGCAACGCGCCAGCACATGCTCCAGCGCGCCCAGGATGCCGATCGTATCCAGGTAATCGTAGTAGCCGATGTGCGCGATGCGGAAGATCTGGCCTTTCATCTCGCCCTGGCCATTCGCCACCACGGCATCGAACGACTCGCGGAATTCTTTGATGATCTTTCCGGAATCAATCCCCTCGGGCGAGCGGACGGCGGTGAGCGCGGCTGCGGGCGAGGTTGCGAAGAGTTTCAGTCCTACCGCCTGCACGCCTGCCCGCGTCATCTCCGCGCAGAGTTCGGCATTGTCGACCAACGCTTCGCGTCCCTTGGCCAGGTCTCCATTGCCCATCCCTCGGATAAACTCCAGGGCAGCTCCGAGCGCCGCGAACAATGAGGTTGGCGGCGTGTAGGCAGATTCACCTTTTGCCGCAGCCTTGCGTTCTTTGCGCAAGTCGAAGTAGAACCGCGGAGAAGTCGTCGTCTCCATCCGCCGCCACGCCTTCTCGCTCACCGAACAATACGCCAAGCCGGGAGGAATCATCAGCGCCTTCTGCGACCCGCCGATAATTACGTCCACGCCCCAGCCATCCACGTCGAGCTGAGTCGTGCCCAGGCCGGTGATCGCATCCACTACCAGCAGAGTGTCATCCGCGTTGGCACGTACGATTTTCGCAATCCCTTCAATGTCATGCCGCGCACCGGTCGAACTCTCCGTAGCTTGCACGAACACTGCCCGCACCTCCGGACCGAGCTTCGAGCGAATGTCATTGAGCGAGAAGGTTTCGCCGTAAGGTACGGTTAACGCGTCGACCTTGCAGCCGAAGGCCCTGCCCAATCCGGTCCAGCGCTCGCCGAACTTGCCAGCCGTGAGCACCAAAACTTTGTCCCCCGGCGATGTGAGGTTCGAAACCGAGGCTTCCATCACCCCCGTGCCCGAACAAGCCAGAACAAGCACATCATTCTGGGTGCCGATGAATTCCTTTGTATCCGCAAGCACGCGCTGGAATAGGGCCCGGAAGTCAGCGGTGCGGTGATGCGCCGTAAAGGAAGCCATGGCCGTTTGCGCCGCCGGCAGCAGGGGCGTCGGCCCGGGAGTAAAAAGACGGTTCTTGCGCAGCATGGGTAAGGACCTTGCGAACAGGACGATTTATAAGTTTACCGGAACTGCGCCTCTTGTGCGGTGATGCCTGTCACAACACGCCTCCAGCTTTCCCCGACGTCTATAATCTCCTCATGAGCTTAGTCGATCAGATTCAGAAAGACATAACCGCCGCCATGAAGGGGCGCGAGGAGCAGCGCCTTTCCACCCTGCGCATGGTGAAGACCGCGCTTAAGAATCGCGAGATCGAGAAGATGGCGCCGCTCGATGACAAAGAGTCCCAGGGCGTTCTCACCACGCTGATCAAGCAGCGTAAAGAGTCCGTCGAGCAGTTCACCAAAGGCGGACGCCAGGAGATGGCCGACAAAGAAGCCGCCGAGATCGTGCTGATCGAGACCTACCTGCCCAAAGCGACAGGCGAAGCGGAAGTGGTCGCCGGGGTGAAGGCCGTGATCGCCGAGATGGGCTCGCCCACCATGAAAGAAATGGGCACGGTGATGAAGAACGTCATGGCTCGTTTTTCCGGAGCTGGTATGCGAGTGGATGGGAAGATGGTCAGCGAGGCGGTGAAGCGAGAGCTGGCGGGGAAGTAGGTCCTCGCTTGAGTGTTACTTGCTCCTCTGCAACTCCCGATAAGCTTCGCTCTTCGAAATCCCACGCTCCTTCGCCACTTTCTTGAGCGCGGCTTTCTCGTCGACTTTCTCTTCCGCCATGATCTGCTCCACCCTCTGGCGGACAGTCATCCCAGGCGCCGCGGAAGCCTGTGTGTCAGCCTCCTCAGCTTTCCCGATCAGCAGCGTGATCTCACCCTTCACTGCGTCACGCGCCTTCAAAACATCAAGAATCTCTCCCGCGCGCCCGCGCAGAAATTCTTCGTGCAGCTTGGTTACTTCGCGCGCGATCACCACGTGCCGGGTGTTCCCCAGAACTTCAACTACGTCCGCGAGGGCGTCGACAATCCGGTGCGGAGCTTCGTAGAAAACCTGGGTGCGCGGCGAAGTCTTGATCGCTTCCAGCATAGCCCGTCGCTCTCCGCGTTTGGCCGGAAGAAATCCGCTGAAGCGAAATGAATCGGTTGGCAATCCGCTCGCAACCAGTGCCGCCAGAAAGGCCGACGCCCCGGGAATCGGCACCACCGGCACGTGATGCCGGATGGCGAGTGAAATCAGCCGGTATCCTGGATCGGAAATCCCGGGCATGCCCGCATCCGTTACCAGCGCGACGCTCGCCCCTTCCTGCATTTCCTTGACCAGCTCCGCGGCGCGCGTCATTTCATTGTGCTCGTGATAACTGATGGTGCGCGTCGTGATGCCGTAGTGGTTGAGCAGCTTCTGGGTCTGACGAGTGTCTTCGCAGGCGATCTCGTCCACTTCCTTAAGCACGCGCAGGGCGCGCAGCGTGATGTCTTCCAGGTTGCCGATCGGCGTCGCAACCAGATAAAGAGCCGGCCCCAGCGCAAGCGCGGACCCAGATGTCTGCGACTGGGCGGTTTCAGGCTCGTCGGTCTCGGACTCGTCAACTCTACGGCCAGCGTCCTTCATGGCCGGAGTCTACCACCGGACTTTTGGTGCCCGCCCATGATTTTCGCTGAGCCGTAACTCATCCAAAGCGGCTTCTCGCGGGCCGCCGGAACGCGCCCATAAAATCGTCCAATTCCTGAAGTGAGAATGGTTTTTTCAGCACTGGCGACGCCGTGATGAAGGCGAACTTTTGTTTGGGATCCTTCTGACGCAGGGCATCAATAAGTTTGGCGCCACCGGCATTAGAACTGCGCAGAAATTTTAGAGCGATGAGAACAACGTCATGAGGCCCTTGATCGGTGTAAATGCGGAGAGCTTCATTGCAGTTGGGCGCCAGTCCAACTTCATAACCGAGCTTGTTGAGCATAACGCCGGTAGCTTTCAAGACCGCATCTTCTGCTTCCACGACCAGGACCTTCATGGATCGCCCCCTTGGTTTCTTTTTCGAAATGTTAGACAGAAAAACGACCCGCTGAAAGAGACGACTCTGGTGCCGGGAGCTCCACTAGCCTGGGCGTCTGGATTTTGCTACGCCTATAACTATCCCCCAGGCAGAATTGACGCAATCGAAACCGGCCCCTAGAATCAGAACGGATCCAGCTTTTTCTCACAACCGTCCCGGAAACTATGCCTCTTTACGAATATGAGTGCGAGAAGTGCGGTCACCGCTTCGAGAAAATCCAGAAATTCTCCGACAAGATGGTCAAGAAGTGCCCGGAGTGCGGCGGCCGGGTCGAGCAGATGATTTCCGCGCCCGCCGTGCAGTTCAAGGGATCGGGCTGGTACGTCACCGACTACGCGAACAAGTCCCATTCGCCCGGCTCCGACGGCGGCGGAAAGGACTTGAAGAGGGAAGAAAAGTCCAAGCCAGGTGGATCGTCGAGTGAAAGCCCGGCGAAGGAGAGTTCCACCAAGGACTCGTCGAAAGAGAGTTCCAGCAAGGAGAACTCTACGAAGGAAAGTACGAACAGAGTCAGTTCATCCCGCAAGCCCGACAAGCGCAAGTAGGTCTTCGCTACTTCAGTTCCCGCTCGAAGTGATCTTCAATCATGTGAAACAAGTGCTCGCGCGCATCGCTGCCGGAGATGCCGTGGGTCTTGTTGGGATAGATCATCAGCCGGAATTGTTTGCCCGCCGTGATGAGCGCGTCAATCATTTGAATGCTGTTCTGGAAGTGCACGTTGTCGTCGCCGGTGCCGTGGGCCAGCATCAGTGCTCCATGAAGATTGGCGGCGGCCTTGGTCATATCGGATTCAGCGTAGCTCTTCGCTTCATCCTTTAACAGGCCCATGTAGCGCTCGGTGTAGATCGAGTCGTAGTTGACCCAATCGGTCACCGGCGCCACCGAAACTCCCGCACGGAAACGGTCGGAGTGGGTCATCGCGTAGAGCGTCATCGAACCGCCGTTCGACCATCCCCAGATCGCAACGCGATCTTTATCGAGCTGCGGGTACTCCGCGAGAAGCTGATCGAGCGCCGTAAGCTGATCCTTCAACTCAATCACGCCGAACTCGTGGCGAATCGCGGTCTGGAACTTGCGGTCGCGGCCGGGAGTTCCGCGATTGTCGACCGAGAAAATTGCGAAGCCCCGGCGCGACAGGATCTCATCGAACGGATCTTCTGGTTGTTTCAGGACCATCTGTCCCGCGGGCCCTCCGTAGATATGAACGATCAGCGGAACCTGGCCGCTGGCCGGCGCTTCCGGAGGCAGCAACAAACGCCCGTAAAGCGTGGTGCCATCGTCCGCTTTGAATTCCAGGAACTTCGGCGACCGCAGTCCATACTCCGCAAACTCATTGCGTGCCCGCCACACGGAAGCGCATGCGGCGCCTACGGTGCACAACGACACCCGCGGTGCTGCTAAAGGACCTGAGAATGTCTGCTCGTAGTGCTTTCCATCCTCGGAAAACTGAGCGGAATAAATTCCCTCATCGGGCGTGAGCTGCTGCGAGGCAGTTCCGTCCAGCTTGACCGAAAAAATATGCCGCTGCCTGGGATCGCCTTTGTTTGCCGAGAAAAATACCGCGCCGGCGGATTCGTCCACTCCCTCAATTCCCAACACTTCGTAGTCGCCGTGCGTGAGCTGCCGCTCCAGCTTTGCGTCGGCGGCGAGCGGATTCTGTTTGTCAAAGCTGTAGAGATAGAGATGCATATTTCCGTCGCGCCAGCTTGGCCACAGGAAGCCGCCGCTGGAATTCAGGAAACGAACCTCCACGTGGTCGAAATCGATCCACGCTCCGGGAGTGGATTCTGTCAGAACGATTCGCGACTTCCCTGACTTTGCATCCACGAAATACAGGTCCATCTTGTCTTGAGTGCGGTTGAGCACTTCCGCCCAGATCACGCCGTCGCGGACCCAGCCAAAACGCGGGATGTAAGAGTCGTCATCATTAGCCGCTGAGCCGGGGGTCAACGACATCCAGCGAACCTTGCCTCCGCCGGCATCTACGACGCCCAGTTTCACGACCGGGTTTGGATCTCCCACCTCGGGATATTTTTCTTCGTCCACGGTCGGATGCGTCGGAATCAAGTTAACGAGGGGATAGCTGGGCACCTTGCTCTCATCCATGTGCAGAAAGACAACCTGCCGGCTGTCTGGGGACCAGAAATAATTGCTGCGCACGGCTAGTTCCTCGGCGTAGACCCAGTCGATGTCACCGTTAAACACGTTCTGTCCGGCATCCTTGGTGAGCTGTTTCTCGTCCCCACCGCTCGCCGGCCGGACGTAAAGGTTGTGTTTGCGCACGTAAGAAACGTGGCTGCCATCAGGGGAGAATTTGGGATCGACGCTGGGGTCGGGTGCCGAGGTAAACTGCACGGCGGTGCCGGTCGCAAGATCAAAAAGCCAAAGCTGCCCTTGAGAATCGAAAATCAGATGCCTCGAATCCGGCGCCCACAGGTAGGCCGCCACGTGATAGCGTGTTAGGCGCTCGCGTTCGCGCTCGTCCTTCACTTTGCTGGCGTCTGGCGCCAGCGAAGCTAGCTTGGCTGCGCTGACCAGGACTTTCTTCTCACCCGTGGACGCGTCCACATACCACAGCTCCCCGTGCTCCCCCTCATCGTCGCGCTGCACGTAAGAGAACTTCCTTCCGTCGGGACTCCACTCCATGTTCTCCGGGCCGCGCCCGGTGAGCCCTCCGGGCGCGAACATTGCCTCAATGGTAAGCGGCTTTACCGTCGAGGACGATTGCGCCCAAAGGGCCGTGAGGAAGCCAGTTAGAAGGATTGGAGCCAGAGTGGCGAATGAAATCTGCTTCTTCACAAGGAAACTCCAGGCATAAAAAGTAGGAACGGGGTGCAAGGCGCGAACGAAAGAGTTTACACCGGGGAGGGCCACCCGCGCGGCTGCTCCAGCCTGCGACCAAGGAGAAAGCTGCGTTTCCGCGTGTTAGAATTGACGCTGAGTCACCTCGGGATGCTTCTAGAAATAGAAAACCTGTTGCGCCTGCAGGAAGCAGACAAGGAAATCCGCCGCCTGCAGAACGAAATCGCCGAACTCCCCAAACGCGTCGCTGCCATCGAGCACAAGCTGGCCGGTACCAAGGCCGAACTGGAGAAAGCCCAGGGCACAGTAAAAGCCGATGAAGCCGCCCGGCGCAAGTACGACACCGCAATCACCGACCTTCGCAGCAAGATCTCAAAGTACCGTGACCAGTCTCTAGACGTAAAAACCAACGAGCAGTACAAGGCGTTATTGCACGAGATCCAGTTTGCCGAGAAAGAAATCGCCGCGACTGAGGACAAGATCCTCGAGCTGATGGTGAACGCGGATGCGCGCGAGAAAGAAGTGAAGGCCGCGCAGGCTGAACTGAAAGCCGAAGCCGCTGAGATCGAAAAGGAAAAGGATGATGCCCGCCAGCGCACTGCCGAGGATGAGAAGCAACTTGCCGAGTGGCGCGCCAAACGCGATCAGATGCGGGCCGGCGTTAACGAGGATCTACTGCGCCACTACGAGCGCGTTTCCAAATTTCGCGGCAGCGGCATCTCCGAGGTGCTCGATCACAAATGCATGGCCTGCCAGGTTATGCTGCGGCCGCAGATCTATAACGACGTCCGCACCGGCCAGCAAACCGTGGTTTGCGATTCCTGCCAGCGCATCCTCTACTTCAATCCCGCAAACGAAATGCTGGCGCTTGAGCCCGAGCACAAGCGCTCACGTCGCCACCATCCTAAGATCGATGCTCCCCAAGCTTGGTATTACCGCCAGGAATTCGCCGACGCGGGTGAAGTTTTCCTTTGTTTGACCAATGCATCTGGCCAGGCCAGCCGTCGCGTCTTCGACATGGCTACCGGCCGGCTCATCGGCGACATTCTCATCCGCGAAGGGGATTTTCGTAATGCTCTTCCCGGAAGACATTACCGACGCTATCCGGCTGAACGGAAGCTGGTCAGAAGCAGAAATGGAAACCTGGGGCACTGAAATGCCCATGACCGCGCTTGATTCGCTTCACGTTGATCTAGAGGCCGCTCAGTACGAAATGCGCACCCGCACGTCCAGCAAGCCCGAGAAGCCCGCCACCGTTCCGAGCGAACAAGCCGCCAGCTAGGCTCCACCGTTTAAGATTGTTGCATGCCCAAGGCGACCGACCGTCCAAGCATTCCCATTGTCAAGATTTCCGCGCGCGGGGCGTCCCGCCTGAAAGACGGTCACGTCTGGGTCTATCGCTCGGATATCGTCTCGGCCGATGGAGTTCCCGCCGGTTCACTGGTTAACGTAGTCGACCATCGTGGCCAAGCCCTCGGCAGCGCGCTCTATTCCAGTTCCTCGCAAATCGCCATCCGCCTGCTCTCACGCGAACCTGTCGCCGACTTTCCCCCGTTGCTTCGCCAGCGCATAGCCGAGGCCATCGCCTATCGTGAAGGGATCGTCCATGACACCAACGCCTACCGCGTCATCTTCAGCGAGGCCGATTTCCTTCCTGGTCTAATCGTCGATCGCTATAACGATGTTCTCTCAATGCAGATTCTCACTCAGGCCATGGATGCGGAGATAGTGCGCGAGACAGTGATCTCAGAGCTGACTGACAGGCTGCATCCGGCCTCCATCGTCGAACGCGTGGACCCTAGGGTCCGCCAACTCGAGGATCTGCCGCCACGCTCATCCGGCCAGGTGCAGGGCGAAAAGGCCTCCACCATCTTTACCATGAATGGTGTCCAGTTCCACTTCGATTCCCTCGAAGGCCAAAAGACCGGAGCCTTCCTCGACCAGCGCGAGAACTATGCCGCCGCGGCCCAATACGCCCACGGCGAAGCCCTCGATGTATTTTGCTATCAGGGAGGCTTCGCGCTTCATCTTGTTCGCCGCTGTTCACGTGTCACCGGGGTCGACAGTTCCCGGCCGGCGCTCGAAGTCGCGGACCAGAACGCCGCACTTAACCGCCAGGGCCAGAGCCAGCCGGAGATCGAATGGATTGAAGCCAATGCCTTCGATCTGCTCAAGGACTACTCCGCCTCCGGTCAGCGCTACGACACCATCGTCCTCGACCCGCCAGCGTTCGCCAAGAGTAAGCGCGACCTCGATGCTGCCCTCCGCGGCTACAAAGAACTCAATCTCCGCGCGCTGAAGATGCTCCGCCCAGGCGGTGTCCTGGTCACCTGCTCCTGCTCCTACCACGTCAGTCAAGCAGACTTCCTCGAAGTGCTAGCCGACGCCGCCTACGACGCCCAGCGCACCCTGCGGCTGGTCGAGGTTCGCGGTCAGGCCAGAGACCACCCGGTTCTCCTGAATGTCCCAGAGACTGCCTATCTGAAATGCGTGATTGCTGTCGTAAGCCGATGAAAATAATATATATAACTATTGACAATAAGACACTCATATTTTATGCTACTTCATGTGCTGGGTAAGCATCTAAGTTGAGAACGGCACTGCCGAATTCCTAAGAAACCAGCACAGAAGGAGATTTTGACCATGACAGTACTTACCCGTTGGGAACCTTTCCGTGAGCTTTCCACCCTGCAAGACCGCATCAACCGCGCTTTCCGCGAGTCCTATCGCGAAGGTGGGCAGGATGAGTCCCTTGCCACCTCCAGCTTTGCCCCCGCCGTCGACGTGTACGAAGACGAGCACAATGTCACATTGAAGATCGAAGTCCCGGGGATCGACGAGAAGGACATTGACGTCAGCCTCGAGAACAACACCCTCACCGTGCACGGCGAGCGCAAGATCGAGAAAGAAGAGAAGGAAGAGAACTATCGCCGTGTGGAGAGCCAATATGGCAGCTTCACCCGCACCTTCAATCTGCCCCCCACCGTGGATTCCGAGAAAGTCTCGGCAAGCTACGACAAGGGCGTGCTGAAGGTCACTCTGCCCAAAAAGGCAGAAGCCAAGCCCAAGCAGATCAAGGTCAGCGTGGGCGGGAACAAGGCGGAGACCGAGAAGACCATCGAAGCCAAGGCCCCCGGCAAAGCCGCGTAAGCGGGAAATGCTTATGTGGGGACAGCCGTCTCGGCTGTCCGTCCGGGCGCAGCCCGGTCTACAATCTACGGGAGGCGGCAGAAACCGGCTGCCTCCCGTTTTCGTTGCAGCGCCGTCTTTTTGTAGCGCCGGCGTCCCGCCGGCCGTCGTAATCGGAAATATGAAATTAAATACAGGAGTTTCCCATGCCCATCCGTTGGGATAAATTCACCGTAAAAGCGCAGGAAGCAGTCCAGCGCGCCAATAATCTTGCCTCCGAAAACGGCAACCCTGAAGTACTGCCGGTCCATCTGCTCGCCGCCCTGCTCGAAGACAAAGAAGGCATCGTCGCGCCCGTGCTCGAAAAAATCGGCATCGGCCCCCAAGCGGTTCTCAGCGACCTCTATCGCGAGATTGAGAAGCTGCCCAAGGTCTCCGGAGAAGCAGCCCAGGCCACGCTCTCGAACGCCGCGAACAAGCTGCTCGAGCAAGCCTTCAAAGAGGCTTCCAATTTCAAGGACGAATACGTCTCGACCGAACACCTGCTGCTCGCCATCACCCATCTCAAGCAGGACGCGGCCCAGCAGATCCTCGCCCGTCACGGCGCCACGTACGATGCAATTCTGAAAGCACTGACTGCCGTCCGAGGCTCGCAAAAAGTCACCGACCAGAATCCCGAAGCCAAATACCAGGCGCTCGAACGCTACGCCCGCGACCTGACCGAACAAGCCCGCCGCGGCAAGCTCGACCCCGTGATCGGTCGCGACGAGGAAATCCGCCGCGTGGTCCAGGTTCTCTCTCGGCGCACGAAAAATAATCCCGTGCTCATCGGCGAACCCGGCGTAGGCAAAACTGCCATCGTCGAAGGCCTTGCCCAGCGCATCATCTCAGGCGACGTGCCCGAAGTTCTCAAGAACAAACGCGTAGTCGCACTCGACCTGGGAGCCATGCTGGCCGGAGCGAAATACCGCGGCGAATTCGAAGACCGCCTGAAGGCCGTCTTGAAAGAAATCGAAGACTCGCAGGGCCAGGTCATTCTTTTCATCGACGAACTGCACACCCTGGTTGGCGCCGGAGCCGCTGAAGGCGCTATCGATGCCTCCAACATGCTGAAGCCAGCCCTGGCTCGCGGCGAGCTGCGCGCCATCGGCGCCACCACGCTCAACGAGTATCGCAAATACATCGAGAAAGATGCCGCCCTCGAGCGCCGCTTCCAGATTGTCTTTGTCGGCGAGCCCAACGTCGAGGACACCATCGCGATCCTTCGCGGCCTGAAAGAGAAATACGAAGTGCATCACGGCGTGCGCATCAAAGACTCGGCCATCGTAGCTGCCGCCACGCTTTCGCATCGTTACATCTCCGACCGATTTCTGCCCGACAAAGCAATCGACCTGGTCGACGAAGCCGCTGCCTCAATTCGCATTCAGATCGATTCGCTTCCTACCGACATCGATCAACTCGAACGCCGCGCCACGCAGCTCGAAATCGAAAAGCAGGCGCTGAAGAAAGAGGACGATGCCAACTCCCGCGAGCGCCTGTCGGTCATCGAAAAGGAACTCGCCGAGATCCGCGAAAAGTCCAACGCTCTCAAAGCCAATTGGAAAAAAGAAAAGGATCTGATTGCGAAGTCTCGCGAGCTCAAGGAAAAGATCGAGAAGCTCAAGATCGAAGAGCAGACCGAAGAGCGCAGAGGCAACCTGCAGCGCGTCGCCGAGATTCGCTACGGATTGTTGCGCCAGGCCGAAGAAGAATTAAAACAACTGTCGGCCAAAATCGACAACAAAGCCGCAGGCGCGCCGCGCATGCTCAAAGAGGAAGTCGACGAAGAAGATATCGCCCGCATCGTCTCCAAGTGGACCGGCATTCCGGTCTCCAAGATGCTCGAAGGCGAGGTGAAAAAGCTGGTCACCATGGAAGACCGTCTTCGCCATCGCGTCATCGGCCAGGACCAGGCTCTCGAACGCGTGGCCAACGCGATCCGCCGCTCCCGCGCCGGACTCAGCGACCCCAAGCGCCCCATCGGCTCGTTCATTTTTCTCGGCCCAACCGGAGTCGGCAAAACCGAACTCGCCCGCGCTCTCGCTGAATTCCTTTTCGACGACGAGCGCGCCCTGATCCGCATCGATATGTCCGAATACATGGAGAAGCATTCGGTCGCCCGCTTGATCGGCGCGCCCCCGGGCTACGTCGGCTATGAAGAAGGCGGCCAACTCACTGAACAGGTGCGCCGCCGTCCCTACGCCGTGGTGCTCTTCGACGAAATCGAGAAGGCGCACCCCGACGTCTTCAACGTCCTGTTGCAGGTGATGGACGACGGCCGCCTCACCGACGGCAAAGGCCGCGTCGTGGATTTCAAAAACACGATTCTGATCATGACCTCGAACATCGGATCGAGTTATCTGCAAGCCGAAAACCTGCGCACACCGGAAGACTTCGAGAAGGCCAGCGAACAGGTCCAGAACGCGCTGCACGGCCACTTCCGGCCCGAGTTCTTGAACCGCGTCGACGACATTATCGTCTTCGCCCCGCTCGGCAAGGAACAGTTGGTCAAGATTATCGAGCTGCGGCTCGAAGACGTGCGCCGTCTGCTGGCCGATCGCAAGATTTCGATCGAACTCAGCGACGCTGCCAAGGACATGCTCTTCACCCAAGGCTACGACGCGAACTTCGGCGCCCGTCCGCTGAAGCGTGCCATTCAAAAGCTGGTGCAGGATCCGCTGGCGCTCAAGATTTTGGATGGAGAAATCCTGCACGGTGACCACGTCATCATCGATGCCGACAAGAAAGCCGGCAAGATGAAATTCGAAGTCAGCAAGCGTGTAGGAGAGAAAGAGCCGGTAAAAGCGAAGCGATAAAACCAAATTGGATTGTCATCCTGAGCAAAGCGAGAGACCTTGGTGTTTGCTCGCAACGACAACACAGATGCTACAGGCGGAAACCAGGATCCCTCGGCCCAGGGTGACAGCGTTTCTTGGATGGCTGCCTACTTTCGCGCGAAAGCCTCGGTCAGTTCGGGTGATGCAATCAAGAGCCACGCGATTACAACCCGCGCCATAATCTGGAAGCCGTAAAAGAAGAAGCGCCAGGTTATATCCCGCGCGGCTGCGGAAACCGCTGGCACCGATCCTGCGATTCCGACGACCATGATGACAATCGCGCACCAGCGCGCCCAATTGCGCAGCCGATAAAGGCCCCAGCCCACCAATGCCCAACCGGCGCCAACGGAGATGGCCGTCTGTGGTCCGGTCAGTTCTCGCCCGTACGTCACGCCCGTTCCCAGCGTCGTTGAAAGTGTGCCAGGTGCTAACAGATCGATGATGCCGATCGCAACAAGATATCCCGCGACCAGAAGAAACAAAGCCGCGATTACGGTGACGCTGGCCGGGCGTTCCATGTCGACGAGAGTACCGCAGTTTCGCCGAAGAAATGTCAGGTAGATGTGTGGCAAACTAACTCAATGCCCAGCCTCATTCTCGGCGACTTCGAACTCAGCATTCTCTCCGACGGCACTTATCCGCTCGACGGCGGCGCATTTTTCGGCGTCGTTCCCAAAGTGATGTGGTCTCGCAAAGTGACCGCTGACGAAAGGAATTATGTCCAGGCTGGCCTCAACTCACTACTCATCCGCACTGGAAAGAAAAATATCTTGGTAGAAACCGGCATGGGCGACAAGCTGTCCGAACGCATGATCAAGTTCTATGGCCAGCCCGCCAGGCTGCTCACAAATCTCAGCGCCGCCGCGCTCGCTCCCGGCGATATCGATATCGTCATCAACACCCATCTTCATTTCGACCACTGCGGCTGGAACACCATCCGTGGCAAAGAGGGCAAGATCGTCCCCACATTTTCCCGCGCAAAATACTACGCGCCGGAAGGCGAATGGCAATACGCCCGCCATCCGAGCGAGCGCGATGCCATCAGCTACATCCCCGAGAACTACGACCCGCTCGTCGCAAGCGGCCAGATGACGCTGCTCAAAGGCGGCGAAGAAATCCTGCCCGGCATCTCCGTCAAAACCTACCCAGGCCACACCGCGCACATGCAAGCCGTAATTGTCGAAAGCGGAGGCTGCACCGCCTGCTACATTTCCGACCTCATCCCATCTACCGCTCACATCGACCTGACCTGGGGCATGTCCTTCGACCTCTACCCGCTCCAGACCATACAGAGCAAGAAGCAGTACTATGCGAAAGCGATTGGAGAAAAGTGGCTGACCGTCTTCACGCACGACCCGAAAGTACCGTGGGCGTATGTGGAGACGGACGAATTCGGAAAGATGATGGCAAAGAGCGTATAGGCCGTCAGGTCCGCAAGGTCATTCGCCGTCGAATCTGTTCGGACAAATCTTCGAGCAGATCCGCCTAGCAGGAAACCGACTTTCCCGATCCTCATCTTTCTGGGTGCCAAGAGCGTTAAGCAAACCGAACTTCAGGTCCGGCAATGAACTCCCGACCGGTGCCGAACGCGAGGCGGTCGCATCGACCTGGGCTGCCAAATCAAGCGTCATCCTTCTCTCTGAGTCAACGTTATTTCGCATCGGCTCGTCCCCAGCCGCCGCCGCCCGGCGACTCGATCCGGATGCACTCGCCTTTTCGAAGCCGCGTGCTGAACTTCCCCGGCATCTCTTCAACCGAGCCGCCGCTGCGGATCACGCTGGCCTTCCCCGGCGAGCCTGCCTCGCCGCCGGCGAGTCCCCACGGCCCGTGGGCACGCCGGTCGGCGAGCAGCGTGACTTCGCAATCAGTGAGCACTTCAATCTCACGGATGATCCCTTCGCCGCCGCGATGCGTTCCTGTTCCCCCGCTGCCGGACCGAAGAGAGTAGCGGCGAACCCGCAAAGGATAGACATACTCGAGCGCTTCCGCCGGAGTGTTCAGCGAATTTGTCATGTGCGTATGCACGCCGGAGACGCCGGGCTTGCCCGGACGCGCGCCCATGCCACCCGCGATCGTCTCGTAGTAAGCAAAGGGCTGGCCGGTACGAGGATCGATTCCACCGATGGTGAGATTGTTCATGGTTCCTGAAGCCGCCGCGGGAATGCGGTCTGGAATCGCCTGTGCGAGCGCGCGCAGCAGAACATCAACGATGCGCTGCGAGGTTTCGACGTTTCCTCCCGCAACCGCCGCGGGGGGCCGCGCATTCACAACCGAGCCTTCCGGAGCAATCACCCGGATGGGTCGCATCAGTCCTGCGGTTGCCGGAACATCATCGGCCAGCAGGCAACGGAAAACGTAGAAGCACGCAGAATAGGCGATCGCCTCGACTGCATTTACGCTTCCTTCGACTTGGGGATCGCTTCCTGTGAAATCGACGGTGACCACCGGACCCGAGACGCGGCCCGTTACGCTCACCGTCACCGCGATCTTTACCGGCGCGTTGCTGATACCGTCGTTGTCCAGAAGATCCTCTGCGCAATAGGTGCCGGGAGGCACCTGCAGCAGGAACGCGCGCATCAGTTCTTCCGAATACCGAAGCAGTTCCTGTGCCGCGCGCTGGGCGCGGTCGATTCCGTAGCGTGAGCATACCTCCAGCAACCGCTCGGCCCCTGTATGGCAAGCCGCGATCTGCGCGCCCAGATCGCCTTCGCGTTCCTCGGGCGTGCGCACATTGTTTAGCAGCAGCGCCAGCACATCGCGCTCCATCGCACCTGAACGCAGGAGCCTCACCGGAGGGATGCGGAATCCTTCCTGATAAATCTCGCGGCACAGGCCCATCGACCCCGCATACGCTCCGCCCACGTCCGCATGATGTGCCCGCGATGCGACATAGAAGTCAGGTGAAGCAGGCCCTGCACGTCGGCGGGGCTTCACGTATACAGGGGCCACCAGCGTGATATCCGGCAGATGGGTTCCGCCCCGGAAGGGATCATTGAGCATGACCACATCTCCCGGTGCCATCTCGCATGCCGCAATCGCTGCCCGCACCGACATTGGCATCGAACCGAGATGCACAGGCATGTGGTCGCCCATGGCGATCACTTCCCCGGCGCTGTCGAAAACGGCGCAAGAGTAATCGCGCCGTTCTTTGATATTGGGAGAAAACGCCGTACGGCGAAGCGCTGCGCCCATCTCCTCGGCAATCGAGTGATAAAGGTTCTTGAAGATTTCCAGTTCGATGGGATCGCGCCTCATGAGGCGCAGTGTACCGGATTCGTACGCCTTCAAGGTCGAGTGTCGATGGATGCCAGCCTACGCTCAGAGAAAATTTGTTCGCTCTCTGCACATTTCTGTTGACACGGTCTTCACACTGCCGCAATATCTTGTGCTAAGGACGCTGCCCGTACCACGAGTTGGGTGGTGTTTCGCAAACGTGTCAAGTGTTTGACATCCTTTGCAAGGGAAAATCGTTCACGGAGGAATCTTCATGGCAACGAAGAAAAAGGCCAAAAAAAAGAAGAAACACTAACCGTCTGCGAAACGATACTTCGCATGGGCCAAGATTTAACCAGCCTCTCAGGAGAAGCACCTCTTGAGAGGCGTTTTGTTTTCGGGGCAGTTGGCAATTTTGGCAATTAGCGTTTAGCCATGGGCCTCCGGAGTCGATTCCGGCTGGCCTGGTACCTGCTAATCGCGAGCCGCCAATTGCTGACGGCGCAGTCTCCAAAATTCCTCGTATAACGAATCCTCCGGGTATGTCACAATTGTGAACCACAGGCTTCGAACGTGAGGGCGGGCGTGGGCGCGAAGAACATGAATGCCAGGAAAAAAAGCTCGGGCAAGAAGACGGATGAGATCTTCATCCCGGACAAACTCTATTTCCGCATTGGCGAAGTGGCCACGCTGTGTCGTCTGCCCGCCTACGTGTTGCGATTCTGGGAAAGCGAGTTCCCGCAACTCAAGCCGGTGAAAAGCAGCACCGGCCAGCGCATGTACCGCCGCCGCGATGTGGAAAGCGTCCTGCGCATCAAGCAACTGCTCTACGAACAGGGTTTCACCATCGTAGGCGCGCGCCAGCAACTGCGTTCCGAAACGAAAACCGATAAGGGGCAGGCTGCCATTCCATTCCCCGCGCAATCTTCCGCCGAAATACAGCGCATCCGCCAGGGCCTGCGCGAGATTCTGAATCTGCTCTCCACGCGGCGCACGGGATAGTGCACCGACAACTCTGCTCTGCCACCTCACTCTGCACCGCAAGCCTGCCTTTCTGCACCGCAAGCCTGTCTTGTCATCAACGTGGCTCACCATCCGTTGGAACGCGGGTGTAGAATGCCGCTCTGCGGCGAGGGATCAATGGAGATTCGTGAGAAGATGCGAGCCATTTGTTGGGAGAATTTCGCAGCGATCGAAAAAAAGAACTCAAGGGTTTTACTACTGCTGGCCGGGATCGTGATCCCGGCTATATCTTCAGCTCAGGACGCGACGGGAAGAATCTTAGGAACGGTCTATGACCAGCAGGGAGCGGTCATCGCCGCGACCCAGGTCACGGTGACTAATACAGCTACACAAGTAGCCCGCACCGCCGTCACCGACGCTCAAGGATATTTTCAGGTATTGGCCCTTCCCATTGGCAACTATAAGGTGAAAGCCGAGCACGCCGGGTTTCGCACCGTGGTCAGCGCCGAGCAAAAGCTGCTCATCAACCAGGCCCTCCGCATCGACATCAAGATGGAAGTCGGAGCCGCCAGCCAGACGGTCGACGTTGGCGCCGAAGCTGCGCCGGTCGAAACCGTCAACCCAACCCTAGGGCAGTCGATCACGGGGCGAACCCTCACCAACATGCCGCTGAACGGCCGCGACGCGCTGGATCTGGCATTGCTTCAGCCCGGAGTGACCGAGAGCAACGACGACAATGGTGGCGCGGGCAACTACAGTATCGCTGGAGGCCGAACTGATTCGGTGACGTTTCTGCTTGACGGCGGACTCAACAACGATCTGCTTGATAACAGCAACCTGCTCGATCCCAACCCTGATTCCATTGCCGAATTCCGCCTCCTTACGAGCAACTACACGGCCGAATATGGACGCAATGGTGGCGGCATTATCAGCGAGGTGATCAAATCGGGCTCCAATCAGATCCATGGCAGCGCCTTCGATTTTTTCCGCAATCGGGTGCTCGACGCCAATGACTTTTTCAACATTCCGCTGGGTATTCCGCGGCTCGATCTGAAGCGCAACCAGTTCGGAGCCACGCTCGGCGGCCCAATCCGCAAAGATAAAATCTTTTTCTTTCTCGCTTATCAGGGACAGAAGCAGATTCAGGCTGTACCCGACGTCGATATCCCCGTATTCACGCCGCAGGAATTGCAGGGAAATTTTTCCGAGACAGTAAACGGCGGCCCTGATCCTAACGTCGCGTGCTTCCTGGCCGGCTATCAGAACACTCCGCTGCTTAACTCTTGCCTAGACAGTAACGGCAATCCGCTGCCGGCTCATCCATTTTTTCAACCGAATCCTGCTTTAGCAGCGCAGGCGATCATCAGCCCCAGCGCGATCGATCCCGTCACCCAAAAGTACATCGCGGCCGGCCTGGTCGCGACTTCGGCGACGAACCAGACAGTTTGCAACGCGGATGGAATATGCACTGGGCTCCTCTCGACCTCATTGGAGCAGACGAACAACGCGGATGAACTGACCACCAAGTTCGACTTCAACCTGAGTGCGAAAGACAAGATTTCGGCTACAATCGGGGCGAATCGCACACTGTTTCTGAACCCGTTCCCCTACGCCACCGTGCCGGGGTTTCCCAGCCGCACCACCGCTGATTATTACTATACGAACATTGGCTATACCCGGATCTTTTCTCCTACTCTCCTGAATGAGTTTCACTTTGTGACTCATCGCAGTAATTATCTGCAGGATAGCGTGGTCACGAATTTGCCCTCCGGACCCAGTCTGGGCATCGGCATTACGCCGGATCTTGCAACCGGCCCTACGAATATTTACTTCGACACCGGCTATCAATTTGGCCCCAGTGAGAATGGTCCTACGCGCTTCGTGGAAAATACCTTTTCTTGGACCGACGCCGTTTCTTGGACTCAAGGAAAACACAACTGGAAGTTCGGCGCAGGATTCTCACCGTACCAGGAGAACCTAGTCTACGACTATTACACGAACGGAGAATTCGACTTCTATTCCCTCGGCGGTTCTACCGCTTCCGGGAATCCCTACGCCGACTTTCTAACGGGAGCCGCGTCTGCCTATTTTCAGGGACCGCTTGCCGCTTCCAACATACGCAGCAAGAGCACTTATGTGTTTGGCCAGGACGAATGGCACATACGCAAAAACCTGGTGCTAACACTGGGTCTGCGATACGAATACAACACGCCGAAGTCCGACACCCAGGGCCGCAGCTTTTCGATCATTCCAGGATTACAGTCGCAACGATTTCCCAACGCGCCACCTGGGATGGTGTTCCCTGGCGATCCCGGAGCTCCTACCGGGGTGAACTTCCCCGACAAGAAAAATTTCGCTCCGCGTTTCGGCTTTGCTCTGGATCCAACCGGAAGCGGCAAGACCAGCATCCGCGGCGGCTTCGGACTTTTCTACGACATCCTGAAGGGCGAAGACAACCTGCAATTCAACGGCGAGGTCCCGTTTTATGCCGAGCCGGGTCTCTTCTTCAACAGCGTTGGCCCGTCGCAGAGCGGGCCGGTCGGTTATCTCGAGCAGCCTTATCAGTCATATGGAGCCACAAACCCTTTTCCTTCAAAACCTCCCACAACCGATGTCAGTTTCGCGCAGTTTCTTCCCATCAACAGTAGTGGCGCTGTCTTTGTGGTCGACCCACACCTGCGCACGCCCTACGTCTACCAGTACAACCTGAGCCTGCAACGCAATCTTTTCGCCGACATGGTTCTGGAGACGAATTACGTGGGAAGCTCAAGCCATGGGTTGACATCACTCAAAGATATAAACCCGATGGTATTAAGTCCCGCAGTACCCGGCACCACCAATCGAGCCTTCGACAGCAGTTGCTTTGAATGTTTCGGCCAGCTCCCCGAATTCCAGAACGTATCCAACGCGAACTACAACGCCCTCGAGGCCAGCCTGACCCGGCAACCCAAGAGCTCCAAGCTGGGCACAGCTTATTACACTTTTGCCTACACCTACGGTCACAATCTTGACAACGCATCGGGGTTTGCCCAGCGCAACTCGCAGGTGACGGCTTATAGCCCACACCTTTTCTACGCGTCTGGAGACAGTGACGTCCGCCAGCGAATCAGTTTCAGCGGGGGCTGGGACCTGCCGTTTGATCGAATGTGGGCCACGGGTCCCAAACGACTGACCAGGGGATGGAGCGTCTATCCCATCGTGACCTGGCGCACCGGCTTCCCCTTCGACATTCCAGCGGGGCTGGGAGATACCACTGACCCGGCAAACCCCGGAACCTCGGGCGCCGGTGATCCTGTTCTTTCCCGCGCCGCCGTTGTTGCGCCGATACGCATGCTCGACCCCAGACGCGTGACCACGATTGTTCCAACAATCTACGGCAGCGTGCCTAATGCCAACCCAAACCTGCCACCAGTTTGCCAGATTTCGACCGGAACTCCCATCAGCGGCCACTTCATTTTCGATCCCAACAGTTTTTCCAACATTCCCCTACAGAACAATGCCTATTACGAGGGCGATAACCCATGCTTCCCTCAGCTTGATCCGGTGGATAACCCAGGAGATCGTACCTACGGTCTCGCGCGAAATGTTCTCCGCGGGCCGCATTTGACGAATCTTGACGTGGCCGTGGCTAAGACAACCGCTATCACCGAGAGCGTCGGCTTGGAATTTCGTGTGGAATTCTTCAACGCCCTGAATCATCCCGAGTTCGCGCAGCCTACGGTCCTCGACGGCGCCACCAATATCAACGGTGCGACCTTCGGGCAGATTACGACGACCGGAAGCTTTCGAGGCGCGGCGCCGCGCATCGGGCAGTTGGCGGTGAGGATCACGTTCTAGAATTTCAGAATTAGAGGACGGTTACCCTTGGACACAAATGACTTTGGCGCAGAGGCCTGCGTTAGGCTGGCCGTGTGCGCCTATCTTTTAAGCCGCGCGCTCTGGAGTTGGCTTCTTTCCCGCGTTCGCGGCGTCTAGCCGGATGCGGCTGACGCGTGTAGTTTCCTGCACCAGATCGTCGGTGGCGCGAGCGTCATCGCCCGCCATTACCGACCCCGCGGCCAAAGCGAAGCGCAGCGCGTCAGCCTGATCGTCGAAATACAGAATCACTTCCCCAGACATAAGAATCTCCCGATGTGGACTTCCCTCAACGACATCCTGAAAAGAACTCGACGAGAGCGGCGCCGCCGACCGCGCGACCCTAAGGCACAGCTCTCTACGATTGTCGGAGAAAGGCACTCGGGATCAAAGTATTCTTCTTGGTTCGCGGAGATTCATTAGGACATGCCGGTCAAGGCGACGATTAAAAGCCGAGAAGTTAAATGGTCGGGACGGGCAGATTTGAACTGCCGACCCCTCGCACCCCAAGTTGAGCCGTTTAGCGGGCGTGAGCGAAGCGGGAGCCCGCTGGCGAAATCCTGAACGAAGTGAAGGACCCTGCAGCAGCGTTTCAGAAAAATGGTCGGGACGGGCAGATTTGAACTGCCGACCCCTCGCACCCCAAGCGAGTGCTCTACCAGGCTGAGCCACGTCCCGACTAGGAAGGATCCCGCTGCTTCGCATCCACAGCGGAAGGGGTTACCCGAGAAGTTTATCACCAGGGGCGCAGTTTCCGCCTGAATTGATTGTTACCTCCGCTTGCGTTTCGCTTTGCGACCGGAGGTTCTGGGCGCGGCCCGGCGCGGGGCTTCTTCCACGATTGCAAACTGGATTTTCTTCTCTACCGGGTCGATGCGATCGACCAGAACGCAAATCCTTTGCCCCAAACTGTAAGTCTTGCGCGAACGCTGGCCGATGATCTGCCGCGTATTCTCGTGGTAGGTGTAGAAATCATCGGTAAGCGTATTCAGCGGGACCAGGCCTTCGACAAACAAATCGGTGAGTTCGACGAAGAAGCCAAACTTGGTGACGCTGGTGATCAGCCCGTCGAAGTCCTCCCCGATGCGATCGTGCATGAACTTGACCTTCTTCCACTCCATCAACTCGCGCTCAGCATCATCGGCGCGGCGTTCCGATTGGCTCGACTCTTCGGCGATCTCGTGCAACTCTTCGACTTTGATAGGGCCGCCTAGCGGCTCGAGTGCTTCGCGATGTTTGCTAGTGTCGCGTCGCTTCGACCAGGGTGTAGCGCCGGCCTCTCGCCGGCCCGACGTCGCCGAATCGGAATGGTCCCCGTCCTGTAAATGAGCCGCCGGGACGCCAGCGCTACTATTGAGTGCAGGTGAAACTCCTATAGGCACATCCCCGTCCCACTTCTCGGGTGATTCCCGCAGCACATCTTTCAAGATGCGATGCACTATCAGGTCAGGGTAGCGGCGGATCGGCGACGTGAAGTGCGTGTAGCTAGTCGCCGCCAGCGCGAAGTGGCCCAGGTTTTCTTCCGAGTAGCGCGCCTGCTTAAGCGACCGCAGCATCAGGTAGCTCAGGATGCGCTCCTCCGGTTTGCCGGCGATCTTGGCCGCCAGCTTCTGGTACATGCGCGGAGTGATGTGTACATCTTTGGGTATTTCAATCTCGTGCACCTGCTTGCCGGTGCCGTGCGCAGAGCGGCGGTCGGTCTTGAGCTGCACGCGGTGAATGGGCAACGGGCCCACGCCGAGCGAATATCCGAACGTCGCGGCAATCACTTCGAAGTCGTAGACGCGCTTGGCGTCTGGCTTTTCGTGAATTCGATATAAGGACGCGACGTGTTTCGATTCAAGATAGTGCGCAACGCATTCGTTCGCCGAGAGCATGAACTCTTCGATCAGACGATGAGCAATGTTGCGCTCCGAACGCGTAATGCTCTTCATCAATCCGAATTCGTCAAACTCGATGACGGGTTCAGGCAAGTCGAAATCAATCGATCCGCGGCGCTGGCGCTTTCGGTTGAGGATCGTTGCCAGATCACGCATGAGTTCGAACGTGCCGACGAGCTTCGCATAACGCTCGCGTGCCGCGGCATCGCCTTCGAGCACAGCGTTCACAGCGGTGTAAGTCATGCGCTCGGCCGACCGGATCACGCCTTCGCTGAGTTCATAGCCAAGAATTTCGCCGCGGAAATCGATCCGCATCACGCACGACAGCACCAGCCGCTCGACCTGGGGGCGTAGGCTGCAAATGTCGGTTGAGAGTTCGAGCGGCAGCATGGGGACGGCGCGGTCCGGAAAATAAACGCTGGTGCCGCGCAGCCGCGCTTCCTGGTCGAGTGCAGATTCCGGCGTGACATATTGCGCGACGTCGGCAATATGGACTTGCAACTCGAAATTCCCGTCAGTGAGATGGCGCACCGTGACAGCATCGTCGAAGTCGCGCGCAGTCTCGCCGTCGATCGTAACGATAGGCAGGTTGCGGAAGTCCCGACGATGGCGTAATTCCGTCGCCGGGATGATGGCTGGGATGTCTTGCGCCTCTTCCAGCGTCGCCGCGGGAAAATGATGCGGCAGATGAAACTTGCGGATGGTGATTTCAACATCGACGCCAAAGTCGTCCTGCCGCCCCAGAATCTCAACCACGCGTCCCCGCGGATTTTGCGTGGGCGTGGGCCAGTCCGTGATTTCAACGTCAACCACCACACCTTCAAGATCATCCCACTCGAAGCAGCGAGCAGCCTCATCGCCCAGCACGCGGTCGACAGATCTTTGCGGCGCGGGCCGTTGTTGCGCCGGTGTCCCGCCACCTTTCGCAGGAGCCGCCGGGGACGGTGGCGCCACAACTTCGGGATACTCCATCCCCGCCGGAATCACGATATCGTGCGTGATCTTGCTGTCAATCGGCTTCACGGAATTGTGGCGGCTGCCATACTGAAAAATCCCCACCACGGTGGGATGAGCGCGCACCACCGGCCGCACGATGCGGCCTTCAGCGCGGCCATCGGGACGAACCGCCACTACATCGACCAGCACGCGATCGCCGTGCATGGCGTTGCCTATGGCGTGAGGCGCGATGAAGATATCCCCAGACAGACGCGACTTAAGCGACGCACTCAGCGAACTCGCATCCGGGATGACGAAGCCAAATCCGTCTCGGTGCATGCTGAGGCGTCCGACAACCAGATTCTTGTCGGCCGCGGGTTGGGGCAAAGCGTAGCGGTCGGAATTGAGCTGAACCAGTTCGCCGGCAGCGACCAGCTTCTGAAGATGCCCGTCGAGTTCGCCCCGGGCGTCGCCATGCAGGCCGAGTTCGCGCACCAACTGCTTGAATCCGGCGGCGCGCTTGGGCTGCCGGGCAATATGTTTCAGGATAGCCGAGTCGGAAAGCATGAGAAGCTGTCAGCCCTTCGCCTCACGGCTCAGGGCAGTCTGAGATTGATCAGCTTTCAGGATAACCGAAGGACTAAGGCTGCGCAGCGGAGTCCTGCCGACCTTTCGCCTCTACCACGCGTCTCCGCCGCCGCGCGGCGGCCAGGCGCCGAGCGCGCGCCGGATCATCGCGATCTGGCCAGTGTGATAACTGTTGTGCGCGACCATCTGCCACAGCACAGCCTCAAGCGTTCCTGCGAGCTTCGTGTCGCCGTCGTGCACGCTTTCAATGTGGCGCTGCATTTCCTCGGAAGGAGATTTTGCCAGCGCGGCGAATTCAGCAAGCAGCCCGGCAAAGAGCTTTCGCAGTCGATCCCAATCTTGCGCATCGACGGGCGATGGCGCAGGTGGAAAGCTTTCCGAAGAATGTTCCGGGTACGCCGGCCGCTCCCCGCGAATGCGGCGCACTTCATACTCCATCCAGTAATTCATGTGGAAGACAAGTTGTCCGATGGAGTGCGGAAATCCCGCGACCGAGCGCGCGGCCAATTCGGCGGAGAGATCTTCGACGCAGGCAAGTGGATCCGCATGCGCGCCCTTACCATGCAGCAGTTCAGTCAGTGCTCGTGAGGACATGGGCTCGAGTCAGCGGCTCACCGCAAAGTATTTCTCTTCCAGAATCCTGCGGTGATGCAGCTCATGCCCCGCGATAATGTACGCCAAAGCGCGCACGCTCACTTCATTCTTGTTGGCGAGACCGCGCTGCACCCACGCCGCCTCGTCGAGGTTACGCAACAGCGAGATCGTCGCGCGGCGCACCGCGATGAACTCTTCGACCAGATCGCCAATCGGATGTTCTGCGAACCCACCGTTGCGGACGTAATCGTCCTGCTCAAAACCTTCCAGCGGCGTAGCGTCAGCCCGCGCGATGCGCAGGGCACGATAGGCGAAGATGCGTTCGGTGTCGCAGACATGGCCCAGAACTTCCTTGGCGCTCCATTTTTCGGGCGCATAGCGGAAGTTGCCGTCTTCCTCATCGCGACCGGAGAGCAGCAGCATCATTTCGCGGCGCTGTTGGTCGAGCGTATTGAGAATGTCGTCGCCCTGCACCAGGGAGATGTAGCGCTCGTAGTAGGGCGCATATTCGCCTGCCTGGGGCCGGGCAACAGTGACGGCTGAAGGGGTGATCACGGCTGGTTCCAACATGGGTTTTTGCTCCTGCGAGGCTGGCTTGCACTTTCGACAAATCTTCGATGCCACAGCATACTCCGAGAACCTGTGGAACTGAAATCCATGCAACTTATTTTTCGGCAATCGTTACACGGCTGCCGGGTAGAAAAGGAGAGGTCAGGCGACCCAGCGACCAACTTGGGAAGATTCCAATTACGTACCAAGGTAGGAAACCCTATTGAAAATAAAGGCTTTTCCACAGCGCTCATTTTGAGACAGCGGAGTACAATTCGGTTTGGTCACGCAAGTGCGGCACAAGACCTCTAATCCCAACCAGGAAAGGAACTTTTCATCCATGTGGAAGCCGACGAATCAGCCTCAGACCCCAGGACGGCCAGCCGAGCCCGAGCGTCCAACTACGTCTACCCCGAATGCCCCTGCCATGATGGCGAGTGAGCCCGCCGTTGGCCCGCGTCCGGTTGCGACCACCACCACCGCGGACCAGGCAACCATCGGCAAGTCGCTCGTGATCAAGGGCGAGGTGACGGGATCGGAATCTCTCTATATTGATGGCCGCGTGGAAGGCTCCATCAACCTCTCCGGCAATCGCGTAACCGTCGGCCGCAACGGCGTGGTCGCGGCCAACATTAATGCCCGCGAAATCGTCGTGCTGGGCAAGGTCCGCGGCAACCTGACCGCCAGCGACCGCGTGGATATCCGCAGCGACGGCTCGCTCACCGGCGATGTAGTAGCAGCCCGCATCTCGATTGAAGACGGCGCCTACTTCAAGGGCGGCATCGACATTCGCAAGGGCGGCCAGCCCACACAGAAGGCCAACGGCGAGGATAAGAGCGTTGCCATGCCCGAGCCTGCGGCAGTCGGCGCGCGCGCGTAACTTTTGGTAGAGGCGCATCGCCTCCGAGTTTTAGGAGAAAGATCAGCGGCGGTGTTCGCGTAGTCCGCGAATGTCCGCCGCTCTGTTTTTCTCAACGATCTACGGTTGTGTGCCTGATCCCAAGATTTCCTTGCTCTGACCCTCCGCCACTGCGGGATACGCCGTAGCTTTCCGCCGCCGTAGATCGTTGGGCAGTTGCGACTTCAGCAGCCAAAGTCCCACAGCCGCCGCCGCTGCCCAGGTAACAGAAACCAATCCTAACTTCAGCAGGTCAGCGATGCGGCTGCCGTGTGCCGATACGACTGGGATCACACTCTTTGCCACTTCAAGACTGATGCCGCCGGCGACCACCGCAGTCAACGCGGATTTTCCCAGCTCACCCCAGCGCAGCGTTCTCAGCGAAACCAGTTTTCTGTAATTCAACAGGAGGGCCAGTGCCAGCAGGTTCGCTCCAATACCAATATCGGAAGCCCACGCCAAGCCGACCACTCCATAGCGATGGAAGAGCAGCGAATACACCGGCAACGAAGCGCCCGTGATCGCCGTGACTGCGGCCATGGGAGTCAGCGTGTCGCCCGAAGCGTAGAAGGCTCGGGCGTAAAGTCCCTGGGCCGACCAGAGCGCGAGCGAAAGTGAGAACCAGAAAAAATAGACCGCCGTGGTCTGCGTATCAGAAACCAGGAACCTTCCGCGGCGGTAGACTAGATCGATCAGCGGAAAGGCTGCGGCCATCATCCATCCCGTAGCCAGAAACGATGCGGCGGCGACGCGGTAGACCGAATCATTTACCGTCGTGGCGAATTCCTGTAAGCGCTTCTCATTGAACAAGCGCGCAAAGAATGGCAGCGAGGCCTGTCCCGTAGCCTGCCCCAACACCGCAATGGGCACGGCGAACAGGCGCTTGGCATAGTTGAGCCGGGCAATGTCGCCAATGCCGCTCGAGGCGTAGTGGCGCAAAATCCAATCGTCCGCTGTCACCAGCGAAACCCCAAGCATGAGCGGGATGGAAAGCTTTACCCACTCGCGAAATGCAGGATTGGTGACGTCGAACGAGGGACGATACCCAGTCCCGATCCGCGCCGCTCCGATCACGCTGGCCAGGAACGGACCGACAATGCTCCCCACCAGCGCGCCATACGCGAGCGAAGCGATCCCAAAATGGCGCGCGCCAATTACGCCGCCAACAATAATGAATATGTTGTAGAGCAGCGGCCCGAAGGCGGGAAAAAGAAACAAGCGATGCGACAGCAGGACGGCCGAGACGACTCCTCCTACGTAGAAAAAGATTTGCGCCGGCAACAGAATGCGGGTCAAGTGGACGGTAAGCTCCACCTGCGCAGGCGAGAAACCATGAAACATCCAGCGCACAAACTGCGGCGTAAACATTTCCGTAAGAACGGTCCCGATAATCATCACCGCGCTCATCACCGTGATGACAATGGAGAAAGTTTTCTGCGCATCGGCTTCGCGCTTCTCGGCGAGAAACCGCGTATAGATCGAGATGAATGTAATGGAAGCCGCGCCCCCGGCCACGATGTAGTTGAGCCAGTCAGGCAGGGTGAAGGCTGCGACGTAAGCGTCAGTCTGCGGACCGGCGCCAAAAGCATAGGCAATATAAGCCTCACGCACGTAGCCAATCACCCGCGAAAGCATCACCGCCGACATCAGCAACAGCGTGGCCGAAAAAGCCGTGTGCTGGTGCGAAGGGCGGAAGAACCGTAGAAGTCTGTTCATGGGCCGCAGATTTATGTGCGCAGGACGCGAATTTCCTTCAAAGCCTACCAGAGGCTCCCATTCGGGACGGAGTTTATCGTCCGAATTACGCCGCGATGGTTCCTTTATTGACACTGGAGCGGACCGTGTCGATGTGTCGAAGAAAAAGCCGCTCCGGCAAACGCATCCGACAGATGACCTCCCACTCTATCAATTTGTGGATGAAAGATTTCCCGATTGACACCGAGTTGATCTCCATTTGATCCCCTGTGCATTGCCGCCGCATGCCGCCCGAGTCAAAGTGGCTTCCCGGAGGCAGACATGGCGACCCGATTCTCAGCAAGCCCCAGTCCTCAAACGATGACCGAATTTTGTGAGCAAGTGAACCCGCGCGTGCTTCTGGAAATGAGGAGCGCTCGGCCGTTCCCGGAAATGCGCCGAGTGCAGGAAAGCTGGGTAGCGGCCCACGAAAAACGCGCTCTGCTCTGGCTGGCCGCGCGCACTCCGCCATGGATCGGTCCCGACCATCTCACCGGGTTGGGACTGGCGGCGCAGCTCGCAGCCGGCGCCTGTTACATGCTGGCCGCATGGAACCGGTTTGCGCTGCTCGGCGTGATTTTCTGCCTCGCACTGAACTGGCTGGGAGATTCTCTCGATGGAACTTTGGCCCGCGCGCGGCAACGGTTGCGTCCACGTTACGGCTTTTATGTCGACCACATGGTCGATAGCTTCGGTGCTCTCGCCCTGATGGGAGGCCTGGCCTTGTCTGGTTACATGCATCCCTGGATCGCCATCGGCCTGCTCGTTGCCTTCCTCATGCTCTCAATCCAGTCCTATCTGGCGACTCACGCGCTCGGCGAATTTCGTCTGTCATTCTGGCGCTTCGGTCCAACCGAACTGCGTATCCTGCTCGCCGTAGGCAACCTGGCGCTGCTGTGGAAGCCACAAGTGCATTTTCTGGGTAGATATTTCAAGCTATTCGACCTGGGTGGAACCATCGGCCTGGCTGGAATGTCGCTGATGGTCGTCGTCTTCACGGCACAAAACACCGTGCGGCTTTATCGCGAGGAAAGGATCGCCAAGTGACGACCCCAGCTCAAGACAACCCAGGGGCGAGCTTCCGCGTCTTTCACCGCTGGTTGAAGTTTAATCTCATAGGCACACTCGGGATCGTAGTCCAACTCACTCTGTTGCTAGGCCTCAAGAGCGGATTGCGTCTCAACTATCTACTGGCGACAGGGTTAGCAGTAGAAACGACCGTCATACACAATTTCTTCTGGCACGAACGCTATACCTGGGCAGACCGGGTGCACCCGTCGTGGCAAAAGTCGCTGCCGCGGTTGTGGCGCTTCAACCTCGCTACCGGCGGAGTTTCCATCGTGGGCAATCTGGCGCTGATGAAGCTGTTAGTCGGCCTGGGTCACATGAACTACTTGATCGCGAACGCCATCGCCATCGCATCCTGCTCGTTGTTGAACTTCCTGGTAAGCGAGGAGTGGATCTTTGCGGTTGAAACAAACGGTGACCAAGGAGAGCTTGCCGTGCCGCCCGAATGATTCCATACTCGAACCATGCCGGGGCGGAGCGCAACCGTGAGATGCCTGCTCGTGTTGGCGCTTGAAGCATTTTGCACGGTGCATTCTTCTGCGCAAGCGGTTTCATCGTCGCCTTCCTCACCTCGCCCCGCCGCCGCTCAGAGACTTACCGTCACCGTCACCGACGAAAATGGACTGGCCGTTAGCTCCGCCCGCGTCGAGTTGCAACCGCCTCCGCCCGCGCTCGCACTGCACTGCAGCACCGATTTCGCCGGGCACTGTGAATTCACCGACTTGTCCCCCGCAACCTGCGAACTGCGGATCGAAAAAACCGGTTTCTACGCCGCCATTCAACCCGACGTACAAGTGGGTTTTACCTCCAATGTCGACGTGACTCTCTCCCATCAGCGCGAAGCGCGCGAAGTGGTGAACGTGGTCGAATCCCCGCCGGCCATCGACCCCGCGCAGATTTCCTCCAAAGAAGAACTCAGCGGTGAGGAACTTCTTGACATCCCTTACCCCGGTCCGCACGACTATCGCAACGCGCTGATCTTCATGCCCGGAGTCACACCCGATGCCTACGGTCAGGCGCATGTAGCCGGAGCCGAGACCTATCAAACGCTGCTCGTCCTCGACGGTTTCAACGTGACCCAGCCCACCAGCGGAGCGCTCGTAGTGCAGACCAGCATCGATTCCTTCCGCTCCGTCGCAGTCACCCCCAGTCGCGAACCTGCCGAGTTCGGCAAAGGTTCCGGCGGCGTGATGGCCTTGAACACCCGCATGGGCAACGATCACTTCCGCTTCCTCGCGACCGACTTCATTCCCGCGCCGCAAGATGTCAAAGGCATCTCGCTCGGCAGCTGGACGCCCATCTACACCATGTCCGGCCCCATTCACAAAGGGAAGATGTGGTTTTTCGATGCGCTCGACGGCGAGTACGACAACTACATCACCAAGCAACTGCCCGACGGTTCCGACTTCGACCGCGTCTGGCGCATCGACAACCTGATCAAGCTGCAATCGAACCTCACCACCCGCAACATCGTGACCGCCAGCTTCCTGTCCGATTATTTTCACGATCCCAACGCCGGCATGTGGGCTCTCATGCCTCAACCGACCACTCCCAGCGAGGTCGAGACCGCCTACCTCGGCTCGCTCAAAGATCAATACTATTTCCGCGGCGGCGCGCTGCTCGAAACCGGAATCGGCGGAGACCAGTACAACCTGACCCTCACTCCGCATGGAGACGCCGGCTACATCGAGACGATCTTGGCGACCGGCGGCAACTACTATTTGCACGAGGACTCTTCCGCCCGCCGGCTGCAAGCCCTGGCGAACCTCTACCTTCCGCCGCAGCAGTGGCATGGCCGCCACGACATCAAGTTCGGCACAGATCTCGATCGCCTGAACTACGATGCCCAGTTCCTGCGCCATCCGATTTCGTTTCTGCAAGTCGGGCCGCCGCCGGGGCAGTCGCCGCAGCCCTGTCCCACCGATGCGAACGGACTTCCCATCGTGCCTGAGCCCACTTGTGCACGCTATTCGATTTTCTCCGGAGGCAACTACTCCACGGTTTACAACAACGAAGCGAGCGCCTACGCCGAGGATCGCTGGCTCATCACCAATCGTCTGCTCCTCGAGCCGGGCGTACGTTTCGATTGGGATGAAATCGTTCGAACGCCGCTGTTCTCCCCGCGCCTGGCCGGAACCTACGTTTTCGATGACGAAAGCAATACCAAGCTCTCGGCGGGAATTGGGATCACCTACGACGCCACGAGCCTCGGCCTGATTCACCAAGCCCAAGACGGACAGAGGGTCGATTACTTTTTCAATTCGAGTGGATGCCCGCTGGAAGCGGACGGCACGAGCGTTACGTGCGGGGGGACGCCGGAGCCCGCGCCGATCCCCTTGCCGACCGCGTTCGTCGTCAACCGCAGCACACTAGCCGCGCCACGCTACCTGAATTGGAGCATCGCCTTCGAGAAGAAACTGCCGCAGGCCATTTTTCTGAAACTGGAATTCATCGAGAAGCGCGGCGTCCGCGGCTTCGCCTTCAACACCCTGAACGGCGCGGTAGACGGAAACTTCTTCCTCGAGAACCAGCGCGACGACCGCTATGACGCCTTCACCGTCAGCCTGCGCCACCGCTTTCGCCAGCGCTATGAAATCTTCGGCGCCTACACCCGCTCCCGCGCGCGCACCAACCAGGTCTTCGACTTTAGTGTGGATCTTCCCGTGCTCAGCCAGCAGTTGCCCGGCCCGTTTCCCTGGGACGCGCCCAACCGCTTCGTGGGATACGGTGTCTTGCCGTTCTTCAAGCTGCCCATCGTCCACAAAGTCGATCTGGTTTATTCCGCCGAAGCACGCACCGGTCTGCCCGTCAACGCCACATTAGAAACCGGAGAAATTTATGCGCCCGATCCTCCCGGAACTTTTCGCTTCCCCACGTACTACACCGTAAACCTGGAGTTCGAGAAACGGATCCATCTCTTCGGGCGCTACTGGGCGGTACGCGCCGGCTTCGACAATGTCACCAACCATCCCGATCCCCTGCTGTCCAACGGCATTATCAATCCGCCGACCCAGCCGTCCCCGATCTTCATCGACGGCAATGGCCGCGCCCTCGACGGGCGCATCCAATACCTGGGCAAAGAGTGATTCGCAAGCCTGACTCTTTCGATCCGATCCTCAAATCTTCAGCACCACCTTGCCGTAATTCTTACCTTCCTGCAGCAGATTGTAAGCCTCGACAGCGCGTTCGAGGGGGAACACTTCACCAATCACCGGAGCCAGCTTGCGTTGCGCGATCCATTCCGAAAGTTGCTTCCACGCCGGCTCCATGACCTCGCGCTTTTGGGACAAGTAAGTCAGCCACAAGCCCTGCAAGCTCGCGGATTTCGCATACAAGGCCCGCACATCAAGTTGCGGAGGTTTGCCGGTCGCAGTGCCGTACTGGATAACGCGCCCAAAGTCGCGCAGGCAGCGCAGGCTTTTCGCAGTGTGTTCCCCGCCCAGCATTTCGAACACCGCGTCCACGCCTTCGCCGTGGGTCAGGCTCTTCACCACTTCTTCATAGTTGTGCTGCTTGTAGTTGATCCCGTGCTGCAGGCCGAGTTCTTTTACGCGCGCCAGCTTCTCATCAGTCGATGAAGTTCCGTACATTTCGACGCCCAGAATGCGGCCGATCTGCACCGCCGCCGTGCCCACTCCTCCCGCCACGGCGTGAATGAGCACGCGATGGGTTTTGCCGCCGACCGGAGCTACCGTCATTCCTGCCTGCCAGTAGGCGAGATACGCGGTGAAATAATTGACTGGGAACGCGGCGGCCTGTTCGTCCGTCCAATGCTCGGGAACGCCCCAGAGCATATGCGAATAGGCGGCAGTTTTCTCGGCGAAGGCTCCCCACTGGGCATAGCCCATCACGCGGCCTCCGCTATTTTCTTCGATCCCGGCGAACTCGCGGCCTGCGGTCAGCGGCGGTGCGGGCGTTCCCGGGTAACCGCCTTGTGTGGTCATGATATCGGCGAAATTCAGACCTCCAGCGGCCACGCGAACCAGCGTTTGCTCCGGCTTCAGCGCAGGTTCAGCGGCGTCCTGAATGGCGAGCGCATCCAGGCCGGACAGGGTGGTAATTACTAGCGCTTTCATCAGTCGAGTCTAACAGGATGATTTCCCAGGCTACCCAATGAGCCTTAGACCGCACAAAAAAGCAAGGTGGCCCCTATCGAGACTGAATCCAGTGGAGCCGAATCCCGACTCAGAGAGACCACCTTCCCGGTCATCAAGGCCGCGTTGCACTACATCGCGTTGCTTTACATCACGTTGCTTTACATCACAACGATAATTGCGACCCGAACGCCGGGGTGAAGCAAATCGAACAGGAAGTACTCTCCATCGATATAGTCGATGTAGCAATCGTCGGTATAAGCCCAGCCCACCGGCCAGGCATCCACCAGTTGAAAGCTATAGCCGCCATACTGGAATTGCGGTTGCCCTTCCACGATCACGGTTCTCGCTTTGAAAGTATGGCTGCGGCCAAAGTGCGCCCGGAACTTGTCGTCGGGAATGTGCGCGCTCTTTCCGCCTTGGCGGGCGTGCTCCATCTGCTGCTCCGGATGTTCTTGCCCTTCCGGCTTGCCCTGGTCGTGGGAGTTTTTCTCCTCCTGCTTTTGCATCTGTTTGTCTTCTTGTTTCTCTTGCTTTGAAGGCTTGGCCTCGTCCTGGTGACCCGGCTTGGCTTCATCTTGTTTCTTGAGTTCCTCCTGCTGTGCAGGTTTGTCTTCCTGCTGTGGCTTGTCGTCCTGCGCGTAGACAAGCGCTGAACCTCCTATCAGCAGCGAGAGAATCGCTAAGTTCAAAAATCTGAAAGCTCGCATAAAATCCTCCAAACAATCTTTGATGGGCAATCCGCTGACGACCTGCCTGTTCGTTCATCGCGGATTGCTAATTTGAGATGCCAGTGAGGGCCGGTCGAGGCATGGGATGAGCCTGTAAACGCTGGCCGGAGAGACCGTAGGTGCTGACCTCCAAGATCCGCAGGCACGGTCTTTAAATTCTTACGGTTATTTACTTTCCGGTATATACTCTTGGCGTTGGTTTTACTGAGGGCCTTCCGGCCACGCCTCCATGGGCCGGGACGGGGCGTACATTCATTCCCCTAATTCCTGCGCGCCCCGCATGCTGATTTGCCGATTCCCGCCTGGGGCGGCGAGGAAATGGCACCGGTGCATCGTGCCAGATCTGTAGCGGACCTGCATCCGGGGGAGGTCATACTGTGGATTTGATTTTGGTACGTCTTCTTTTTGTCATCGTAGTTGCAGTCACCTGTTACGTTATTGCTCCCTTCGGTTTGACGCGCAACCTGGATGCCGGAATCGGCGCGCTGGTGGGCGCGGGAATCATTTTGTTCGAATGGAAGCTGCGCGCGGTCAGCCTGAAGCGGCTGATCGGCGCGGCCATTGGAAGCATCCTCGGCATCTGCGGCGCCTACTTGTTTGCCTTGGTCATCCGTAGCAGTGTGCCCGCAGGCAATACCCAGAGCTTCCTGCAAATCCTGGTGATGCTGCTCATGGCCTACGTGGGCTTGATCGTGGGCGCGAGCAAAGGTGACCTGCTGAACTTAGCCGCTCTGGGCGGGATCTTTGGCGGCGAGAAGCAAGGCAAGAAAAGCTACAAGATTCTCGACACCAGCGTGATCATAGACGGCCGCATCGCCGACATTGCCGAAACCGGATTCCTCGACGGCATCATCGTGACGCCGCAGTTCGTTTTGCGCGAGTTGCAACTCGTGGCCGATTCGGCCGACTCGCTCAAGCGCAACCGCGGCCGCCGTGGCTTGGACGTTCTGCAGCGCCTGCAGAAAATGGCCACGCTTCAAATCCAGATTGTGGAAGACGATTTCCCCGCCGTCCGCGAAGTCGATCTCAAGCTGATCGAACTGGCCAAAGTCTATGAAGGCAAAATCATCACCAACGACTTCAACCTGAACAAAGTCGCGCAGCTGCAGGGTGTCGAAGTGCTGAACATCAACGAGCTGGCGAATTCGCTCAAGCCCATCGTGCTGCCCGGCGAGATTATGAAGGTCTTCATCCTGAAAGAAGGCAAGGAATACAACCAGGGCGTCGCTTATCTCGATGACGGCACCATGGTGGTCGTCGACAATGCCCGGAAGATGATCGGCAAAACCATCGACGTCTCGGTCACTTCCGTGCTGCAGACGACGGCGGGGAAGATGATCTTTGGCAAGTGGGACGAACGCGCTTTCGCCCGCACCAGCGGCGTGGTCCAGCCCGTAGTGCCGGCAATCCCAAGCGCACCGGGGCCTGCGGCGGTGATCCCGAACACATTGGTAGAAACCAAACCTCAGTCTTAAGGACCTCGACCATGAAACGCGTAACCGGAATCGGCGGAGTCTTCTTCAAGTCGGACAATCCCGAGCAGCTTTATCAGTGGTATGAGAAAAATCTGGGCATCCGGCGCGATGCGCACGGGCAGGGCGCCTCGTTCGAGTGGCGCGAGTTGAAAGACGCCGCCGGCAACCAGCCAGGCGCTGAGGGGGTCACAGCGTGGTCGATCTTTCCCAGCAGTACAAAGCATTTCGGCGCCAGCAAAGCTGGCTTCATGCTGAATTACCGCGTCGATGATCTCGATGCCTTGCTGGAAGAACTAAAGCAGGCACGGGTGCAGATCGATCCTCACCGCGAAGATGCCGATTACGGCCGCTTCGCATGGATCACGGATCCAGATGGAAACCGGATCGAGCTGTGGGAGCCGGCTAAGGAGAAGTAGAAATCCTCAGGAACCTTGTTCGCTGCGTTTCTCCGCGCGCGGCTGTGAATTACCCTCGCATTTGAACTCCCTTGCTCTGGCTCGTATACTTGCTCCCCGCTATGAAGGTGGTCGTGATCATTCCGGCAGCGGGGCTTGGAACCCGCATGGCCCCTATGCCCGTTGGCGCCAAGGGCAAGAAGAAGGCGCCTCCTTCTAAGCAGTTCACTGAACTGGGGGGCACCCCAATTCTCATCCACACGCTGCGCAAGTTTGCCGCCGTTGAGAAGGTGAGCGAGATTTGGATTGCTCTGCGGGAAAGCGAGATTGCGGGGTTCCGTGACCGGCTCGCGAGTGAGAAAGACGTTCTGAAGAAGAAAGTAGAGCTGGTCGTCGGTGGCGAACATCGCCAGCAGTCGGTGGAGAACGCGCTCAACGCAGTTGCAGCGCATGACGATGATATCGTTCTGGTGCACGACGCAGTGCGCCCGTTCGTTACCCGCGAGAACATTCAGGAAGTAATCGGTGCGGCGGAGAAATACGGTGCGGCGATTGCTGCCCTGCCCGCCGTCGATACCGTGAAGCAGGTCGAGCGCACAGCCGATGGCGCGCTGATCAAGGCGACGATTCCGCGTGCCGGCATCGTGTTGGCGCAGACGCCGCAGGGCTTTCGCTATGGCGTGATCAAGAAGGCGTTCGATGAGGCGGCACGGGACGGCTTCCTCGGTACCGACGAAGCCTCGCTGGTGGAACGGTCAGGCCACGAAGTGGCTGTGGTGATGGGCTCGCCGCGGAACATCAAGATCACAACGCCAGCCGACATGGAGTTGGCGGAGTTCTACTTAAAAAAGTAAGAGACTTTTCATCGCGCGAATCTTCGGGCGCAGGGGTTGATCTTGAGAATTGGCTATGGGTTTGATTCGCACGAGTTTCGTCCAGGGATTCCGCTGAAGATTGGCGGCATTGCGCTGGCTCACGACCAGGGGCTGGGCGGGCACTCCGATGGCGACGTGTTGCTGCACGCCGTAACTGACGCGCTGCTCGGAGCCGTAGGTGCGCCTGACATCGGGTCGCTCTTTCCGCCGTCTGATCCGAAATGGAAAGGGGCGGACTCCGTGGTCTTCCTGCGCGAGGCGCTGAAACGCGTGCACGACGCGGGATACGGCGTGGCCAACATCGACGCCAGCTTGATTCTGGCCGCGCCTAAGATTGGTCCGCACGCGGCGGCGATTCGAGTGCGCGTGGCGACATTGCTGGGAGTGCACGTCGATTGCGTCGGCTTGAAAGCGAAGACTCCGGAGGGGCTGAATTTGGATCATGCCGCAGTCGCGCATGTGGTCGTGTTGCTGGAGAAGCGGAGCAGTCCGAAGAAGCCGCGGGAGAACAAGCCGCGAACGAAGAAAGCGCGGAAGAAGAAGACGCGCGCGAGGATTAAGTAGCTTTTGCATCTCACCACTCCTTTTGCATCTCACCGCTCAGCGTTGCGTGGCTTTGATCAAGGCGCGGAAGATGGCGCGGGAAGGCTCGTCTTGATCGATCGAGCGCTCGGGATGCCATTGCACTGCCAGCACGAAGTGATCGGGGGCAGTTCCTTCCAGGGCTTCGATGATGCCGTCGTCGGGGCAGCGTGCAGCGATGCGCAGGCCGCTGCCGATCACGTCGGCCGATTGGTGATGCGAAGAGTTTACGGGAATCATGCGCTTGTCGCCTCTGCTTAAAATCTCCTCCAGCTTTGAATCGCTCTCGACCTCAACCGTATGTGCGACTGCAATCTTCTTTCCCGCTTCGTGATTGACCTTCGTCCGCAAATCCTCGGGCAGAAAATCCAGGATGTGCTGAATGAGCGATCCGGCACGGTAGACGTTCAGGCTTTGCAGGCCGTAGCAGATTCCGAGGACGGGCTTGCGCCGGTTGTAGGCGTCTTGCAGAAGAAGCTCATCGACGGCGTCGCGACGGGGGTCGGCGGCCGCGGTGTGCGGCGAGCGCTGCGCGCTGAACTTGGAGGGATCGACGTCGGCTTTGCTGCCGGGCAGGAGGACGCCGTCGCAGTTCTTTATTATTTTGAGCACTTCGGCCTTCATGATTTCGGCTGAGGCCTGGTTGAGCGGAATGCGGACGGCCTCGCCTCCGGCTTTCTGGACGGCACGCTCGTATTGCGCGATGGCGCGCTCGGCATACTCACGATCGAGTGAGTGCGGCATGGGGATGGCAATGCGGGGTGGCATGATTCGATTGTAGCTTGCAGTGGCAGCCTCGCTGTGCTCGGCGCGGCGGGCGAATTCGCCCGTCTCCACATGATCATGGAGTCAACTCATCCTCTCGATTGCGGCCAAGGTTTTCGACTGGCGGTAGTGGCGGATTTCCAGGATAAGCGCGAGGACGAAGATGATGCTGCCTGCGACTATGGCCGCTGGAAGAGCGATTCGGCGGTAGGCCGCGGCCATGTTGGGATGGACATGGCGCAGAGCTGCAACGGCCACGGTCCCGATGATTCCCACGAACAGGCTGACGGCGAACGAGATCAAAGTGCCGATGAAGGTCAGCAGCAGGACTCGCACCGGAATCGCGTACCAGCGGGGCGGGCGCGGGGTCGGCATGCTTCCAAGCTATCACCATCCTGGTGTCTGCGGTGGCAACCGAGGCCGAGATCTGGACTGAAAAAATCACGGATCGACTTGCGTAAAATACCTGGAATCAATGAGTTACAGGTTAGCAATCTGGCTTGAATCTGGCTAAAATATTGCGAGTAAAGGACTTACTTGCAAAATATTACACTCAAAGGACTTAGGTGGGCTTGCTTTGGCTAAGTACCTTGGGATCAGCGGCCGGGACCGCAAAATATTGAATTCGCTGTAGTTAGCTAATTGCTATTCAGTTATCAAAGAACCAATGCGTGTAGAGATAGGATTACTCGTTTCGGAATCCAAGTCAAGCGAATTAATTCAAGATCAAGAGCAACGTCAAGGGCAGCGGGCGAGGGCGCCCGCTCCACACGAGCCGTAGTGTATAAAAGAGTAATTATGTCGCAGGCAGCGACGGTGATTACGCGGAGCCCCGCGGATGTGGTGCGGATGACGCCGGTTTCACAGGCGGCGAATGGGGTGTGCTATGCCGTGGCGGGCGAGGTCTCGATCAGTTCGGTTGACCTGGAGCGCATGATTGCCGCGGTGCCTGCGAAGATTGCTGCGGCGCTGAAGCGCAAGGCTTATTACTTTGTCCCGCTGACGATTAGCCAGGGAGAAGAGATTCTGATCGCGGATCGCTACGATGTGGCGCTCAGTGACAACGCGGTTTGCCATCGCAACCTGAATCTGGGCGATTCGCAGTGCGTGTTTATTTCGACCCGGCTGATGGACGACAAGTTTTCGGTGGCGTTTGAGTTTTACATTAACGTGGGGCACGCGCTGGTGGAGATTGCCGGAGTTTCCGCGGAATTCTGCGAGCTGGCGTGGAAGCAGGTGGAGACGGGTGTGCGGGGCGAAACCTCGTTGGATGCCTTTGAAGCGCGGAAGCTGGCTACGGCGGGTGGTCCGGACGCGGAGCGCTTCAAGAACGAATATTTCGAGGCCGCGTTTTCTGATTCGATTTCGATTTACCTGCTTTCGCTTTATCTGGATGTGGATTACCGCGATCTGCGGGAGCGGGACTATCCGCTGCTGGCGCCTTCGGCGCTGGCAGAGCGGTTGCGGAAAGTGGCGGAGTTGTTTCCGGCAAATGCGGGGTTTGAGTTTGCTGTGCTTTATAAGCGGCGGAGTTGAACGCTTTTGCCGCGGATTTTCGCGGATTTACACGGATTGAATTTCTGCTTTGAATCCCTTGGCTACTGAAACCGGAGTGAGACCTCTACTTTTTCTTTGGCGCTAGCGGTTGGCGGGCGAGGGCGCCCGCCCCACATGGTCAAAAGCTAAATCCTACCTGTTGCCTATCGCGAAATTTACCGTGCTGGATCCATTGGCGTCGACCGTGACTGATTTTTCCCAGGTCTTCGGTTCGGTGAAGATGGGGCGCTGCACGGTGCGCTCGGTCAGGACGTCGTAGGCCTGCTCCTTGCCGGCGAGTCCCCAGCCTTCATGCCAGGCAACGATCTGATAGGTGCCGGGCGGGACGCTGGTGAATTCGAAGCGGCCGCTCTCGTCGGTGACGGCGTAATAGGGATGGGTCACGACCATCATTTCTGCGTTCATCCAGACGTGGCCGCCGTTGCAGTGGAGATTGATCAATCCTGGCGTCGACATGGTGCGCGAGACGGGCTGATTCTGGAAAGGGAAGGGCAGGTTGAAGGTTGCTGCTCCGTCCATGTGGATGGTGTGCAGCGTGGCGTCGGAACTTTGCATCTGCAGCGCCGCGTTTTGGGGCACGAGAAGAATGTGCGGAATGTAGTGACACTGCTTCTGGTCGAGGTGCCGCCGTTGCTCGGGTAGTTCGAGCGCTTTGCCGGCGGAGATGTCCTTGAGGTAAACGATGGTATTGGCGACGCCGCCCTCGGGACCGATGATCAGGCGTTCTAGGCTGACGGTTTTCTTACCTTCGGGATCGCAAATCTGGGGATCTTTGGTAACCGGGAAGTCCAGTTGGTGAGGGACCGGTCCCGACCATTTGACGGTGCCGGAGATAGTTCCTCCGTCGGTGACGGAGATGACTCTATAGTCGCCCTGCGCCGCGGCAAAGGCTGCAACCGCAAGAAAGAGCGCCAGCAATGAAAGACGGGCAATGATGGTGCGCATGTTGAAACCCCTGTTTTACCCGCCCTTACACGTGGCCTATCCGCGGTCATCGTGGAGCGCGGGCTGAAATTAAGTCGATCCGCTTGCTTTTCCGCAGGCAACGGCTTGCGCCCGACTCGCGGGCCAGCGCTACAGGGGGCCCCCACAGTCGGGCCAGCGCTCGTGTTTGCGGTCGTACTTATCCCAAATGGGAGGGCCGTGGGGAGGCAGTCGGTGTGATCAAAATCACAAATCTTCCCGAAATCACACCTCATTAGATTGCGCTTATGCAGTTGAGGAGTCGAGATTACCAAGGTGGTGTATCGGTTAGGGGAGGGGCTTTTTTTAGTTTCCTAGCTGGCCGCTGGGCTGGTCCGAGTTAAGCAGGAGGCGTTGTCCTGTCCCTGAAATCGTCACGATTCTATCGCAACGTATTTGCGGTGTGATTAAATGCGGCCATGACGATTTCCGTCCGCTCGTTTGCGAAGATTAATCTTGGGCTGCGGATTGGCGCGGTCCGAGAGGATGGATTTCATGAGTTGCTGACGGTGTATCAGACGATTGGGTTGCATGACGTGATTCGGGTGAGTGTGGGGCGGGGCAGTGGGATTGAGATTCGCTGTGTAGACCCAAGAGTTCCGAAAGATGAGTCGAATACCTGTTATCGCATGGTCGAGAAGGCCATGCGGGCGCTGAACGCGAAGGGGCGTGTCGTCGTCGAGATTGAGAAGCGATTGCCGGTGCAGGGCGGGCTGGGTGGGGCTTCGGCGAATGCCGTGGCTGCGCTGCTGGGGCTGGAGCGGTTGGTGAAGAAAGCTTTGCCAGCGGAGGAACGGCTGCGGATTGCGGCGGAAGTGGGATCTGATCTGCCTCTGTTTCTGCTGGGTGGAACGGTGCTGGGGGTGGGACGCGGGGAGCAGGTGTATCCGCTGGAGGACTTGCCGGCGACGGCGTGCGTGGTGGTGACGCCGGAGGTGGGGGTTTCGACGCCGGATGCGTTTGCGCGGTGGGATCGACGGGCAACTCAGAACTTGGGCTCGGTTGCGCAAGCAGGCCTCGCTGCGCTTGGCCGGACAGCCGAGGCGTCTGTCCCCACACGAGCACGCGGCGAGAAATTGACGATGCCAGAGCCATCCGATAGAATGGTTGAGCTTGGCCGAGGGCTTTCGGCGTGGCTGAGCAAGAGTTACTCCGGTGCTCCTTTTGGAAGGGGCCGGGCCGAGAATCCGCTTCTCGAGCTTGTCCGGGCCGGGATCAAGAACGACTTTGAAGAAGTCGTCTTTCCTGAGTATCCCGAGCTGAGTGAAGGCAAGAGCGCGCTGGAGCGCGCGGGCGCGAAGTATGCGTCGCTGTCGGGCTCCGGGTCGACGTTGTACGGGCTGTTCGCCTCGAAAGACGCGGCGCGCGCGGCGGTTATCAGGTTGCGGAGGCAAGGGTGGGCGGCGCAGGCGACGGTTACGCTGACGCGGGCACAGTACTGGCGGCGAATTTTTGATTGTTGATTTTTGATTGTTGATTGACAATGGAGATGCCCGACTTTCGGGATCAATCAAAAACCAGGAATCGTACTGGGCCGTCGACTAATGGTAGGTCAAGTGCCTTTGGAGCACTTTGTCTAGGTTCGAATCCTAGCGGCCCAGCCAGAATACAGTTCTCAGTTGCCAGTTCTCAGTAAGAGCTGAGCCGGGCTGAGGACGGGACTGAGAAACTTCTTATGGCTACTTTGGTGACGCCGACCGAAAAAGCGGAGAAGATGGAAAAGAACGTCCCACCCACGCCCGAGGAGAAGCCGGATCGCAAGCAGCGCGCGCGGGCGGACGAGAAATTCAAGATTTTCAGCGGGACGGCGAATGAGCCGCTGGCTGACGAGGTTTGCCAGTTCCTTGGGATGCAGCGCGGGCAGGCGCAGGTGACGCGCTTCGCCGATGGCGAGGCGTATGTGCAGATCCAGGAGAACGTTCGCGGCGGGGACGTGTTCATCATGCAGCCTACGTGCCGGGTAGTTCACCCCGATGGCCGAAGCACGAGCGTGGATGAGCACCTGATGGAATTGCTGTTGATGATCGATGCGCTGAAACGGGCGTCGGCGCGGCGGATTACGGCCGTGATGCCTTATTTTGGTTACGCGCGGCAAGACCGAAAAGACAAGCCGCGGAGTCCGATTTCGTCGAAGCTGGTCGCAGATTTGCTTACGACGGCAGGAGCGCACCGGGCGCTGATTGTTGATTTGCATACGCCGCAGTTGCAGGGATTTTTCAATATCCCGGTGGATCACCTGTTCGCTTCGCCGGTGCTGGTGGATCACTTCCGGAAACTGAACCTGCCGAATCTGACGGTGGTTTCACCGGACGCGGGCGGCGTGGAGCGGGCGCGGTTTTTCGCGAAGAAGGTGGACGCGGCGCTGGCCATTGTTGACAAACGGCGCGTCGAGATGAACGTGGCCGAAGTGATGCACGTGATTGGCGATGTGCATGGGCGGACCTGCCTGATTATCGACGACTTGATCGATACGGCCGGGACGCTGGTGAAGACCGCAGCGGCCTTGATAGAGAACGGCGCTACTGAGGTTTATGCCTGTTCTTCGCACGCGGTGCTGTCGGGGCCGGCGGTCGAGAACATTGCGAAGTCGGTGATCCGGGAAGTCGTGGTCACGAATACTATCCCGCTGAATGAAGAGGCTAAGCGGGAGCCGAAGATTCGGGTGCTTTCGATTGCGGGATTGATTGGGCGGGCGATTCAGGCCAATCACGAAGAGACTTCGGTTAGTAAGTTGTTTATCTAGCTGCGGTGGTGATTACGGCGAACAGCAGGTTCCCCTCGGCAAGCTCAGGGCAGGCTCTCCGCGCCGCCGTCCCCTTTGGTCCGGCTCCGGTCGGAATGACAGAGTTTTTTAGATGACAAAGTTTTTTGGATGGGAATAATTTATGGCAACCACATTGGAACAGAACATTCTGGAAGCGCAGCCGCGGGAGGCTGGAACCAAGAACCACGCCCGGCGGGTGAGGCGCGAGGGCAAAATTCCCGGCGTGCTGTATGGCGCGAGCAAGGATGCGCTGCCAGTGAGCGTGGATCCGCGGCATGTCCTGCGTATTTTGCGCTCCGACAGCGGGCACAACACGATTTTCGATCTGGCGCTGCATGGCGGCGAGCGCACCAAGGCTATGATCGTGGACTGGCAGTATGAGCCGATCAAAGGACACTTGCTGCACATCGACTTGAAGCGCATCGCCATGGACAAGGCGCTGCGGGTCAGCGTGCCCATCGTGCTGCAGGGCGTGGCAGCGGGGGTGAAGACGGAAGGCGGAATTCTCGAGCACATACTGCGTGAAGTGGAGATCGAATGCCTGCCGGGAGACATTCCGAGCCATATCGATGTCGACGTCAGCCACCTTACTTTCGGCAAGGTGCTGCGCGTTTCGGATCTGCCGCATAACGAGAAAATCAAGTTTCTTTCGGACGCGAACCAGCCTGTTGCCCATGTGACCAGCGTGAAGGAAGAGGTTGTGGCTGCGCCGGAAGCGGTGGCGGCAGAAGCTGGAGCAGCACCGGCGGAGCCCGAAGTCATCAAGAAGGGCAAAGCGGAGACCGAGGAAGAGGGCGAGGCGGCGGCGACGGCCGAGAAGCCCGAGAAGGCCGAGAAGAAGGCTGAGAAAAAGGAGAAGAAATAACTCCGTGGCCGCGGCGCGCCTCGCTTCGCCCGCTGGACGGGCGAATGCGCCCGTCCCCACATGTTCCTTCTCGGTGTTGGTTGGGATGGTGGCGTGAAACTGATTGTTGGGCTTGGCAATCCTGGCATCGAGTATCAGTTCACGCCGCATAATGTGGGGTTTCTGGTGGTGGATCGCATCGCCAGCGAGCGGGGGGTTGAGATCAGGAACCGGCAGTGCCGGGCGCTGACGGCGCGGATACAGGTTGGAGACGAAGCCGTGCTGCTGGCCAAGCCTGAGACCTACATGAATTTGAGTGGCGTGTCGGTCCGGGAACTGGTGGCAGAATACGACGTGAAGCCGGAGACGGACCTGATTGTGATTCAGGACGAGTTGGATTTTCCACTGGGCACGCTGCGGATTCATACGGGGCGGAGTTCGGCGGGGCATAACGGGATTGAGTCGATCATTGATGCGCTAGGCACGCAGGATTTTTTGCGCATCCGGATCGGCGTGGCCCCGGAACGCAAGGTGACAGACGGTGAGCGGTATTTGCTGGCGCCGTTTCGCAAGGCTGAACTGGCGGTGGTGGACGGGATGCTCGATACCGCGGCTGAAGCGGCGATGGCGATTCTGACCGAAGGTGCGGCGGCGGCTATGAACCGGTTTAACCGGAAAGAGGAGAAAGATTAGCCACGGATTTGCACGGATTCTCACGGATTAAGTTCCTGAAAATCCTTAAGGGTTTATCCGTGGTAATCCGTGAAGATCCGTGGCGAAGATTTGGAGATGCACATGAATCGTACTTATGAGCTGATGTTTATTGTCCGGCCGGATATGGCGGATGAAGATCTTGAGAAGCTGATTTCGAACCTGGAGTCGACGGTGACTTCGGCGGCGGGTTCGATCAAGAGCGTGGACCGCATGGGCAAGCGCCGCTTGGCCTACACAGTGCGCAAGTTCCGAGAGGGCGTTTACATTCTGCTGACCGTCGAAGGCGCGGGCACCGTTGTGCACGAACTGGAGCGCCGTCTGCGGGTCACTGAGCCAGTGATCAAGTTCCTCACGGTGCGCATCGACGAAGAGCAGAAGCGGCTGGAGAAGATCAAGAAGCTGCGCGATGCGAAAAAGAAGGTGAGCGCGCAACCCGCGGCCGTCGCGGAAACGCCAGCGACGCCGGCGGCGGAAGCAGTACCTAGTACCTAGTACTCAGTGCTCAGGGGGCAGCTCGCATTAGGCAGCGCCCTGGGTCGGGAGAATTCGAGTTTACTGGGTACTGGCAACCAGGCACTGGCAGCTGATTTTAAGGAGCGTTATGACTGACGAGACCAAAGCACCAAGCGAGCGGCCGGAGCGGCCGGCTGGCGATGCACCGCGCGAGTTCAGGCCTTCGGGAGACCGTCCGCGATTCGGCGGCGGCGGGCGTTCCGGGCCCGGCGGTCCGCAGCGTGAAGGTGGGCGCAAGTTTTTCCGGCGCAAGAAGGTTTGCAAGTTCTGCACGGAGAAGATCGCCGACATCAACTACAAAGATTACCGTCTGCTGGGGCAGTTCGTGGCGGAGAGCGGCAAGATTGTACCGCGCCGGTTGACGGGTGTGTGTTCGCCGCATCAGCACCGGCTGGCGGCGGCCATCAAGCAGGCGCGCAACATTGCATTGCTGCCTTTTGCCGGGCGGGCATCGTAAAGAAGCTTTCAGCTATCAGCCTTCAGCTTTCAGCCTGTTCGTGCTGAAGGTTGGACTTGCTGAAAGCTGACAGCTGGTAGCTCAAGAAAATCGGAGTCATACCATGGAAGTCATTCTCAAAGAAGATGTAAGCAAGTTGGGAGCGCGCGGCGATGTGGTGAAGGTTGCCGAAGGATTTGGGCGCAACTATCTTTTGCCGCGCAAGCTGGCTATCGAGGCCACTGCGGGGAACAAGGCCGTCATCGTGCAGATGAAGGCCGCTTCGGTGCGCCGCTCGGCTAAGGAGAAGTCGCAGGCTGAAGAACTCGCCAAACAGTTTGAAGGACTCTCGGCTACGTTCCAGAAGCGCGCGGGCGAGCACGATCAACTTTTCGGCTCAGTTACTTCGGGCGATATTGCCGAGGCCATCGTGAAAAAAGGAATCAATCTGGACCGCAAGCAGATTCAGCTTCACGAGCCGCTGAAGACCCTGGGCGAGTTCACCGTTCCGGTGAAACTGCACAAGGATGTGACCGCGCATTTGAAAGTTGTAATTGAGAAGGAAGTGGTCGCGGAGTAGGGGCGTCAGTTGAGGCCGGGCGCCTTGCCCGGCCAATCGGTTCGAGATCCGAATCAATCCAGATACTGGTAAACATCCCCCGCGTGCTTATGATCTAGGGATAATCGACCTCGCTTCTACGGAGTAGATCCGGATCATGACGCCCAGCGCGCTAGGACGACGGAGTTCCTGGGCCTCCAGTTTTGTTACCAGCCTGGTAGGTTGGATCAGCTTTTCTCTAATCGTTCCCCTTGCCGTCGGCTACTCAGGGCCGCCCTGGCCATTGCTGACGATCGCGGTCGTGATGGCCATGCTGCAGGTATTGATTTTGCGGGCCGCCTTCTTTCTTCTGCGCATGGATCGCGGATTATGGTCCGGCGCGGTGTGGGGCGGCGTAAGTGGCGCCCTGCTGATATGGATTGGAGGGCCGTTCTTTCCTCTGCTACGCGAGCGGCCGCTCATGTGGCTGGCCAACGGCGTTTACATCGGACTGGCCGTTGGAGCCTTCCTCTCTTACTTCTATCGCGACGACCGGGAGATCGAACTCAGCGCCAAGGAACGGGGAATTACGCTGCAATACGGCCGCGATGCGCACTGGCTGGAACCGTTTGCCTTTGGAGCATTCGCTTATCTGATCACGTTCCTGCCTCGTTCACCAGGGCTTGGGGTCTATGTATTCGTGGTTGGCGCGTTCAGTGGCGTCTTCGCGGCCGGCTCCAGCCACTTCTCCCCCGACCACTGGAAAGGTTCCAAGCTGATGTTGCTGCTGATCCTCGCGGTGGGCTCGTTGCTGGGTGCAGTGAGCAGCCTCCTGTTTCGCGAGTTCGCCGGCGAGTTCTGGGGACGTTACTGGATACTGGGGGCCATCGCCGGGTTTCTTACGTACTTGAGTACGTTCCTGCGCGGACGAAGTCTGGCGAAACGCGAGGCTCACGCTTAGCACTCTTGCTACGCATGAATTTACTGCTTATCAATCGGGTTCTGCACATTGCCGCTACCTGCACCTCACTGGGAGGTTTGTTCTATGCCCGGATGGTGCTCCTGCCGTCTCTGCAGGTGCTGGCCGAACCCGAGCGCGCGGTCTTCTTGGCGCAGGTCATTCGCAGATTTGCCTATATCAAGTGGACTGGCGTCACGGTCGTTGCCGTCACTGGAGTTATTCAATGGACGCAAGTCTATCCGCATGTCAGCCATCAGCAGCTCTACGTCTTTTACTTCATGATCAAGATGGTGGGGGCGCTCGGACTGTTCTCCATCACTTTTCTGCTTGCTCTGCCGTCCAACGCGCTTAGCGGGATGCAGGCTAAGCGAGCTTTCTGGTCTGCGGTGAACATTGTTTGCGGGCTGACGATTCTCATAGGGGCTGCTCTGATGCGTACAGCGCATTGAGCTTCTGAGTGTGTTCTCTCCGAGCCGCTGAAGACTTGGGCGAATTCACCGCCCCGGTGAGGCCGCACAAGATGGGGCCGCGCATCCTAGGGTTGCGATCAAGGAAACAGTCGCGGAGTAAGTTTCAGTCATTCGGTGAGCCGGAACTCCGCGTGCAGCGTGGCACTGGAGTCTCCGCCTACCCATACGTCGAACTGCTCTGGTTCGACAACCCATTTCTTTTCGATCGGGCTCCAGAATTTCAACTCGTCTTTTCCAAGCGCGAAGTGTACGGTGCGCTTCTCACCCGGCTGCAACGTAACTCGTTCGAATCCCTTCAACTGCCGAACCGGGCGTGAGGCGCTGCCTGCGCGCTGGTGAATGTACAACTGGACGACGGCATCGCCTGTGCGGCTGCCGGTATTGGTGACGTCGGTTGAGACTTCGATCGTATCGTTGACTCGCGCGGTTGGAGTTACTTTCAGATTGTCGAAGGAGAACGTCGTATAGCTTAGACCGTAGCCGAAGGGATAGAGCGGCGAGCTGCGAATATCCCAGTAGCGCGATTTGAAATCCGGCGAAGTCTCTGGATTTTGCGTGAGGTTGTGGTTGTAGTAAAGGGGGAGTTGTCCGGCGCTTCGTGGCCAGCTTACGGGCAAGTGGGCGGACGGATTCGCGTCGCCGAAGAGAATGTCGGCGATTGCGTTGCCGCCCTGGCTTCCCGGATACCAGGCTTCGAGAATGGCAGGGACGTGCTCCGCGGCCCACGAAATGTTGAGCGGGCGACCGTTTACCAGTACAAGGACGACAGGCTTGCCGGTGGCGGAAACCGCTTCCAGCAGTTCTTCCTGGCCGTTCGAAAGCTTCAGGGAAGATCGCGAGGCGTACTCACCGCTCATTAGATCGATCTCGCCCAGAACCAGAACGGCCACATCGCTTTGCCGGGCCAGAGCTGCGGCATCTGCGATCGATTGCTGTGTTTCTTGAGCGGTCTGGGCTGGTTGCTCCTTCATCATCGCAGTCATCGGAATGCCTTCAAACGGCGACGGGATGTCGCGCCTGAGGTTCGGCCCATGCGAGTACGCGACCCGCACGGCTGAGGCGACCTTTTCCTGGATGCCCTGCAGAATGCTGATCGTCGGACCCGGTTTGGTCAGCGCGCCCCACATGGAGAGAAGGTCGGCTTGCGCGTCGCCGAGCGCGCCGATCACTGCGATGGAATGAATGCTTTTGCCGGTCTTATCGAGTGGGAGGAGACCACCCTGGTTGCGAAGCAACACCACCGAACGTTGCGCGGCGCGGCGCGCGAGTTGCTGATGCGCGGGATCGTTGAGCGTGGTCTCGATGCGAGATTCGTCAGCATAAGGATGTTCAAATAATCCCATGCGGATTTTGGTTTCGAGAATTGGGAGTACGGCGTTGTCGATCTGCTGCATTGTAATGCGTCCCTGCTGCAATTCGATCGGCAGATACTTGAAATATGTGCCGCTGGCCATGTCCATGTTCAATCCGGCAGTGAAGGCCTTGTGCGCGGCGTCCTGAGGGCCGCTGGCGTAACCGTGAATCGTCAGGCTCCGGACCGCGAAGGCGTCGCTTACCACGAATCCGTGAAAGTTCCAGGCATCGCGCAGCACGTCGTGCAAGAGCCAGTGGTTGCCGGTGGCCGGCACATCGTTGAGATCCATGTAGGCGCTCATCAGGCTTCCGGCGCCGGCGTCGATGGCGGCTTTGAATGGCGGCAGGTAGGTGTTCCACATTTGCTCTTCGGGGATGTAGGAAGAATCGTAGTCGCGACCTCCGTCGGCGGCTCCGTAGCCGGCGAAATGTTTGGCGCAGGCCAGCACGCGATCGGGCGCGCCCAGCTGCTTGCCCTGAAATCCCAGGACCTGGGCTCGAGCCATGGCGGCTCCGAGGTAAGGATCTTCGCCAGCGCCTTCAACCATGCGTCCCCAGCGGGCGTCGCGAGCGATATCAACCATAGGCGCGAAGGTCCACTGAATGCCTGCGGCTCGAGCCTCCTGCGCGGCCACGGCTTGCGCGTCCTCGACCAGCTTCGTATCCCAGGATGAAGCCATGGCGATCGGCGCCGGGAAGATGGTGTGGTAGCCGTGGATGACGTCGAGCCCAAAGAGCACCGGAATGTGGAGGCGCGATTGTTCGACGGCGATGTGCTGCAGGCGGTTGATCTCCTTGGGATCGGAAATCCAGAGTACGGAACCCGCGCCAAATTGCTTGATGACTTCTTCGATGGGCTGCTTCACGTTTTCTTTGAATTCGGGGGCATCCATTCCGGGAAGCTGCGATAACTGCGCGACTTTTTCCTCCACAGTCATCTGCTGCAGGAGGTTCGTGGCCTTGTCGCGAATCTGGGCCTCGGTGAGCGTAGCGGGGCTGGGTGAGTTTGCTTCCGTGGAATGTGCTTGGGCCGTTTGTCCGACCACTTGGACGGGCTGGCAGAGAACTGTCGCTAATGCGACCAGGAGGTACGCGCAACAGCGCCCAGTGAGATTCATTTCCGGATCCTTCCTTCCCGTGGCTGTATTTCGACGCATTTGCGCGACGGCTGGGAGTATACACTCGATGCGCTCCACGAGCCGCCGAAGACCGGGTTCACAGTGCCGGTAGAGCTGCACAAAAGTGCGCTCGAAAGTTGTGATTGAGAAGGAAGCGGTCGCGGAGTAGGCACGCGAGATTTCGGAAGGATTATCTTTGCGGTCTCGCGTGTCCCAACGCCTCCGCTACGCCGATGAGGCCCCAGGTGCGCTCCCGAGTCGTTGGTCTTGAATGCACCCACTTCAGGGCTACGTTGGGGCCATCTTTGATGGCCCAATCTCGCGCAATTTCGTGAACCGCATCGGAGCCTCTGGCCTGAGCAATTACTATATTTCTCTTAGGCGCGTCGAGACTCTGAAGATTGTCAAGGAAACGCAGGGCCTCGGCGATGTTGCCTTTCTTGGCCGCCGCCACGGCGAGCTGATCCAAGCCGGAAGCCAGGTCCTGTGGATTCGCGTTTCTGCGTAGCAGACGTTCCGCTCCAACTGGGTCCACTGCATACTGTTGAACGGCAACGAAGGAGACATACGAACACTTGTTTTGCTCTATCAGAGCATCAATCTTGGCAAAGTTTCCATCTGGGGCGCCGTGGTATGCGATGTCACAGGGACCTGCTCGTACCACTTCGTAGGGCCTGATTTCGCGGGGCCAGAGTGTAAACCGCGATAGCTTCAGGAACAGAGCGGCCAGCTTGCGGTCGCTCATGTGGGATGCAAGCTCGCGGGCTCGCTTCTGCTCGCCTCGCACGCGCAGGGCGTCACCCAACTCGTAAAACACCTGGCCGGCCGCCTTGTCCATCCGTTCGGCGGTAGTAAGCGCCCCGTCGAAGTCGGCCTTCTCAATCTGACGGCGCGCAAATACAAGCATCACGTCATCGGAATCGCGGGGGGTAGGGATGGTTTCGAGAGCGCCGGGCAGGTCGCCGCGGGACGCCTGGATCTCAGCTATTGTCTTGAGCGCTCTGTTGCCGAGATCCGCTCCGGCAAATTTTGCGACCATGCTCTTCGCCCCGGGTACGTCGCCATTCTCGGAGCGAATCTTCGCCAGCTCCACTACCGACCACTGCTTGTCATCTGGCCGTTTGAAAAGGTACGAGGTCGCTGCCGCGTCAGCGTAGTACCCCTGGGCCGCCTGTTGCTCGAAGATTTGATAGTTGGGTCCCTCGCCCGGCTCTCCGGCCCGATGCCATTCCGCGACTGCTTCTCGAAGCACGTCTTGGTCTGTGATTCCTTGTGCAGGGCTGCGCAACCATAGAATCCAGGCGGCACTGCCCCCCACGCATAACACTGTCGCGAGCGCACTAACCCTGACTGCTGTGCCCAGGCGTGGCGGGAGTAGTGCCATGTCCATATTGGACACCACTCCCGGTCGCGAGTGCTGTTACCAGAGATCGCCCCGATGGAGCGGGTGCATGAAAAGCAGGGCATTTGCCTTGCCAAATCCGGGCTCCTCACCGTGTGGGAGTGTTCTGTTTCCTGCTAAACCATTACGAAAGAAACACCTAGGCGGCATAAAAATCTCTGACAGCCTATAATTTCTGCTCACGGTTCCACTGACTGAGCGTCTATTCCTGTGCAAGCCCGGGTACGGCATTGACACCGGGCGGTAGAGGACACGACGAAACATGCCGGCCGATGTTTGGGCGATAACCCTTGCGGTTGGTGAACGGAGCCACTCGAACAAGACCAGAGTGGAGAGAGTCAGCGAGAACCAGCACCCCACGATGCGGGCCATGGCTGGGCAAGAACGCCGCATAGACGATACGATCCTCATCCGCGAGGCGCAAAGCGGGAACCGCGCCGCCTTCGAGGAACTGGTGCGTTACTACGATCAGGCGGTGTTGCGGCTGGCGCTGCATCTCACCGGGACCGAGCAAGACGCGCAGGATGTTTACCAGGACGCCTTCCTCAAGGCTTATAAGAACATCGGAAGCTTTCGGTTTGAATGCTCTTTTTATACCTGGATTTACCGCATCGTGACCAACCTTTGCCTGGATCACTTGCGCAAGAAGAATGTGCGCAAGGAAGATGCGCCAGTGGTGAAGGATGGCGACGGCGGGGAGTACGACCTGCTTGATCAGGTGCCCGACGGGCGGGCGGGGGCGAATCCGGAGCGCGATCTGATGCGGCGGCAGTTGGGCGCGCGGATCTCGGGTGCGCTGGAGAAGCTGACGCCGCGGGAGCGCATGGTGTTTGAGTTGAAACATTACCACGGATTGAAATTGCGTACCGTGGGCGAGATTTTGCATACGACGGAAGAGACGGCGAAGAACACTTTGTTCCGGGCCACGCAGAAGTTGCGCGGGGCGCTGGCGGATATGAGATGAAAAGGTTTCAAAGTTTCAGGGTTTCAAGGTTTCGGAGACCTTGAAACTTTGAAACCTCAGAAACCTTGAAACGGGGTTTGGTGCTATGAAATGCGAATGGGTTCGAGAAAATATTGCGCTGCATGTTTATGGCGAGCTGGCCGACGATGCCCGCCATGAACTGGTGCAGCATGTGGCGCGGTGCGCTGACTGCGCTGCAGAGCTGAAGGCGGAGCAGGAGTTTCACGCAGTGTTGTCGCAGGACCGGGCGGCTGAGCCCACGCCGAATTTGCTGGCGGCTTCGCGCATGCGGCTGCAGGAAGCGCTGGAGACGGCTGAGCAGGGGCGCTTCTGGCATCGGCTGGCGTTCGATCCGGCGAACTGGCTGCGGCAGGTGCGCTTCTCGCCTGCGCTGGCGTCGGCGATTCTGATTCTTGGGTTTGCCGGTGGAGTGGGAACTTCTTACCGGGTATTTGATCATTCAACGAACAGCTCGGTCGCGAGTTCGACTGCGACTCCCGCTCCCGCCGAGGCTTCGATCACTGGCATCCAGTCCATCACGCAGGAGCCGGGTACGAACAAGATCGACATCAAATACAACACGGTTTCGACGCTGGAGACGCAGGGATCGCTGAATGATCAGCGCATCCAGCAGTTGCTGCTGTTTGCCGCCCGGAATAACTACAATTCCGGCGTGCGCATGGATTCCGTGGACCTGCTGACGCAGAAGCCTGATGTTTCGCAGGTGCGCGATGCGCTGATTTATGCGCTGCGTTACGACACGAATCCGGGAGTGCGGTTGAAGGCTCTGGACGGTCTGGGCGGGTTTGTGAAGGATGATGTGCGGGTGCGCGATGCGGTGCTCGAAGCCCTGGTGAGCGACTCAAACCCCGGCGTACGCACCGAAGCATTGCGGCTGATCGAGCCGGTGAAAGCGGATGGCAGCGTGCGCGGAGTGTTGATGACCTTGGCGGCGAAGGATCAAAGCCAGTACATCAAGTCGCAGGCCCGGACCATGTTGGCGCAGTTGCCGGAGATTGATTGAACAGAAATAAGAAACTGAGGTGGTTCTTTTGAAACGTTCGTTACAATTCGCCGGCCTGCTTGGCATGCTGGTTCTAATCGCGCCGTTGACATGGGCGCAGGAAACACGTGTATCCCGCGAGGGGGACGCCTGGACTCAGGTGATGTCAGGATCGCTTTCTGGAGTCAAGAACCTGAGAGTCAGGCTTGATATGGGCTCGGTGGTGATTCGAGGCGCACAGCAGGAGGGGATCGACTATACGCTTCACATGCGTTCAAAGGCATCCTCCGAGGAGGATGCGCGGCGCCAGTTTGAAGGCTACAAAGTGACCGCTTACGTGAAGGGGGATACGGCCTGGGTTGTGGGAGAGTGGCAGGGCGGCCATCGCGTTAAAGTGGGCCCGGCATACCTGAGGATCTATAAGGGCCAGGAGCATACTCTCTCGGGAGAGTTCCTGATCAAGGTTCCGCGCGAGATGGCACTGGTGAAGGTGGAGACCGACGGCGGCAACATTGACACCACTGGTATCGCTGGCCGCGTGGAGGCGGAGAGCGGCGGCGGCAGCATGCACCTGGATGACATTGGCGGAGGCGCCCGAGCAGACACGGGCGGCGGATCGATCGACGTGGGGACCATCAGCGGCGATATTGGGCTTCATACTGGCGGGGGCGCGATCGAGGTGCATCACGCTAACGGGAAAATCATTGCGGAAACTGGCGGCGGCAGCGTTGAAATTATCTCGGCCACGCAGGGCGCGAGCATCGAAACCGGCGGCGGCGGAATTCAGGTTCGGCAGTGCACGGGGAAAGTGAAGGCGGAAACCGGCGGGGGCAGCATCGACCTGGGCGACATTGGTGGCGCGGCTGAGGTTGAGACCGGCGGCGGCAGCATCCACCTTGCATCTGCTAAAGGTCACGTGGAGGCTCACACGAGTGGAGGCGGTATCGAACTCTATGGGGTTCCCTCGGCGCGGGTGGAGACGGGAGCGGGCGGCATCGTGGTGAAGCTGGTGAAGACTGGAGCCCCACCCAGCGATTCTGTGCTTGAAACTTCTGCGGGCGACATTACGGTTTACATCGCTTCGGATGTAGCCATCTCGGTGCGTGCCAGCGTGGACTTGGGCAATGGGCACCATATTACTTCTGACTTCCCGGACATCCACGTAGACAGCGAAGGCAACCAGTGGGGTCCGAGGTCGCTCAGCGCGGAAGGTAATTTGAACGGAGGCGGTCCGGTTCTGAAGGTGAGGACGACGACTGGGGATATTTGTTTCCGGCGGGCGCAGTAGGGATGCGAGGCAAGCG
>CAWAYA010000002.1:0-280616 GCA_963786075.1 uncultured Acidobacteriaceae bacterium | reverse complement strand
CTGCAGGAGGTTGTGCGTCCTCCTGCTCCGCGATCGCGACGCGTTTCGATTCGCTGTCGCGCTTCAGGCGTTGCAGGTCGGCGCGAATGTCGGCCGCATGTTGATAGCGCAAGTTCCGGTCTTTTTCAAGGGCCTTATTGATGATGCGTTCGAGTTCCTCGGGAACCTCTGAGCTGAGACGCACCGGAGCGACTGGAGCTCGATGCAGAATGGAGTCAAAGATCGCCGCGGTCGTGTCGCCGCGGAAGGGCGGCGCGCCAGTCACCATTTCATAAAGCGTTGCGCCGAAAGAAAACAGATCAGTACGTGCGTCCAGTTCTTTTCCCAAGGCCTGCTCGGGTGACATGAAGGCAACCGTACCCAGGGCAGAGCCTCGGCTCGTCATCTGCTCCTGCGTGGCACTGAGGCCTGAGGTTGCCGACGTGGGCGAGTTGTAGGCGGAACGGGAAGCGATTTTTGCCAGTCCGAAGTCGAGTATCTTGGCCTGACCGCGCTCAGTTACGAAAATATTGCCGGGCTTAATGTCCCGATGAATGATCCCTTTGGCGTGGGCGGCGTCGAGAGCGTCGGCGACCTGGATGCCGAGGTCGATTGCGGTCTCGATTTCGAGAGGCCGTCCGGCGATGCGATGAGCCAGGGCCACACCCTCCAGATATTGCATGGCGATGAAGGGACGGCCTTCATGCTCTCCAATTTCGTAGGTGGTGCAGATATTTGGGTGGTCGAGGGCCGAGGCGGTGCGAGCTTCGCGCTGAAAGCGCTCGAGGCTTACGGGATCGTTGGCGAATTCGTCGGGCAGGAACTTGAGCGCGACGAAGCGGCCGAGTTTGAGATCCTCGGCCTTGTAGACCACACCCATCCCACCGCCACCGATCTTCTCGATGACCCGGTAGTGCGAGATGATCTGGTTCAGCAAGCGTGAGGCCCCCAACCCTTTCGGCAGAATCGTAGGCCCGGTTTTTGGAGAAGTCAAAACCGGGGCGTCGCCGGCTGTGGTGGTACGCGCGCCTCGCTGCGCCCGGCGGGACAGCCGAGGCGGCCGTCCTCACACATTGTTTGCCGAGGCTTACTTTCCTCCCAGCTTTTCGAAGAACAGGCAGATGGTTTCTATGCCGTGGTGGAAGTTGGGAATGTGGAATTTTTCGTTGGGGGCGTGGAGGTTGTCGTCGGGCAGACCGAAGCCCATCATCACGCTGGGAATTTTCAAGGCCTGATAGATATCGTTGACGATGGGGATCGATCCGCCGCTGCGGATGAAGACAGTTTCTTTCTTGAACGTATCGTGCAACGCCTCAGTCGCGGCTTTGATATATGGGTTATCGGTGCCGACCACGGAGGCTGGGCCTTTGCTCCAAACCTTAATTTTGGTTTCGATGCCCTTGGGCGTGAGCTTCTTCACGAAGGCCGTGTAGCGCTTCAGGATGTCGTCGGGATCCTGATTGGGCACGAGGCGCATGGAGACTTTGGCCGCGGCTTTGGCGGGGATCACGGTTTTGGCACCGGCGGCGATGAATCCTCCGGGCATGCCGTGGACTTCGAGCGTGGGGCGCGCCCAGGTGCGGTAAAGAACTGAATAGCCTGGCTCGCCGGTCAGAACTTTCGAGCCTACTTCAGTTTTTCTGTAGTGCTCCTCGTTGAAAGGTAAACGCTTCCAGGCTTTGAGTTCATCTTTGCTGGGAGCTTTCACGTTCTTGTAGAACCCCGGGATGAGGATTTTTCCCTTGGCGTCTTTCAGCTTGCTGATGATTTCAATCAGCGCGAAGAAGGGGTTGGGTGCGGCGCCGCCGTACATGCCGGAGTGCAGATCGATCTTTGCGCCGACGGCTTCGATCTCGGTGTAGACCAAGCCGCGCAAGCCTACGCACAGGGTCGGCAGATTGGGAGCGAAAAGTTCTGTGTCGCAGACCAGCGCGAAATCGGCTTTCAGCTTGGCTTTCTGCTTGTAGACATACTCGGTGATAGATTCGCCACCTACTTCTTCTTCGCCTTCAAAAATTACTTTGACGTTGATGGGTAGTTTGCCGTTGCCGGACTTCATCAGCGACTCCAGAGCCTTTACTTCCATCCAGAGCTGGCCTTTGTCGTCGACGGCGCCGCGGGCGTAGACGTTATTGTTGCGCTCAGTGGGATCGAAGGGCGGAGTCACCCATTCGTCGAGCGGATCTGGTGGTTGCACGTCGTAGTGGGCATAGCAGAGCGCCGTGGGTTTGCCGGGAGCGTGCAGCCAGTCGGCATAGATCAGGGGATGGCCGTTGGTCGGGATGACCTCGACGTTTTCCATGCCGATGCGGCGGAGTTCGTTGGCCACGAAATCGGCGGCCTTTTGTATGTCGGGCTTGTGTTCTTCCAGCGTGCTGACGCTCGGGATGCGGAGGAGGTCTTTGAGTTCGCTTAGAAAACGCTGCTGATTATTCCGGGCAAAATCCACTGCGGGGGATGCCATGGGTTGATCCTTTCTGTGCTGGAGCGCAACGGCGCGCAATAATGCGGTCGCGGAAACTGTTCAGTATACCGGAAGGAATTGAGCGGCGGAGCGCTTTGCTCGATAAAACAGCTGACCCGACGCGAGCTTTTCTAGATGGAAAACCTTGCTGGTGAGAACGGCGTAAGGTCGTAGCTGCAATCGATTCCAGTAATTACCTCCGCCATGACCCGCGCCGTGATTGGGGCGAGAAGGATTCCGTCGCGAAAATGGCCAGTGGCTGCGTAATAGCCGGGAGTCGCCGTCGGGCCGAGAATGGGCAATGCGTCGGGAGTTCCGGGGCGCAGGCCGGCCCAGTCTTCGAGGATCTTCGCATTGCGCAGTTCGGGGACGATGGCGATCGCGGCACGGCGCAGGCGCTGAATCGTCTCGACGTTGGTGCGCTTGTCGAATCCGACTTCTTCTACAGTGGCTCCAACCAGAATTCTTCCGTCGCTGCGCGGGATCAGATAAACCCCCGGGGCACGAATTACGTGCTCGAGTAGATTGCGCGAGGGTGAGAGCAGGCAGAGCATTTGTCCCTTCACCGGGCGCGTCGGAAAAGCGTAGGGAGCGATCTGGCCCGACCACGCTCCTGCGCAGTTCACGACCTCTGGCGCGTGGAATGAGGTTTTGGTCGTGATGACGCCAGCGACGCATCCGTCGGAAAGATTGATGGCTATTACTTCTTCGCCCGACGAGATATCGACCCCGCGGCGTTTTGCCGTTTGCATCGCGGCGGCAGCGACGGCGCGCGGGTCGACGCTGCGCTCGCGCAGATAGAAGGCAGGTTGGTTCAGAACCGCGAGAGCTGGTTCCAGTTCAACTAGCGGCGCGGGAAGCGTCGCTCCTTCTAGGCACGGAGAAGAAAGATGCTCGGCGGAGGGAAAGAGAATCGTGCCTTGGTCCCTCAGATCGACTTTCATGCCCGACTCCACCTCCAGTTCGTGGACGAACTCGGGATACAGGCGCGCGCTGGCTGTGGCCAGCGGCTGCAGAGCGGCGAGCGTTTCGGTCGGGCAATCGACCAGCATGCCGCCAGCGGCGTGCGACGCTTCGCGGCCGGGCTCGCCCCGCTCGACTATAACGACACTCGCGCCTTTGCGCCGGAGCTCAATCGACAGCGAGAGCCCAATAATGCCGCCGCCGATTACGATTACATCCCAATTCCTCACCTTCGCATTGTAGAAGAGTCTGTTACTTTCGTTACCCGTGTGGTTACCCTTCTGCCCCCTATAATCCGATCAAACCTCCTAGATAATGAAGGCCAAGAAAACCAACCTGAGTGAGGGAACTGCTGCCGCGTCGCCGTGGATTTATCGTCCGTGGCTCGATCTAATCGTAGGGTGCGGCGCGTGGTCGGCTCCGCTGTTGCTCATCTCTTACTTCTCGATAGCTTCGAGCACCCGTGCCTGGGCGATTGCCTTTTATGCTTTGGCTCTATTCTTCAATTACCCGCATTACATGGCGACCATCTATCGCGCCTACCACCGCGAAGAAGACTTTCAGAAATACCGAATCTTCACGGTGCATATTACGGCACTGATCGTGCTGACGCTGGTACTGGCGCATTCCTGGGTTCGAATTTTGCCGTGGATCTTCACCATCTATTTGACCTGGAGCCCCTGGCATTACAGCGGTCAGAACTACGGGTTGTTTATGATGTTCGCGCGCCGCGCGGGAGCCAAGCCGAGTGAGGCGGTACGCCGCGCACTCTACGGCGCATTCATCGCTTCTTATCTCATTCTGTTTCTCGGCTTTCATACCGGGGCTTCGGCTGATCCGCTTTTCATTTCTCTAGGAATTCCTGCAATCGTAAGCCGGTGGGAGCAGATTCTGCTGGCCGCGGCGTTCGTTGCGCTCGCAGGGTTTGGACTGTCGCGACTGGTGCTGGAGACGGGCTGGCGGAAGCTGTTGCCTTCGCTAACTTTATTCTCGTCGCAGTTTCTGTGGTTCGTGTTGCCGGCCGGTATTTCGCTGATTAAAGGTTGGGAAATTCCGCAGAGCCGTTACAGCACTGGCGTGCTGGCCGTAATGCACTCCGCGCAATATCTATGGATTACCAGTTACTACGCCCGCCGCGAGGCCGGCGGTGAGGGCAGTCGCCCTTGGCGCGCCCGGGGATACTTCGCGGTCTTGATTGCCGGAGGCATCGCTTTGTTTGTCCCCGGACCTTGGCTGGCGAGCCGTGTGTTCCACCACGATTTCACGAATAGTTTCCTGATATTCACCGCGCTGGTGAACATCCACCACTTTCTTCTCGACGGCGCGATCTGGAAGCTGCGGGATGGAAGGATTGCGGCACTTCTGTTGAGTTCGCGGGAACGGATTTCCGACGCTGCGTCGGGAACCGGAAGCCGGCTATCTCAGGCGTGGAGCTGGCTTACCGGCGCAACTGCTGGAGCGCGCCAGTTGCGGGTCGGCGCTGCTCTTGTCCTGCTGTTATGGGGAACGGTGGATCAGGCGAGATATTATCTGTCGCTGCGTGCCGATAATCTGCGGGACTTGCAGCGTGCGGCGGCGATGGATTCTTTTGATACTTCGGTGCAGATGCGTCTGGCCCGGCGAGAGCTAGATGAAGGCCAGGCGCGGCTTGCGGAAGCGGCGTGGCGAAAGGCCATTCAAGCGAACCCTGCCGATCCCGCTCCACGGCAGGCGCTGCTGCGATTTCTCATCGGGCAGGATCGCATCGATGAGGCTCTGAGTTTGACGGATGCTTCGCTGAAGTACTCCCCCAAAGACGCGAATCTTTTGGTGGACCGCGGCCTGCTTGCTCTCCGTCTAGGTGAGCCCGATCAGGCAGTGGAGAGCTGGGAGCGGGCGATTTCTGTCGATCCGGGCCAGTTGGCCGCACATCTTTACCTGGCGAATGAACTCGATCACGAAGGCAAGGCGCAGGCGGCAGCTGGGCATTACGAAATGTTTCTCAATGCAGTTGCCCGCCAGCCGGTAGGACAACGTCCGGCGCCCGAGAAGGTGATCGCGATTGCGCTTCGCATGGCAGACTGCCAGCGACGCGCGTCCGAGAAAACGCTGGCAATTCAGTCTTACGAGTTAGCGGCAGCCATTGCGGGTCAGACCAAGCAGCCTAAGCTTGAGAGCATCGCCGACGTGAATGAAGCGGCGCTGCAGGCGGACGCTGGGAAACTGGATCAGGCGCTTGAGCTCTATCAGCACGCGCTACAATTGGATGATTCGATTGGCGACAAGGAGTCGAGTGCGGAAGACTGGTTGGCTTATGGACGCTTTCTTGATAGCTCCGGGTTTCCGGCTCGACTGGCCTACGCTTGCTTTGTAAAGTCCGGGCTGGAGAATGCTCTCACCGACGCATCGCAAAAGCAGTTCCTGGCCGGTGCCAGCAAACGCGCTGAAGGCCGCATTGGGCCGGAAGCGGCGGCGATCCGGCGCGATCCCGACCCCGTTCTGCAGGAAGCGTTGGCGCTTCGCCGCTAAGCTAGCCCCGCCCGCGACACTCCTTCGGCAATTCATCAGCGGTTTTGTGCCCGCCGGAAATTCCGCGAGCCGTTTGACACTGCGGCGCTTGTGCTAAACAATTGACTGGACCCCCGCAGTTAAGGCGGTTAATCCTGGGAGGAACTACATGCCGGACGAAGGCGAACAGATACAGATTGAGCAGCAGTCGACTGCAGGGAAGTGGATTCTGGTGATCCTGGCGATCCTTTTTGTCGCGGGTTCGGTGTATGGATACGTGACCACGCAACAGCACGTACAAAAGCTGACCGCGGACCTGAGCGCCAGCCAGGCGCAAGTTGCAGAACTGCAAAAGCGGGTGCAGTCCTCAGAAGCGCAAGAAGAGACGATCGCACAAAGACTTGGAATGACCAAGAAAGAACTGATGGAGCGCGCCGCCGCGCTGCAAGCGCAACAGAAAGCTGATGAGTCCCGGCTGGCGCAGCAAGAGAAGGAATCGAAAGAGCAATTTGGGCAGGTGACCGGGGAAGTGGCTGGGGTGAAGACCGATGTGGGCGGGGTAAAGACCGACGTAGCTTCCACCAAGGCCGATCTGGAGGCCACGAAAGCGAAACTGCAGAGTGCAGTGGGCGACTTAGGAGTGCAGAGCGGCTTGATCGCCACCACCCGGAGCGATCTGGAGATTCTCAAGCACAAGGGCGACCGCAACTATTACGAATTTACTTTGCTTCGAGGAGCGAAGCCGCAACCTGTGGCGACCGTGAGTCTTCAGCTCAAGAAGACTGACCCGAAACACGGCAAATTCACGATGAATGTGACCTCCGACGACAGGACAATTGAGAAGCGGGATCGCAATATTGCCGAGCCAATTCAGTTCTATTCAGGACGGGAGCACTTGCTGTTTGAGTTGGTGGTGTGGACGGTGGACAAGAAGAAAGCGACGGGGTATCTGAGCACTCCGAAAAGCGCGCCTACACCCGTGACCGGCAATTGAACGGCGCCTTAGTCGATCGGTACGAATTTCACGCAGACCGGTTCCGATACATCGAGAACTTTGCCGGTGGGGGTGAGGCGGCCGGTTTTCGCGTCGATGTTGAAGACGACGATGCTGTTTGATTTTTCGTTGGCTGCAAACAGCAGCGATCCTCCTGGAGCGATCTCAAAACTGCGCGGAGTCTTGCCTCGCGTGGTCGCGTACTCGATCAGCGTGAGGGTGCCTTTATCTGGGTCGATGGCGAATACCGCGATGCTGTCATGGCCGCGGTTCGAGGCATAGAGGAACTTGCCGGAGGGATGGACCTGGATCTCGGCGTCATCATTGTGGGCAGAGAAGTCTTTCGGGTACGTAGAAATCGTCTGCAAGCGGCGCAAGACTCCGCCCGAACCGTCGTAGCTGAAGACGGAAACGGTGGACTGGATTTCATTAACCACGTAGGCGAACCTGCCGTTGGGATTAAAAGCAAAGTGCCGGGGACCAGCCCCGGGATCGGCTTTTGCGAGCGTCGTATAGATCTGCGGATTATTCAGAGTGAGCGAACCCTTGGCTTTGTCGAATTTGTACACCAGCGTTTCGTCGAGCCCGAGGTCGTCCACGATGGCGAAGCGCTCATCGGGCGACAGATCGATCGAGTGAGCGTGCGGTCCTTCCTGACGCTCGGGATCTGCGCCGTGGCCGGTGTGCTGGATGAAGGCTGAAGCCTCACCCAGTCGTCCATCTTCAAGCACCGGGAACACCGCCACGCTGCCTCCGGTGTAGTTGGCCACCAGTACCCATTTGCCAGTTTTATCTACCGTAATGTAGCAAGGGTCCGCACCTTTGGACGCGACTTCATTCAGCAAGGTTAGTTTGCCGGTCGCGCGATCGATCGAGAAGGCGCTGACCGCTCCGCTTTTCTGTCCTTGATAGTTTCCGGTTTCATTCACCGCATAAAGGAACCGGTGATTGGGATGCACGGCGAGAAATGATGGATTCGTGGTCTCGGCGGCGAGGCCGAGGGAGGTTAACTCGCCCGTGTCCGAATCGAAACGATAGGCGTAGATACCCTTGCTCGTACTGCCAGCTTCAGCGGTATAGGTGCCGACGTATACGAAATACTTCTTGTGCGAGGCGGGAGCCGCTTCCGCCGAAAGAACAGAGAGAGCGAAGATGAGGAAGGCTGCGATGCAGCGGGGAATGTAGCGAGTCGGTTTCATGGTTCTATGGAATCGCATCTTTTACCTTTCGCGCAAGTGCGCGAACGTCTTCCGTTCTCGGCGGTCACCTGGTTAGAGTCACCGGTATGGGTTGATCGTAGGGCTGGATGACTACGCTCACGGAACGGCGCTGGTGGAAGTTTTCCAAGGTCACGGGGAAGCTGACGATCACGGTTCGCTTGACCTCCTCACCGGGTTGGAGCTTGTCTTCGGGAGACAGAGCCGGCTGAGTATTCGCTTTAAGGGATGGAAAGGCCTGATAGTAGCGATCGAAGTCGACGGCGGAAACCGCTTGGCTGCTCGCTTCTCCGCTTGATGTTACAAGCTTTCCTTGAATGTCATGTATCCATAGCGACTTCTTTCCGGAATTGCTCAGGGTGAAGGTGAGGGCAACCAGGCAAGCGTTCTGACCCGGGAGTTCCACTGCCGTTACTGTATCGAGCGATCCGGCGCCTTGCGGCTTGGCACGTTGGAAAAACGAAACGATGGCGACGACAACGAGTATCCCTGCCGTGGTCAGCAGGAGCGGTTTGAGCGGGGGCAGGTTGCGCTTGGCAGTACCAAACTCATCGGCGATGTTGATCGTGGGACCGCGTTGTGAGCCGGTGGCTGCAATGTCTGCCGGTGCGCCCTGAGCGGGCGGAGGAGGGGGAGCAGGATTGGAAGTTTGATCGGGCATCGACGGGTTTGCGCTCTCGGATTGTACTCCTAGCCTGGAAGTTCAACTCCACTCATGCTTCATCGTCCTGGCGAATTTCTGCGCGGGCAGAGTGTTCAGGACGTCGTCCTTGGTGAGCCAGGCGCGGCGCGCCTGCAGGATGCCGTAGCGGATCTTGTCGAGGTGCGAGGTGTGATGGGAGTCGGTGTTGATCACGATTTTCACGCCTTTCTGTTTGGCCTGGCGCAGGTGCACGTCGTTGAGATCGAGGCGGTCGGGGTAGGAGTTTAACTCCATCGCGACTTTGTGTTTTGCAGCCGAGGTCAGCACGGCATCCATGTCGAAGTGGTAGGCGTCGCGGCGAAGCTGCAGCCGGCCGGTGGGGTGACCGATGATGGAAGTATTCGGATTCGCGATCGCTTTGAGCAAGCGGTCGGTCATCTTGGCAGGCTCTTGATTGAGAACGGAATGCACGCTGGCGATGACTAGATCCATCTGGGCGAGGACGTCGTCGGAAAGATCGAGATCGCCGTCGGCAAGGATATCGACTTCGATTCCGGCGAAGATGGTGATGCCGTCGATCTTCTCATTGGCGGCTCGAATTCGCTGGATGTGAGCGATGGCGCGCTTGTCATCCAGGCCGTTGGCGAAGGCCAAATTCTTCGAGTGATCAGTGATCGCCATGTATTTGTAGCCGCGCGCCTTGGCGGCTTCGGCCATTTCTTCGATAGTGTTCTTACCGTCGGTCTCGACGGTGTGCATGTGCACGTCGCCTTGAAGGTCATCCAATGCAATCAGAATGGGTAACGCATGATTTGCGGCGGCGTCGATCTCGCCCAGATTTTCGCGCAACTCAGGAGGAATGTAATCGAGCTTGAGCCTCGCGTAGACTTCTTCTTCGGTTTTGCCTGCGACGGGTTTTTCGGTCTTCAGGTCGGCCAGGCTGTATTCGTTCAGCGTGTAACCCATCTTGAGGGCGCGCTGGCGCAGGGCAACGTTGTGAGCTTTTGATCCGGTGAAGTATTGCATCGCCGCCCCGAACGACTCCGGAGGTAGCAGGCGAACATCAACTTGCATATCGCTGCGCAGGCGGAAGCTGATCTTGTTGTCCCCCTTTGCGATCACATCCATGAGCGGTGGATATTTGGCGACATATTCGATGGCGCCCGCACGTTGCTGATCGTCGCAACAAGCGGTGCCGGTCACCAGAATATCCAGATCGCCCACGGTTTCGCGACCGCGACGCAGGGAACCTGCGGGAGTGATGCGTTCGATGCCGGGGAACTTGGCAAGGTATCCGGTGAGCTTGTCGGCCTCGGCCTCCGCCGCGTCGATTAAGAATCGGCCCGAGATGCGGCGGTAGTCCTCGATAGCCTTGAGCAGCTTTTGTTCGTGCTTCTCGCCCATGCGCGGCAGTTCGCGGATCTTGCCTTCACGCGCAAGCTTCTCGACGCCGTCAACGTCACAGACTTTGTGGGCGCTCCAGATCAGCGCGATTGTCTTTGGTCCCAGGCCTTGGATTTTCAGCAACTGGAGCATTGATGGGTGATATTTCTTCAGTAAGTCGGCCTGCACGCTGAGGCTGCCGTCCTTAAAAAGTTCCTGCAGGTTGATCAGCATGCCTTTGCCGATGCCGGGAATTGCGAGCACCTTCTTGGGTTCGCCAATGATGTCTTTGATCTGCTCGGTCAAATTTTCGATAGCCTGGGCGGCGTTGCGGTAGGAACGGATGCGGAAAGAGTCCTGGCCGTCGATCTCGAGCAGGTCGGCGGTTTCGTACAAGATGTTGGCGATGGATTTGTTGTCCACGGACTAAAGATTAAACAAGATTGCGATGGAGTACCAGCGGCAGAGACAGAGACAGAAGGAGGGAGGCGATGGAGGATAGTATTTCGCGTCCGGCCGCCAGGCTGCCAAACGGTCGTGCGATGCCAGGGAAGGCAGATGGACTACCACATCAGGCGCTCTTACTAACGTTGGCTGCCTGTGGACCCTTCTGTCCTTCGGTGATTTCGAATTCCACGGTATCGCCTTCCTGCAGGCTTTTGTAGCCCTCAGAAGTGATGGCGCTGTAATGAACAAAAACATCGGGACCATCCGCGCGCCCGATGAACCCGTAGCCTTTTGCGTTATTAAACCACTTGACAGTGCCTTTCAGACGTTCCACGTACACCCCCTCTTCCCGCACGTCCCGCATTGGGGGGCCCCAGACGTGCCCGCATAAAAGCATTTTGGAGCGATTGGTTTGGGGTGTCAAGACGAAAGGACGAAGGCCAGGGTGGAGGCGCTGCCGACGCCTCGCTGGGCTCGACTGCCCCCTTCCGCTTCGCTCAGGGCAGGCGAGCCGAGGTGGTGGCTGTCCTCATGTGAGCATCTCACTTTTTTCGAGACTCGTGATCCAGCCAGAGGACTGAGGAGATGGTTTTGGCGTCGCGAATCGTGCCTCTCAATACCATGCGGAGCGCGGTGGGGAGCGGGACCAGTCGTTTGTGGATCACTTCATCGGCTTCGGGATGAGCTGGGCCGGCTTTGAGACCGGTGGCCAGATATACCGACATGGTTTCGGCTACGAACCCGGGGCTGGCATAGAAGTGAAGAATGCGGCGCCAATTCTTGGCGGTGTATCCCGTCTCTTCCAGAAGTTCGCGCTTCGCAGCGTGCAGAGCCTTCTCGCCGGGATCGATGCGGCCGGCAGGGAGCTCCAAGAGATAGCCGTTGGCGGCATGCCGATACTGGCGTTCCAGCAGGACACGCGGCGTGGGACGGGAGTCATCGACTGCCAGGACCACCACCGAGCCGCTGTGATGAATGACGTCGCGACGAGCGCGGACGCCTCCGGGTTCCTGAACGTCGTCAGTGGTCACCCAGAAGACCGGTCCACGATACACCGTGCGGGAAGAAATCAACTGTGCCTTGTCGTGGGCAGCCTTGAGGGAATGAGTCTTCTTTGTCTTGGAGCCTGGACGCTTGGGCATGACAACAATATAAAGCACGGGATTCGGCTTTCGGCATTCTGCTATTCTGCCGGACATGTCTGCGAAGCGGGTGACCAAACCGCTTATCACAATTGTCGGGGCAGGGAATTTGGCGGGGGCGCTGGCCGTAGCATTGCGCGGAACCGGATATAGGATCGACCAGATCGTCTCACGGGAATCGACTGCGTCGTTGCGGCGGGCGCGGCGGTTGGCCCGCGAAGTTGGGGCGAGGGCGGTAACGGCTTCTCGAGTGCAGATTCGAGCTGACATCGTTTGGTTTTGCGTTCCTGATGGAGTAATTGCCGGCGCAGCGGCATCCCTGACCGGTGTAGCTGACTGGAAGGGCAGAGTTGCTCTTCATTCCAGTGGTGCACTGACCAGCGATGAGCTTGCCGTGCTGCGAGAGCAGGGGGCAGCGGTTGCTTCCGTGCATCCGCTGATGACGTTTGTGCGGGGTTCGCGGCCGTTGCTTGCAGGAGTGCCATTCGCGATCGAGGGAAATCCGAAGGCGGTGCGGGCGGCTCGGGCCGTCGTTCTGCGACTGAGCGGACGGCCCTTCGCCATCGGCAAGCAGCAGAAAGGGGCGTATCACGTCTGGGGGATGTTTGCCTCGCCACTGTTGACTGCCTTGTTGGCGGCCGCCGAGCATGTGGCTGGCGCCGCTGGGATCAATCGAAAGTCGGCACGCGAGAGAATGCTGCCGATCCTGCGGCAAACTTTGGCTAACTATGCGAGGCTGGGCGCGCCGGCATCGTTCAGCGGTCCTATCGCTCGCGGGGATGCGGCGACAGTCGGGAAACACCTTAAAGTGTTACTTGAAGCTCCGGAGGTTCGGGAAATCTATGTTGCTCTGGCTCGGGCGGCGTTGCGCGATTTGCCGGCGAAGAATCGCAGCGCTTTAGAGAAGATGTTTAGCGATCCTTCGCCTGCGTAGCCGCTTCGCTTCGCGGACCAGCCACTCCGCTCAGAATGACAGAGCTACGAGCTGAATAGGTGGCCGAGCTTTTCCTTCTTGGTTTTCAAATATTCTTCGGCGTACGAGCTGGGCTCGACTTCGCAGGGCACGCGCTGGACGACTTCGACGCCGGCCCGTTCGAGAGCCTCAACCTTCTCCGGATTGTTCGAGAGAAGGCGCACCTTGCTTACGCCGAGCGCCTTGAGAATTTGGCCCGGCAGGGCGAAGTCGCGCTGGTCAGCCTTGAAGCCGAGACGCTCGTTAGCTTCGACCGTGTCGAGGCCGGAATCCTGCAACTCATAGGCTTGCAGCTTCGCCATGAGGCCGATGCCTCGGCCCTCCTGCTGCTCGTAAATCAGGATGCCTCTGCCTTCGTCTCGGATCATCGACAGCGCCATCTCGAGCTGCTGGCGGCAGTCGCAGCGCAGGGAATGAAAAACGTCGCCGGTCAGGCATTGCGAGTGAACCCGCACAAGCGGAGGAGTGGAGTGAACGTCGCCCATCACCAGGGCGACGGCTTCTTCAACCGCGCGACCTCGATCAGATTCTCCGCGAAATCCATAGATGCGGAACCCGCCCCAGCGCGTGGGAAAATCCGCGGAGGCTACGGGTTGAATGGTCTTGGCAGTCACGAATTGATTATAGCGGCTCGAGACGGGGCGAAAGCTCGCACTATGCAAAGTGGGCCCCGATCGCGATGCGAATCAAGCGCGCGCCTTGAAAGGGAAGATGGCATCCTGCTTCGAAGGAATGGGAACTCCATTGTGCGTGGCCGGCTGAAAATGCCAATTGTCGAGCGCCGCCAGGCACTTCTCGTCGATCTCAGGGCCAAGGCTCTGCAGCACTTTCTTGCGGACGATTTCCCCTCTTTCGTCGATCGTGATTTCGATGATCTCTTTGCCTTCGGACTGCGGCCGCTGCCACGGGTAGACCACGGGATCGGAAGTCGTGATGGGCAAAGCCGGACGAATCTCATCCCCATAGACTGGGCCACCGGGAAGGTTTCCGTAGGGAAGTCCTGCCGGCGCTCCGTGGCCCAGCTTCGAGAGTGTTGCTGTCTTCGAATTGTCTTCAACTTCGGATGGAGCAAGTGGGGTCGGCAGGGGAAGCCTGGGCTGCGTGGAAGTTGGCGTCCACGCTACCTTCTGATGACCTAAGCGCTGATGACGATAAATCTCGGTTGCGCGGGCTGGTGAACTGGTAGCACTGTCGTCGGGGGAATTTGTAGGGAAATAGAGTTGCGTGAGTACTTTGCCGTTGTGCCCCACGGCGACGGAAGATGCAGTCAGTAATTGCGGCTCCGGACTGTGCAACAGCCACGCAAATAGGAGCGCATGCAGGGCGAAGGAACCAGCCAGGACACTCTGTTGATCTCTTGATCCTACGGGATTCAATTGCGCAAACATCTTCCAGTAAAACCCCAGCCCAAGTGAGTCGTTGATCTTGAGTCGTTGATCTAAGGTTAGACGCCCGGAGGGGGAGTTCGTCAAGATGGTTTGTTCCGTTTGGCCCAACCCCGGTAACTGTCACGGGTCACAAACGGCAGAGAATTGCTGCGCGCCTTTGGTACAGAAGAGAGAACGCTGGTAAAATGGGTGCGTAAACTAGGAGTCCATCCAGCACGTGGGGCTATAGCTCAGCTGGGAGAGCGCGTCGTTCGCAACGACGAGGCCGTCGGTTCGAGCCCGACTAGCTCCACCAACTCTTTCAACCACTGCTCACTGCTCCATGTGTCCGGGCCAAACAAGGCGCGCATGTGGACCGCCCGCAAATGGGCGTCCAGCGCCTGTTCTCGACAGTTGGCGGGTCGACGGATACAATAGCACCCAGATGGGCTAGGTCGCCTGGGGAGAAATCATGCCATGAATCAGCGATTTACCCTCGATGTTCCTTCCTTCCAAAAGCTGCTGGAGGCGGCTTGGGTTCTCCAATGTGAGCGCGATCGTGAGTTGAGTGAATCGCGCATGACTAAATCACACGATGGAGTGATGGTCCTCGAAGTTTCCTCCGACAAAGACGAACGGAACACCGCTCTTGCGCTGCCTTCGTCGGGCAATGTTTTTGAACCAGGAAAAGCGGGTACGGGAGCGCATACTCCACAGATTTCCGAAATTCTGGAACCGAGCGTCGTTCCAAGCCGATTGATGGTGGCGCCAATCTCTGGGCAAGGTGAAGTTGTCGGGGCGCTGGCTCTGGCGGCAGACCGCTATGGCTCGCCACTCGGCGATCCAGTCCCGTTGCCCGTGCCTTTCGAAGAGACCGGCCGAAAGGAAAGAGCCGGCGTCCAAATCAGTCGGCGAGTAACTTTCCGTCTTGTGCGGTCGGGGGACAAATATCGAGTCGCTCTCCGTCTCGTCCCTGCCACCGATGCATATCAAGACAAGAAACACGCGCTAGCGATTCGGGCCGCATTCGTTTTGAAACGCGCATCACGAGTTTCGACATCCTACGCTGGGCCTCTCGTTGTGCTGGCGATCATGCTCGCGTTCGTATTTTCGCTGCTTGGAATTCACGGACCTGCCCTCACCGCCGTGAAAGCCGCTGCTCAGGTCCCGAGGGTCGCAAGCGCTGACTCGCCAGCGCGTGATTATGTTGGCCAGACCCAATCCGCCGCGGCTACGGGGAGTGGGAACACTGAAACCATACCCCTGTTCAGACCACCTGCGCTTGCGCCGCCTGCGCCTGAATCAACAGTGCCCGAACCGAGCCACCTGCGAGTGACGGACGGTGCGGCCTTGTCACGGGTGGAAGGCTTGAGCCGGTATGAGATGGAAACGCTGAGCCGCCAAGCGCAGTACGGAGATGACGTCGCGGCTCTGACATTGGGGATGGCCTATGAGCTTGGGCGCAACGTCCCGCAAAGTTGCGCGCAAGCGGCCCACTGGGTTGCCGTTGCCGCGGAGGAGGGTAACTCGGCCGCTCAGTACAACCTGGCGCTCCGCTATTTCTCGGGAGATGGAACTCCGACCGACCTTGAGCAAGCCAGGAAGTGGTTAGAAAATGCGGCACGGCACGGATATCAGAAAGCCCGGTTCATGCTGCAAGCTTCGCGTTTGTAAACTCGTGGACGAAGCTCTCCGTACCTTGGTTCGCAACGACACCGCCAGTTCCATCGAAACTGGATACCAATCTAAAACCCCAATAAAATCGGCGTCTCTCAGCACCATGAACACCAACAAAATTGTCGGCGGGACACCCCGTTTTTAGGGACACCGGGGCTTCTGCCGGTATATACTTCAATCCTGTTTCTTGTGCGGGTATTGGGGCTCCTGACTCTGGCCTCAGGGCGGGCAACTCATGCAGAACGGGAATCTGCGGTCTGATCCTAAGGATCGACCGAACTCCACAAACCAGCCCGGTATAAGCGTTCCTGCAAAGGGCGACAGTTCCGGTTCGCACTTTCCGGTTGATCCCGACGCTACTTTAGTCGATTTCCCTCAAGCGACTTCCGATCCCGAGGCAACGTTCGTCGATTCCGACGCCACGCTGGTGGATGTCGATGCCACTGTCGTCGACGCCGGCTCCGTTCGTGGTTCGCCCGCTCCGCCTTCCGGTCCCAGAAACGCCCGGCTCCAGGTCGCTGCTCCCATGCTGCAAAGCGGGGACGTTCTGGGCGGCCGATACGAGATTCTGCAGATGCTGGGCGAAGGTGGAATGGGCGCAGTCTACAAAGCCCGGGACCGGGAGCTCGACCGCTTTGTGGCTCTGAAGCTGATCCGTCCAGAGCTGGCTGCCAATCCCTCGATCCTGGCGCGATTCAAGCAGGAGCTTTTGCTCTCGCGCGAGGTGACTCACAGAAACGTCATCCGAATCTACGATCTGGGCGATGCCGATGGTGTGAAGTTCATCACCATGGAATTCGTAGAAGGCCAGGACCTGCGCTCGCTGATTCAGGAGAAGAAGAAGTTCCCTCCAGAAGAGGCAGTCGAGCTGATGCAACAGGTCTGTCGCGCTCTGGAAGCCGCGCACACCCTTGGCATCATCCACCGCGACCTGAAGCCACAAAACATCATGCGCGATCAAACTGGCCGGATCCTGGTTATGGATTTTGGCCTGGCGCGTATGGTCGAAGGCGACGGCATGACTCAAACCGGCGCCCTGGTCGGGACCATGGAATATATGTCGCCGGAGCAGGCGCTGGGCAAGGATCTGGATCAACGCTCCGATCTGTACAGCATGGGGTTGATCCTGTACGAGCTGCTGACTGGCAAAATGCCGTTCAAGGCCGAGAGCGCCGTAGCCAGCTTGATCAAGCGCAACCAGGAGCAGGCCACTCCGGTCTCCGATCACGACCAGACGATTCCACGCGCACTCAGCAACATTGTCGCCAAGTGCCTCGAACGCGACCCGGCCTTGCGCTATCAGACCGCTGGTGAGTTCTTGCAGGATCTGGAAATTTGGCAGGGCAAGAGCGCGGCGGCCACGTTACGTTTCCCCACCAGCGAAAAGCCCTGGGGACAAACCATCCCCTGGCACTGGATTGGCGGCACTGCAGCCGTCTTGGCGCTGGGGATCATCGGCTTCCTGCTGCGCGCGGAACTGTTCGCCCCGGGCAAGAAAGCGGCGGCGACCGGACCGGCGGTTTCGCTGGCTATTCTGCCTTTCCGCAACGCCTCCGGCGATCCCAGCTTTGATTGGCTGGGACCGAGTCTCGCGGAGATGTTGAGCACCGACGTGGGCCAGTCTGCGCGTTTGCGCACGGTCAGCCCCACCAGCCTGCATCAGATATTCACCGACCTGCGCCTTTCCTCCGCGACCGTGCTCGATCCGGCGACCATCCGGCGCGTGGCCGATTTCAGCAACGCCGACCGCGTCGTTTGGGGACAGTATGCCAAGTTCGGCGACCAGATTCGGATTGATGCCACGCTTCAGGACATCAAGAACGATCGCACCATCCCGCTCAAAATCGATGTGCAAAGTGAAAAGGAGATTCCCGGCGCGATTGATCGTCTGGCGGAGTCCATCCGTCAGAAACTTGCGCTCCCGGAAAATGTCCTGAAGGAGCTGAAGGCCACTTCCTTCCAACCCAGTTCAAAGTCGATTGCCGCATTGCGCGACTACAATGAAGGCATCGGGTCGCAACGTGACGGGAAGAATCTGGAGGCGCAGAAGCAGTTCGAAGCAGCCACCAAGGAAGACCCCACCTTCGCGCTGGCATTTTCCAAGCTGGCACAGTCCTATAGCAGTTTGGGCTATGACAGCGAAGCGGAGCAATCTGCCAGGAAAGCCGTCGACCTGAGCCAGGATCTCCCTGAGGCTGAAAAATATTTGATCTCTGCCGTTCGTTTCCAGGCTACCAAGAACTATCCGGAGGCAATCAAGGCCTACGAAACCCTAGCCCAGGCATCGCCGGATAACTTTGACGTGCAATCGGCGCTAGCCAGCCTCTATAAGGATTCCGGAAACCTGGCCAAAGCTCGGGAATACTATCAGAAGCTTTTAAGCGCGAATCCAAAGAACATCATGGCGACTCTCGAGATGGGGCGCATAGCCCTCAAAAGCGGCGACCCGCAAGGCAGCCTCGACCCCCTGAACCGCGCCTATACCTTGTCGATTCAAATGGACAACCAGGAGCAAAAGGCTGCCAGCTTGCACTTCATGGCGGTGGCTTATTTGATGTTGAGCAAGCCCGAGGAAAGCGTGCGCAACGAAGAGGAAGCCCTTGCCATCTGGCGGAGCATCGGTCAGAAGCGCGGCCTGGCGCTCAGCCTAAATGAGATAGCCTCGGCGGAGGCGACGCTGGGCAAGCCCAAAGAGGCTCTGGCCAACTTCCAGGAGGCGCTGCGGGTTCGGCGTGAAATCGGGGACAAGCGCGGCCTCGGCGATAGTCTTATCGATTTGGGAAATTTCTACGATGGCAGCAGCGACTATGACCAGGCGCTCAAAATGTACAAAGAAGCACTGCAATTGCAGCGCGATCTCGGCAACGAAGGTCTGCAGGCGATCTGCCTGAACAACATTGGGACTGCGTATTCTGAAAAAGGCCAGTATGAGGATGCGCTCACCTATTTCCAGCAGGCGCTTCAGCTGCGCGAAAAATCGAAAGTGCCGCAAGACATCGTTGAGGCCGTCCACAATCTGGGCGAGGCGTCGACCGACATGGGCCAGTACGATCAGGCCATTTCGTACTACCTGCGGGCGTTGGATTTACGGCGCAGTATGGACGACCCGCGCGGTGCGGCCATTGAGTCTTACAGCCTGGGCACGCTATTTGATTACCAAGGACGGTTCGGGGCAGCCATCAAGTCCAAGGAGGAAGCCCTCAAGTCTTTCCGCGACATCAAGGACAAGACGTTCTGGATGGCCAAAATGCTAGGTGGCTCCGGAGAGGCGCTTATCCTGGCAGGCCGCGGAGACGAGGCGAAGAGTGATTTGGACGAGGCACTCGACCTCTCGCGCGAGCTGAAGTCTGACGGCATGGTAGCGGAAGCGCTGGGATTCCAGGGCGATGCGTATTTCTACCGCGGGGATTACGAATCTGCGCGTGCTTCCTATGCTCAAGCCGTACAGGCCGCCGCGCGCAGCAAAGAACCGGTCACGATTCTGATTGCAAAAGCCAACCTGGCTAAAGTCGAAGTTCGGGACAAACACTCCGCGGAAGCCATTTCCAGCCTGCGGCAGTTGGTTCAGCAGGCCGACGACCTAGGGTTGAAATACATCTCGGTCGAGTGTTCCGTATTCATGGCGTACGCGATGATGCAGAACCGCGACGTCTCCCATGCCCGGCAGGAACTGGAGCGCTCCTTGCTGCTCTCGGAAAAGCTCGGAATGCAGCCGCTGAGCGCGCGGTCGCATTATCTGTTGGCCACAATTGAGCGAGATTCCGGCAATCGCAGCGATGCTCTGGATCATTATCGCGAAGTGCTACGCCTGCTGGACGCGATGAAGAAAGATCCCGGGGCAGAGAAGCTGCTACAGCGCTCGGACTTTAAAGTCATCTACGACGAGGCCACCCGCGAGACACAAGCGGCCAAGAGCTAGCGCTATTTTGGTTCCGCAGATGCCGTGCGTCTGACCAGGAAATTTGTCATCCCGTCCAGCTTAGGCCCGAGACGGATCGCAATTTGCCTGGGGATGTCAGGCGGTAGTCACAACAATCGCCGAAGACGGAAACGGGGTGCCGCTGTGCGGCACCCCTTCGTGATTGACTGGGCGTAGTTTCTTACGCGCAGTCAGTTCATTATCCGCTACTTGACGTCATAGATAACCGCGTCCAGATTCTGGTTTCCGCCGCTGTCGATGGCCGTTACTTCGAACACTTGCAGCCCCTTGCTAGAGGTAGGAACGGTGCCACTACATGTTATGGCTCCGGTGGTTGGATTGGTCACGCACGAGCCCGGGGTCTGAGTGCCTGTGCCTTGGGTGCAGCTTGCCACCGTCAGATACGGTCCCGTCGGGCTTGTGATGGGCTTTGATGTAGACGGATTGCTGCAGGTATAGTTCGCCGTCACCGTTTGGTTTTGAGTGTAGGTCGTGACCTTCGGAGAACTGATCGTAATGCCTGGCAGCGCTTCACCCGGCGTGAGATACGTGGCTACCCAGTAGGAAGCCCCACCGCCGGAGCCGCCGACGGTTTTACCACCAGGATCCGACACCACGGAGAAAGAGGCAATCTGGTTACTCATGCTGCCCTTCGCGGGCGGGCCGATCGGGCTCACAGGAGTGGGTGATGGCGGCAGCGGCCACTTGATCCAACCAGGGAATGGGTTGATAACGAGGTCAAGCCCCGGGTAGACAAACAATGGGTTGTCGGAATACAAGAACGAGAAGCCGGTACCCAGCTGTGCAAAGAAATTCTGGTCAGTGACCGAGCCGCACGTTCCGCCCGGGGAGTCAGGGCACGTAACCGCGAATACCACGGACTCGTCCAAACCCGTATTTTCAGCGTTCTGGTAGACAAAGCAACGGGCAGTCGGGAAGTTCACCTGCACCAGAGCGTCACAAGCTCGTTGAGTCATCAGTATCGGCTGGACCTGTATCACGGGCGTTGGATACGACTGCGTCAGGAGCGCCGTGTAGGAGTAGGCGGTGGCTCCGGAGGCATTCGGGAAGGGAAGAACGGCGGCAGTTGTGGTCGAAACCGCAGCGCTCTCTGCCTGTGGCGTGAAGGTCCAGCTCAGGATGTCCTGGTTGTCGTCCCCGCCCCCGGTTGCCGCTGTAAACCCCACCCAGGCAAGGCAATCGCTGCAGCTGTTGCTGCTGGCCAGACCGATCGAGGCCAAGTTGAAAAGCACAGGGTTCGGGTTAGCCCCGGTTGAAGGAAACAGATCAATGCCATCCAAGATCACATCGATGGTGCTGCAGGTCGGCATTTCCTCCGGGCCGCAGTTCGACAGGGTAGACGGCGCATATGTAATCGTCACCGTATGCACATTCCCGTCCGCCATGTTGATGGGGTTCGACAGTTGAGTAAGATCGTTAACCGCGACACTGCAACTCTGGTCTACGCTGTTCGCGCCAGTCAACCCGCAGTTTTGAATCGTAACATCGTTGTTGCTCGGGTCAACGCCGAATCCGTTGTTGTAGGTATTGAACTCTATCGCCAGACTGTTCGGGATGCCACCGGTAGAAGGCGTGCAGCCACTGGCGCTGTCACCGAATCCGATCCCGCAGCCGTCAGGGCCCAGTGCGTTCGTCCCCGAATTCTGAATCACGAACGCGAAACCGTCTGCAGGGCTGTCTCCTGTATTGCCTCCGCTCAATTGAAACGTAAAGGTGGTGGAAAAGGCACCGGAAACCGGTTGCGGGGTGTTGTACCAGGCCGACCCCGCAGTAAAGGTCGCATTTGGGGTGAGCCGCAGCACCGTCGTCACCCCTAATGGAGGCGTCGGAGGCGAGACCACCGGATACAAACCCGGGTACCCTGAGTCGCCGTTATTGTTCGCGGTCAGGCAACCTGAGGCCGAGAGGGTTGTGATCGTGGCGCCAGTGAAATCCGGACTATAGTTGGGGGAACTAGGGCAAGGCGTCTGTGCCCAGGCGACTGTACTTCCGGCAGCCACAGCCAAAACCGCGATCGCGGCGACAACAACGAACCTCATAACTCCTAGCTTCATAAATATCCTCTTTTCTTCACGCTGGTTCTTACCAGTCGTGCTTTCAAACTTTCGAATCTTCGGCCTTGCTGACAGCCGCTGCGGACGACGACAAACGTTTGACCTGGGCGCTTGCAATTCATCATTGTGCTGTTCAAGACGCAAAACAGGTGGGGGACCTGTCGCTGGCAATCTTCAAGGATTCTTGGGGCCAATTCAGGCAGTAAGTTGGGGGGCTCCGCTGCGCTGAACTTTTCACCGCTGAATCGATTTACAACTTACCGCTAAGCCACTGCTTGCGAGGAGCCGCCAAAGGACGCGATGGCGCTGGCCTCGTCTTTCTGAATATCGAAAACGGAGGACAGCCGCGTCATGTGGAGCAAGTCGTGGACGCGCTTGGTTAGATTGGCGAGTTTCAAATGTCCACCTTGGTTGCGAATCGTGGTGTGAGCCTTGACCAGCTCGCCGACCCCGGAACTGTCGATGTAGTTGACCTCGCCCAGGTTGAGCACGATCGCCTTCTGTCCTTTTTCCGCTAGATCGCGAACGATCTCGCGCAGCATGACGTTTCCTTCACCCAGCGTAATTCTGCCGCTGATGTCGAGGACTGTGACTCCACCCACCGTTCGCGTGGCCGCCTTCATTTTGACCGGGGCCGACCCTTGCATTCCCAGTCCGCGACTGTCAAGAATGGAGCACGCAGCTTTCGCGAGTTCCCCTGATTCCGTGCGAACCACAATCAGCGACCGGCCTTCTTTGAGTACTTCGCGGAAGAACGCGACATCTTCAGCGCAATCTTCAACAGCTGTGGGTTTCGGATCGTCGGCGCCGTGTGTTCCCGAGCCTAGGGCAGAGCCCGCTCCTGCGCCCGCTCCGGCGCCGGTGAGCAGCGCGGCGGCGCCGATCCCCAGCGCGAATACTGTTCCGATGCCGGGAAGAAGCAGGGTCGCAGCCACCACGCCGGTAGTTACGCCGGCGGCTCCTCCAAGAAAGCCTCCCACAAACGTCCCGAGCTCTTTGGCGATGGTTTTAGCTTCACTCTCTGACCGGGTCAGGAATACGATGGACTCTTCCGGCACGCCTCGCTCAAGTAACTCTTTAACTGCACCTTCCGCTTCATCGCGTGAAGCGAATACTCCGATTGTAGTTTCCATATTCTCTCCCGTTCCAATCTGAGTCGGTTCAACTGGCCTGCCGTCAGCGCGCTGAACACAAGGCTGGACGCGCCTTCTAAGCCGGGTCCCAATTTCAAGCCTAGCATTCTGTTCCGGCTGTAACGATTTGTCAAGACAAGAATGTGGCGTTATTGTGCGAAAAGGGGGAAGTTTTCCAGGTTAGGCCCAACCCACCCAGGGAGGTCGATCTAGGCGACAACAGAACGCTGTTAGGACCCCACGGCCTTCCGGACCGGGATGCATCCCGCCACCCAGAGCATTCGGCTGACCTTGCCCTATCAGTCGGGAGTGTGGCCGAGGAAGTCGTCGTGCCCCTCGAACACCGAAGCGAGTTTTGTGATGCGAAACAGCTCCCGCAAGCGTTGATTCAGATTGATGAGCTTCAGCGTACAGTGCTGCCTCTTGGCCGACAAGTAGAGGCCAACGATGGCGCCCAGGCCAGAGCTGTCCATGTAGCTCACATCAGTCAAGTCCAACACAATGCTTTCGGTCCCCGGGATGAGACTCCGGACTGTCGTTTGCAGCAAGGCCGTAGTGCTTGAATTAATTCTTCCGCTGCAGCGAACGATAGTCTCATCGGGTGCTATTACGGTTTCTATACTCAGTTCTGAGATCGGGATGGGGTTAGCAGCCATGAAGGCCTCCTTAGTCGGGAATCTGCGGACGACAATCGGCGCTCTTGGGGATGGGATGCGCGGATTCAGCTGCACCCCACTCACCCGCACAAGCGGGGCCGGACTGAACGCCATTACGATACTCCCGGCGAGGCCGAAGTCAAGTTAAACGTGATTGCAGGCTGAAACCTCCGCGATCCGGGGAAGCCCTCCCGAAAAGGTCTGAGCTGCGAATAGGGTGATTTTTTGCATTCCCACAGGTGAGAAATTCACCTATAATCCGCAACCGGAGTGCCCGCCATGGCTGCATCCCTTCAGCTGCACGCGAATCAACCCGAATCAGAAAGATATTCTGTCGCGATTGTTACTGCGAAAGGAACCTCTTTCCATGAGATCGGCAAATACCTTGCGCACAGCTTCCACACCGTGCTGGCGAGCACGGAAGAGCAGATCCAGGCCGCAGTGCATGACTCCGGCATACATGGCATCGTGTTCGATCTCGACTGCATTGGGGACGGAGCGGCGGATGGCATTGAAGTGCTGCAGGAAATCCGCAAGCTGCGCGAGGACGTGGTGCTGGTGGCGATCACGGAATCGACCAACAGCGAGATACCGCTGAAAGCCAGCCAGGCCGGCGCCGATGAGTTCTTCCTCGATTCCATGGACTTCAGCCAGCTGGCCGGCGTCATGCTGGGGGCCATCGAGAAGCGCGCGCTGCAGTTTGAGGGGCGCTGGCTGCTTGAGCGGGTCGAAAGCAAGTCGGCATTTTGCGGGCTGATTGGCGGCAGCGAGGGCATGAAGAAAGTTTACGGAGCAATCCAGGCCGTAGCCGACAGCAACGCCAGCGTGCTGCTGCGCGGCGAGAGCGGCGTGGGAAAAGAGATGGTCGCCCATGCCATCGTGCAGTCCGGAAACCGGCAGGGAAAGCCTTTCGTGTGCCTGAACTGCTCGGCCCTGCCCGAGAGCCTGATCGAATCGGAACTGTTCGGATACGAACGGGGAGCCTTCACCGGGGCGGAGGGCGCCAAGCCAGGGCTGATCGAGATGGCGCACGGCGGCACGTTATTTCTGGACGAGATTACGACCCTCAACCACCCGCTGCAGAGCAAGCTGCTGCGCATTTTGCAAGACCGCTCGGTGCAGCGCCTGGGAGGCCGGTCGTCCCGCAAGATTGATTTTCGCCTGATCACGGCGACCAACGACGATCTCGAAGACATGATGCAGAAAGGCCGCTTCCGCGAGGACCTTTACTACCGCATTAACGTAGTGCCGATCCTGATCCCGCCGCTGCGCGAGCGGGATGGCGATGTGCCGTTGCTGGCCGAACACTTCCTGCGCATCTACTGTGCAGCCAACAAAAAGCCCATCAAACAGCTGCAGCCCGACGTGATGCAGATCATGGAAGACTATTCCTGGCCAGGCAACGTTCGGGAACTGGAGAACGTGGTGCAGCGCATGGTGGTGATGAACGACGTCCCGGTGATCACCGCGCAACACCTGCCGCACCAGCTTCTACGCTCGAGCGCGGCCAGCCACGAGGCCATCCTGATTCCAGAAGAAGGCGTCGACTTCGACGCCGAGATGGAAAAGATCCAGATTGCGTACCTCAACGCCGCCCTTCGCCGGACCGAGGGCAGGAAATCCGCGGCCGCGACTCTTCTCAACATGGACCCGCAGCGTATGAAATATCTCTGCCGGAAGCTGAATCTTTAGCCGTAGGACGCACACCGAGGTTAAAAATTAACCCGGTTGCAGTTAATTATTAACCGAAATAGAATTCCTCACTCCGGCCCTGAGGACAAATCCAGCCATGCCACTGCTAAGAATCTGTAATTGTTGGGCTTAGCGATTTTCGAGGTCAACCCCGCGGGTTTGGCACGGCTCGTGCTAAAGGCTAAGCCGAGTGATGGAATTCAATTCGAAGCAAATTTGAGGAGCGTCCCGTGACCATTCAGAAGAAATCCTTGATCAGCACCCTGAACACCACCAAGAAAGCAATCGTCGCCAGTTCTCCCCTGGAAATGCCGACCGCGAGTGAGAAGTCAGTAGGTACCAAGCTGGGACGGGCTGGCAGAGCTGGACGTGCAGGACGGGCCGGAAGAGCCGGCAGGGCTGGCCGTGCAGGACGGGCTGGCAGGGCTGGTCGCATCATGTAAGAGTTTTTGGATCGAGTGAAAAGGCTGCCTTGCGAGGCAGCCTTTTTATTTCCCTCACCAGGCACGGCGGCCGAAGAAGTCCCGGACTTCTCGCCAGACGAAGCCGGCCAAACTTCTCTGTTGGCCATAGACCTTGGCGGTACCTACCATTCCCGGCTTCAGCAGCCCACCCGGGTTCGACAAAGTCACGCTAACGACATAAAAGCTCGGTGGGCGGAGCCCTTTGTATCGGGATAGGTCGATAAGCCCAGGAGGTATTTCCGAGGATGCGGCCTGAATGCCAGCCACTGACGCATCGGCAATCTTGAAGGATCCGTTGGCCAGGAGCCGGACTTCCGATCCAATGTGGAATTTGGAGAGATCGTGTTCGGAAACGTAAACGCGGGCGTGCATGCTAGTTAGGTCCGCCACTTCGGCGACTTCGGTCCCCGCGGGAAGATAGGCACCTACCTGATCGGTCAACCGCGGCGTGAGAACCAACCCTGCGATGGGGCTGCGCAATTCCAGTTGCGCCGTTTCCAACGTGAGCTGCAGGGTTTGCTGGCCCAACTTGATGCGTTCGGTATTGGCCGCACCAAAATCGGGCGAATTTTGAAGATTGGCAAGCACGACGCGGCTCTGCACCACGGAATACTCCGCCTGAGCACGTGCCACCCTGGAATCGAGCAGCGCATTGCGAAGCCGTACTACGGCTGCCCCGGCCGGAATCCACTGGCCTTCGGCAGCGTACACATCCGTGACCACACCCGGAACCGTGCTACGGATGACAGCCCTGTTCGCGGCTTCCAAAACGAAATACCCGGTTGATGACTCTCGCCGCAAGGGCAGCAGGGCTACAACCAGGGCAATTGCAGCAATCGCGAGCGACCGCTGCGGTGTAAACCAGGATGCGATACTGTCTTTCTTGTCGAGATAAACGAATTTCATAAAGTTCCCCAAGGTGCGTATCCGACCCCAGAAGATGACGCCTGCTGTTGCAATCTCAGGTACAAAAGACCATTCGGGATTGAAATTACGGAAGACGTTCCCTACGAAGGTCGCGACCACATAGAGAACCGTGTAGCTGTAGAGCCCGGAGAGCAGGGCGAATACGGCGTAGCCCAGCCGTCTGCGCTTGGGGACGTACGGAACTTCGACGGGTAGCCGCCAGATGTTGTGCTTTACCCAACCGGAGACGAATGCGGTTGAATCCTCCTTGAGATCGACGATTCCTAGAAGCTCCGTGAGTATGTAATAACCGTCGAGCTTGATGAGAGGGTTCCAGTTGAGCAGGACCGCCGAGATGCCGGTGATGAGCATGAGCGTGTAGCAGGCATCGTGCAGCACTGTATAGGGGGGAGTTCCCAACCAGATCGGGGCTATGATGGAATAGAGCATCAGTTCTATCCAGACGCCAGCCAGGGAAATGACCATCCGTTCATAACGGGTGGCCTTAACTTCACCTTCGGTGATGTCTGTATAGAAAGCGGGAGCAAGATAGATGAGAGCGAAGCCCATGAACTGAACTCGTCCGCCATAATGTTTACAGGCATGGCCGTGGCCCAACTCGTGAACGACCAGCACTACGAGGGCGAGAAAATAGAACCCAACCACGTCGAGCCAGGTCTTGTCGGAGAAGTTGTAGAACTCCAGAGTGTCGCGGCCGATTTCAGACCAATGCGAAATGGTGATTCCAGCGCCGAGTCCGAAGACACACAGCGTCAGTAACGTGAACCATGGGGTGTAGAAAAAACGGGTGTGTCCGTAGAGCCAAGTAAGGAACTTGTCAGGGTTAACTGCGGGGAAAAGAATCAAAGACAGGTCGCCGTACTGGCTTTTTTTCTTCTGGAGGTGACGTCTCTCATCCGCGCTTTTTTGCATCAGCGCTACATTTTTTTCTAGAGGCGTCTTATACCAAAAGTCGATGGCATCGAGCTCGTCGGCAAATTCGCGAATTTCCTGGGCGCTGCACTGGCCGCCGGACTGCTGAGAATAGAGCTGCGCGATTTCCTCATAGTTGTGCCGGCCATCAAAGAGCTGGATCAGAGCCCAATTCTGGGGAGGAAATTTGTACATGCACTCTACGCTCGGAACGTAGATGCGAACAATGAGTTCGCCGTCTTCTATGTGCTCCCGCGCAACAATGCCAGGATCCATGCGGGGAGTGCGCTCCGCTAACGTGCGGGCAGGAATATCAGGCAGTGCCGCACTGAGAGCCCGCGTAATGTTCATCGCATATTCTCGAGGCTGACGCTCGCATCCATGCCGGGCCGGAGCGGGCCGGGTTTGCCTTCGAGTTCGACTTTAACTTCGATCGTGCTGCTGGCGGGGTCGACGACTGGACTCACTTGCACAACCCTGACTTGGTATCTTTCGCCGGGCAGATCAGGAGTAATCATGGGCAGAACTTGACCCTTCTGGATTCGCCCGATCAACTTTTCAGGCAAGGTGAATCGCATGCCCAACGGGCCCTCGGCCGTGACCCAGAACAGCCGGTCGCCCTTGACAACCTGCTGTCCCTGACGGACGTAGCGACGGGCGACCACGCCGGAAAACGGTGCGCGGATCTGAGTCTTTTCCAGCTCCAGTTCAAGGGAACGTTGGGTTTGGATGGCATTGGTCAGCAATTCGCGAACGCGCCGGACATCCCAGGTCTCCGATTCCGCCTTGAACTTGGCGTGCTCGAGCTGCTCATTGCTGATGATGTGAGCGTCCCACATTTTCTGGGCGCGGTCGTAGTCCGCCTGCATGACCTTGGCTTCGGCTTCCCAGTTCCTCAAGTCGGCTTCCATGCTGCGAGTCTTGGCCCGTGCGGCCTCCAGGTCGGCCGTCAGCTGCCGGTCATCAAGTTGGGCCAACAGATCGCCGGCGTGTACGCGGGCGCCCGCTTCCGAGCGCAATTCGGCGATCACGCCGTCGCGCTGCGCCAGCACATCAAGCTGGTGTTCCACAATCAAGGGACCAGAAACCGTGAGGCCGCTGTCGCTCCCCGGAACATTCGCCGCGGGCGCCGGCGCCGACCCTCCCGGCGATGCGGGAGCGGCTGCCACTTCCATGCTTTTCTGGGAACACGCCAGCCAGGGCAGCAGAGCTGCGCCCAGCAAGATCAAGGCAAGATCGTTCGGTTTTCTAGGCTGCATGTTCTCACACTCCAAACCACGCCCAGGCTCGTGAATAGATCCACAAAAACGGCTTGCGAAACAGGACCCAGCCGGCCGGATACCATCCCACACGCACTTTCCCGCGTCCTTCCATTCCTGGCCGAAGTGTGCCGTCGGGGTTCGGGACCGCGACCCGCGCAAAGAACACACGGGAATCGCCCTGCAGGATTCCCTTGGGGCTGACCACAAGCACGTCGCCACCGAAGGTTCGCGTCGGGAAACTGTTGAGCTTGATCGATGCGTGCGCGCCGGCGCGCAGCGGGGCAGAGTCAGTATCATCGATAGCCACGTCTACGATTGCCCGCGAGGTATCGACGATTTCGGCGAAACTGTCTCCATATTGCAAGCGTCGGCCCACCATGTTTTCGACGTGGGGCGTGGCTACCAAGCCGTCGATGGGTGAGCGCAAACGCGTCTTGTCCAGCAGTTCCTGGTCCCGTGCGACTTCCGATTTCCAGAAGTCAGCCTGTATCCGCTGTACGCCAGCGTCGGTGCCATCATTCGCTGCCAGGGAGCGATTCATCTGCAGGAGAGCGGTCTGGTACTTAGCCTGGGCTTGCGCAAGCGCCGAGCGAGCTTCCCAATCGGCGAGTTCCGCGATGACCTCGCCCTGGGTGACACGGTCCCCTTCGTGAACGTACACTCGACTGACGACGCCTTCCACTTCAGGTTGGATCTGTGCGGAGTGCAGAGGAGCTACCACGGCATCCCCGTCCATCCGCAGCGGCAAAGGAAAAGCTGCCAAGAAGATCAACACCGCGGCAGCGGCGGCAACGAACAAGGCCCGGCGCCGTCTGTCCATGGCCATAAATTTCCGTTTTCTCTCCAGCACCGGCTGGAGCACCGAAATGAATGGCACTTCCTTGTACATCTGGGCGTTGCGCAGCGCGACTGTCGCCTGTCCGGCGAGCACTTGCAGAATCTCCAGATGGGCGGGCGAAAGAAAATCCGGATCCGCGCTTTCGAGGCCCAGTACGCCGACCCGCCCGGTGTCGTCGGTCAGCGGGATTGCGTAGAACGCACGCATGCCCGAAGTTTCGAAATAGCTTTGAAACTTGGCTCGGGTCTCTTCGCGTGTGGCATCAATTTTGTCGCCGTGCTGCCGAACATGCACTACTTCTTCGGAAAGCATCGCCCAGCGAAGGATGTCATTAAGCGGAGCGATATCCGGGGCGCCGGCGTCGACCTGCATAACGCCAGTGACGGCGCTGAGTTTGTACTTTCCACTGTGCTCGAGGGCGACGGCAGCGCGCTGGTATGGAATCACCGCCTGCGGAGCGTTGACGATAGTCTGCAAGACACGTTCCAGGTTCAGCGTAGAGGTGATCTCGTGGCTGACCGTCACCAGCATTTCCAGGATCTCCACTTTGCGCTCGGCCAGCAACAGTCCGGCATTGCGGAGAGAGATGCTTGCGGTTTCGCTCAGGCTGCTGAGTACAAAGAGGTCGTCGTCATCAAAAGGCTCACCATCGAGCGGGTTAACCGCTTCCACCACGCCGACCAGAGATTCCTTGTCGAGCAAGGGGGCGACCACGATGGACTCGACCTGTCCGTCTTCTGCTTTTATATTCATGTTGCGGCGAAGCAGCCGTTCGTCCTTGGGATCTGCAATGAGGACAGTCTCCCCGTCGTCGGAGACATCACCGGCGATTCCCTCGCCGCCTTTCTGTGTCATTCCTTGCCTGGCGGTTGGATCCTCGCCCGCCTGATGCATCAGTAAAAGGCTTCCATCGCCTTGAACCATCCACACATTCACCGCTTGGCACTCGAGCGTGTCGCATATCTTCGACCCGATGAGGGGGAGAAGTTGATCCATCTCCAAAGTGGAACTGAAAACCTTCTCAATGTCGTAGAAGTGAGTGAGGCGGGTTATGGAGGTCAAGGAGTTGTTGCGCTCGACCTCATAATGCTCGGCGGCTTGCAGGGCCGGACCGGCAATATCGGCTACACCTTGCAGGATAACGAGATTTGTTTCCGTCAATGGCTCATCGAAGCTGAGAATCTCAATCGCGCCGATCAAGGCGCCGTTGCCGACGAGAGGAAGATAGGCAAGAGAGTGTAGGGTCTTGCGAACGTTGAGATGAGCGTATTGCTCGCGGATGAGGCTTCTGCCGGCGAACAGGAGAGGTTTGCTGCTGGCGGCAAGGATGCCCAGAGTTCCGGCATCGAGGGGGACGGTTTCATCCGGCGCGGCGTCGCCGACCGTACCGCTCACGGTCCAGACTTCTCCCTCGGCGGTCTCCGAAACCATGTAGACGTTGACGGCAGAGCCGGGCAGCAGGGCGGCGAGATCGCGGGCAACCGTGCGCGCTCTGGGAGCCACCTCTTGTGCCTCCAGAAGACGCACTGATATCGCGGCAATGTCGAGAACCAGATTGGGGCTCTGAGTTGCCATGAAGCTCGCTGCGGAATACCAAGATACTCTTATTGAGCCCTGGGGGAGGCAGAAGTCCCAACTTGCAAATTCGCTGAGCTTCTTCTAAGTTGAGCGTGCACTTTAACAGAGGGTCGGGGAGCTGTCAACGGATTCTACCCCTGCCCATCCCTTGATCATTTGAGGTGAGCCCACTTGGACATCGAACTTCGCAGTCTAGGCCAGGTGAAGCTGGTCAAGTTGCGCGGCAAACTGAGTCTGGGCGATGCGGTCGATCGCTTCCGTGGAACTCTGGACGATCTGATGGGCAGCGGCGACACTCGCATCGTGCTGGACTTGAGCGAAGTTCCCTGGATCGATTCCAGCGGAATCGGCTTGCTGGTCAAGGTGCTGACTTCGGCCAAGCAGCGCGGTGGAGCGATCAAGCTGCTCAACCCTTCGAAATTTACCGTCCAAACCTTGAAGATGATCTGCCTGCTGGATCTGTTCGAGATCTTCGAAGACCAGCAGCAGGCCGTCGCCTCATTCGGTTAATTCGTCAACGACTGGATCCAAGAGAGATTCTGCGCGGTTCCCCCGGGGATGTGAAACTCGCCTTCGGCTATTCTCTGCGCAGGCTGCAGAGCGATCAGGTTCCGGCGCGCGAAACGCGAACAATGCCGTCGATCGTGATCCTATGGAAAACGTCCGAGACGCTCATCGCAACCGCGCTGGTACCGGAGCGGGCAGGAAGGCCAGCCGAACGAGTTCTCGAGCGACCTGATCGTCCGACCATTCTGGATACTCTCGCCGGACTCGCTCTTTTGCCAATTCGCGAGCAAACAGGCTCATTTCCAGCGCTAGGAGTAGGCGTTGTTCTCCTGGCATCGCCCGTTGAATTTGGAGCTGGAGAGCTTGTGCGGAAGGGCTTGTGTCGGTGATGGGCACGGCCAAAATGTTACCATGTCGGGACGGACGAATGTTTAGGCCACCAGCTGCTGCTGGCCTGTATCAACTGGGCTGTACTGGGCGCCGCCCTGCGATGCCATCGTCGCTTTTCCAAGTCTCATGAGCGCTGGCGTGACACTTGGCACAGAGCGTGATGAGATTCAGCTCGGAATCTTCGCCCGCATGACTACGAAATTCCTTATGGTGAACCTCCAAGTTCGACATCGTGCCGCACGATTGACACCTCCAGCCATCCCGCCGCAGCACCTGCTGCCGCAGAGTCTCGTAAGACACCGGATCAAGTCGCAAGGGCGTGGGCTTTGGACCGATCGAGCTCACGAAGCTTTCTCGCTTAGGGCTCCGAGGAATGCCTGCCGCTGCTCTTCGGGCAGAAACCTGAAAAATCGCGTCATTGAAAACAGCAGCATCTCCGGATCTCCTTGGTCCAGGTTGGCCCCGGCTAGAAAGTCCGCACAGATCATTTCCAAACAGTAGCCTCGGGAGCGGTCGCTTCCCAACATCAGGGCTGCGGTCTCGATCGCTCTCTCAATGACCGGGCCTTGGCTCTGGTACAGTTTGAAGTAGATAATCTCCCACGGTTCGGTTTCCTTCCCGGTCAACTCCTTTTCGACCTCCTGCTTGAATTCTTCTTTTGGCATCTGACGGGCCTTGTGCAACCAGGTTGCACAATCGAAGTGCTGCCTGTCCCGCCTGGCCAGCTTGGCTAGCTCGATCCCCTTCGCCCAGCCCACTTCCTTCAGCTGTTTTCTCGCCTGCGGCGGCAAGTGTTCGTGGATCGACATCAGGTAGTACGCCTTCCGCCTCGATTCCGGGAAACGCCTCTCCAGAAACTCGTCGAAACACTTCAGATCCTCCAGCCGCCAGTACTGTCCCACCCGCACCTCGCATAGATAGCGCCCCAGTTCCACGAACTTGGTGTCCCTCTCGGTCTCTTTCCGCTGTTCCCAAGCCAGAATCTCGTCGATTTTGCCCAGTACGAAGAGGGCGCGGCGGCGATTGAGCTTCGGCGGTATGGGCGGATTCTCAGTAATTAAGCTCGTCAAGCCAATCAAGACTGTCTGCTCCTGGACGCCGTACCAAGCTGGCGTCTGCGATTTGCTGGTTTCCGAGACAAAGCCCAACATAGGGACAGCTGCTGCAGGGATTCTGCGGGAAGCGGATGCCGCTATGCGGCAGAAAATCTGCCGACTCGATGCGACGGACCGTGCTTTCCACCAAGTGCCCGAATTCTTGCCGCTGCTCGTCGGTGATGGCGGCTCGCAGGTACTGAACTTCGACCAAGCGCTTGCGGACAAATACGATCTGAGCGACTTCGGCAATACCCGTCATCCAGGAGTAGCAAACCAGCTGCGGATCCAGAGAGAGCAGTCCCTCGGGCTCTTCCGGGTATCGGCTCGCTGAAGTCTTCCACTCGAGCAGGCAGCGCTTGCCGTCGAGTCTGCCGATGGCATCGATGTAGGCAACAAAGTCGTTGCTTCCCGCAATTGGTCGAGTGAATTCGATCTGCAGATTCCGTCGAGGCTGGTGGACCTGGATGCGATCGTCCTGGCAGAAGCGGGTCAATAGCATGATGCCTTGCCGGAGCATGCGATCCCACGAATCTCCGTTCGAGTAGTGCAAGCCCTGGTTTTGACACTGAGACCATTCGGAGAACAGGACTGCACCGGGATCCTCCCTGCGGAAATAAGCGCCCAGAGCTTGCTCGAAGGCACGGCCGAACAGCATCGCTGCCCGCGTGTCCTTCTCCTTCCAGCCATCGAGGTAGCGATGCCGGTACCGCCGCGGGCAGGTGAGGTACTGGCTGATCTGGGTGTAGCTATAGGTCATTTCAGGCTACCTGTGGGCTGTCCAGATTTGCGGGTGAAAGTTCTTCCCAACGGCCGGCGGGAGCAAAGCCGTCGAGCCGGAGCAGGGAAGCGCCGTTGAAGACGATGTGGCTGATCTTGACGACGCCCTTCAGGCCGACGAGCTGGGTTTCGTCGACTTCATCGCGTCCAAGCAGTTCGGTGTCGTAGCCAAAATCGCGCAGGAACCAGTTCAGCTTCCACAGGGCTTTCGGGCTGCAATAGATCCGGCTCGAAAGGATGTGACCAGAAAAGCGGCTGGGCTCAAGAATGGCCAGAGTGAGTGTGTAGTAGGGCTTTTGTGCCTGCCGACGAAACTGGACCCGTTGGATCCGAACCAGGAAGACTCCGTCGGGAATCTGGTTGGCGGCACAGCGGTCGGCAGCGTGCAAGCCGGTGATCTGGCGTTTCATGCGGCCCCTTCTTTCTGGCCCAGATAGCTGTTGAGCTGACAGAGCAGGGCATTGCGGTCCTTGTCGGCCCAATCGGCAAGCTGTTTGACGAAGGTTTCGATTTGGTCGCGAGTGGCTTCGCGTAGAGTTTTGACCCCGCATGAGTCGATGGCATAGGCCTTAACCAAGTTTGGATCGAGTTGATGCTGACGAATGATCTGGCAAAGGCGATCACGAACTGTGCTGGCTCCGTGGTTTCCGTTGCTGGGTTGCGGAGGGAGTTTCCTTGACTCCTGGGACGATTGCGAAGGTGCGGCGAGAGATCCGATTTCCTCGACCGAGCAGATGCCGATGCCATAAGCTTTGCGCAGAGCACGGTTGACGGCGCGGGTTTCGGCCACACGCATTTCGGCGCCGTGCACAAGGAAGGAGACATTGGAAGGGTCGGCGTCGCCGTATCCGACGAACCCGCGGCAAGTCTTGGACTTGTAAACTGTGGCCTCGAATGCCCAACGCGAAGCAGGTGGATTGCAGAACTCGAAGGCCGGGCGCACATTGATTCCAATGCAATGCTTTCGGCGCGCAACGCCCAAGAGACCCGAGTGGGTGACGTACCATTTTCCATCGAGCAATATAAGATCTCCTGCTGAGACGACGAGACTGTATCTCTTCGTTAAACCGGTTAGCGTCTCCAAGGTCGTGTCGGTGAGATCGCCCCAAAGCTTTGCCGCGAGTTCAAGGTTCCTCTTTACAAGCTTCGTTGACTGACATGTCGAGTCCATGGTCCCTCCAGCAGCGTTGACTCTTTCCAGTAAATTGCGCTAGCGAGCAGAATGGATTACTAATAGGCGATCGGGCTCGCTGCCAATATGCAATGCGTGCATATGCATATTAAGAATATGCCATAGATGAATACCGCGGTCAAGAGGAGACTTTGGGCGTTCAGAGGGCAAAAGTCGATCTAACCGCAATCGGCCACAGGATTAGGAGAATCCGGGGGCAGACTTTGCAGGAGGAATTGTGTACGTACCTCCACGTCACCCAGGGGCACCTCTCGAAGATTGAGCGAGGGAAAACTGCTCCGAGTCTAGAGATGTTGATTCTGCTGTCCGAGCGATTTCACAAGAGCGTAGATTGGATATTGCGGGGAGAAGGGAATTAGGCAACTCTAAGGAAGACGTTGAAGCAATAGCGACGCGCGAAGGTCAGAGTGTGGCGCGGATTTGCGAGGCTTTTCTGCTGGCTGGATCCGATGCCTACAAGCGACAGGGTGAGAAATTGCTGCAGCGCATGTTGGGACGGTTAAGCGCAAAGCCTATGGACTGAGTCTCCCTTCGAGCGCTCGATACAGCCAACCGATCCGCTGAACGACAGCCGGCTGCGACGGTCGTCTATGTAGTGTAAGCCCAATGAACTCTTTTAGTTACGGAAGGGGCTTAAGATAGACGCTTCACAACCTGCCTGCAACCACCTCAAATCAAGATATTTCATAAGAGGTCCTCGCGAAGACTCCTCCAGAATCGGCTATAATCTTGATTCTGGGCGACCGGAGATTTTGTTGGGGGGACGGAAACGGTGTCAGGAAGACTCTCTAATTTACGCACGCGTTTGGTGAAGGTTGAGCGCGGGCTCGGCGATGTCGCAAGGCAAGAACAGCTGGCTAAGTGTAATTGCAAGCTAAGAGGAATCAGCCTTGTTTGGGAGCCAGAAAAATTCGAAGCCGAGATGAATCTCCCGTGTCCGACCCATGGATTCCGTGACCTAGGCCTGGTACAAGTCGTTCAGGGTGTCGATAAACACGGCGCATCGATAGACAGTGTCGGCGATGCCAGGCGTGAGCAACTGGTCGCAACCTACCATGCACTTCGTGCGCGTCATCAGGCCGATCTCGAGCTGAAAGAAGATGACCTCGAAGAATTCTAATTCGCGTTGTCAGGCCCACACCAAGAGCGGCAAGCCCTGCCGAGCAGCCGCAACCGCAGGCGGCCTCCGCTTCTTTCACGCCAATCCCAGCAAGGCCTCCGAGCTGGGCCGTGTCGGGGGCAGGAGCAAGCGCCCTTCTGCCGCCGAGACTGTCGACCCCCTACCCAAGTTGGAAACCGCGATCGCCGTGCGAGACGCCGTGGCCCAACTGATCGCGGATGTATATGCGGGAAGGCTCCACCCCAGGATCGCGTCGGGCTTGGCGCCGCTGCTGAATCTGCAGCTCCGCGCGATCGAAACCACAGATCTTGAGCGGCGAGTCGCAAAGGTGGAGAAGCTGTTGGCTAAGTCGGAGAAGGGTTCGGGAGGCCACAGTGCTGCACCACCTCTTTCTTTTGGCGACCTTCCTAGCCACTTTGGCCCACCCGGTGCAAGCCGTTAGGCATATGGCTGCGTAGATGGCTATTAATTCAACAAATCACAGCTTAAGATAGCTCAAGCAGTCTTGAGCTCAAAGCCATCGAAATGTAGAGGTAGTATTTACTAAAAGCGAATACAGAAGTCGATAACTATATCATCTTATGGTGGATCGCCTACGTGATAGCTGCTGTTAGACGGGCAAGCATTAGAATCATGCGCTGGAATAATGTCCACAAGTGCGAGAGAATATTCGAGTTGGACTGGGTAGACGGGATACTATCTTCACGGCAACTCAAAACGCCGGGCGGGGAATTGAGCGGGGGCATCTGATCCCCGTGTGACCATAGCCGGCATTCGCGTTCGGCAGCCGGCACGACGATCTGCGTATCACTCCAGGAGAAATTACGTTCATGGCCACTACTACGATAGAAGTTGAGACAGCCGCGGGCAGCCACCGGCATGCCCGGCTGGGACGCTGGGTTGAAGAAGTGGCGCAGATGTGCAAGCCCGACCGGATTCACTGGTGCGACGGATCGCCAGAGGAGTATCGGGCGATGCTGCGGCTGCTGGTGCTCACTGGAACCGCGATCCCGCTGGATGAGACAAAGCGGCCGAATAGCTATCTGGTCCGTTCGGACCCGGCCGATGTAGCCCGCGTCGAAGACCGCACTTTTATCTGCTCGCGAACTCAGGAAGAGGCTGGACCGACCAACAACTGGGAAGATCCGGCGAAGATGAAGCAGAAGCTGACGGGATTGTTCACCGGTTCGATGACGGGCCGCACGATGTTTGTGGTTCCCTACAGCATGGGTCCGATCGGCTCAGCGATTTCCAAGATTGGAGTGGAGATTACCGATTCACCCTACGTCGTGGTCAGCATGCACATCATGTCCCGCATCGGAAGCCATGTGCTGGATGCGCTCGGAACTGACGGGGAGTTTGTGCGTGGGCTGCATTCGATTGGCGCGCCGCTCGGACCGGATCAGCCGAACAAGACTTGGAACTGCAATAAGGAGCATAAGTACATCTGCCATTTTCCGGAAACGCGGGAGATCTGGTCGTTCGGCTCTGGTTACGGCGGGAACGCGTTGCTGGGAAAGAAATGCCACGCGCTGCGCATTGCCTCGGTGCAGGCTCGCGATGAAGGCTGGATGGCCGAGCACATGCTGATTCTGAAGCTCATCAGCCCATCGGGCGAGGCGAAGTATTTTACGGGTGCTTTTCCTTCCGCTTGTGGCAAGACCAATTTGTCGATGATGATTCCGACGCTTCCCGGCTGGAAGGTGGAGACCATCGGTGATGACATTGCCTGGATGAAATTCGGTGCGGATGGCCGGCTTTACGCCATTAATCCTGAGTACGGTTTCTTCGGCGTAGCGCCGGGTACGAGCATGACGTCAAACGCTAACGCCATGCTGATGATGAGCCGGAATTCCATCTTTACGAACTGCGCCTCGACGCTCGACGGCGACGTATGGTGGGAGGGGATGACCGAGCAGAAGCCCGCGAAGTTAGTGGACTGGCTGCGCCGTCCATGGACTCCGGCCTCTGAACGGAAAGCGGCGCATCCAAATGCACGTTTCACCTGCGCTGCATCGCAATGTCCCGTGATCGCGCCCGAGTGGGAAGATCCGAAAGGTGTGCCGATCGATGCCATTTTGTTCGGCGGGAGGCGCGCGGGGATTGTTCCGCTAGTCACGGAAGCCTTCAACTGGCAGCATGGCACTTTCCTGGGTGCAACCGCCAGCAGCGAGACCACGTTCGCAATCACTGGCAAAGAGGGACGGCTGCGCCGCGATCCCATGGCGATGCTGCCGTTTTGCGGCTACCACATGGGCGACTACTTCGCGCACTGGCTGAAGATCGGCCAACACTCCAGTCCCTCGAAATTGCCGAAGATTTTCTACGTCAACTGGTTCCGCCAGAATAAGAATGGCAAATTCCTGTGGCCGGGTTACGGGGAAAACAGCCGGGTGTTGAAATGGATCTTTGAGCGCTGCGACGGCAAGGTGCATGCGAACGAGACCCCGATCGGCAGGATTCCAGAGGTCGCCGATCTTGACACGACGGGACTGGACATCAAAGGCGCGAATGTAGAGGAACTCCTCAGCGTTGACATCGAAGGCTGGTTGGCGGAAGTGCCGTCGATTAAGGAGCACTTCGCCCAATTCGGCAGCCATCTTCCCGAGGCATTGAATCTTGAAGTGAAGGCGCTCGAAGACCGCTTGCGTGCAGCGAAGTAGCGCCCGCGTCCCGCCGGCCCAATGGCGGGCGAGAGCCGCTGGATTTCCCGAACTTCAGTCGATAGACGCAGGCTCTTAAGCAGGCGCGGGTGGTAGAATGCCGCCTGCCTCTAGGAGCCAAAATGAAAACCCCCATCCATCGGAACTGCACGTCCCGTGTGCTGGTTGCGTCGTTAATTCTGCTCTCTCTGCCCTTATTCGCGCAGGAACAGCACGACCCCGAACTACCAAACGCAGTGGATTTCAGCTGGGGCGTGAAGATTACGATGCGCGACGGGGTCAAGCTGAACGCCACGGTGTACCGTCCGAAGGATCAAAAAGAAGGCCTGCCCGTAATCTTCGAGTTGACCCCCTACATCAGCGACAACTATCACAACCGGGCGTATTACTTTGCGCAACACGGCTACGTGTTCGCTCTGGTCGATGTGCGGGGGCGGGGGAATTCGGAGGGACGCTTCGATCCATTTATCCAGGAGCCGCAAGACGGCTCCGACGTGGTGGAGTGGCTAGCTAAGCAGCCGTGGTCGAATGGCAAAGTGACGATGTGGGGTGGTTCCTACGCGGGCTACGACCAGTGGCTGACGTTGCGAGAGTTTCCACCTCATCTCGCGACGGTGGTGCCGGTCGCGGCGGCCCACGCGGGCGTCGATTTCCCAATGTTTAAAGGCATCTGGGGAGCGTACGACATGCAGTGGTTGACTCTGACCAGTGGAGTGACGCCGCAGGAGCATCTGTTCGGGGAATCGTCTTTCTGGATTGAGAAGTTCCGGGAACTGTACTTGAAACACCGTCCCTATAAAGACTTCGACAAGATTGTGGGCAACGACAGCACTGTGTTCCAGAAATGGATCGCCCACCCGGCGTTCGATTCGTACTGGCAAAAACTGGACATCACACCGGAGCAATATAAGAAGATAAACATCCCGATCTTGACCATTACTGGCGACTACGATGGCGACCAGGCCGGCGCCATGACGTACTACCGCGATCACATGAAGTACGGAACCGAAGAGGCCAAGGCAAAGCATTATCTGATCATTGGGCCCTGGGACCACGCAGGCACGCGGACCCCAAACAAAGAGGTCGGCGGGCTGACATTCGGCGATGCCAGCATGCTCAACATGAACAAGCTGCACCTGGATTGGTATGACTGGACGATGAAGGAAGGCAAGGCGCCCGAGTTTCTGAAGAAGCGTGTGGCATATTACGTGGTCGGCGCCGAGCAGTGGAAATATGCGGACGCCCTGGAGTCGATCTCGAATACGAGGAGAGTTCTGTATCTCAGTTCCAGCAACGGAGAGGCGAACGATGCTTTCCACTCCGGCAGCCTCACTGAGGCGAGGCCTGGCGCTGCGAAGCCCGATCAATACGTTTACGATCCCCTCGATGTGCGGCCCGCGGAGCTGGAAAAGGAAGAGATCAAGAACTACATCACCGATGAACGATATGCATTGAATTTATTCGGCGACGGACTGGTATATCACAGTCAGCCTTTTACCGAAGACACGGAAATCAGCGGCTTCGTGAAGCTGGTGGTGTGGATGTCGATGGATGTACCCGACACCGATTTCAGCGTGAATCTGTACGAGATTATGCCGGATGGGAAGAGCATCCAACTCACGGGAGACGCGTTGCGTGCCCGCTACCGGGAGTCCGCTAGCGTGGAAGAGTTGGTCAAGGCGGGAGAAATCAACCGGTACGAATTCAGCGGGTTCACATTTTTCTCAAGGCGAATTGCGAAAGGGAGCCGGCTGCGGCTCGTGCTGACATCCCCGAACAGCATCTACATGGAGAAGAACTACAACAACGGCGGCGTGGTGGCTGAAGAATCAGGGAAAGAAGCGCGTACGGCGCACATCACGCTCTATCACGATAGCGACCACGCAAGTTCGCTGGAGCTGCCGCTGGTGAAATAGTGAGGCTGGGCAAAGTTTTTTGATATAGTTCCCGACTTATGGCGGCACCTTCTCCACCGCTCACTCGAAATCAAATTCGCGGCTTTTGGGCGTCCTGGGGCGGGTGGACATTGGACGGCATGGACTCCGTCATTTACGCACTCGTCCTCGTGCCCGCAGTGCGCGAGTTGCTGCCTCGCTCCGGCATCGCCGCCACCAAAGGCAACATCGGCTATTACGGATCTCTTTTGTTTGCGCTGTTCCTGATCGGCTGGGGACTGGCCTTCTTATGGGGGCCCATTGGAGACAAGTTCGGCCGAGTGCGCACGCTGATGCTGACTATCGTCTGGTATTCGGTGTTCACGTTCCTGAGCGCCTTCGTGACCAGTGTGTGGCAACTGGCGGTTCTACGTCTTCTGGCCGGGATCGGCATTGGCGGCGAATGGGCCATGGGCGGGACATTCGTGGCCGAAGAATGGCCCGAGCATCGCCGCCGCATGGGCGCCGGGTTCATGCACACGGGATACTACGTCGGGTTTTTTCTCGCGGCTCTGGCCAACTATGGAATCGGCAGCCACTACGGCTGGCGCTCCATGTTTATTGTCGGTGGTCTGCCAGCGCTACTGCTGGCCTGGGTTCGCCACGGCGTGGTCGAACCCGCGGCCTGGAAAAAGAAAGAGAGTGAGGTCCGTTCGTGGGCCGTCTGGCGTCCTTTCGCGATTCTATTTTCGGCCGCCTGGCGCCGCACGGTCGTCAATGCCTTGCTCATGTTGGCTTCCATTTGCGGGCTCTGGGCGGGAACGGTCTACGTTCCCGCGGCGATTACCGCTCTGGCGGAAGGTGGCGGCCACGTTGGGCCAGCTGCCGCCCGAATCGCTTCCTGGGGAGTGATGTTGATTTCTTTTGCGACCATTCTCGGCTGCCTGGCCATGCCCTGGTTGGCGGAACGGCTCGGGCGGCGTGGAGCCCTTGCCGTCTTCTTTACTCTGATGATGGTGTTTATCGCACTCACGTTCGGCAAGGTCTTCTACCTCGGCCCGAGCGCCCTCCCATGGTTCTTCGTTTGCCTGTTCTTTCTGGGGTTGGGCGGGGCCAACTTCGCCGTCTATACGCTCTGGCTACCTGAGCAATATCCCACGGAATGCCGGGCCAGCGCATTCGCTTTCTCGACTTCATTCGCCCGATTTGGCGGGGCAGGAATTACGTTTCTGGTGGGAAGCGGCGTGCGGCACTTCGGATCACTCGGCACGCCGGTTGCAATGACTTCGATAGCCTTCGCGCTGGGACTGCTTGTGATTCCGTTCAGTGTGGAGACGCGCGGGCAGACGTTGCCGGCTTAGGTGGCATGAAGCAGACGAAGCTGGCTTGCAGTTGCCGCGGGGGCTGCTAATGGGTTTGGGGAGGGCTAACCTTGCGGCGCAGCTGCTACGGCCGGCTACGCCGCGGTTCTTGCCCCGTCAGCCTTAGGCGTGTTGGGGAGAAGCATTCCGCTCTCCGATTGCTCGACCGTGCGGTGTGCCAAAGGCTTCAGCCACAGCAGAGCCATGAAGGCGGCTACCAGATCGCAGGCAATCATTGCCCAGAAGACTCGCGACCAGGAGCCGGTCTTAAGGAACAACCAGGCAGCACCGGGTCCGGCAAAAGCTGCAGCCACTCCCTTGGCGGTGTATACGATCCCATAGTTGGTGGTGGCCCATTTCTTTCCGTAGAGGTCGCCCGTGATTGAGGGGAACAACGAGAAAATATTTCCCCACGCGAAGAAGCACAAGCCGGATAAGGCGATGAACCAGATCGGATGGCTAATCAACTGGAGCAGAGCAAATACCGCGACCGCCTCCAGGATGAACGAGATGAAGATGGCATTCTCCCGACCGATATGATCCGAGACCCATCCCCAGAAGGGGCGGGTTAATCCGTTCAGGATGCGGTCGATTTCGATCGCCAATATCAAGGCGGTCATGCCGAAGGCCACGACAATGTTATCCACGTGGTAAGAGGAAGCCATGGGCTTGAGTTGGGCGGTAACCACTAAACCGCCGAAGGCAAGCATGGTCATCATGAGGTAGATAACATAAAAAGACGGTTGGCGCAGCATCTGCAACGGGGTCAGGTCGACGGCAGAGGTATTTATTTTGGCTCTGATTTTCGCTTCTTTCTCTTTCCAGTTGGGCGGCGTCCATCCCACCGGCGGCCGCGCCAAGAAGAGGGAAGAAGCTAGAACGGCGACCCCCTGAATCATTCCCCAGACGATGAAGGTGTGCTGGTAGCCCGAGGTTTTCATCATGCCGGCGATGGGAGCGATGGTCGCGGCCGTGCCGATACCGAAAGCTCCGGCCGTCAATCCGACGCAGAGACCGCGATGGTCCGGGAACCATTTCAGCGCGTTTCCAATAGCGCCGCCGTAGACGATGCCGGCACCGAGTCCGCCTACGCTGTACCAGAAATAGAGGGTGCCTATCGTCTCCGCGTAGCCCGATCCAATCCAGCCCAGACCTACCATGAATGCGCCAAGACCGAGCATGAATCGCGGCCCGATCTTATCCACCAGGTATCCCTCGAAAGGTACGAGCCAGGTTTCAAGGGCGACGAATAAGGTGAACGTCCATTGGACGGCAACGAGGGACACGTGCAGGTGAGCCTGGATCGGCTTGGTAAACAGAGTCCAGGCATACTGCAGGTTGGCAATCGCCATCATGGCGACGATGCCTGCGATTAACTGGACCCAGCGATTGGGAATGCGCGAAGGGTGAATAAGGGAGGATGGTGAGACGGTGGATGCAGCCATGGCAATACCTCCGTGACAGCTCGCCTGACGTTAACAACCGACGTTAACAACGGACGCTAAACAGAGCACTGCAAGAATCTGAGCTTCCTCCCGCGACTCTACTCCACACGATGGGCTGTGTCGGCATTCCTCCAGCCTGCTAGCTGGACGGCGGGGTGTCAGCCTCCACTTCTGTGCGGAACGGGATCACGCCCGGGACCAACCACTTCTCCCACATCTCATCGACTTTGCTTTGGAAGTAGTCGATGTCGTCGTTGGTAAAGTGGGCGAATCTTCCTTGCTTCAGCAGATAATCCCGAACCGGCTGCCGCTGGATCTTCTTGGCGGCAATCTGCTGCGTCCTGCCGGTAAGTTTTAGCACGCCATCTTCCACTTCATAGAGCGGCCAAATCCCGGTATTCACTGCCAATTCACCCAGTTCATGCGAAATGTAAGGGTCGTAATCCCAACCCTTTGGACAGGGATCAAGCGAGTGAATGAAGGTAGGACCGCCGATGGCCAAAGCTTTGCGCATAGAATTCATGGCCGCCAGACCGTACGACATGCAAACAGTTGCAACATAGCGGCATGTCGGATGACCCGCCGCCATCATGCCGGCCATATTCTTTTTCCAGCGGCGATGCATGATTCTTTTCACCTTGCCGGGTGTGCTGAATGTTGTGTTGGCGCCCCAGGGCGTGCTTCCTGAAAGCTGTATATCGGTATTCGCGTATGACTCGTTGTCATACATCAGAATGAGGCAGTTGTAATCGGGATGCGTGAGCGTGGCGGAGATCGCCCCCACGCCCATGTCGGCGCCACCGCCGTCGCCGCAGAACGCGATGACGTTGATGGGCTCCTGCTTCATCTTTCCCTTGCGCATGAGGACTTTCAAAGCCGCGGAGGCTCCCAGCGCGGCCGAGCCGCTGCTGCCTAACTGTGTATGCATCCAGGGAAGCACCCACGAGGTGCTGTAATACGTGGTGTTTGCCACATACATGCATCCCGTGCTGCCGAGCACGATGGTTCGGGGACCGGCGGCCTTGGCCATCATCTTCATGACGAGAGCTGACTCGCAACCCTGGCATGTGCGGTGACCGGAGGTGAAGTACTCCTCTAGCGGAATCTTTTTAACCGCTTTGAACGGATCCAATTTCTGGGTCGGATCGATCTGTACGTAGGTAGCCATAATTCTTTATCCTCTCTGATTTCTAAAACCCGTTAGCAAAAGCGGATTACTCTCGCAATCCGATCCATTGAGTTAAGGGAGCTGCTTTGCCATCCGCCGCTGCGTATACTGCATCCGCCATCTTCTGAACATCGGGCACGGTAACCTCGCGCCCGCCGAGCCCGCAGATGAAGCCTACGACCGGCGGCTTCTTGCCCGGTCCCGGATACAGCGCGTGGCGAACTTCGCCGGCCAGTACGCCGCCGAGATAAGGGGAGCCAAAAGAGTAGTCGCGATCAATCACTCCGACCGCCGCAAAGCGCTGGAGAGACTTCGACAAGTCTTCCGCGGCGAAAGGACGGAACCAGCGCATGCGCACAAATCCAACGCGCTTGCCTTGCTTGCGCATCTCGCGTATCGCAACCTTTACCGAGATCGATAGCGTTCCCATCCCCATGAGAACGATATCGGCATCGTCGGTCATGTATTCTTCGAAGAAGGGGTTGCCGTAGGAGCGGCCAAAGATGCGTTCGAAATCGGCATAGGCTTCTTTGATCACACCATACGAGCGCTCCATCGCGGCGTAGTTCTGGCGGCGAATTTCCATGACCCAGTCTTCGTTGCCCTGGGGCGCAACGGTGATGGGATTGTCAGGATGAAGCAGAAGTTCCTGACGATCGTACGGCGGCAGGAATTCATTTACCTTTTCCTGCGACGGAATCTTGACCAGTGCCTGCGAGTGGGTCAGGAATGCGCCGTCGCAACTGATCGCCAGTGGCAGGAAGATACGCCGGTCCTCAGCTACGCGATAAGCGATGAGGGCTGTGTCCAGCGCTTCCTGTGCGTTGTCGACCCACACCAGTTGCCAGCCCAGATCGCGGACAGCCAGCGCGTCGTTGTGCTCGACGCCGAAGGCTCCGGGATCATCGAGCGCGCGGTTTCCGACCATGGCGATCATGGGGATGCGCAGCGCGGGAGTTACCGTCAGTGCTTCCATGGCATACATCCAGCCGACGCCGCTCGATCCGCAGAAGACGCGGGCGCCGCAGGCGGAAGCATGCTTGACGATTTCAAACTGCGAGTGCTCGCCTTCGGCGACGATATACTCGCAATCCATTTCGCCGTTCGCCACCAGCTTGCAGACGTACTGCATGACGGTGTCGTAAGGGCGGATCGGATAAGCTGTGATCACATCAACGTCGGCCAGTTTGCAGGCAACTGCAATGGCCTCGCTGCCGGTGATCAGCGCGGTTTCTTCAATTTTCTTATTCTGCTCTTCGATTACGGTTGCCACTGCCATGACGGACTCTCCTCGTAAAGGTCGCTATGAATGATGGTTTATTTTCCTTGAGCTATCTCGAGCATTTCGGGAATCTGTTCTTCATATTGCCCGCGATAGCGGAACCCGTGGGAGCGTTCCGGCGGATGTTTGATCTTTTCTTCGAGCCATACTTTGTAGCCGTCTTTGTCTTTGCGCCAGTCTTCCCACTGGCTGCTGTTGTCCTTGAATTCGGTCTCATTCACCATGGTGACGCATTCTTTGACCGGACAAACGGCTTCGCAGACGCCGCAACCGCAGCAGGCTTTCATGTTGGCGTCGTATAAACCTTCCGGAGTTACATCGAAGCAGGAGTCCGGACATTGCAGCCAGCATAACGTGCATTTGATGCAGGTATCGAAGTTCACCACTGGCCGCATGGTTCGAGTGCTGAATTTCAGAAACGTTGGGTTGCGATCGGGCTGGAATCCACCGTGGTCATGGGACTTAGGATCGTCCATCTTGTGTCCGGCGGGAATGCTGGGGATGGCGATGCCTTCGCCCATTTCATGCCACTTGGGGAGGTCAAATTTATAAGGTACTTCAGGATTGCCCTGGTCTGGAGTCACCGTGATGCTGGTGGTGCGCTCGTACGCCTTGGCGGCCGAAGTGGCCTTCAGTTCATCGTGCCACTCGTCGACGATGGCTCTCTGGACTGATTTCAGGCTGAACAAATCGGGAAGAATTTTGGCAACTGCACCGAGAATGCGAACGTCCGTGTGATCGTCTTTGTAAACCCACAACCCGGAGAAGCTCACCGTACCTTTGAGGATCGAAAGCTGGTAAGGACTCTCCTTACGGTGCGCCATGGCGATGATGGCTTCCGGGCCCTCGCGCGAGGTCACGATGAGCGTGCCGCCTGGCTTCAGCAGACGATTCACCGGCTGCAGACCGTACCAGGCCCAAGACTCGACGCCCTTGCACAGCGTGTCATCGACGCAAATGGTGACGTCGACTTCTTTGGGCTCATACTTCGCCATGCCTTCCTGCAAGGTCTGTTCGTCGGTAGCCACGATCGCGAAGCCCTTCGCGGGGATTCCGTTGCGCTCGGGACTGTCCCCGTAACGGCCAAAAGAAATGCCCACTTTGCCTTCGTGATGCGCGGCGAGTACGATCGCGCGGCTGAGCCTGCCAGCCATGGTTTTTTGGAAGATGCCTCTGTAGATAATCTCGATTGCAAATAACCGGCCCATGACAAAATCCTCCGTTAATTAGAACTTGCTCGTCAAAATTTGTTGAGTACGATCTCTTCGACATCCTCAATGTGCCGCCGCATGGCATTTTTTGCAGCTTCGCCATCGCGGCGCTTAATGGCAGCCAATATGCGTCGATGCCCGGCTAAGGATTTCGGCGCGCGTCCCTCGACCTGCAGCGAGCGTTCCCGCGTCTCACGCAGCAGATCCATAAGAATGTCGAGCACCTTCAGCACGACGCTGTTATCGGAAGCCAGAGCGACGCTGTAGTGAAATTCGGTGTCTTCGGCGACAGCGGCGTCTCCTTGCTTCTGCTTTTCCTCTTGCCGCCGCAGGATCTCTTCCATGTCGGAAATGTCGTCAGCGGATGCGTGCGTGGCGGCGCGCGCAGCCAGCGGCGGCTCCAGCATCCTGCGAAAATCCAAAAGCTCGCTGACCAGTTCCTGCCGGCGCTTCAAAGCGTCGGCGAAAGGATTCACCAACGATTCAGTGGAAATTTCGCGAACGATGGTTCCCGCACCTTGACGCGGCTCAACCAGGCCCATCAATTCCAAGCCTCGAATCGCATCGCGGATGGAACTGCGGCTCACGTGCAGCGTCTCCGCGAGTTCACGCTCTGATGGCAGCTTGTCGCCGGGTTGCAGCTTCTTGAGAATCAGGCGTTCGATTTGCTTGGCGACTTCTTCGTAAACCTTGTTCCTGCGGACCACTTCGAAGTCGGATTTGATCGCGGCGGGCAAGGTGAATTTCCAAGTGGTCCGATAAGTGGACCAGCCAACGGACGGAGTATACGCCCGTTGTCAAGCCCCCGAGCAAATATTTTTATGGGCAGGATGAAAAAGGGCGATGCAGCCAATGTCAACGGGGTTGTCGAGCGCTGCTTTGGGCCAGTAATTTCGTGCAGTTATACACTGTGCGGGTGCAGGTCATGGGAAGGCCTACGCGCTCGCCCAACTCCACGACTGCCCCTACCAGGGCTTCCAATTCCATGGGACGGCCCGCTTCGAGATCCTGCAGCATCGAGGTCTTGTGCTCGCCAACTTTTTCCGCGCCGGCAATTCGCTGATCGATGGAAATGGGCAGCTCCATGCCCAACTTGTGAGAGACCTCTTCGACTTCTTGCATGATATTGCGGATCACCGACGAAACTCCCGGATCGCGTGCCATCTGGGCGAGCGTAGCGCGCGTAAGTGCACTCACCGGGTTGAAGGAAGCGTTGCCCAGAAGTTTCACGAAAATCTCATGTCGGATCCGAGTTGTGACTGGGCACCGGAAGCCAGAGGCAGCGAGAGCCTCCGCGATCGCTCGGATGCGATCGGAACGTGAACCATCTGGCTCGCCCAGCGTAATGCGGTTGCCCTCGATGTGCTGAATCACTCCCGGTGCGGCAACCTCAGTCGCGAAATACACGATCGAACCGACCACGCTGCGAGCTTCGATCGCCGCCGAAATCACGCCGCCAGGGTCGACGCGTTCCAGATGGATTCCTTCCCATTTGCCGCTGAAACCCTGGAAGTACCACCATGGAATACCATTCTGCGTGCTGACGACGGTGGTATCGGGGCCGAGAATTGGCTTCAACTGCGGAACAAGTTGCGGCAGCGCGTGAGCCTTCACGCCCAGAAAAACAACGTCCACCGGACCTACGGCTTGAAGCGAGCCCGATATGGCGGGGCGCGCCACGAACTCTTCTTCGGTGCTTTTCACCTGCACGCCGTGCTCTTGCAGGGCGCGAAGATGGGGGCCTCGCGCAAAAAGCGTGACGTCAAACCCAGCCCGCGCCATGCGCGCGCCAATGTAGGCGCCGATTGCGCCCGCTCCCGCGACCAGGAATTTCATGCTTGTTGACCCAGTTCCTCACCCACGGCAGCTATCCACGTTGCTCATCCACAAGCGCGGCGGCGACGGCGCGGCGGCGAATTTTTCCCGTGGCCGTGGTCGGAATCGTCTTCACCAGATAAATCTTCTTCGGACATTTGTATTCCGCGAGCAATTCGCGGCAGTGTTTGATCAACACCGATTCAGTAGCGCCGTGAGCTTCGTGCAAGACGACGGCGGCAGCTACTTCTTCTCCCAGCGTGGGATGGGCGCAGCCAAAGGTTACAGCAGCCGCGACTGCAGGATGGCGCAATAAAATCTCATCGACCTCATGAGGTGCAATGTTCTCGCCACCGCGAATGATGATGTCCTTGATGCGGCCCGTCAAATGCAAATAACAATCCTCGTCGAGCATCCCTTCATCGCCGGTGCGAAACCATCCGTTCACAAAAGCGCGGGCGTTGGCTTCGGGATTATTTTCATATCCGCGAAACACGTTGGCGCCCTGAATCACGACTTCGCCGCGCTGGTTGGTTCCTAAATGGTTGCCCTCTTTGTCCATGATGCTGATACGCAGGCCGGCACCCACGCCCACAGAACCGGCCTTCCTGTGGCGCGGGGGCAGAGGATTTGAAGTCATCTGGTGGGAGGCTTCAGTCATTCCGTAAGCTTCGACGAAAGGCACGCCGAAAACTCCTTCGATCTTGTGAATGAGCTCGGGCGAAAGTGGCGCGCTGCAGGAACGGATGAAGCGCAGAGAGTCAGCCTCAGTGGGCTTGTGGTGGGTTCGGGCCATCAGAAGCTGGTGCATCGCGGGCACTCCCGAATACCACGTGACCCGATGCTCCCGAACCGTACGCCAGAAAGAGAGCGCGTTGAATTTGGTAGGAACTACAACTGCGCCTCCGGATAGCAAGGTGGCCATGGTCGAACCAATCAGCCCATGAATATGGAACAGCGGCATGATGCAGAGCGAAACGTCTTCCTCGGAAAGGCCGTAGGTGTTCGCGATGTTTGCCGAGGACACCGCCAGGTTGAAATGCCGTAACGGAACCCGCTTGGGCTTACCCGTGCTTCCGCTGGTGTGCAGGACCAACGCAATGTCATCCCCGGTCGGGTTGGTCGCGGTGACCCCGGTGGGCGCACCAGTCAGATGTACGTTGCCTCTCTCATTCATTTCCACTGAGAACACCGGGATCTTAAGGTCTGCGGCCGCCGTGCGAACAAACTCCGCGCCTACCGGGGGACAAAGCAAGACGCGGGCATTGGTGTCGCCCAGAAAAAAATGAAACTCCTCGTACGGATAAGCCGGATTCAAAGGGGCTGCCTTGCCCGCGATCGATGCCGCCAGAAAGCTCACGATTGCAGGCAAACCATTGGGCAACGCAATCGCCACCGCGTCGTCGCGACGAATGCCGGCGGAAGCCAAAGCGTTCGCCATCTCGAGAACCTGCCGCCGGAGCGAATCGTAGGTGACGTGTAGGCTGAGCTCGGGAACGATAACGGCGGTGTGACTGTCCGCGAAATGCAAAAGGTCAAGTAGCGTGTCTACCGACTTCAGTGTCATTCTTCGTGGCCTCGACCTCCGGGATCATTAACTAGATCAAGTAGCGACTAGATCGAGTAGCCCGCTGCACTCAAGGCTTTCTTGAACTCGTCGAGAAAAAACTGCACATTATCTTCCGTAGCCAACGGTCCCATTACCCCAATGCGGAAGACTTTGCCGGCGAGTGGTCCGAAACCGCCGGCGATTTCAATGCCCGGACCATCCAACAAATGTTTGCGGACCTTGGCTTCGTCAACCCCTGCGGGCACGCATACGGTATTCAGCGTCGCGATTCGGTGCTCCGCGGGAACGTGCATGCGCAGGCCCATCGCTTCAATTCCCTCGACGAAAGCCTGGTTGCTGCGGCGATGACGCTCCCAGCGGTTCTCAAGGCCCTCTTCCGCGATTACCAGGAGCGCTTCGCGTAAGGCGTAGAACATGGAAATCGGCGCCGTGTGATGGTAACGGTGTGACACGGTGGAGTAGTCGTGAATCAGCTTCAGATCCAGATACCAGCTGCGCGGAGGAGTGGTGCGGGCGCGTAGGAAGTCCATGGCCCTCGCCGACATTGCCATCGGAGACAAGCCGGGCGGACAACTCAGCCCCTTCTGCGTGCAACTGTAGGCAATGTCGATCCCTGTGCGGTCGAACTCTACCGGCACGCCGCCGAGCGAGGTGACGCAATCAGCGATTACCAGAGCACCAGCATCCTGAGCCGCGGCACAGATTGCTTTACCTGATTGCAATGCTCCGGTCGAAGTCTCGGCGTGAACATAACCTACGACCTTTGGTTTCTCTCGGCCGATGAATTCGCGCGCTTCGTCATCCGTGTAGGTTTCACCCCACGCTTTCTCAAAGCGCACCACGTTCGCGCCGTTGCGCTTCGCCATCTCCGTGAGCCGGTCGGAGAAATATCCGTTGGCGAAAACCGCAAACTTGGTGCTGGGCTCAACGAAGTTGGTGACGGCCGCCTCCATGCCTGCGCTGCCGGTGCCGGAAATCACCAGCGTGGCGCCGTCGGTGGTTCCGTAGGTTGTTTTGAGCAACTGCTGAACGTCTCCCATGACCTGGATGAAATAAGGGTCGAGGTGTCCGACAATCGGTTTTGACAAGGCTTCGTAAACCCGCGGATGAACCATGCTTGGTCCGGGCCCGAACAAGTAACGGCGGGGCGGTTGCAGGGCAGGGAATTGAAGTGCAACGGGCTGTTCGATGGCGCTCATAAATCCTCGTTTCTAATTGAACCTGTATTTTGCAGGATATTTGATATTACGGTACGGGGCAGACAATCTCCAGAATACGAACCGAAATGTGCCTTTCCAGATGCGATGCAGTCTGACAGTGAGCACCGTTGACGCAATCGCGGCCAAATCAATTCTATCGATCCTTTCGATCAGATTTTCTTTTGATGGATTTTGCAACTCTGAATTCTTCCTGCCAGACTCCGTTCATTAAATCGGCGAGTGGTGTCCCTGAACAATCATCTCCTCTGCGATGCGGCGCGCTTCGGGGAGGGTCGCAACCGCTTTGCGGTCGATCTCTGCCGGCAAGTCCTTTTGAATCCTTGCCAGTTCTTCGTTAAATACGCAGGTCACCAGAGCGGGAGAATGTTCGACCAGTTTGCCATCGTCCCCCTCGACCTTCACCTTGTGCCGCACGCGCTGGGCGATCATCAGACGATAGATGCGGTCTGTAGCCAAATCCTCCATGTAACCATCGAGCAGGCTCGCGCCTTTTCCGTTGAGCACGCCGTTACGATAACGGATGACGGTTCGCACCGCCGCCCGCGTTCCAGCAAGTGTAATTCCGCCCACACCCTTGGGGATGGGACGCAGATCGGGATGCGAATTTCGCAATTTGGGCCGCTTGGCAATTTGATTGGGATACGGGAACTGCGCAACCGCGATCTCGTTCTGATCAGGATGGCCGGTCCATGCTCCATCCATCAGGCAGTCGGCTTCGTTCTTTTTGTCTTGCTGCAGAACCTTCAGAGCGCGTTCGTTCAATTCCGCGTCGGTGCGACTGGGATAAAGCGCAGTCATGCCTCCGATGGCATGGGCCCCGTGTTTGTGGCAAACCTCCGGCATCAGCGTACGGAAATTCTGGAAGAACGCCACGTCGTGCGGGATGGTGTTGCGATCCGGCAAAATCCAGTTGGAATCCTCGATCATGAAATCTATCAGAGACGCCATGTAATCCCAGCGGCCCAGATTCAATCCCAGGCAGTGGTCGCGAAGATTGAAGAGGAATTCCTCCATTTGATAGGCCAGCGGGTGGGCCTCAACCAGCGCCATACACTTGATGTAGTCCTTGGGCAAGCCTTTCTGTTTGGCGAACGCCTGGAACAGGTCCCGCCACCAAAAGGCCTCCTCGGCAGATTCGCTTTTGGGGATGTACACGGAGAAGTTGTGGGGCAGCCATGCAGGATCGATCTGGTACCAGATCAAAGCCAAATCGAACAGGGAAGCGGACATGATCTCGTTCTTGATCACTCCGCCCTGGCTCACGTGCAAACCGCGAGGACGCACCCAGGTCACGGTTTTCGACCGCTGCACCGTGACTCTCTTTTTCCGCTTCTTGTCGTCGTAACCGAGTTCATACTTGTAGGCCGCGATGGTGTTCTTGACCGCCAGCATTATGTTTTCCCACAGGTTCGCTGTGGAATCCTCAAGGTCGATCATGACGGCAGGTGATCCGGAGTTCAGCAGCTTTACTGTCAACTCGGCGTCGTCGGCTGGGCCGGTCATCTGGTTGCGCTGATCTGCGCACCAGTCGGGCACCTCGATCCGCCAATCCGAGATGGTTGCTTCTGAAGCGGGAAGGTAGTTCGGTGGATGTCCGCGATGCGACGACTGCAAGGCCTCGGCGCGCTTTGCGACCAACTTCTGCTGCCAGGGCGTGAATTGGTTGTGCAAGGGCACCAGGAATTCAAAGAATCCCTTGGGGAGATCCTTGTGCGGATTCAAGCCCGCCGGGGCACAATTCATATACTGCGACGTGGTATTTTCAATATGCGATGCCATCGGATCAAATCAACTTCGCGTGGCGCCGACGCTTGGCAGGCAGGCGTGGCGCCGTATTTCTGTTCCTCGCATTATCGTATCGCAAACAATGCCAACCGCCGCTCGTCGGGCAATCTTCACCAAGGCGCGAGCCGCTCCGGCGCCCTCAGCGGATGTGCTCGAGAGCGTCATTGACGGCGCCCTCCTCGGGCCGGCACTCATGCTTCTCGAAATCGGATTGCAGCTGGGCTTTGGCCTTATCCGCATCAATTATAAATTCCTGCCGGGTTCGGAATGCCAGTTTGCAAACATCGCAATACGCAGTGTTCGGAGTGCTCCCGGTGAAGCGGACGATTCTGAGCTTTCGGTCGGGCATGGCGACATCATGGCAGCGCGTCGGTGCGGAGTCAACTCTGGTTTATGCAAACTGAGATGGTTACTGCTGACTAACCCTCGCCGCACGCCGGAGATGTCGTGCGAGGTATCATGGCGCGGCGCACATCGAAGAATCTTCTTGACAACATTCATTTTTTCGTGGTACACCCGCCCGGTTAACTGGTCCGCTTTGCAGACCGGAAAGAACTCATTCGCATCACTCTGGAGAACCTTTGGTTCGCCGCCCGAACGGACACGGAAGTTCGCCGCCTTCTTGTCCGCGTGCCTTGACGGCAGGCTTGCGTTGCAAATCGTCCCGGGAGAGGAAGCACATGCGCTCACTAACAAAATGTTTTGCGCTTCTGGTTGTTTTCATCGCGACGGGCCTGCTTGCCCGCGCTCAAGGCACCGAGCCCGCGAGCCAAACGGGCGGAGCGGCCTCGCAGACTGCCACAAAGGCAGAAGTCAACCAGTTGCGCAGCGAGGTGGCGGCGCAGCGCCAGACTATCGAGGAACTAAAGGCTCTGGTCGAGAAGCTGGCGGCCGGACAAGCGCGGGCATCCGACAGCAGCGCTGTGCAGATTCGACCTGTGGCTGCGGCGCCGGCGGATGCTCATGCACAGCTGCCGGTAGGTCCCGGCCCCGGCGCTGTTCATCTCATGAATGCTGTTCTGGTCGAACCCGGTCCTGCGCCGGAAGTAGCCGTGGTCGATCAAGCGCCAGCCGCTTCCGCTCCAAAAAAAGATATTCCTCTCACCTCGGGATGGAACGGTGAACACTTTTTCATCAAGAGCCCGGACGGTCAGTTCAGCATCAGCCCCTACGGTTACGTGGATACCGACTATCGCGCCTACAAGGGCGATGGCGCGCCTTCCGACACGTTCATCTTGCGCCGCGCTCGTTTTGGTTTTCAGGGCAACTTCGGTTCCCACTTCAATTTTGCGCTGCTCACGGACGCTGCGAGCACTACCGGATCAATCGTGCGCGACGTTTACCTCAACGTAAGGATTCGGCCTGAGTTCCAGTTCCAAGCCGGCCAGTTCAAGACGCCATTTGCGCAAGAGTCTGGAACCGGCGCCACCAACTTGGACTTCGTCGAACGCGGATTTCAAGCTTTGTTGTATCCCTCAGCAGCGTCCGCGTTCCGCAGCCCCGGCATCGCCTTCCACGGGGATATCGACGGCGGCGTAATGCAATACTGGGTGGGAGCCTTCAACGGAAAAGGCTATGCTCAGGCGAACGTCACTAATCAACCCGAAGTCATTGGACGCCTACGCTTCTACCCGTTCCGGAAATCCAAAGACGGCTGGCTGAAGGAACTTGCCTTTGGCGGATCCGCTGACCGCGCGCGCTCCCGTGGTCTTTCGGGGGATCGAAGCTTTAGCGGAAATCTGCCGGGCGGAGTCTATGACTTTTTCCCGCAGTTCGCCATCAACGGACCGATCCAGCGCTACAACGGAGAATTTACTTACATCAAGTCGGCATTCGCTCTGCGGGGCGAATTCGATCAACTTAATATGTCGCGCAACAATGTCGGCTCCGAGCAGGTCGGCGGACTTGGCTTCCTGAGTCTTCCGTCCATCATCGCCAAGTCCTGGAACCTCAGTACGACCTATTTGCTCACGGGCGAAAAGCAGCCGGAAAACGGCACCCCTAGGGTGAAGCATCCGACATTTGGCCCCGATACGCCAGGCGGAAAAGGTCGAGGGTTCGGAGCGTGGGGGGTTGGTTTCCGATACATGGGCATTCAGGCCGATGAACCGGGTGCGAACTTCTTGAACTATTACACGCCTGGTTTTGTGCCCACGTTTAATTATCACACTGATGAGTTCACCTTTGGCGTGACCTGGTATCCCAACTATTGGGTCAAGTACCAAGTCAATCTGGGAGTTGATCAGTTGAAGGATCCCAGCACAATCGGCGCGGTGCCCCAGAACTATTACGTGGTGTTGCAGCAGTTGCAGTTCAGGTTCTAGTGTGCATCGATGGCGAATGGAGCTAGTGGAGAAGTTCGGTAAATGCCGGGGCCGGCGGCAAGCCGGTCCTGAAGGGAAATTGGAGGGAATTCGAATGAAACCCAGGATTCTTCTTACTATTCTTTTCACAGCGCTGTTTGTGATTGTGAGCGGCTGCGGCACGACGCCGAATTGCCCTACGTGCGGCACCACGGTCAACGGTGCCTATACCATCATCAACGTGATTCCTGTGCCCGAGCACAATCCCACCGGCGAGCCTGGCGGTCCGTTTAACTCTTTCGACATCAGCACCATCGCCCCGAACGCGACGGGGTCGGGAGGGCCTTATCTGGATTTTATTTCCGACCGCATCGGCATTGCCATGCAGGTGATCGACACCTCCCAGGACCTCGCCGTTTTCTCGATTCAGGGACAGAACGGTGTCTCCGATGCCGGCAATGGTGCCAGCCCTTGCCCCACCGAGCCGCAGCCCGGCGTGACCACGAACCCTCCCACGGTGGAGGTGATTCCGCCGACGGCTGACGTGTTTGGCAATTTCGTTAGGTATGCCTGCAGAACCGATATGACTTGGGGGAACGGTTCAAGGTTCCGCCTGAACACGGGCTTCGGTCCCAGCGGCAACTTTGGAGGATTCCCTGGCGCCCAGTGCTGCGCCTCACGCGCCAACGGCGTAAACCCAATGTCCGGGCCAGATGGCAACACCACCACACCCGATGGCAAGGTCCTCTTTGTCGGCAACGGCAGCTCGAACGTGATAGTTTTCGATCTGACCACGATGCAGCTGAACACCAATCCACCCACTCCTCCGACCATTCTCGCCACTATCCCTACGGGCGTCTCTGCTGACTATGACGGGCCGCAAGGAATCTCGGGCTGCATTGCCTCGTGGAACGGCGAAGCTGGCTCTGCCGCCGATTGCGGTGATGATCGCGCTGACGAAATGTGGTACGACTCCACTCATCACGTTCTTGCCGTCATCAACGGCGATCCAGGACTGCCATTCATTACTTTCATCGACATGGAGTACATTGTGGGTGCAACTCCGCCACGGACATCGGTCGCGGACCCGCTGGGGGAGGGCGATCTGCACTGTTTGCCGATTGACCAGAACCTCGCTTACGGACCGTATCCTGTCGGATTCAGTCCCGCATTTAATGCGACGACCGGCACCTTTGGCTCTTATCCCTACCCTGGCGTGGGACCCGGGGTTTTTGGTTATCCTCTGCAAGGAACGGGAACTGGGATCGTGGGAACTGGCACCGGACCGGATGGCAACCCCCTCCCATCGCCCGCGTTAGATCCAAGCGTCGGCGGCTCGTTTAATCCTCCCCGGTGCATCATCGGGCAGATTTACTATGACGGAGTGGGAGGTCAAGGGAATCTCCTGAATGCGAACACGCCGGTTGATACCCTTGGTGGGACGGTTCCGTGTCCGGATCCTTCTAATCCACACGTCTTCAGTGGCGTGTCGGGATCGGCCGCTGACGTTGCCGCCGGCCTACCCGGCGTAGGCACTACGCCAAGCGGCACTGCTTACACAATACCCTGCCATCACGGCCCAATCATAGACTACACATCGGGAGCGTTCTGCAGCCTAACCGCGCCGGCATCCACATGTTTCGGGGCCATAGCGCCGGCGGGATTGGGCGCGATGACCTATGATCCGAACAGCGGAAACTGGTTGCTGACCAATGAAAATTCCGTCGCCACTACGCAAATCGGCAGCGTTGATGAGATACAAATTACTGCCGATGGGCCGGTGGTGGTGAATAGTTTTCCCATGTACGACTGCATGCCTACCAGCATCGTGCCCGGACCGGGAGATAACCTCCTCGTCGGGTGCGCCGACCATGACGGCGAAACGTTCCCGGCGAATGAATACGTCATCAGCAACACAGCCAGCGGCAACGTGGCCTGCGTGCCGCCGAATACCGGGATACCGAATGCGCCAGCCAATAGCAACTGCGTGGAAATCACGCAAGTCGGTGGCGTGGACGAGATCTGGTATAACCCCCCCGACAACAAGTATTATCTGGCGGCGCGCGACATGCTTCCTACCGCAGTGATGGGCGTGATTGATGCGGGCACGAACCAGTGGCTGTACAACATGCCGACCGGTTCCAACGCGCACAGCATCTCGGTCGACCCCAGCGATAACCACGCTTTCGTACCGCTGCAAGCCGGAACCGTCTGTTCGACGCTGGCCAGCGCCGGTTGCGTCGGGGTCGCGGCGGAGCAGTAAGTTGTTCGGGCCGGGTGATATAGTTATGGAAGACACGAACCTTTATGAACGCTTCGTGTCGGAAATAGTGAAGTGATTTATGGGGAACTATTTTAAGAGCCGCTCTCGAATTTGTGCCCTGTTGTTATCGTTGCTGGTGCCGGCAGGGCTGGCACGGGCAAGCGAGGAAGCCACACCCAAACCGACCGATGTTCCGGCAACCGTAATCGCCCATTTGCCTTTGCCGCAGGCGACCGGAAGTCAGATGTTGCTCCAGCGAGAGAACGGCAAACGTTATCTCTACGTGCAGCAGGCCACGAAGCAGGGGTTTATGGTAGTGGACGTTTCCAATCCCGAAAAGCCCAACCTGTTGAAGCGAACCGCAGAATCGAACCAGTCGACTTCGGGTAATCTGGAAATCGTCAGCCCCGATGTAGCTATCGCGGAAGCTCCGGAAAGAACGCCGACAACCCTGACCAGCAGCAACCATCCTACGGAAGTTGTGCGCGTGTTGGACTTAAGTGACCCGCACAATCCCAAGACGTTGGAGACCTTCGACAAAGTTACCAGCCTTCTTCCTGATGGCGGCCACAGCCTAATCTATCTCACCAACAACGAAGGCTTGTGGGTTCTCCGCTACAAACATCCGTTGCGGTTGGAGCCGGCCAAGACCAAGCCGCCCTGCGATTCGAATGCGGAAATCATGGCCATGCCGCCCGACTGCGATTGAGGACCGAGCGTGCCCAGGAGCCTCGTCGGGGCCAACCTCTAAGGAGTCGAGCGCACCGTGCAGTCCTTGTCGATGGTCCTGATTGAGGTGATGGTCAACGTCACCGGGGCTGCCGAACCCACCTTATCCATCGCGTCAGAACTTGTGCTCATCGTCGGGGACTGGGTCCCGGTCGCTTCGACTCGCTGCCCTAGGTAGTGCCGCAGTCTTATCTTGCCGGTTGCATCGAGTTGATAAGTCACAGCCGGATTCTGCTTCATCAGGATGTAATCGCCGCCGAATCGGCTCACGCAGCCTTGCAGGGTAACCTGTCCTTTGGAATCCTTCGAGTTCTGCGGGTTCGAGTTGCCAGGAGCGCTATCCTGAGCCAGGAGAAAGCTGCTGGAAAGCAGCAGAGCGAACAACATTGTTTTCATAGATTCCTCCTAACGGATCGGATGATGCCAATATTGCGTCGGTTGCAATCAATCTGCGCTGCGAACTTACTTGACACGAGTTTCCTGGTAGTGGACTTCTTTCCATTCCCCGGCGCGCTTCACCCAAAGTTCGCTGATGTACACGCGCGAGAAACGTATGGCGGACTTGGGCGGGAACTGTATCGTGCTTTCATAGATCACGAATGCGGCGTCCGGTCCCAGTGGAATTACTTTCAGCCCCCACAGCGTGTAATTAAAAACATTCGTGTATGGCAATTCGTTGAGGGCCTGGATCTTTGTCCGCTCGCCCTGGCCGTCGATTTCAACGCCCTGGTAGTCGTCAGCGAGCAGGTCGGCGTATGCTTTTTTGTTTTTGTTCTTTAGCGCTTCCCATTCAACTTTGATCTTCGCGTTGAACGTATCCTTCAGCGCCGAATCAGCGGTGACGCTGTTGGATGCCTGGCTCCGGGTAGCCTTGGCCGGCGTTGCGGGCTGTTGCGCCAGAGCAACGGACGTCAACCCCGCTATACAAACGAAGACGAAGAAATCTTTCACAAATCCTCCGTAACTAGGTCAGCGAATCGTGCCTGCGGTCGAGGTATAGAACCGGAGCCGCTTCACGACTGTAAGTTACCACTGTTTTGAGTGAACCTTGCCGCCGGCGCGTAGTCGCTGTTATCAGAGTAGGAACAGCATCGCTTAAACCTTTGCCGGCCGATCAAATAGGGGCGGGCGCTGGTTTCAACGTGGGCGGGGAAACCGTCGGCCCGATAAACGGCGGGTGCTAAGATGCTGGAAGTCTGGACTCCCATTATGTCGCACGACGACATTGAATCTCTAGCGCGCGAGTTGCAGGCCGCGCATGAATCAGGTCAGATGGTGGTGCGCCCTCCTTCTGAGCGCCCGAACTTTGACCTCAACACGGCCTATGAGGTAGAAGCAACTCTGAAGCAGTTCCGTGAAGCTCGTGGTCACAAGGCTGTCGGTCGCAAAGTTGGTTATGCCAACAAGGCCATGTGGCGTGTGCTTAAACTCGAAACCCTGGTCTGGGCCCACATGTACGAGGACACGGTGCATTTTAGTGACGGCAACGGGGGCGACATTTCAATCGCTCGTCCCCGTTCGCTGAAGGTCGAACCCGAGATCGTTTTCGGCTTGAAACAATCGCTGAAGGGCGAGGCTTCCGATGCCCATGCCGCGCTCGAAGCGAGTGACTGGCTGGCCCTGGGTTTCGAAATTATTGATTGTCCTTTTCCAGACTGGAAGTTTCAGCCCAGCGATTTTGTCGCGTGTTATGGACTTCACGCGGCGCTTGTCGTCGGCGAAAGACTGCAAGTGCGCCCCGAGCTAATCGCCAAACTGCTGGACGAGCTGCCCCGGTTTAAAGTGCGAGTGTCGAAGGGCGGGGAGTTTATAGAAGAAGGATCCGGCAAGAACTCTTTGAAGAGCCCAGCGTTGTGCCTGGCGGAACTCGGCGCGGCCGTGGCCAAGCGGTTTCCAGCCCAGCCTCTCAACGCTGGGGAGATCGTCAGCTCGGGCACGCTGACTGCCGGACATCTGACCATCCGCGGCGATCTCTGGACCTTTGACGTAGAGGGACTCTCGCTGCCGTCCCTCACTCTGCACGTAGTCTGACCGGGGGACCAAAGGTTGTAATGCTTTCGTTACGGTTTCTCGTCGGAAACGCTGCTAGAATCGGCGTAAGCGCAACTATACAAAAGTATTTAGAGTATTCATGTCCCCCTCCCTCAGAGCCGCTGCGGTTTTGCTGCTGTGGGCAGCGGTTTGTTCACCTGCTGCGCTCTTCGGTCAGTCCGTGGCCGTGCCCTCGATTCGGCGAGTGAGGGTGCTTGATTCCCGAAACCAGGTCGAAATCGAAATCGAGACCAGCGAACGTGTGGTTCCACAGGTCAATGTATTAACTGGTCCCGACCGTCTGGTGGTGGATTTTGTCAACGCGCTCCCTGGTCCTCAGCTGCGCAATCAGCCAGTAAACCGTGAAGAAGTCAAAAACCTGCGCGTAGGTTTGTTCTCTTCGGATCCGCCGGTCACCCGTGTTGTCCTCGACTTGAACGGTCCGCAGCCCTACCAGGTTTTTCCGTCAGGAAGAACTGTGATCCTCAAGGTCGGAGGAACCGCAGGCACGGAAGCGGCCAGATTCAGTGGTGCCCAAGGGGCGGCTCTGCAGAATGCCAATTATGCCGTCCAGGCTGTGCACTCTTCTGCCCCGGTGCCGCCCCCGGTGAAGCCGCCGCTGGAAGTTTCATTTCAAAGTGGGATGCTGTCGATTAGTTCCAATAAAGCCAGCCTGTCCGAAGTTCTTTCGGCAGTGCACGATCGCACCGGAGCAGAGATCGCAATTCCCGCAGGTGCGGAGCAGGAAAAGGTCATGGCCGAGCTTGGCCCCGCTCCGGCTCCGGAAGTTCTGGCTCACTTGCTGAATGGTACCCAGTTCAATTTCCTGATCCTGAGTTCGCCAACGAATCCCGGCGGCCTGGACCGCGTAATTCTCACCGCGCGTCCCGATGGGCCGGTGCCGGCTCCTCTGCCACAAGCGCGCTCCCTGACCAACGACGAAGATGAAGCCGACGTCCAGCCCGCAGCCGCACCCGTGACCCGCACGCTGCCACCGACCTCGAATCCCAACCCTGCGAACGACGGCCCCGCAAATAACGACCCTCCCAACTAGAGAACGGGATTTTTCTGGTTGGTTTCTACTGATTCGATAGGATGGTTTCGCCCCGCTGATTTGCGCATCAATCGAAGCGACTCACACTAAGGAGGCGTGATCAGCCGGATCGGCACGGGGGAAGTTCCAAGCACTGGCGAGTTTGTAGCGTCGTTGCTGCATCCCGAAACGTTCATCACGTATACAACAGGGTGTCCATTACCGTTGAGGTATTGGATGAAGACTTGCAAAAAACCGACGATCGTAACGTTCGGTTGGTTGCCCGCGCCCAACGCACTGCCATCATAGATTGGTAGAGTGGCAATCGAGCTACTGGTGGTGACAATGCCATTAGTAGAAACCAGACCATCCTGGACCAGCGGATTGTCAGAACCAGCCTTGATTTGAAACGGGAAGGATCCTGTATCAAGCTGGTCTTGCCCGTTGCCCACCCCCTCTGCCGTGGCATGAGTTAAACACTGCACCGCTGTGCCCGTGTCCCCACTAGAACTATGTGGATTTACCGGGTTCTCCGTCAGGTCCACTTGCGTTGTGCCCGAGCCAGCGGGAACTCCGCACGTGTAGGCTGTGGTTTGATCACAGCCTGCGATCGCCTCCTGAAAGGTATCGTCGGTCGCGCAAGACGGAACGGCAGTGGGCGTTCCTTGAACCAGGGCTGGAAGGTACTCCAACGTTGGGGGTGGGTTAGTCGCTTGCGGCGGGTTCGAGATCAGGTTTGCGCCTTCGCAATTGCTTTGGCCGTGGCGACAATCGGCGGTCAAAGTGAAGGTCTCGCCAATCACTCCCCCCGGAGAGATCCCTGGACTGAAGATGGCGCCGGTGGCGGTACTGACAAACGGGTTGCCGCTGTTTGTAGGATCCTTGTTCGGGATGATCAAAGGCTTCACGCATCGCGGCTGCACTGGAATCATGCTGCCAGCTACGCTGGCCGAATTCGAGGAATTAAATACCTCAGCGGTGGCAGTAGCGACGGCGGTGGTATTCGAGAAGTTGCCGTTCGGAAACAATTTAAAAACGCGGGCGAAAAAGATTGGCAGCTTGCCGCTTGTAACTGTGACTGTTACTACAGGATTCACGCCGAAGGCCGATCCCGCGCCCGAGCAATTGGTGGCTGTAGCGCCTGCGCTTCCTCCCCCGTATTTCACAATGACGTCGGCGCTTGTCGCCGCGACGCCGCTGATCAAATTCTGTTGAGCCACCTTGATCGCGGCCAGAGTGGCGGGGCTGCTGGTTCCGCCACAGACCGTCTGCCATGAACTGCTCGCGTTCGTCGGGTCTCCGGTGATGCCTGAGATCGAAATCATTCTCGCTGCCGTCAGGGCAGCCGCGTCCGCGGCGCGCTGCGCTTCAGCCTTGGCCTGGTAAAGGGTGCCAATGTCGATGGAAAGCGCCGCCAGGGCAATGATCGCCACCAAGGCGACCGTCACCAACGCCATGGTGAATCCGCGCTCGCCCGAGCGTGGGTCTGGGTGAGTTCGTTGGCGTTGGCGACAGATTAGCGGCGGCGGCAGCATGGGCGAACCTCAATTCTCGTTAAAGGCGGAAGCCGTGGTAGTAATGCCCGTAGGACCGACGAACGTGATTCCCAGCAGACCAGTCACGCTGCTGTATTGCCACTTGTAGGGATAGGTGATGGCGACGCAGGTTTCGATCAAGTTGACGGTGTTGCCGCCCGAAGGGATTGTACTACTGCAGCCCCGGTTTACCTGGATCGTGATTCCGCTGCCGGGGCAACCGGAACCGCTAGCGCTGTAGGTCCACGTAAGAGCGGACTGCGTCGTCGGTGCCGGAAGGGCTCCCGCCACCACCAGACCGCAGTCGTTAATCTTTTCCGATATGAGATAGTTGTCCACGACATAGATGGCGTCAGTGACTGAAGCAGGGACGGTGCTGCTGAGGTCATTGGCAGGGTCGGCCGCAGCCACGCGCGCAGCCTCGCGCGCCGCGTTGGTCAGCTTCTGCTTCAGGGAAATCGCTCCACTGAAATCAAAAATTCCAACCACGAAGAGCACCAGCAAAGGCAGCGAGAGCGCGAACTCTACAATCTGGGAAGCGCGATCCTCGGCCCGGAGCCGCCGAAATACACGCACCTTCCAAGTTGACCGATGAAGGCGGTTGCTCATTGTGTTTCCGCCCGCATCTGGGCCTGCGCCCGCAGTTTGATGGTCTGATTATTCAAAGAACTGAACGGCAGCCAGAATTTGTACGGATACTGGAAGCTCACCGAGACACCGCATTCGCCGGCCCCACCGTTCGCGGGAGCCGACAACTCGATATTATCCTCCTGCGCAGGGTTGCCATTGCCGTGGGGGTGGCTTACCCCCTGGACGCAAATGTTGCTCTCGCTGCCGTCACAGCTGACCACGCTCCCCCCGCTGCAACTCGTCGTACTTGCACTGGAAGAACAGGCGCAAAGCCCAGGCAGAGTGGAGGGTTGTTGCAACTGCGTAGGATCAAGATGAGCAGCCTGCATGGCGCTTTGCACCGCACTCCAGGCGTTTGCCGACGGATTGCTCGATCCCCCGCAGGTTGTGCAAACCGGAGCCACCGCCGCGCGGGCGCCTTCGCGGGCCGCCCGCGTAATCGTTCCATAAATGCGGAAGCCTTGCCCAAACCAAAGGATGGCCAGAAAGATCATGAAGAACAGCGGCAGGATCATGGCAGTTTCCGCAATCTCGGAAGCGTCCGCGCTTCGTGCCAAATCGCGCCATGTCGTCCAACCCAACTGCTTCATCGCTATCTTGCTCCCCAGATCTTGCCGACGCCGAAAAGCAACGTTGTCAAGGCCAATGCTACGCCATAGGGGACCTTGAGGGATTCTGGATTATCCAGCGAAACCTCGGCCCCCGGCATCTGAAGCGTCAACATCGACGCCAGCAGCCGCGCAATGTTGCGCAACGTTTCCTTGAATCGTCGCTTGTAAATCACCAATCCCAAAGCCATGATCCCGGCAACGAAGACTGAGCCCATCAGCAGATCCACCAGCACTTGCCAACCTACGAAGGCTCCCAAGGCCCCAGCCAATTTCCAATCACCAGCGCCCAGGCTGCGAAGAGAAACGAACGGCAAAAGCACGAGCAACCCCAAGCCTGCGCCGAGCAGGGAAGCCCTGAGCCCGGCCCTGCCGTTCGCTATCACATTCACCGAAATTCCGATGAGCAATCCGGGCACGGTGAGCCAGTTTGGAATGCGGCGGCTGCGCCAGTCCGTCCACCCGGCGATCAGCGCCAAAGCGACCGCCAACCCCAGCACTACGGCCTTCAAACAGACCCCGATTCACATCGATCGTCTCGTCTTCTCACCATAATCTGCCAGAACGATTGCTCGTTCGGAAAGCTGTTTCCAAGACGCGTCAAAAACCGAGCGGGGCGCGCTTCTGCCGCGGATTTTCACATAGCCCGATAACGAAGTCAATTGACCGACTGGTCTGCAGTTTCCTCCCCGACACACCAAAAGCAAAGGCCCGGAACCTGTCCGGGCCTCCAGGAATTTCCCTCATCCTACCGGTTGAACGCTCCGGCTGCATTGTGCTCAGCCACGATGCGCTTGGCGCTGTCGGCCAGCGCTTTAGCCTGCGGAAGAAGCTCCAGACCTTTCAGCACTTCCGGATCCGATTCCGCTCTCACCTTCATTCCCTCATCCTCACCAAACGCATCCACAAAGATCTCGGCCTTGATGTTGGACTTGATCCAGTCGTTGTTATCGACCAAGTCGGCCTGGGTGTAGGGAATGTTGGCCTCGTCGAGCGACTTGCGAAAATCCTGCAGGATGGCATCATCGACTAGGAAGCTCTTCGCGGGATGATGATCCACAACGTAGCGCTTGGCGAAATTGAAGAACGCATAGTGCTGCAGAAGCGTGTCCTGAAAGTGATTGCTCTTGATCGGAGGAATTACGACATCGGGTGTGATGCCGCCGCCGCCGTAAACCGTGCGTCCACTATCGGTCAGCTTCACTTCGCGATTGGCATTGCTGCCGGACTCCGCATCGCGATTGTAATAATAGTCATAAAGCGAAATGTTGCTGTAGTCGCGCTGGATCAGGCGTCCGCTTGGCGTGTAGTAATGAGCCGTGGTGAGAGCCAGCCCCGTGTTCTCCGATAGCGGATACACTGTCTGGACCAGGCCTTTGCCAAACGTGACTTCGCCCACGATCAATCCACGATCGTGATCTTGAATCGCTCCCGAGACGATCTCTGCCGCAGACGCAGTCAAGCGGTTCACCAGCACCACCAACGGATAATCCTTGCCTCCGTTGCCATGCTGCGCCACGTAGCGTTTCTCCGCCGAAGCGCGGCCGTGGTGAGAAACGATGAGCTGATTTTTCTTCAGGAACTTGTCGGCAACGCCCACGCCTTCGCTCAGCAAGCCGCCGGGATTACCGCGCAGATCGAGAATCAAGCCCTTGAGATCGCCAAACTCATCCAGAGCTCTTGAAACTTCCTCTTCCGTGGTCTCGTTGAATCCGTTCACATGCATGTAGCCGATTCCAGGCCGGATCAGGAAATGCACGTCCACGCTGTAACGCGGAATCTCGTCGCGCACCAGGGTAAACTCCATCGGCTTCTCTACGCCTTCGCGCGAGATGCTGATGTGCACTGTCGTGCCTTTCGGCCCCTTGAGCATATCGGCGACTTCGGTAGTGCCCATGTTCTCGGTAGACTTGCCGTCAACGGCGATGATCACGTCGCCAGGATGAATTCCCGCTTTATAGGCGGGTGTGCCGTTAAAGGGGAAAATCACGATGACCTGGTTGTTGCGCGGTCCCACCGTCATGCCCACGCCATAGTATTTGCCGCGCTGGTCCTCGCGCATCAGCGCGTAGGATTTGGGATCGAAGAAATTCGAATGCGGGTCGAGCGCGTGCAGCATTCCCGGGATGGCCCCATTGTAGATAGCCTTGTCCGGGTTAACCGGCTCTGCATAGTTTTCCTCGACGATCGAGTAGACGTCCGCGAACTGCTTCAGGCTATCTTTGACGTCGGAGTCGCTGTCGAGTGCCGACTGTTGCCCCGTGCGCTGAGCGAAAAGAATCCCCAGAAAACCGCAGGCAAGAAGAAAGAAGACTACGAGGAAGAGAGACCGGCGAGAACTACGTGCCATTTTGAAATTTTCCTTCGATTGAGGGCTGTCGATCACCCCAGCTACCGTGCTGATTACATGCAGTATATCACCACGTTAGACGATCCCGGACCGGGATAGTTACCAATGGTAACCATTCTGCTGACCGTCCGTTGTTAGGATGCCGCCGGGGAGGTTTGAGGTTCCTAGCTACTGCCGGTTCGGCCGGGCGTTGCCGCGAAACTGCCCTAAAACGGGGCCAGAGTCTCCGCGTTGCCGCCTTTGCTCCGCCGCATTATGATGAGGCCATGAGCTTTTCCGACACTATCTTCCTGTTCTTCCTGGCTCTTATTCTTTTTGGGCCGAAGAAGTTGCCGGGGATGGCTCGCCAAGCCGGTCGTCTGCTCGCCGAGCTCCGGCGTGCCTCAAACGAATTCAAAGCGCAGATCGAAACCGAAATTGCGCACTTGGACGTCGATAAGTCCACGATCCTCCCGCCCAGCCCACCGCCGCAAGGGACTGTCGCCAGTCTAACTTCAAGCCCCGCCGCAGCCAGCGATCCAGTTCCGCACCAGCTCGAGTCTCCTGCAGGCCCAGACATTCCCGCAGAACATCCCATTGAAGGACAGGCCACACCCACCAGTTTGAGTCCTGAGATCTCATCGAGTTCCACTCCGGCGGCCGAGACCGTCGCTGATCCGAAGCAACCGCAGGAGTCGCATGTTTGATACTTCGGCCGGGGCCTCGGACGTTGAGCCAAAGCGCGACGCCATGCCCACCATGGGCTTTCTCGATCACCTGGAGGAACTTCGCCGCCGCCTGGTTTACTCGATTGCTGCGGTGGCCGTGGGATTTTTCGTCTGCTGGGGTTATCGCGAAAGAATCTACGGGATCATGCAGAAGCCGATCATGGACGCACTCAAAGCCAACGGCCTGTCGGAAAAACTGGTCTATCTGAACCCCATTGATCCCTTCAACCTTTACTTGAAGATCGCCGCGTTGGCCGGTTTGTTCTTGACCTCTCCCTTTGTGCTCTATCAGGTCTGGATGTTCATTTCGCCCGGCCTTTACCGCAACGAAAAGCGCTACGTCGTTCCTTTCATGGCATCTACGATTGCTTTGTTTAGCGCCGGAGGATACTTCGGCTACCGCATTGTTTATCCCCGGGCTTTGGATTTCCTGATCAGCTTTGGAAGCCAGTTCCAGCCCATGATCACCATCTCCGAGTACACTTCGCTGTTTCTCAGCATTATCCTAGGCATGGGGTTGATCTTCGAGATGCCGATTCTCATTTTTTTTCTGGCGCTGATGGGGATTGTCAGCGCCAGCTTCATGTGGAAAAACTTCCGCTACGCTATTTTGATTATTTTCATCGTCGCGGGCATCGTCACTCCGAGCCCTGATCCCGGGAGCATGTGTGTCTTCGCGGCTCCCATGGTGGCGTTGTACGGCCTCAGTATCGGGATCGCCTGGCTCGTCCATCCCAAGCAGCGGCAGGCCCGGAGAGACAAACAGTCTACATAAAGATTCCAGTGTCGACCGGAGTCGATTCCGAGGTTTTATTCGGTAATATCGAAAAGCAGAAGGGTAAAAAACAAGAATGAGGGCGATCCTGAGAAAGAGAAAGCTAAGTGGGATAAACATCGTTCCCATCCTCTTGCTTTCGTTTGCCGTCATCTTATTATCTTGCGAGCAAGACAAGGATGCCACTCCCACGGCCGCGCAGACCAAGGCGCCAGCTGCTTCCGACGACGCACCTTCGACAAAACTTTCACTGCCACCCGATACCGGTCCGCCGCCCACGTTCGACCCCGCTCGCGCCTTCGAGTACGTGAAAGAAATCGTAGCCTTCGGACCGCGGCCGCTGGGCAGCGCAAATCACAAAAAGGTCGAAGACTACATCCTCGCCCGTCTCAAAGGCGACGAGGTGGAAAACGACACGTTCGTTGCCGATACGCCCGAGGGAAAGTTTCCCGTTCACAACATCGTCGCCAAGTTTCCCGGGGAGAAAGACGGCATCATCGTGATCGCCAGCCATTACGATACGAATTATCCCTTGCGCAACACCTCCTACGTCGGAGCCAACGATGGCGGCTCTTCCAGCGCGCTTCTGCTCGAATTCGCCAATCAGTTGCGTGGGAAGACGCTTGACGGGTACAGCGTTTGGCTGGTCTGGGACGACGCAGAAGAAGCGGTCAAATCCTGGAGCGACGCCGACAGCCTGTACGGTATTCGCCACCTGGCGGAAAAATGGGAAGCCGATGGAGCCTTGAAGAAGGTCAAAGTATTCCTGTTGGCAGACATGATCGGAGACGCCGATCTGAACATCGATCGCGATACGAATTCGACCCCCTGGCTCGAAGACGTCGTGTATGAAGCAGCCAGCCGCCTCGGCTACCAATCCCATTTCTTCGTTCGCAATGTCGGAGGCATGGAAGACGATCACATTCCCTTCGTGAAGCGAGGCGTGCCCTCCGCCGATCTCATCGACTTCGACTATGGGTACAACAATGTCTTCTGGCACACGACGCAAGACACGGTGGACAAGCTCAGTCCCAAGAGCCTGGAAATCGTCGGCGTCACCATGCTGGAGACGGTCCGCATTCTCGACAAGATGGATCCGCTGCCGCCAAAGTGAAGACACGCCTTCAGCGTTCTTCACCATGAGCTTTTGCTCTTTTCCTGCATTTCGTTTCTAATGCACCCGATATGAAAATGAAAGTCTTTTGGCTCTGCTTTCTCCTCAGCGCCATTTGTCTTGCCGCCGCTTCTCCATCCGACACCGACGATGAGGCCCGCATTATTCAAGTCGCGCTGCAACCTTCTCCGCTCGAAAGCAACCTGCAGCACCTGACCGACGAAATTGGCGGCCGCGTGCCCGGCACGCCTGCGATGCAGCATGCCGTCGAGTGGGGAGTAAGAGCGCTTACAGTAGCCGGAGCCGACAGCGTTCACACTGAAGGTTTCACCATCCCGAACTCCTGGGCAGAGGGCGCAACCGAAATGATAGTGACTGCGTTCTATGAAGTTGGAGACGCCAAAGTCGGCGGATTGCTGCCCACTGTGTTCCGCGCGCATGCGGTGTCGGTAGCATGGGCGCCCGCACTCGCTCCGGCGAAGCACGTGCCGGTGGTCGATGTGGGCGAAGGCAGCCCCGCTGACTTCGCAAAAGCCGGAAACATTTCCGGCAAGCTCCTGCTAGTTCATTCAGTTGTGCTCAAGACCTGGGACGATCTTTTCGCCGAATATTCAAAAGCCCCGCCCGTGATCGACGCTGCAGTTAAGGGAAAAGCCAAGGCCATCGCGTTCATGGCCACGCGTGAGCACGACATCCTCTACCGGCACACAAATTCTGCCGAGGGAGAAATCGACCGCATTCCGCAGGTGCTGGTAGCTCGCGAAGATGGCGAGCGCATGGCGCGGCTGCTGGCCTCAGGGCATCCAGTGTGGGTCGATCTCAGTATCCCTAACCAGATCGGCGGTCCCATCAAATCTTCCAACGTGATCGGGGAAATCAAAGGCAGTGAAAAGCCCGACGAATTTGTCATTCTGGGAGCGCATCTGGATTCGTGGGAACTCGGCACCGGCGCGCTCGACAACGGCTGCAACGCCGCTTTGGTAATCGATGCGCTGCGCGCGATTAAAGCGTCTGGACTGAAGCCGCGCCGGTCCATCCGCTTCATTCTTTTTTCCGGCGAAGAAGAGGGTTTGCTGGGGTCGCGAGCTTACGCTCGAGCCCATCGCTTCGAACTCGACAAAGCTGCCGGAGTCATCATCTACGATTCGGGAACCGGCAAGACCACGGGCTTTTCCGACGGCGGCCGCAAGGATGTGGTCGATACCGCCAAGCGCCTTACCGCCCCGCTGCAACAATTCGGACTGACCGATATGAAGACCGACATGGAATCGGGCACCGATCACTTTGATTTCATGCTGGAAGGCGTTCCGACATTCGTCGCCGATCAGGAGGAGGCGAATTACATGGAAAACTACCACGCCGTCTCCGACACCTACGACAAGGTGGACTTCGTGCAGCTCAAGAAAAATGTAGCCGAGGCTGCCGAGTTCAGCTTTGCGCTGGCCAACCTCCCGGAAAAGATCGGTCCTCGCTTTACGCGCGCCCAGATTGAGCAGAGCCTACGCGAAACCCATGGCGACGAAATGCTCAAATCCTCTGGCATGTGGGATGAGTGGGAGAGTGGACGTCTGGGCCGGGAGAAGTAAAGCAATCAACAATTCTTGATCCTCCAGGGATGCCGTTGCTCTATTTCTGGATTCTCTTCAACCTGTTCGCGCTGGGCATGCTGGCGCTGGACCTGCTCGTCTTCCACCGTGGCGGCCGGGTTATGCGTTCGCGCGAGGCGCTCGCCTGGAGCGCCATGTGGATCGCCCTTGCCGCCGCTTTTGCCGGACTGGTTTTCTTTTGGCAGGGCCGCCAGGTCGCTCTTGAGTTCGTCACCGGCTACGTGCTCGAACTCTCGCTCAGCGTGGACAATCTCTTCCTCTTTCTCGTGATCTTCCGTTATTTCTCGGTGCCTGAGCAGCATCAGCACTCTGTATTGTTTTGGGGAGTTCTGGGGGCGCTCCTGATGCGCGGCTTTTTTATTCTTGCCGGTGTCAGCCTGATCCACCGCTTCCACTGGATCCTATATATCCTTGGGGCCCTGCTGATTTATAGCGGCATCCGTGTGGGGTTTTCCGGCGAACATCAAATCGATCCCGCAACCAACCCGGCAGTGAAAGCATTGCGCCGCTGGATGCCGGTGACGGATGAGTATCAGGGCGGCCGCTTCTTTGTGCGGGGATGGAAAGGGAATCCCGGACTTTATGGCACGCCGCTCTTAATTGTTCTGGCCGTCATCGAAACCACAGACCTGCTGTTCGCTGTCGATTCGATTCCCGCCGTCCTCGCGGTCACGCTCAACGCTTTTATCGCGTACACCTCGAATGTGTTCGCGATCCTCGGCCTGCGATCGATGTATTTCGCTGTCTCCGGACTGATGAAAGCTTTCCGCTTCCTTCACACTGGCCTAGCCCTGGTGCTGATTCTGGTAGGCCTGAAGATGATTGCCTCCGATCGCTTCCCGATCCCGACGCTGGTGACACTGGCGGTCGTGGCCGGCGTTCTGGCGGTTTCTATTGCTGCGTCGGTAATGTTTCCAGAAAAACGTTCCCCCGCCTAACCGACCTGAGCTGTTTTGCCCCATAGGCTATTATGGAATTCCCATGGCGCAGGTCACCATCCATGTCCCTCCTCGGCCCTACCAGGCCAGGATTGAAAACGGCTTGCTGGCGCGGGCCGGGACCTTGCTGGCGGAGTTGCTGCCGCAAGCCAGCAAAGTCTTTGTGATTACGGTTCCGCCGGTGCGCAGGCGCTGGGGCGCAAAGCTGGTGCGCTCTCTCACCTTGGCAGGTTTTAAGCCCCAGGTAATCCAGATGCCTAACGGAGAGCCTGCCAAGAAACTGCGCACGATCGAAACGCTGGCCGAGCGATTGTCCCGGCTGGGCGCCGACCGCAAAGCGGTTTTGATCGCGCTCGGGGGCGGCGTGGTAGGCGATGTCACCGGACTGCTGGCGTCGCTTTACATGCGCGGTGTGGAGCTGGTGCAGATTCCCACCACAGTGCTTGCCCAAGTGGATGCCTCCGTCGGCGGCAAGACCGCGGTGAACCTGGGAGCAGGGAAGAACCTGCTCGGAACATTCCATCATCCTCGCGTCGTGCTCATCGATCCGGAAGTCTTGCGCACGCTGCCGAATCGCGAGTTTCGCGCCGGCCTGTACGAAGCGCTCAAGTGCGGCATCATCGGCGATCTCGATCTTTTTCTGCGCTTCGAACAGAAGCGGGCTCAAATCCTGAAGCGCGATCCAGTAGAGCTCGAAGGTCTTATCGCTCAATCCGTAAAGCTGAAAGCTGAAGTGGTTTCTGCTGATGAGCGCGAAGGCGGGCTACGCCGCGTACTGAATCTCGGTCACACAATCGGACACGCGCTCGAGGCGGAAACCGGCTACCGCAGCCTGCTTCACGGCGAAGCCGTCGCCTGGGGCATGATTGCGGCAACCAACATTGCTCTCGCTGTTGGGCGCACCGACAGCGTCACCGCCGGCCGCATCGCCGACGCCATCCTCAGCCTGGGCCGGTTGCCCGAGCTGAAAGTGAGTGCGCGCAAGATTCTCGTGCGACTCCAGGCCGACAAGAAAACGCAAGGTGGTGTGGTGCATTTCGTTCTGCCACGGGAAATCGGGAAAGTCGAGGTCGCCGCCGACGTGCCGGATAGCGTGGTGATCGGTGCCGTCGAAGAATTGCGCCGCCTGTCCCACGGCGGCTGGGGAAAATAAAACGCCGTGGCTGAGCTCCAGAGACCGACCGTGGTGGGCGCCGCTCCAGCGGGCGCCGGTGATGTTAGTTCTGCGGCGCGCGCGGTTCGCGAGATGTTCACCTCGATCGCTCCGCGCTATGACCTGCTCAATCACCTGCTATCGCTCAACGTGGATCGCCTGTGGTGGCGCCGCACTGCACGCACGTTCGAGCAGATTCTCGACCAGACCGATTGCCGGGTTCTCGACCTGTGCTGTGGCACCGGCGATATGACCTTCGCCCTGCGCAAGCAGGCAGGGAGGGGCGGCCAGCAGATCTTAGGTGCCGACTTTTCTCACGCTATGCTGCGGCGCGCCCAATCGAAGTCGCTCGCCAAACCGGCACAAAACAGCACGCCTGGCTCTCCGCACTGGATCGAAGCCGACGCTCTCAGCCTTCCCTTTTCCGACCAGCATTTCAGCCTCGTGACCTCAGCTTTCGGATTCCGCAATCTCGCGGACTACGATGCCGGCCTGCGCGAGATCGCGCGCGTCTTGCGGCCCGGAGGCGAGTGTGGCATCCTCGATTTCAGCGAGCCCAACGGAGTCATTGGTCATCTCTACCGGCTCTACTTCCGGCAGGTCTTGCCGCGCGTCGGCACCATGCTTTCTGGCGTCCGCGGGCCGTATGCGTATCTTCCCAACTCAGTCGAACGCTTTCCCGAGCCGCAAGAGATGCTGGCCCGCATGCGCCGCGCCGGTTTCCGCGAAGCGAGTTGGACCCCCTACACGTTCGGAATTGCAGGTTTGTATCGCGGAACGAAGTGAAAGAATTGTTGTTCCAGGAAAGCTATTTGGTGGTTGTGCTCTTCGTCGACGCGCGCGTGATCTTGACGCTGTCTGCGAATGCGTCGGCAATTGTGTAGCGGATTACTTTCTCATACTCCTCGCCCAGGAAGCCCCGCAGTCGGTCCGTATTCATGATGTACTCACCGATCATGTAGGGCATTGCTTCCGGCGGAATCGCTGAGACCTGGCGCTTCCATAGAAATTGCAGTACGAGCCGCATGGCCCATTTGCCAGGCACGCGCACCAGCTTGGCCTGAGCCATTTCAATGCAGCGTCCGAAGGTAAGCGGTTCGCCGCGTCCAGCTACATTCAGAATGGTCAACCGTTGTGGCTCCGGATCGCGGTGCAGGATGTGCGCGACCAGCCGCGCCATATCGTCTACATGCACGAATTGAATCTTGTTATCGAGATACTGTTGCCCGCGCGGCAGCATGCAGGGCAGCCGTTTGCCCTCGCTTCGCATTTTTTCGGCGCGCGCGCTTTTCCCGTTGGGCGTACCCCGAAACGCTCCCAGCAGGTAATTCTCCACGCTGGCGCCCGCAAAAATATGCGGACGCAGAATGTACACGCTGCACCCCCGCAAGGCCGGTGCGCGTTGCTGCACCACCTCGTCAGATTGTTTCTTGTGAATCGCGTAAGGCAGCGTGTGGGCCGCCATGACTGAGTCTTCCGTGGCCGGCCGGGGCAGGCTGGATCCATAAGCGGAAACGCTGCTGGGGAAAATGAATTGCTTGATTCCAAAATCTCCGGCGCGATTCGCTTCGGTAACGGCCTCCATCACCCGAGCAGTGCCGGCCACGTTGATCTGCCACATGCGCTCGCTGTCGAGCACACCGGTGCGCACCGGGTCGATCACGAACGCTAGATGAACCACGGAAACCGGCTGGGTGTCCCGCAGCATTTCGAAAAGCGCACGCGTGGAAGATTCCTCGCCTACATCCAGGCGCTCGAACTGGAGCGGAAGATCGGTTTTGGGCGGACTCAAGTCCACTCCAATCACCGAGAAATCCCCGAGCAGCGGGAGCAGCCGGGAGCCCAGGTTTCCCGCAATACCGGTGACCACGACGACAGGTTTGGCGCTTGCCATCAGTCTGGCTTCGAGGCCGGCGGCGCGCCTTGCGGCGGTGTCGGGGGCGGAGTCATCTGAGGACGCGGTGCGCGCGGCGGCAGTCCCGGAGGACGCCCTCCCATCGGTCCTTCGGGTCCTGCCGGTCCAAAATATGCTTCGTTCTGCACCGCCTGGAACGAGTTGGTGTACTTTTCCATCATTTCCTTCAGGCGCTCGGCTTTGAGCCGGTTGTGGATTTCGCTTTCGATCTGCGCGTCCAGCGGGAGAACCTCTTCGCTCACCACCTTGTAGACGTAATGTCCTCCGTTGTCACTGATGACCGCAGATACTTCGCCCACCTTCAGATCAAACACCGAGGCGTGAGCCGGGGGCAATCCAGTACGCCGCACCTTGGGCAGGTTCACTGTCGGATTGGCCACTTTTGTGCCAGCCGCTTCGAACGCTTCCTTCTGCAGTTTTGCGAAATCTCCGCCGGCAGCTGCCTCTGCGCGCAGGCTGTCGGCCAGCTTGTTCATCTCCTGCTCGCCTTCCTCCCGCTTGGCTTGTTCCGCCGCATCCTTCGCTTTTTGCTGTTCTTCGGTCAGCTTCTCCGGTTCCTTCCCCTCGGGCTTATTCTCCACTTCTACCTGCTTGAAGCGTGGAATGAAGAGACGGTCGAGAGAAAACTGCTGGTACGCTTCGGGATTATTTTTGTAATACTCGGTAATCTTTTCTGGCGGCACTTTGTCCGCCTCTTCCTGCACCGTGCGCTGGAGCTCCGAAGTGAGGACGCGCATTTTAACGAACTTCATCGTCTCCACAAATTTCGCGGTCTTGTCGAGCCCCTTCGCTTTCGCCGCATCCGACAAGGCGATGAGCTGGGGAAGCTGGTTGGCCAACTGCCGCCGTTGCTGGGGAGTCAGCGGATTCGGCCCCGGTTGCAGCGCTGTGGTCAGCTTCTCGAATTCTGCGCGGGTAATCTCCGTCTTGCAGTCCGCCGGCTTCTTGACGGCGCTGGTCTTGCTGGCGCCGGTCTTGGTCACCGTAGCCCCCCTCGGTGTCGCCGGACACACGCCCTTAATTGTAATCACAACCGCACTCTCGGGCACTTCCGCCCCAGGCGCTGGAGCCTTGGCAACGCCCGGAGCCTGCGCCGGTGCCATCCCCGGCTGCGCCTGTCCCCAGGCCAGCGCTCCCAGAAATACACACAGCAAACAACTCTTATGCATAAGATTCCTCCAGGATTGGTAGATCAGGAAGTTGCACAGCTCGAACCTAGCATCCTAGCACAGAGCCAGTTTCTCCAGAACCCCGCATGGCCGCGTTTCCCTTGGCGCAATTACGCGGAAGCGGCGATAATCCCATCATGTCCGTGACGCCGGCCCTTTATTCGCCGAATGCGATGCGCGCCGAGAAGCGCGCAGTGGCTGGAAACTCGGTTGCGGCCGCTGTTCTCATCACCGGAGGAAAGATAGTCGTTGGCGTCACTACAGGTAGCCTCGGAATCCTCTCCGAAGCCGCGCACTCCGCCCTCGATTTGATCGCAGCTCTTCTGACCTATCTCTCGGTCGGAGTCTCTGACAAGCCCGCCGACGCCGACCACCAGTATGGCCATGGAAAAGTCGAAAACTTTTCGGCCTTCGTCGAAACCGGACTGCTTCTGCTGACCTGTGCCTGGGTTATCTACGAAGCGATCATGCGCCTGTTTTATCGGCATGTTGACGTCGAACCTTCGATCTGGGCCTTCGCTGTAATGCTGGTCTCCATGGCCGTGGACTGGTGGCGTTCGCGCGCTCTCGGCCGCATTGCCACGAAATACGAAAGCCAGGCTCTCGAAGCCGACGCGCTGCACTTCGCCACCGACATCTGGTCATCGGGCGTAGTGGTTATCAGTCTGGTGCTGATTCTCCTGGGGCGTGTTTATCGTTTGGATTGGCTTCGCGTCGCCGATCCGATCGCCGCTCTGTTCGTCGCCGGCGTCATCGTTTCCGTGAGCTGGCGCCTGGCCCGCCGCACTGTCGACGCTCTGCTCGACGCGGCTCCTGCCGGAGTCCGAGCCCAGATTATCGACGCCGTTTCCCGTGTAGATGGTGTGCTTGAGGTCGGACGCGTGCGTATTCGCCGCGCGGGCAACCGTTACTTCGCCGATCTAGCGGTCGGCCTCGCCCGCACCGTTACTTTCCAGCGTTCCGAGCAGCTCGTGGAAGCGGTGACCGCGGCGGTTCACAACATTCTTCCCGACGCTGACGTAACCGTGCAACCGCTCCCCCGCGCCCAGCGCTCGGAAAATATTTTCGACCGCATTCGTGCCGTCGCCACTCGTCACAACCTCAACGTCCACGACATCAGTGTGCAGGATCTAGCTGGACAACTCCACGTCGAACAACACGTCGAACTCGACGAGCGCATGACTCTCAAGAGCGCCCATGATCAAGTCACAGAATTGGAAGCCGACATGCGCCACGACGTGCCTGAGATCGCCGACATCCTCACCCACATCGAGAGCGAGCCTGCCACCATTGAAACCGGCGACGAGTTAGTCCGCGACGCAGAACTCGAGCGGCGGCTCAAGTCGCTGGCGAGCCAATTTCCTGAGATTGTCGACATGCACGACGTCCAGATCAAGAAGGTGCGCGGCCGGCTTTACGTTTCCTGCCATTGCACGTTTTCCGACGATCTTTCGCTGGCCAGCGTTCATGACATCCAGACCGATCTTGAAATCCGGTTCAAGCAGGCCGCGCCGGAACTTTTTCGCGTATTGATTCATCCTGAACCGAGCACTGACAACCGCAGGTGAACACGCCGCATAGTGACATCGGTCACGGACAGATTTCTGAGTCGCAATTTCTAATTGTCTAGACGGGAGATAGCGATGGCAGAGAAAAGCAAACAGCCGCACAGTAGGAGCTGTCATGACTGACGCACGCGCTACCTGGATCGAAAAGCAGCGTTTTAATGGAATCGCCTCGAGTGGTCACGCTGTCCCTATGGATGGCGATAAAGCGACCGCATCAAGTCCGATGGAGCTCGTGCTGATCGCTCTCTGCGGCTGCACCGGCTACGATGTCGTCTCCATTCTGCAAAAAAAGCGCGAGCCCTTTACCAGCCTCGAAGTCCGCGCTCAGGCCGAGCGCGCCACCGAGTCACCCTCGGTCTATACTGAAATCAAGCTGACCTACCGCATCGGCGGAAAAGTGTCGCGCAAGGCGGTCGAGGACGCAGTTCGGCTCTCGAAAGAAAAATATTGTTCGGTCTCGGCTATGCTCGACAAGACCGCGAAAATCAGGGCTGAGATCGAATATCTGGACGCGCGGAACGAGTAAACCGATGTCCTGGAAAATGTTCCTCTTCACCCAACCCGGCTGCCTCAGTTGCGAAGTGATGAGAATTTTCCTGGAAGCGAAAGAACTGGTCTTCGAGGAACGTGACATGAGCGACTCCGCCGCTCGTCGCGAATTACTCGAAACCTACCACAGCCGCACTGCTCCAACCTTGGTGATCCTCAGCCCGGCCGGCGCCGAAGTGATCGAAGGCTTCGACCCTGATCGCCTTGACCGGTTCCTCTCCGCTGCCTGATCATCGGAATGTTTCCATCGAGAGCGATTGGCGAGGCTCACCATCTCAAACCCAAGTCCGCAAGATGCGCGTCCACATCCTCTGCGCGGTTATCTGTTCATCGCCTCGGCGGCGTTTCTCTGGGGAGTCTCCGCTACCCTCGGCCGTGCCGTTTTCACTGGAAAGCTCCCATTGGGCACGGCGCTCCGTCCCATCGACCCACTGATTCTCTCGCAGACGCGCACCACGTTTTCTCTGCTGGTTCTGCTTCCGCTCCTCGTCGTATCCCAAGGATGGCAGCGCATCAAGCTGCCCGCGCGTGATCTCGTGTATTGCTTCCTTCTGGGCACGCTTGGAGTCGCCGTCTCTAATTACTTCTACTACGTTGCCATCCAAAGGACGAATGTCGCCACCGCGATCATCGTGCAATACACCGCTCCCGTGTGGGTTCTGTTTTACGTCGTAGCCCGCGGCCAGCAAAAGCTCTCCCTACAAAAAGTAGTTGCCGTTGGGATGGCAGTTGCGGGAATTGCACTCGTCATCGGCATCGTCGGAATCAAACCGAATGATGGACGGGCCCTTCGCCTTGACTCCTACGGTCTCGTTGCCGCGCTGCTCGCCTCATTCTCTTTCGCCTTCTACAACGTCGGTGGACACCGCATCCTGGCCCGTTATGACCGCTGGCGTGTGCTCGTCTGGACCCTTACTGCTGCCGCGGCCTTCTGGCTCGTCCTCAATCCTCCCTGGAAAATCCTCGCAGCGCACTACGCTCCCGCGCAATGGGTGTTCCTGTTCGTTTTCTCGATGATCTCGGTGCTGGGAGCATTCTCTCTCTACTTCCTCGGCCTGCAGTATCTTGAACCTACTCGGGCCATCATCGCCAGTTGTCTTGAGCCGGTGTTCTCCATTCTTCTCGCCGCTCTGCTCCTGGGAGAAGTCTTGCGTCCGGTCCAGACCGTGGGAATTGCCTTTGTGTTGGCGGCTATCGTGATCGTGCAGCGCCCAGGTCGAAGCATGGCGGAGGAGTCCGTCGTGATCGAGCCCATGGAGTAGAATCTCGCGACGGGATGTCTGATCTTATAACTGGCGGGCATCCCGCGGCTTCAAGGCCGGCATCTCAGGCTACAAACTATCGGCGATAGTTGCGGGTTTACTCGAATCGCTGTAATTCAACGAGGCTTCGAATCTCGTGAAAATGACTCTAAGATTCATCGCGTTCACTGCTTTGGCGCTGACGCTGGTTCCGTTTCTGTCCCTGGCGCAAACTACCGGAACCACGGCGCCTGAGGATGGTCAGCCGGCGGCGCAAGAACAGAAGCCGTCGCCTAACCCGCAGAGTCAGAGCACGGGGCAAACCGGGTCACAGAATAAGCAGACCACTCCGCCGAGCGAACTGCCGAATGCGCCCTCCAGCAGCAAAACAGAACCTTCTCTTGAAGACCTTGGATTTTCCCCATCGCAGGCCCAAGGCGACGCCAAGCGGCAAGCTCTGCTCGACAAGCGCACCCACATGTTGAAGATCCATCAACGCATGGGCTTAATCACCGCTGTCCCACTGCTAGCCACCGTGATCTCCTCCGCAGGCGCCGGCGGCAAGAGCACGAGCACGTCATCTCGCGATCTGCATGCCGCCTTGGGCGGGGCGACAGCGACTTTATATTTCACCACGGCCTACTTTGCTATCCGCGCGCCCAGGGTTTCAGGAACCCAGACACGAGGGCCGATCCGCGTGCATAAAGCCCTGGCATGGATTCACGGTCCGGGAATGATTCTGACGCCCATCCTGGGTGAAATGGCTTTCGATCAAAAGAGCAAAGGAGAAAAAGTTCACGGCATCGCATCGGCGCACGGCCCTGTGGCAATCGTCACAGCTGGAGCCTTCGGCGCCGCGCTCCTATCCGTTTCGGTTAAATTCTGAGTGCCAATGACAATGACAGCGAAGCTACACATGACGACCAAAACCCTCACCGCGTGCCTGCTTTTGGCCCTTCCGACGCTCGCTGCGTCGGCGGACACCCAATGGGCCTTACAACAAGGCACCCTCACCTACCACGTGTCACATCCTCTTCACCAATCTGAAGGCGTCAGCCATGAGGTGCGCGGCAAAGGGATTTGCCACGCCGGTCAATGCGATTTCCTCATCGCCGTGCCAGTCAAGTCCTTCGACTCGGGTGACAGTAACCGCGATCTCCACATGATTCAGGTAACTCGAGGGGCAGAGTTTCCCATGGTAATTGTTCGCACCCGCTTGCCCGAATCCGCGTCCACCTCGACTACCATTCAAGCCGATCTCGAAATCCAGTTCGCCGGCCAGACCGCACACTACAAGCAGGTCCCTTTCCAGTTGGCCAAGCAAGGCAACGAGATCCGCATCACGGGAACCATTCCAGCGACCCTCGTTGATTTTAAGATCGACCCCCCGTCGCTCCTGACCTTGCCGGTGAAGAACGAGATCCCAGTGCGCGTGGACCTCACCTGGCGTCAGCAATGAAAGGCGGGTTCACCTCGGGCGGTTATCCTTACTCCAGCTTCTTTCCCCGCGTCTCCGGCAATTGCGTCGTCATCAAGGCTGCCAGCAGATATCCAGCCGCGCACAAATAAAATGCCCAACCTAAGCCTTTAGCCTGGCCGACTCGGCCAATTACTAACGGCGCCACCGAACTCATTGCCCGTGCCCCGTTGTAGGTGAAGCCCAGCGCGCGAGCCCGCAGGCTGGTCGGAAAAATCTCACTTCCTATGATTCCAGAGCCGGAGAAGAGCCCGGTCCCGAAGAATGCCACCAAGGTTCCCAGTCCCATGAGCGCCACGGTCGAGCGCGCCGCAGCATAAAGTGGAATCAGAAGAGCTGCCGCTAAGCTATAGCCTACAAACGCATTGCGCCGGCCGATATAATCGGCGACCCAGCCGAAACTTACATAGCCAGGAAACATTCCAAGCAGATTCAGCACCACCAGCAGTGTCGTTGTCCCCATCACCCCAAAGCCGCGTCCGCCCTGCGACACAGGCAGTGACAAATAAGGGGGGATCCACTGAAACAGGCCCCACCAGGCAAACAGACAGCAGAAATTGAACAGTAGCAGCGCAAACGTAGGTTTCACGTAAGGCGGTCGAAACAGCGCCGAGAACTTCGCTGTTGCATTACCGGCGAGGTCTCCGCTGCCGTCCTGAAACCCGCGTTCGGCCCACATCGCCGACTCCGGCACTCCGCGGCGAATCCACAACGTCAGCAAGGCAGGGAGAATCCCCACAAAGAACACGGCGCGCCATCCGAAATAGCGTGCCACCGGCCCCGCCACTAATGCGGCTGCAGCAAAGCCCAGAGCCCACGAACTCTGCACCACGGAAATTGCCTTGGCGCGAAACTCCGCCGGCCAAGTCTCAGCCACCAGCGTCGCGCCAGTATTCCATTCGCCGCCCATGCCCAGGCCTAGAACAAAACGCGCCACTGCGAGCATCGCAATGCTTGTGGCCAGCCCGGACGCAAACGAGCACACCGAATAGGTCAGGATGCTCGCCATGAGCGCCCGCTTGCGCCCGATGCGGTCGGCAAGGAAACCAAACAGCACTCCGCCCAACCCCGAGGCTAACAACGTCAGCGTGCCCAGCAGGCCCGCCGTGGTCTTGTTCATGCCCAGATCACGCATGAGCAAAGCCAGCACCAGCGCATAGAGCATGGCGTCGAAAGCATCGAGCGCCCACCCCATCGCCGCCGCCAGCAGCGTCCGCCGTTGCCCCGGTGTGGCTTGCTCAATCAGTTGGAGGGGACTAATCGCCATGCACGGCGGATTGTACGGGGTGAAGAGTAATTGTCAATTCTGAAGTCAGCGCTACGCCGATTTGCCCTGCCGATGGATGTTTGCTCTCCGGATACCTCGGCCTCGTTTTGACAATGTTTTTACTTCGACGCTCGTGATTCTAGGTTAGCCTTGGCATAGCAAATTCAAGGAACCATAGCCTGAAACCGGACGTGCTTATGAAATTTCAGAGGGTTGGCGTGCTTCTTGTTTTTCTCCTGGCGTTTCTCACACCTTGCTTCGCCCACCACATGGCAGTCGTGGTCAACAAGGACAACACCGTGGAAAACGTCACAGCTGCGCACCTATCCAGAATTCTGCGCTCCGAGGTAAAAAGGTGGCCGGATGGCAAGGCTATAGTTCTCGTTCTACACCGGGATTCCGAGGGAGAGACGGAAACCTTGGAGCGACTCAACAGGATGACTGCCGATGAGTTGAAGGCGCTGATCGCCGCTCACAGGGATTCCATTGTGATGGCAGACTCCGACGCAGACGTGCTTAAGGCTGTGCGATCCACTCCCGGAGCGATTGGCCTGGTGGAATTTCGATCCATCGACAGCACCATCAACGTGGTGCGGGTGGATGGCAAATTGCCCGAGGAGTCAGGTTACCTGCCCCACTAGTGTACGCGGCTAGAAGTTAAGTCGCAGGAAATGAAAATATCTTCGCGCCTTCTTGACGTCGTGTGCGATCTGCTCGCGCAGAGCCTCGACCGACGGAAACTTGATTTCATCGCGCACCCGGTCGAAAAAGCAGATCTCAACCTCACTCTCCGGCGTCAGTTCAATGGGATGAAAGTTCAGCAGGTGCGTCTCGACGGCAAATGAATCGACCCCGAACGTTGGGCGATTGCCCACGTTGGTGACGGAATCGAATAGTTCCCCGTCGACTCTCGTACACGTAATGTAGACGCCGTCTTTCGGGACAAGCTCTTCATAGCGCGCCAGATTGATTGTCGGCACGGTATACTTCGATCCCAGCCCACGCCCGCGTCCCGGCGCGCCCAAAATACAGAACGGACGCGCCAGCAAATGTCGCGCCCGGCTCACTCGACCTTCGCGGATTAATTTCCGGATATGACTGCTCGAAACCGGCTCGCCACGCAGAGTCTGCTCCGGGTAGACCTTTACTTCAAAACCCATCTCCTGCCCCAGCTGCGCCAGAACGTTCACGTCGCCCGCAGCTTTGTGCCCGAAGCGGAAGTTGAAACCCTCATGCACCTCAACTGCATGCAGTTTCCGTTTGAGGATGCGTTCGGCGAACTGCCGCGGCGTCATCAGCGAAAGATCGCGTCCAAAAGGCAGGATCAGCACGGCATCAACGCCCGTGGCCTCAAGCAAGCGCAGTTTCTCCGGCAGCGGAGTAAGCAGCTTCAGTCCGGAGTCAGGCCGCAGAATGCGTGCCGGATGAGGCTCGAACGTCACCGCAACCGCCCTGGCTTCGCGTTGCCGCGCCCGCCGCACGATCTCGCCCAGCACATGAGCGTGCGCCCGGTGCACGCCATCAAAATTACCCACACTCACCAGCGACGGCCCGAATCCCGCCGGAACGTCCTCGAGTTTGTGAAAAACATTCATGATCAGCGATGAACGACAAATACCAAATGCTAACCGCCGAGATCGCCGGGCACGCCGAGAGAATCAGAACTGATTCCTGAGATTTCTCGGCGCACTCTGCGTTCTCAGCGGTAAAAGGTTCTTCTTGTGCGCATCCGTGTTAATCCGCGCGAATCCGTGGCGAAGGCCTTCTAGATTTCAAACTCCAGCTTCATTCCGTCATAAGCCAGCCGCACATGCGGAGGCAGGGTTGCATTTGTCGCCTCATGTGGCAGGTCGTGGCAAATATGGGTGAAGAAGCCCCGCTTGGCTTTTACCCGGTCCACGATGCGCAGCGAATTCTCCACCGTCGAGTGCGTGGGATGAGGCTTATGCCGCAGTGCATCCAGGAAAAGAACGTCCAGCCCCTGCAACTGATGGAACGATGCTTCGGGAATCTCGCTGTGGTCGGTGAGATAAGCCGCGGTGCCGAAGCGGAAGCCATAAATCTCAGCCTCCCCGTGAATCAAGCGCACCGGCTCGAAGCGCGCCCCAAACAGATCCACCGGACCATCAATCGGCCGCAACTCGAGTTGCGGCAAGCTTCCGTACTTGTAATCAGCATCGAAGATGTATGTGAACATGCGGCGCAGAAACGCTGCCGCGTCCGGCCGCGCATAAAGTGGCAGCTTCGCCGGCTTGTGACGGTAACTCAAGGGGCGCAGGTCATCGATGCCTAAAATATGGTCGGCGTGGGTATGCGTGTAAAGAACCGCATCCACTTGCGTAATTCCCTCGCGGATGGCTTGCGAATAAAAATCGGGCGCGGTGTCGATGAGCACAACCTTGCCCGCAAACTCGAGCATGATCGAAGGGCGGGTGCGGCGGTCGTGCGGATCGCTGGAGTGGCAAACTGCGCAGTCGCAGCCCAACGTAGGCACACCCATGGATGTGCCGCTACCCAGCACCGTGAGCGTGGCTTTCATGCGCTAGCCCTCAAGTTTGCACGCTTACCCGGAAGCTTCATCGTCCACTGGTTCCCGTGGCCGATCCCGGCTGTGGAGGGCGCGATAGTGCGTTGGTCACTTCCACATAGGCCATGCGCACTTCATAGAGGCTGTTCTGCAGAAAGTTTTCTTCCGTCGGGGCCAGGTTGCCCTTGGTTTTTTCGGCAATGAGAGAGAGCGTATCGATGGTTTGTCGCGCGCCAAGAATGTCAATCCGCGGCTGCTCTCCTTGCTGGTGCATCAGCCCCAGCTGCAGCATCGCCGTCATGTAGAGCGATGCCAGGAAGCGCTCGAAGGTCATCTCAAACTCTTTGGCCGAGCGTCCGCTCAGCTCGACTCTCGAATCCAGTTCCTGCGCGGATTCCCGGTAGGCATCGGCTTGCGCCTGTTGTTCGGCAGCAGTCGGCGGCGGAGGTGCAACTTGCCCCAACATCCCATCTCCCTCCGCCGGAAAACCCGTCACGGTTTTTTCTGTGGACGCAGTTTCCTTGACAGCGGTCGGAGCCGCCGGCGACGGCGCGACGGCCTTGGGCGGCTCGGGTTCTTCGGGAACATCTTTGCGTAACTCTCCGTCCTCAGTAAACAACCGCCGGTCGGTTACGGTGAAACCTGATTCCTGTTTCTTCTCAGCCATATGTCTGTTCCTAATTATTGCATCACGGAATGGTGCAACGAATCCTCCGCCTGCCCTAGCGCGACGCTCTCCAGCGGCAACTGGATCACACGGGCCTTGGCGGTTCCAATCGTCACTTCGCGTCCCGGCACTCCCACTTCGCGGCGAATATATCCCAAGGCAACTGTCTGATCGCCAGCCCGCGAAGGTGCAGTAGCAACACTCGTGACTTCGCCCACTTCCTTTTCGTCGAAGGTGATCTTAGCAGCTACCTCGATCGTCGCCGCCCCTTCCAGCAGAAACCCGGTAAACTTGCGATGCACATTGCCCCGAGAGCGAATGCGCTCTACAATTTCCTGCCCCACGTAGCAGCCTTTGTTGAAGTTGAGCGCGCGCATCTGCTCGGTTTCCTGGGGTAGGTCGCGCTCGCGGATATCAACGCCATAAAGCGGAACGCCGGAGACAATGCGCAGCATTTCCAGTGCTTCGCTGCCCACTGGTGTCGCCCCTGCTGCAAGCAGTGCCTGCCAGGTTTTGTAAACATCCTGGGGCGAGAGCCAGATTTCGTAGGACTCATGCGGCTCATCCTCGCCGCTTATCACGGTGCACTGCACGCAGCCACAGTCACAATTGCACTGCGGAGTAATCATCTGCAAGGGCTGCAGGTTGGGAACTTCGATGCCCGCAATGTTCAGGGTGGCCCGTGCCCTTGGTCCGGCCAGGCCCAGAGCCGTCTGCCGCGCGCTGATGTCCGCCACTTCCACGTCATCCATAATGATGTAATGGTCGAACGTGGCCAAAATTTTCTCAACCTGGCTGCGATCGGTTTCCACCAACAACTTCTCACCCAGGTTGTAAACGACCATATCGCCAAGAATGCGGCCCAGCGGGTTGAGCAGGAAGGCATACACACCGCGCCCGGAGGCGAGATCGCGAATATTGTTCGTCACCATGCCGTTCATCCAGCGCGCTCGATCTCCCCCGCTGAGCGAAATGCGGGCGCGGAAACCCAGGTCATAAACTCCACAACCACCGACGAGGGCAGCAAACTCCACTTGAGGATCGGCAAACCGTGCTGCCGTCGTAGCTCCGCGGTATTCTGTGAGCGCGAGTGGCCGCACTTGATTCCCGGGCTGCGCCTGCAGTGCGTCTTGTAGCGGAGTAGTAAACATTGAAGTATTGATTATAGCGAACGGCCCCGCGATTCATTTGGCCACCCCCGCTTTGACAACCTACTCATTCGGCTCGGCTTGTGTTAGCTTTTCTGCGGTGGACCGTATTACTGAGCATCCGCAAGCGCCTTCCCGAAAACGCATCGCCGTCATCCCCGGAGACGGGATTGGCCAGGAAGTGATCCTGCAAGCTCTCAAGATCATCCGGGCGTCGAGGGCTGAAGTTGACCTCACGGAATTTGACTGGGGCGCAGACCGTTATCTGCGCGACGGCATGACCGTCCCTCCCGATGGCTTCGCCATGCTCGACCGCGACTTCGACGCCATCCTGGCCGGCGCTTTCGGCGATCCCCGCGTCCCCACAAACATCCATGCCCGGGAGATCCTCCTCGGCATGCGCTTCAAGATGGACCTCTACGCTAACGTGCGGCCGGTGCGCCTGCTCGACGCGACCTTATGTCCGCTCAAAGGCATCGAGCCGAAGGATGTGGATTTCGTTGTGATCCGCGAAAACACTGAAGGCGTCTACACCGATGCCGGCGGAGTCTTCAAGCAGGGTACGCCGGATGAGATTGCGATTCAGGAAGACATCAATACACGCAAGGGCGTGGAGCGCATCATCCGCTACGCCTTCGAACATTGCGAGAACCACGCTAAGCTCGACGGTTCGCCGCGCAAGCGTGTTCTCATGTGCGACAAGTCGAATGCCATGACCCACGCGGGCGGCTTGTGGCAGCGGGTCTTCAAGGAGGTAAGCGGCGAGCATCCCCAGATCGCGGCGCAACACATGTACGTGGATGCTCTATGCCTGCAGATGGTTCGCGATCCCCGCGGGTTCGATGTAATCGTCACCAACAATATGTTCGGCGACATCATCACCGACCTCGCCGCCGGACTGCAGGGTGGGCTGGGCATGGCGGCCAGCGGCAATATTCATCCCGGGAAGACGTCGATGTTCGAGCCGGTGCACGGCTCGGCACCGCCCATTGCTGGGAAGAACCTGGCGAACCCGTTCGGCGCGATTCTGACCACAGCGATGATGCTGGCGCATTTGGGACTGACGAAAGAAGCCGCGAAGATGGAAGCAGCAGTGCTCGAAGCCGTGCGCCAGAAAAAGACTACGCAGGATGTCGGCGGGACCCTCGGAACGAGGGAAGTTGGCGACTGGGTAGCGAACTTGTTAGTCGCGGGTAAGCTTTAGGACTTCCTGCCTACCAGCAGCGCCAGCTCTCTCCACTTCCACTGACAATCCACATCCACGAAGCCGATCTCGCGCAGCCATTGCAGCTGCGTTTGAAGATCAAGCAACTTGTTTGAGGGGTCTTCAGTTTCGACGGTGTACCCGATCGAATGCAGGAATTCCTCATGCAGACGCGGCGTGGGAGAGGCCACGTGTTCGAAATTGCAGAATACGCCGCCGGGATTTAGCAAACTAAAAATCTCCGCATAAAGCGCGCGCTTACGCGAGTGCACAACGTGATGAATCGCGAAGCTGGAGACAACCGCATCGAACTTGCCCAACGCCGGCAGCGGCTGGTCGAGATTGTGAGTGACGACCTTGACGGAGGCATCTCCGGCGAAGCGCTTCGCAACCGCTTCCAGCATGGCAGGTGAAAAGTCGACAGCCACAGATTCCACGCCAGCAGCGTCCAGCACGGACCTAACGAGGGCGAGCAGTCTGCCGTTGCCTGTGCCGAGATCAAGAACGCGGCGCGCCGTCTTCGGAATAAATTCCAGCAGCGCGGATTCGCCTTCCGACCGGTGAGGGATGGAATCGGCGCGCTCCAGATAGTCGCGCACGTGGCCGGTGGAAGTCCAGAGGTTGACAGGGGCATTCGTTGTTATGTTTGGAGTCATGTTTGTCCTTGAAGAGAGTATAGGCAAACAGGGTAGACTCGTTCCTAATGAATACCCTTAAGCTGTTGCGCACGAGGTTTCTCGGGCCGCTTTTTGCGGTTGTTCTGCTTTTGGGGTCGAGCAGCGCGGTTTGCGCGCAGGACCGGCCCGCGCAGCCTTCCGCTTCGGGGTCGCAAGAACAGACCCAACAGGGTCAAACTCCAAAACAGGCGGGCAAGCCTGCCCAGCCCGCGCAATCATCCCCCGCGACCGAAGACAAGGAAGTCAAGATCACGCCGGAAGAAGCCGAGGAACTGTTTCACTCCGTCGACGAGATTTTGGCGTTCGACAGCAAGCAGACCGGACTGCCGATCAAGAAGGAGGTCAAGCGCCGCCTCACCAGCCGCGACGAGGTCGTCGCCTATCTCACCAAACACATGAAGGACGAAGACGTAAAACGGCTGCAGCGCTCCGAGCTGGTGCTGAAGAAGTTCGGGCTGCTGCCGCGCGATTTTGATATGGAGAAGCTGCTGGTCAACCTGCTGCGCGAAGAAGTGGCTGGATACTACGATCCCAAGACGAAGACCGTGAATCTTCTGGACTGGGTTCCGCTCGAAGAGCAGGAGCCGGTGCTGGCCCATGAACTCACCCACGCACTACAAGATCAGTCGATCGGCCTAGACAAATGGATGAAGAAGGGCGACAAGGATCTGGGCGAGATCAAGAAAGACCCCACGCCGGAAGATATTGAGAACGACGAGATCGATGATGCTCGCGAAGCGGTAATCGAAGGCCAGGCGCAGGCCATGATGTTTCAATATGCCCTGGCTCCAACCGGACGCTCGATTGCCGATTCTCCCGACCTCGTAGAAAGCATGGAATCGGAAACCTTGACGGGGACTCCGAGCACCAAGGTCTTCAACGACGCTCCTATTTTCATGAAAGAGTCGCTGACGTTTCCCTACAGCTACGGCATGGAGTTTGTGGTGAAGCTGATGGCCAGCGGCGGCAAGGAAAAGGCTTTCGCCGGCGTCCTCGCGAATCCTCCGCACACTACGCGGCAGATCATGCAGCCGGAAACTTATCTTTCCGGGGAAAAGATTGAGCCCATGCCGCTGCCGGAGTTCAAACGGGACTTCAAGGATTACATTAAGTTTGATATCGGCGCTATGGGCGAGTTCGATGTCGCGGTGCTGATCGAGCAATATGCAGGGAAAGAATTGTCCAAGCTGATGTGTCCGGAGTGGCGCGGCGGTTACTACTACGCGGCGCGGCCGAAAAACGACGCGACGGCACCGCTCGGCCTGCTCTACGTATCGCGTTGGTCCAGTGCGGAGCGAGCCGCGGAGTTTGCCGGGATTTATGCGCGCTCGCTTGCGCAACGGTACAAAAAAGCGGATGAGGTAAGCGATCAAACGTCTGGAAAATCGGATCCCTCGCACCCGAAGAATAAAGCTGAGGCCCTGAGAGGGCGTCACGTCTGGGTTACCGAAGACGGCCCCATAGTGATCGAGGAGCAGGGCGACACTGTGCTGGTAAGCGAGAGCCTGGATCCGGCCACGACGGAGACGCTGGAGAAGGAAGTCTTCGCGAAGTAAGCTCGACGGTCCCCGACGTCAATTGGTTTTCTTCGACCGTTTCTTGGTTTGATTTTCCTGCGGCGCATCACCCAGGAAGTGCTGCACTTCAGCGACAACGGTGACTTGCCGGCCCGCATGCTCAATCGTCAACGTGCGTTTAGTGCCGGGCGACCCCGCGAGCATGGCCCAGACCTGTCCCAGAGTAGACCCCCGCGCAGGGATGCCATCGACTGCGACAAGGTGGTCGCCCGCCTGCACTCCTTCATCTCCCTGGGGTACCGAAGGCTTGCCTTCGTAGTCGGCGATGCCGAGGATCGTGAAGCGTCCGTCGTCCTCGGGGCGCAAGATCAGGCCGACGAGATCGAAATCCGGCGCATCAAACAATCGCCCGATGTCGAAATAGACTGTGGAGTGCGCGTAGTCGATCCCTACGCGGTAATTGAGTAGCACCTCGGAACCCAGCAACCCTGCACTCGGGCCGCCGGCGCGGCTTGCGAAGAGCGTCATCTGATCGCTGGGAAGTTCCGCCACAGGTACGTCGGTCAGAAACAGCGGACCGTACTGTAGCCGTTCCACTCGCATCAGCTTCCGCATCGTTTCGTCAGCCGCTCCCGAAACATTGGCCGGCCCGATCGCTCCCATCAGGTGCGGCCAGTCGGGGTGAGCCGCAGATAGCTTGTCGAATAATTCTCCTGTAAGAAAGCTAATGGGCTTACCGATGTCGAGGCCGAGGTTGTATTTCTTCCGCTCTATCTGACTGGGCACCTGGATCAGCCCATTCTGCGGGTTCACCATCGCCTTCGCCGGTACTCCTTTGAATTTCAGGTTGCCGGCGAGAGCGATGGTGAATCGATGCTCGGGGAAATCGATGAACACGTCATAGTGGCGCAGAATGCTAGAAGGGACGTTGATCTCGGCCTCGAGTCCGGGCGCGATTGGACCTTTATCGATCGGCGATACCCAAGCCTCTTTGATCCCCGTTCCGGGAGTTTTTCCGCCAAGAGGGATCGCCATGCCGCCGATATTCATCTCCATCGGAGGAGTGGCAGAGCACAGTTGTCCGTCACACGAAAAAGCTCCAACAGCCAACCGCCGTGACATGTAAAGATCGGGATTCCCGTTGTCGACCCAGGCAAGAACACGCTGGGTTGTTCCGTCCGAGAGTCGAAGGTCAACATCGATGATGACGCGGTTGTGGCTGAGCTTGAAGGGAACGGTGACGGACTTGGGCTCCGGCTGGGACGCGAGTTTCGGCGCGCTCTGCGCGAGGGCTGCGGTGCAAACAATCAGTAGGGGGAGGGCCGCCTGGAATCGCATGAGAAGATTGTAGCGGGTTCGCAGGAGTGCGCCGGGGCACAAAAGCCAGCGCGAATGGTCCTGTATAATCACGAGTTTGACTCACACGCGCGGAGATTCCCGTAGGGACACGAACTCTGGAGGGTTGGTGGCACAGGCAGAGATTGGGATTATCGGAGGCAGCGGGCTTTATGCCATGCCGGGACTAGTGAAGTCGAAAGAAGTTCGTGTGAAGACGCCGTTCGGCGCGCCTTCCGACGCCTATGTGTGTGGCACGCTCGAAGGACGAAAAGTCGCTTTTCTGGCGCGGCACGGCCGCGGACACCGCATTCTGCCGAGCGAGCTGAATTTCCGCGCCAATATTCACGGTTTCAAACAACTTGGAGTCGAGAGAATTGTTTCGGTTTCGGCAGTGGGATCGCTGAAGGAAGAGCATAAGCCGCTGGATTTCGTGATCCCTGACCAGTTCTTCGATCGGACCCGGCATCGCGTCGATACTTTTTTCGGTGGCGGAGTGGTGGCCCACGTTGCTTTCGCCGATCCGGTCTGCGGTGAACTGGCGGGCGTGGTCGAGCGTGCTTGCAAGAAGATCGGCGTGACCGGCAAGCGCGGCGGAACATATTTGTGCATGGAAGGCCCGCAGTTTTCAACCAAAGCGGAATCGAATGTGTATCGCAGCCTGGGCATGGATGTGATCGGAATGACCAACCTGCAGGAGGCGAAGCTGGCGCGGGAAGCGGAACTTTGCTACGTCACGGTGGCCATGGTGACCGATTACGACTGCTGGCATCCCCATCACGATTCGGTAACGGTAGATCAGATTGTGGCGGTCTTGCTCAAAAACGCCGAGAACGCGACGAAAGTAATTCGCGAAACTATAGAGGGAATGCCGCGCGGGCGGTCGTGCAAGTGCGGTTCGGCGCTGGCGCATGCGATCTTAACCGATCCTAAGAAGATTCCGGCTGCGACGAAAAAGAAGTTGAAACTGATCATTGGAAAGTACGTGAAAGCACGATGAGCATTGTCGTTGTAGGTTCGGTTGCGTTTGATGACATCGCGTCGCCCTCAGGCAGCGTGAAGGGCATTCTCGGCGGCGCGGCGACTTACTTCTCTCTGGCCGCCAGCTATTTCACCCAGGTACGAATGGTCGCCGTAGTTGGCGACGACTTTGGCCCGGAACATGAAAACGTTCTGAAAAAGCGCGGCGTAGATACGCGCGGCATCGAACGTGCCGCCGGCAAGACCTTCCGCTGGGGCGGAACCTATGCCGAGAACCTCAACGAGGCGAAGACCACCTTCACCGATCTGAATGTATTTGAAAAATTTCAGCCAAGGATTCCAAAAGAGTACGAAGATACGGAGTTTTTGTTTCTAGCCAATATTCAGCCGACTTTGCAGGCCAACGTGCGGCGGAAGATGAACGGCGTGCGACTAACCGGATGCGACACCATGAATTACTGGATCAAGGGCGCGCGCCCGGAGCTGGCCGAAACCCTGAAGCTGGTGAATGTGCTCTTGATCAACGACACCGAAACCAAGATGCTGGCAAATGAGACGAACCTGCCGCGCGCGGCGCAGAAGGTGTTAGCCATGGGGCCGCAAGCGCTGGTGATCAAGCACGGCGAATACGGCGCAACCATTTTCTTCCGCGAAGGCGCGTTCGGGATTGGGCATCATCCCTTTCGCGCGCCGACCTTGCCGCTTGATGAAGTGAAAGATCCCACAGGCGCGGGTGATTCCTTTGCCGGCGGCTTTATGGGATACGTCGCCTCGCAGGAAGAACTGAATCGCGAAGTGCTGAAGCGGGCTCTGTTCTACGGCGGTGTAATGGGATCATTCGCCGTCGAAAGTTTTGGCACCGAACGGCTGCAGTCGCTCACCCGCGACGAGATCGACGAGCGCTTTGAGATCTTTCGTGAACTCACCCACCTCGAATGAAGCCCCAACCTCCGTTGCCGAAGGCGCATCCCGCAATTGAGATCGTGCGGCTGGCGTGGCTGGCCATCTTCGTCTCGGTGTTTTCCTTCCTCTTTTACTACAGGCAGGCAGACGTTCTGCTTTACGGCGATGCCGTGGCGCACATCAACATCGCGCGCCGCGTATTCGACTCGAAAACTCCCGGGCTGCTGCAGCTGGGAACAGTGTGGCTGCCGCTGCCTCATCTGCTGATCATGCCGTTCATCATCTCAATGAAGATGTGGCAAAACGGCTCCGGCGGCTCGATTCCGTCGATGGCGGGGTATGTATTTGGAGTGGTGGGAATATTTCGTCTGATGCGCGGAATGTTGAAGGGCGATGGGCAACTAGATTTGGTGGCGATGATCGGGCCTTGGGTCGCAGTGTTCGTCTACGGCGCGAATCCCAATCTCATCTACATGCAATCGACCGCGATGGGAGAGTCCTTGTATTTGGCGTTCTTCATATGGGCCGTCGTGTACTTCGCCGAATTTTTACGGGGGAAGGCAAACGCGCTTACAAAGTGCGGGCTGTGTTTGGTGGCAGCATGTCTGACGCGCTATGACGGATGGTTCCTGGCGGCGGTTCTCGTGGTGGGAGCAGTCTTCATCGTCTTCCGGCCCCGCAAACTACCCGAGGATGGGGCGCCTCGATTCTTGGTCTCCTCATCGCGTTCGGCCCTTGCGAAGTTCGTTTTGCTGGCAGCATCCGCACCGGTGCTCTGGATCGCATATAACGCGATCGTCTACCAGAACCCTCTGGAATTCGCGAATGGTCCTTACTCCGCAAAAGCCATCGAACAAAAAACCGCGACCGTGAATCCTGCGAAAGGGAACTTGTTGGCTGCCAGCTCGTATTTTCTGAGAGCCGCAGAGCTGAACGTGGCCGAAGCAAACTGGGGTCGACTGTGGCTCGCACTGGCGCTGCTCGGAAGTCTGGCCGCGGCGTTCAGCGGACGTGGACGCATCGCGTTGCTTCTATGGACGCCCGTGCCGTTTTACGCCTTATCGATCGCCTACGGCAGCGTGCCGATTTTCGTGCCGACATGGTGGCCCTTTTCCCAATACAACCTGCGCTATGGACTCCAGCTTCTGCCGGCCTTTGCAGTGTTTGTGCCCTTAGGGATTGCTTGCCTCATCCAATCAGCAGCGAAGCTTCCGCGCTTTGAAGTTTCGTGGAACCGTTGGACAAATGCTGCGACGTTCCTCGCTATTCTGCTGCTCGTGATTCCGAGTTACGCTATGATCTGGCGCGCAGATCCGATTTGCTATCGTGAAGCCGCGACCAACATGCGCGGACGCGTCGCACTCGATAAGCAACTCGCCGGCTGGATCAAGTCGCTCCCGCCGGATTCGACGTTGCTGATGTACCTGGGCGACCATGTGGGCGCCCTCGAACAAGCCGGCGTCCCGTTGCGGCGGGTCATCAACGAAGGCAATCATCGCGTGTGGAAGCGGCCGGTCGACCCGGAAGGTTTGTGGGAGCGTGCGCTTGCAGATCCGGCGCAGTACGCGGACTATCTGATCGGGTTCGATGGCGACCCGGTGTGGACCGCAGCCGAGAACCACCATTTGATGGCGCTGGTCGAAATCCACACCACGGGGCAGCCGCGGGCCGCGATATTTCAGGGACGAGTGCAGTCTCGCCGATAAGAGCGACGCGGTAATCCAGCCGGTTAACGCTGGAACTCGCTTGGGAAAGCCTATTGCAATGATAAAATCCGCCCATCTGAACCGGACAGTGATTCCGTTTGTGAAAGCCTGCGCGTTCGGGAACGATTTCCTGTTGATCGATTTGGGGAATGTCGACGATGCTCTGGCTCCTGCCGACACGGCAGCACTTACGCGGCGCATGTGCGACCGGCACCAGGGCGTAGGCGCGGACGGCGTGGAGTGGATTTATCCGCACCCCGCCGCGGATTTGGAGATTCGTCTGATTAACGCCGACGGCTCGCCGGCGGAGATTTCCGGCAACGGCACCCGCTGCGTGGCGGCGTATGTTTGCGACGAGCAAGGCAAGGAGAAGATAACGATCCAGACCGGAGCTGGCCTGAAGACTTGCACGCTGATCGGGCGCAGCGAACTCGATTATGAGTTCGAGGTCGACATGGGCAAGCCGGTCGTCGGACCGGAGTTGGCGTTGAGGCTCAGCGGCGGTGAAGTGCGCGGGATTCCGGTTTCGATGGGGAACCCGCACTACGTCATGCTTGTACCAGAGTTTTCCCCAAATTGGCAAAACGAAGCCGCCGAGATTCAGCGCAGCGGCGAGTTCAAGCAGGGCGTGAATGTTGTACTGGTTGTGGTCGATGGAAGGCACGATGTGAGGGCGCTCTTTTTCGAGCGTGGAGCGGGAGAGACGCAATCCTCTGGCACCGGTTCGTGCTCAGCGGCGGTGGCGGCGATGGTGACAGGCCGCGCCGAATCGCCGGTTCGGGTGCATACTCTCGGTGGCATCCAAACTGTGCGCAGCGAAGGCGATCTGATATTTCTGCGTGGGACGGCTCGCTTGGTGTGCCGGGGAGAATTTTATTTGAGTTGAGCTGTTGACTTTAGTGAATGCAGCTTCGTGACTCGCATCCTATCTGTACTGGTTGAGCTTTCTTTCCAAACAGGCTTCTGAACGCATGCCTTCTTCAACCACTCCCCGGATCAAGCCACCTGCTCTTCGAGTGGGCGCTACCCTCGGCATTGTGGCTCCGGCCAGCAATCTCAAACGCGGCGATCTGGAGGCGGGATGCGAAGGCCTGCGGCGCGCCGGTTACCGCCCGATTTATTCCGACGCCATCCTTGATAAAGATCTTTACTTCGCAGGATCGGTCGATCGCCGCGCTCGCGAACTGGAAGAAATGTTTGTGCGCGAGGATGTGGAAGCAATCATCTGCGCCCGCGGCGGCTACGGCGCGAACTATCTGCTCGAAGCCCTCGATTTGGAAAAGATTAAGACACACCCTAAGATTTTCGTCGGCTATAGCGACATAACCACGCTGCTCACGTATTTCTTGGACGGAGCGGGATTAGTTACTTTCCACGGGCCCATGGTGGCAAAAGATTGGCTGCACCCAGATGGCGTAGATCTGGCTTCCTGGGAGGCCGCGCTCGCAGGAACAGTGCCTTGGGAACCCCACCTGGATGCGGCTTCTGGAGCGAAAGGATTAGTCGACGGTGCGGCCGAGGGAATTCTTTACGGCGGTTGCCTCTCAATTCTGGTAGCTTCGCTGGGAACACCATATGAGATCAAGACAGCTGGCACCATCCTCTTTCTTGAAGACCTGGCGGCGAAGCCGTTTCAAATCGACCGTATGCTCGTGCAGTTGAAGCTCGCCGGCAAGCTCGATGAAGTACGCGGAATTGTGTTTGGCGAAATGCGGGATTGTATGCAAAATGCGAATCAGGGCTATGCGCTGGAAGAAGTGGTTCTGCGGGTCGTCGGCAAATTGGGAGTGCCCGTGGCCTATGGGGTGCGGTCAGGGCATGTGACTTCCGGAAACGTCACGCTGCCCATTGGCGTGCGGGCTGGCTTGACCGCGCACGGCGGAAAAATAAGTTTGAAGATTTTGGAATCAGCGGTAAGTCCCGCGGGAAAGAGCCAGCCGCGATCATGAACGAGACAAAACACATTCACCTGATCGGTATTTGCGGAACGGCAATGGCGTCGCTCGCGGGCATGCTGAAGCAGCGCGGCTTTCGTGTCAGCGGGTCAGACGCGGCGGCCTATCCTCCGATGTCGAATTTTCTGGCCGAGCTCGGGATCCCGGTGGCTCAGCCGTTTGATCCGCGGAATCTGGAGCCTCGCCCCGATCTGGTGGTCGTGGGCAATGCGATGTCACGCGGGAATCATGAACTCGAGCAAGTGCTTGACCAGCGCATTCCATTTTGCTCGCTGCCGCAGTTGCTCCACGACGAGTTCCTGCGCGGCAGGGAAGTGCTCGTAGTTGCCGGAACGCATGGAAAGACCACGACCACCTCAATGCTGGCGTGGATTTTTCATACCGCGGGCATGCAGCCTTCGTTTCTGATCGGTGGCATAGCAGAAAATTTCGGCTCGAGCTTTCATCTGGGTCAGGGAAAGCATTTCATTCTTGAAGGCGACGAATATGACACGGCATTTTTCGACAAGGGTCCGAAATTCCTGCATTACTTTCCCGATGCCATCATTCTCACCTCGGTGGAATTTGATCACGCCGATATCTACAAAGATCTTGACGCGGTAGAGACAGCGTTCAAGCGCTTGGTCAATCTGATTCCCCGGCGCGGGCGAATTATCGCTTTCGACGGAATCGCTGGAGATGCCATGGCTGGGGATGCGGCCGAGAGCGCCAGTCTCGAACGCTGCCTGAGCAAAGCGTTTTGTCCGGTGGAGCGCTACGGCGCCGGGCTGCGCGCGAACTGGCGAGTGACCGATCTGAAATTTGAGGCCGGGCGCACTTCGTGGTCGGTCGAGCGGGATGGAAAACTCTGGGCTGATCTTGAGTTTTCTCTCGCCGGCGAATACAACGTGTGGAACGCGACCGCCGCGGCGGCCCTCGCTTCCGCCTACGGCATTTCGAAAGAGGAGATAGCCACGGCGCTGAAAACTTTCAAGAGTGTCAAGCGCCGCCTGGAAGTGAAGGCGCAGGTCAATGGCATCACGATTATTGACGATTTCGCGCATCATCCTACGGCGATTGCGGGCACGCTGAAGGCGTTGCGGGCGCGTTATGCCGGTTCGCGATTGTGGGCGATTCTGGAACCACGATCGAACACGTTGCGGCGGCGCGTGCTGCAGGCAGATCTGGCTCGGAGTTTGGCGCTGGCGGACGAAGTGGTCGTCGCGGGAGTGTTCCGCTCCGAAGCGCTTTCGGAGAGTGAACGGTTGGATCTGCCGGAACTGGCGGACGATATTCAGAAACATGGTAGCCGTGCGCGGTTACTTGCAGGCGCGGACGAGATCGTTCAGACCTTGGCTCCGGAAATGCGTCCCGGCGATGTGGTGGCGATTCTTTCGAACGGCGGGTTCGGTGGAATCTACGAAAAACTGCCGGCCTGGTTGCGAGCCCTGGCCGGAGAATCTAACAACGCCCAGTCAGCGAACGTGGCAGGGAAGCGATGAGGCTCCCGGTCGCGACGGGAAGCACAGCGCGTCGGATGCTTCGCTTCGTCCTGCTGCTGTCGATGGCTTCCGCTTCGGCGTCATCCTACGCCGTCACTAACTACACTATTACTCTTGCCAACCCGGAGCAGCATCTGGTCGAAGTGCAGATCATACTTCCGGAGGGGCCAGCACAGCGGGAGTTGCAACTTCCGGTCTGGAACGCGTTGTATCAAGTGCGTGACTTTGCGCAGTACGTAAACTGGGTGCGCGCGAAAGATCGTGCAGGGCACGCGCTCGTCGTAGGCGCATTGAACACGAGCCGTTGGCAGATCACTGGTGCGGAGCGCGGCGCTGTAGTGGACTATGAAATCTTTGTCGATTCGCCGGGACCCTTCGGCGCTGAGTTCAATTCGCATCATGCCTTCTTCAATCTGGCGCAGGTTCTCATGTATCCGGTGGAGGCGCGAAGCTCTCCGATGGTCGTGCGTTTCAACCAGGTTCCCGACGAATGGCGCGTCGCGACGCCCTTAATGTCAATGCCCGAGGGCAGGTTCGGCGCAGACAATTATGACCGCCTGGTGGATTCTCCGGTTGAGATTGGAGACTTTAAGGAATCTGATTTCGATGAGGGTCGCGGGCATTATCGCGTGATCGTTGACGCTGAAGCCGCTGACTACGATATGGCGAAGCTTGACAACATGCTCGAAAAGATTGTCGCGGCAGCCACCAGTTGGATGGACGACCGTCCCTTCGACCACTACATGTTTCTTTATCACTTTCCGCGTGGACCGGCGGGCGGCGGCATGGAACATTCTTACTCCACAGCCATCGCCGTGAATGCGGATGTGCCGCTGCAGGCTCCCGAGGTGCTGGAGTCGGTGACGGCGCATGAGTTTTTTCATCTGTGGAACGTAAAGCGCATCCGTCCGCGGACTCTCGAGCCGGTCGACTACACGCGCGAGAACTACACGCGGGCCCTGTGGTTCAGCGAGGGATGCACGAGCACTGCGGCCGACATTATCGAGTTGCGTGCCGGCCTGCTCGACGAGCGCCACTTCGAACGGCAACTGGCCTCAGGAATCACCGAACTCGAGCGGCGTCCCGCGCACCTGACCCAGTCGGCGGAAGAGTCGAGTCTGGATGCGTGGCTGGAGGGGGACGCGTACTATCGGCGCCCGGAGCGCAGCATCTCGTATTACAACAAGGGCGAGTTGCTCGGCGTCGCGCTGGATTTGGCGGTGCGCGAAGCCAGCCACGGGCGCGCATCCCTGCGCGAAGTCTTTCAGTGGATGAATCAGAATTATGCGCAGAAGGATCGATTCTTTCCTGATTCAGACGGCGTCCGCGAAGCTGCCGAGGCCGTGACCCATGCCGATCTCGGATGGTTTTTCGGCAAGTACGTTGGCGGGACGGATGAAATCCCATGGGATGACTTTTTTCGCGGCGTCGGATTGCGTTTGATCGAGGGAAAGAACACGATCGCGGATGCCGGATTTGTCGCCTCGCGAAACTTCGACGGTCCCATGACAGCGTCGGTAACTGCGGGCAGTGAGGCGGAGCGAGCCGGTCTGCAAACCGGCGATACGATTCTGGAAATCAACGGCAAGACCTCGGGTGATGAATTCCCCCAGGAAATAGCTCAGCTCTCCGCCGGCGACACGATCACGGTTAAGGTAAAGGGCCGGCACGGTGGCGATCGCGAGTTGAAGTGGAAGGTGGGAACCCGCGACGAAATCTCGTACGAACTCAGAGACGTAGATCATCTTACGGCGGAACAGCAGGCCCGGCGTTTGGCGTGGCTGAAGGGCGAGGCGCAGATCCCGCGCGAAACCAACCCACATTAGAAACAGCGCTCCAAGGGCAAGCTTCGGGGGGGCAAACCTAATATGATCCGCACCGTCGCGATGCTGGCGTTCTGGGCAGTGGCAGCGCCCGTAGCGGCGCTCGTCGGGTTTCCCTGGACGTTCATTTCAGGCGATGTCAGCCTGCTGTATCGCATGTTCATGTTTGGCGCGTGGAACGGGGTGCGGCTGACGGGAGTAAAAGTGCAGACCGTCGGGCTCGAGAATCTCGACCCGGCGCGCACTTATATTTTCATGTCGAATCATGTGTCGAACCTGGACCCGCCGATTACGATTCCTTTGATTCCCCGGCGGACGTCTGTGCTGGTGAAAAAGGAGTTGTTCAGCATTCCGATCCTGGGCCGCGCTATGCGCATCGGGTCGCTAATCCCGGTGGATCGCGGCAATCGTGACGCTGGTATTGAATCCGTCCGGTTGGCGAAGCAGGTCGTAGAGCAAGGGATCAACATGAGTATCTACGTGGAAGGGCATCGTTCGTTCGATGGCAAGCTGCTGCCGTTCAAGAAGGGACCGTTCTACCTGGCGATGGAGTGCGGCGTGCCGCTGGTTCCAGTGACCATCACGGGCACGCATTACCTGATGCCGAAGGGAAGGTTCGTGATCAAGCCGGGAGTGGCAACTGTGATCTTTCATCCTCCAATTGAACCCGCCGATTTCGGCAGCCGCGACTGTTTGATGGAGAAGGTGCGAGCGGTGATTGAGAGTAGTCTGCCGGAAGAGTTCAGGCGGACGTCGGCCAGCGCAGAGCGTTGAAATCCGGGCGAGAATTATTTCGCGTTTCACTCCTTCGGAGTCTTCGCACGAACCGCGCGGGCAAGTTCGGGCAATTTCGGCAGAATTGCGGAATACTTCAGCCATAGTTTGTGATCGACGGCGGGTGCTCCGCTCACCAACGCTCCGGCGGGAACGTCATTCGCCACGCCGCTTTGCGGCGTGACTATCGCGCCTTCCCCGACTTTGCAGTGTCCGACCACTCCGACCTGACCAGTTAAAATCACTCGACTGCCAATTTCTGTGGAGCCAGCGAGGCCTACCTGCGAGCAAAGCAGAGCATCTTCGCCGACCTGCGAGCCGTGACCGATCTGCACCAGGTTGTCGATTTTGACGCCGCGCCGGATGCGGGTTTCGCCGACGCTGGCGCGGTCGATGCAGGAGTTGGCCTGGACTTCCACGTCGTCTTCGATGACAACCGGAGCGGGCTGGGGAATCTTGTGCCAGTGTCCGTCGTGGGTTTTGGCGAAGCCGAAGCCGTCGGAGCCGATCACGGCTCCGTTCTGCAAGAGAACGTTGTTGCCGATGCGGCAGTTCTCGCGCACTACGGCGTGCGCGTGCGCAAAGAAATTGTCGCCGATCTTTACCCCGCGATAGATCACAACGTGCGCCAGCAGCACGGCGTGGTCGCCGATCTCGACGTGCTCGTCGACTACCACGAAAGGGCCGAGGTGCGCGCTGCGTCCAATCTTCGCCGTGGGATGGACGAACGCTGTCGGGTGCACTCCCGGGGCATAGCGCAGAGGTTGGTGGAAGAGTTCGAGAGCGCGCGCGAAGCTGAGGTAGGGATTCTCGACACGCAGCGTGGCCGCCGGGATGACCGGGAAGTTCTCGGCAACGATTACGGCTGAGGCCTTGGTCAGCCGGGCTGCGGCGGCATACTTGGGGTTGGCGACGAAGGTGAGCTCTCCGGGGCCGGCTTGCTCGATGCCGTTGAGGCCGGCGATCTCCGTGTCGGCGGAGTTGCTGTCGAGGCGCGCGTTGAGGGCGGATGCGATCTGTGAGAGTTTCATGTTGGATGTGTGAGGCTCGGGTAAATCGTACACCAGGGCACGAAGACACTGATCGACGTCGGCGCCTGTGGATTTCAGCGTGAAATAATTCTGACTGTCGTCGGCGGGGAACCCCTCGGATGAGTCCGATTTGCGTTCGCGGAGGGGTACCCCCCTCCCCCCTCCCCTCCGAAAGTCTTGCTGGGCGCGGGTTCCGCAAAAATAGCGGGCAAAATCTTGATGTCAAAGAGCTTAGAGGTCAAAATCTTGAGAACAAGGAGCTTACGACAGCAAGATGCGGTCTCTGCACACCGTCACTGCCTCGACCATGATTGCGCGATTGGGATGGTGGGCACAAGGTTAGATGTCACAGGTTAGGTGTGGAAAATCTGCAGAGGAAATCCAAGAGGATTTGAATTTGTGGCACCCCGCCCTTTCGCAAAAACCGCGAAAGGATGGGCCACCCCCCTCGCTTCGGTCCGCTCAAGATCCTTAGAGGGATGGGGCCGTGGTATCCCACCTCTCGCAAAGACGCGAGAAATGGGGCACCCTCGGTCGCGGTGGCTCGAAAGATCGGCCTTGTCTAGATTGTCACGGTCACCGCATGCGTTGTGGTAGCGGTCACTCCGTAACTGTCGGTGACGGTCAGGGTGATTGTCCTGGTCGCAGCGGTTGTGTAGTCGTGGGTCGCCGAGCCGGTTGTGGTGACGGTCGCGGCGGTACCGTCGCCCCAGTTCCATGAGTAGCTTGTGACCTTGCCCTTGGGGAACGGATCGGTGGTGGTCGCGGTCCAAGTGCCGGTCGTGCCTTTTACAACCGACGCTGGACCTGCGATCGTCGCCGTCGGTCCGGTCTGGGCAAAGGCGCCGAGGCCTTTGGGAGTGCCGACTCCGGTGGGACCGTTGTAGCCGGCTGCGGCGTCGCAGGCGATGTCGCCGACGCTCGGCGTGGTTCCGCTCGCCGGATAGTCGCAGTCGAGGATACCTTCTCCGAATGCGTTCGGGTTCCCGCAGGCAGCGGCGCCCTCGCCGCTGCACCAGCCGTTGCCACCGCTGGTGACGTTGTACAGAGAGGCGCTCGCAAGATGGCCGTAGAGGGTCAGGGCCGGATATTTAACTCCATGGGCACCACCGGCCAGGGCGTACATCGCGGCGATGAGTGGCGATGACAGCGATGTCCCGCCGACGGTTTGCCAGCCGAGCACGGGGCAGTCAGTCCCGCAGTTGTACGAGGCATAGATATCGAAGCCGGTAAGGTAGTCACCAACCGCTGCGATGTCCGACACCAGCCGATGGGTGCCGCAGGCCGTGTTCGCCCAGTCGCTCACATTGCTCTGCCAGGTTTGGGCAGCGAACAGGTGGCTGCAACCTCCTCCTGTGGCTCCGAGCGGAAACCCCAAAAGCGACTCGTAGTAGTCTGCCGTGCCGTTGTCGTTCCACACCGTCTCGGATTCTCGGGTCGCGGTCTGGCCGAGGTATAGCGAAGTGCCACCAACGGCCACCACGGTGTTAAGGGAAGCCGGAGCATTCGGCTGGTTGTAAGGGGACGGAATAGCGCCGCCGAGGAGGTCGAAGTCGTAGTATCCGTCGTCACCAGCGGACGCGGTAATGACGATGCCGGGATGGTTGTAAGCCGCATTCTGAGTCGATGTCCTGGCAGCTTCGTAGCTGCCATAGGAGTTGGTGATCTCGGTCGCCTTCAGGGTAGCCGCTTCGTTTACGGCCGTCGCGAGATCAGCGTTTGACTCGCTGTTGGCTTCAACCAGGATGATCTTGCAGTTCTGGCATACGGAGTGCACCGTCTCGACGTCGAGGGACTCCTCGACGGACCAGCCGGTCGTATCGTTGGCGGGTAGGGTTGAGCCGCCTGTCTGGTTGACAACCTTGAGACAACCATTCGCCTCGCTGCAAGTGGCGAGGCCATACTTGGTGTCAAAGGTCTGGAGGTCAGCGTTGATGTTGGGATCGTTGTAGGCGTCGATGATGGCGACCGTCTGGCCCGTCCCCGTCGCAGTGGAACTGAAGGCGTAGGCGGTTGTCAGATCGCTCGGCGTCAGTCCGCCGGTCGGTCCGATCGTTGCTGCCGGGCCAGTCGTTGCAGTGCTCAGGTCTGCTCCGGCGGCGAGCTTGTACGGCACCGCGCCGGGCGTGCCCTCCGCCACCTCAACTCGGCGCATGGCGAAGCAGGTGGAGTGTCGGCGCTTGGCCAGCTTACACACCCGCTGGCCAATGGCGTAATGCGTCACCTGAGCAGACGCCGGGTTGACATCTTCCAACGTTTGGCCGGAGGCCACATTCCAACCGCCGAAAACTACTGTTAGCATCGCCAGAACTACCGGGTGGTATCGCATTGTGTCCGCCTTCATTGTGCAGTCGGTGAAGACAACGTCTTGCAGGGGAGGTTGTCGACAGATAACAGAGGTTTGAGCCGGAACTTTCTTTACGCCCCAAAAGCGGCTGCTATTGTGCCCTCAATCCGGGTTGCCGTCAATGTGAAAGAAATTTCATCGGGATGGGCTTGCAATACGAGAATCCGAAGCATCGCGCCCGCACGGTCGGAGCAGATATATGTGCAAAGTGTTCCTGTCCGAAGCCAACCATTATCCCCCTCTCAAGGTTGGCGTTGTTACAGGTGCAGTTGTACCTCGTTAGGAGGCGCTACTGCACGATAAGGGTGAAACCTGTCGCTGACACAGTCGAACCGCTGGTGGCGTTGACCACGACGTTGTAGGTTCCGGTTGGCGTGCCGGGATTCGGAGGCGGACCATGGTTGCCGCTGCCTCCGCCTCCGCAACCTGGAAGCAAGACGACCGACGCCAACACGACCAGAAGGAGTGCAGACGAGCGTCGCCGCCCCGAAGTGCCCAGCAGCATGACCGAAAAGAACATGAAGCTGGCAAGCGCCAGCCAATTCTGAGAGGAAAGCCGGGTAGATCTCAGCGCAGCCGTGGTCGGCGCAGTGGTCGACACGGTAATCGTGGGAGACGCTGTTGTCGGGGTGCCTGTGGCTGTGATGGATGATTGGCTGAAAAGGCAGGCTGCGCCGGAGGGCAATCCGGAACAGGAAAGAGTGATGGTTCCGCTGTATCCGGTGGAGGTACTCACGGACACTGACGTGGACCCCGACTGTCCAGGCGCGGGGATGATCACTTCAGATTGATTTAACGGCACCGCAGCGAAGAATCCGGGGGTGATCGTGAAGGATTGAGACTGGGTTGTGCTGCTGGGGTTGAAACTGTTATCGCCGCTATAACTGGCGGAAATGGTGTGAGTGCCCGTGTCGAAGGTCAAGACTCCGTTGGGCGTGGCGGTGTTCGCGCCGTTGTTGATTTGATTTCCGCCGTTCAGTGGAAACACATTACCGCCTGGAATCTGTCCGAAGGTATCGGTAAAGGTGACGGAGCCGGTCGGAGTGCCATAGCCTGATTTGCCGGCCACGTCGGCGCGCAGGTAGACGAAGCTCCCGAAGGGACCGCCGGTAAATGGAATCGCATTACCCTGGGGAGTGGCGGTGAGCACGGAGAGAGCGGTGGTGCTCGGCTCGGGCGTAACTGTAACCGTTACTGAGTTCGAACTGCTGGGAGCATAGGTAGCGTCACCGGTGTAGTAAGCGACGACCCCGTAAGGACCCCCACCGCCCCCAGTCAGTTGAGTGGTTGAGGAGACCACGCTGCCCGTACCGGTCAACGTAAACAACCCCACGCTGCCTTGGCCGGATGGATAAGCGTACGTATTTGCCAGCAATGACACATCGCCAGTCGGAGTACCCGAGCCGCTGTTGGGAGCGACGGTGATGTTCACGGTTACAGATTGACCGTGGACGATACTAACCGTGTTGCCGTCATTTAGAAGCAGGGTCGTGGTCGTCGGGCTGAAGGTAACCGAGTTCCACTGATTCACGAGGTTGGCCACATTCACGGAGCCGAGGCCGGTGGTTTGGTCGTAGCCGGAGGTCGCCTGGTACTGGTCACCCGGTTCGCCGGGGACCACGTTGTTGCCGACAGTTACGTCGTTGAAGATGCACGTGGTGGTGGGCGGAGTGGTGGTGTTGGAGGCGTTACAGTTTGAAGGGTACAAGGCCTGGTTCGCGGCCAGTGGATATAGCACGTAGTTTGCTAATCCTTGGCGAGGACCTTGGGCCGGGTTGAGGTTGGCCATCTGTTGGTCGACAAGGGCCATGATGCCCGCGAAAGAAGGCGTAGATGCCGAGGTGCCGCTCACGAAATATATGTAAAACTCGCCCTGGCTATTGGGTTGGCACGATCCTTCGAGGCATAAGAGGTAAGGATCGTGAGACGCTGCCGAGAGGGAGACATCGGGCAGGTCGCGGACAAAATCGTCAGGGATACCGGTGACTCCGGATTGCCACGAGGGTTTGGGGACGCCTCGCGTCGTGCCGCCTTGTCCACCATCTATGTTTCCGGCGCTGGCTCCGCCGCTGCCAGCCCAAAGACCAAGGGTGGGGCTGCTCTCATTCCAGACATTCTCGGGGATATAGGAGATGGCTGACTCTTCCACCGGTGGTTCACTGCCCCAATACTTACTGGTCTGTCCATCCTCGTTGAACATAGTGCCGCCTACGGCGACGTTGAACGGGGTGGATGCGAGATAATTGACTGAAATGGGATGAGTTGCAGGTGCGGAGGAAGGATCGTCGCAGCCTTCGGCTCCGTCATCTCCAGTGGAAACAAAATATGTGATGCCCTGCGCCGCGGCTTGTTCGGCGACGTCATAGCTGAATGCGAGCTGTGCGTCGGTGGCATAGAGTTCACAGCTGCTGAAACTCTCCGTCATGATATCGGCGAGATTGTTTTCGACGATGTAGACCTCCGAGAGGTCGATGCCGTCGGTCGTATTGGTCGTGGCAGAGACCACCAGATCAACAGTCGCACCCGGAGCAACTGCACCCGACCAAGTGGTGTCCAGCGTAGCCTCGGCTTCCTCGCCGCCGCCCAAATCCCCAGGGTCAGGGCCGTTGAGGATGATGTTGTAATTGCCACAACATAGTTCGAACGCGTAGTTACGAAAATTACTAATGTCTTCGCCTCCCTGGTATGGATCGCTGCGGCCGACCACGCCGATCGTAGATTCATTGCCGTTGTTGTTGTTTCCGTTGCTGCTTTGGCTGTTGTAAACCGGGTTGATGTTATAGATCACTGCATAGTCCTGCGGCCCGAGGGCGTTGATGGCGGATTGTCCGTTCTGCGCTGGGAAGGTAACCTGCGGTTTCTTTCCGGGTACGATCCGCGCGCGCGCGGGCTCTCTCACAAGGTGAAGCTGCGGCTTCTTCAAGAAATTGTGCAGCGTCAGCACTCCGGCCACTGCAGAGGTTAAAGCGGTGGGAATTGACGGGTCGCTGGAGTTGGCCCAGTGCTGCTCTCCGTTGACGATGTACTTGTGAATCGTGGTGTGAAAGGCTTCCTGAACCTGGCTGGCGGAGCCGGAAAATTCCAGCACCGTTCGGCCCTTCGTCTTGCCCACCTGGAAGCCGTGCCCCTGCAGCCAGGTAGTGATGGTCTGGATATCGCCGTCAGTCGGTCCGAATTGTCGGCCGAATTCGGTCGGCATCAACCATTTGTGATAGCTGGGCGAGGCTTTGTCCTGCTGGTTGTCGAGAAGCTTCCGGAGCGCGGATTCCTGCTGCGGGCTGCGCTTCAGCACCAGGAGCATACGCTGCATAGGGAGCGATGCCGGAGCTGTGCCGAGATCAAACTGCGGACGCGCCAAGGGATATGTATTTCCGTGGAGCACGGTCAATTGTGATTCGTCAATCGGCTGCGTGATCAGCGGGACTGGCGTCATTGGCTCGGCCTGCTGGGCATTGGACCTCGGCGCAAGCGATGGCATGCAGAAGAGGCTGAGTGCGATGACGGTGGCAGTCAATCGTCGATTCAGAGTGGAAGGAGAGACAGCCTTCATGAGACACCTTTCCCTTGGGATGTGGCTAGCGAAAGACCGAAGATCAGATGGGACAGGAGGAAGGAGGTAGCCCCTGCTGATCTCGCCTGCGCAGGCGGTTGACTGCGCCCGGAGCAAAACGTTTATATCAAGTCCGGCAAAATTGCAACAACCGAATCTCGGTCTTCGAACATTATTCTTCGAACAAGGTGACCTGGCGTTGGTCGTCGGTGGGGCCGCGACGGGGGCGGCGGGTGGCGCCGATTACGGCTAGCACCGTCAGCGACTCCAGGGCGGTTCGGGGGACGAAGATGCGCTGCGTGTTGGAGCGCTGGTCCGGAGGATTCACGAGATAGCCTTCCGGCAGGTTTTGAGTCAGGTCAGAAGGCATTAAGCCTTCGAGGATCTCGTTGTCCTTGAAGCGGAGGCGGACCCACAGGCCTTCGGAGCGCGGGCGGGTGGTGAAGGTCTTACGGGTTAGCGATTCGGAGTCGCCGAATTCGCGGACGAAGTAGACGCCTTTGATCTCGCGCAGGTCGATGGCGATTACGGTGCCGGAGGTGTTGAGCAGTTCGAGTTTGCCCTCGGTGATGAATTGCGCTTGAGAGACATAGCCGGAGACGGAATCCCGGTCCATCTTGCGGACGATTACTTTCTTGTGGGTCGAGGGCATGGTCGGGCTTCGGCGCTACCTCGGCGGCTGAAGCCGCGGTTGCGTTAGGACATCCAGCGGCGCGGCTTCAAGCCGCGCCCTTTCAAAGCCAACTCATTCAAGGCAAAGCGAGGGAGCTGGAACTTCCTAGGCAGCCCATTCTCGCACTAAATGGGAAGAAATCGCTGGAATCCACGTTGGCAGTAGCCAAATTATAAACCTTGTGTTATTCCTTTAAGTTGCTTGGTCTCGACTAAACTCTGTTTAAGTGCTTTATATTTAAGGGCTTGAGTATCAGCCGGTCTTGAAGGAACGAGTGTGGGCCCCAGCAGTCTGTGGAAATGCTGTGGAAAAGCGTTGGATTTAATCCCGTCTGGCCGCGTCTGGGATGTGCAGGAAACTGCGGTGGGCTGGAACGCTTGAAGTTGGTTGTCTTGAAGAAGAATGGCTGATTACATTTACACGATGGAAATCCGGTTGACGCCGGATCAGATGAAAGGCGTCAATCTGGTGCAAGACATAGCCCGGGCCGCGGGAATTACTCTCTATCTCACCGGTGGGGCGATTCGCGACATCATTAGCGGGTTTACAATCCGCGACCTGGACTTCACGGTTCAGGGAAATCCTCTCAAACTGCAGAAGGACTTCGAGCGGGCGGGCGCACAAGTGGCCGGCCACGATGACGACGTGCGCACGCTGTTTCTGGTGCTGCCGGGCAATGTGCGCGCCGAGATTGGCATGGCGCACACCGAACACTACGAGAAGGCGGGCAAGGCTCCGGTGATTACGCCGGCCAGCATTCAGGACGATCTGCGACGACGTGACTTCACGGTGAACGCGATGGCGCTGTCGCTGAACGAGGGGTCGCGCGGGCTGCTGCTTGATCCGTTCAACGGGGTCGCGGATATCGAGGCGAAGCTGCTGCGCATTCTGCACAACTACTCGTTCGTGGAGGATCCGTCGCGGCTGATTCGTGCTACGCGGTTTGCGGCACGCTTTCACTGGCCGCTGGAGGAGCGGACGCAGCTGCGCTACAACGCGGCCAAGGAAAACAACTACATCGAGCACATCTCGCGCAGCGCGGTGGGGCATGAGATTGCGCAGCTCGCGCATGAAGATGATCCGCTGAATGTGGTGAAGGCGCTCGAGAAGGAAGACTGGCTGAAGGTGCTGCATCCGCACTGGTCATCGGCCAAGGTGGATACGAACGGGCTGGCGCTGTTGATGAAGACGCGGCAGCAGATGGTGGATCTGGGTTATACGGTGGATCCATCGCCAGCGGTGATGCACTTTCTGACTGCACGGCTCTCGGACAAGGACATTTCTGATTTGCGGCGGCAGATTCCGCGCAAGGATTTGGTCGAAGCCTGGCGCGATATTGAGGATCACGCCAAAGAGTTGGCGAAGCGATTGACCGGGAAAGAAGCGGCGACGCCTTCGCGGACATGGAATCTGCTGTCGTCGGCGCGGCCGGAGATGATTTTATTTCTGGCGGTGACGGCGCGGCAGCAGACTGTGGCGCAGAAGATTAAAAATTTCCTGACTAAGTGGCGGCAGGTGCAGCAACGCATTCCCCTGCCGGAAATGACCGAGTTGCTGATCACGCCGCAGTTGCCGGAGTATCCGAAGATTGCGCGCGATGTGTTCATGCTGCTGCTCGACGGAAAACTGCGTTCGCGAACGGAGACGTTGAAGTTCTTGAAGCCGTTTGCGCCGCCCCCACCGCCCCCACCGCCTCCGCCCCGACGCGGACGTGGGCCGAAAGCGGCGGCCGCCGCGCCGGCTGCGGCTGCTGTGGCCGGAAAAAAGGGCGACGGGGGGAAAGGGAAGGGAGCGGCTGCGGCGGCTGCAGTTGCTTCTCCGACAGCTGGGCCTCCTGCGAAGGAAAAGTCCAAGGCGACGCCGACGGCGATCAAAGCTCAGGCCAAACCTCCGAAGCACACTGCCAAACCCGCCGCGAAACATCCTGCACCATCGAAGAAACCGGTCCACAAACCGAAGCCAAAGCCAAAGGCAAAGGCGAAGAGCAAGAAGCGGTAAGATTTTTCCGGGTCGAGTCCGCACTCGGCGGTGTCCTGATTCGCCTTCCGGCTGGTACTAAATTCTCTCCAGTCCAGCCTCAGACGGGCATATAATAGCGGCATGCATCGACCGCTTCTCATCGCGGCGTTCGTGCTGCTGCTGGCCGCTGTGCCACTTTCGGCGCAGCACGGCGGAGGGCATGCGTCCGGTGGCGGACATGCCGGGTTTGCTTCGCACGGCGGTGGGTTTTCCGGCCACGCCAGCGCTCCGGCTTTCGGTGGTGCACACGCGGGTTCTGGTTTCGCGGCACGGGCCTTCGCCCCTCGCTCTGCTTCTCGTTCGGCATTCTCCTCTCGATCGTTTAACCGGGGCTTCAACCGCGGCTTTAACCGGTCCCGTGGCGAGCGATTCGGGGCCTATGGCGTCGGAGGAGATTGCTATTACTACGGCTACGGATGTGTGGGCGCCTACGGGTATCCATGGGGATATGCGGGCGAGATCGATCCGTATTGGTGGTGGGATTCGGGCTCGTCGTATGACCCGGATCAGCAATACGAAACTGGCCTGGCGAACGAGATGAATCAGCAGAGTCTCGATGAGCAGAGGATGCGCCAGCAGGACGATCAGGATCTCTACGCGCAGTGGGCGCCTTCGCCACCGCGCCAGCGAAACGAGCACTCGGAACTCAACGAAGCCGCGCCGGCCACGGTGCTGGTTTTCCGCGATGAGCACAAACAGCAAGTGAAGAATTATGCGATCGTGGGGCAGATGTTGTGGGTTTTCGATCTGCAGCATACTCAGAAGATTCCGCTCTCTGATCTCGACCTTCCAGCCACTACCAAGGCCAACGATGAGCGCGGCGTGGATTTCCAGCTGCCCGGCGCACATGAGGGACAGTAGTCACTGACGCGAAGCCTTCGAGCAAAGAGCACCCCAAAGTCTGTGGATAACTTCGCGCTTGCGCGATCGCCTTTCCCGTTAGAATGACGCAAACGTACAATAAAACTGAGGCCTATGTCCCAATTCGTCCACCTGCACCTGCATACTGATTACTCCCTGCTTGATGGCGCCTGCGACGTCGAAAAACTTTGCCACCGTGTGAAAGAGCTGGGCATGCCCGCCGTGGCGATGACCGACCACGGCAACATCTTTGGCGCCGTGCACTTTGTGAACGCCGCGAATCACGCGGGCGTCAAACCGATTGTGGGCTGCGAACTCTACATCTGCAAGAAGGATGATCACAACATCGAGCGGACGCCGCCCGAGGGCGATACCTACAACCATCTGCTGGTGCTGGCCGAGAACGAAGAGGGTTACCGCAACCTGGTGAAGATTACGTCGGAAGCCTCGCTGCATGGCTTTTATTACAAGCCGCGGGTGAGCAAGAAATTTCTGGCGGAGCATTTCCGCGGGCTGATCGGGCTTTCGGGATGCCTGAAAGGTGAAGTCGCAGAGCGGTTGATGGAAGGGAAATACGAGGCCGCGCGAGCGGCAGCAGGGACGTTTGTCGATATCTTTGGCAAGGACAATTTCTATCTTGAGATTCAGGATCAAGGACTGGCGATGGAGCACAAAATCCATCCCGGTCTGTTCCAGCTGGAAAAAGACCTTGGGCTGCCGCTGGTGGCGACCAATGATAGCCACTATCTCTGCGAAGATGACGCGCACGCCCAGGACGTGATGCTGTGCATCCAGACCGGCAAGTCGATTCACGATACCGGGCGGATGAAGTTTGAGGGCACGCAGTTCTTCGTCAAGAGCCATGATGAGATGTACCGCGTGTTCAAGGATTCGCCAGAAGTTCTGGGTCGAACGCTCGACATCGCGAACCGCTGCAGCTTGCGGCTCGAAAAAGTAGCGACGCCGTTTCCGCAGTTCGAGGTTCCGCCGGGATACACGATCGACAGCTATTTTGTGCACGTTACGCGCGAGGGCTTCGCGCGGCGAATGGCAGCGCTGCGGCCGTTGCACGAGCAGGGCAGGCTGAAGCACCCGATTTCAGATTACGAGCAGCGGCTGGAGCGGGAGCTGGCGATCATCCAGCAGATGAAGTTTGCCGGATATTTCCTCATTGTGTGGGACTTCATCCGCTACGCGAAGGAGCGTGACATTCCGGTGGGGCCCGGGCGCGGATCGGCGGCTGGGTCGCTGGTTTCTTACGCGCTTGGCATCACCGATCTCGATCCGCTGCAGCATGAATTGCTGTTTGAGCGCTTCCTGAATCCAGAACGGGTTTCGATGCCGGATATCGACATCGATTTCTGCATGAACCGGCGCGGCGAGGTAATCAACTACGTCACGCAGAAATATGGGCGTGACAATGTAGCGCAGATCATCACGTTCGGCACCATGGCGGCCAAGGCTGCGATCAAGGACGTTGGCCGCGCCATGGATATTCCTTACAGCGATGTCGACCGCATCGCGAAGATGATTCCCACGCAGCTCAACATCACGCTCGATCAGGCCATCGAGGACTCGCCGCAACTGCGCGAGGCCATGGAGAAAGATGGCCAGATTCGTGAGCTGATCCAGACCGCGAAGAAGCTGGAAGGAATGGTGCGCAACTCCGGAGTTCACGCGGCGGGCGTGGTGATTTCGCCGCGGCCTTTGACCGAACTGGTCCCGCTTCATCGCACCAAGAACGAGGAAATCGTTACTGCTTTTGACATGGTTGCCATCGAGAAGATGGGCCTGCTGAAGATGGATTTTCTCGGGCTGACCACGCTTACCATTCTTACCGACACGCTGAAGCTTATTGTGCAGACTCGAGGAACGCCGATTACGCTTGAGCAGATTCCGCTGGAGGACGCGGAGACTTATCAGAAAGTTTTTCACAGGGGTCTGACCTCCGGCGTGTTCCAGTTTGAATCTCACGGCATGCGGGACGTGCTGCGGAAATACCAGCCCAGTTCAATTGAAGATCTGACGGCGCTGAACGCACTGTACCGGCCGGGGCCGATCCAGGGAGGGATGATCGACGATTTCGTCGATCGCAAACACGGCCGCAAGCGAGTGGAATACGAACTGCCCGAGCTGAAAGAGATCCTCGAAGAGACGCTGGGCGTGATCGTGTATCAGGAGCAGGTGATGCAGATCGCGAACCGGCTGGCTGGCTACTCGCTGGGTGAAGCCGACCTGCTGCGGCGCGCCATGGGCAAGAAGAAGGCTGAGGAGATGGCGCAGCAACGCGAGCGCTTTGTCGAAGGAGCGGCGCAGCGCAAGTTTCCGCCGAAAAAGATCGAGAAGATTTTCGATCTCATGGCGCAGTTTGCAGGATACGGCTTCAATAAGTCACATTCGGCCGCTTACGCGCTGCTGGCCTATCACACGGCTTATTTGAAGACGCATTATCCGGTCGAGTTTATGGCGGCGCTGCTGACCTCGGTCACCGGCAGTACCGACGACGTGGTGAAGTACATCAACGAATGCCGCGAGATGGGGATTGCGGTGGAAGCGCCGGATATCAATGTTTCAGACGCCAACTTCACGCCGCATGGAGAAGCGATTCGTTTTGGGCTGGCGGCGGTGAAGAACGTCGGCGGCAACGCGATCGAATCGATTGTGGTGGCACGCAGGAAGCTGGGGCGATTCAAATCGATTTATGAATTCTGCGAGAACGTCGATCTGCGGCTGCTCAACAAACGCGTGCTGGAATCGCTGATCAAGAGCGGAGCAATGGATTCACTTGGCCGGCGCGCCCAGATAATGGCTGTGCTCGATCGTGCCATGGAGCGCGCCCAGAAGGCGCAGCGCGACGCGGAATCCGGGCAGCACGGACTGTTTGGAGTGTTTCAGCAGGAAGAGTGGGAAGCCAATAACGACAGGCTGCCTAACATCCCGGACTGGGATGAGCAGGCACGGCTGGCGGCGGAAAAGGAAATCCTCGGATTCTTTATCAGCGGGCATCCGCTTGAGAAATACAAAGACAAGCTGGCCGACCTGCAGGCGCTGCGCATCGATGAGATTGCCGTGATGACGAGGTCCACCGGCAAGGATGAGACGATCGCGACGGCCGGGATCATCGGCAACGTGCGCGTGCAGAAATCGAAGCGCGGGGAGTTTTATGCGCAGGCCACGCTCGAGGACATGTCCGGCTCAATCGATATGATCGTTTTTCCCGACGCCTACAAACGTCTCGGCGACAAGGTGAAACTGGAAGTTCCAGTGCTGGTCAGGGCGGGAGTAAGGATCGAAGAAGGAACGAATCCCAAGATCACGGCGGCTGAGATCATGCCGCTGGAAGACGCGAAAGTTCCGCTGCCGCGCGCGATCCGCATTCGCGTGCCACTCGAAACCGCGGGTGAGACAACGGTGGACGATCTTCACACCCTGTTCAAGCAGCGCAAGGGCGAGGCGCAGGTGTTGTTTGACGTGGAACGCGCCGGGGATTTTATGGTGGTGATGGAAGTAGAAGGTTATAATGTGCTGCCAGATCGCAGCTTCATCGCCCGCGTTGAGGAGTTGTGCGGGCGGGGCAGCGTCCGCGTGATCAATTAAGACGGTAGTCAGCGAAACGCGCTGATATTCCGCGAAATCGCACTCAGCCAAAATCATGGAAGCCAGCGACAAGGCGCAGCAGGAACTGGAGCAGATTGAGCGCCAAGTGGCGCTGATCGAGGCTTCTGCTGGGCAGAACGAGGAGACTCGGCGTCAGCTGGCAAAGCTCCAGGAGCGCGTCCATATTCTGCGAGAGGAAATGAAAAGCCTGCAGACCGCCTGGCAGAAGACGGAACTGGCGCGGCACGCGCAGCGTCCGCAGGCGCTCGATTATATCGAGCGCGTATTCACTGACTGGAGCGAGATTCATGGGGACCGCGGGTTCGGCGATGATCCCGCGATTGTTTGCGGGATGGCGCGCTTTCATGGCGAAGAAGTTCTCGTGGTCGGCACGCAAAAAGGGCGGGACATGAAGCAGCGCGTGTACCGCAATTTCGGGACGCCTCATCCCGAGGGGTATCGCAAGGCGCTGCGGGTGATGCAGGTCGCAGAAAAATTTCGGCGGCCGATTTTCACCCTGGTTGATACGGACGGCGCCTATCCTGGAATTCACGCGGAAGAGCGCGGGCAAGCCGAGGCGATTGCCTACAACTTGACGGGAAATGGCGCGGCTTGAAGTGCCGATCATCGCGACTGTGATTGGGGTTGGCGGCAGCGGCGGTGCGTTGGCGATCGCCGTGGCCGACCGCGTGTTGATGATGGAGAATTCGATTTACTCGGTGATTTCTCCGGAAGGTTGTGCCGCGATCATGTGGCGGGATTCCACCAAGAAAGAGTTGGCCGCCGAGGCGATGCGCATTACGGCTACGGATCTGAGCGAACTCGGCTGCATCGACGACATTGTGCCGGAGCCGGAAGGTGGAGCTCACCGGGATTATGAAGCGGCGGCGAACTTGCTCGACGTCAGCCTGCAGAAGCATTTCTCGGACTTGAAAAAAATCCCGCCGGCAGATTTAATCGTTTCACGATACGACAAGTTCCGCACCATCGCTCAGTTCTTCAAGACCGAGTAGTGAGTTCCATAGTCGTTCTCTTTCACGCATCTCGTTCCGAAATAGGTTCCTCGCGCCTTCGGGCGGGCAATTTGGTGTGCCCCGGGAGCGTAGTCGCCGTATAATAGTATGTTTCCTCCAAATTGAAATTTAGGCGGATCATTCCGCCCTAAAATCGAAGGAAGGTGTAGGGATGGCCACTACGGATGTTGCGCCCCAGGGTACAGGCGGGCAATTGGGGCGTAAGCGCATCGTCAATGACATGAGCATTCAGGTTGCCACGGTGAATGGCTCAGGCTCACAAAGTTCAAACACCGTATTGTTGCGGGCGATTTTTCAGATGGGTGTGCCGGTTTCGGGCAAGAATTTGTTTCCTTCGAACATTGCCGGTCTGCCCACCTGGTACACGATTCGCGCTAACAAAGATGGCTACATCGGCCGAAAGAAGGAAATCGATTTTCTGGTGGCCATGAATGCGGAGACCGCGCAGGACGACGTGATGTCCCTGGCCCCGGGCGCATCTGTGCTGTATGACGAACCACTGGCCCTCGAGAAGCTGCGGGATGACCTGATTTTTTATTCAGTTCCCTACGACAAGCTGGTGGCAACCGTTTGCCCGGAAGCGAAGCTGCGCAAGCTGGTCAAGAACATGGTGTACGTGGGCGTGGTGGCGCAGCTGCTTACCATCGAAATGGGCGAGGTGGAGAAGGCGATCCGCAAGCAGTTTGCTGCGAAGGTGAAAGCCGCCAACCTCAACCTGGCGGCAGCTCAAGCTGGATTCGACTATGCCAAAGCCAGCTTGCAGAAGCGCGGCGCGTTCTACATCGAGCGCATGGATAAGACCGCGGGCAAGATCATAATCGACGGCAACTCGGCTGCGGCTCTGGGCTGCGTGTTTGCTGGGTGCACCGTGGTCACGTGGTATCCCATCACGCCTTCGTCGTCGCTGGTGGAGACGATGATCGAATATATGAAGGAATACCGCATCGGGCCTGACGGCAAGGCCACTTTTGCGATTGTTCAGGCGGAGGACGAACTCGCCGCGATCGGCATGGTGATCGGAGCCGGCTGGGCCGGGGCGCGCAGCATGACGGCGACAGCGGGTCCGGGCATTTCGTTGATGTCAGAGTTTTCCGGCTTGGCTTATTACGCAGAAGTTCCGGGCGTGATCTGGGACATCCAGCGCGTCGGGCCTTCGACTGGCTTGCCCACGCGCACCTCGCAGGGCGACATTCTTTCGACTGCCTTTCTTTCGCATGGCGACACTAAAAACATCATGCTGATCCCGTGCTCGGTGACCGAGTGTTTCAGCATGGCGTCGGAAGCCTTTAACCTGGCCGAGCAGTTCCAGACGCTGGTGTTCGTTATGTCCGATCTTGATCTTGGGATGAACAACTGGATGTCCGATCCCTTCGAATATCCGACTACGCCGATCAAGCGCGGCAAGGTTCTCAGCAAAGCAGATCTCGACAAGCTCGGCAGCTTTGCGCGATATAAGGATCTGGATGGTGACGGCGTCGGCTATCGCACTCTGCCGGGAACGGATCATCCCGCCGCTGCCTACTTTACGCGAGGCAGTGGCCATAACGATAAATCGAACTACAGCGAGCGCCCCGACGATTACGAAGACAACATGGAGCGGCTCAATCGCAAGTTCGAGAGCGCGCGCTCGTTCGTGCCGCGGCCAGAGATTTTCAAAGGCACGAACTCAAAAATAGGGATCATCGCCTATGGGACTTCGCATTGGGGGATCGTTGAAAGCCGTGATCAACTGCGCAACGAGTATTCGATCGAAACCGATTATTTGCGGCTGCGGGCTTATCCCTTTACGCGCGAGGTACATGAATTCATCGAGCAGCACGACCGAGTTTACGTGGTCGAGCAGAACCGCGATGCGCAGATGCTGAGCCTGCTCAAACTGGACCTGAAACCGGAACTGATCACTCGGCTGCGCAGCATCAGCCATCTCGACGGGTTGCCGCTTGATGCGCGGTCCGTGACCGACGAATTAAGCACCATGGAGGGCAAGTAATGGCGACGACGCCTGCAGAGCCAAAAACCAACCGCATCGGACTCACGGTAATTGATTACAAGGGCGGCAAAACCACGTTGTGTGCCGGCTGCGGCCACAATGCGATCTCCGAGCGCATCATCGAGGCCATGTATGACATGGGCGTGCAGCCTGAGCGCGTGGCGAAGCTGAGCGGTATTGGCTGCTCGTCGAAGAGTCCCGCGTATTTCATGAACCGCTCGCACAGCTTCAACTCCGTGCATGGCCGGATGCCGTCGGTAGCCACCGGCGCGATGCTGGCCAACCGCAATCTGATTGCGCTGGGCGTGAGCGGCGACGGCGACACGGCCTCGATCGGCATCGGACAATTTGTTCACCTCATGCGGCGCAATCTCCCCCTCATTTACATCATCGAAGACAACGGCGTCTACGGGCTGACCAAGGGGCAGTTCTCGGCTACCGCCGATCTGGGGTCGAAGCTGAAATCGGGCGTAATCAATGATCTTCCGCCGATCGACACCTGCGGGCTGGCTATCGAGCTGGGCGCGACGTTTGTTGGCCGGTCGTTCTCCGGCGACAAGAGACAGTTGAGCGCCATGCTGAAGGCCGCCATCGCGCACCACGGCACTGTGATGCTCGATGTGGTTTCGCCCTGCGTCACCTTCAACGATCACGAAGGGTCGACGAAATCTTACAAGTACGTGAAGGATCACGAAGAAACTTTGCAGGAAATAAGCTTCGTGCCGCACTTCGAAGAAATTGATGTGGAGTATGATCCGGGGACGACGGTCAACGTCACCATGCACGATGGCTCACACCTGAAACTGCGCAAGCTCGAAGAGGACTACGACCCCACGGATCGCATCGCTGCCATGACACGGCTTTCGGAAGCGCACGATAAGAGCGAGGTCTTGACCGGACTCTTTTACGTGAACACGAAGTCGCCCAGCTTCCTCGATATGCTGAACATGGTGGATGCTCCGCTGGCCACGCTGCCGGAATCGGTGACCCGGCCGGGTAGGGAAGCGCTGGCGGCGGCGATGGAAGAGCTCAGATAGGGCGGCTATCGGCTCACGGCTTCCGGCTTCGGCAAATCCTACTTCGGCGCAGTTGAACTTGCAGGTTCAAGCCCCAGACCCGCACCGTAATATTCTGCTAAGGCCTGCCGTTCGTCTTCCGTGAGCAAACCCGCAATGGTCCGCATCGGCATGTTGATGTCGTTGGCGCGGGTCCCGCTGGCGAATGCTTCGAGCTGGTTCAAAACGTATTCGGCGTTCTGGTTCGCCAGCGAGGGAGCTCCGGGACGATACGCAACCGGACCATGACAAGCCTGGCACGGCGGGATGCCACGTTCTCCATCTCCGAAAGAAACCAGACGCGATGCGATTCCGGCGTGGGCGGGATCAGGCCGTGACTGCGGAAAGATTCGATTGTCTCCCGGATCGGCGAAGGCGGGCAGCTTCGCGAAATAGGCGACCAGATCCGTCACGTCCCGAGACGAAAGCGAATCCGCAATTCCGTTCATGACGCGCGAGATCCGCTTATGCGATCTGAAATCTTCCAGCTGCTTCCAGATCGCCAGCCTATCGATGCCGGCCAGGTTCGGCGTATAACCGACGGCGCTGAAACCTTCCGCCCCGTGACAATGGTCGCAATGCCTGGCGAGAAGCATGCCACGAAAAGCGTCTCCACGCGAGGTGGCAGCGATCGTGTCGGGCGTCCATTCAACATAGGAAGGGATCCGGGGCGGCGGATTGTCTCCCGCCTGGAGCAAGAGCGCACTGGCGGCCGTGCCGGCAACCAAGGTGAGCACCAGCGTAATCGCCGCGGTGAGCCGCCACCGAAAACCTCGCCCGAAATGCGCTGATGCTCTAACGCGCCGCACAGATACCTCTTTCTTCCGGCTGCAAAGCGGGGAACTGTTCGCGGGGAACGACTTTCAACTCGGACCGCATAGCGTAGTGTCCCGCTCCGCAAAATTCGTGGCAAGGCATTTGATATTCACCCGGATGCGGGAACTGAAGTTGGGCCTCGCTGATCGTTCGGGGCAAGACCTCGACGGTGTACCCGCTGCCATTGATCGCCAGCGAATGGACCACGTCAGCGCTAGTGATGCGAAGATGGACCGGGACGCCAGCCGGAACCAGAATGCAATGCGGGATGAACAGGTATTGCTGAGCGATCATTCGCACGGTGACCGAGCCATCCGGATCCTGCTGGGTTCCGAGGTTATTCTCGGCGAACTCTCCCCCCAGGTGAAGCGACAAAGGATCGACGTGGCGCGAGCCCTGCAGAAAACGAATCAGAGGAACGTCGATCTGATAATAGCGGGTGGCCGGGATCAGGCTCAGAGCCAGCACGGTCAGCAAGAACGTTCGTATCTTTCGCCAGTTCACAGTCGGTTTGCCCTTACGCCGCTAAAAGTGTACCCGCGCTCCAGCGCGTGAGGTAAATCTTTTTGCGCCGGAAGCTAAGCCCCGCCGAGTTCCTTGAGCACGGCGCTGCAGCGCTCGCAGACTGTGGGGTAGATCTTGTCCTCGCCGACGTGGATCGAGTAATTCCAGCAGCGTTCGCACTTGGCGCCGTCCGCCTTCTTCACCTCGACGCGGACCTGCCCAGTGCCATTGCCCCGACCCTGGACCAGGGTCACGGCAGAGACAATAAAGAGGTAGCGTAGTTCCCCCACGTGGCGAGCCAGCACTGAGTAGACCGGGTCGGGAGCAGTCAAGGACACCTGAGCTTCGAGCCCAGTGCCGATCAGTTTGTTGTTGCGGGCCTCTTCGAGCACCTTGAGCACCTCGTCGCGCACTGCACGCAACGTCGCCCATTCCTCATCAGACTTTGAGTCAGCCTCGGAAACAATCTCGTGAGGAGACGGGAACGATGCCAGGTGCACGCTTTCCTCACGTTGCGTCGCTTTCGGCAAGTACGACCACACCTCTTCGCAGGTAAAGCTCATGATGGGAGCGAGCAGCCGCACCAGCGCTTCGCCGATCCGCCAAATTGCGGTCTGGGCGCTGCGCCGAGCCTGCGACTTGGGCGCGAAAATATAAAGACGATCTTTCAGCACGTCGAGATAAAACGCGCTCAGCTCAACAATGCAAAAATCGTTCACGCGATGATAGATCTTGTGGAACGCGAACTCCTCATACCAGTTCCTTAGGGCCGAGGTCAGTACGGCAGTGCGGCGCAGCATGTATTGGTCGAGAGCTTCCATGCGCTCGAAAGGGACGGCATCCGTCTCCGGGTCGAAGTCTCCGAGATTCCCGAGGATGTAGCGGAAGGTATTGCGAATCTTGCGGTAGTTTTCCGCGACCCGCTGCATCAACTGCTCGGAGCCGACCACGTCTTCGCGGAAGTCGACCGACGCTACCCAGAGGCGCACCACTTCCGCACCCATGCGATCGGCGATATCGACTGGGTCGACGTCGTTGCCCCTTGACTTCGACATGGCTTGACCTTTTTCGTCGAGCGTCCATCCGGGCGTGACGACGCCTTTGTAAGGTGGGGTCCCATGCGTGCCCATGGCACAGAGCAGGGACGACTGGAACCAGCCGCGGTATTGATCGCCGCCTTCGAGATAAAGGTCGGACGGCCAGGGATACGTGGGCTCATCCGCGATTAACGCGAGATAGCTCGCGCCTGATTCCAGCCATACGTCGAAGATGTCAGTTTCCTTTTCGAACTTGGTGCTGCCGCAGTGTGGGCACTTCGTTCCGGCGGGAAGAATCGTGTCTGATTCGGACGTGAACCAGGCATCAGCGCCGGAACGCGCAAAAAGTTCGACGACCTTGCGATTGACGTTGTGATCATTCAGCGGCTTGCCGCAGTTCTCACAAAGGAAAACCGCGATGGGAACGCCCCAGACGCGCTGGCGCGAGATGCACCAGTCGGGGCGGGTGGCGATCATGTTCGAGAGCCGCTCTTCGCCCCACGCTGGATCCCATTTCACGTGCTTGATCTCTTCAAGGGTGCGGGTGCGGAGAGTGGCATTTTCTGAACCTCGGCTGCCCGACCCGGCGGGCATGGGTGTTTCCATGGAGATGAACCACTGCTCGGTGGCACGGAAGATCACCGGGTTATGGCAGCGCCAGCAGTGCGGGTAAGAGTGCTCTGTCTTTTCTGCATGCAGCAGAGCGCCGCGGCTTTTGAGCAAGTCGATGATCGGCTGATTCGCTTCCCAGACGCGTTTGCCGGTGTACTCCGGCAGGCCGTTGCGCAGGATTCCTTTTTCATCGACGTTGCTGGTGGCGTCGAGACCGTATTTGATGCCGGTGATGAAATCCTCGGCACCGTGGGAAGGCGCGGTGTGCACCACGCCGGTTCCCGTGTCCATGGTGACGTATTCAGCCAGCACGCCAAGGATCTTGCGATCTAGAAACGGATGCTGAAAGTTCAGGTGCTCGAGTTTGCGGCCGGGGAAATGAGCGAGCTCGCGCGGAACGGAAAGATTGCATTTCTCCGCAACGTCTTTCGCCAGCTTCGAGGCAACAATGTAAACTTCGCCGCCGGACTCGAGCGCGACATACTCTTCGTCGGGGTGAAAAGCTACCGCCATGGACGCAGGCAAAGTCCAAGGGGTGGTGGTCCAGATTATGGTTGAAACTTTCTTTTTTCCGACTGGGGCCGCCAGAGCGGCGTCGATCTTTGCGGGATCGTCGAGCAACGCGTACTTCACCCAAACCGTGGGGCTGGTGTGGTTTTCGTACTCGACTTCAGCTTCGGCGAGCGCAGTCTCATCATGCATACACCAATAAACGGCGCGCAGGCCTTTGTAGACGAAGCCGTGTTCGTAGAACGAGAAAAATGTCGACAAGACTACTGATTCATACTGCGGGTTCATCGTGGCGTAAGGCCGGTCGAAGCGGCCGAAGACGCCGATGCGCTTGAACTGCTGGCGCTGCAGGTCGAGAAACTTCTGCGCGTACTTGCGGCATGCCGCGCGGACGTCGATGGGACGCATTTGCAGCTTCTTGCCGCCCAGTTCCTTGTCTACCTTGATCTCGATGGGCAAACCGTGGCAATCCCAACCAGGCACGTAGGGCGCATCGAACCCCGCCATGGTCTTCGACTTGACGATGAAGTCTTTCAGGCACTTGTTCATCGCCGTCCCCAGGTGGATGGGGCCGCTGGTGTAGGGGGGGCCGTCGTGCAGAATGTAGGCGGGCGAGCCTTTACGGGCCTCACGGATGCGCTCGTAGATCCGCGTCTCCTCCCAGCGGGCGAGCATTTTGGGCTCGTTCTGGGGCAGGTTGGCCTTCATGGGGAAGGCGGTTTTAGGCAGGTTGATGGTAGCTTTCAGGTCGAACGGCACTCGGTTTGGACTCTCCCAAATGATTGAATCTTTTAATTATACCGGGATCGAGGCAGGGAACGTCCATGCGCTGGCGCCGCAATAATGGAGGGGAAAGAATCATGGGGAACCAGTTTGCTCACCGGTCGGAGGGTAAAGATAGTGCATTCCCGGTCGGAACCTGAAATACACTTCGTAAAGAGCGACGGAAGGGGTACAATTTCATGTAGAAGCTTGGGTTCCGGAGCTTGATGTCACTTGTGGGTGCGGCCCGACCCGATTATCGAAACTAGAGAAGAAATTATAGAGGCAACTCGTTGGAAAGACGGCTCATCAGTGTAGGGGAGACGTCTCCACCAAGATAGTTCGTTCACTACCCCGCAAGGGAAAATCGAACCTGCAAAAAATGGCATCCACCGAAGTCAATCCGAACGTCGCTCAGAAAGCCGCTGACGAGCCCGAGCTTCACCTCCTCCTGGCCCCCGACACTTTTGAGCCCCTGTGGAAGTCGCTATTCCGCGGTCTGGACGAATTCTTCTTTCCCAAGAAGCTTCCTCCGCTGAAGCTGGAATCAAAGCCCGTCCCGGTGAAGGATATTTGGGGCTTCTATAACTATAAAAAGAATGGCGCTCTAGGTTCGACGGTTGCCCACGTAATCGTGATCGCATTGATTATCGGCGGTACGATTCTAGGACGCCGGATCGTAAGCAAGGTCGAAGCAAAACCGACGGTGGCGCTGGTTGGTCCGGATATCGGGGATTACACGCTGAAGCCCGCCAAGACGCAGGCCGGTGGTGGCGGCGGCGGCGGCGACCGCGATGTGCTAAAAGCATCCCGCGGGAAACTGCCCAAGTTCTCCATGAAGCCGCAACTCACGCCTCCGGAGGCGGTGATCCGGAATCCGAATCCGAAGTTGCCGGAACTGCCAACGGTGATGGTGCCGCCCGATATCAAGGTGACAGCGGCGAATAATATGCTGAACCTTGGCGACCCGAAATCTACCGCTGTCATTCCGTCCAACGGCACGGGAGGAGGCAGCGGCATTGGCGAAGGCTACGGAGGTGGCGTTGGCCCCGGAACCGGCCGCGGCGTAGGGCCGGGCGAAGGTATGGGCATGGGAGGCGGCGTTTACCGCGCCGGCAGGGGAGTGACACCGCCGCGGCCAATTTATTCGCCGGATCCCGAGTTCTCCGAGGAAGCTCGCAAAGCCAAGTATCAGGGTGTTTGCACTCTGATGATCGTGGTTGATACCGACGGCCGCCCCACCAATCTTCGCGTGGTGAATTCTCTGGGCATGGGGTTGGACGAAAAAGCTCTCGAGACAGTCAAGACCTGGCGCTTCGAGCCTGGGATGAAAGATGGCCATCCCGTGAAGGTCGAGATGGCCGTGGAAGTCGATTTCCACCTGTACTGAGGCGCTCAGCTCTCAGTTCCCAGTTCCCATGTGAAACCTACTCCTTTCTCAGCACGGCAAAGTGCAGCAGCACGCGCTGCCTGAAACCCAGCCTCTGATACAGCTCAATCGCGCGCACGTTATCTTGGCGAACATGTAGGAGCGGCGTTTCCCCGCGGCTGCAGATACGCCGCATCACCTCGGCCATCAGGATGCGCGCGTAACCGTTGCCCGTATGCTGAGGATGGGTGCACACTGCGCTCACTTCGGTATAGCCTGGAATCTTCAGCCGCTCACCCGTCATGGCCACGAGCTTTCCATCCAGGCGAATCCCCAAATAGGTGCCGAGTTCGTGCGTGCGTTTGCCGAAAGGACCGGGCTTGGTGAGCGCGGTGAGCGCCATCATGTCAGGCGAGTCCGCGTCCCCAAGTTCGAGGATTTTTGGCTCGGAAGGAGAAAGTCGAGGCGGGACGCCGTCGGCTTCGTAAACCATTTCCGGCATCGGCGCGCCGGCAATAAACCCCCAACCGGGCTGCGCCTGGTAAGGCGCCTCCAGGAATAATCCGACCGTCTCACCCGTGCCCACTAATCCCGCCAGCGATTCGTAGCCCTCCGGCGTGGGATCAGGAAACGCGGCCAGCGGCGAGACCTCCCGCACAAACCTGCGGGCGTGCTTAAATGACTCGGCGAACCCGGCCTGCCGCGTGGTCAGCGCCTTCCAGATGATGTTGTCGAGGAGATGCATTTGCTGAAGGCCTGACATTCTGATTGGAGCAATCGGAGACTCGCTGGGGCACGGTAATTCTGGAATGCCGGATCACGCTATCCGAACCTCGCGGCAAAGACAAATCGTTCGCTGTTGTTTATTCCTTCAAATCCACGTGCTGAACATCCTCGATCGCATGTCCGAGGAAGCGCTCGCCTAGACGCCGAAATTTCTCCACCGAATCAGTAGCGAAGAACTTCAGGCGCGGAAGCTTCCGGCGTTCTTCGTGAACGGCCCGGGTCAGCGGGAGAAGCCGCTCCAGACAGTCGGCGACGGCCCGAGCCGTAGATTCGGCGGAATCCACGATGTTGACGTGCGCCGGCGCCACGCGATGCAGAAGCGGCTTGAGCAGCGGGTAGTGCGTACAGCCAAGAACGAGAGCGTCCGCGTCGCAGAAGCCATCTGCAAATACCTCATCCAGATAAATACGCGCGACCTGCTCGGTAACGGAATGCTCGACCCATCCCTCCTCCACCAGCGGAACCAGCAGCGGACAAGCCTTTTCCCGCGCCTCGAGCCCCCGCGCCTCAAGAGCCTTCCGATACGCGTGGCTGCTGACGGTGGCCTCGGTGCCCATGACGACGACTTTCCTGTTCTTACTGACGGAGGCGGCGGCCTCGGCGCCGGGCTCGACTACCCCTACGACCGGCACATGCGCCGCCGCCGTAATGCGGTCGAGAGCGAGTGCAGTTGCCGTGTTGCACGCGATCACCAGCAACTGGGCCCCATGAGCTTCGAGGTAGTGCGCAGCTTCGACGGCATAGCGCGCTACGGTTTCAACCGACTTGGAGCCGTAGGGGAGGCGGGCGGTATCGCCGAAGTAGAGGTAATCGGCGTCGGGAATAAGTTCAAGTAAAGCTTTAAGAACCGTCAGGCCGCCGAAGCCGGAATCAAATACGCCGATGGTGGGACGACGCTGGGTCATGGTTGATGAAACTGCATCACGATAATACCAGCGGGGAAGAACGGGAATGAGATTCCGTGATGACCAGAGATGTTCCTCGGCGGGAGCTAGGGACGCTTCGTAACCGTAGAACTGGAAACCGTGACTTCGGCGAGCTCAGAGCTTTTTCCGCAGCACAGCCCCGGGGGGATCGGCGCACCATGCGGGCAGGTGCGGGGATGTCCGAGGAAAGTACAAATTTTGTCTGTCGCTTCTAGAGAAAGGATGTGCTCGAACTTGCAGGCCTGCTGCTCGATTTCCGATTCGCTGTCCATGGCCAGGCTGTCGGTAAAGAGGCGTTCGGCTAAACGATGCCGGCGAATGATGCTGCCGGCCCGTTCGCGCCCGCGGGGCGTAAGCTCCACGATCAAAGTACCATCCCCGATCGAAGCGGCCACGGGTTTGAGCGCATCGTGGCAGGGATTCACGAAGGGCTTGTGATCGTGAGCATAGGGCGGGTGCGGCGCGGAGAGCACCAGTCCCATCTGAATCATTTTCTCAATCGCCAGACTCACGGGCAGCGCCCCGTGCACTTCCATGCGCTCGACTTCGGAGATCTCGCCGTGCTCGGCCAGTACCCACAATTCTTCGAGCACTTCATCGAACTGCTCTTCGTCGGCCATGGCAAAAACTTCCTGCGACTCGATCTTGCCATGATGGAACTCGATGCGCCGGTCAGCCAGGCGCGCCACCACGGGATCGTGCGTGACCATCACGATCGTCCGCCCCTGCTGGTGAAACTCGCGCAGCAGCCGCAGCACAATCTCTTCGTTGATCGCGTCAAGGTTGCCTGTAGGTTCATCCGCCAGAATAATCTTCGGATCATTGATCAGTGCCCGCGCAATGCACACCCGCTGCTGTTCCCCGCCGGAAAGCTGTGAAGGTAAATGATGAGCCCGGTCGCCCAGCCCGACTCGAGTGAGGGCTTCAGTGGCCTCTTTCTCATCAGTCATGCTGTGAAAGTACTGTGCCAGCATGACGTTCTCGACCGCCGTTAGAAACGGAATGAGATGAAACTGCTGAAAAATAAATCCAATCTTTTCGGCGCGGATCCGATTCAAGTCCGCCGAAGAGATGCCGGCTACGTTCTGACCGTCGAGCCAGATTTCGCCTGAGGTTGGGCGATCGAGGCATCCGATCAGATTCACCAGCGTCGATTTCCCCGACCCCGACGGGCCCATGATGGAGAGCCATTCACCCTGCGCCACGTGCAGAGAGATGTTGTCGAGCGCATGAATCGCGCCGTTCTGGTCTCCCTTGCCATTCGCGTGCTCGTTCTCCGCGGCCTTGGCAGGATAGAGCTTGGTCACGTTCTTGATCTGAATCATTTCACTCTCCGCGCAGAATGACCGCCGGCTGCACCCGGCGCAGCAGCCAGATCGGGAGAACCGCCGAAAGCAACGTCACCGTTATGCTACCAGCCAGAACAAAGGGCAGCACGCTGAAACGCGGCACCACGGGAGCGTGGAAGTTAACCCGCCCGATCCATGCGGCGATGCCGATGCCAAGAACAAATCCGATCAGAGCACCGGTCGCGCCCAGGACCGCTGCCTCTGCAGCGAAAAAGCCGTTCAGCAGGCGGTCGGACGCACCCAGCGCCTTCATGATGGCAAAATCGCGCCTGCGGTCGAAAACCCATCCCATCAAGGTGGAGAGCACACACAACGCGGCGGTCAGAATAATGAGCGCAGCCGCGGCCAGCAACGTGGCCCGTGTCTTGCCCAGAACCCGCGCTTCGCCTTCCATAATCTGCCGCACCGGACGCACGTCCGCGGTTGGAATTTCGAGTTGGCGCATAATGCCGGATATCTCTTGCGGCGAACCGCTTGCAGCGACCTCAATCGTCGAAGGCTGCACACCTGTCCAGGAAACGAAATCAGCCAGCGAAACATAAACGCGGCTGTCTTCGGCGGCGCCACTCCGCACCGTCCCGGCAGGTGTGAGGTGAATGGTGCGTCCCTGAAAGCTAAGGTCGAAGGGCTGATTCTTCGGCGATACGACGGAAAGAGCGCGCACTCCCACTAATGCTTGTTGGGGCGCCGAAGGCCAACCGCTCACCGACCACCAGCGATCGAGTTGTCGCACCCGACCAAAATCCGTTCCTGCAACGACAACCGGTTGGCCGTCGCTGGTTCGTGCCACTACCAGGCCGAAGGGCGCGACCAGACCGCGGCCGCCGAGCACGGATTCCACATGCGCGAGAGCGTCCGCGGGAAGGGAATTGCCGTCCCTGCCAACCAGGATTATGTTCGCTCCGTAGTTACGGAACTCGCGCCGCAGCTTCGCCTGCACATCGATGTAAAGATTCAGCATCGCCGTCGTGACCGCAGCGGCGACAACCATGGCAAATAGCGCCGAAAGAGCGCGCCCGCGGCGCAGCACTGCAGCCCGCACCAGCATCCGTACAAACATGGAGGTGTGCGGCGCCGGCGCGCGGCTAGCGGCCACGTCTTGCGCCGAAGCCGAGAAGTTCACAGTTCACCTCGCAGCGCGAATACCGGGTCAAGCGTCACCGCTTTGCGAATGGCGGCGGCGCTTCCGGCAAACGTAACCAGAACGGCAATCGATAGAATCACCGGCAAAAGCACCGGCGGAATCGTGATCTGCGAATCAAAAATGGACCGGCCGATTTGATGAGCGAGCAATCCGCCGGCAGCGAAACCCGCCAAGCCGCCAAACAAAGCCAGCAGCGTGGCTTCCGCAAAGAAGACCGAGGCAATCGCCAGCTTTCCCGCGCCCAGAGCCTTCATTAGGCCCACTTCCGCGCGACGCTCAAAAATAGCCGTAGCCATGGCGGCAGAAACCGCCAGCGCTGAGGCAAACAACGCCGCCAGCGTGATCAGAAAGATCAGCCCCTCAATGCGCGTCAGCACTGCGCCTTCGTTCTGCGCAACCTGGCGAATCTGTTCGGCGTGCGAATGCGGAATCGCTTCCTGCAGCTGAAACGCAATCGACTGCGGATACGGCGAGCAGTACCAGCGGTCATAAATCGGCCCAGACATGCTCTTAGGGTCTCGGCGGGCCAGAGCGTCCTCAGGCTTGGTAAGCGCGCTAACGTAGACACGGCGAACCGCACCCGGTTTCCCTAGGAGTCGCTGTGCCAATCCCAGAGGCGCGACGATCTCATCGTCTTCGGGGCCGCCTGTCGAAAGAATACCGCTCACGCGGATTGTTTCTCCCGGAGCATGCGCAACCGGATAGGGCTCGCTTAGCCAAACCTCATCACCCGTCTTGAGCAACCGCCGCTTTGCGAGCCTTTCTCCAACTAGGATGTCGCTAGAGCTGTCATTCGGCCAAGCCCCCGTGACTCTCCACCAGGGATTAGTCATACGAACGCCGGTCGTGAACGCAGCGTCGCCGTAGGAAAGCTGCTTCGCAAAATAGGTTCCAACCAGTGTTTCATTCTCCATGAAGTCCGTGTGTGCGCGCATGACCGTGACATTCACCGGCAGCATGGGGGCAAAACCGGTGATGTTGTTATGCCAGAAAGTACCCTTGATCTTCGGCAGGTCGGCTTCGTTCAGAAACGCGCCATCGCTCGGCGGCTTCAGGTTCACGCCGCCAATTTCCACGTCCAGCGTGTCTTCTTCGGGAGTGATTAACAGGTTGGCGCCGATAGTGCGCAGCTCGCGATTAATTTTGTCGCCAATGTCGGTAGCGACCGCAATCATTGCCGTAGCCACCGTCACGCCCAGTGTGATCGCCGCGCCAGCCAGCAATTTGCGCCGCTTCTGCCGCCGGAAGGATTCGTAGACGAGCCTGGCGAACATCCTCTACTGCTTCTCGAACATGCGGCTGCCGGCCGCGATGTCCGCCTCTTGAATAATCACCGAGTCAGCAGTTTGCGTTGCCTTGAGCGGCACTGGATTGCATCCGCCTTTCGCGCCCACCGACTGCGGATTGATCGGCGCGGCACAGTTCTTGCAAACCACCATATTGCCCGACTTGTAGAAACCGACCGCTCCGCAGATTTCACAAGCATCGAAGACTGTGGCAACCTTGCCGTCCGGCTTCTGATAGAGCCAGAATCGGATCTCGGTGCCATTCTCCTGCGCCTGATAGCGATGCAAGTCTCCATCAGAAACCTGCGTTAGTGGAATCTTCACCTGACCGCCCGTGAAACTTACCTCGGTTGCCGGTGACAACGCGCTTACGCTCTTGGCATAGATAAATTCGGCCGTAACCAGCGCGATGAAAACAAACGAGAAGCCGTACACCGAAGCCATCCACAAGCGTTCCTTGCGAGCCGTCCAGGCGGACTTGCGCCGCTCCGCCGCCGAAGCGGGCTCGGGAACAGGTTGACGTCTCTTCGCATCGAATAACACCATCAGCGCAGCCAGGGCGAAAATCGTGACAAAAAAGAAAAGATCGTTGCGCACGATGGGACCGATGATGGCCATTTCGCGCTTGGAGGAGGCAATCACACCGCTCTCTGACAATTCATGCAGCCCCGCTACCACTAACTGCAGCGCCACCAGGAATAGGATTGCTGTCGTCACCCGGAAAAACTTCTGCAGATTAATCCGCACACTGCCTTTCACAAACATCACGCCAAAAGCGACAGCCGCCAGCACGCCCAGCAACGTGCCAAGAAAGCTCATCAGCTCAGTCGAGTTCAGTGTGACGGCGGAAAGGATCAACACCGTCTCCGCACCTTCGCGCAGCACCATCAGAAACACAAAGAAGAACAGGCCGACCCAGGCATCGTTCCCGGCAAGCAGGCCGACCTTGCCCTCAATCTGGCCTTTGAGCTTTCGCCCGGTCTTCATCATGAAAATAATCATGGTGACGACGAAGAAGGCGGCAGCCAACATCACCCAGCCTTCGAAAACGTCTTCATTCCAGTTCAGCCGGGAAATCACGACCGCGACGCCGATGCTTCCGAGGAAAGCGGCGCCCAGCGCGGCGTAAACAGTCTTGCGCAGATCATTCCGGCCAATCTTGGCCAGATAAGCCAGCGTGATGCCGACAATCAGTGCGGCCTCAACCCCTTCGCGCAGCGTGACGATGAAAGCCTGAAGCATTTATGGGTGACCCAGTTTCCTGAAAATGATCTTGAAAATGAATTTCAATTTCAACTTCAAGGATATGCCGCCAGCGGCAGGCCCGTCAATCCGCAGCGTCACAAACGCGCGTGATCTGCATCACACGGGGAAATAGGGGATTAAACGGATTTCACGGCACCCCCAACTCAGAGTGCATACGGTCGCATACTCGGATAAAATCACTGGCGCATTCCGCACGAGGTCTTGGCCGTTCCGAGTTCGGAAAACATCCTATGCCAGCGCGCAAGATCCTCACTCCTATAACCGCTGCAATCGTGGCCGTCGTTTTGCTTTGCTTGGCCGGCATCTTCTGGTTCGAGTTGGGCCGCCCGGGTGCCCGCTCAAGAATCAGCCCGGACGACATTATTCTCAGGCTGAGCGGATCGAACACGATCGGAGAAAGCTTGGCACCGGCGCTGGCAGAAGAGTTTTTCAAACAGCAGGGCGCGACGGATATTAAAACTATTCCCGGGGATCGAGATGACGAAGTTCTCGTGAGTGGAATCCTGCCCAGCGATCGCGCTCCCAAGGTAATTCAGATTCATGCCCACGGCTCAGCCCTCGCCTTCGAAGACCTGGGCAACGGCCGGGCCGATATCGGGATGGCGTCTCGAAGAATCAAAACTGAAGAAGCAGCGCAATTAGCCAGTCTCGGGGACATGACATCTCCGGCATGCGAACACATCCTTGGTTTGGACGGGATTACCGTTATCGTCAGCAGAAAGAATCCGGTCCGGACGCTGTCAAAGGATCAGATCGCGCAAATCTTCACGGGAACGATCGGAAATTGGCTACAAGTAGGTGGAACGGACGGCCCGATTCACCTTTACGTTCGCGACGACAAATCAGGAACCTATGACACCTTCCGGACCCTGGTGCTCGGAGACTCTCCGTTGGCGCCTTCCGCAAAGCGTGTCGAAGACAGCCGAAAACTTTCCGATTTCGTTTCTCAGGATCCCAACGGAATCGGTTTCATCGGCCTGGCCTACGTTCAAGACGCACGAGCCCTCGCGGTTTACGAAAACGGCGCCACCGCGCTGTTGCCGACTCCTTTTACCGTGGCCACCGAGGACTACGCTCTTTCGCGGCGCTTGTTCCTTTACACGCCCGCTCAACCCCGCAAGGAACTGATTCGCAGATTTGTGGATTTTGCGATCTCCGGCATGGGGCAAAACATCGTCGCAGAAATTGGCTTCGTGGGCCAGAACGTCTCGGCGGCTGCCTCCGCCGGCTCGACGGCCGTGCCGGCAGACTATCGCCGTCTCACCAGCGGCTTCGACCGTTTGTCGCTCGATTTCCGTTTTCGTGAGGGCAGTTCGGAACTCGACAATAAGGCGGTAGCCGATCTCACTCGTGTCGTTACATTCGTTACCGACCTGCACTACAACGGCGACAACCTGGTGCTGCTGGGTTTCGACGACAGCAAGGAAGTGACTGATAATCTGTCGAAAGCTCGAGCCGATGCCGTGGCGCAGCAATTCGAACAACGCGGCGTGAAGGCAGCCACCGTGATGGGATTCGGCTCGCAAATCGCCGTAGCTTCGAACGACACTCCCGAGGGAAGGCAGAAAAATCGCAGGGTAGAAATTTGGTTGAAAAGATAGGAACGGCTCGCCCGCCCTCGAATCAATTTCGCAAACCGGACATATCCTTCACAATCGCTTCAAAAATGCGTTCGCCTGCTCCAGCTGCGGAAACAATTTCTCTTCCGCCTGAAACTCCGTCGAATGCACGCATCGCCGGCTCCCGCGCAGCCGTACGGGATGCTTCAAATGCAGCATCTCGTGGTAGACGATGTATTCCATGGCGTAGCGCGGAACAGCCGCCTGATCAAAAATTCGGCTGATAACGATCGCATTATGCGCCGGATCGTAATGCCCGAGGATGCGTCGGGTCTTCGTCGAGCTCCAGCTCATGCGCGGCCGCCCCAGCAGTCCATGAAAGAAGCGCCGGTTCAGATCCTCAAACACAGCGTCCAGATCGTAGACGTGACCCTTCGGAGGATGCAGCCGTTTCCGCCCTCGCATCTGGCGCAACAGATGTACCTTACGCACGACCTCGTGGCTGGCCACATATTTTCGATAGCGCGCCGCGTGTCCGCGATCGATAGGCTTGCGGTACATCTTGGCCAGAAGAATGTGGGCGATGGCCCGTACTACCGCATCCGGAGCCCCTTCCAACAGATCGGAGAGTCTCACCAGAAGTCTGCCTTCTCGCAAGCGAATCGTATTGTTGACGTTCGCGAAAGCAAAAAACTCAATCTTCAGCTCAGGGGCCGCGGCGCCGGGCCGCAACCGCCGGTATTCCTCATGAAAGATTTCGAGCAGTCCCTCACGCACAGTGAGCAGATTAGCACGAGATGATTCGGACGCGGATGAATGCCACGAGCGCGTCTACTCAGACTTGTCAGCGGCCGGCTTCGAGGCAAACTTTTTCTTGCGCTTAGCCGCGTCTTCCTGCTCCGCCAACAGCTTGCGATGGTCTTGCGCCGAACCGTCCAGCGTATCGAGGGCTTCGGTCAAAACGAATTCGTACTGGTTAGCTTCCTCCGGCGAAACACCGGCCGCATCCCTCAGCGCAAGCAGCTTGGCCTGGAATTCAGTGTCGGCGTCGATGATCCCCTTCAGCGGCTTGCGAATGTCATTCTTGCGATCGACATACGTGTCGATGTTGTCGTTCAGTTCGTCATAAATCAGCAGGAAGTCGTCCAGTTTGTCATGCGTCTGCTGCGGCCGGTCTTTGGTCTTGGGATCGCTGCGCATCTGCTCCATGGCGACCAGACGCGCCCGGGCAAACTTTACGTAAAGAGAAAGCCGTTGCTGAGGCTCCCAACTGGCATCACGGATCTGGTCAATCTCAGGCTGGGTAAAGGGATCCCGGTGACGCTGGGCCGGGGCCAGTGCCGCGATCATCAGGAACAACCCCAACCCAGCGCAAAATCGGATTCGGTACACGCTCATTTTTTATCAACTTTCGGAAACATAGCAACCAGCAGATCGTCCCGAATCTTCTGCAGGCGGTCAATCGTGTCCTGTATCTGTGCCTGGTCCTCGTGAGAAACGGCGTGACTCATATCGTTAAGCTTGCGGACCATCTTGCGGAGGGCGATCTCGCTCTGCTTTTCACGTTTGCGCGACTGGATCGCATAGTCGCGCGCCAGCTCTGCATATGCAACGACGTCAGCCAGCGAGGCCTTCGCTTTATCGCTGTCGCCGGCAATATACAACCGATCCGCATCACCCAGTTGACGCTCGGATATGCGAATGCACAGCGCTGGGCGATCGCCGACAGCAACGTTGGCCACGCGTCCCTTCAGTTCTTCGACCGAGGGCTCCTGGCGACCGCTCAACACGGAAGGCGTCACTAATGCGAATAGGGCTAACCCAGCCGCCGCAGCCAGCGAGAATCGTGAATGTCCTGTCCCCAACAACATCGGTTTCCCGCAGGCTATCGCCTCGGCTCGATGGCAATAAGCCGATGTTTCGCCTGCCACTCCTGATCAGGATACTTCCCGTTGGCGTTGTTAAGGAAGAGGTGATAGTTGGCAGCAGCTTTTTTGAAGTCTCGCAGGTGATCATAGGCCGAGGCTCGCATGAAATAGGTCATCGGAGTCTCCGGCAGGAGTTTGGCTCGGGCATCCAGCGCACGAATTAAGACGGGGTAATCCTTGTTGTCGTTGGCGGCAAATGCAAGATCGTAATATGCGCCTCCGAAGTTGGGCTTCAGCGTCACTGATGTGATGAACTCTCGCTGGGCTTCCGGCGATTTCTTCTGCCACAACAGAGCCTTGCCCAGCCCATCATGCAACTCCGCCTCGTTGGGGTGCGCAACCAGTAGCGCACGGTAGGCCGCCTCGGCCCGGTCATTTTTTCCAGCGGCGATGTACATGTCCGCAAGATCGCGCTGCGCCCCATCGTTGTCCGGCGCCAGCTTCAGTCCGGCCTGCAATTCTGCGATGGCAGCGTCGGCCTTGCCCTCGGCCGCGAGCACGCGTCCCAACTGGATGTGCACCGAGGCCGAATCTTCATGTGCCGCCAGCAGCTTTCGCAAATATTCTTCCGCTTCAGGAAACCGGCGCCCGCGCATGTAGATGTTGGCCAAACCCATGACCGCATCTGTCGACCGCGAGTCGAGCGCCAGTGCCTGTTTGTATTCCTGCTCGGCCGCAGCAAACTTATTTTCCTGCTCAAGAAGTTCTCCCGCGGAAAGATGCGGCTCAGCCTCCTTCGGTTGCAGCGCCGCCGCGCGCTGGTATGCCGCCAGCGCCTCCTCAGGTTTCGACTTTTCGATGGTCTCCCCGAGCGAAAGCCAGGCCCGGTATTGACCTTCGGCCACGTGCGCCGTGGGTTTTAACTGCGTCGCCGCCCGTAGAAATTGTTCTGCTTCAGGTTGCCCGGTCTTGGCCAGTTGCAGCCCAAGATTCAGGTTCGATTCAAAAACGTCGGGCTTAGCCGCTACTGATTTGCGGTAAGCCGCAATCGAGTCATCCAACCTGCCGAGCTCATTTTCCACAAAGCCAAGATCGAACCATCCCACATAGCTCGCAGGCTGGCGATCAAGCAATTTCCGAAGCAACGGTTCCGCGGCAGCGTAATCCCGTTTTTCAATCGCACTTTCCGCCTCGGTAAGCTCGGCGGGTTGAGCCGGAGAATCTTCGTCCTCCACCTGAATGTGATGTTCCGACCGGTGGCCCTGCGGTTTTGATGAAGACTGTCCCGAGGGCGCGCCGGCATCCTGTGCGCCTGAGCACAAGCCCACCATCAACAGCAACAGGCAGCCCGCAAAAACTCTACTTGCTCCCATTGGGACGCGATGCTCCAGTACCGTTGCCGGCACTATTTCCATTCAGCACTCGAGCCAAATATTTACCGGTGTAAGAGCCGGGCACCTTCGCGATCGCCTCCGGCGAACCCACTCCAACGATCCTCCCGCCGCGCGCTCCGCCTTCCGGCCCCAGATCGATCACCCAGTCCGCAGTCTTGATCACTTCCAGATTGTGTTCGATCACCAGGATCGATCCTCCTGCATCAATGAGACGGCGGAAGGCCGCCAATAGTTTGCTGACATCATCGAAATGCAGCCCGGTCGTGGGCTCATCAAAAATGTAGAGCACACGCCGCCGTCGCCCCCTTTCTTCCGGCCGCGCCGCCGACGGCCGCCCAATCTCGCGACCCGCGGGCTGCAGATGCGCCGCCAGCTTCATGCGCTGCGCTTCTCCTCCCGACAAAGTTGTCGCCGATTGCCCCAGCCGCAAATATCCCAGACCAACTTCTTCGAGCACGCGCAGCTTATCTGTCAGCTTGGGCACTTCGGTAAAAAACTTGAGCGCCTCTTTCACCGTGAGGTTCAGCACTTCGTGAATATTCTTTCCGCGGTAGCGCACGTCGAGCACCTGCGATTTATAGCGAGTCCCTTTGCACTCCTCGCAGATGAGTTCAACGTCGGCGAGAAACTGCATCTCCACCGTAACCGTGCCGTCGCCCTGACAAGTCTCGCAGCGCCCACCAGGAATGTTGAAAGAAAAATGCCCAGAGGCAAAGCCGCGCTTCTTCGCCTCAGGCAGCGAGGCAAAAAGTTCGCGGATGGCGTCAAACGCCTTGATGTAAGTCACCGGATTCGACCGCGGCGTCCGCCCGATGGGAGACTGATCCACTAGCACCACTTCGTCAATGAACTGATCGCCCTCCAGACTTTCCCACGTCGCCGCGCCCCGCGCCGCGCCCACGTTCTGCTGCTTCTTGGCTTCCCCCAGCGCCTGATAAAGAACCTGATGCAGCAACGTCGATTTCCCCGACCCCGAGACTCCCGTGATCGCCACCAGCATTCCCAACGGAATGCAGATGTCCACACCCCTCAGATTGTTTGCCCGCACGCCTTTGATCCTGATCTGCCGCACGCCTGGCTGGCGCCGCACGGCCGGTATCTGAATACGCAAATCTCCCACCAGATAACGTCCGGTAAGGGACGCGGAATTCCGGACAATCTCGTCATACGTTCCCGCAGCCACCAGCTTGCCGCCGTTTTCCCCAGCTCCGGGACCGAGATCGAGAATCCGGTCGGCCGTCCGCATAATGTCAGGATCGTGCTCCACCACCAGGATCGTATTCCCCAAATCGCGCAGGTCTTGCAATATCTTGATCAATCGATGCGTGTCGCGGCTGTGCAGCCCGATCGAGGGCTCATCAAGCACGTAGAGCGTGCCCACCAGCCGCGATCCCAGCGATGTAGCGAGTTGAATGCGTTGCGCCTCACCCCCAGAAAGCGTAGACGAGAGCCGGTCGAGCGTGAGATATTCCAGGCCCACATCATTGAGAAAGCGCAGCCGCTCGCGAATCTCCTGCAGCAACCGCTCCGCAATCTCGGCTTCTTCCGGGCTCAACTGAACCCCAGCGAAGAATTTGGCCGCGTCCTCCACCGTCATCGCACAAACTTCACAAATGTTTTTCCCGTTGATCTTCACCTGCCGCGCTTCCAGCCGAAGCCGTGTCCCACGGCAATCGGGACAAGTGGAATATCCGCGGTAGCGGCTCAAGAACACCCGAATGTGCAACTTGTACTTCTTCCGCTCTAGATACGCAAAAAATCCGCGGACGCCCAGAAACTTTCCATCCCCCTCCAGAATGAGCTCCTGTTCTGCTTCGCCAAGCTCCGCCCACGGCACATCCAACGGAATGCCTTCCTGTTTGGCAAACCGTTTCATGTCGGTAAACACAGGCCGGTACTTGGGCTTGTTCCAGGGATCGATAGCGCCTTCGCCCAACGATTTCGTTTTGTCCGGAATGACCAGGTCCAGATCGAAGTCAATCGTGTTCCCAAAGCCCTGGCACCGCGGGCAAGCCCCATAAGGATTGTTGAAAGAAAACAACCGCGGCTCTGGCTCTTCATAACGCAGATTGCAACTCTTGCATTCGAAGCGCTGGGCAAACCGCAACTGCCGTGCCGGCTGATCATCACGCGGCGGCAGGTCGAAAATCACCTCGCCCGCTTCCCGGTACGCAGTCTCGACCGCATCCACGATGCGCGATCGCAACTCTGCCGAAACCGTAAGCCGGTCGACCAGGATAAACACTGGCTGGTCAAAGCGAATCTCCAGCAGCGATTCCGGCGTCGAAAACTCAAACACCTGCCCCGCCTGATACAGCCGATTAAAACCCGCCTTGCGCAACTCGAACAGCCGCGCCTTAACCTGGTCCGTAAGTCCCGAATCCGCCTCCGTAGTTTTCCTCGAAGACTTGCGTCCGCGCGCAGCCTTCTTTTGATTTTCCTGAGTCGCAGCGACCGCAGGCTGCAAAGGAAAAACCACCTGCACCCGTGTTTCCGGATCCAGAGCCAGCACCGCATCCGCGATTTCGTCGACAGTATCTTTCTTCACCTCGCGCCCGCAGTTCAGACAATAAGTGCGGCCGATGCGGGCAAACAACAACCGCAGATAGTCGTAAATCTCGGTCGCCGTCGCCACCGTCGATCGCGGATTCCGCGTCGTGTTCTTCTGTCGGATCGCCACGGCCGGGGCGATGCCATCAATCGAATCGACGTCCGGCTTCTCGATGCGCTCCAAGAACTGCCGCGCATACGCCGAGAGCGACTCCACATAGCGCCGCTGCCCTTCGGCATAAATAGTGTCAAACGCGAGAGAAGATTTGCCGGAGCCCGAGACCCCCGTGACCACGGTCAGAGTGTTGTGAGCAACCTCAAAATCGATGTTCTTGAGATTATGAACGCGCGCGCCGCGAACAGTAATGCTTTCCGTGGGTAGTAAGTCAGACATCGGGTAAAAGGTCCGGTAGCAGATGCCATCGCCGCCGAGAGTCTTCCCAGCGTCTTCGGAGAGCCCTGCCGAATCTTTTATTATAAATCACAGACCTTCGTGGAAAGCGCAGGCATTAGCCGAAGCGCCTGAGGAAACAGGAAAGGGTAGAGCCCAAAGAAGCGGAAGAAAGTTTCGCGAAAGCCTAGTCCGGATCCTGATCGCGCCGCTTTCCATACCGCAAAGCCAAACCAAAACCAAACACCATAATTCCAACCGGAGGAACCAACAGCACCAGAATCGCCCGATTGAGGGCCTGCTGGCCCTCCGTGGGCGTGCTCCGGGCCGTCGCATTGCACATGGCGCAGCCCTGCCCGAAACTGGGTATCGCGCAAAAATAAAGCACTGCCAGCAGCGCAAACACTCGAAGCTTGTGGTTGAGAAACCTCATCGTGATTCCTCGATCCTACTTCACGCCCAGCCGCAGAATGCGGTCCGCGTCGGGGAAGAAAAATAAGTACATGATCACGAACAAGCCTGCGACTCCAATCACCAGCATCCAGCGCATCAGCGCCGTCTCAAACTTCAGGTGCATGAAGAAGGCAATGATCAGTGCTGACTTGATCACCGATAGCACCAGCAGCACTTGCAGCATGCGCACCGGCACAAATATCTGCCGGTAACCGAGCCACACTTCCACCCCGGTCAGAAACAGCAGCGCGCCCCAAACCCAGAAATACTGTCCTTTGCTATCGTCGTGCGCAGCCACATCGTGCATAGGATTTTTCCCTCTTTCAACACTAAATCTTGGTCGACATCAAATACACCAACGGGAAAATAAACATCCAAACCAAATCCACAAAGTGCCAATACAGCCCCGCCACTTCAACATCGTGCGCATCGTAAACTTTCGGTTTCAGAAACAGAATCACCGCCGCGACAATCAGACCAATCAGCAGCGCATTGACCAGATAATGAAAAACATTGTCCGACGGAATCAGAAGGAATCCCGCCAGCCACAGCCCCCCCAGAATCGGTAAAAACCACTTGCGCAGCGCCACCACGCCCAGGTAAATCACGCCAATGGTCACGTGCAGCATGTGCATCGCAGTGAGGCCAAAGAACGTCGCCGCAAATTGCGGCACGCCAGTCGAGATCTTCGCGTACTCGGAATCCAGCTGCCCTGCGGGCTTTGGAAACGCTGGCAAAGTCAGTCCCTCGTGGATCAAATGAGTCCACTCCTTCGCGTGCAGAATGATGAAGGCGGTTCCAAACGCCATCGTGGCCAGTAGCCAAAGGCGCGTCCAAACCCGGTCGGCCCGCTGCGCGGCAAACACGCCCAGAACCATGGTCAGAGAACTCGAGAGCAGGCAAGCCGTCATCACCGTTGCGTTGATGATGCTCTCCTTGCCAAACGGCGTGGGCCACGCGGTATAGATGCGGTTGTAGCTGAAGGCAAACAGCAGCGCTCCGAAGGTCAAGGAGTCCGAGGCCAGAAATAACCACATCCCAACCTTCTTCGAATAAGCCCCGAACAGCGGCGCTTCATACTCCCCGGGAACCCCGTGCTGCACAGCAGCGGCGTCAGCCATCCCTTAGTTTCTCCTTTCCCTTATCGCGCGAACGCAAGTAGAGCAAGAACGTAAATCCACAATACCGCCATGAAGTGCCAGTACCAGGCCGCAACATCCACCACGATCCGCCGCCCTTCGATCGGCCTGTGCAGAAAGGAAGTGATGCCTGCCCAGAACAAGGCAATGATCCCTCCCAGCAGATGTACTGCGTGCGCCGCCGTGAACAAATAAACGAACGAGCTGTCCGGATTCGTGCTGACAAAAAAACCACGGCTTCTCAAATCCGCCCACGCAATCCCCTGTCCCACCAGAAATGCCAATCCGAGAATCACCGTCACGCCCAGCCACGGAAAATCTCGTTCCTCTCCCAGCGAAACTCCCGGGATCGACCGCACTGGAGCCAGCGCCGCCCGCCGCGCAATCCCGCGCCGGGCGCCCTCCATGGTCAAACTGCTGATAAGCAGGATTGCCGTATTGATCGCCAGCAGCAACCAGGGCAACTGCACTCCGCCCCAGTCGCGAAAATAAGTGCGGCTAGCATCGTCAAACGTCGGCAAGCCCCGCCGCACGATCAGCGCACTGGTCAGCGAAACAAACACCATGCAGATCGTGGCGATGGCGCAGATCATTCCCAACCGCGCCCGCCGCAATCGCACTCCATAATTCGGAGAGCCATCTCCGCGGCCCTCATCGCCGCCGCCACCCGAAGGCGGCGCTGGCGGCTGCTGGTCGTGCCCCACGTGATCAATCGGACGGGTTGGAGTGTAAGTCGCCATGAAAAACTCTGCTCTTCAGTGCGCCGCCGGAACGCTCACCGGGTCCGTCTGCATAACATAATCCTTGGCCGCGCCCGGAACTCCATACTCATAAGGACCGTGATAAACCACCGGCGTCACGCCGCCAAAGTTGTCATGCGGAGGAGGCGTCGCGGTCGTCCATTCCAACGTAGTCGCCTCCCACGGATTGTCGCTGGCTTTCTTTCCCTTGAACATGCTCCAGAACAGATTGATGACAAAAATAAACTGCGCCGCAATCGTAATAATCGCCGCATACGTCATGAAGCGGTGAATCGGCATCAGTTTCACCAGATACGCCACTTCCGTATATTGCGAATACCGCCGCGTCCCTCCCGCAATGCCCAGGTAATGCATCGGCATGAATATCGCGTAGGTTCCGATCAGCGTGATGAAGAAGTGCACTCGTCCCCAAGTCTCATTCATCATCCGCCCAAACATTTTCGGGAACCAGTAATAGGTTGCCGCGAACATTCCAAAGATTGCAGCCACGCCCATGATCAGGTGGAAGTGCCCGACTACGAAGTAAGTGTCGTGCAATTGAATATCGAGCACCGGCTGCGCCAGGAACGGTCCGCTCAATCCGCCGGAGACGAAGAGGGAAACGAACCCGATGGCATACAGCATCGGAGTCTGGAAGCGAATGTGCCCCCGATGCATTGTCCCCAGCCAATTGAACGTTTTGATCGCCGAGGGCACGCCGATGCACATGGTCAGCAGCGAAAAAGCAAACGCCGAATACGGGCTCATCCCGCTCATGAACATGTGATGGCCCCAAACCATGAATCCAAGAAAGCCGATTGAGAGCATGGCATAGACCATGGCTTTGTAGCCAAAGATCGGCTTGCGCGAGAAGGTCGATAAGATCTGCGAAGTAACGCCCATCCCCGGCAGAATCGCGATGTACACCTCGGGATGCCCGAAGAACCAGAACAGATGCTGCCACAGCAAAGGTGATCCGCCCTTGTGCTGCATGATCTGTCCATTCACCACAACCAGCGGCACATAAAAACTCGTGCCCAGGTTGCGATCCATCAGCAATAAAATCCCTGCCGAAAGCAGCACGCCGAAAGCCAGCAGTCCCAGAATCGCCGTGATGAACCACGACCACACGGTCAACGGCATGCGCATCATAGTCATGCCCTTGGCCCGCATATCCAGCGTGGTCGTCAGGAAGTTCAAAGCGCCCATTAGCGACGCTAGACAGAAAATCGCAATGCTCGTAATCCACAAATCCGCGCCCAGCCCTTCGCCGGGACCGGCGCTTTGCACCGCACTCAGTGGTGGATACCCCGTCCACCCATGCAGCGGAGCACCACCCGTTACAAAGAATGCCGCGATAATCACCACGAAGCCGACGAAGGTCGTCCAGAACGAAAGCATGTTCAGCACCGGAAACGCCATATCCGGCGCTCCGATCTGAATGGGCAGAAAGTAATTCCCAAATCCTCCCTGCGGCGCCGTAGTCAGCACGAAGAACACCATGATGGTTCCATGCATGGTGAGCAGGCTGAGATAAGTTTCCGGCTTGATCTCGCCCACCAGCGGCAGCACGGCCCCCGGCCACACCAGATGGATCCTCATCAGCAGCGACAGGAACATCCCCACAAACACTGCTGTGAGCGCCAGAAAGAAATATTGCATTCCGATCACTTTGTGATCGAGGCTGAAGATGTACTTCCGAATAAAACCCTGAGGAGCGTGCGCGTGCGGGTTCTCCATGGCAACCATTTATTGTTTCTCCGCCTCCCGTGCCGCCAGCCACTTGTCGAAATCTTCCGGGCTGACCACGTGTACCATGCCGTGCATTTTGTAATGACCCAGGCCGCAGAGTTCGGCGCAGGCAATTTCATACTCGCCAATCGCCGTCGGCGTGAAGTGCATGTGAATGTTGAGTCCCGGCACCGCATCCTGCTTGAAGCGCAACGAAGGCACAAAGAAGCTGTGGATCACATCCACCGATCGCAAACTCAAATCGACCTGGCGACCGACCGGAACGTACATCGTGCCCGTAACCACATCATCCTTCGCCGCCGGGTCCGAAGTGTCCAGCCCCACCGCAGCCTCACCACCGGCTGAGGGATCCATCAGCTTGGGGCTGGTCGCTCCATATTTTCCATCCGGTCCCGGATACCGGAAGTACCAAGCAAACTGCATCCCGGTAACCTCCACCTGCACCGCACCCGGGGCCGCCGGATCCCAGCGCTGCGCAGCCCATACGCTGCTGCCCATCAGATTTAATCCGACGAACAGAATGGTAGTCAGCACCGTCCAGATGATTTCCAGCTTCACATTGCCGTGCGAATAATCCACCGGCGGAGACGAAGGCTGCTCCCGGTATCGCCACGCGAAATAGCCCAGCGAGAGCTGTGCCGCCAGGAAAACCATTCCCATCAATACGAAGGTGAGGGCGAATTGCCCGTCGATAAACTTTGCCGAACCAGCAGCGCCCACCGGCAGCCACCAGGTCTTCGCCACAAAAAAGTAAGTGCTGGCCAGAGTGATCAGCCAGATGACGACCAGTAACGCGAGCCCCATTCCCCAGCCCTCCACCTACGCTAACGACGCTAACGATTTCGCTCGGCAGTTGCCACGCCCCACAGCGTTAAGCAACAGTCGGCGGCGAGTTTACCACAGCCGCTTGAGGATATCGCAACCCAGTTACCAAGAAAGAAAACCTCACGTCGAAACCAGGTCGGCGAAAACAAATTGATCCTGCACGATACTCTCGCCCACCGCCACCGGCACAACCCCATTCAACATCGGCCCCGCATAAACAAAGGAATGAAACTCTCCGCGCTCGCCGCAAGCGTCCACTCCCTCGGGCAGCGCCGAAAGCAATCCTTTATCAAACTCGCGGCCAGCGAATGACCGATCAAGTTTTCCCGTGTCGATGCAAGTCAACTTCGCCCGCACGCCCGATGCGATCATCTCCTCGGCCAGAGCACGCGTTGGCAGCCCCCATACCGGAAACACCGGCTCGAGCCCAGTACCTTTCAACTGCTTCTCCCGGTAAGCCCGCACATCTTCCAGAAACAAATCCCCAAACGCCACTCCTTCAATCCCTTCGGCAACCGCCTTCGCGCAGGTCTGGGCCATGAGGGTCTCATACTGTGCATTCGAGCAAGGCCAGGGCAGCGGCACGGCCCACAGCGGAAGCCCGGCGGCGGCAGCCTGCCGCTCCACCAACTCCCGTCGCACCGCATGCATCGCGACGCGACCGGCCTCTTCGTTAAACGTAGTCAGCAGCCCTACCACCTCATACTCGCCCCGCTGCCGCAGCACATGTAGACTCCAGGCGCTATCCTTCCCGCTGCTCCAAGATAAGAGAATCCGCATGATGGAGAAGTTTCTTGAGTTGTCTTTACCCTGTGTTCCTCTGTCCCCTGTGTTAAAGATCTTGCCTTGATCCGTGCGAATCCGCGAAAATCCGTGGCCAAGTTTTACTTCTCACTCCACTCCGGCACCTGTCCCGAAGTCCACGGCGCTCCAGCAGCCGCCATATCCTTCTCGAGCTTAGCCAGATCAACTTCAACCAGCGTCCGAAGTTTCGCCAACTCCCCGGCAAACTCGCCCGCAGCAATGTTGTAATCGTCAATATGAGTCTGCGTCGGCTTGGTAAGGGCGAAGCGTTCACCTTCGAGAATGATCTCCACTCGATCGTCGATCGACGAAGGGACCGGCTCGTTAAGCTTCTGCAGTTCCCGATCTCCGCGCAGCACGCGCAGGATCCCGCGATTCGTCTGCTCGATCGCATCCGCGGCGGCGCTCAACTGTTTCTCCGCCGCCGGCGTTTCCCGCAGCGCGGCGCGAATCGACTTGAGCCGAGCGCCCACCTCGTCAGCCGTATGCAGTGCCCCCGAAACTGCGCGGTAAAGGCGCGCCACCTTCCGCAGAAATTCTTCCTGCGCCGCCCGGTCGGCCGCACTCAGCGCAGCCGCCCCATCAGTCACCACTTTGAAGTTCTGCGCCCCACCTAACTCTGTAACCGCTCCATCCACCTTCTGAAACAAGCGCACAGAATAATTCCCCGAAATCACCAACGGCCCAAACGTTCCCGCCGGGGCAAAATCTTCACCCTCCTCAGTGCTCTCCCTCAACGAGGGCGCTGAATAGCGCAAGTCCCAGGCCGCCCGCTGAAAGCCCGACTCAATGCTGCCCTCCACTCGCCGGATCGGCGTGCCCGAATCGTCATAAACCACGAAATAAACTTCCGGCTTACGCTCCTCCGCCTCCGCTCGGAGTTCGTCATTCGTGGGATAAGGCAACGTCTGGTTTTTCTTAGCTGCTTCTTTCTCGGCGTCCTGCCGTTTCTCTTTCTTGGTCTTCAGCTTCTCTTTCAAGTAAGCCGTGAACACCGCCCCATAAGGAGGATTGTCCGCCGTATAAAACGCGTCGCCCTGAAATCCCTTCTTCGGACCGCCCAGCGGATGCCGCTCGATGTACAACAAAGAATCCTTCACCGAAAACAGCGCCGCACTCTGCTCCAACGATTCTGCCTTGATCTGCCGCAAAGCGGAAATATCGTCCAGCACGTAGAAGCCGCGCCCAAACGTGGCAATCACCAGATCGCCTTCGCGCGCCTGTAAGACCATGTCGCGAACCGCAATCGTCGGCAACCCTCCTTTAAGCTGCACCCAATGCGAACCGCCGTCGACGGTAAAAAACGCCCCGAACTCCGTCCCCGCAAAGAGCAGGTTGGCATTTACCGTATCTTCCGCAAAAGCCAGCACCGGACCATTCTCCGGCAGATTCCCCGCAATCGAAGTCCACGTCTTGCCCGCATCGCTCGATCGCAGCAGGTAAGGTTTGAAGTCTTCATTCTTATGATTGTCGAACGCCGCATAAACCGTGTTGGCATCGTGCAACGAAGCCGCCAGCCGGCTCACATAAGTCTCATCCGGAACCCCGGCGAACTTCTCATACTTCGTCCAACTCGCCCCCCCGTCGGCCGTCACTTGAATCAGCCCATCGTCGGTGCCCACATAGATCAGTCCTTCTTTTTTCGGCGACTCCGACAGCGCCACAATATTTCCATAAAATGAAGTCGACTGATTCTTGGCAACTGCGTCCGGCTCCCAGACTTTTCCCATCACTGGCAGCTTGTTCCGGTCGATCTGCCGCGTAAGGTCGCCGCTGATCTCCTTCCATGTGTCGCCCCGGTCATCGCTGCGAAACAATTTGTTGGCCGCAAAATAAATCCGCGTATGCGCGTGCGGACTGATAAGCACCGGCGAATCCCAATTCCACCGCAGCGGAGGCTCGCCCTTGCCTTCCTGCGGCTGCAGCAACAGTTCCTGTCCCGTAGGCTTGTCATAGCGCACCAGCACGCCGTATTGCGATTCCGAATAAACCGTATTCGCATCCTCAGGGTCCACCTGCGAGTGGAACCCATCGCCTCCGGTAGTGACATACCAATCCGAATTCACAATGCCATTGAGGTTGCGCGTCCGCGCCGGCCCGCACCACGAAAAATTATCCTGAGTTCCGCCGCACACGTTGTAGAAGGGAAGTGCATTGTCCACCGCCACGTCGTAGAACTGCACCGTAGGCAGGTTCGCCTTGAATTCCCAGTTCTTGGAATCATCCCAGGTTTCATACATGCCGCCGTCCGACCCAAAAATCCAATGCTTGGTATCGTCAGGATCAATCCACACCGCGTGGTCATCCCCGTGATGATTCGTCTCTTCGACCTTATGCAAAGTCTTCCCGCCGTCGAGCGATTCGCGCATGGTCACGTTCATCACAAAGATGCGATCCACGTTCTTCGGGTCAGCCACCACGCGCGCGTAATACATCGCGCCCAAGTCAAATTCATTTCGCCGCTCCCAGGTCGCGCCCTTATCATCCGACCGGAAAATTCCGCCCTTGCCGTCGCCCGCCTCGATCGTCGCGTACACCACATTCGGATCAGCCGGCGAAACCGCCAGCCCAATCCGTCCCATATCCACCGTAGGCAGCCCCGATTTCAGTTTGTTCCAGCTGGCCCCAGCGTCAGTCGATTTATAAATCGCACTCTCTGGCCCGCCATCGATCAGCGTGTAAACATGCCGCCGCCGCTGGTAAGCCGCCGCATAAACAATGTCCGGATTCGCCGGATCAATCGCCACATCCGCCACGCCCGTGTTCTCGCTGATGGTTAAGACAGCCTTCCAGTTCTTCCCCCCGTCGACCGACTTATATAAACCGCGATCGCCGCCGGGACCCCACAGCGGTCCCTCGGCCGCCACATAAACCACTTTCGAGTCCCGCGGATCGATCACCACTCGCCCAATGTGCTCCGACTTCTTCAGCCCCAGGTTCGTCCAGTTCTTCCCCCCATCATCGGATCGATAAACTCCATCGCCATAAGACACGCTGCGCTGGCTGTTGCTCTCGCCAGTCCCCACCCACACCACCGCCGGATCATTCGGATCAAGCGTCACCCATCCAATCGAATACGACCCCTCCTTGTCGAACACCGGAGTCCAGGTCGTGCCATCGTTCACCGTTTTCCAAACCCCGCCCGAAGCCACGCCCACGTAATACTCAAACTTGTCCTTGGGATTCACCGCAATCGACATCACCCGCCCCGAAGCCACAGCCGGCCCAATCAAGCGAAACTTCAGCCCGGAAAAAGTGTCCGCCGTCATCCCACCCTTCTTCTCCTCGGCAGGCGCCTCTTTCTTCTCGTCCTTCTTCTGCTCTTTTTTCTGCGCCTTCTTGTCCGCATCCTTATCCTGCGGAGAAGCGATCAAAGTGGAGAATGCAAAGCAAACGACTGCGAGAACAATAGCGAGGCGTGATTTCACAGAGGGCTCCAATCCAAAGATTTCCGAAACCGATATGTATACAGGATTCCCGCAAGAGTGAGAAGCAAGACTTTTCGTCGTCTGTCATCCTGAGCGGAGGATGTGCTTCGCGAACGCGGAGCACATCCGCAGTCGAAGGACCCCTACCCCGCCTGCGCCGCCGCAAGCCTCGCAAGGCGTTTCTATCGTGGGAGCGACTTCCCAACCTTGCGTACCCTTCGTGCAGGTTTTGAATGTCGACCATACTCGCTCACGGAATCAATAACCTTGACCGCGAATGCGCTTCGATCCATATTGGATTGAATGTCTGCCGCCCAAAAATTCACGGTCGTCTTGGGAGGCGTTGCCGCTGCCCTGGCTACATTCATAGCCGTTGAAATCGCCGCCGCATTCCTCTCCGTCGCCGTTAGATTGATTGAGCAGTACACCAAATGGTTCTATCTCGGAGATGAGTGGAACAACTGGCTCGGCGTAGTGTTTCTGTACTGGGGGATACTCCCGGCAATTTTCCTTGGGCTAGTTGTCGGCGCCCGCAGGATCAAATCGCGCTGGAACGAATAATTCAAAGCTTTCCTTTAGAATCTCCTCATGCGCCAGAAGTCCCAAGGCCACGACACCCGCTACGTGAAAATGCAAAAAAACAACTGCTTCGTCTGCGGCCAGAACAATCCCGAAGGCATGCGCCTGAAGTTCACTCTCGACGAAGGCCGCCAAACCTTCGTCTGCCGCTTCCGCCTCGGCAAGCGCTACACCGGCCCGCCCGGCCACTGCCACGGCGGCATCATCGCCTGTATCCTCGACGACGCCATGGGCAAGGTAAACAAACTCCATCACGTGATCGCGCTAACCAAGGAAATGACGGTCCAATATCTCAAGCCTGTCCCGTTGCATAAGCCGCTCCGCGTCGAGGGCCGTGAAGTGAGCGTGCACGGCCGTCAGCACACCAACGAGGCTGAGATTTTCAACGAAAAGGACGAAGTGCTGGCCCGCAGCCGCGGAACCTTCATAGCCATCGACCCCGCAAAAATGTTCGCCAAGTTCGTAGAAAGATAGCCCCACATCGACTCATGTGGGGACAGCCGCCCCCGGCTGTCCGTCGGGCGCAGCCCGGCAGCCTGTGCCAACAGCTCACGGGTCGCAGCGGCAGTTACCCTCCCCTACCAAAGTAACGTTGACGAAAACGCCGGAATATAGGATTCCTATATTCATCATGACCAAGCGTATCCGTTCCAAGATTTCCCGCGGCAGCGCCGAGCTAGCCATTCTCGCCCTGCTGGCCGAGCAGCCGCTCTACGGCTTCGAAATCTGCAAGCGTATCGAAGAAAAAACAGCCGGGGCACTGTCATTCACCATGGCCTCGCTCTATCCCATGCTCTACGACCTTGAAAAGCGCGGCTCGATCGCCGGCCGCTGGGAGGCCAACCACGCCGGCCGCGACCGCCGCGTCTATAGCCTCACTCCCGCCGGCAAGAAAGAACTGGCCCCCTTGCGCCGGGAATGGAATTTCTTTTTCCAGGCTCTCGATCGCCTCGCGGGGGTTGCCAATGCCTGACAACGTCACCAGCCGCTGGATCAAGTTGGTCCGCGAACGCCTGCTCCCACTCGACCTTCCGGCAAACGATCGGGAAGAAATCGTGGCGGAGTTGGCCGCCCATCTCGAAGATCTCTACGAAGAGAAACTAGGGCGGGGAATAAGCGAACGGGAAGCTGCCGAAGACGTTGTCAACGAGGTCGTCCGCTGGCGATCGCTTGCAACCCGCATTCAACGCGCAAAACTTAAGGAGGGAATTATGAACGATCGAACTAAGCATCTCTGGCTGCCGGGATTGGTAAGCCTGACTTTGGCCATGATTTTGCTCGCCCCACTGATCGCGATTTCCATGCAGCCGCGCTTCCTGGGGCGTAGCCCGCTTGAGATGGTTCTTCTGCCTTGGCTCGCCGTCCTGCCCCTGTGCGGCGCATCCGGAGCTTATTTATCCCGCCGCAGCGGGGGCAGTCCGCGCGCCCGCCTTATTGCCGGTTTATTTCCAACTATCGCCTTACTGACTCTCGGCTCAATCCTGGTCGTCACTCGACTCCTCACTTTTGCGCACCCGGAGTGGTGGTATGGCTCGGTCGCGCTCGCCGTTGGCATTATCTTTCCCAGCGCATCCTTGCTGATCGGAGCCGCGCCCTTCCTGAAAGCGGCAAAGCCTCAGTAGCGCGCCCCCAAACTCCGGAACATAAGCGGGGGTACCGCGATTTGTGAACCCACTGTAAAATGGAAATGGGTTCGCTGACAGCTGAAGGCTGTAAGCCGCTTCCAGAAAAGAGTCCACCATGTCCCAGAACAACGGCACCAACACCAGTCTCCGCCTGAAAACCGGCCTAGCCGAAATGCTAAAGGGCGGCGTGATTATGGACGTCACCAACGCCGAGCAAGCCTCCATCGCCGAAAAGGCCGGGGCTGTGGCCGTGATGGCGCTTGAGCGCGTCCCGGCGCAGATCCGCGCTGAGGGCGGCGTAGCGCGCATGGCCTCGCCTAAGAAGATTCGCGAGATCATGGCCGAGGTTTCGATCCCGGTCATGGCCAAGTGCCGCATTGGGCATTTTGCCGAGGCGCAGATCTTGCAGGAGCTTGGTGTCGACTACATTGACGAATCCGAAGTGCTCACTCCTGCCGACGAGGCTCACCACGTCGACAAGCACGCTTTCAAGGTTCCTTTCGTCTGCGGTGCGCGCAATCTGGGAGAAGCCCTGCGCCGTATCGCTGAAGGCGCAGCCATGATCCGCACCAAAGGTGAGGCCGGCACTGGCGATGTGGTTCACGCCGTCAAGCACATCCGGCAGATTGTGCAGGAGATGAAAATCCTCACCGTGCTGGGCGAAGAAGAACTTTACGCCAAAGCCAAAGAACATGGCGCACCTTATGAACTGATTCGCATGGTCGCGAAAGCAGGGAAGCTGCCGGTGCCGAATTTTTCCGCCGGAGGCATAGCCACTCCCGCCGACGCGAGCCTGGTCATGCAGCTTGGCGCCGAAGCCGTGTTCGTAGGCAGCGGCATCTTCATGAAAGACTCGACCAACTTCGCCGATCCCGCAGAAGCCGAAAAACGCGCCCGCGCCATCGTCAAAGCCGCCACCCACTTCAACGACCCTAAAGTGTTACTTGAAGTCAGCGAAGACCTGCAGGGAGCGATGAAGGGACTGGCCGTGGGGGGATTGGACGAAGCCCACATGCTGCAAACCAGGGGATGGTAGAAGGACCTGTGCTACTTCGCCGGCAGAAACTCAATCTTCACGTCGCGGCTGGCGGGCTTGAAGTCGAAATCGGCGGTCACGAAAACGTGGTCGGCCGACTCCGCGGCTAGTTCCACGCCAAAGGCGTCCACGAAAGGGATCTGGCGTTTCACCTTGGTCAGCGCGGCGCGAACTGCTCGCTCTGCATCCACCGGGACCAGTTCAAATGCAAACGCGCTGAGGCGGGAGAGCACCAACTCCATCGCATCCCGGCCGTGGGTCTTGCAGGTGATGCCGGCGACCTCGCCCCAGTGAGGAGCCGCGATCATCGCCGCGCACCTTCCCGCGAGATGAGACTTGATGATCTCGGCCACGCGGGCTGCGCCCGCGTCGTCATCGAGGTAGCGCAGGATCGCGCTGGAATCGAGGACGTAGGTTACCATTTATTCTTTTCCCGCCGGCGCTCGCGCTTCAGTTCTTCGGAAAGTGAAGGCTTGCCGGAAAAAAGCCCGCGCGTTCTGTCCACCAGTTCTTCCGACACGGGTTCGAGGACGATACGCGATCCGTCTTGCGTGACTGCGATGCGTGTTCCGGGTTTGATTCCCAACAGCTCCCGTATCTCGGAAGGGATCACGAATTGTCCTTTTGTGCTTACTGAGGTTATCTGTCGGATCATGCTTACATTGTAGCATGGGGTAGGACGCGGAGAGACCTGGGCAGCTGCCGACAGCTCCCGGGGGCTCGCAGGGGAAGTGAAGATGGGCACCCCGGCAGTATTTCGTAAGTTCGATGAGGAAACTCCCTGCCGTTCCAGGAGGGATCGCTAGGGTGCAGGGGTCCTTCGACTGCGCAAGAGCTTGCGCTGTGCGCGCAAGTTCTTCCTCCGCTCAGGATGACAAAATTTTGGACGCGTATTCCGACGCGGTGCCGATGCGAGGACATGCCGCTGCGATGGGTTGTGTGTCCGAACAAGTGAAAAAGGGAGCGGGGGCTCCTTCGCTACTCGTTCCCCTCGTAAGCGCGCCTCAATCCCTCGACATCAATCTTCACCATCTTCATCATGGCCTGCAGCACGCGCTGCGACTTCTGCGGATCTTTGTCGCCCAGCAATTCGCCGAGCGCTTTGGGAATGATCTGCCAGGAAACCCCAAACTTGTCTGTCAGCCAGCCGCATTGCATGAATGCTCCGCCGGCGGAGAGCTTCTCCCACAATTCATCCACTTCTTGCTGGGTTTCACAATCCACAAAAAACGAGATCGCCGGCGTGAACTTGAAATACGGACCGCCGTTCAGGGCCATGAATTCCTGTCCCTCGATCTGGAACCGGATCGTCATCACCGATCCCTTCGGCCCCGGCCCGGCGTCGCCATACCGCCGAATCTCCCCAACTTTCGAATTCTTGAAAATGGAGGTATAAAAGTTAACCGCCTCTTCCGCATTGCTGTCGAACCACAAGAACGGCGTAATCTTCTGCATGAAACGATTCTCCTTCGACCAATATTATGTAGTGCCTCTATCCTTTAAAATCAAGTAAGCCAGTTTTGGCCCAGGACCCAAGCCCCGAGACTGAGACCTGAGACCCAAGACCTGAGAACTAAGATTGAGCTCCCAATGACCATCGGAGTCCTCGCCCTGCAGGGCGATTTCGACGCGCACCGCCGCCGGCTTGAAGAGCTGGGCGCCAAAGTTGTGCTCGTAAAAAAGCCCGAGCAGCTCGACGAAATCGACGGCCTGGTCATCCCCGGCGGAGAGAGCGGCACGTTCCTGAAATTGCTGGGCAACGAGGGCTTCGAAAAACTAAAAGAATTCGTTCATGCCAAGCCCACCTTCGGGACCTGCGCCGGCGCGATTCTGTTAGCTACGGAAGTGGAAAATCCCAAGCAAGCCGGCCTGGGAGCCCTCGACATCCGCGTTCGGCGCAACGCCTACGGACGACAGCTCGAGAGCTCCATCCGCGAAGGCCGGTTTCGGCCGGGGCAAGCAGGAGATTCGCCGCTCGAAATGGTCTTCATCCGCGCGCCCAAGATCGAGCGCGTCGGCGCTGGCGTGGAAGTCATCGCGACCGAAGGGGTCGACCCGGTTGCCGTGCGGCAGGGAAGAGCGATGGCCGCGACGTTCCATCCTGAGTTGTCGGAAGATACGCGGGTGCATCAGGCGTTTCTCGATTTGGTTGGGGATGGAAACACGCGGTAACGCGGTTATACTTGGGAATATGTCTGGGGATCCGCACAAGACCTTCTACCTCGAAACCTTTGGCTGCCAGATGAACGTGCATGACTCGGAAAAGGTCATTGGCACGCTGGTGCATGAGGGCTACCGACAGGTGGAGACGGTCGAGCAGGCTGACTTGATTCTGTACAACACCTGCTCCATCCGGGATAAGGCGGAGCAGAAAGTGTTTCATCGGCTGGCGGACTACAAGAAGCTGCTGGCCCAGGGCAAGAAGTTTGGTGTGCTGGGCTGCGTGGCCCAGCAGGAAGGCGAGAAGATTTTCGAACGTGCGCCCCATGTCTCGCTGGTCTGCGGATCCGCCAGCTATCGAAAGCTGCCGCAGATGCTGGCACAACTCGAGACCGCGAGTATTAGAACTCGGGACTCGCGACTCGGGACTCAAGACTTAGTCCGCATCACGGGACTCGACGACCGCGAAACCGACGAGTGTTTCGAGACTGAGTTTACCGCGCGCACGAATCCGCATCGCGGATACATCACCATCATCGAAGGCTGCGACAAGTTCTGCGCCTACTGCGTGGTGCCGTTTACGCGTGGCAAAGAGCGCAGCCGCGCTTCGGAGTCCGTGCTCGCCGAGGCGCGGCAGATGGCTGACCTGGGGTATACGGAGATCCAGTTGCTCGGGCAGAACGTGAATTCGTATAAAGATCCGGCAGGGAAGCTGGGTCGAGGGAAGAGCTTTGCCGAATTGCTGGCGGCGGTGGGCGAAGTGCCGGGGATTCGGCGAGTGCGATTTACGACTTCGCATCCGCGCGACTTCGGCCGCGACATTATCGAAGCCATCGAGGCCGTGCCCACGCTCTGCGACCATGTGCACTTGCCCGTGCAAAGCGGGTCGGACCGCGTGCTGCACGCCATGCAGCGCCTCTACACCCGCGAGCAATATCTCGAGCGCATTGCCTGGATGAAGGCGGCAAAGCGCGAGATCAGCATCACCAGCGACGTGATCGTCGGATTTCCGGGAGAGACGGAAGGTGACTTCGAGGAAACTTTGTCGTTGCTGGAGGAAGTCGGATACGACTCGGTATTTACATTCAAGTATTCTCCGCGACCGAATACGCCGTCTCTGGCTCTGGAAGATGCGATTCCAGATGAAGAGAAAGCGCGGCGTCTGGAAGTGCTGATGGCGAGGCAGAGGGAAATCCAGATCGCACGCTACAAGAGATATATAGGGACGGTTTCAGAAGTAATGGTTGAGGGATACAATGAATCCCGTGGGCAATGGATCGGGCGCACTTCGCAGAATAAGACGCTGAACTTCACAGCGCAGGAAGCGGCTGCTCCCAGGGTGGGAAGCTACGTCCCAGTGAGAGCCACAGCCAGCTTTCCTAACAGTCTCGTAGGTGAAATGGTGGTATAAAAAGCGGAGACGATGGGCGCCGGAGGCCCGCACCCGGTTGAGGAGGTCACTGTGGAAGTAGAGATGACGATCCGCGGTCTTTTGATGGATCCGGTTAGCAATATGCCGATCGTGATCCTTAAGGACGTGGCTGGGGAGAGTGTGTTGCCCATCTGGGTGGGGGTTTACGAGGCGAATGCGATTGCTTTGGAGATGGAGAAGGTGAACACTCCGCGGCCGATGACGCATGACTTGATCAAGAATGTGCTGACCGGGTTGGAGACGCAGGTGCATAAGGTGGTGGTCACCGAACTGAAGGAAGATACGTTTTATGCGGTGATCTGGCTGGAACGCGGGGGCGAGGTGATCAGCGTGGACTCGCGTCCGTCGGATGCTCTGGCGCTGGCGCTGCGGGTGGATTGTCCGATATTCGTGGATGAAATCGTGCTGAAGAATTCGAAGCAGGCGGCGAACATGTCGGATCGCGTTACCGCCGAGGAGCTGCGGAAGTATCTGGAAGGGCTGAACGACGAGGATCTGGGGAAGTACAAGATGTAGGCTGGCGGCTCTCAGCTGCCAGCCCGGTGCACCGCAGATCCCTAGCAGTTTACATAATACCTGTTATCGGACATTGCATCCCTTTCGGTCCCGAGCGAGGTCGTCCCCGCGTTCCCATATGGGCTACTGCTCCGAGAATACGATTCTGGGGTGGAAGAGAGTTCCGGCTATGCGGGTGACTATGGCGATCAGATCGCTTTGGCCTCGGAAGACTTTGACCTGGCGGGCGCGGGAGACGTCGGGAAGGTTGACGGTGCGGCCGCTGCGGATGCGTGCGGCGGTTGGTTCGTCGGCAGTGACGGATGGAAACTGCGGCAAGAGTTGGCGGGGGTGGACGAAGAGGGCGGCTGCGCCTTCGTGATCGGGAACAGCAGATTCCTCTGTGGCTGGCGCCGCGTCGGAATGACAGAGGTTAGCTGATGCCGCTTCGGAATGACAAGGGCTAGTTTTTGCTTCTCTACCTTCTTCCTTTTCTCGTTCTTCCTCTTTTTTCCCCTTCATTTGTGCTTCGATTTCTTCCAAGGTGTGGGCCTGGGTGATGTCGAATTCGGCTACGGCGGTGCGGCGGAGGGATTCGAGGTGGGCGCCTGGTCCCAGGAGTTGGCCCATTTCGTGGGCCACGGAACGCATGTAGGTGCCCGAGGCTACGCGGGCGCGGAAGCGGGCACGGTCGCCTTCGACGCCGAGGATGTCGAATTCCTTAATCTCGACCTGGACTGGCTTTAGGACTACCTCTTTTTGTTTTCTTGCCAGTTTGTAAGCAGGGACGCCATGGATCTTCTTGGCGGAGAATGGTGGAGGGACTTGTTCGATTACGCCTAGGAACCGGGCGGCTAGCTTCTGGAGTTGATCCAAACTTGGATTAACCGGGCCGGGAGTGATGGAGTGTGCTTCGCCTATGGGCTCGCCATCGGCGTCGTAGGTGTTGGTGGCGAAGCCGAAGCGGATTACGCCTTCGTAGGTTTTCTCCGATGCGGTGTAGAACTGCGCCAGGCGGGTCAGGTTGCCGGTGACCAGCGGGAGCACGCCCGTGGCTAGTGGGTCAAGAGTGCCGAGGTGGCCGATAGAGCGCTGTTGCAGAATGCGGCGCATGCGGTTGACCACGTCGTGGGAGGTCCAGGCAGCGGGCTTGTCGACGATGATGACGCCATTCATGGAGAGATTTGGTAATTTGGTAGCCGGGTAATCTCGTAATTGAAAAGCGCAGGGTGGCTCGCGGCGATTTTCAATTACCGAATTACTCAATTACAACGTTAACAGATTCCTTATGCTTCCCCTTCGTGACGACCAGCCTCGGTACAGCACTCCGTGGGTGAATTATTTTTTGATTGGCCTCAACCTCGTGATTTTTTTCTTTGAGTTCACCCTGGATCCGCGAAGCCTGCAGTTGCTCATTCGGCAGTTCGGGGTGGTGCCGTCGCACTGGGCGCTGTTTCTCGAGGGCTCGCCCCGGTACCCTCTTCCGGCGATCGTGATTCCCTTCTTCACGTCGATGTTTTTGCACGGGTCGTGGATGCACGTCATTGGGAACATGTGGTTTCTCTATATATTCGGCGACAACGTGGAAGATTATCTTGGACATTTCAAGTACCTGGTGTTCTACCTTCTTGCCGGATTGATTGCCATGTCTACGCAGGTTGCTGTGAGTCTGCACTCGAGCGTGCCCACAGTGGGAGCTAGCGGGGCGATCGCGGGCGTGCTGGGAGCTTACTTCGTGCTGTATCCAAAGGCGCGAGTGCTGACCTGGTTCCTTGTTTTTGTCCTATGGGTTCCGGCGTGGATCATCCTGGGATACTGGTTCGCGCTGCAATTTCTGAGCGGGACGGCTACGTTGCTCGCATTTCAGGGCCAGAACATTGGTGGCGTGGCCTTCTGGGCGCATGTGGGCGGATTTATTTCTGGGGCGTTGATGATCAAGCTGTTTCCTGAGCGGTCGCGGAGGTATCCGTATGCTTACCAGTGATTCTGCGTGACAAATCAAAAGCAAAGTCAAAAGCGACGGACAAGAGTGTCCGTCCCACACGGGCCGTGCGCTTGCACAATCCCTTACGAACGCTACATCCCATTCGGGCGCTGGCGGATCAGGGACAAGAATTCGGAGCGGGTTTCTTCTTCATTGCGGAAGCAGCCTAGCATGGACGAGGTTACGGCGGCGGAGTGCTGCTTTTCTACGCCGCGCATCATCATGCAGAGATGGCGAGCTTCGATGACTACGCCTACGCCTTGCGGCTCGATTACCTTTTGAATGGTTTCGGCGATCTGGGTGGTGAGGCGCTCCTGAATTTGCAGGCGCCGGGAGAACAGCTCGATCAGCCGCGGGACTTTGCTGAGCCCGATTACTTTGCCGTTGGGGATGTAGGCCACGTGCACTTTGCCGAAGAATGGGAGCAGGTGATGCTCGCACAGGCTGAACATTTCTATGTCTTTGACGATCACCATTTCGTCGTAATCGACGCTGAAGAGCGCGCCTTTGAGCAAGGCTTCGGGATCTTCGGTGTAGCCGCGGGTGAGGAACTGCAGCGACTTGCGCACGCGTTGGGGAGTTTGCTGAAGGCCTTCGCGTTGCGGATCTTCGCCCAGGCGGACTAGCATTTCCTGGACTAGGTCTTCGAAGCTGGCGCTGGTTAGGGTTGGCTGTTCGGTGGTTTTCATCGGCATTGTTCCAGTCTTTATTATCTTTCTTATAATCGCGCAATCATCGCAGAGGCTCTGAATTGCCGTCGTACTCGAAGGAATTCATCATGGTTTCTTCGAGCCGCACTCTTTCCAGATGCGCGTGGTGGAAGCCGCGCTGCACTATTTCGTAGATCTGGATGCAGAGATTTTCCGTAGTGGGCACCTCTTTGGTGAATTCTTTCATGGTATTCAGGTTCTCGTGGCCGTAGCGAGCGAGCACTTCCCTTTCGATGAAGCCATCGAGATCGGTGAGGTTGCAGACCATGCCGGTTTTCTCATCGACCGGGCCACTGACCGTTATTTCGACCGTGTAGTTGTGGCCGTGGCCGTAGGGGTTGTTGCATTTGCCGTAGGTCGACTGGTTCTCGTCTGCAGACATAGCTTCGCTGTGCAGACGGTGCGAGGCGGAGAAGAGATAGCGGCGTGCGAGGTGGGCTTTCATAACTCAGCTTCTAGCTTTTCCCTTCATTCGTTTCATGGTTCTCCATAGAAATCTACGAACAGGTCCGGCGTTTCGTACACCCGCACCCGGTGGAGTTTTGCGCGTTCAAGTTTTGTGGCTAAACGCTTCCAGATCGCGATGGCGATATTTTCTGTGGTGGGGATTTGATGCGCGAACTCGGGGACTTCTTTGTTCAGGAAACGGTGATCCATGGCGTCGAGCACTTCGCGGTGCATGACTTCTTTGAGCTGTTTGAGGTCGACTACGAAACCGGAGCGCGGGTCGACCTCTCCTTTTACCGTAACTTCCAGCGTGTAGTTGTGGCCGTGGCCATTGGGGTTATTGCACTTGCCGAAGATGCGGCGGTTTTCTTCCGGAGAGAAATCTGGGTTGTGGTAATAGTGCGATGCGGAGAATTCGGCTTTGCGCGTGAGATAGACCATAAATGCAGTTGTCAGTGGCCAGTCGCCAGTAAACGCCTTTCGTCAGAATACTTGCGGCCCTTCCAGGCTACCGTGCCCTGCCTATGCGCGCTCTTTGAGCGCAGCAATAGATATGAGAAAAGAGGAAGTCCGAACACTGCAAGGAGGTTTGCATCCCAAGCGAAGTGCGCGCGGCGGATTCGCTTGAGAAACAAACCGTACATGATTACGGCCAGCGCTCCCGCTGCGGCCGCAGGTTGCCAGCGTCCACGCACGGCGGCGGAGACGGCGATGGCGACGCTGGCCGTGATCAGAACGAACTCGATGGTTCGCAGTGCGGCTAGCCTCGCTGGCGCGGGGAATAAGAGCGCCAAATTTTTGGTCCAGCCTTCGCGGAGCTGGGCGAAGCTGCGATACATGCGGGTTTGGACGGCATCGGCGGCGTAGCGGAAAAATATTCTTCTGCCGGAGTGTTTTACGGCGCGGGCCAGAGCTAAGTCTTCGAGCAAGTTTGAGGCTACGGCGGCGTGTCCACCGACGGCGTCATAGGCCTCGCGCGTGATCAGGATGTACTGGCCGTTGGCGGCCGCTGCGGCAGAATTGGGATCGCTGACCTGGGATGGGCGATAGCTGGCGGCTAGCTCGGCAAAGATCACGGGCATGATGGCCTTTTCCCAGAAACTTTTTACGATTTGTTCAGGCGAGTAGGAGAGCAGAGACGCGCCGTGGCGTTGCGCTTCTTCGAGGCTGCGGGCGAGCGCGCCGGGGAGGTGGCGGGTATCGGCGTCGGTGAAGAGCAGCCACTCGCCGCGGGCGGCCTTGGATCCGGCGGTGACGGCATTGTTCTTGCCGGTCCAATCTGGCGGGAGTGGGCCGGCTTCGACTACGCGCACTTGTTGATCTGAAAATGATAGAGCGATCTCCCGGGTGCGGTCGGTGGAGTGGTCGTCGACTACGATGATTTCAAGTGGCACGCCACTCTGCTCGACCAGTGACCGAAGGCAGGCGCCGAGGCAGGCTTCTTCGTTGCGCGCCGGGACGACGATCGATACCGCGGGCCGAGCGGAGGCTGGGAGGGTCGCAGGCATACGCCGAATCCTTTATTATAGCTGGGTGCGACGCATCTTTTGCTTGACGCGATTTGCCGGGGCTGTGGCGCCGGCCTTCCTCATTGTTATTCTGCTGGCGACCGCGGCGCTGTCGGGCTGCTGGAGCGGGTCGCACCCGTCACGCATCGGGATGGCGGCTCCGGATTTCACGGTCCGCGATTCTGAGCGCACCGTCACGCTAAGCCAGTTCAGGGGACAGGTCGTGGTGTTGAATTTCTGGGCTACGTGGTGTCCGCCGTGCATCGAGGAAATGCCCTCGCTCGTGCAGATGCAGGAGCGGTTGAAGGCGAAGGGCGTGACCGTGCTGGCGGTGAGCGTTGACGTTGATGAAAACAACTATCGACGCTTTCTGCGGGAACACAATGTGAATCTGCTCTCGGTGCGTGATGCTGATCAGAAGAGCAATGAATTGTATGGAACGTTCAAGTTTCCTGAGACCTACGTGATCGACCGCAAGGGGATCGTGCGGCGGAAGTTCATTGGCGCGGTGGATTGGACGGATCCGGAGGTTATGGATTTTCTGGGGAAGCTGTAGAGTTGCCTGCACATGAAAAGAGAAGTGTTGCTACGGGCTTTGGGACGCATCTTCGGGGTCATGGGTACGCTCTTTATGGTGGGTATCTTTGCGTTGGAGAGCCATTTAGCGCAGACAGGCCCAAGGGTTCTTGATGCGGGACGGGGGCACATCTACCCGCTCAATGTTCACGGGATCGTGTACGTGACAGGTGGCGAGAGGAGTTTAGACAGGAGGTTAGCAATTGGAGCGGCCGCCTGTTGGATCTCCTTTGCTTTAATCGTCTATGTCGAGATAAGACGACGCAGGCGGCAAAGCAGGAGTGTGAAATAATCTTCGGAGTACTTCTCTTGGGCATAAGTAACAAATCTAAGGTCAAAAGCGTCGGACAGGAGTGTCCGACCCACACGGTCACAACTTCACATTCCTCAGGCGCAGGGCGTTGGTGATCACTGAAACTGAGCTGAAGCTCATGGCTGCGGCGGCGAAGATGGGGCTGAGCAGCAGGCCGAAGAATGGGTAGAGGACTCCTGCGGCGATGGGAACGCCGATGGCGTTATAGACGAAGGCGAAGAAAAGATTTTGCCGGATGTTGCGCATGGTGGCCTGGCTCAGTTTGCGGGCGCGCAGGATTCCGGTGAGATCGCCTTTGACCAGCGTGATGCCTCCGCTCTCCATGGCGACGTCGGTGCCGGTGCCCATGGCGATGCCTACATCGGCTTGCGCGAGCGCGGGAGCATCATTGATGCCGTCGCCGGCCATGGCGACCACTCTTCCCTGCCCTTGCAGATTGCGGATAATTTCCAGTTTTGCTTCGGGCAGGACTTCGGCTTCGAATTCATCGATGCCGAGTTGCTGCGCAATTGTTGCACCAGCTTCGCGATTGTCGCCGGTCAGCATGACGATGCGGATTCCGAGGGCTTTGAGAGCGCGAAGCGCATCGGGGGTTGAATGTTTTAATCGGTCTCCGACGACGAAGTTGCCAACGTAGTTGCCATCGATAGCTACAAAAATGGGCGTCCCGCCCAGCACCTTTCCGTAACTTAAGCCTGTGCGGGGTTTCAGTGCGCCGACCTCAGCCATCAGGGCGAGGTTGCCGACGGCCACTCGTTTGCCGTCTACGACGCCCTTGATGCCTTTGCCGGTGACGGAGTGGAACTCGTGCGGATTGGAGAGCTGCAGGCCTTGAATTACGGCGGCATCGACGATCACAGGAGCCAGGGGATGTTCGCTGGCTCGCTCGAGGCTGGCGGCGAGGCGCAATAATTCGGGATCGTCCACGAACGCTTGCGAATAGCTTCCTAGTTGCGGTTTGCCTTCGGTCAGGGTTCCGGTTTTATCGACGACCAACGTATCGACTTTTTCGAGAATCTCGAGCGCTTCGGCGTTCTTGATGAGGACGCCGGCGCGCGCACCGCGACCTACGCCGACCATGATTGCCATGGGCGTGGCGAGCCCGAGCGCGCAGGGGCAGGCGATGATCAGGACAGCAACCGCGTTGACGAGGGCGTGCGCGAGTCGCGGCTGCGGACCGAACAGCGACCACGCAAGGAAAGTGATGATCGCGACTGCAACCACAATGGGAACAAACCAATTCGCTACGCGATCGGCGAGTCGCTGGATGGGAGCACGGCTGCGCTGCGCCTGGCCGACGAGTTGCACGATGCGCGCCAGCAACGTGTCGCTGCCAACGCGCTCGGCGCGCATCACAAAAGAGCCAGTACCGTTAATGGTTGCGCCGATGACTTTGCTCTCCGGTAACTTTTCGACGGGAATGGATTCACCGGTGATCATCGACTCGTCGACGGCGCTGCGGCCTTCGAGAAGGATGCCATCTACGGGGATTTTTTCTCCCGGGCGCACGCGCAGACGGTCTCCGGGCTCGACCTGCGCCAGCGGGATATCCTTCTCACTGCCGTCAGGGTCGAGCAGGCGCGCGGTCTGGGGAGTGAGATCGAGGAGCGCGCGAATAGCGGCGCTGGTGCGGCTGCGGGCGCGCAACTCCACCACCTGGCCGAGCAACACCAGCGTTGTGATCGCGGCCGCGGCCTCGAAATAAACCTCGGGATGGCCTCCCATGACGCGGAGAGACTGGGGAAAGATCTGCGACGCCAGTGTGGCGACGAGGCTGTACCCGTAAGCTACGCCCGTGCCCATGCCAATCAGCGTGAACATGTTGGGGCTGCGATTTACGAGCGAAGTCCAGAAGCGCTGGAAGAACGGCAGCCCTCCCCAGAGCACGACGGGCGTAGCCAGGACCAATTCGATCCAAGAGAGCGAGCCGCTCTCCGATGTTGCCTGTGCCCCGAGGCCGCCCATCATGTGATACATGTCGAGCAGGATGAGGGGAACCGTCAGTGCCAGGCTTACCCAGAAGCGGCGGGTCATGTCGCGGAGTTCGGGATTTTCTTCGGCGGATGTGGTCACCGTGCGGGGCTCGAGAGCCATACCGCAGATCGGACATGCGCCGGGCGCGGGCCGGACGATTTCTGGATGCATGGGGCAGGTGTACTCGGTGCGCGAGGAGGCGAGCGGGACGTCTGGTTCGAGCGCCATTCCGCAGGAAGGGCACGCGCCAGGTTTGTTTTGGCTGACCTCGGGGCACATGGGGCAGACGTAGGCTGGGCTAGTCGTTGGCGTTTGCCGTGAGGGCTGGGTCTGGGGCTTGCTCTGTTCCGGAGTGTGCAGTCGATGGTCCGCGGGTATGGCAGCCTTTGCGGCGCCCAGCATGACTAGACCGGAAGGGCGCGCAGGTGGAATCGTCAGATATTTCGCAGGGTCCGCTTTAAATTTGTCCATGCATCCCGCGCAGCAGAAGTAGTAATTCTTCCCAGCGTGGGCGTAGGCGTGTTTCGCAGTCGCGGGATTCACATTCATTCCGCAGACGGGGTCACGTTCGAGCGCGGCGGGTTGGTCTGATGGGTTCGTAGACATTCAGGGGTTTGGTTGGGGCTGAAGCCCGCATTGATTTGTATCCTTTACGCCGCCCATTCGGCTCCGCTCAGGGCAGGCCGCTGAGGCGCCGCTCCACGTCACTGCATGCTGTTCACCTGCACGCTATGCTATTTGTTCGATGGACAATGCTTTATATTGGATTCAGCCCGGCAGACTGATCGGGCGTGTGCTTTCGTGATGCGTTGGCAACCAAGGATTATCCCATGACTTATCTGGACGTGGTTTTTCGCTATGGCGCAGCGCCGGGCGAGACTGAATTGCGGGCGATTGACGGCATGCGTGAGGTGTATGGAATACGGAAAGTGAATTTCAATGAAGCGGAACGAACCGTGCGGGTAGAGTTTGACGCTTCTCGCCTGAAGACGGAAGCGGTAGCCCGACTCTTGCGCCAGGCCGGAGTGGATGTGCGCGAACCTTTGACGCTGGCGTAAGGCTTGCCAGCGAAAGCGAGGGTGGGGGAGGGCTTCCGCTGGCGCGACTTAGTAATGCAAGGGGCGCCCAAGAGAACCTCTGGCCGAAGTCGTCCTTGGAACGCCCCGTTGCGCGCCACTTCGTCTGGCTTGTTATAAGCACATAGCGTGCCGTCTCTAAGCCGCTCAAAATACAGGCGCGTTCCCTGCCCCGCTTTGTAGGAATTGCTCTGGGCCGGGAAAGATTTACTTCGGACGGGGCGCGGCTTAACTACAGAAAAAAGAATGCCTGCAGAAAGTCGACAGCCCCGAATTGCGTAGGCCTTCCGCGCGTATAAGCGGAAGACCTTACGGGGACGTTGCGGCAAGATTCGCAGCGGCTGCGGACTTCCGCTATAATCCTTAAGCAAGTTTTCCTGCCAAGCAAGATCTGCGCCCTTAGCTCAGCTGGATAGAGCGTCTGGCTACGAACACTTCACTGGGTTCTGAATCCTTTTCAACACCTTACAGGACTTTCGTAACTTGCCCAGACGGTTGTGCCTCTGCAACTTTGATTGAAAGCAAAAGTACTTAGGTACGGTTGGCGTACGAAATACGTCGCTAAGACGGTTGTGACCGTCAATTCGATCAAAGAAACGAGGAACCAGACGGTGAGGAATTCAGGAAACGGTGATCTCAATCAGCACGAAGAAGTCCGCAGAGCACCAGCGGTGCAGGCCGAGAATTTCAAAGGGGCATGGGAGGTTAAGCGAGGCGATCTGCTTTGGGAAGACGCGGAGAGTCAGTTTCTTAGGAGCAGAAAACTGGGCATCTACGGAGCCAGTCGCGCAGTCAAACCTCGCACCATCGAAGAATACCGCTGGGATTTGAAGCAGCTTTTTGATTTCATGCGGGAGCGCGGTGTCAACCACTACGCTCAACTGTCGGAAAAACTGGTGCTTGATTACATCGAACACTTACAAAGCAACGGCTGGAGTATTGCCACCCAACGAAAGTATCTGATCTCCCTTCGCGCATTCTTGCGCTGGGCAGAGCGTGACCCATCGTGCCGGGGCTTAGAGTCATTCACTCGCTTCTTGCCACGTATTCCCAAAGCCGTGCGCCGAACCTTCGTCCCTTCCGTGGAGCACATGGAAATGTTCCGAGCAGGGTTTGACCGGAAAGTGATCTGGGGTCTGCGGGATTACACAGCAGTGAGTTTTATGCTAGACACGGGAGCGCGTGTTGGAGAGGTGTGCAACTTAGAGGAAAGTGATTTCAAGTGGGAAGTGTGTTTGGTGAATCTTGATGGCAAAACGGGCGAAAGGCTGGTGCCATTCGACCGAGAAACTACAGGGCATTTTTTCAGAAACTGGATGAAGGCGCGAGTCCAGTTTGCTCACCCTGACTGTCACAAGGTTTTTATCAATAGGTTCGGGGGACGCTGCACACCAAACACGTTCCTCCAGTCGTTTGCAGAAAATCTGAAACGCACGGGTCTGGACAAAATCTTAGGAGACGGCACAATCTCCTGCCACACCATACGTCACTATTTCTGCACGATGTACTTGGTAAACGGAGGCACGCTGCACGGGCTGCAACGCATTACAGGCCACAAGAACATAGAGACCAGAGCCGACTGGAATCATTGTGCATGCTCTTCGGAGTTGGGCTGGTGTTATTCGACCTGAACAGAGACAGTCCCCTGTTCTCAATTCGGGTACGTGCCCAGCGTTTCTCCCCGGACATGTTCTACGTGAATGAATTCGCTGATCGCTTAAAGCACTATGATGCGACCACGTTTGAAGAACTGTTCGGATGAAACCCTCGATGACGGGCGCAGAGAATGGGTCGATCGGTCTTGGGAAAGGCTGACGAAGATGGGCAGCTTCGGCATTTCGTGACGCGGAACTCAAAATGACCGTGGATGATTTCCGAAAATCCCTCTCCGCTTCTGAGCCGCCTGCCGCGTGCTCGCACCCTCTCGCCGGACTGTGGTGGGATGCGAAAGGCGATTGGAAGCGAGCACACGAATCCACTCAGCAGGACGAGGGCAAGGACGGCTCGTGGGTTCATGCCTATTTACATCGCAAGGAAGGCAATCAGCGTAATACAGCCTACTGGTACAGTCGGGCAGGCAAGCCTGTTTACCGGGAGTCGCTGGATGAGGAATGGCAAGCGATTCTGGAGGTTTTGCTTGTGTAGTGTAGTACCTTTTCCACACGCCAACCATGACGCCGAAACAGCTAGCCGGAAAAATTAAGAAGTTTCGTCCATATCCTCCTATTACGGATTCGTTCGAGGGTGCTCTACGGAAACGTGAAAGATGGGGCACCAAACCCGTCTGGTATGTTTCGCAGAAGCAACATTGGCTTGGCTGGCTGTCCGAGTACGACAGTCCCGGATACTACGGTCGAAAAAACCGTGGGCAGTCAGCCGGATTTGCTTACAACCACATCATGTGTCCTCCGATGTTGCTGTGGCTTGCGGAAGCATCTGGTGTGGCGAAGAAGAAGGTCATTGAAGCTAACAAAGCAGCATTACAGGGCGACTTCCTTTGTTGTGTGACAAATAACTCATGTTCAGAGGAATGTCGTCGACACGCAGGTTCCCTACCCAACGAAAATGCTGGCGGATTAGTTCTCATCTCGATGCCCTGCCGCTGACCATCTTCGCGCCGCAGTATCCGCAGTAGTTCTTTGGGCCGACTGCTTTGTCATCCATGCGAAAGGAGTACCAATAGATTCTGAACGGCGCGTGGTGAACGCCACACGTGATGCAATATTCATTCCAAGTGGCTTGAGTGCTGTAGTGCCAGCAGGTAACGAACATCAGCGCGGGACATCGTGGAGGGATCCTTGAGTCATGCCCGTTGGGGCATCGCGGTTCGCCCAGTTCAGGCTCGGCTGTAAGCGGGGCGGTGGTTACGGTATTCATCTATTTAGGCTCCTTCAACCGCTGAACCTTCTTGTTCAGGCAGCACTCCCACTTCAGTCTTTGAATCAGGCGGGACGATTTGGCCGCACTCATCCCCCTGAGCCAATCTTCCACCGTCCCGCTGCGTTCCCGCATCGTAGCGCCCAGTTCTACAAAGCCTGCGCTATCCATACACTTGGTGGGATACCCTGCCTGACGGAGCAGCATCCACGCATACCAGACTCAACGCACAGCGGATTGCCCGGAAACCGTGTGGGACGCCTCAGGACGTGCTGGGCAGGCCGGGGTAGGCTAGAGGTGGTTTGCCTTATGTTCGCCCTTGTAGCGGCGTCCCGTGCGCAGCGGGGCATTTGGCAACGGTTCTGCCGTGAGGATGGTCGATCCCGTGGGTGATGCGGCCCGGCGCGTCATGTACGTTTCCAGACGTACCCTTATTGGCGACCTTGTGTGCGCCATCCAAACAACTTACCTTCGCCATGCATTCGCTATGTGATTGAAACAATAGGTTGAGCCGTTTGCTGGGGCCGGGAGCCACGCCGTGCCATCGAGGCTCCGGAGAACCGGGAAGCGATCCTGACTCCGTACAATGGGAACATCAAACTGCACAGAACTGGGGGTCCCCACTTGGCAAGTGCCTCGCAAGTGGTTGTAAATACAGGGGAGTCTGAAGGTCATCCATCACCGATGGTGGGAGATGGTGGATTGCTAATCGAGGATTGGTGTATCCCCAGTCAATGCAAGGAGATGCGTGGGAAAATGTCATGCGGAAACCGTCACATTCGTTTTGTGAAAGATGACGGTTAAAAACAGGGGATTTAGATGGAAAAGGGGAAAAGGTACATAAAAGGAAGATGGCCGGGAACACGCCGGGGAGATGGCTGGGCCGATGCCGGGCGGAGGGTATTTGGTTCCTGCGATTACTCAGTCTCCGGGCAGCAGGCCGAGGCCGACGCCCGACGCACAGCGTACGCTTAGGGCCGCGCCACTGTCATTCAAATGGTGATTTCCCCTAGTTGCTCAGGTACAGACTCGGCGAAGGTCACGGCTCCGGCTCCGATTTTGCTCAGCTCATCTGCGATCCGCTGGGCCAGCTCCGCGCCAGTATGCCCTGCATCAAGATAATCAGAAACATCCTTGAAACCATCGAAGCTGACCACGCAATATGGGATCATCCGCTCATCCAGCGATTGCAGAATCCTCTCCTTGTATCTTTGACCTGGCTCATCCGAGTCAGGCATGACGACCACACGTCGTTTATCGACCATGGGCAGGTGCGCCGGGATTCTGAAGCATGGCCCAGTGAGCAAGTCTGCAAACTTGTCCTGCCAGCTGTCCGCCCCACCCGAAGTCGTTGCAACGACCCTACGGCCCGTGAAATCTGTCAGCCCCAACTGGTTGACCCGGCCAGCATCTTTTTCTCCTTCAGTGATGATGATCGTCGCCGCACAATCTATTTCCGGCAAGTTGTAGAGCGTTTTCTTGACACCCTTGAGGTGATGAACCCACCCTTCTGGCGTCCACTGCTGCTGCGAGAATTGCTTGCCTGGTAAACGCAGCACTCGATAGAGCATCTCTCCGTCTCGGTCTGTATAGCGATATTCAGCCTCGGCATCTGAATTTGGCTCGAAAGCTGGTTGGTATCCAAGGACGCGAGCCTGTTGCTGAATACTTTCGCTTTCGCTGGTGCCGCTCAATTCTTTCACCAGTTTCCTAATCGTGCCGCTCGCTCCACACCCGAAGCAATGGAACGTATTCTTTCCGGGATTGAAATTGAGGGAAGGGTCGGGATCGGGGTGATACGGGCACCTGATCTTGTACTCATCATGGTTTTCAGGAATCACGTCTTCCCCGTTAGGAAGCGAATCTCGCACCCACCTCAGCAGTGCCTCTGGATTCTCTATGTTGAAGGTGATGCGTTTTCCAGTGATGCTGTCGTAGTAGTTGGCAGGATCGTTCACGGCTTCGACCACGGCAACTATGGGTTCACCAGTCATCGGATCGCACAACGTGACGCTCTCCTCATCCACCGTGATCAAGCCTTTGCTTTGCAGTGACTCTATGGCTTGCGAATAGGTGCCTTTCTTGCCGCGCCCTAGCTTGGACATTTTGAGGAGGAGAGCATGGTTATTAGGAAACGTGTTCTTTCTGACCTGGTTCGCCCTGAATAGCATAGCGACGTAAAGAGCAACGTCGGAGCGTTTCATGGAACGGAGCGACCAATGCATCTTTTCCTTCCGAATGATGCACGCGGGAACAACGAAATACGGCCTTATGGGAAGATTTTCAAGTCGCTGGCCTGTTTTCGGATGCAACAAGAAGTATTCGTTCGTAGCAAGTTCCCCGCGCTTTGCTCGACGTTGAGCAGGCGCTTCAATCCATCCGCAAGTAGCCAGCTCCTTCGATACTGAAGTCAGCGTATTCCGGGCGCAACCTGTCTTCAGTGAAATCTCCTCCTGGCTGGCAACCGTGCTGATGTTCTGGTCTCCGCTGGGTGTCGCATACCGTTGCAACTGTTTGTATCTGCCCTTTCCCCTGAGGTAAAGGAACATCAGCATCTTCGTTGCATTTGGGCTGAGAGACAGTTTGTTGTTGATGAAGAGTTGGCATGGAACCTGGAATTGCTCCAGGTGGCCCCATTGATTCGGGCTGTATTGATTTCTCCTATTGAATGCACTCTCCTGGACTTTGCGCCGGTGTGCCGGGGCTGCGCCTGTCTCTGTACTCATCTGCTTTCCGCCCCCCGGAACTCCCCTAGTAATGCGGAAGTAGTTCTTTGCCAATGAAAACAGTGCTACACCGTGCACATTTTCGTCGTCTTCGATGTCGGATTTCTGTGCACGGCCACTTTCGTCATTTTCCGGGTTGGCAGCGGGTCTCGTCACCTTACCAAAGTGTCTCGATGTCGCTTGCACAGGACATGGGCACTCGATAGTTCTGATCCTAGGGCTAATCAGATCTGTGAATGAGCAGCTTCACGAAGTGCTCTCATGGGCAAACGATCTCAGCCACAGGCCGCAGGGAATCGCAACAGCGCAACGGGCACCCGCGCGCGCCGCGCCGGATTCAGGACAAGCGGATTTGTTTTTGCTAAGATGATTTCACTGCGCCCGTAGCTCAATTGGATAGAGCATCAGCCTACGAAGCTGAGGGTTAGGTGTTCGAGTCACCTCGGGCGCACCACTTCCCTGTTGACAGTCTTTCTAACAACGGGCAGGATATAACCAGACGGTTGTGGAACGTTGAGCCGTTCGGAAACCAAGCCCTTCCCTTTTGTTTTCAACAGAAATGCAGAGAATCATTCACCGTCTGGCTACGAACCCATTCTGGGCGTCTAGCCCGTAGCAGCCCAAAGCATAAGTGACTGAAAACACTGGCAGGCAATGCACCGGGAACTGTGCTCCGTTATGCTGGGCTGATACCCGCAACCCGCATAGTTTGCGCATAGGCGGTACAATCGCGTGCTTGAATTAGTTGCTGGGGGAATATATGAAACAAGTCATCGTCACAATGCTGGCGCTTGTTGTCGTTGCGCCTGCGCTTGGTAAAGATGATTGGTACCCCGTTTTTGGACCGGACGGGAACCATCTGATTGTTACCTGCAAAGTAGCGTTACGGGTGCTCGATGCCAATCCTGAGGCCGAAGGACAAACAGGCACAAACCAAGATGCCTATGATGAGGGCCACTGCCAAGGTTTGGTAGAAGGCGTCGCCAGTAACATAAATTCCGAAGACGGTGCCGATTTGGCCAGTGCCCGCCCCTCGACTACCCAGTTGATTCGGGTTGTTCAGAAATACTTGGAAGACCACCCTGAAGAGCTATCAAAGCCCGCCGTATGGTTGATTCGTGTGTCCCTGATAAAGGCGTTTCCGAAGAAGCCTTGATTTTACCTTGCTTGGCGGGTACGCAGCGCATTCTTCGTGCCTAGTCCGGCAATTCGTAGCTGTTCGCGTGCTTCCGCTTGTGGTTGTGGTCGTCCGCCAGCCGTGAGAACAAGTCCTGCGTCGCCTTCTCCTTTGTGATTCGGCTTCCATAAATTCGGTTCGGGCCGAGGAGAAAGGTATCGGGAGCTTTTGCTGGGCAATGCGGACAGGTGACCCTGTCCCACGTTTCGTGTTCAGGCGCGTGAACCTCGTGCTGGCCCTCTTTAATCGCTATCGGACAGAGTGGATTCGCTTCGGATTTGTAGGGTTCTGTCATACGCCGATTCTACACGCGGCTGGGCGCGCCATCTTCTGCGTAACTGATAAGCAGAACCGTAGTGCCGCCCTGCTACGAGCAGCGAATGCGACGGATGGAGAGAATATTGCAGTTGGTGCACGGGCAGCCCTGCCCCTGAATCTTCCTGATACGCAAACAAAGCACTTAAACCACGCATATTTCCCATCAAAATATATTTTGCGTTTCGGCCAAAAAGCTCCGAGAAAACGGTATATACCTCCGGAGGGAAAACAATTCCATGGCGAAAACATCAGGCATAAGCTGGACGCACAGCACTTGGAACCCGTGGCTGGGCTGCGACAAAGTAGCGCCGGAGTGCGCGAAGTGCTATATCGACCGGATGCTGCGGAAGCAGCATCGCAGGCCGTGGGGAACGCTGTACCGGACGAAAACCTGGGGCGAGCCTGCGAAGTGGCAGCGAGAGCTAAGGTCGAAGAAAAAAGCGCGGCGCGTGTTCACTTGTTCGGAATCTGATTTCTTCCACGTCAAGGCTGACGCATGGCGAGCGGGCGCATGGGACGTTATCCGCGACACTCCAAATCTGGTGTACCTAATCCTGACCAAACGCCCGGACCGCATCGCACGGCACCTGCCTACGGATTGGCCATATCGCAACGTCTGGCTAGGCGTGAGCACCGGCTGCCAGCAAACCCTCAACAAGATGGACACGCTATGCCGGATTCCGGTGCATCCCGAAGCAGTGCGTTTCGTTTCGGCAGAGCCTCTGCTGGAGTCGCTAGTGCCGGGAATCAATCTGGACGGGTTTGGCTGGGTCATCGCAGGCGGCGAGTCCGGGAGCGGGGCAGAGTACCACTGGGACCGCACCGGCAACTGGCGCAAGGAATTCTCCACGGATGGACGGCGCTACATGGCAGCGGAGTGGGCGGAAGAACTGAGAGATGCGTGTGTGGCGAGAAATATTCCGTTCCTGTTCAAGCAGGCGACAGCGCCACAGTCGGGCATGGGGACGAACCTGCTAGGCTGCGTCTGGCACGAATTCCCACCAGCGCCCAACGGGTTGCAGTGGGAGATGGAGAAACACGAATGGAATCTGGTGCAGATTCGGGATTACAAGGAGCGTGCGGCGTGATATCCCCCCAAAAAGTTTGCGAATCTGATAGAATCTGCTCAAACATTGTCGAAGTTCTCAACCCTTGAGACTTCGGCGGAAGGGACGGTCAATGAGCTACCCAGCGATACCTCCGAAGTTGTCGCCCTAACTAGGGCAGGAGAATATCGCGCATGACCGTTCCGTCTACACCAGCAGCAGCAACACCACGCCCAACCACAGCCACCCGCAAACCGAAGGCGCGCCCGGTGACCGGCAGAGTTGCCGGGCGCAAACCGAAGCCGGTGACGCTGGCTGACGTGAAGTTCACGGACGCGCAAGGTCGCAAGCTGAGGAAGTGGATTGCCCAAAATACTCCATCGCCCGTAACCCCCGGCGCGTCCAGTACCGCAAGAGCACTCTACGACCAAGAAAAAGCCGAATTTCCCATGCTAAGCGGCAAACCACCTCACGTGTGGAATGCAGCTAAGAATGCGTGGGAGATGGGATACTGGTTTGGAGGCACCCGAACGGAAGTCCGCCAATACATCAAGGAAACCACAGTGGACGAATACGAAAAAGAGCGCAAGCTGGATGAGGTGGAGCACGCGCTGGACGGAGGCGCGGCATGAAGTGGATTTGGCACGAGTCCGACAAATCCTCCCAGCTTGAGCGCTACTTCCTAGTCCCGGACGATTGGGAGGACACTGCTTACCCGCTTCATGCAATGGAATGGTGCGCGTCAGTGACGCTCGTCGGTTGGGGCGATGCGAGTTCAGGTTGGATTGCTATCGTAGAGAACGACGAACTGGACGTTGACTTTATGAGTGAACTCTGCCCCACACGCGGGGAAGCAGAGCGCTGGGCAGAACTGGAAATTCAACCGGAACGGATACGCATACGCTTGGTCGAGTTGGCGTTAGATGGAGAGTGGTAAGTTTGCCAATCAGTTAACGTCTTACAGAGTTATAGCTTTACACTGATTTGCTTAGGTTTAGATACCTTAGATTCCCTAAAGTTAACTAATATCCAAAGACAGCAATGCGGGATTTTGACGGTCCAAATCCGACGTTTTAGCCATTGATTTCAACAGGTTAGCGGACATTTCCGCTTGCAATTCGACCGCCAACTATATTTTGCGCCAACCTACTCAAAGCTACTCAAACGACTACAATAGCTCCCAGCAACTAACGGAGGTGGGCTGGGTTAGCGCTGAACACGGGATTCCGGGCGCGAGTCGAAGTGGCGGAACGTTGCTCCTGCCGCACACCGTTGCGCTGTTAGGTGGCCGCTCATCCATCGCCGTTGTAGTGTGACCCGTGCTGCGCGTCCTAGCCACGGAGAGCCATAATTCTGCCTTGCCCCGTCCCAGACTACCCCTTGACCGTCCTAGAGTCTCTAACTGCTGACTTACTCCCAGAGAGGCTCTGGTCTGCAACCAAACGGGCTAACGCAAACCTACTCTGTCCTATAAGTTGCAGGTAACTATGCGCGGGGTATGCGGATGTTTTCGGATGGCTTAGGACAGCTTGGAACATGGGTTCCTGCCAGCGTGGTTGCCCCGTTTGCATGGTAGGTCTGCGCGGCAAGCTGGACTGATTCGTCCCAACGAACGACGTGACCACACTTACTGCACAGGACGTTCGCCTGAAGGTAGGGCCGTTCTGTGAGTCGGATACGTTGCATGACGGGAGATTGAAACGGGAGACTACGGGCATCTAAGCCAGTAGTCCCCCGTGTAGGAGGCACGGATCGAGCCGGTTTGTTCCTGACTCTTCCATCCGGCTCGGCCCGTGCGCCTATGACACAGAAGAATTCAGGTGAATCACAAAAAGCCAGCGATTGACACTGGCCCATGCACTTTGCTTGCAGCATTGCGCTCGGCGGGTGCAGCTAAAGATTACATGCCGTTTGTTCCCGGAACCGCACCCGCCTTGGAACCGCGACCGCGCAACTGGCCACGCGAACTCCCGGAAAACGGCAACTGTGATACAGAACTCTCATTCCCACGTAAACGTTTGCAACGCCGAAGCTGGTAAGCCCGCACTTATGCTGACCACGCTATTCTGTGCTGGCTGACCTTGCTGTGCCGATTCCGGCTGCAATTCGTTCTCCAGCATTTGCTGCGTGGACGTAATCGTGTTCGTTTCGTTGAAAGTTGGCGGTGCGGGCACGGTTTGCTCAACGTTGGCGGCTGGTCCGGGATTGCTCATTGTGGTCCTCCAGAGCACCGGCACAGGTTCAACGGCGCGAAGCACTTCCAACACACCGGCTGCAACTGCCGCGCCGGTTCGTCTCGCTGATCGTCCGGTTGATCCTCGAACCAGAAATCAGTATCACCTGAGCCGTCCTGCTGGACAGTGGCACCGTAGGGATTTCTAAAAAGTGGTTTCATGTAGTGGCCTCCAGGATCGCATCAGAGCAAACTCGTTCAGCGGAATTCGCGATACGGTCGATCATGGAATTCATGCGACTCACTGTGTCGGAATCAGAGCGCGGCAACAGAGTGCCAAGGCAATGTTCTGTGATCTCGCGCAATTCGCGCTGGCGCCGTGTGCTTCCTTTACTGATCTCGGCCTTCCTCTGCATGCGCTCCGCGCCCAACTCCATCACGTGTTTTACAAAGTGCAAACCCGCTGCCTCTAGATCAGCAGGCGGCGAGAATCGCTGAACGTCTCGGTCGAGCTGCGCGTCAATCGGAATCGGGCAGAGTTGGTCAACCATCGAATCAAACTCAATCGCCGCGATGGTCGAATCGGCTGCATTGCCCGAATGCTTGCGCAGCGCCTGCGGTTCGTCCAACACCGGCAAATCGGGCGCTGGGCGCAGTGGCGGCGCAATCTCGTTTATGTCACCCAGAATTTCGTGCTCTAGCCAGTTGTATTCTTTTGCCATTTAGTTTTCTCCTGTGCCCAGAAACGCACCAACGCTGCGCGGCACGACGTTACCGCTGGCGACTACATCAGCAGCGGACGCACTCAACCGGCTGACCAAATCCTTGGCGCGCAAATGTGCCTCGATTTTCTTGTGAAAGTTTTCCTGAGCCGCGTTCCTGCGACCAGTCCATGATTTCTGTTCTTCGTCCAGAGCCGCGCACGCGGCACTAGCTTGGCGCACGTCATCAGCAGCAATAATCTCGTCCATCATAGCCGCTTTCAGCGGGTCAACCGGCGCTGGCGCTGGAGCTGACACAGGCTCCGACTCAGTTTGGGGCGGTTGCTTGCGGAAGGGATTGAGATTCATCCGGTTCCCCTTTCTTTGCGGGTTCCCATAGTGCAACCCACCGCAAAAGATCTGAACAAAATTCGGGCCACTCCAGCATCTTGTGGAAAATCGTCATCGCGTCGGGCAAGTTCAGCAGTTTGGCGCGCCGGTATGCCTCCTGAATTTTTGCTTGGTTAATGGGGTCAGGCTGAGCCGCAGCCGCGTCAAACATCTGCATAACATCGTCCAGACTAGAAACCGGAATCTTGAAGTCATCCACGCCAGAGTCCGCGTCTTGCTTGACTGCGGCTGCTCTTGCTTTTGCTTTCTCAACTTGGCGCTGGCGCACGACGCGCAGACCGGCAGTAGCAGTCTGCTGCATCCCGCGCACGTCGCCATCCGTGACGGCTTGCGCGTGGGCGCGTTCCAACCTGTCGAGCCAGATTTGCTCATCCGGTTCTAGCGCCTCAGTGGACTGCTGGCACAGACGGCGCGCATGACGGCTCAGCGCAAACTTGGAGACGGAAAATCTTTCAGACACGCTGAGCTGGCTTTCCCCACTGTCCAGCAAATCGTCAATCTCGCGGACGTTCGGACTCGTACAGATGGAGCACGGTTTAGCCATGGGCCACCTTGCTTTCATAGTGGCTGATGAACTTGTCTAAGCTGGACTTCCGAATCTTTATCCAGCCCCGCCCAACCTGAAAATAAGGCAATGCGCCTTTGTCCATGAGCCTGCGGATTGTGCTCACGTTGAAACCAGTGGCGGCTGCAACTTCGCGCAGGCTGAGCATGGGGTCGCAGATGATTGCGTCTTGGCGCGCCTTGGCGTACTGAGCTAATCTGGTCATTGGGTAACTCACTAGTACACATATAACTCAGTGACGGGAGAAATGCAAGCGGAAGTTACTAACTGCACCGGCGGGCAGGGGGTCAGGTTGCCAACCGAAAACCTACCAGCGCACAGTCTCAGGGAGAGGCAGGCGGAGGGTGTAACCAAACGCCCCGGTTACGGTCTTTTGGGCCTTTCTTGGGCCGCGAGTGGCCGCGAGTGGCCGAAGCGTGGTGCCGAGCGAAGTGACTGAGAATTAGTCCCACACTTAGTTACGGTTAAGTTACGATCTAGTTACAGTCTGAGTTACGGTTCTAAGTTCTTTCTTATCTTATAGGTTACGGTAGTTACACTCTTTTCTTATGTGTGTGTGAGTAAAGAATGAGAATAAGTGGTGTATTGGTGCGGGAGTGAATTACCTATAGGATGTAGGAAAATAGCGTCCTGAGCCGTAACACCGTAACCGGCACGCTGGAAACAGTCCCGGACCGGCCCAAAAATGTTCCTGTTTCCAAACCAGCAAGCGCTTGCGCTTCCGTGCTCCGCTCTACTAAGCTTTGGGAAAGGTTTGCCCATGACTGAATCCGAATCCCGCACTTTGACCACGGAAGCCTCGACTGACCCCAAAGCCGTGACCACTCCGCGCTCCCGCGCCGAACTGGCGGCGCTGAAGGTCGCGGTGTACGGGAAGCCCAGCAAACAAGCCAAGCCGAAGCCTTGGCCGGGGACGGCCACGGAGTACGCGCTCAAGGTGCGCGCTCATTGGACGGCCAATCCCGGTAAGGCGAAAACCTTGACTGCCGCTCTGAGACAAGCCTGCCAGCGCTACGTGCAGAAGGACGACCAAGCGTTTACCGTGCCATCCCTGCGCGAACTGCTACGTAAACACGATCAGAAGCGCAGCGGAAATCCGCTCTAGTCGCGGCATCTCCCGCGCAACCTTTGACCCAACGTTGACCCAACGTTGACCCAGCCCATTTCCTCTTTCATTTGTGCGATGCTCCATCGCATGAGAGTTTTTCCCCGACAGCGCGTTGACCCTGTACTGGTCACCAGAGAATCAGCGGCTGAACTTCTGAGCCTAGATTTGGCGACCTTGGACCGGCTGATTGAATCCGGCGAACTGCCTATCGTGAAGCAGGTAGGCGGTAACACCCTCATTGCTTACCGGAGTCTGCTGGTCTACGCCGGGATTGCTAAATGGTATTTCCGGGAGGTTGTTGACGCGTAGCGGCAAAGAGAACCGGGGAACTGGCCCAACCCTGTCAGGCTACCAGTTCCCCGGATAGAAAGTACGCGATGCCCCAAGATAGCGCGGAACTATGCCTGACGCAAGAGCCACTTTCCCCTAGTGAGTGGGAAGTTTTGCAAGACCTTCTGCGCTTCTGCGCGGATGGACGACGGCGTTTCCCGACTGACTATGAAATCTTGTCCATGATTGCCCATTTCGAGTCAGCCATTTATCGGCAGTTGGCGCAGGTTGTTCAATGACCGCCGCTGCTGCAATTCCCGTTGCTGTTCCGGCTGTGGAAACACTGGCGGCTCAAATCCATGGCGCGCTGACCATCCTGCTAGCCCCCGGTCAAGTGGTCGAACTACGGATGCCTGAAACTCATAAGGGTGTGGGTTCGGGATATTTTGACGATTTTGCAAAGATGGCGTCGCGGGCGGCTGAGTGGTCCGGGGGATGCCCAGCGGTTTACTTCACGTTGAATCCAGTTCAGCCGGAATTGCTTTCGCGCTCACGGAATCGCATGAAGTACTACGCAAAAATCACCACAGCGAACGCTGAAGTTGTTTCCCGTAGATGGCTGCCCGTGGACGTTGACCCGATTCGCCCCGCTGGGATTTCCTCCACTGACGCGGAACACGCTTCCGCGCTGGCCAAAGCGCAAGAGTGCAAAGCATGGCTTACCTCGCAGGGATGGCCATTGCCGCTCGCTGGAGACAGCGGGAACGGCGCAAATCTGCTCTACCGCATCGAACTGCCAAACGACGAACCCAGCCGCGTGCTGGTGGAACGTGTCCTCGCAGCGCTGGCTCAGAAGTTCACGGACGCGCAGACCGAAATAGATACCGCGGTCGGAAATGCCGCCCGCATCTGGAAAGTTTACGGGACCGTCGCAGGCAAGGGAGACGATACCCCCGACCTTGGCCGTCCGCATCGTGTTTCGAAACTGCTGGAAATTCCCGCTGATATTCAGCCGGTCACGCGGGAACAACTGGAATCAGTCGCAGCGCTGGCACCTGAACCCGTTCCCAAGAAAGCCAGCAAGAGCCATGCCCCAGCATTGGACGTTGCCGCTTGGCTGGCAAAACACAGCCTTGCCGTGGCATCGCAGGCACCGTATCAGGATGGAACCAAGTACATTCTCAGCGTATGCCCACTGAATCCCGACCATGAAAAAAGTGCCTACGTGATTCAGTTTGGGAGCGGTGCCCTGAGTGCCGGTTGCCTTCACGAAAGTTGCGCGGAACTGACATGGCAGAAATTGCGGGAGATGTATGAAACCACGCCAGATTGGCAGGACCAGTTGCAACGCACCAGTCCGGGGAACTCAAACCCTCAACATTCAACGCCGATTTGTTCCTGCGGCACTCCCCGGAGTGGCAAGGCGTTCTGACCTACAACGAACTGACGCTGTATGTCGAAACCGACCAGCCCCCGCCGTGGCCTGCTTACAAATCTACGCGGGAGTGGGATAACGACGACACCACCAGAACGTTTCTATGGTTGCAGGGGCACGGCGTTGGAATCACTTCTCCCGTGCTCACTCTGGCAGTGGTCAAGTCCATTGCGCGGACGAACCCTTATAACCCGATTCAGCGTTACTTGGCTGCGTTGACTTGGGACGGAACGCCCCGTCTTGATTCATGGCTGCACGATTATTTGGGCGCTGAGGCTTCGCCGGTCAATGCCACCATGGGCGCGAAGTGGCTGATTCAAGCCGTGGCCCGCGCCATGGTTCCGGGATGCCAAGCAGATGCCACACTGGTGCTGATTCGCCCGCAAGACTCGGCAAGTCTTCCACGTTGCGCGTTCTTGCCGGTCCCTACTTCGTGGCCGATCTTTCAGACCTTGCCAGCAAGGAATCGAAGATTGAATTGTGCGGATGCTGGATTGCGGAATTAGGGGAATTCATTACGCATCGCAGCGAACTGGAACGCAAAAGTTTCTTGACGCAGCCGGTCGATACCTTCAGACCGCCCTATGAAGTGGCTGCCAAGAAAGTTAAACGCACTTGCGTGTTCGCGGCCACGTCCAACGACAGTTCGCCCCTGACCGACAGTTCCGGGGCAAGAAGATACTGGTCCGTAACCTGCGGAGTGACGCGTCTGAAGGCAGACATTGAAAAACTAAAGCAGGATAGGAACATGATTTGGGCGGAAGCTGTCATGCGGTATCAGGCGGGCGAACCGTGGCACGCTGACACACCAGAATTCGCAGCCGCGCTCACAGTGGAGCAGGAAACCCGTTACGCCGGTGGACCGTTTGACGATGTAATCCTGCCTTGGCTGTCGAATCCGAAATCTAGAATTTTCGATGGTAACCGGGACCGCACGGCGCTGCGCTTTGATTCCTTTTGCGACCCATTCACGGGTCAGTGGTCAACGACCTTGAACGATGTTTTGCTTCACGGCTGCGGAAAGGCGCAGCACGAAGTCAATCAGCGCGACCGGCTAATCGCCCGTGATTGCTTGGTACATGCGGGTTGGAAGCTGAAAATCAGCAAGAACGCAGCCGGAACCGTGACGCGGTTCTATGTGCGGAACGGAAAAGAAGCATGAGCAAACGAGCAAACAACAGAACTGAAGCAATCGCCAAAGCAAGAGCGCGTGTAGAGCGCTCCATTGAACCCAGACAGTGCAACTGGCTGGTTGGTACGCCTCCAGATTCTTACGGATTCGCCAGCTACCGCTGTGAATTGCAAGTGCTGGAAGGGACGCCACCCAGAGGATTCGTGCTGGCGACGAATCACGCTGCTGTGGCTATAAGCATGAACTATCGCGTGCTGGAATGCTGGCTCTACTGCGAGGTGCTATGACCCCGTTGTTTACGGACGAAGAACGCGTGCAGATGATGCGCGACCACGAACAGCGCGAGCGGGCAGAACAAGTCCGCAAGCACGCGGAACTCGTTGCTAATCGCCAGTTCGTTTACCAGTCGCGGACTTTAGAAGAATGGCAAAGCAGAGCCACGCCACAAACCCGCGCCGAAAAATGCGCCAGCGACCGGCGCGTGCTGGTGCAACTTGTCGCGGAGTTCCCGGACGTAAGCGCCGAGGAATTGGCGAAAGCGTCCGGGCGCAGCACGTCGTGGGCGCGGAAAGTGGCGCGGGAAAACGGAATCGTGCTGGCCAAGCCAGTGCGAAGGACAGTTCAACAACTTAAAGGAGAAAAACGAAATGACAAAGCTTAATGCAGACAACGAAGATTTGGGCGGCTTTCCCGGCCTAGCAATCCCTGACGAAGTGCGCGGCAAGGGCGCAGAAGAAATGCCCTTCATGCCCACTCGGTACGAACTGCTGGTGTTGGTAAAGCACTGGATTGAAGTTGCTTGGGATTATGACTTTGCAGAGTGGTTCTTGCTTGAACAAACCAGTAGCTTCGGTCGCAGGCAAGAAGCATTTGCCGACAGGCGCATTAGCCGAATCGCGGAATTGCTGGGCGACGAAGCTGTAAACGCAGCCATCAACGAAGCAGCGGAATTTTACGCGGCTAATTTCACCGGCTTGACCTTGAAGGGGTGGAAAGCCTACCGGAACGGCACGATAGACGAACAAGAGGCTTTCCATGTGGAGTCGCGTGCGGAGATGGAGAGATGGCAGGAAGAACGGGACAACAAACTGTGCACTTGCGGGCACCGGCAAGAGAACCATTGCAGACGGGGCACAGTCGGTTGTCTGAGCCGTGCCCCAAACCACGGGGAACAGCACAGCGTAGACCATTGTGCGGAGACTGACTCCTGCTTATGTCAAGGGTTCCGTGAAGCTGCAACCGCAGCAGAGTTGGACCGGCTGGAAGCAGACATGACCGATGACCAGAAAAAATTCGCAAAGAAACTGGCCTTGAATGGCGTCCCGATTGAGCAGATTTGGGAAAGGGTTTTTGGGAACCCCAGAGGTAAGCCGTGACCGATGACCAGAAAATCGCAGCGGTAGAACTGGCCTTGGCTGGGGTCAAGGTCGAGGATATTCGCGCCATGGCTCGAACGTTTTCATACGCCAGACGCACCGAGCAGCCGCAGGAAAGCGCGCAGGATTTCGCCGCCCTACTTGATGATGAACAGTTTGAAGTGCTGAACCGCGTGCAGCTTGCTCTGGGAATGGACACGCTGCACAGGATTTGCACTGAAGTGCTGGAAGAATTCGACAGCGAGAACCCTTGGGAGTACCGCTTTGACTGTTGGACAGCGAGAAGACAGCGAGAATTACTGGAGAGGAAGCCATGACCGATGACCAGAAAATCGAAGCAGTAGAGGCAGCGCTGGACTTAAGCGCGGCAGAAGCAGAACTGGAGACAGCGCTGGACCGTTTACGTATTCAGTTTGGCGACGACATAGCCCAAAAACTTTGGGATGAAGTATGTGAGCAAGCTATACGGGAATGTGAGGCAGAAGCATGAACGAACTAATGCAGAACGTGCTATCCGCCGTCCGCAGTTGCGACGTGGACCGCCTGCCCCGCGTGCTGGGGATGCTGGCGGAGATTTCCGAAACTTGCAGGGCAAGGCTTGCCGGTGCGGGCACACCGGCACAGACTCAGGACGAACTTTTGACGATATCGCAGGCTGCTGAACGGCTGCAGGTATCCCATGCCTACCTGTACAAAAACACGAGCCTTCCGTTCCGCAAGAAGTTGGGGCGCAGTTTGCGATTCAGCGCGAACGGGATAACGGAGTACCTGCAGAGACAGCGGTAATTCTTTTTTCTTGACAGCCTCATACCTAGGCACTACATTAGGCACTACATTAGGCACTACATTAGGCACTACAGAGGGTGTGATGTTCATTCGGAAAAAGAAAATCGACGGGAAGACCTACCACTACCTAGTTAAATCTGTGCGCGTCAACGGCAAGCCCATGCAGAAAGTGCTGGCTTACCTGGGCGTGCATGACAGCGTGGAATCCGCTTACAAGAACGCAACCGGCGCGCAGCGCCGCAAGCTGGCAAAGTTCAGAGGAAAGGAAGGAAAACAATGAACTCGGAAAAGCGGGAACGTGGACGCGGTCGCCTCTACCACCAGCGCGGAAGCGCGTTCTGGTGGATGGCGTTTTACAAACACGGCAAACAGATACGCATGAGCACGGAGGAGACGGACGAAAAGAAAGCTGAGCGCGTGCTGAAGCTGAAGCTGCAAGAACGGGATGCTGAACTAGGCGGGGGACGGAAGATGATTACCCCGGCGCAGCAGCGCATTACCGTCAACGAACTGCTGGACGCGCTCTTAGTCGATTACAAGCTGCGCGGGAAGTCCGGGGCACGTCTGCTCAGCAACTTGAGACCGTTGCAGGAATGGTTCGATTGCCGCGCCATGGAACTCACCAGCACGGAAGTAGACAAGTTCATCGAACACGCTCTGGCCCACGGCAGACGCAAGGGGGGTAAGGACAAGCCCAGCAAACCCGCGTCAATCAATCGCTCCCTGCAACTACTCTCGCAGTCGTTCAAGCTGGCCATCGCCAACGGACTGCTGACTACTGCCCCGCGCATCCGCAAGCTGAGTGAACGGGACAACGTGCGCACCGGCTTTTTCAGTGACCCGGAAATCCGCAGAGTGATTGCAAACCTGCCGGTGCAGTTGCAGGACTACGCTTTGTTTGGCTACTTGGTAGGCTGGCGCAAGTCAGAAATCGCTTCCCTGCTCTGGTCGGAAGTCTCAGGCGACGTAATCCGGTTGCGCGCTTCGGATTCCAAGAACCGCGAATCCCGCATCGTAACTTTCGACACGGGAGAACTAGCGGAACTCATGGCACGCCGTCAGGCAGCTCGTGGGGACTCACCTTATATCTTCCACTGTGGCCATAAAGACAAGCAGGGCAAACTCATCCGGCAAGGCGAACCGATTCAAGACTTCAGGAAAAGCTGGGCCAGTGCGTGCAGTTTGGCAGGCGTCAGTGGAAAACTGTTTCACGATTTGAGGCGCACTGCGGTCAGGGAGATGCTGCGCTCTGGCATCCATGAGAGCACGGCACGGAAGATTTCCGGTCACAAAACCCCGTCCATGCTGCAACGCTACAACATTCAATCTGAGTCCGACATTCGGGAAGCGATGCAGCTACGCGAGACGCGGATTGCAACCCAGCAGCAAGAGAACCGGCTGGCAGTTCCGCCGGTCACGAAACAGGTTCAGTGAAAGGGGGCACTCATTGACCCTTGTTCTAGGGCGAAGGCCCTAGCCGGGGGTTTTGAGTGTAATCGCCTGTTCTCAACAGCCATTGCATATCGGGCCGATGGGCGTAGACTTGTGTCGGCGCAGGTATGACGATCCAACACAAGCTGGTGTTGCTCACGATCTCAATTGGCGCGCCCTTAATTTTGTGGGCTATGCTTTACCTGATTGCACGCTACTCCGCGCTCAATATGCGGCTGGTTGTGCCGTGGATTCGGAACTTACGTTGGCTCACATGGTTGACGACGATGGTGCTGCTTTTTATGGGCTTTGCACTGCCGTACTTCCCTTACGGCTCCCTGTCTCTGTGCGTTTCATTGGGCGTGATGTTGATTGACACTTGGGTAATCAAGCGGTTCGCTCCCAATCATCGTGGAATCTGGCCGCGATTCGGCGTACAGTGAACGGAGCTGTCACGCTGCTTGTCGCTAAATCGCTATAGCACTCAATTACCGTTCGCCAACGTTCTCTGGCAACTTCTAAACCTAGCCGATATTTTGGTCCCATGAAGCATGTACTCGGCGTGCGCATGGCGGAGGCCACGACGGGTGAGTTCGCAGGATGCGTTCCGTAGCATTTGTTGTCTTGAGATCATGCGTTCGAAATTCGGGCGGAGCAGTAATGTGCCTTAGATTGACTCCATCCGACTGAAAAATGGCTGTCGGCAGTTGTGGAAATGGGACCGGTCGAGGGAAGAGACTTGAGAGGGGACCGGGGAGCGGAACGGGCTGTTCGCCCTCTATGCAGGGTATGATCGGTCCCGCAACGCAAAGGTGCGACACTGCACAGATGAACGCCAGAACGAGTGCAAGTAGTCGCCAATTTCGAAACGGCATAACGTCGAACATTATAGTCCCGAGCGGATAACTGTCGTAACATCCCGATTACACTCACTGACCCCGGTGTCCCAGAGAAGAGGAAGTTTGCTACAATGATTTTTCGGCTCGTCGATGCATTCGCGCATAGAATACGCATAGTTGGCCGGAGTAACAGGGGATGGGCGAACGCCAGTCCGTTGCATCCCGTTGTCTTTGTTACAGTTGAAAACCTGCGCCCTTAGCTCAGCTGGATAGAGCGTCTGGCTACGAACCAGAAGGTCGGGAGTTCGAATCTCTCAGGGCGCACCATCTTTCAATAACTTAGGGGCACCTTCAAACGGTGCCCCTTCGTTTTGTGCTTAAATTGTACTTGTTCGCGGAGGAGCGTATGAGTTCCGACAACCCGTTCGAGCAAGTGGAAGCCCTGATCGCCAGTGATGAAAGGCAACAACTTCCAGAGCCAGTCGAAGCCTTTCTGAAGGCCGTCGCGAAACTTCCAGGAGCGGGATCTTTTGTTGCTGCCGTGCGATACGAGTCCGAGAAACAACGGGTAGAGAATAGCGAATTGATGCTCAATACTGCGTGGGAAGAGCTAAAGCGTGTTTCGGCTATCCTTGATGATTTTTTCGAAGATCCCGTCCGACGCGAAGCGGTACGAAGGCTTATTCTCGACGCGACTCGCAAAGCAGAGGATCTTCGTGACTCAGAGAGGGTCAAGAGAATTGGCAGGATACTAGCGCACGCGATTACCCTCGAAGGCATCAGCAATTTCGACAAAGCCGAGGAGATGATGCGTGTCGCTCAGGATTTGAGCGATCAGGACATTCTCGGCCTCCGCTATCTCTACGAGACCCAGTTTCCCGCATTCGAACAGACTGGATGGCAGTTGCCGGTTGATGCAATTAACAAGATTTGGAGGGAGTATCCTCCAAAAATTCCCGGCACTGTGCTGCCAGGCGAAAACAATAGCATCTTTCTAAAACTGCAGGGGCTCGGCCTCGCAGCGGCGGTCGAACGCATGGATACACAACATGGTCCCAACGAACGACTATTCAGCCTGCTGCCCAAGGGAGCGGACTTCGTGCGCTACATCCAAGGCGCGGTCGGCGACCATTCGTCGGTGAGCGCCGCGTGATACTCCCTCAGCGGCTGGCGGCCATCGCCACCACCCCGTCCCCGCGCCGTGTCTTGAGGTACTCCGCTCGCAGCTCCAGAGCGGCCTTCTGGTCGCGCGTGTCCACGATGTCGTAACGCCTCAGCATGGAGTCCGTCTTGTGCCCCGAGATCGACATCGCAACGTGCGCCGAGACTCCCGCCCGGATCAGATCGCGCACAGCCGAGCGCCGCAGGTCGTGGAACAGCCGCCCGGCATAGTTCAACTCCTCGCGCTTCCACTCCCGCGAGCACTGAGCGCAGCGGCGCTTCTCGTCTACGTCCCCGGAGCACTTCGGGCAAACCAGTTTCCCGACGCCGGCCGCACAGCAAGCGCTCGCCCAGGACTTGCGGAACTCCGCGATCGGCAAGCAGCCGCGATGAAAGATCAGGTTGGCGAGCACTACCGTGCCCTTCACCTTCACCTGCCGCGCCTCGCGGCGCCGCGCGATCAACTCCGCCAGTTCTCCGACGATTGGCAGCGTGCGCCCCTCGCCCGTCTTGGCGTTCTCTGCGCGCAACCGGATCGTATCGCCGTCCACGTCTGCCCATTCCAGCGATGCGATCTCCCCGCGCCTCATGCCCGTCAAGTACCCGAAGAGCACGAAGTCTCGAAGCGACTCAGGCAGGTTGGCGATGACCAGTCGGATCTCCGACTCTGAGAAGAATCCGCGGCGCTCGTTTCCCTTCTCCGACAACCTGCGAATCCGCGGCGCTGGCAACTCAGCCAACGTGTACGCCTGATGCAGCAATTGCGTCGTGCGGTTGATGCTGGCCTTTGCGTAGCCTTCGGCCAATCGCCGCTCGATGTACTCGTCCACGTCCTCAGCCGTCAGATTCATCGCCCGGGACGCTCCGAAGTCAGCACTCACGCGCGCCAGATTACTCTTGCCCTGCGACGTGTTCTTGCCGCGAAGCTCCAAGTCCCTCTTCAGCGCATCGATCAGATCGGCGATCGTTCGCCGCCTGTCGCGTTGCGTGAGGAACCGCTCCGCCGGATTGCACTCGTGCGCGTGAACTTCTTTCAGCCGTCTGCGGAGATACTTCTTGGCCGTCTCTTCATCGTTCGTCTTGGCCGACTCGCGCTGCTGTTTGCCGTCCACGTAGAAAGCGCACCACCAAGTCTCACCGCGTTTGTACAGATTCCCGTCGCCTCTCATCGCTTCCCCTTTCCGGCTTTCGCCTGTCGCACCTTGACAGATGCGGCGGCTGCTTTCTTGGCCCTCGCCGTTCTCTGCGCTTTCGTCATACGCGATGCAGATGTCTTTCCGCCCTCGCGCCCCGCTTCCACAAAGTCACTGCGCTTCAGGATGTCTGGCTTCATTCAGCTTACCCCCTTAACTGAATATTAGCTTACCCCCTGAGTTATGTAAAGAGGGCCAGAGGGTTTATTTTTAGCAGACGACTTCCGCTTGGAGCGAAGAGGACTGACCACGTTCGGGCCGATTGTGGAGTTGATTGCATAGGTCTAGAATTCCTCCGATCATCAGGCCCCACAGACGGAGACGATCACCAATGGCAAAACCAAACGCGGTGGCAGAGGCATTTGTCGAACTGCTCACCGTTGTCAAATTCCAGACTGAACAGATCGCTGCTTTAATGGCCGAGACTTCCGCCATCCGCGAGAGCATCCGCGCTTTAGACCCGACATTTGAAGATACTTTCGTAGAGAGACGCCGCGAGGCTTTTCAAAAAGTGCTTCCATTGCTAGCGAAGCCCATTGCTCATATAGACGGCCTAACGAAGAGAATTCAGGACGGGGAAATCTTTTGATTCTTTTGGTGGACATTTCGGACGCTCCTTTTCCAAATTCCTATACCCGCACATTTCAAGCGCGGCGCTGCCTGAGGTAGTTCTCAATTCCGTTCACCGAGAAGCGCAGCGAGCGCCCCACGCGCCGAACGAACGGGAAGCGCGAGGCATGGCGGTACAAGTACGAGCGGCTCATTCCCAGCCTGGCAGCCGCTTCCTCCACGTCCAGCAAGGCGTCAGGTTGCTGCACCGGAGCCGCTGGTGCGGCCAATCGAGCAAGAGCCGTCGTCCTGATCTCCTCCAGGTCGCCCAGGAGCCGGGGAAGCTCTGCGGGCGAGAGTTGCCGTGCGGATTCGAGGATTGATTCGAGTTCTACTCTCATGCCTCTCGCCTCTCGTTAAAACACAACTTAAGTACACTACCCCGCAATTGCTTGCCCCTCAGCGCTTGGGACGGGAGCGTTTGGTTGCTTACCTAATGCGCCCTCGTCCCCGAAGACCTCCGGGGGCAGCGCTTCATAGACCGCGAGCGGGATCCTCAGCGGCTCGCCGTCTGGCCCGCGGAACACGATGTTGTAGCTATCGCCCTGCTTTCGGCCCTCGCCCTCGCCCTCCACCACCACCTTGCCGGCCAGCTTTGCCCGCAGCGCCACCCAGTTTCGCAACTCCCTCGACTCCTTGAACCAGACCTCGCTTTTCGCGGTATTACTCAGGTGTTTTTCGACTTTGAGGATCAAACGCTCGATCCCCTTGGTGAGTTCCTGAAACCCCGTAGCCTTAATAATTTGCCCGTTCCGTATCGCGGCTTGCAGGTGGCTCTTATGCCGCAGAATGGCGTCATCCGACAAATCGAAGAGCCGCGCTATCGTGAGCGCCGATTCTCCTCCGGCGACGATGCGTTTATCGATCTCAGCCTTGGACGGGTGCGCACAAACAGAGCATTTTCGAGGCATCAATTGACTCCAGACGGGTTAGGGTGACATCTTTCGCAAACTGCATCACCTTCGGGACGAAACCACCACGTCGTGTTAATCCCGTGAACATAACAGCGCTGGGAACGCGGGGCTGAATCGCTGGTTTGCTTTTCAGCCCCGCCCGGAGTGTTACTGGCTGACTGAGCTGCTCCGGAAACTTCACGCGCGAGATCTTCTGGGAACCGGGGTGGTTTACTGGTTAGCTGGTTAACTGGTTTGTTTAGAGGTTTACAGGTTATTAGGTTAGGGGGTTGTGGTGGTTGCCCTGGTTCGCATGGTTGGGATGGTTGTACTGGTTGTCCTGGTTGAACTGGTTGCTTCTGGGACAACGGAGTTAGGCGGAACTCTCGCACGACGCTGTACTGAAGTTCTGGCGGCAAGTCCTGCTCGTCCTTCTTCGCCTTCCAAGAGCGCTTAACCGTTTCCACTTTGATCTCGCAAAGGCTGCCTTCGAACATCTGCTTGAGCGCGGCCTTGCTCAGTTCCGGGAAAGCTGGCGTCGCGCCGTTCGCTCCGGTCCACAGGGCGTAGAATTTTCCCCCTGGGGCCGCATAGGGGTAGTTTTCCCTCCCGGCGAGGGGATACAGCGCGCACAGGTCTCCCGGATAAGCAGGACCGTCATAATCGAGAGGCGGGGCAAACACGAACTTCGCTTGGTTGCGCTTGTACCGTTTCGTCCAGTCCCAATCGGCGTTGACGCAGACGGCGTGATAGGTACCGTCGGGAATCAGGGGGCGAGGTTTCCCAAAGCGGATCCCGGCTGCGCCGTTGGGCTTGGGCCGCAGCACCCTTTGTTCCCGGTTCGAGTTGACAGTTTCACTTCGCATTTTCCCTACCCACAGAGCCGCCGCCAGACTTCGAGCGCATTCGACGGCTTCACCAGCGGCGCCAAGGCGTAGCGCACCCCGTCCCAGATGTGGTCGTTACCGTCTTGGAGATCGGGAAGCACCGCCCCGGTAAGCCTGTCGCGCCTATACGACCACAGCCGCGCCTCTTGTTGAGCATGCGTGCAGCGCGAGTGAATGATGATTTTTTCAAACGAACGCAAGACCGCGATGCCGTCTTCGACGCTTCCCTTCCACTTTTCAGCCGCTTCGATTCGGAACCCGCAGTTGTGGATGTGGCTGATCGTCTCCGGCCGTGCGCAGTCGGCCCGGATCAGGTAATCCCGCGAGCCAGGGATCTTGTCGAACAGCGCCGGCGTGCGCGCGATTTCTACTCCGATGCCGTAGGCTTCGTCCTCGAGGTACAGCGAGCCCTGCGTCTTGCCGTACTTCGCGCCTCGAATCCAGCACTTCACGAGTGTGGTCGGGTCGTTCGCAAATCCCCAATCGGCGCCGAAGTACGGGCCGTCCCAACCATCGCGCTTCCGCTCCCAGACCTCTGCGGGAACGGAAAAACTTTCGACCACATATTTTCCGCGAAGAATTTGCGCGCTGGCGTTGCGCCGGCACTCTCCACCCCACACATTCGCTGCAGCTTCCGGGTCAACCCTGTAGAGATAATCTTTTTCTGCACGCAGCACTTCTGGGAACCAGGGGTTGTCCTGCCAGTTGACTTCGAGCGAGATGCAATCAGGCGGCGGATTGACGACGAAGCGCTGATAGGTCGGATCATTTTCCTCGTCTGGGTTGAAGGTGATGACGATTTCAGAACGTGGGGCGCGTATCGTTGGGACGAGGATTTCCCACGAAGACGCGCTCATCCTCTCGCCCTGCTCGCACCACGCGACGTCAATCGATTCCATGCTTTTGATTTTTTCGGGATTGGAGCCAGTGCCGATAAAAAGAAATTCACTGCCATTTGCGCCGAAGATGCCCTGCTGTTGGATTTCATACTTGTGCGCCAGGCCCATCGCGCGGATCTGGCTCGACAAAAGTTCGTGACAGCTTTCGCTGATGCTGTTCTGGAACTCACGCGTGCACAAGATTCTCAACTTGCGCTGCGCGGCCAGAAGGATCAGCGCCCGCGCCACGGCCCAGCTTTTCCCGCTGCCCCGCCCGCCCCGGATGGCCTTATAGCGCGCTCGGCGGAACAAGCACTCGGCCCACGGAGGAAACCATTTCCTAGTTGCGCTGTCCAAAATAAGACTCCTCGCTCACGAACTTTTTGTGTCTGCGGGCCGGGTGCCAACACGGAGGTGAAAAGCACCCGGCCCTGCGACGCGCACACCGCGCGGAAGAAGAAAGACGCGGCGGCGAACTTATAGCATTGGTGTCTGAAGGTGCCCGAAAAAGTCTTCGGACGTGGACAAGCCGCCTGTGAGCGTTCCGGGCGATCCACCCTCGCACAATGTTTTGAGGTTTCGCACGACGTATTCCTGCGTCTGGATTGCTCGCGCCAACTTGATGCATTCCAGGAGCGCGCCACAGCGCCGGTCCGCATCGTGAAATTTCTCCTCGATCTCAGCGAGCGTGGCCCGCGCCGCCTGCAACTCTGCGGCGTGCTTCTTGATCTGGACATCCGAAGGAAAGCTCAAAGGATCCAGCGGCCGTTCCTTCTCCCTGAGGTTCGCTGCAGCTTCGCGATGCTTAAGCTGACAGGCTGTGCGGTCGCGCTTCGCCTGCAGGACTCCCGGTGCGTTGCGGTCGTACTCATCGCGCAGCGTCTTGCCATACTCCATCGCTGTCTTGAGTTCCCTCTCGTTCGCCGCCTGTTCTGCCGCGGCCTGCTCTTGGGTTTTCCCATTGCGCTGAAGAAACAATGCCGCGTGACGGCGTTGTTCGACTTCTGCCAGATGAGTTACTCTCTGTTGCTCGCTCGAAGTGTTCATGGTGACTTTGCTCCCTTCGCTTCATGCATCTCAGTAACTGCTTCTCGAAAAATTCCCGGCTTTCTAAGTACCTTTGCTTCTCGCCGTTCCTGCGAATCAGGTCGTCGATCCGCTCCAGGTGCTCGTAACATGCAGCCACGGTCAGGTGTGTGGAGTTATCGAAGACCGTAAGGCTCGTGTCTCTCATTGAAACCTTCCCATTAACAGCAACAGCGCACCGGCCAACAGCGCGAGCCGTACTAACGAGGCAACGCACCAGCCTCTTGCGCAGCTCACTCCTGCACCGCCCAGAACTCTCTGTGACGACGGTTCAAGTCGCGGATCGCCAGGACGTTCTGATCCTGTGTGTTCTGGCGTGCCCCCTTGATGCGGTAAACGACTAAGCCGCCGACAAGATTCGCTTCCGTTGCGGGTTCGTTGGCCGCGCGGAACTCCGGCCCGAACGAGCACAGTTGCTCGTCTTCCTCAGAAAAGATTCCCATTTCATCGCACTCCTCCGGCGGACACATGCCTGCCTGACACTTGCAGAGCGCACGGCATCCGGGGCGGAATACCGCGATCCGCATAGCACTCGCCGCCGCGTCCGTGGTCATCGGCTCGCCGCGGCGAAGCGCGTGCTGGCGAATCTTATCTTTGCTTTCCTTGACTTTGTACCTAGGAACTTTCACCGCGCACCTCCTCTCATCGCCAGTCGGCGGAACGCATCTTCAACCGTGCTGCCTTCAGGGTCGATCGCATCACGCTGCTGCGGCATGAGTCGAGGAGCCGTGGGAGTCGTTGCTCTCGTGGCTGCCAGCGTTCCCGCTAACATCGTTTCTTCCGCTAAGGTTTCCGCAGTCCAAGGGGTCTGACCAGAAGAGCAATTTCTCTCTAGGCTCTCGCGTTGGGTCACGACCGGCGGCAAATGGGACGCGGGCGGGCGATACTCCGTGCTGGCGTCCGGGAACGGCGGATGTTGCATAGTGTCGCCTATCTCGGTGACCGGGAAAGTGCTGAAGGCTCCGGCTCCGCCCTCCGCTGCGCCCGCAAAATCGTTGGGCGGTGCGCTGGCCTGACTGAAGTTGCGAACGAGGTCGTCTCTCGTGTTCCCTGCTGGCTTGTTCATTACTCAACTCCTGCGCTGCGTAAATACTCTTACAAAACAGGATTTTGTACTATAATTCTTACAGTACGAGAGAGACGGCTGTAAGACAGTGGGGTAAACGCTAATGAATATAGGCAACTTGCCCTTAGTGGTACTTTGCAAGCGAGACGAGGCTGAGGGGTGCGTTTGGCGCGAGGCGAGAGTTGAGCGAGTCCGCGTGTTCCGTCCCAGCCGGGAAAAGAGAATCAGGAAGTCGAAATATCCGGGCGCATACAAACTGCTGTTAGCTTCTCTCAACCCACACAGTTCTCGGCAACAAGTCGAGACTGCGTGGCGATCCGCTGTGATTGGCAATAAAAAGATGTTTAACTCTGTCGCGCCTGGAGGTTGGGAGACGGAGTGGACAGCGCAATATTCCAAGCCTTCAATGTTGAAATTTCTTCCCCAACTCTACAATTCCCGCATGGGCGCCCCGATGCTTGCGATCTACCAACCGAAGCGCGGGCCGGCTCATCCAGCCTTGCTCTGCCGCGACGCGGAAGCGGCTTGGCTCGTCCTGTGGTTGTTTTCCAAGGTTGGATGGTGCGTATCTTGCGGGAAACAATTCACGCCAGGGCGCGAGGGGCAGGCACACTGCAGTCAAGATTGCCCAGCCTGGGTGCGCGAGCGCATGCGGGCTTATTACGCTAGGAAAACTGCGAAGAACAAACGCCGCGCTCGTTGAAACTCCGCTCTAGGCGCGGAGTTTGGCGAGCCATTCCGCTAAGCGGAGGAATTGAAAAGCCCCCAGCCGGGCCGGGGGCGCGCAAACTTTCTTTCCGGTTTATGCGACGCGGGCCGTCCTGCCGGCGTCGGCGTTCGAGCTCAGCGAGCAACGCACAGGTCGTTCATTTCCTGTTCGTTCGGTGTTTCGTCTTTCATATCACCAAGGGCAGCCGCGAGCACCGTTAGCAACTCGGGCGTGTGCCTATGAGACCAGCAGGCTTGGTTGCTGTGCGGCAAGCAGTATAATTGGACCCCGTAGTGACGGAGGAGCCTCGTGCCACCGTCGGATTCTCGCGACGAACACCGCTTCACCCCAGATGCTGTGACACCGGAAACAGTATCTCAACCAGTGCGGCGAGACCCTGTATTGCCAGCGACTGCGGCAGATGCGATGCCCGAGCTATCCGTCGCTATCGTAGCGAACGACGCTGAACGCTGCACGGAGCTCCGACGACAAGTCGACGCGACGGGGTTGGCCCGCACAGTGCTGACCTGCGCTAGCTTTCCAGTTTCGACGTCTGATCCTGTCACGAAAAGTCTGAAAACTACGAAACCCGATGTGCTATTAATCGATATCCCTAGTGATAACTTCGCCGCGGGTCTCCGCGCCGTTGAACTGCTGCATCAGGAAATGCCGGAGTCCAGAGTTTTCGCCATCGGCAGTCTCAACAGTCTCAACCTTCCGCGAGTGATCGACGTGATGCGGGCTGGCGCTCGCGAGTTCATCGAACGTCGCAGGGCTACAACTGACCTTCGCGACGCCTTCGTTTTCCTTCGCCGGCCCATTCGACGTGCCAGGCCCCGGCGCTCGCCTCAACGAGAAGTGCCGCAGCACATTCAAGGCCCTATACCAGAGCCGATACCAAACCCGATACCAGTTCCAATACTAGAGCCACGACAGACTGAGGTTTCTGCGCTGCAAAGTGATGGCCGGAAAGACATCGGAAATCGCCGTCCCGGCCAGCGAGAAGAAGAAGTCCGGGAATTGACCGTGTCGCTAAAGGAGAAGCCTGAGGCAAGAACGCGCGTCCCAAACATTGGCGATTTAGTTTTTGTCCAGGGTAGGCCCGGTGTGCTGTTTCAAGTGGACGCTGTATATCTCATCGTGGGGTTGGCTGGCCTATTACCCATCACCCGCACAGAGACTGGTTACAAAGAATGGGTCGTCCCGTGGTCGGCTCTAACTTTTCCCCACCCAAAATGGTGGTACTACGTGCGCGACTTCGGTCAACTGGCTGGCGTTATCCTTCCCATTGTCATGCTTGTGGCTTTGCTCTGGGTCCTGATTCGTGTCGGCGCGGGGCCTTACCTCCTTGTTGGTGCCGCGCTGTTCGCGGCATGGGTCTGGACAAAGCGTTCCGGGCGGCCACAAACGCATTCGTAAAAGGCTGCATCGGCTGAGCACATGATCGTCAAATGGCGGCGCGTGAACGAATAGGAAAATTATTTCGACAAGGGGCTCGTCGATGGATATAAATTGGCTGACCGACCGGATTGCCGTCGGCGGCCCGTTTCCGGCTGCGGGCGAGGCTGTTTTCGAAGGGCGGGGCAATCCCGGAGTCCAATTTTGGACAAATGACGTGTGCTTAAATTGTACTTAACAGGGGAGAGAAACCTAGCAAAACGAGGCTAATGGCGGGAGAGAGTTTTCAGTGTTTTCAAACACTTCCTTGCTCTGCGTAGCACCGCCTACCGGGACGAGTTTAGCTACGAACCAGAAGGTCGGGAGTTCGAATCTCTCAGGGCGCACCATTTATATCCTTTCGTCGAGTCCCTGGCCCTTGGCGATGCAAGCCAGCGGCGCGGATCGGGGCGGTGTCCTCGTAGATAATAGGCGCGTGGCGGCTCTGTGTTGCGTCCGAGGGATTTTCTGGTAGTCTTGCTCTGCCCTGTTGTTTCTTCACGCTGTGTCTTGCACGCTGTTTCTGTCACTGACCGGGGAAACTCTCCGGAACTCGGGTCGCGCGCCATGAAAGTGATCGAACAGGATGTCTCCATCCTGTCATCGTCGAAACAAGGTTTGATCTATCTCACCGTGAACGATTGGGCTTTGGTGGCCGACAAGGCGAGCCGAGTCCGATTCAAGAAGGGCGAAGTGCTGGTGCAAAAGGGCAAGAAAGGGATCGGAGTCTTTCTTCTGCTCAAAGGAACGGCGCGCGTGCAAATTCCTCCGCGAACTTCGGCTCCGGTGATTGGGCCGGGCGAAATTTGCGGAGAGATGTCGTTTCTGGAAGATACGGCGGCGAGTGCCAGCGTGGTCGCCGAGGGCGAGGTTGAGGCCTATCATCTTGACCATCCCACGTTGCAAAGCCTGTTTGAACTGTTTCCCCACCTCGCATCGCGGTTTTACCGGTCTCTGGCCACCAACCTATCCCGGCGCCTCAGGGATGTGATTGGCGCGCGTCCCGACGCACCCACTGTGCAAAAACGTTCATCTTGACAAGGTTTAGGTTCCGGCACACAATTGCCGCCGCTTTGGGATGCTGTGGTTTTCGCGTCTTCTCCGGCGCCGTCCCCCCTGACGGCGGACTGGAAGAGAACCTCAGTAAGAAAACAGTTGGTCGAAGTTATCGTTCCCAGCTCCAAAAAAAACATTCGCTTGCCAAACAAGATCAAAGAACTGTCCCTCGTAAAGAGCAGCGCTCTGCGCTGATCACAGGGGTAAAAACGCTTAGTACGAAAACGATTTCAAGGAGGAAGTATGAAGTGTGGCTTTGTGCGTGTCGTTCTGAGTCTTGCGGTTCTTCTTGTGTGCGCTAGCTTCACGGCAGCAGCCGCGACCACATTTGCGGGCCATTACGAGCTCAGTAATGTGGTTGAAAACGGCAGCGAGGTAAATGTGACCATGACCCTGACTCTGTTGAACCCTGGCAAGACCGATGTCAAGGGCGGCATTGTCGCGGTTCTGAGTTCGGAACCAAATCCAGTTCTCATCGGGTCATTCGCGGCGATCAAGACGCTCCCCAAAATAGGCCAGGCCACGGTTAGCCAGACACTTACGATTTCGGCTGCGGAGTACGCGAGCTGGCGGCACGGCCATGCGCCTAGGCTCCAGTTCCTTGTGCCCAGCGGAGAGTCCGCCGTTGCAGTGAGCATCCAGGCGTACCAGGTCGAACCGCCCAGCGGAAAGACCGATTAGTGCGTCTTCACCAGTGCGCGGCGCGGCTGGGGCCTTCATTGGGCTCTTCCGGAAAGAGGGCCAGCCGTGTTGCTCTTGGGCGCCACGGTTAGCGGAGATGCTTTGCGCTTAAACAGGTTTTAGTCGACGAAATGGGGGATATTGTGAAGACATTTCGAGGGCGACCCCATAGGGCGTGTAGAACTGCGAGTCCACTGGGCTTGAATTGAGATAGCCGCAGCCCTTGAGTTCACCGGCCGATCCTCCGGCAATCGTTGTGATGTCTCCCGAGGTATTCACCTTGCGGATCGCGCAGTTGTTGGAGTCGGCGATGTATATATTCCCCTCGCTGTCTTTGCCGATCCCGATTGGATATGCCAATTCCGTGTTGGTCGAACTGCCGGCGCCTCCATCGCCGGCAAATCCATAGACACCACTGCCCGCGAAGCCGCTGATCTCACTCGTTGCGCTGTTCCAGACATACACTGCATTTCCCTCATATCCCCCCACATATACTTTTGTGGAGCTGGGATCGGCATACACACCCAGCGGGTAATAAAGTGAAGGAGTCCCGGCAGATCCCGTGAGTCCGACTGGGTCCGAGTAGAGCGGTTCGGCTCCATTGGCCGGACCCCACCCGTCTATCGTGCTGATGAAAGTCGTACTCTTGGTCACCTCGCGGACGCGGTCGGAACCATAGTCGCCGATGTAGTAATTGCCAGTCGTCGAGTTATATGCCAGGCCGACGGGATTCATGCACGCGTTCAAGACCGGCCCACCATTTCGATCGCTTTAGATGCTGCCGGAAATGTTTACTTCTCGGATGGCGCCAACTACCGTGTGCGCGAAATTGTCGCCGCGACTGGGATCATGCAGACAGTGGCGGGCGACGGTGCATGCTGCTACAGCGGAGACGGGCCGGCTGTCGGCAGCGAAATCGGCAACGGCTATGTGACTGCGGATCCGAATGGGAATCTGTTCCTATCAGACACGAACAATGAACTCCTACGCTGGGTGACTCCCACCGGGGAGATGATTACCTTCGCAGGTACCCTGGAAGCTCCCGGGTTCTCGGGTGATGGCGGCGCTGCACTGAAGGCGCAGTTTTACTTGCCTGCCCAGATTGCCCGGGACAGCACAGGCAATACGTATGTTGCGGATGAGTATAACCTGCGCGTACGTCAGGTCACTCCCTTTGCCGGCTACGGCTTATCCTCAGCGAACGTCATTTTCGAAACCCAAGCCGCGGGAACGGTCAGCGACTTCCAGCCTGTCACGGTAAGCGCGATCGGACCGACGACGTTCTCTTCGATCACAGCCACCGCTGGCTTCAGCGAAATCGATGACTGCGTTGGCGAAAGCCTGACCGCCGGACAGACCTGCGAGATCGACGTCTATTTCCAACCATCGACCACAGGTAAAGTAACTGGCTCTTTGACGATTGCCTCGAATGCGTTCTTCGCCTCGAACCCGAACAAGATCTATTTGAGCGGAACGGGGTCGGGACTCGCGCTTACTGGGTCAACCGCTTTTGGTACTGAACTGCTCAAGACCCCCTTGGCAAAGACTTTGACACTGACCAATACTGGTGCGGCGGTCACGCTATCGAAGATTTACCTAACCTCAGTCACACAATTCTCGATCACTGGTGGGACTTGCCCGGTGACGGGCGGACCCCTTGCCAGTAAGGGGAGTTGCACCATCATCGTAACCTTCAACCCGCAAGCGATTGGCGCCCTTAAGAGCACCCTGGTGATCGCTAGCAACGATCCGGCCAGCCCGAAGTTGGCCGAAGTCACGGGAACGGGCACCGAGGTAACCCTCACCCCGACTACCCTGGCTTTCGGGACGGTGGCTTCGGGAACTAAGACGCTGCCGGTTACAGTCGAGAATGTCGGCACCACAACACTAAGCTTTACCTCGGCCCCAACCATAACCGGCACGGGGAGCGCCAACTTCGTCGTGCTGCCCTACAGCGCTACCGGGCCTGTAGAGTACCTGCCTGAACGGGACGGTGACCCTGGCTCAAAACGCAACTTGCACCTATACCGTGCAATTCACCTATGCAGGGGGAACCACGGCCTTTACCACCGATCTAAGCATATTCGACAACGGTGGTGCCAGTCCGCAAGTTGTGGTGATGACGGCTACTGACTAAGGAGCGGTAACCTTAGTCCGCGGGCGGGGAGCCAAACCAGGCTCCCTGCCTTTTTTGTTGCATCAACTTTTGAGTGGATTGAATTTTGGTAGGGCGCGGCGGCAGGAGTGAGCGCCAAAATAAGAAGCGTCCCATAACTCTTGCGAGTCTCGGGACGCCCGAACAGCCCTCCCCAAGAACTGTTCAGGGGCTAGGTTAGCGGCAGCAGGTCCGTTTGTGAATTGCGCTTCCGTGCCACGGAGTGGCACGAGACGGCTAGGAGACCCCGACGAGTGTTTCTCTCGCTACCCGAGTCTAATCCACGATTACCGCAGTAACCCTTACGCGGGGATTACCGTTGACCCCTACTGGTCCGCCTCCTTACATTCTCCACAGGGGGTCGTATGAAGGATATCCATGAAGTATTGCGGCAGAAGCAGACCAAGTACGCGGCACTGGGGAAGCAGATTGAGATGCTCCAGCAAGCGGCGGAGAAGCTGCGCGAAGTGGCTCCCCTGCTCGCGGAAAACGACGAAGAGGATAACGCAGTATTGATGGAGGTCGATGAGACTTCCGACAGTCTGGCGGCGAAGGCGGGCGCGTCTGGTTCAGGCGCGGCAGCGTCCAAGGCAGCCCGGCCTGCGGCACCTCGCTGGCCATAATCTCGCCGTTGTAGGGCGGGCATTTAGTTATGACCCTTCTGGCATTGCTGGTTTCGACTGACGATTCTGCATCCGAGATCCTGGGCCGGGTTCTTCCGGCCATGGGGATTGTGGTGGAGCGTTTCAGCGATCTCGCGACTGCGATCGACCGTCTGCAGCAGCAGAGATTCGACGCACTCGTAGTCGACTTCGACGACCCCGACGCTGCTGGTCAAGTACTGGACGAAGCCCGCAGGCTGAATTCGGGCGACGCGCCCGTCAGCGTGGCCCTGGTTGCGGAACCTGCGAAAGCGCGCGCGATTCTTAGCAACGGGGCGCACTTCGTGCTGCATAAACCACTCTCCGATGACAAGGCTAAGGCCGGCCTGCGCGCCGTAGCCGCTCTGTTAAATCGCGAACGCCGCCGCGCCTACCGAGTTCCGGTGCAGGCTCCGGTCGAAATTACGCTGCCCGATGCTCGGAAAGCCGAAGGCATTCTGCTTGACCTGAGCGAAACCGGCATGGACGTTCTCACGGCTGAACCGCAAGCTCCCGGATCGCTGATGAATTTCCGCTTTCAATTGCCGGATGGAAGCCTTGAAGTGGACGCTCACGGGCAGGTGGCGTGGGCGAACCCGAATGGCCAAACGGGAGTCCATTTTCTTGATTTAGAAGAGTCGATGAAGGCTCAGCTTAAGATCTGGCTGCATGCCGCCGCGGTTACCAATGGAGCAAGTCCCGACGAAGCCGTTCCCCACTGCAAGCTCACCGATCTGAGCCTGGGCGGTTGCTACGTGGAAAGCGAATCGCCGTTTCCAGAGCGGGCATTGGTCGACCTTTGCCTCAAAACCGGAGATGTGGCGGTTCACACCGAAGGCATGGTTAGGGTGACGCATCCGGGGCACGGCATGGGATTGGAGTTCCCTTCCCGCACGCCGGAGCAGCGAGCCCAGGTGGAAAATCTGATTAACTTTCTGCGCAGCTGTCCGGAATCCACGCCGGAATTGGTTATTTCTCCACGCGCTCTCACTGCGGACCTGAGCCAGTTCGAGCACGCTCCAGAAGCTGCGGAAGATTCGACTGCGGAGCCACTGGAAGATCCGTTGCTCGAGTTGCTGCGTCAAGGATCTTCTCTTCAACAGGACGACTTCCTCAACGAACTTCATCGACAACGATCGGGCGAGAGCGTCGCGACGTAGCTTGAAGTTCGTCCCCTTCGGGCTTTCTCGCCGATCCGTCATTCCTGTCATTCCTCTCTGATATTCAACCGTTACTTTAAGATACACCTCTCGCGGAAGGTGGTTTGGGGACTTCACGGAGCAGCGCAAAGGCAGGAAGAATACTGGGCAGCGAAGGTAGCAGAACGCGCGAGAGGCTCGGGCGAACTGTTTTCGGAGGCGAAGAACCCGCGCCCCGTCTCTGACGCGGGCCCTCCACCTTCCGTGGTCTGTTCCACCCCTATGGCAGTACGGTAGCTGATCGCTGTTGCGTCACGGTTTCAGAAATATTAAATCTAGGTTAAATGCCGTCAAGTTCGTCCAGCTTCCCCCGAAACACGGAGATTCGATAAGCTCCGTGCACCGCTTCCGCCCTTGTGCGAACATGTAGCCGACACGCAGGGCGAGTCGGCGGGGAGGCTAGTGGGAGCGAAGCTGGCGGCAAACATAAAATCCGGAAACGAACTGGGTCCTGACGATGCCGCGAGCAATGTCTCATGCGACGCACGCCGTGGGAGGCTGCCATGGGCGCCGCTTATGTCGATCGCGGTTGCTGCCTTCGTAGTTGAAATTCCCTTCCTTTTCCTCGGCACACCGTCCGGACACGACGTTGAATTCCATTTGTACTCGTGGCTGGAAGTTCTCTCGCAATGGAAGCAGGGCATCGTCTATTCGCGCTGGGCAGCTCTGGCGAACTTCGCCTATGGCGAGCCGCGGTTCATCTTCTATCCCCCGGCTTCGTGGGCGTTGGGCGCGGCGCTTAGCGCAATCTTTCCTTGGACGCTGGCCCCCAGCATTTATATCTGGCTTGCGTTGTTGGGTGCGGGCGTGTCTATGTTTCTGCTGGCGCGGCAATGGGTTGACCGGCGCAACGCAACCTTCGCGGCTGTGCTCTACGCCGTCAATCCTTATCATCTGGTGATCGTGTATTGGCGGAGCGCGCTGGCTGAACTTCTGGCCAGTTGTTTGCTGCCGCTGTTGCTCTTGCTGTTGTTGCGGGCAGACGAAAAAGGCCGGCGGATCACTGTTTATCTCGCTCTGCTGCTTGCTTCTGCCTGGCTGGTCAACGCACCCGCAGCGGTGATGATCAATTATTCTTTGGTCTTGTTGATGTTGGTGATTGCCTGGCAGCGGCGCTCGCCAAGCGTTCTGCTAGTGGGGGCCGTCGCGGTGGTTCTTGGAGCTGCGTTGGCTGCGTTTTATTTGTTGCCTGCGACCTACGAACAGAAGTGGGTCACGATTGCACAAGCCGTTTCTGCCGGATCGCGGCCGCAAGACAGCTTTCTGTTTACCCACACCACCGATGCGGATCACGATGCCTTCAACCATCTGATTTCCTGGATTGCGCTCGGCGAAATCCTGCTGACGGTTGCGGCGGCCTGGACCGCACGCAGCTGGCGACACCGCAATCGTACGCTTTGGTATTCGCTAGTGGCGTGGGCCGCGGCATGTTCGTTGCTTATGCTCTCGATCACGAATGGGCTGTGGAGAATTCTTCCCAAGCTTGAGTACATGCAGTTCCCGTGGCGCTGGATGTTGTGTCTGGGCCTTCCCTTCACTCTGCTGATCGTGCTGGGTGTCCGGCCGTGGAGCGTGCGCGTGGCGTTCTACCTGGCGACGCTGGCGGTGCTCGTCTTCGGGTGGCGCCACTTTCAGGCTCCCTGGTGGGACAACGCGGGCGACTTGCGCGAAATGCAGGATAACATGGAGTCCGGCGAGGGCTACGAGGGGGTCGACGAGTACATGCCAATCGGCGCGGATCCGTCGTCCGTCTCGAAGGACGCTCGCCGCGTGATGGTGGACGGACCAGCCCATGCCGCGATTCATGTTTCTCGGTGGACTCCGGAATTCAAACTCTTCACGGCGGAAACATCCAGCCCGGACAATCTGGCTTTGCGGCTGTTCAACTATCCCGCGTGGCGGGTTACCGTGAACGGGCGACAAGTGCAGCCCGGTACGCGCGAGAGCACGGGCCAGATGCTGGTTCCTGTGGAGGTGGGCGCAAATCAGGTGCAGATCAGCTTCGTTCGCACCTGGGATCGCACAGCGGGTGGATGGATCTCACTGCTCGCTGTGATTCTTGCCTTCGTGTTGTGGAAGCTTCCCTCTTCCAGCGGATGAACCTGTGCCGGACGAGCTCGCGGCTAAGTCGCCACGATGAAACGGTAATGCGAAAAATTCTCATTGCAACTTCGAATCCCGGCAAGCTGCGCGACTTTGCTGGCGCCGCGATGCGCTGCGGGGTCGAAATCGCCGGCATTCCTGACTTCTCTTCCCTGCCTGCGGTGGTTGAAGATGGACTTACATTCGAGGCTAATGCACGAAAAAAAGCCGAAAGCTACAGCCGATATGTCCCCGGAGAAATGGTCGTAGCCGACGACTCAGGATTGGAGATTGATGCGCTGCATGGCGCTCCGGGCGTGCACTCCGCCCGCTATGCCGCCGACCAACCCGCCCAGGCTGACGTCAACACTGATGACGAGGCTAATAACGCGCGGGTCTTGCGCGAGCTACAGGGGGTTCCGTCCACCCAGCGTACGGGTAGGTTTGTCTGCGTGCTGGCCGCGGCTCGTGATGGCAAAACACTGGCGACGTTTCGCGGCACGGCGGAAGGAAGAATCCTCGATGCCCCGAGCGGTGCGAACGGCTTTGGATACGATCCTTTATTCTATTTTCCGCAGATCAAGAAGACATTTGCTGAACTCAGTGCCGAAGAAAAATCAAAGTACAGCCACCGCGGCGCGGCGTTTCGTGCGTTCCTCCAATGGTGCGGGCGCACCTGCTGACGATTGCTCACGCGGCGACTCCTTCTTGACTTCGTTTCTCCCGCGGCTGGATAATAAAAAGTTCTTTTGCCAGTGCCGAACCATCAAGGTCGAGTCATCCAGAATTATACGAACTTGTAAGGGGAGATTTGTGGCATCCGCAGCCAGTTCTACTGCTTCCGGTGTAGCGAAAGCTGTGACGCACGGCGTGGCGCCTCTGCGCGCGGGCAAGGGCATTTCATTTTTCTTGCGCCGGCTGCATTCGCTTTCGGGCATCGTTCCCGTGGGCGCGTTCTTGTTCGAGCACATTCTGATTTCCAACTCCACGGCCATCAGTGGGCCTGACGCCTACGCCCGCCAGGTAAGCTTTCTGGCAAATCTTCCGCTGGTCTTCTTTCTTGAATTGTTTGGCATCTGGCTGCCGATTGCGTTCCACGCGCTCTACGGTTTCTATATCTGGTACCGCGGCGATGGAAATACGATGGAATATCCCTGGACCGGCAACTGGATGTACACGGCGCAGCGCTGGACTGGCGGGATTGCATTTGTCTACATCCTGTGGCACACGTGGACGATGCGCTTTAGCGGGGTCGATCTGCACGCTCGTCCTGACCTTTCATTTGGCAAGGTTGCGGTCGAGGTTCATCAGCCGCTGCTGCTTGCGTTCTACGTGGTCGGACTGATCTGCGCGTCGTGGCATTTCGCCTACGGCATCTGGCTATTCGCGGCGAAATGGGGAATTGTCTCGGGCGACAAAGCGCAGCAAAGATTTCTCCGGCTGTGCCTGGCATTTTTCCTGCTCATGAGTGTGGTGGGCCTGGTCAGCTTGTATACATTCAGCGAGCGTTTCCCGGATGCTCCAACCCCGGGAGGAGCCATCGTGGACACAACTCACGCGACCGGGTTTCACGGAAGGCCGGTGGAATAAAGATGGCAGTTCCCAAAATCATCGTGATAGGCGGCGGCCTTGCAGGACTCTCCGCCGTCATCAAGATCGCGGAGATGGGCGCGAACGTCGATCTCTTCTCTATTGTTCCGGTGAAGCGATCGCACTCCGTGTGCGCGCAGGGCGGCATCAACGCTGCCAAGAACCTGAAGGGTGAAGGCGATTCGACCTGGATTCACTTTGACGACACGGTCTACGGCGGCGATTTTCTCGCGAACCAGCCTCCGGTCAAAGATATGTGCGAGGCTGCGCCCGGCATCATCGACTTGCTCGATCGCATGGGCGTTCCCTTCAACCGCACGCCCGAAGGTCTGCTCGATTTTCGACGCTTCGGCGGGACTTTGTATAACCGCACCGCATTCGCCGGCGCGACTACGGGCCAACAACTTCTCTATGCGCTCGACGAGCAAGTTCGCCGCTATGAATCCGAAGGCAAGGTGAAGAAGTACGAGCACTGGGAGTTTCTCTCGGCCGTGCTCGACGGAAACCGCGTCTGTCGCGGTATCTGCGCCATGGATCTGCGCAGCATGGAGGTGCGAACCTTCCCAGCCGATGCCATCATCATCGCCACCGGCGGCAATGGAGCCATCTTTGGGAAGTCGACGAATTCCGTGGTCTGCACGGGATCAGCGCAGTCCGCCCTTTATCAGCAGGGCTGTTACTACGCCAATGGCGAATTCATTCAGGTGCATCCGACCTGCATTCCAGGCAACGACAAGCTGCGCCTCATGTCGGAATCAGCGCGCGGTGAAGGCGGAAGGGTTTGGGTGCCAAGAACCGCCGGGGACAAGCGCGATCCGAAGGCGATCCCGGAAAAAGAACGTTGGTATTTTCTGGAGGAGTGGTATCCGAAGTACGGCAATCTGGTGCCGCGCGACATCGCTACCCGCGCCATTTTCAAGGTGGTCTTCGAGCACAACCTCGGCATCGACGGCAAGCCGATGGTTTATCTCGACCTGACCCATATCGACCGCAAGATTCTCGACCGCAAACTGGAAGGAATTCTCGAAATCTACGAGAAGTTTGTGGGCGACGATCCGCGCGACACACCGATGAAGATTTTTCCCGGCATGCATTACACCATGGGCGGCCTGTGGATCGATTTCAAGCAGGCGACGAACATCCCCGGCATTTATGCCGCGGGTGAATGTGAATATCAGTATCACGGCGCGAATCGACTGGGCGCGAACTCGCTGGTGTCATGCATTTACGGCGGAGCTATCGCTGGACCGAATGCGGTGAAGTACGCTCGCGGGCTGCAGGCGCTTCCCGATGGCCATGGAGTTTTCGAGGCCGAGAAGAAGAAGCAGGAAGAGAGTAATGCCCTGCTCATGAACAACCAGGGCACGGAGAACCCATTTCGGCTATGGCATGAGATGGGTGAACTGATGACGAAGGATTGCACCGTCATTCGCTATAACAAGAATCTGCAGCAGACGGACGCGAAACTGGTCGAACTACTAGAACGGTTCCGCAAGGTGAACCTGAGCGACCGCACGCAGTGGGCGAACACCAGCGTGGTCTTCACTCGCCAGCTTTACAACATGCTGCAGTTGGCGCGCGTGATTGCGCAGGGTGCGAGGTTGCGCGATGAATCGCGCGGCGCGCACTACAAGCCCGACTTCCCCGACCGCGACGACAAGAATTTCCTGAAGACGACCAAAGCATATTTCGCTCCTGATGCCGATGAGCCCAAGTTTGAGTTCGAGCCGGTGGATGTGTCGCTGATTCCGCCGCGACCGAGGAAGTACGACGCAGCGAAATAGTTGTACGCATCAAAGTTCGGAAGAGGATGCCGAATGAGTATGTTTGAGTCGTTGCCTAGCGGCCGTCGATATTCTCAAAAGTATCTTGTGTTGTGGATCCTAGTCTCGGTTATTTACGTCGCTGGTGCTGTTCGGATGATTGTCCACCACAATGACCTAGGATGGTTCCTCTTGCCGGTCTGGGCTTTCGTGATGGTTGTATGGCTCAGTCGTGCGTTGAAGAGACAACTTAGGGGCTAAAGGTTAAGAATTGATGGCTAACAAATCCGTCATCCTGAAAATCAAGCGCCAGAACACTCCCACGTCCAAGTCCTACTGGGAAGAGTTCGAACTCGCCCACCATCCGGGCATGAACGTGATCTCCTGCCTCATGGAGATCGCTGCCAACCCCGTCACGCGCGAGGGCAAGGCCACTACGCCGATCACCTACGATTCGAATTGCCTGGAGGAAGTCTGCGGTTCCTGCGCCATGCTGATTAACGGACGCGCGCGCATGGCCTGCTCGGCCCTGATTGACAATCTCGAGCAACCGGTTAGGCTCGAACCTTTCTCGAAGTTCCCCGTCGTCCGCGATTTGGCTTTTGATCGCAGCGTTCTCTTTGAGAATCTCAAGATCGTCAAGGCCTGGGTTCCGATCGACGGGACCTATGACCTCGGCCCCGGGCCGCGCATGTCGCCGGAAGAGCAGGAAGTGGCGTATCCTCTTTCGCGGTGCATCTCCTGCACCTGTTGCATGGAGGCGTGCCCCCAGTTCAACGAAGAGACAGGCTTCGTCGGCGCGGCTACCATCGCGCAGGTGAGGTTGTTCAATACCCATCCCACAGGCAAAGAGCTGCAGCGCGAGCGTCTCACGGCGTTGATGGGCGATGGCGGCATCCAGGAGTGCGGCTATGCGCAGAACTGCGTGGAAGTTTGCCCCAAGGATATCCCGCTGACCCGCGCCATTTCCGACGTAGGCGGCGCGGTCATGAAACAAGCCATTGGTGACCTTTTCCGGCGCTGATTTTTGTCACTTCCGCGTGAAAACACGCTTCTACGATCTCCCAGCAACGGCTAACTGCTTGTTCCGAGAGCACATGAGTTGCTCGTAATCCCGCGCCGGAGTGGCGTTTCGCGTGCTCCTATCCACAGGTGAAGCGCGCTCGCGAAAGCGGCTGGTAACCAGTAGTAACCTGCGCGGGAAATACCTGGCGGAAACTCTGGTAACCAGCGCCCGGCAATCAAAGGTTGGGGGCGCTTGACACCATGACTTACAATGTCCGGACGGTTGCGGGTGAACCGGTACGGAAGACTGCGGAACTCATTGAGAATAAAACTACAGCGTGAACTGATTCTTCTTTCCCTGGTGGCTTGCCTGTGCAGCCCGCTCTTTGCGGCCACGGCTACGGTCGTGCACAGATCCGTCCATCATCACCGGTTTCCCCGGCTGCATTGGACTTTGTGGCATCCCATGTTCCGCCCCACTCACGAATCCCTTTTGGCGCAGAACGCAGAAATTGATAGGCTGGAGCTGCCTCGCATTCAAGACGATGACGAGTTGGAGGCGCTGAAGGCTAGCGGAGCGCTGCAGCCCATCATCGCAGGTGAGACGCTGCGCTTTGATCCGCGCCTTGATCCTTCACGCCGCTACTGCCGTCCCTGGACCCGCGACTTTGTGCAGGATATCGCGCAAGCTTATTACAATCGTTTTCACGAACAGATTCAGGTAAATTCCGCGGTGCGCACCGTAAAGCTTCAGAAGAAACTGCGCCGGCACAACCGCAACGCGGCTCCGTCTGAGGGCGACACGGCTTCATCCCATCTCGCCGGCCTTACCGTCGACCTGCAACGCCGCGGCATGACCCAGGAACAGATTCATTGGATGGAACACTACCTCTTCTACATGAAGGCTCTCGGCCTGGTTGAGCCCGAAGAAGAGCGGCATCAGTGGGTGTTCCACATCATGGTCTCAGGTCACTACGCGGATTGGCGCGAAACGCAGGACATTCTTCCCATCGATCGCCCCGAGCGCACCACCGTCACCGCCGAAAGCCGCGCCGAATAGTAGCCTCGTATAATTCGATCCCAGCATGATTGTTCTGATGGCTGGCCTTCCTGGCACCGGAAAAACCACGCTTGCCCGCGAACTGGCAAGTCGTCTGCGCGGACGGGTGCTGAACAAAGACGTGGTCCGGCACGCACTCTTTTCCACCGACGAAATCGAATATTCTTCCCGGCAGGATGACTTCTGCCTGCACGTCATGCTCGAGACCGCGGGCCAGCTCTTGCAGCGAGATCCGCACCGTTTTATCTTCCTCGATGGCCGGACATTTTCTCGCCGCTACCAGATCGACAATGTCATAAACGCAGCCGCTGCGCTGCACCAGAGCTGGCGCATCCTCGAGTGCGTGTGCTCCGAGGAACTTGCTAGGCAGCGTCTTGCCGGGCAGTCTGCCTCAGGAGCCCATCCTGCCGGTAATCGCGACGTCCAACTCTACCTTGAAGTGAAGTCACGATTCGAAGCCATCACTCTGCCCCGGACTGTGATCGATACTGGGCAAGCGCTGCAAGATTGTGTTGAGCAAGCACTGGAAGCTCTGCGCTAATGGTTATTTGGGAACGTGCTTTCAACCACGCGCGAAGGCCTATACAATCGTTGACTTGCCCGCAGGCCTCGCTCGCTGCGCGCTATAAATATGACTCATTTCAAAATGCTCTTGGTCTCGTGCCTGGCTCTCGCCATTCCATCGGCGGTCGCCCAATCCTCAAACCCATCAGATATAACCGTCAGCGCCAAGGCTAGGGCCATTCAGGAATCCGCGATCGTAGTCGACACCCATGCCGACACGCCCCAGCGTTTTCTCGACGAAGGCTTCGACATCGGCTCGACCGACCCCAACGACGTGGGCCACATCAGCCTCGACAAAGCCCGCCGCGGCAATCTGGGCGCTGAGTTCTTTTCCATCTGGGTAGATCCCGGGACCAACGAGGGTCACTTCGCCAGACACACATTCGATCTCATCGACTCCGTCTACGAGCAGGCCGCGCACCATCCGGACCGCATGATGATGGCCTTTTCCGTGGCCGATATTGAGCGTGCTCACAAGGAACACAAGCTCGCCGCGCTCATGGGCATCGAAGGTGGCCACTCTATCGAGAACGACATGCACCTGCTTCGCGATTATTACCGGCTCGGCGTGCGCTACATGACGCTCTCCTGGTCGAACACGAACGAGTGGGCGGATTCCTCCGGCGACATCAGCGACCCCAAAGTAGAGCACCACAACGGCCTCACTGATTTCGGCAAGCAGGTCGTGCTCGAAATGAACCGCCTCGGCATGATGGTCGATATTTCACACGTCGCCGACAAGACTTTCTGGGACGCAATCGCCACCACGAAAGCTCCGCTCATCGCCTCGCACTCTTCCGCGCGTGCCCTGGTCGACGCGCCGCGAAATATGACGGACGACATGCTGCGGGCCGTCGCCAAGAATGGCGGCGTCGTGCAGGTGAACTTCTTCTCCGGCTTCGACGATCAGACCTATTGGGATGCCTCGCGAGCGCAAGCCAAGGATCGCGACGCGGCCATCGCAGCCTTCGTCGCAAAAAAGAAAGCGGAGGGACAGCCTGTTACTTACATCGAAGAGGACCGCATCGAACGGGAGTGGACGGCGAAACTTCCGCGTCCGCCTTTTCATGTTTTGATTGATCACATTGATCACGTCGCGAAAGTCGCCGGAATTGATCACGTCGGTCTGGGCTCTGACTTCGACGGCGTCAGCGGTGCTACCCCGCAGGGCATGGACTCCGCCGCCGATCTGCCGAAGATTACGCAGGCCCTGCTCGATCGCGGATACAGCGCCGACGACATCGAGAAAATACTCGGCGGCAACATTCTGCGCGTCTTCCGCCAGGTCGAGACCGTAAGCCGCGAAATGCAGGCTGACCGGCATTGATGCGGCCTCTATTGATGCAGCCTCTCTCGTCCGGCATTTCTTGTCGTACAATGCAACGTTGCGGTAAACGAGCGGGACACAGCGTGCCCGTGCAAGGAGTAATCATGCGTAATGCGTTTTTCCTTTCCGTTATGCTTTCTGTCGCAGCGCTTGCCGCTTGGGCGCAGTCGAGCACTCAGACCGCCCCTGCGGCCAAACCGGCTGCTAGAGCCACTACCGTTCATCATGCAGCAGGAGGCGTACCCACGGCGATCATCGATACTACCGCGGGCAAGTTAACGTGCACTCTGTTCCCCGACAAAGCTCCAATCGGAGTCGCGAACTTCATCGGCCTCGCCACTGGAACCAAAGACTGGAAGAATCCCGTCAGCGGAGTCACTAAGCACGGTGTGCCACTCTACGACGGCACCATTTTTCATCGCGTCATTGCTGGCTTCATGATCCAGGGCGGCGACCCTAAAGGCGATGGAACCGGCGACCCGGGGTACGCGTTCAAAAACGAAGTTTCCTCCGATCTCCTCTTCGACAAGCCCGGCCGTCTCGCCTATGCCAACGCCGGCCCCAACACCAACGGATCGCAGTTCTTCATCACCGAAGAGGCCCAACCGCATCTCAACGGTGGATATACGATCTTCGGCCAGTGCGACGAAGCCAGCGTGGCGCTGGTGAAACAGATCGCGCACATGGCTACCGACCCGATGAACGACCGCCCCTTCCGTCCGGTGAAGATTATTCACATTTCAATTGTCCACCGGGCAGTCGCCGCCAAACCCGCAACGGCGGTGAAGAAACCGGCCTCCACTGCTCCGGCCACTCCTAATTAACAGGGCATCGCGCAACCAGTCGACGACTAACGACGAATTACCAATCACCGAAAGGACTCCATGACTCGCCAACCCGGACTCTACGCGACGTTCGAAACCAGCGAAGGCAACATTGTCTGCCGCCTCTTTGAAAAAGACGCGCCCAAAACCGTAGCCAACTTCGTAGAACTTGCCGAAGGCAAACGCGAGTGGACGCATCCCTCGACCCGCAAGAAATCAAACGACCGCCTTTACGACGGCACGATTTTCCATCGCGTGATCCCCGACTTCATGATCCAGGGCGGCGATCCGCAAGGCACCGGCATGGGAGGCCCGGGCTACCAGTTCGAAGACGAGACCAAAGGCTCGCCCCACAAGCTCGACAAGGCGGGGAAATTGGCAATGGCGAACGCCGGCCCGAACACGAATGGCTCGCAATTCTTCATCACGGTCGCGCCTACAACGTGGCTCACAGGCAAGCACACAGTTTTCGGCGAGGTCGTCGAGGGGCAGGATGTCGTCAAGAAGATTTCCGAAGTCCCGCGCGGGCGCAATGATCGGCCGAATAAGGACGTAATTGTGAAGAAGGTGACGATCGAGAGGGTGTAGTCGGACTTGTGAGCTGAAGAAACTTTGGCTCGGGAAGGGCACGACTTCAGTCGTGCCGATCAGTCTACTTCTTGCCCGCCGGCTTCAGCGGCTGGGGGCTCGCGGTCACACCCCAATCACGCCGCACAACTCCTTCACCGCCGCCGCGCTCTTATCAAGCCCCGCCTTCTCCTCCGCAGTGAGCTTGATCTCGATGATCTGCTCGATCCCCTTAGCACCGAGCTTGACCGGCACGCCGACGTAGAGGCCGTTGATTCCGTACTCGCCCTGCAAATACGCGGCACAAGGCAAAATCTTTTTCTTATCTTTCAGGATAGCCTCCACCATTTCCGTCGCCGCAGCCGAAGGTGCATAGTAAGCCGAGCCCGTCTTCAGATACTTGACGATCTCCGCTCCGCCGTCGCGCGTGCGCTGCACCAAAGCTTCAAGCCGCGATTTCTCAATCAACTCGGTGATGGGAATGCCCGCCACCGTGGAATAGCGCGGCAGCGGAACCATGGTGTCGCCGTGTCCGCCGAGCACGAATGCGGTCACGTTCTCCACGCTAACCTTCAATTCGTCGGCTATAAAGGCGCGGAAGCGCGCCGAATCAAGCACGCCCGCCATGCCAACCACGCGCTCCCGCGGAAATCCACTCAGCTTATAAGCCGCCTGGGCCATGGCATCCAGCGGATTCGAGACAATAATCAGAATGCAGTTTGGCGAGTGCTTCACTACTTGGCCTACCACTGCCTTCATGATCCCGTAATTGGTGTTGAGCAAATCGTCGCGGCTCATCCCCGGCTTGCGCGGAATGCCCGCCGTGATCACAACAATGTCAGAATTCGCCGTGTCTTTGTAGTCGTTCGTGCCGGTAATGTAAGAGTCGCGTTTCTCGATGGGCATGGCTTCGAGCAAATCCAACCCCTTACCCTGCGGCACGCCCTCGATAATGTCGATCAGGACAACGTCGGCAAGTTCTTTCGAGGCAATCCAGTGAGCCGCCGTTGCGCCCACGTTTCCCGAACCTACGATGGTTACTTTTTTGCGCATGTATGAGTCCTTTCAAAACATTGAGCGATTTTGCGATTGAGTGATTTTGCGATTGAAAATCAGAATCGCACCATGGCGCGATCACACTGACAATCGCTAAATGGCCCGATCACTCAATCGCTCAATGAACTACACCAGCACCGCCGCACCCATGCTCTCAATGATGCTGTCGGCAAACTGGCTGGTCTTCACTTTGGTCGCACCTTGCATCAGCCGTTCGAAATCATAAGTAACTTTCTTCTGCAGAATCGTCCGTTCCATCCCGCCCTCGATCAGATCGGCAGCTTCATTCCATCCCATGAAGCGGAACATCATCACCCCCGAAAGCATCACCGATCCCGGATTGATCACATCTTTATCCGCGTACTTCGGAGCCGTGCCGTGCGTCGCCTCGAAGATGGCATAGCCATCGCCAATGTTCGCCCCCGGAGCGATGCCCAGTCCGCCGACTTGGGCCGCGCAGGCATCGGAAATGTAATCGCCGTTCAGGTTCGGGCAAGCCAGCACGGAATACTCATCCGCCCGTGTCACCACCTGTTGAAAGATAGAATCGGCAATGCGGTCGTTGATCATGATTTTCTTTTTCCACTGACCCTTGCCGTGCGTGGCATAGATGCGGTCCAGCACTTCTTTCACTTCCTGCTCTACGGCCTGGCGAAAGTCGGGTTGACCGAATTCCATCCCCGGCTCTACCAGTTCAGCGTTCTGTGCCACCGTCAGATTCGGATTCTTATCTTTGTTGTCGAGGATCCAGCTCTCGCGCTCGGTGATCACCTTGTCGCGAAATTCCTCAGTCGCAAGCTCGTATCCCCACTTGCGGAACGCGCCCTCCGTAAACTTCTGGATGTTGCCCTTATGCACCAGGGTCACGCTCTTGCGGTCGGTCTCGAGCGCATACCGGATCGCCATGCGCACCAGGCGCTTGGTTCCAGTCACAGAAATCGGCTTGATGCCGACGCCGGAGTCCAGCCGGATCTGTTTCTTGCCACCCTTCAGCATGTCCTTGTTGAGAAACTCGATCAACCTGGCGCACTCCGCAGTTCCCTCTTCCCACTCGATTCCGGCGTAGACATCCTCAGTGTTCTCGCGGTAGATGACCACATCCATGCGCTCGGGATTCTTCACCGGCGATGGCACGCCCTTGTAGTACTTCACCGGACGGACGCAACAGTAAAGATCAAGAATCTGCCGCAGCGCCACGTTTAACGACCGAATGCCGCCGCCCACTGGCGTGGTCAGCGGCCCCTTGATCGAAACACGAAATTCGCGAATAGCGGCAACCGTGTCATCGGGCAGCCAGGTATCGAACTTTGCTTTCGCCTTTTCTCCAGCGAACACCTCGTACCACGCCACGCGTCGTTTGCCCTTGTAGGCTTTTTCCACCGCGGCATCGAACACCCGCCGCGACGCCTTCCAGATGTCGCGTCCCGTCCCGTCGCCTTCGATGAACGGAAGGACAGGATTATCCGGGACATCGTACTTTCCACCTGAATAGCCAATCTTCTTTCCATCCGACGGCACCGCTATCCCGTTATAAGAACTCGCCATTCGCAAGCCTCCCTATGAATTTGCCACCCGCCACCCGCGAAACCTTGCTTTTAGAGAATACGATTGCAGAGAACACAATTATAGAGAATACCCCGGTGGACGTAGACTCTCCAATTCCTGCGTCACAGCTGTGTGTGACCGAGATCACCAGCGCCTCGTCCCGAAAGACTTGCGCACGCCGACGGTCATGTAGCGTCCCCAGGGCCCATTATTGCCCAGATCGGCTACGCCCAGATTCGTGTCGCGCGCGCCCAGACGATCGAACAGGAAATGCTGGGTCACGCGAAACTCAAATCCCTTGCCGATAAACACGGCCCCGCCCCACGAATGCTCGATTCCAATCGCATCCGGCGACCAGGTGTAGAGCGTCTGCGGGATAGTCTTGCCGAACAGGAACGAAGGAGCGCCAAACACCATAAACCTCCGCAATTGCCCCCGCCCAAATGGACGCACCTCCAGCATTCCCGATAACATATACCGCGCAAACATGCTGCAGGGCGCGTTCGCCCCGCCATATTGCCCGGCATTTCCCGCGCAAAGGTTGGGGTCGATCTCATTATGTGGAGGCGCCAGGTCAAGTTGTGCCCACCCCCAAAAAGTGTCTTTAGGAAAGAACATTCGCGGCTGAGCCGCCTCATCCTGCGCGCTGCTCGCAGGCGCAGCACTTTGTGCTCCGCCCAAAGCCGGAATCGATACAAGAAATGCAAGCGTCCAAACCAACGTTTTCATCCACCCTCCAGAATTTGGTTTTCCTTTGCGGAAAGCCTAAAGGCGTTGCGCCCAAGCATCTCCCAACTCAATCGAACTCCCGGCAAACCTGAAACGCATACGAGAGGGACGGATGGGAGCGGAACATTGTAACCTGCTCGCGAAATTTGATTCGGATTCACACGGATTGAATCCAGGATTACAGGAAACGGATTCTAAAAAATGGAAAGCGAAGCGTTCTCTTGGAATCCCTGCCCGCACCTTCCAGATTTCATATCCAGAATTTAGATTTATTCCATTCGAAGGATTTGCACAGAGGCCTACCAGTCGAAAGGACTTACGGTGCAACCATCTACGGTTTGGCTGGCGGATTGCATACTTGCCAACAGCAAGAGTTCCAAAAAGCCCATGCCCCAGGAAGTTTCTGTCTCTTACCAAGCCATCAAGAGCAAGGTGTACCGGTTAATCGACGCCTTGGTCGTCGGCGAAAAGACAGAGGTTGAAGTCCAGGAATCCATCCGTCGCTGGTGGGATCTGATTCATCCCGCCGACCGTCCCATCGCCCAAAAATATCTCCTAACCGTGCTGGAACGCTCCGGCCAGGCACTCGATGCGGTTGAGGAAGGCCTGATCGACGTAACTCACCATGAGCCTGTCGTCCCCGTTGATTCGGCGAAAGCCCTCAAACTCGTGGACAGAATCGTCAAGCAGACCGCTAAGCCAGCGTCCCTCAGCACCACCGCCTGAACCCGACAACGATTTTACAAATTCCGCCCTTGGGCGTCTTCTCGCGCGTCTTCTCGTTGCAATAAAGCTCGGGCACAGGCAACGTCAGAAAAGCGTTCGCGCCGATTGAGAACGGCCCGATCCAGGAAGGTCAAAGTTACGAAGGTTATGTCTTACCTCCTGGATCTCGCAACGGAGCCTCTACTTCCGAGCGAAGATACAGGATATGAGATTAGAAGTAATTTCCATCGTGTGGCGGCTTGACTGCTTGTCGTGTGTGCTCACGGTTTTTTCGACGATTCTGATCGGGAGAAGATGCTGGACGGGCTGGGTGCTAGCCGCGGTCAACAGCCTGATCATTTGCGTCATTGGCTTAAGAACCGGGCAACTGGGCTTGATTCCGGCGAACCTGTTTTGCATTGTGCTCTACGCGGTCAACCTTCGAACGTGGCGCAAGGCCGAGTTCTCCTGAATACCCGGCTCGGAATTACCCGGCTCGAAGATGAAACTGAGAACAGGCGACAGCACTCATTTAGGAACTGGATGCGACCGGACCCGAAATTATTTCGGCAGAAGTCGGCCCTGGCGCACCGGAACGCTCGTCTGTTTTAGACAACCCCCTGCGACAACCACCCGCCCTGCTACAATTCGGTTCGCAAGACAGCCACAGACGAGAACGGCGGAGTTCTCAAAATCGCGCTGTCTTGCCGGCCACTGACCACTGGCCGCCTGACCACTGCCCCAATGGACTTCGACCAACTCCAAACCTTCCTCGAAGTAGCGCGCCACGCTTCGTTCTCACGCGCGGCCGAGAAGCGTTTCCGCACTCAGCCCGCCATCTCCTCCCAGATTCGCTCCCTGGAGGACGAAGTGGGCGCCAAGCTCTTCGACCGCTCCGGCGGCAAAGTCTCCCTCACCGCTGCCGGCAAAGCATTCCAAAAATACACCCACGAAACCCTCGATGCCCGCAAGACCATGCTCACCTCTCTCGCCGAGATGGAGCACGTTCCCCGCGGCGCCATCACCGTGGGCGCCAACGAAGGCACCTGCCTGCACATTCTTCCCGAGGTCTTTGCGGATTTCAAGAAGCAATATCCCGACGTTTCGGTAAACATCAAGCGCGCCGACTACGCCAAAGTTCTCGAATCCGTTGCCGACAACTCCGTCGACTTCGGCGTAGTTTCTCTGCCCGTAAAAGACAACCGCCTCACCGTAGTGCTCATCCATCAGGATGAACTGGTCATCATCGCCCCGCCCCATCACGCGCTGGGTAAGATGAAGTCGGCTTCCGTGGGAGACCTCGCCAAGTATCCGCTGGTCCTTCCCAAAGCCGGCCACACCCGCGACGCCCTCGAAGAACTGTTTCGCGAGCGTCGCCTGAAGCCGAACTACAGTATGGAACTTGACTCCAGCGAACTTCTAAAACGCTTCGTAGCCGCAGGCGTGGGCGTCGGTTTCATCGCCCGCTCCAACGTGCAGGAGGACGTTCGCGCCGGTGTCCTGGTGGCTATTCCCATGGCCGACGCCCAATTGCGTCGCGACTTGGCCCTGGTCTTTCGCAAAGATAAAGCTCTCAGCCGCGCCGCGCTCGCCTTCATCGAAATTGCCAAGAAGCACAAATCCAGCAACGGGTCGACACCCAGATCGAAGTAGATGAAGCTACTGTTTCAAGGATTTCTCCCGCGGCTCCTGCTCTTTTCTCTGCTAGCCTGCCTCTCCGCCGCCGCGCAGATCTCCGGAGGCGTTCAGCCGCCTTCCGCCTACAAGCTCATCGAAGTCAAAGTGACCGGCAGCAAACGATTCACTCAGGAAGACATTGTGGCCGCCAGCGGGTTGCCCGTCGGCACCATCTGCCACGAGGAAGATTTCAAGAAAGCCGCGCGCCAGCTCGGCGAGACCGGAGCATTCGGTGTTATCAACTACACCTACACCTACTCCTCAGCCGGTACCAAGCTCGAATTTCAAGTCACCGACGCCGACAAATTTGTCCCCGCCCACTTCGCCGATTTCGTCTGGTTCACCGGCCAGGAACTGCACCAGAAGCTGCACGACCGCGTTCCTCTCTTCAACGGAGAATTGCCCACCAACGGGCGGTTGCCCGACCAGGTCTCGGACGTTCTCCAAGCTTTGCTGGTGGAAAACGGCATCCCCGGAATCGTCCAAGATGCGCGCACCGAGAGCAAGGACGAGCGGCTCCAGTCGATTGACTACAACGTCATCGGCGTGAGCATTCGCATCCACCACGCCCACTTCCCCGGCGCCGGAGCGGATGAATTGCCCCCGCTCGAGGCTGCGGCAGACAAATTATCCGATCGCGAATACTCTCGCGATTACATGGCCAACTTCATCGAGAACTCTGTGTTGCCCATCTACCATGAGCGCGGGTACCTGAAGGCTTCGTGCGCCACGGCACAGCCCAAGGTGGTCAAATTAGCCGGCGCAGATTCAGCCGACAATAAACAGCCCCCGACCTACGTCGACATCACGTTCCCGCTCATCCCCGGCATCCAGTACAAGGTCACGAAATGGGACTGGTCAGGCAACAAAGAGATCCCCAAAGACCAGCTCGATCCGTTCCTCCACGCCAAGGCTGGGCAACCGGCCAACACGGTTCAGTTGGCAGACGATCTGCGCCAGGTCCAGACGCTCTACGGCTCACGCGGATACATCCTGGCCGCGATCAAGGTAAACGCCGAATTCGACGACGTCGACCAAACCGTCGCCTACCACCTCGTCGTCAATGAGGACTCTCTCTTCCGCATGGGAGACTTGGAATTTCGCGGCATCGACAACAGCCTGACCGCCCGCCTGCGCGCCGCCTGGAAACTGCGGCCCGGCGATGTCTACGACGCGACGTACTTGAAGCAGTATCTGCCCGAGGCCAGAAAGCTGCTGCCGCCCACCCTCGACTGGGAGGTCGACCCCCACGTCACCGCCATCGCCCGCGACAAAACCGTCGATGTCGACCTGCAATACACCGCCAAGGCGACACAGTGAGACCGACGATCGCCGGCCTTCAACGACGGCGTCATCCCGAAGTCCCGCGCTTGCACCAGCGGGACGAGGGATCTCCCGCGCGCAAACTGCCGCCCCGCGTTGAACCAGGCCAATACCGATCGAAGGCAATGAGCGACAAGCCGGGCAGACTTCCCCGTTTCGCGATTCAGGGCGGCACAAACATAAGCAGCCTACTGACCTTCCTCACCATCTTCACGGTCTTAACTGCAGGTGGATGCGCGCGAGCGCGAAAGGAGACTGGCATGGAAAGCACAACCGAGTCCGCACAGTCCATCAGCGACCTCCGAGCCGCTTACGCGGCGTTCAACCGTGGTGACATGGAAGCGGCTGTCCAGTCGTTTGATCCCCAGATTGAGTGGACCGAACCTGCAGAGTTCCCCGGAGGCGGCGCCTATCACGGGCGGGGAGAAGCGAAGCGTTACTTAACTCAGTCCCGCGCCGCCTGGGCCAAAGTCATCAGCACACCGGAGCGGTTCCTTACTTCCGGAAATCGAATCGTGGTTTTCGTTCATGCCCGGGTTCGAGCCAAAGACAGCGCCCAATGGCAGGACGTAAGACTCGCCGACGTATACACCATGCGGAACGGCAAGGCGATCCAGATGCGGGCTTTCGCCAACCGTCAGGAAGCGTTGCGTTGGGTCGGAATCGAAGAGCCCAGCCGCTGAAATCACACGGTCTCTGCAACCTCCAGCGGCCTCGATCATCTATCAGGGTAGCGTGATACCAACGCGTGGGCGGCGACCATTCTTTTTCTCTCGAGCCGTCAGAAACACTCAGGAGAATCAAGCATGAATCGTGGTTCAGGGTGGTCCCGAAAGAAGACAGCGATCGTTTTCTCCGCGACTTTATTTTTCAGCCTTTATGCCTTCGCGGCCGGCAAGCAAACCTTCACCGGCGAGGTTGGCGACGCCATGTGCGGCCGACAGCACATGGAAGGAACACCTGCAGAATGCACCCGCGCCTGCGTAGCCAAGGGATCCAAGTTTGCCTTGGTGGTGGGCGAGAAAATTTATATTCTGGATACCTCCGACAAAACGGCTCTGGCCACGCTCGACAAGCAAGCAGGCAAGAATGCCACCGTGACCGGTACCTTGGACGGCGACACCATTACAGTCAGTTCCGTCGCCGCTAAGTAAGGGCGACCGAATTACGATGACCAGATGATGATGAGCTAAGATGGCCAGAATCCGGAGCCGTTCGGAAATCCAAAAAGCTGCAGCCTTTTTGTTGACCAGGGCCGAACCTGTGGTAGAGTGTTTCGGATTTGCCCGGCGCCCTCCCCCTAAAACGGACCGGGCATGGTGGCGGGAACCGCGCCCGCGGTTTCCCGCCATTTTTTCTTTCCTCACGCGAAATTCATATTTCCTTTACAAACCATTGTGTTAATGTGCATTCTCAATCTCAAATTTTTTCGTGCCGGAGGTAAACAGCGTTGGGTAAAGACATGGTTCCCAAGCGGATGTTCTTCACCAAAGGAGTTGGGAAACACCGCGAGCGGTTAACATCTTTCGAGTTGGCACTGCGCGACGCCGGCATCGCAGCCCAGAATCTGGTGCGCGTCTCTTCCATCTTCCCTCCGAACTGCAAAATGCTGGCTCGCAAAGAGGGTGTGAAGTATCTCAGTCCCGGCGAAGTCGTCTTCGCTGTGGTCGCCGAGAACTCCACCCACGAAGCCCACCGCCTGTTAGCTTCTTCGATAGGCGTAGCCATCCCCGCCGACAAAAACACTTACGGATATCTCAGCGAGCACCACTCCTTCGGCGAAACTGAAGACGCCGCCGGAGAATACGCCGAAGAGCTAGCCGCCGAAATGCTAGCCACCACGCTCAATGTCGAATTCGACCCCGACCGCTCCTGGGACGAGAAAAAACAAATCTATCGCCTCTCCAACAAAATCGTCCGCACCGCCAACGTGACCCAATCCGCCGTAGGCGACAAGCGCGGCCTCTGGACCACAGTAATCGCCTCGGCGGTGTTAATCTTCGATTAGGACCTGAGATCGAGACGGGGTGCCCAGCGTCGCCCCAACTTTGTCATTCCGAGCGCAGCCGGAGCGCCTGCGACGGCGCAGTCGAGGAACCTGTTGTCCGCCAGCCACCTTTCGCGCGTAGAAAACGAACGGGAGGAGTTAACAAAGGCGTGCGCAACCGTGGAAGAGCGGCGCTTCAGCGCCGCGTCAAGTGTGCCGAAAGACCGCAGGCTTCAGCCCCAGAGGTGCTCTTTCGCGGCCGAATTCATGAGCCGCGTGTTATAATTGCACTTAAGTAACCCCTCAGCCCTCCCAAATGTAACCTTTCGTTAACAGTATTCCCGTATCATAGAACGGTAGATAAATACCTAATAAGCAAGAGGAGTAGTGTGTGGATCAAGATACTCGCAGACAAAAGCAACAAGCCCTAATCACTGAATTGTTGGAAAGAAAAATCCGCCTGCACGCCCAGCAACTCTACGACAAGCGCGGCCAGACCGAAGGTTTTGCCCTGCAGGATTGGATCGAGGCAGAATCCCAGGTGCTGGAAAACAGCATCCTGGCCCCGCTCTATCGCAGGACGCGTGAAGACAACGGCTTATCGCCCGACGTTCAGGAAGCCGAGGCGTAACGACACTCGCGTGGGGACAGCCGCCCCCGGCTGTCCGGGCGGCCCAGGTTCATCGGGCCGCTGTGTATCAAACGCCTCACTTCTTAGCCGCAGCAGTCTTCCCCTTGCCCGCCTTGTTCCCCTTCTTATCCAGCCGCTCCAACACCGCAGCCACAATCAGCGGCAACCCCACAGTAGCATCCACAAACACTTCCCCAAATCTCCCACCCTCCGCCGGAGGCACGAACTTCCCCCACGAAATCGCCTCACTATAAGGACTCCCCGACAACCCTCCCCAATAAACCGGCTCCGGACAAATCCGCAACCCGTAGTGATACCGCTTCAGCGGAATATTCTCCCCCAACCGCCGGTGCCGCAATTCGCAGAAGGGACCAAACTGCTGCGACCAGTTCCGCGGCACTCCGCCGCCGATCGTCATAATCCCCAACTTTTTCTGCCGTAGCAACGTCGCAGCAAAATGCTCCAGATCCAGAAACGGATCAAATCGTATCTTGTATCGCCCCGTCGACTCGCGCAGCCGATTATTCAGCGCCGTGTCCAGCCCCATCTCCGAATCGCTGAACGCCGGCACAAACACCGGAACCCCCTTATCATGCGCCGATTTCAATATTCCCCGCTCGTGCGCATTCTTCGCAAGATAAGCCCCAATCGCGTGATTCAGTTTGTAGGAGCACATCACTTCATTGTGATCCCAGCCCTCCAGCACCCGCGACATCACTTCTTCCACATCATCCAAGTTCTGTTCCGGCTCCAGCGTGTCATACACGCGGTTGTAACCCTGCTCGTAAAGTTCCTCGTCCGAAACCTCCGGATTCGCCCGGAAATGCGCGCGTCCCGTAGCCTCCACCAGCCCGTGAGCCATCAGCGCTCCAGTCGAGACCACTGCATTCACAATGCCCCGATCAATCAACTCAGTCACGATCAGACCCTGCTTAGCCACGGTCATCGCACCCGACAAAGTCATCACCACAAAACAATCCTCGTCGCGTGCCATAGCCTCAAGCACGTCGGCAGCCTCACCCAGTTGTCGCCCGGTAAAGGCAGTCTTAGACATAGCCCGAACCAAATCATCGATCGACTTCACTTTACCCAGATCCAGCGGCTCCAGCGGAATCAGCCGATCTTCAATCGGATTATGCAGATGCCGCTCCACTCCATCACCAGCGTGTCCTGAATTGCCATGCGACATCCCTGCAGGATGCCCCCCGCCATGATTGCCCTGTTTCAAGATGACACCTCCAAACTCGACCCCTAATTCTCCAGAGCATTTACTTTACAGGAACAGTGTGAAAGGATGCCACGCGACGCCGAAAACCAAGTGACCCTTCCCCATCATTGTCATCCTGAGCGGAGCCGCTTTTCAGGCGAAGCGAAGGATCTCCTATTCCCCCAGCCCATCGCGGAAGCCCAGGTCGCATCCGCCCATCGTCTCCCGCCAACGATCAAGACCAGCAACGGATGCTATATTGTTCGCGGAGGAAGCACGCGTGCCCCCAGACAAATTCCGCGTAGCCCTGGTGCAGATGTCCGCCGGCCCCGACCCAGAGCAGAATCTTCAAAAGGCTTTAGAGCGCGTCTCCGACGCCGCCGGACGCGGCGCCCAGGTCGTCTGCCTCCCCGAACTATTCCAGACGCAGTACTTCTGCCAGCGTGAAGACCACTCCCTGTTCGATCTAGCCGAGCCCATCCCCGGCCCCAGCAGTGAAAAGCTGGCCGCCGCCGCCCGCCAGCACGGAGTAGTACTGATCGCATCGCTCTTCGAGAAGCGCGCCCCCGGCATCTACCACAACACCGCCGCCATCTTCGATTCCAACGGCATCTCTCAGTGGCCTCTACCGCAAGATGCACATCCCCGACGACCCGCTCTACTACGAAAAGTTTTACTTCACTCCCGGCGATCTGGGCTTCCGCGCTCTCGACACGAGCGTCGGACGCCTCGGCACTCTAGTCTGCTGGGACCAATGGTTTCCCGAAGGCGCCCGCCTGACCGCTCTCCAGGGCGCGTCCATCCTCTTCTATCCCACCGCCATCGGATGGCATCCCTCCGAGAAAGCCGAGTTCGGCCAAGCCCAGCACGACGCCTGGCGCACTATCCAGCGCGCCCACGCCATCGCCAACGGAGTCTACGTAGCGGTAGTCAATCGTGTAGGCTTCGAAACCGGCAACATCCGCGGCAAGTCCACACCCGGCCACGGACTGGAATTCTGGGGCGGATCGTTTTTCTGCGATCCCTTCGGCCGAGTCCTAGCCGAAGCCTCCCACGACCGCGAAGAAATCCTGATGGGCGACGTCGACCTGAAAACCCTCGAAGACATCCGCCGCAACTGGCCCTTCCTGCGCGACCGCAGAATCGACGCCTATGCGCCGATCAGTAATCGTCTGCTCGATGGACGGTAAGATCAGGTTAATGAGTCTAATCACCCTTTTATCGACAGCAAACCCGGTTGTCTCTTACCATTTTTCGTGGGCTTGTTCTCCGCCTGTATCTGGGGCCTTTCTGAAGCGATGATTCGGCAAAAACTTGTCGCCTTTTTCCGACGCGAAATCGACGAGGAAGAACAGTGGGGCTTCCCACGACTGAACCGACTCCGGAGAGCTTTCTTCAAGATCGCCTGAAACACTACAGAAGGCTTAGTGCCGGGAAAAGAGCGCTACAAGGACTGCTCCGCCACTTGCTGCCGCTGGCACTCCTGGGTTGTCGATGCTCCAACATTCAGCACACGGAACATCCCGACGTTCCGCAGTGGCCAGCGTTAGAAGACCCTGTTACCAGCCAAATCTAAGGAAGTCCCGCTCTTCCGAGCCATGATTCAGCAGTACAAGATCGACAAGCACCGGGGTGTTCAAAGTTCAGTTAGCGAAGCGCAATTCGCTCTCGCTTCTTCAATTCGCCCTGTGAAGGTACGGAACGGCGAAGGGGGTAAAAGATGCCCTGAAGAAACTTGGACTCGTGAGGTGGATAAGCTTGGGTTGTACAGTTGCCACCACGCAGAAAAGGATTTTTCCGTTCACGTCGATTTCGGCGGCCGGCATGCTCAATTGCGCTACTCTGTTTCGTTCCCCGAGTTCAAGGGTCACCATCCCTGGATCCAATTTGGATTTGAGCGCGCCCTTGGGTTCGGATGGGGACACTGGAACTTCATTGTGGAAGAGAACGTCGATGACGTCTTCCAATTATTTGGCGAGGTTGTCGCGTATTCGGCCGAGCTGCCGGATCGAATTCGCCAAGGGTTCGCAAGTAGGCAATTTCGAGCCAATTGGCGACAAATCGGACTACATTCATTCAGCAGGAATCCGTTTGTCAAGATCAATGTCGGCCTCAGGATTCACTGCACGATCCATCATCCGGTGCAATAAACTAAGCTCGATGCCTCAATCCAAGCATTCAAGTATCACTTTAACCGTGCTTCCCCAGCAACCCCCGGCTACCGCATGCCCGCCGAATGGGAGCCGCACGACGCAACCTGGCTAGCCTGGCCCCACAATCACGGCGATTGGCCGGGAAAGTTCGAACCAATCCCGTGGGTCTACACCGAAATCATCCGCCATCTAGCCCGCCACGAGCGCGTCGAACTAATAGTCAACAGCGCCGCAGCAGAACGCCAGGTCAGCAAGCTGCTCGATCGAGCGAACGCTCCACTAAAGAACGTCCGCTTCCACCGCTGGCCCACAAATCGGTCGTGGCTCCGCGACTCCGGCTGCATTTTCGTAACACGATGCCTGGAACAAAGAGATCGGGAAGGGCACGACTTCAGTCGTGCCGATGAAAGCCAAAAAAAGACCGGGGCTTTAGCCCCTGAGGGCCGGCTGGCCGCCACAAACTTCCACTTCAACGCCTGGGCTAAATACTCGAATTACCGCCAAGACGAAAAAATCGGCACCCAAATGGCCACCACCGCCGAAGCCGAAGAAATCCGCCCCACCCACCGCAACACCCGCGTAGTCCTCGAGGGCGGCTCCATCGACGTCAACGGCGAAGGCACCCTCATCACCACCGAAGAATGCCTGTTAAGCAAAGTCCAGCAACGTAACCCAGGTATGTCCCGCAAAGACTACGAAAACATCTTCGCCAACTACCTCGGCGCGCCGCACACAATCTGGCTAGACAAAGGCGTCCTCGGCGACGACACTCACGGCCACGTCGACGACCTAACCCGCTTCGTCACGCCAGAGACCGTAGTCACGATGGTCGAACCCAATCCCAAAGACGCAAATCACAAACCGCTCCGCGAAAATCTCCGCCGTCTCCAATCCGCGACCGACCAGAACGGCAAGCCGCTGAACATCGTCGAGCTACCCATGCCCGCGCCGGTTATCTTCGAGCACCGCCGCCTGCCCGCCAGCTACGCCAATTTCTACATCGCCAACGGCGTCGTGCTCGCGCCCGTCTTCAACGATCCCAACGACCGCGTAGCCCTCAACACGCTGGCAGCCTTATTCCCTACGCGAGAGATCGTCCCCGTCTATTCCGGCGACCTGGTCTGGGGACTCGGCACCATGCACTGCATGACGCAGCAGCAGCCGGCTTCCTAGCGCGTTCCCGAGACTTTTGTCATTCCGCAGCGCGCAGGGTGCCCCATCCTAGTCGGGCTCTTTGCGACTAGGGTGGGATTCCACTGATTTCGCCCCCCTTAGGATTCCGCAAACACCAAGCCTCCCGATACTGATTGAGGTCGGCGAGTCCGATATGGCGGCCGTGCATACGCTCGACCAGATGATCTCGAACGGCGGCGGGCAGCCCCCGCCATCTCTCGATCTGCGGGATTACTCACCCGGATCTACTCACCAAAGACGAAACGGCCCAACTGGTCGCCCAACTGCTTCACCTGCTCGGGGTCGTCGGCGGCGCGGAAGCGTTCGGCCAACTGAAAGAACTCCTTCTCCTTCTGCTGTCGCGCTTCGATTCCCTGCTCGATCAGTTCTACCAACACTCGGTTATCGCTGAGATCGCGTTCCTTCGCCAGCGCCTCAACCTGCCTGGCAATCTTCGGCGGCAAAGTTACGCTTCGCCGAACGTGCTTCGCTCGGGTTGATTGTGCGCGGGATCGCCTCGCTAGAGCCATGGTGGCACCAGTATACACCATTCTGGTGCAGAACGAATCAAGAACATGCTCCAAAACTCCCCGCCGCCGGGGCTTGACAAGATTTCGCCGAAATAACGCTGTCGATCCCCAAACAAACCCTTGTCATTCCGAAGTGCGCTGAAAGCGCGCGAGGAACCTGCTGTCCTCTCAGGACCAGTAATGTGTCGGCGAAAGCAGGTTCCTCACCGGCTCTTGCCCGGTGAGGAATGACAAAATGACAAAAAGTAGGGGTGATCCTGACAGCTACTTCCGATACTGCGTAGGCGACGGCCCTTTTTCCAGCGTCTCGCGGTCCCAGATCCAGCCTTCGCGCGTGTAGCTGGCGAGTTCGAAATCCTGCGTGAGTTCGAGAGCGTCCACGGGACAAGCGTCTTCACACAGGCCGCAGAACATGCAGCGGCTCAGGTCGTAGGTGAAGTTGGTGAGTTCCTTGCGGCGGGTCTGCTCGTTGCGCTCGCTCGAGACCACGATCAGATGCTCGGGGCAGGCGACAGCGCACAAGTCGCAGGCAATGCACATGGTCTCATCGGTATCAGGATTCACGTTCAGCCGCGGCGCGCCCCGGTAGCGCTCCGCCACCTGCGGCCGCTCCATGGGATATTGCTCGGTATAGATTTCCTTCGGATCCTGATAGCGGAACGTGACCTTCAACCCCTGCAGAAGGTCGATCAGAAAAACCTTGCGGAACAGACTCTGCATCCCCATGACGCGCCTAGGATAACAGGTGCCAGTGGTCAGTGGCCAGTCGGGAAAAAGGCACCTGTCAACAGGTTGTCATCCTGAGCGAAGGGAGTGCTTCGCAAAGCGAAGCACTTCCGAAGTCGAAGCCTGCCCTGAGCGAAGCCGAAGGGACCCCTACGCGGACATTGATCACCGTGGCGCTTCAAGGAGTTCGCCCGTGCTCTCGCGTCGCCCGGTCCCGGCCAGTGATACCCTGCTGTCGTGGCGTCTTCCGTGCCAATGATTAACGACGAACTCTGGATGGAGGAAGCTCTGCGCTCTGCCCAGCGCGCCCTCGAAGCCGGCGAAGTTCCAGTGGGTGCAGTGGTCGTGTGCGGAGAACGCATCGTCGGCCGCGGCTGGAATCGCAATCTCACCGACTCCGACCCCACGGCCCACGCCGAGATCGTCGCCCTGCGCGAAGCCGCTGCAACCCTGGGCAACCATCGCCTGGCCGGCTGCGACCTGTTTGCTACAATTGAACCGTGCCCGATGTGCGCCGGAGCCTTGGTGCACGCGCGGATCAAACGCCTCGTCTACGGCGCCAAAGATCCCAAAGCGGGCGCCGTGCAGTCAGTCATGCAGGTGCTGAATCACCCGCAACTGAACCACAAAGTGGAAGTCCGCAGCGGGATATTAGCCGGCCGCTGCGCCGAGCTCCTGCAAAAGTTCTTTAAAAGCCGTAGATAGATGTCGGGTCGCTGGCCACTGACCACAGGCCACAGCCCACTGCTTTTCCGGAGAGGTGCGTGAGCGGTTGAAACGATCCGCCTCGAAAGCGGACATACCTTAACGGGTATCGTGGGTTCAAATCCCACCCTCTCCGCCATTCCTTTTTTAGCTGCATTTGCACGTCGGTGATGCCTGCGCTTACCAGTTTCTGCGACGGGTCACCGATGGCGAAGCTCGAAGTCAATCTCACCGAAAGAATCCAAACCACGCGTGGATGGCGCTGATACGCCGCATTGTCTCCGACATTGGTTACTCAAGTCACTACGCTACTCACCGCGAGGGCCTGAACTTCGGTCAGCAACAAAAATCGCGCCTCTGGGTTTTAATGAATACGCCCATGAAGGGCAAACGGGGAGATGTTGCCGTTTTGGGGCCCCGGCACAAGGAGAATGACAATGTCTCTTCGCTCAACATTTCGCAATCTGTTTGCGGCTGCTTTGATCATGCTGCCGATGCTTAGCCTGCCCATGGCGCAGGCGCAGATCGGCATCGGTGTCGCAATCAACATCCACGTTGCTCCTCCGGTTTTGCCGGTGTATGAGCAGCCCCCGCTACCGGCGCCGGGTTATCTGTGGACGCCTGGGTATTGGTCCTACGGCGATGCGGGCTACTTTTGGGTTCCGGGCGTGTGGGCGCAACCCCCTGTCGCCGGTCTTCTGTGGACGCCTGGCTACTGGGGCTATGAGGGCGGAGCGTACGGGTGGCACGCCGGCTACTGGGGACCGCATGTTGGGTTCTACGGCGGCGTCAACTACGGCTTCGGTTTCGGCGGCGTCGGCTTCGTCGGCGGCGAATGGCGTGGTGGAGTATTCGCTTATAACAGTGCGGTGGCAAATTTTGGAAGCGTGCATGTCACCAATGTGTACGAGAACCGAACCATCGTGACGGAAAACACTATCGTTAATGTCAACCACGTAAGCTTCAATGGCGGCGAGGGCATTCAGGTGCACGCATCGGCCATGGAGCTACAGGCGGCCAATGAGCACCACTTCGAGCCCACCGCCGACCAGGTGCAGCATGAACACTTTGCCTCGCAGGACCGCGCGCAGTTGGCGTCAGTGAATGGTGGGCGTCCAGCGACCATGGCGAGCGCGAACGTAAACGCGTATCACCAGGTGGCGCAGCAGCATGCGCAGTCGCAGCCCATCTCGGCTGCCGATCGCTCGGTGGGACGCAACTACAATCCCAACACTCGTGAAGCTAATCAGGACCAGCGCATTGCCAACGGCTTGCGCAGCGGCCAGATGACTTCCGGCGAGGCAGCCCGCGCCGAGCAAACGCAATCCAACATTGACCAGCAGGTGCACAACGATCGTGAAGCGAACGGTGGCAAGCTTACGGGTGCGGAGCGTGAGCAGATCAACGGCGAGCAAAATGCCTCTAGCCGCCAGATCTACAACGAAAAGCACAACGGGAATACCGTGACGCCGAACGAAGTCGACAACCGGGAAGCCAACCAGCAGCAGCGCACGGCCGAAGGGCTGCGCAGCGGCGAGATGACTTCTGGCGAAGCGGCCAGGACCAACCAGAACCAGGCCAATGTCGCCGAGCAGGTGCACAACGAGCGCACCGCCAACGGGGGCGCGTTGACCAAGCAAGAGAAGCAACAAGCCAACAAGGAAGAAAACAAGAACAGCAAGCAGATCTACAACGAGAAGCACAACAACAACAAGACGAAACCTGCCAAAGGGCGCAACTGATCAACCCAAAGCAGGAGCGATAAATCAAAATGGAACGGCCGCCATCGCAAGCGGCCGTTTCCATTTTTCGGGTCTATTGTCTATCACAGTCGACGAGCGCGAAAAATAGCCATTTAATCAACGACCATCAAGAACCAGGAAGCTCTGGTACGCGGCCCGGTGACGCAGGTCACTGTGATTTTGCCCCACGCGTTCCATTATGCAATACGAAAGAACTTGTCCCGGTCATCCCAGAAGTTCCGATAACCCAAAAGCGATCAGCGTAAAAGCCGGCGCGCGGGAGGTTCACGATGGACAGGCGCACAGAGTGGCCATGGAGCTTGGAAGAAGAAGCAGAGTGGAAGGCGGAACTAGAAGAAAGAGATTATGAGTTTCTGCAGGAGTTGATCGATCGTACCGTCGAGGATGGTACCACTGGTTCGAGCTATGTTCTCACTCCTCCGCAGGAGGAGGACCCGGCGGAGGATGGTACTCAGGAGAAGTATTCGGTAACGGCATGAGCCGTTTTGCATTCCAAAGACATCCCATGCCGGCAATCCAGTAGGGCGTTGCCGAAGTATTGTGGTTGCGAAATCGTGACAACGCTCATCGAGACGCCGAGAACCTCCGGGATAGCCGCGCCAGAGGAGCATAGAATGCTCCGCCCGCTAAATGCCGGGGATTGGAATGCTGAGGAATTCTCTCGGTTGCGCAGTCGTTGTCAGGCGATCCTTGTTAAGCGGTCGTTGTTAGGCGATCGTTGTTAAGCGGTCGTTGCTAGGCGGCCGTTGTTAGATTGAGCTCCCAGGTCTCCGCCGTAAGATCTTTGCCAAAGCTGTGATGCTTTTCTTCGTGCACGACCTGGAAGCCTGCTTTTTTGTAGATGTGTCGTGCCGCGTGCAGAACGCTCTGCGTCCACAGGGTCATTTTCTGGTAGCCTGCCTGCCGCGCGAATCGGATACATTCCTCGACCAGCCGTTTGCCAATGCCCAGTCCGCGCGCTTGCCGTTCCACGTGTAGCAGCCGCAGTTTTACAATTTGGTCTGATCCTTTGGCAACGAAAACGGCGCCTACCCTTTCTCCATCCTTTTCGGCCACCCAGGCGTGTTCGCGCTTGGGATCGTAATTCCTGATGAATTGCGCCACAATTTCAGCGGCCAGCGCCTCGTATGTCCCATCCCACCCATATTCGTCGGCATAAAGAATGGCTTGGCGATGGACGATCCAGCCCATGTCGCCCGGCTGATGCGGTCGCAGCAAATAGGAGGTTTGCGCCTCCGCCGTGTCGCCCAGAAGTCTGCGGACCGTCTGCATCGAGTCCACCAGTTGCTGCCGTTCCGCGGGCGACAGGTGTTCGAGCATGGCGGCCACATCCCGGTTCGAGCGCGCGTCGAGGGGGGCAAACGCGCTTCGCCCCTTGCTGGTCAGCGACAGGAATCTCTGTCGTTCGTCTGTCTTGGACCGCTCCCGCGTAACGAACTTCCGGTGTTGGAAATCGCGCAGCATGCGGCTCACATAACCGGCATCGAGCCCAAGCTCCTTGCGGATGTCTGTGGCGGTGGGCTGCCGACGATTCGCCAGTTCATAGAGTACGCGTGCCTCGGCAAGGGAGAACGGGCTGCTGGCCATTTCACCCAGCACGCCAATTTTGCGGGTATAAAAGCGATTGAACGCGCGAATAGAGTTCACCTGTTTGTCGATGCCCGACTTCGCCATGAACGCCTCCAATGAAGTTGACAATAGCATATAGATGGTTGCTGCCGTCAACTATATTAAAAGGAGATCGACCGAGGTCCATGAGCGTAAATACGCATGTTTCGCATAACGACAGCGTAGAATTTGTGCGAATTCCACGGAGAGCGAAAAATATGCGCCAGTACCATCACATCGGAATTCCCACTACTGAAGCGAAGCCTGGCGAGACGCACTTGAAACACCTGAAACTCTTTGTCGTCAGCCACGAGAAAAGCGAATTTGGCGTGGAGTGGATGCGTTTCGAAGCGGACGCGGCGGTCCCTGATCTCGTCCGCCGAGTTCCGCACGTTGCGTTTGAAGTGGCTGATCTCGCCTCCGAGCTGGCTGGCCGCGAAATCCTGATTCCTCCCAACAGCCCATCCGACGGCGTCCGCGTCGCGTTCATAGTCGAAAACGGCGCGCCCATTGAACTGCTCGAATTCACCGACCCCAACCATCCCGCCCGCCGCCAGCAGAGCAAGATGCCGATATAAACACCCTGCATAAGCGACCCTTTCCCAATCCCCGCCCGCAAGCCAACCTGGCTCGGGTTCGTCGGCAAACCTGAAGTTGTCCTAGGGGATGGCGAGGATTGGTAACTGGCTGGCTGGCGCACTACGATAAACCGATTCAGGGCATCAACTGGGCACGCGGCCGCGAAGAGCGGCGAGGGCTTCGTGCAAGCTATCGAAGATACGGTCAGGACCAATGGTCTCGGTGAGGTGATGACGGTCGAGGTCGGGCTTCAGGTCCGACTGCACATGAGCGAAGACGAGACCGATACCCTGAGCGGAGAGATCCTTCTGGAGTTCGCAGACAACTCGCGCGGCGGTGAAGTCCACGTGAGTGATGGCCCCGGCATCAACGATCAACCAGTGCACGGGTGACGGCGCCGAGCTGACCAGCATGCGCGTTTCCTCCGCGAAGCGATTGGCGTTGGCATAGTAGAGCGGCGCGCTGAACCTGTAGAGGATCACACCGGGCTTGGTAACCGCGCCGGGAACGACTGGATCTAGTTGCCAAAGCCCTTCGGGAGTTTGTTCCAGCACCGCGGTGTGGGGACGGTAACTCTGGTGGACGATGCGGAGCAGCGACAAGCACATGGCGAGGAGAATACCCTGCTCCACGCCAACAAAAACCACAACCACCGCCGTCGTGACCGCCAGGACGTACTCCCCGGGGCTCTCGCGGCGGATGGCGCGGAGCGAACGCAGATCGATGAGACGCATCGCGATGGTGAACACGACCGCGCCAAGAACGCACTGAGGAAGAAACTGCAGCGGACCAGTAAGGAAAAGAAGAACCAAAACGACAATGCCTGCGGTGGAGAGCTGGGCCAGTTGGTTGGTGCCGCCTGAACTTTCAACCATGGCGGTCTGGGTAGGGCTCCCATTCACAACAAAGGTGCCGCTGAAAGCGGCAGCGGCATTGGCGGCAGCGAGGCCGACAAGGTCGGCGTTTTCGTCGAGTTCCTGGTGGTGGCGGGTGGCGTAGGCGCGCGAAGTGGCGGCGCTCTGCGCCGCGATCATGAGCAAACAAGAGCCGGCAACGGGGACAAGCACTTCCACATCTTTCCAACGCAGATCAGGCAATCCCAAATGGGGCAAGCCTGCGGGCACGGGGCCGAGGACGGCAACACCTCGCTGTGCCCAGTGAAAGATGGCGCTCGCCGCGATTGCCCCCACAACTGCAAAGAGAGTGCCGGGAAACCTCGGGGCGACGCGATGGCAGAGGAGAATAGCGGCTATCACTGCGAATGAAATCGCCATCGTCAGCAGATGAATGTGTGACAGAGACCGAAACACTTCGAGGATCTGACCGGGAGTGCGGCGGCTATGGACGTCGATGCCGAGCATTTCACCAAGCACCGCGATGCCGACTTGAAAACCTACGCCGACGAGGAAGCCCAAGAGAACCGTTTGCGACAGGAAATCCGCGAAGAACCCGAGCTTCAGCAGGCGAGCCAGGAGAAGGAAGATGGCGGTCAACAGAGCCACCAATCCTGCGAGTGCTACGTATCTTGGGCTGGCTATCGGGGACAAACCGGGGAGGCTGCTGGCAAGTATGGCCGCAGTAGCGGAATCAGCAGCGACGACGAGATAGCGCGAAGAACCAAAGATGGAAAACGCAACGAGGGGAAGCAGAAGCGTGTAGAGGCCAGTGATGACCGGCATGCCAGCAATTTTGGTGTAGCCAAGCGACTGCGGAATGTTCATGGCGGCGAGCGTAAATCCCGCCAGGAGGTTCTTCCGTACCTCCGACCATTGAAAAGGCCGCAGTCCTTGGAGGATCGAAAAGCGATTCGTGATGCGATTTCCTCCCGGGAATCGAAATTATTCAGCCCAGATTATGGCCGATATCCGTCGCTTTTCCACTGCTTAAAAAGATCCAACTGCTGAGCGCTCCAGTACGGGCCACCCGGAGGCATGGATTGGTTTTTGAGGGTGTCCTCGACTGCTCGAGCATTGCCGTGATCGTTTGAAGCATCCGACATATAGGTGTAGTTGTCGAGCAAAATGTTGTGTTTATTCATGTGGTCGATATCAATCTGCCGAAACAGAGGCTTTATGTCTCTCTCGAAGGAGACTGGCATTTTTTCACTCCCTTCTTGACTGCCAAAGTTTAAATGCTGCTATTAAGCCAGAAGCGGGATGAAAAATCTATTGGACGTGCGAGTGCGAAACAAGCGGGTGAGAAACAAGCGTGTGAGAAACAATTGGACAAGGTATCGATCGATGCCCTTGCCTGATGCGGTGCGACAGGGGGTCTACGTCGGGCTATCTGGCCGCATGGAGTCTGGCCGACTTGGTGGAGAGTTCGGACTCGGGGTTGGGTTGCGGGGGGGCTATGGGATTGGCCACTTCGACGGTTCTGGCCGCTATCAGGTCGCAGCGGCAAAGAACGCAGCGCATGGCTACGGTATAGACAAAGTGGGCGTAGGCCCGGCAGTTTCGGTTCATGCAGACTTTTGTTGTCATCTATGAGCGCTTTGTCGACCGCATCTCCAACCGGAAACGGGCCGAAGAACTTGTCGTGAAAAGTAGCACAAGCCGGCAGTCGCGCGGATGCGCATCTTCCGCACGATCCCATCAGTTTTTCTTCTACTGCCGAACACCAGGCCGAACTGAAACGAATGTCCTCGTGAAGGGAATAAATCTGTGACGCCGATGTTCTAGTATGTGGATGTGTCGGCAGCGAATCTTCAACCCGATTCGTTCGAAGAACTGGCCATGCCGCTCTTCGAGCAACTGTACAACTTCGCGCATTGGCTCACGCAGAATCGCGAAGAAGCTGAAGATCTGGTTCAGGAAACCTACGCCAAAGCACTGAAAGGATTCGCATCTTTCCAGCCGGGGACTAACTTCCGGGCGTGGATGTACCGCATCTTGCGCAACACTTTCCTGACCTCACGCACCGGATTGAAGGCAACACTGACAATCCCTCTCGAGCCCGAGGAAGACGGGCCTGAACTAGCAGTCGAGCGGGATACGCCGGAAACGATTCTCTTCGAGCGTTCCGGCCGCGAACTGCTGCAGCGCGCGATCGACCAGCTGCCCGTATATTTCCGGGAGATCCTTCTGCTCTGTGACGTGGAAGAAATGTCGTACCAGGAAATCGCCGTGACCCTCGCCATCCCAATCGGTACGGTCATGTCGCGCCTGTCCCGTGCGCGGCGCGCTCTGCGGGTTGGGGTCAAGAAAATTCAGGGGGGTGAAGCGAGAGCTTAAATTATGGCCACGGACACCTGGACGGAAAAAATCGATGCCTATCTCGATGGTGAACTTCCAGCCGCCGAGGCACGGGCGCTAAGCGAGCATATGCGAGGATGTGCGGCGTGCGCCGCCGCATGTCTCGGCAAACTTCAGCAGAAGCTTGCGGTGCGGGCGGCCGGGCAGCGGTTCGCGCCGAGTCCCGCCTTTCGCGCCCGCGTTCAGCAGAGCATTGCGGCGCGTCAGCCCATCCGCTGGAGGCGGCTCTGGTTCCCCGCTTTGGCGACCGCAGTGGTGTTGGTGATCGTCGGCGCCATTACGCTGGACATTAACCGCGGCCGAAACCGCGAATTGCATTTGATCAGCGAACTGACCGATTTGCATGTGGCGACCCTGGCTAGCTCCAATCCGGTGGATGTAGTTTCCACCGACCGCCATACGGTGAAGCCATGGTTCGCTGGAAAGATACCGTTCACCTTCAACCTGCCGGAGTTGCAGGATTCTCCATTTACCCTGGTGGGCGGCAAGGTGAGCTATCTCCATCAATCCCCGGGTGCGGAGCTGCTTTTCCGGGTGCGCCAGCACCAGATCTCAGTCTTCATCTTCCAGGAACAGGCTTTGGAAAACGCTCACCCTCCGGGCGCCGTTGAGACTGCGCTCTCTTTCAGTGTGCGCAGTTGGACCCACAACGGCCTCGACTATTTCGTGATTGGCGACGCTAGCCCGCAAGATCTGGACAAACTGAGCGAGTTGATCAAGGCCGCCGGCTGAGCACTTCCGCCTACTTCTTTTTCTGGGACAAGATTCGCTCGACCTGTTGCAGGTGGTTCAGATCGTGCCCGGCAATCAGGCGCACAATGTGCTCGATGCTTTCCTGTCCGCGCTCGGAGTGCATGCCGTAATGTTTCCACTGCTCTGGGGTCAGCGACTTGAGCAAAGCCAGATTGGCTTCGCGCAGCGCGCGAAACTGCTCAATCGACTTGCGGGGATCCCGCTTCTCGTAATGCAAGGCGGTCACCCAGGCATCCTGATCGAAAGCCGCGACGGGAGTGCCAGGTGCGCCCAGAATCAGCCGCAGACGAAACCCAATCGCGACTTCCGCATCGGCCAGGTGTGCCGCGATCTCGCTGACTGACCATTTGTCCGGAGCGGGGCGCTTGCGGAGTTTGCCCGTCGGCACTCCCTTGATTGCGCGCTCGAGTTTCTTAGCCGTAGCCGCTTGAACTGCCATAGGCTGCTTCCCTTCAGAGTGCGCCATGATGCGTTGCGTGTATTGCTGTGGTGTTTCGTTCATTGCGTTGGTCTCCTCATTTTTGTTCTTAGACGGAGTCAGGTTCGGGGCGTGAGCCGATACTATCGTACCTGTTCAGTCTTCAGCAGATCGACCTTTGTTCAATAGTTTGTGACTTGTTCGGTGTGGCGCTGCAAATACCAGCAGGGCACGTATCCGGCATGGGGGAACAGCGCGTTGACGCAGGTTTGGGGCTCCGGCGGATGGAAGATGAATTGGGTCTTGCCGCTTTTCTGCGGTATCGCGTCGTAGCTGGTGACGATGATTTCTGCGTAGGGGTGGTGATTCGTGGCCACCCGGTAGCGGAACAGGGCGTAGTCGGTCGCATAGGTCAACGCCGTCACACCCAAAACAGACGCGAGCCCGGCCAGAGTCACGCGCTTCAGCCAACGTTTGATTCCAGGAGCTAGCACTGAGGTCACTGGCGTGTCATTATAACTGCGGCCCGGAGGGGTGCTTCCGCGGATCGGCAACGCTTTGCAATAAGGTTCCGTTCTCCTTTCTTTGGCTCTGTACAAGCAATTCTTCAAGCCCACTTGCCTGGTACCCGCTCGACGTATTGCGCTCGACGTATTGCGCTCAACCCAAGCGTGGCCGACAGGTTTTTAGTGCGTCGCCGGAACGTATACCTGATGCGCGGATACCAGATCCGTATTCGGTACCTCCGTCGTCACCCGGATTCGCTGCCATCCGCTCTTTTTCTGCGGTTTGGCATTGAACGTCAACCAATACTGGTGGTCCAGATGATGTTCCATGTCATCGAGGTAAGGAACAAAGCTAACCGGGGCGCCAGTAAAGCCGATGTAATACGATTCGCCGCCGGTTTCCTCAGCCAAGCGCGAGAGGTAAATCTGTCCCCAATAGTTCAGCCAGTAGCTGTGACCGAAGTGCCCCAGCCCCGGTGTGTAGACGTCGAAGACGACGATGCCAGCGCGCTGAGCATCGTCGACGGCTGCGTCCAGATAGGGATCGAGCAAGTCGGCGCTCTCGTAGTAGCGATCGATTCCGTCGGAGGCCATGAACACCTCCCGCCGGGCTGTGGTCGCCGGCCAGTGTTTGACCAGATCACTGATAGAAAAATACGGGCTGGCATTCACGCCGCCAATCCCCATCGGAAGGCGCACCGCCTTCGCGGCCAGAGCGTGGTCGCTGGTGAGGTTCTGCGCCACCTTAGCGACGCCGTTCTGCATGTAGGCGACGCCAACCTTAGTGGACGCCGGCTGAGCCATGATGAACTTCTTAAGGCCGTCCAGTTGTGTACCCAGACTAGAGTTGGACCCATCGTCGAGCAAGATGAAGAGTTCGAGCGCCGCGTGATCTCCCTGAGCTGGTACCCAATCCGTGACTTGATCGCGGTCGCGGCCCTCGTAAACCATCACATCCTTGGGGCCTATATCAGGCACGCTCGAACCATTACGAGCCTCGACAGTGACCAGCAGGTGCGCCGGTACTCCTTCCGCACCCGCATTCTGGGCGTAAACCCAGCCCGTGGTGCAGGCACACAAGGCCACCCCGACTAATACGCTGAGTAGATGAGATTTATTCATAAATCTTCCTCCAGAATGCCGGTCCTTATGCATATCCACCGGCAGGCAAGAACTTCCTTCTACTAGTTCGATGCGCCGGCAACGATGCACGAATCCCACATATTGGTGTGTTGCCCAGCGTGGTCTTGCAAATACCGGCAGGGCAGGTATCCGGCACGCTGGAACTGCGCGCCATCATATCCGCCGCGCGGCGGGGGTCATCCAATGAGGTTCGATTCCTCCCTCGTTGACAACTCCCCGCTTCCACAGGCAAACTACCACGTCTGCTGATTAGCGGCTGCGGACAGCGCCTACGGGCAGGCAGCCCAGGCAATCCAGAGGATAGGAGCGGGTTTAGCAGATATTCATCGGCCATGGAGCAGACAGTCTCCTATACGCTCGATTCCACTTTGGAAACCGTGGACCATGCGGAAGAAAAGGCCACCCGCATCGCCACGGAGTTGGGCTTTGGCGAAGACGAAGTAATGCAGATCTCGATGGCGGTGCGCGAAGGCGCGGTGAATGCCGTTCTGCACGGCAACGCCTATGCCCCGGACAAGAAAGTGATTCTGGCGTTTGAGCGTACGCCCGAGGATCTGGTCATCACCATTCGCGATCAGGGCAGAGGCATTGACTTGGGCTGTATTCCGAATCCTCTGGCGCCGGAAAATCTGCTCAAGACTTCGGGACGCGGCATTTTTCTTATGCGGTCGTTCATGGACGTGGTGGAAATCCGCCCGTCTCAGACAGGTACGGAAATTAAACTTATTAAACACGTCCACGGACGATCCGCGGGCGTCAAGGAGGGGTCTCAGTGAGCATGAAACTTAGCACTCGGCAGGTGGACGGCGTCACCATTGTGGACGCCAGCGGCCGCATCACTCTAGGCGAAGGCAGCGTTCTGATGCGCGATACCGTACGCGACCTGCTCGCCAAGGGCAACAAGAAGATCGTGTTGAACCTGGGCGACGTCAACTACATCGACAGCTCCGGCATCGGCGAGCTGGTCAGCGCCTTCACCACCACCAAGAACCAGGGCGGCGAACTCAAGCTGCTCAACCTCACCAAGAAGGTGCACGACCTGCTTCAGATCACCAAGCTCTACACCGTATTCGATGTGAAAGAAGACGAAGCCGCCGCGGTTAAGGCCTTCAAGTAAGCTTGTCGCTTTGAAAGGGCGCGGCTTCAAGCCGCGCCGTCAATCCACAACGTTCGGGGAGGGCACGGCTCCAGCCGTGCCGTGTGCTTCCACCACCAACGCCCCTGTCATCCTGACGAAGCGGAGTCCTCGGCGAAGCCGGGGACTCCGGAGGAAGGATCTCTGCACTTTACCAACGCTGCTAAGAACCCTTCGGGCTTCTTCTGGATGTAGCCGGTTCAATCCCGCATCGCATTTGGCATCCAGAACGGTCAATGAGTGCAATCGCCTGGTTACAACAGTTAAATTTTCCCTTTGGCGGGGATCGCCCCACCATATTCGTCGAACTTGCTGCCGCTCGAAATTCCGAATAGGCCGATTGCTAGCAAAATAAATGAGAGCCACCAAAAGAAGTACCCGACACTGAGCTCTTTCCTGTCGGAACCAGAAAGAATGTACCAGTGTGAGTTAACAAGAAATGCGAAAGTAGTAACCCATGCACAAGCCCTTCGGACTGACTGCGACGCGCGCCACACAACCAACGGCGAACCGACGATGAACAGGAAGGTCGTTACGGCGCTGACGACCGGAAGAACCAAGTTGTACCATTTGTCGGTACGGTCGCCTCCCTGCAAGATCGGCGACAATGCTAGACCGAAAGCGGTCCATCCGCGAATGGGGCCGAAGATGTCCAGCCTTACGACGGGCAAGAACCACGAGACAGCATGAATCAGCCACGCGGACGCGATCACAACATATGAATTCCTCAAACCGTTAATCGCCATGACTGCAAAGCGTACCAGCGTGGGAATATGGGCGCAAGAAGAGGGTCATCTGTCAGTTGGCGAAAAATCCCCATTACACTCATTGAGCCCCCGATTCCCAGAGTCAATGAGTGTAATCGCCGGCTTGGGGCACGCGGTTTAGGTTGCGGGACTCCTGCTGATGATTTCAGCACCATTTTGGGAGTCATTTCGCCAGAGTCTTTAGCAAGATCACATTCGCCACCTGCCTCACGTATTGCCGGTCAGCCTGATACTCACACTCGCTCTGCGCTGAACCCGCTCCAGACCCACCATCGAACTCGGCAAACTCTAGTTCGCAAAGATTTTTCTTGTATTCCCGCCACGCCCGGTCAGCATTATTCAGCAGGTCCAATTGCCTCACCCCACAGGCAGGTTTGATGCCCACGCAGGCACCATGCTCATCTGCCACAATCGCACGAACTGCATCCAAGAAGGCAGTCAAATGATTCTCGGTGAACTCCACTTCTTTACCAAAGCATTGCTCAAAGCCAATGGTGGTCGATTGTTTGGCACATGGATTCTCTCCATGAGAAAGCACTGCCTCATATTCACGATCTGCGTCGGCCACATGGGGGTGGTCCTTCGCATTCGCGGCTCCGATTAACGCCAAAATGATGACTCCACAGCTAAGGTACCTAGAGAAATTCGACATGGCAGTCCCCGGAAAGCAAGAAAATACTCGATGAGGATACTCGGGCGAATTGGGCGATTCAAGGCGGTCAGTTGGCGTTAAATCGCCATTACACTCATTGACTCAGCCAGGTTCGGCCCCCATTCCCCTCAATGAGTGTAATCGCCTGTTCTCGTCAGTTGACACCCTCAGCGGCTATCATGGTGCTTGTGTCAGACAGCATGAGAAGTGCTCAACCACGATTCCGACTGCACACCAAACACAAGCCAGAGCTTCTGTTCGCGGTGATGCGAACGCTTGCTCGTGCGGACGCCAGAATTTCATTCGAGGGACGACTGTCGCACACAGAACTGGCCGAAATTGCTGGCGCATCCTTAAACGAGACCGAAGTCCTTAAGCGGAATACAACATCGCCTAGGATGGATTTTGTAGTGCTGCCGCTGACCCCGGAAATAGTTCCCGAAATCGAGAAAGCAATCGTCTCAAAAGTTGCCTTTAAGGACTATGCGGGTATCGTTCACGTGCAGATTGAGAGACAGGGGCGCTTGGCGTTCCTCGCATGCGACCACTTTCACGAAGATTGTGTCTGGGTGTCGGAAGCTGTACCCGACACGCTTCTGGCTGAGTTGGTGAAAAACCGGGTTCTCTATTCCTACGCACCTGCTTAGTTGGCGTAACATCCCCTCTCTAACAATGTCGGCAGTGTCAAACACTTTTTGAGCGCACTGAGGCATGCACTCGAAGAAGAGCGCCATTTCGCTCTCGTAGGTGGTTTGCGCGTTTCCAACCTGGGCTCGCTGTTCGTCGTTGGGGTCAGGAACTCAGTCCGACCCAGCCATCTCTTCGATCACCCACTGCGATCATGATTACTTGTTCAGACTCCCCGGTGAGGGGGAGCGGGATGCCCAATCATTACGTCGGTGACTTACTGCCCACCCTCGGGATGTCCGGGCTCTCCCGTGCGCGAACCGAGCTTTTGCAGTTGGCCGTAGTCATGGCCTTGGCGCCACATCCAGTACAGATGCACCGCCAGTTTCCGAGCCATCGCCACCTTGGCGATCTTCCGCCCGCGCCGCATGGCAAGGTGAAAGAACTTGCTGCGCCACTCGGGTTGGCTGCGCACCGTGACCTGCGCCGCTTCCACCAGCAGAAAGCGCAGCAACACGTTACCCTGTTTGCTGATGTGTCCCAGTCGACGACGATCTCCGCTGGACTCTTCCGTCGGCACCAGGCCCACATAGCTGGCAATCTGCTTGCCGCAGTGAAAACGTTCGGGCGTTCCAATCACCAACTCATAGGCCAGCGCCGTCAGCGGACCGACTCCGGGATGCGTCATCAGCCGCCGCGTCACCGGTCGCCTCTCCACTTCCTGTTCCAGTTGCCGCGTCAGATCCTGTATCTTCGGCGTCAGTTGATCCAGTAAGTCGAGCAAGTCTTGGCGTCGCCGACTGGCCCACGGAGCCAGCTTCAACGACTCCAGTTCATTGCGACCCGCCGGCCGCCACAGCGCCTTCTTGCGCCGCAGGCCCTCGTTGAGCGCCACCACATGCAACTGATTCATCACCCGCGTGCGCATCTGCACCAGGCGATGCCGATGCCACAGCAGTTGCCGCATGTCCCGATTCGCCGCGTCGGGCACCCAGATCCGCGGAAAGCGGTCTTCCATCATCAGTCGCAACAGGAGCTGCGCATCCTGACGATCGGTCTTCTGCTTCCGCACCCGCTTGGTGCGAATCTCAGCCGCATCTCCGAGCCACAACTCAAACTCCCAGTCTCGCAGCAAACGCTCAAACCAGCGTGCGTGCCCGCTGGCTTCCATTCCCACGCGCACCGTCACATCGCGCTGCTTGAGTTCCTGGTAAAACTGCTCAGCTTGCTCGCGATGCACCAAGTGCCGTTCGCCCAGTTCACCGGTATCGGTGTCCACGAATGCAATTTGCTGAAAGCCCGGATGATAATCACAACCTATAATCAGCATGTTCGGCTCCTTTCCTCCGAGCCCTTTGGTTGGTTTGCGCCTCCAAAGTTTACTCGGGCCTGGGCGCCGACATTGTTATGGAATCATTACACTCATTGACCGGGATTTCCCGTTCCTACGGGTTGCTGGGTGTAACGCCTGTTCAAGCGGACTCGATTACGACGAACATTAGAATGAATCCGACATTTAGCAGGCAACTCGCAAATCCGAACCACTTGAAGCGTTTGAGTGCGAAGGGTAGGACGGCAATGCCGATCAACGCTGAAACTGCGGCGACGGTGAATCCGTAGCCGACCACTTTGCTTGCCACGGTCGTCTGCAACGTTAGTGCCGTTGGCAAAAGAAGAACCGGAAGCGTGCAGCATGAGATGGAGGCAAGGGTCTGACCGATCACAAACGCAGGGTCGTCAATTAAGTCCTCCAGCGGACTTCCTCGTGTTCGTGTCCGTCCCCACATCTTCCAAGCTAACGTCACAAGCACCCACGGAGTCGCTAGCCAGGCGACAGCCAAACTGATGATCAGCCATCCTTGCGTCGCATGCATGGCGGGATTGTGTTTACGAGATCATCATATAGCTTCCAGCCGCCCTAACACCAAGCAGTCTCGGCCACGCCCTGTAGCTGGCGATAAATCCCCATTACACTCATTGACCCGCTCGCCGATGACTCAATGAGTGTAATCAGCCTCACAAGGCATTCTGGATCAGCTTGACCGCTGCGTCAGGATTGTCCACTTCAACGAGCAACTCGTTGTACCGCTCGTCATGCAGGTGAATGACGATGGTTTTCTCCGGGTTATGCACGTCCCAGAAGACTCGTTTCCCATCCTGATAGAAGGTTCCCGCCGTGATGACTCCGGGCAAATTGGTACCGGGCATCCTGATGCCGTGATACCAGCCGCGTGCGGCCTCCGGATCGGCACGGACGCCAGCGATGTGGACGAGAGGAATTTCGAGGCTGCTCTTGAATGCCCAGAGCTTGTCAACACCACCGATGTGCAACGTCAACTTGCTTTCCGCGATTGACAAATCAACCAATGAAAGCCTCCGTGGTTAACCCATCTCAGCTTCCAGTGAATCTATCACCTGGCGCTCAGTTGACGAAATATCCCCATTACACTCATTGACCCATGCGAGGGGGTTTTGAGCGTGCGCACCTGATCCAAGTGGCGCAGCCAGCTACAACCTAGCTTACAGAACCTCTGCCAACGAGCTAAGATGAGTCGCTCATGGATAACCCTGTTTTTTGGAGACCTTAGCGATTTGGAGGCGTACCGTGGATAAGCGTTGGTGCGTTTTATGCTTGGCTATTTCCCTGGGAGCTTTGCCAGTTCTGGCGCAGGATGATGCGGCAGCGGCGCGAACCGCGGCAGGATGCGGTCCGAGCGGGGGGATGTTCAACGTGCAGACGACGGACCTGAAACATCCCGTTGGGCAGACGGAACAGGGCAAAGCGCTGGTCTATTTTTTTGTAGATTTTGTCACTGCCCCTACGATGCGTGTCGGAGTGGATGGAAATTGGGTGGGAGCGAACGAGGGGAAGTCGTATTTCTTTTTTCAGGTCGACCCCGGAGAACACAATGTCTGCACGGAGTGGCAGTCGGGAACCTTCAAGAAATCGTCCGAGCGGGTCGGCGAAGCGATGCACCTGACGGCTGAGGCCGGAGAAACATATTACCTACGGCTGAACTTCAGCTACCAGCGGATGGATCTGGAGTTAGCGGATGAGGCAGAAGGGCATTTCTTGATTGGGTCGTCATTATTCGCGACATCGCAGCCGAAGAGGAAATAAAAGAGAGAGTCGATTGGGACCAGCACGCTTTGGGTGCAATGCAGTGAAATGACTATCCAAACAAGAGAGGAAGTGACGGATGCCAGCCATCCGCATTGGCGGAAATCCCGCCCTACATCTCTGGGTCAATTGGCATAAAACGCCATTACCCATTACAGGCCGCAGCCCGGCCAATTCTCAATGAGCGTTAACGCCTGTTAACGACACGCAATCTCGTTCACATCTATGGTTTGGGGCAAAGCAGGTAGGACAAACCAAGTTTCTCTACTTCGGAATGGCCGAGTTCTTCGTAGTAGTCCCTCCACGCCTCTGGCATCAATTCGCAAGTTTCACCACAACCGCCTCGCTGCGCCAGACAGCCGAAATCGATGTGTAACGCGCGCTGTCGTTCATGCGCGTTTGCGGCTGGGGTTAGCGCCGACTGAAGTCCAAGACCTCTTTCGCCGCCTTCCATTCCCATTCCCATGTCAATGCGCGTGACGGAATAGGAGTCGGAGACGTGTACATGAGGAAACTCGAAATCTCTTGGCAGCGACCGGCCTACCGTAGCCGCAAACGCGCGCCAATTGCCGTCCGACGCTTCGTACCACACGCGAAAGTAGTACCGCGACACGGTCCCGGCCGAGAACTCCACTAGCGCCGTTCCGAACCAGCCTTGAACCCCGAGATGAGACAGGATGTGATATTTCCGCAGCACACCCTGCAGGGGACTGCCGTTTACGGAAATGATATGGCTGCAGCTGTCATAGCGATCAGGTGCCGCACAGTTTTCCCTGTTGTAGCGTCCCCGAAACTCCCTTGGGGGCGGGGCGTTGCCGAACTTTGCTGCAATTGCATCCGTAACCCTATGATCGGACTTGCCGATTTCTAATCGCTCAAGTGCGCTTACAAGCTCTTGCGCACGCTTAACCTGACGGGCATTGTCTCGCTGCACGTACGACTCGCTAACAGCAATGCCCAGCGCGACCACCACAGCGACAATGAGGAGAGTCAGTAGGGTCTTTCGCATCAATTTATTGAACACCCTGCGCATGAAAACTCTACTGCAAATCGATTTGTAAATCGTAACGGTTGTAACGTCCCCATTTCACTCACTGACCCGGATTTTAATTATGATCGCCTTGTTCACCCTAGTGATCGTTCCGTCGGCGGAGACGCGACTTGAGCCTCGAACTGCTTCAGGTCCCAGTAGTCGCGCCATGCCGCAATTTTCCCGCCCTCTAATTCAAATATGCCCATGCAAGGCACGCTGACCTGTTTCTGACCAACCAAAAAATTGTCCACACGTTCCGTCATCACGACGCTGCCTTCCGCTACGATGTGACGGATCTCCCACGGTAGTGCTGTCATTCGCTCCGCTCCACGGCGCAGGGTCTCACGAATCGCAGCCCGTCCCTTGACCGCCGACCAAGGGGCGTTCCACCAAATCGCGTCCTCGGTGAAGTAGGCCGCGAACTCATCGGGCTCCGCTACGACACACGCTTCGATGAACTGACGAATCAAGGCCACGCTCTCCGCAGGTTGCAAGGATTACCTCCTGAGGGTGCAGGCAGTCAGCGTAGCAGAATTTCTCTCATTAACTGTTGATAAATCCCCATTACACTCATTGACCGGGTTCTGGACCACACCCGCGTGCAACGCTCGGGCTGTTCGCCGGGGGCGTTGGAATCGCGGGTGGAGAGGCCATTAGCTGCAAAACGCGGACGGCAAACCGTCGAGGTGTTCGTCCGCTTGGAAGCGGCACACGACTTGAACCATCTTCGGCAGATCGACCGCATCTTGGGTGGGCGTATGACCGGGCAGGCGTAGGTGCAAGCAAGTCACTGAGGCAGATCGGCGGACGCCGTCCGTTCGCAACGATGCCCAACAGCCGCCAGAAATTCACAGCCCAACCCTGTGACATCCAACCTTGTTCCGGACCCGCACTTCACTCGATAATTGCTGCAGCAAACAGAGCAAATTCGGAGCCAGCAAAAAGGGGCTGCAGAGCCAAGATTCGATACCTAACTCCTTTGTTATCCGGATTTTGACCCCTAACTCCTTTGCCCTGCGGATTTTGCGGAGAAAAACCCGCTACGGCGATGATTCCAAAGACTCGGGGGGGAGGGGGGTACCCCGTTCGAAGAAGGTAGACAGTTACCAAACCGTGAACAATTCGAACCTTAAGCAAAGCCCAATGAAGCCGCCTTCCCCAAATCCCGAGATCGCCGTTTCTCGGTACTCGGTACCCGGTACTCGGTGCTTCTACACATTATTGTCAGCGCTCGTGCTATCCACAGCGGCCTCCGCCTCCGACTGCATCCCTATTCGCGACGCCAAACAACACGTGGGAGAAACGAAGTGCGTGACGGGAAAAGTCTTGCGCGTGAAAGTCGGCACCCGAGGCGTGCACTTCGTTGACTTCTGCGAAGATCAAATGGCCTGCCCGTTTACAGTAGTAGTCTTTCCTCACGATTTGAAGGATGTCGGCGACGTGCGCCGCCTGGCGGGACAAATGATCGAGATTCGCGGGCCGGTCAAACTCTACGACGGCCGCGCCGAGATCATTCTGAACCGCGTGAGCCAGTTGACCGGCGGGTCAACTCTGATTCCACCTTTGCCCAAGAACTACGATGTAGAAAAACAAGGCCACTACAGCGCCGGCAGAATGCACCCTTCCAAGAAACCCGCGAAAACCTACACGCAGCCCAACTCCACCGCAACCTACGGCAACGAAGCGGATGCTGGCGGAGATCCGCCGCAGTGAAATCTCAAACCATTCCCTTCCTCAACTCCTCCAGCGGATACCGCGTCCCGCGCCAGATGATGCCGTCATTCCATAACGCATGGCACATGGAGAGCAGCAAGGTATACACAAACAGCGCCGTGCTCACCGGATGCAGCAGGAAGTAATAAGCCGGAACTCCCGAGCGCCACGACATACCTACATAAATTGAAAACATCGATGCCAGCGCGATGGCGTAAGGCAAACGCTCCCACCCGTGCGCCAGCCAGACTCCGAGAAACGGCATCAGATTGAGGAACGCCAGGCCGAAGGCCGAGATCAACGTGCGCCACCACTGGAAAGACAACACGGCGAAAAAGTTCTTGGTCAGATTATCGACCACCCCTCGCGCACCGTGCGCCCAGCGAATCGAGATCAAATCTTCGCCAAAAACATTGCGTTGCGCGAAGCCCGCATTCTTCACGACCTTACCCAGCTTCATGTCGTCGAGCACTTCCATCCGCAACGCCTCGTAGGTTCCCACCGCTTCATAGGTGCTGCGCCGAATCAAATTAAATGCGCCCACGCCCATGTGGTCTTTCGACTTCGGGTCGGCCACCTTCCAAGGCCGATGGCCGAAAACAAACATGGTCTGAAAAAAGGCGATCATCATGAACTCGCCCGGACGTTTCATGATCATTTGCGGAAACACCACGACATGATCCGCGCGTTCGGCTTCGGCATAGGCCAGAGCGCGCCGCAAGGAGTCCGGCTTGAACTGCACATCGGCGTCGGTAAATAGCAGCCAATCGCCTTTTGCCTCCTTCGTCGCAGTCCACATCGCGTGCGTCTTCCCCAGCCAACCCGCGGGCAATTCGCGGTGATGAATAACCCGCAGGCGACCATTCACGGCGGGACGCGCCGCAACACGCTCCATGATCTCGCCCGTGCGATCGGTGGAGCGGTCGTTGACCGCGATCACTTCATAGTTGTCGTAATCGAGTTCGAGCAGGCGAGTCAGGGATTGCTCGATGTCCCGTTCTTCATTGCGCGCCGGAACGATAATCGAAACCAGGGGATTACCGGATACAGCAACTGGATTGCAGTTCCATTCCGGTTTCGTAATGTTGGCGACGCTGGGCATGCCGATCGCAGCGTCGATGATGCGAGAGAACCAGGCCAGCGCGAGAATCGTCCCTGTAATCCAGTGAAAGTAATGCATCCCGGCTAGGTCTTCCCTGCCTCAAGAGCGGCGCCGCTTACTGCCGGCGCGAATTTCATCCCGTAAAACAGTATGACAGCAGAGACCACCATGGCGATAACCGGCAGGATGAACGCAGCCTGCAGTGAGCGCCGGTCCGCAACCCAGCCCATCATGGTGGGCGAAGGCACGTCGCCCAAGATGTGGATGATGAAAATGTTCACCGCCAGCGCCGTGGCGCGAATGTGAGCGTCAACGGAATTGATCACCGCAGCGTTCAGCGGCGCGGTGTTGAACAGAAGCAAGAAGGCCGCGACCGCGATGGCCGGAATCATTGCGCTGCCCTTGACGAAGAGTGCCACAATCATCACCGGGACGCCGAGCGCCATGCTCGCCGCTGAAACCAAATAATAAGAACCCTTCAGGCGTGGCAGCAGATAGTCGCCCAGCCATCCGCCCGCCAAGGCGGCGACAATCCCGTCTACGACAATAATCAGACCGAAGGTGAGGTTCGCCGCTTCTAGCGTATAGTGGCGCTCGCTGTAGAGGAACTGCGGCATCCACACCTGAATGCCGCCGAGAGAAAACGTCATGGCCGCCATGCCGAGGGTGGACGTAAGGAACGCAGGATTGCGCACCAAGCCGAATACCGTGGTCCGCTCGGGAGTGCCTTGCAGCGAGTCAAATTGACCCCGTTCCGGCTCTTTGAGAAACATGACAGCGATCGCCAGCAGGAAGCCGGGACCAGCCGCGATATAGAACGGAAACCGCCAACCATACTGCGGAGCGAGATAACCCCCGAGCAAGTATCCCGCGGCCGAGCCCACCGGAATCGCCAGGTAAAATACGCCGAGAATTCGGCCGCGCTTTTCTTCCGCAAAAAGATCGGCGACAAAAGTCGGCGCAATCGTGACAAACGTTGCTTCGCCGATTCCAACCAGCGTGTGTCGAATCAGCAGCTCGGTGTAGTTATGAGTGAAGGCAGTCAGCAAGGTGAGCCCGCTCCAGAAGAACGCGCCCAGCACGATGATGAACTTGCGCGAATAGCGGTCGGCCAGCGGACCCACGAACGGCGCGGCAACCATGTAGAAGCCGAGGAACGCGCTGGTGAGGTAGCCAATCTGCGTCTTCGTAAGGTGGAACTCGTCCTGCACCAGTGGCTGCACTGCGAATAGCACGTTACGATCCGCGTAGTTCAGCAGATTGAGCGCCGTGAGTACGATCAGCGCCGTGCGAGGTTGCAGTTTCGCGGTGGTCACGGTCGAGCGAATATAGCACGGACGCGGACCGCGGGCTTCGCGGAAGGGGAGTCGAGCTGCGCTCGACGGACAGCGAGGGCGGCTGTCCCCACATTGGATCTCCGCTAATAGAGACCGTGCCCGACCAATTGACAAAGGCGACAATTGTCGCTATCATAGACGACAAATGGTAAACGAATTGCGCGCGGTGGTGAAAGAACTCGGCGGCCGAACCGTACTGGGACGCAAACTCAACAGTCAGCGCGAGCTTTGCGAGGCCATTCGCACCGGCTTCCCTCCGGCCGTCGTCGAACAGCTGATGCAGGCTTCCGGTCTCACCCTCAAGGAATTGGCTGACGCCCTGGACCTCTCGCCCCGCAGCTTGCAGCGCAGGCGCCGCAGTGGGAGGCTCGCCCGCTTCGAATCCGATCGCCTCTATCGCCTGGCGCGGATCGTCGCTCTGGCGCAGCACAGCCTCGGCGACCGTCGTAGTGTCGCGCGCTGGCTGAAGCGGGCCAATCGCGCGCTCGGCGGCACCGCTCCCATCAACGCCGTGGATACCGAATTGGGGGCTCGTGAAGTCGAAAACGTGCTGGGACGGATCGCCTACGGTGGCATCAGTTGAGTCGAGTCTCTTGAGGCGAATCTTTTGAGGCAAGTCTACCGCGTGCTGCGCAAGTTGTATGCGCGCTCTCCGCTGGATGGCGAAGGTGCTTATCTATACGGCGGGCGCTGGTCGAGCCCGGGTACTCGTCTCGCTTACACCTCCGAACACCAATCCCTGGCCATGCTCGAATATTTCGTTCATCTCGACCCGGACGACGCGCCGCCGGACCTGGTTTTAGTCACCGCTGAGCTTCCCAACGACCTGTCGGCCAAAGTCATCGCAGTTGAGGATCTTCCATCTTCGTGGCGGACATCACCGGCGCCCGTTGAACTTGCCGGCATCGGAGACGAATTTGCAGCCGAGGCGAAACGTTGCGTTCTGGTCGTGCCCTCGGCTCTGGCTCCGCATGAGAACAACTGGCTGCTCAACCCGCGGCATCACGACTTCCGCAGAGTAGTTGTAAAAACAGTCGAGCCGCTAAGCTATGATCCGCGCATGTTTGCCCCGCAACGCCGCAGACTGCGCAAGGGCTGAAGGTTCCCTCACTTATTTCTTTTCCGCGGCCATCTCGCCACGACCGTCGTGGAGATTCCGCCGCGCGGCCGGAATTCTCCCCTCACCTCGGCCCACACCGGCTTCGCCCACCGCACTACATCGTCCAGCACGCGGTTCACGACGTTCTCCTGAAAAATCCCCAGGTTACGGTAGCAGTGCAAATATTCTTTGTACGATTTCAGTTCCAGGCACAGTTTATTGGGCTGGTAACGCAAGCTGATGACGCCGAAATCTGGCAGGCCCGTCTTCGGACACACCGAGGTGAACTCTGGATCGTCGATCACGATCTCATAGCCGGGAAACTGGTTCGGCCAGGTTTCAATCTCAGGGAACTTGGCGTCCAGCCCGGCAGCGGCGTGCTCAGGCGTGTAGCGTCGCGGTTTGGGCATGGAGGTATTGTAGCGTCTGAAAGCATGAGCGCGGGTGTCAAAGCGGCGGCCAAAAACTCAACGCTCAAATCAGGCCGCTCTCGCATCCACCCTCCTCTGCCCGCATCTAACCATGCAACGGCCTGGGCCAGACAGCATTCTTTCGCGGCGGTCTGAGTGGTAAATTAATCCTTGCAGTTGTGCCCGCCGCAGCCTAAAAGATAACGAGTTGGCAGGAACCAACCACAATTCGAATGGACGTCCCGCGAGCAAACGCCGTACCTGGCTGAGTCTCGGAGCAATCGCCGTTGCACTCGCCCTCATCCCGGTCTTTACGCGCCCCGGACCCTTGCGGGTTCGCACCACTACAGTCGAACGCGGACCCATCCGCAGCCTGATCTCCACAAACGGTAAAGTCGAACCCATCCGCAACTTCGAAGCGCACTCTCCGGCGGCTACCACGGTGAAACATTTGTTTGTAAAAGAGGGCGACCACGTTCGCCAGGGTCAACTGCTGTTGCAACTCGACGATGCCGATCTGCGCAGCCAGGCCGCCCGCGCCCAGGCGCAGATCAAAGCGGCGCAGGCTGATGAGGCCGACGTCGATACCGGCGGCACGCGTGAAGAAATCCTCACACTCGACGCCCAATTGGTGAAAGCCCGCAGCGCCCGCGATGCCGACCAGCGCAATCTTGATGCTCTGCTCCGGCTCCAGCAGCAAGGCGCAGCTTCGGCCGGTGAAGTCAAGCAGGCCGAGGACGCATTGCGGCGAGCCCAGGCCGACACCACTCTGCTCGAACAAAAAAAGAAAGACCGCTACTCCCGGCCGGAGGTTGCCAGGGTTCAGGCGCTGGGAGCGGAAGCCGAGGCCGCCTACGACGCCGCCGAAGATGCTCTCCGCAAATCCAGCGTGCGCGCTCCGTTTGATGGCATCGTCTACGCGCTGCCCGTCAAGCAAGGCGCCTACGTGCAAACCGGCGATCTGCTGCTGCAGGAGGGCGATCTTTCTCACATGCTGGTGCGCGCTTTCGTCGACGAACCCGACATCGGCCGCCTCGCCGCGGGAGAAAAAATCGAAGTCACTTGGGACGCTCTGCCCGGCCGCATCTGGAGTGGCACCGTCAGCACCGTGCCTTCCACCGTGAAACTTCGCGGCGCACGCAACGTCGGCGAAGTGACATGCACACTCGACAACCAGGATCTGCGCTTATTGCCGAACGTTAACGTCGGCGTCACCATCATCACCGCCGAGCACAGGGGCGTGCTCACGCTGCTGCGCGAGGCCGTGCGCATGGACGATACCAAGCCCTACGTTTATCAGGTCGTCGACGGCGAACTCAAGCGACGAGAAGTGGAAGTCTCTCTGCAGAACCTTACCCAGGTCGAGATTACGGGGGGCCTTCCCGAGAATTCCGTTGTAGCCCTGTCCTCGGCCGATGCCAACAAGCCCCTGGTCGATGGTGCCCGCGTAAGAGTGGTCCCCTAGGCCATGCAGTGGATCGATAACGATCATGCTGCCGACGACCTTTGTCATTCCCACGGCGACCTCTGTCATTCCGAACCGGGCGACAAGCCCGGTGAGGAACATGCTTTTCAGCTCGCCCCCAAGGCTCGCTTCCTCATCGCGTTGCTTTCGCTCCTATTGGTCCCTTATTGTCTCGCGGCCGAACCACCTGAAACCCTTCTCGCCGCCGGCCGCGTCGATCAGGCCATGCAAATCCTCGAGCAGCAGATCCGCCGGGCCCCGACTGCGGAAGCTTACAACCTGCTCTGCCGCGCTCATTTCGAACTCGACAATTGGGATGCCGGCATCCCCGCTTGCGAAAAAGCTGTCGCCCTGGCGCCCGACAACGGTCTGTATCACCTCTGGCTGGGCCGCATCTTCGGCGAGAAGGCGGATCGCTCCGGCTTTCTCAAGGCGGCAGGACTGGCAGGAAAAGTTCGCTCGGAATTCGAACGCGCCGTTGAACTCTCTCCCAACAGTTGGGAGGCCCGCACCGACCTCGCAGAGTTTTACCTGGAAGCTCCCGGAATCGTGGGGGGAGGCAAGGACAAAGCGCGTGCCCAGGCAGAGTTGCTCGTCCCGCTCAATCCGTCCATGGCGCACTGGGTCAGGGGACGCATCGCCGAGAGAGAGAAAGAACCCGCCGCAGCGGAACGTGAATTCCGCGCCGCCGTCACCGCGAGCCAAAACGGCGCTCGTGCCTGGCTTAATCTTGCAGGCTATTACCGTCACGCCGACCGCTTTGCCGAGATGGAGCAGGCACTCCGCAGCATGGAGTCCAGCCGCGTCGATCATCCGGGAGCCTTTGTGGATGCGGCCAGCATGTTATTTCATGCCGGCCGTGATTATCCTCTAGCTATCCAGTTCTTGCGCAGTTATCTTGCGTTTTCCAACAAGGTTGAGGAAGCACCTGTCTTTAAAGCCCACTATTTACTCGGCGAATTACTCGAGAAACAAGGCGACCGCCCGGCCGCGGCCGAAGAGTATCGCAGTGCGCTCTCCATGGCTCACACCTTCCGCCCAGCTCAGGACGGCTTACAGCGCGTAGCCCGGTAGCCGGAGCCACCAGTGCTTGTGTCGGGAGCTCAACCCAGATAGCGAGGCTAGGCAGATGCAACTTCTTGGCTAGGATTTTCCAGTGCTTCCGGGAGTGATCATCCCCGAAAGGTTGCCAATGCTGTTGCGGAGCTTGCTCAAAGTCTGAGACGCCAGATTGCCGAGAGGATTTCCCTTCTCTTGCGCGTCGCTGAATCCGGCTTTTTCCATCTGCTTGGCGGCAGCCTTAAATCGCTTGGCACTGACCTCGTCCATATCGATGAAGCGAAACGCTTGGGCCGTCGGCATCCCATCCGCTCCGGAGTGCATGAATTGAATTTGCGCCGTGACTTTGCCAAACACAGTACCCAAATCCATCTCCGCCAGCGTACCCTCAGGAATAGGACCGTTGGCAAGAACAGCCGAACCTCCCGTAAGGGAGAGACGCCGAAGGACTCCGACAAATTTTTTGGCATCGACGGTAAATAAAGCCCTCTCGTTGTTGGGAACGCGGATACGGGGCGGACGGGTGCGCTTACCAGGCTTTGCCATTCCAACCAGCATTACAACCAGACGGAGTTTGGTCAATGTTACCTAAGTTCTGAGAGTAATCTGCTCAGCTCAACTTCTTAGTTTCCGAACTTAGCCAACTTCAGTTCCCAAGCCCAGCTCGCTCCCCCGCACCGGCCTTTCCTCCGGATCGCCGCCCATCAGGAAGCGAGGTGAGGCCAAGCCCTTTCATGGGCACTAATCCCACGGGCGAACCAATCACTTCCGGCTTGCCAGTCGTTCGAAGCAATCGCCGAGGTTGCCAGCCTTCGCTTCCGTCCTTGCCTGTTTGTGTTAACTGTGGTTAACTATACAGAATAATCTCTGGTTAATGGATGAGGTAGTAACTGCGAGCCACTTTAGGGCAGAGACGTGGGGTATTCATGGCGCGGTCAGCGAACGTCGGTTTTCTCATATTGATGGCGACGTGTCTTTTTCCGGCGAAGGCGCTGGGACAAGGGGAAACCACCAGTGCCATCGTTGGCCAAGTACGAGACGCAACTAACGCGGTCGTGCGGGGCGCCGCTGTGACGATCACGAATCACGAGACCGGTCTGAAACGCAGTGCCCGAACCGACGACGCGGGACGATTCGACTTTCCACAGTTAAAGCCGGGCACCTATTCGGTTAGAGCGGAAGCACAAGGCTTCGATCCGCAGCAAAATGACAACGTCATTTCGGGTCTGGGCCAGAAGCAAACTGTGGATTTCACGCTCAAGGTGGCGCGGTCCAATGAGGCGGTTGAGGTAAGCAGCGAAGCCCCCATCATCAACCCGGAAAACGCCAACACCTCCACCACCCTGACTGCTCCGGCACTGGAGGACTTGCCGAACCCCGGCGGTGACCTGACCTACCCTCTGCAATTTGCCCCTGGCGCCCTGATCAATACGGCGGGGAGCAGTAACGATTTCGTCGGCAGCAGCAACGGGTACGGCAACGTGGAATTCAACGGACTTCCCGCTCTCTCTAATGGCTACATTGTGGACGGGCTAGAAACGAACGACCCGCTCACCAATCTCAATAGCGGTCTCTCAACCAACCTGGTCCTGGGATTGAATTCGATTTCGGAAGTGACGGTCAATACGCTTTCCTACTCCGTGGACCAGGGGCGCTATGGGGCATCGCAAGTCGACTATGTCACGAAGTCCGGTACAAATCAGTTGCACGGGAACCTCTATGAGTTGTGGAACGGTTCGCTGCTGAATGCGGCGGACTATTTCACCAATGCGACTTCGGGGAACCACAAGCCCAGATCGACAGTCAATCACTTTGGAGGCAGCATCGGCGGCCCGATTGCGCGCGACAAGCTTTTTTTCTTCTTCGACAGCGAATGGGTGCGCATCGCCCTGCCGATCGTCACGCCCACGATCGTTCCCAGCCCGGCATTCGAGCAATACGTACTGCAACAACTTCCTTCTGCCTCCGTCCCGTTCTATCAACAGATGTTCTCCCTCTATGAAAACACCAGCGGCACACCGACCGCGATACTTGGATGCCCGCTCGGCGCCGCCGGGGATGGTTGCGCGAACCGGCAGAGCGTCTCCCATTCCAGCGACGACCACGAGCAGGTACAGACGGCCCGCGTGGACTACAACATCAATCAGAGAGATACGACCTGGTTTCGGTTTCAGTCAGACACCGGCCTGCAAGCCGCGTGGACGGACCCGATAAACCCGGTGTTCGATGCATTTTCCCCGCAGCCCCTCTATTCTTTCGCGGCAGGCCACACGCACGTGTTCTCGCAGAACCTGGTGAACTACTTCAATCCCGCATTTTCCTGGTATGAGAGCCTGTTCGGGCCAAGCAACCTGCAGCGCACACTTTCGGCGTTTCCGATCGTGTTGCAGGGCACTGGCGCGAATGCCTTCACGCCCATCGGAGGCCTCGACAACACCTGGATTCAAGGCCGTCGCGCATCCCGCTTTTTCATCAACGATAATCTTGCCTGGAGTCGCGGCGCTCATGAACTCCGCTTCGGAACTAACATCCGTATCTTCCGCCTGAACGACTACGACTTCGGAGAAGGCACGGTCCCAACCGTGACCTACGCGAATTTGCAGCAATTCATAAGCGGGCTAGCAAACACTGCGTCGGAGACATTCCCTTCAAACCCAAATGAGCCGTTTAACTTTCTCAATCTCGATGTCTACGCACAAGACACTTGGAAAGTAACTCGCAAACTGACCTGGACGTTCGGCCTGCGTGACACCTTCAACTCCAATCCGCTGAATCCTCATGATCAAGTCGCCCGCCTTCGCGGCTCTTTCAATTCCATCTCGCATGATGTGAATCAGCCGCTGAATGAGGCCATTCAGACTCATCTCGGCAATCTGTTTTCGTCTACCCCCGTGGCCATTCTGCAACCAAGGACGGCGATTGCGTGGCAGTTCGAGCCCAAATCCGTTCTTCGCACCGGCTTCGGGATATTCAGCGATATTTTGCCGGGCAGCGTAGCCGACCTGATCGGCGCCAACCCTCCGTATGACAAGACGTTTCAGGGAGGAGTGCTGGGCAGCGTCGGCGGCACAGTCATCGCACCAGGAGCGGCCAACAGTGCCATCGGCGCAATCGTTGCCGCGAACCAGACATTTACTTTGGGATTTCCTCAGGGCCAGCCTTCTCTTCCTTCACCCACAATCACGGCCATCCCCAATGGCAAACTGCACGCGCCCTACTTCATGGAATGGAGCCTGGGGATGGAACATCAATTTGGAACAACCGCCAGTTTGGAAGCGCAGTACGTGGGCACACGGGCGGTGAATCAACCCTACTCAACCCAAGTCAATGGTTACCAAACCGTGTGTCAGGGTTGTTTCGCGCCGTTTCCCTACGGGCAACCCACCGACCAGCGATTCGGCGCGGTGACGCAGTTCTCCACCGGCGCGAACAGCCACTACAACGGCCTTGAATTGACCGCGACGAAGCGCCTCGGACATGGGCTGCAGGGGCAGGTCAACTACACCTTGAGCCGTTGCATGGATACGGTTTCGAATGGAGGATTCCTTTCGTTTTCCGCGGGAGGGATTCTCTCGCCTCTGCCGGGAGATCTGGCCCGCGATTATGGTCCTTGCGACTATGACATCCGGCACAACCTCAACGCGCAATATGTTTATCAGCTGCCGGTCAAAGTGCACAGCCATTCGCTGGGCTACGCGCTCAACGGCTGGCAGATTTCTGGAACGGCGTTCTGGCACAGCGGAGTTCCGTTCTCGGTGCTGAGCACGCCTTATTCCGCGGTCAATCCCATTACCATGCGGGGAGAAGGAATTGTGCAGGGCAGCGGGCCAGAGTTCGCCAGCCTTGTGCCAGGAGTGAATCCCTATTGCCGCCATTGCAATATTCCTGGAGTCACCGCAGCGGGCACGATCCAGTGGCTCAATCCGGATGCGTTTGTCTCGACTGTTGATCCAAGCGCACAGATCGTCGGTAAGCAGAACGTGCCCGCCGGATCCTGCTATGGCGGCGACAGCGCACAGAATTGCCAATTCGGAAACCTCGGCCGTAATGCTTTGCGTGGTCCTGATTTCCTCTGGAGTGACTTCTACCTGACAAAATGGTTTCCCTTGAGCGAGCATGTGAAGCTGCGTTTTGAAGCGCAGTTCTTTAATGTTTTCAACCATCCGAATTTTGCCCTTCCAAGCATGGTTCAGGCCGGAATTCCAGGAAATCCTTCCACGCAAAGTGGATTTGGGGCCCTCACGTACACGACCTCTCCGCCGACTGGCTTGCTAGGTGTCGGGCTGGGTGGCGATAGCAGTCCACGCATGATCGCTTTCCAGGCGCGGGTGGAGTTCTGAGCGTACAAGGCGATTGTGGATTGTTGGCCGACAAGCGGAGGCGATGCCCGCGACTGATCACCCAGCGCTGGACCGACTCACCCTTATCATTTCTCTCGCATCAGATTGTCCGTAGAATCTTCCCATGCACCAGAATACCGCGGAAGAGCGACGCTTAAGCGCCGCGCAAAGCGGCAAAATTGGCGCGGGCTTCAGTTCCCGTGTTCATAGAGGCGGAGAATAATGAAAAATAAATCAAGGAGTCGCGCGCGCATTCATAAACTCTCACTAGTGGTGCTCGTCCTCTTACCCGCTTCCCTGCTGGCCGAGCCGGTCACTCTTCGCCAGGCCGTCGAACTCGCGCTGAAGCATGCCACCGGCATGAGCATCGCCGCCGACGACCAGCAGCATGCCGCCGCCAGCTACCGCGAACTCCGCAATAGCTACATTCCTCAACTGAACGCCGGGGCCGGAATCGGCTGGTCCGACGGCTTTCCCCTCAGCCTCGAAGGCTCCGCGCCTTCGCTGTTCAACGTGAACGCCCAGTCCGCCCTCATCAATCCCGCCTTGAAAGATTTCATTCGCGCGGCGCAGTCCGACATCGTGGTCAGCACGCTGCAGACCAAAGACCAGCGCAATCAGGTCATTCAGGATACCGTGTTGAGCTATGCCGAACTGGCGGGATGGGAGCAGCGTCTGAGCCATCTGCGCGAAGCCATGACCGCCGCAGAACAGATGGAAAAAGCCGTCGCGCAGCGTGTGAAGGAGGGGGTTGACAGCGAAATCGAGGGCAGCAAGGCGCGCTTGTCGGTCGCACGCGTCCGCCTGCGCATGGCCGAAGCTTCCGGCTCCGCCGATGTTCTCCGCGAGCATCTCTCCCGGCTCACCGGATTGCAAACTGCCTCTCTCGAAATCTTTCCCGATTCCGTACCAGCTCTGCCCGTCGTAAAACCGGAGCAGCCAGACACGGAATCCCTGACCAAAGCCACTGACGAGAATCCCACGGTGCAGGCTGCCGTGGAACACGCACGCGCCCAATACCTGCGCGTAAAGGGGGAACAAAGGTCGCTATGGCCGAGCATAGACTTTGCCGCCCAGTATGCCTTACTCGCCACTTATAACAACTACGACGCCTACTACACACACTTTCAACCCAACAATGCTACCGTCGGTGTGGCCATTCATCTCCCCTTCCTAAATCTTGCCCAGCACGAGCGAGTTAAAGAGGCAGAATCGGAAGCGCGCAAGGCCACAAAGCAGGCGGAAGCAGCCCGCAACCAGGTCTCAGAAGAGACCTTGCGCTTGCAGCGCTCCGTCACTCAGTTGCAGGATGCACGCGACGTGGCCGAACTGGAATACGAAATCGCCCAGAGTAATGTCGCAGCTACGCGCACCCGCATGGACTCCTCGACTGCAACCATTCATGATCTCGGTGATGCGGAAGCTCAAGCCAGCGAACGCTGGATCAAGGTACAGGATGTCACCATCCAACTGGAGCGCAGCCAGGTCGAATTACTGCGCGCCACCGGAGATCTGGAACACTGGGCCCTCGGCGCCAAATAATCAGCCGATGCCTCTTTTCCTCCATTCGCTGCATCAAACCCGGCATTCGACGACGAACCTGCATAAACACTGGTTTTTCAACGCATAAGCCGCCTTCGGATGATAAAATTAAAGCTCACACAATATGCCTCTTAAAACCTTATTCCTGAATCCGCCTTCTTTCGAGAACTTCGACGGCGGCGCCGGCTCCCGTTGGCCCGCCACCCGCGAGATCGAGTCTTATTGGTATCCGGTGTGGCTGGCTTATCCGGCTGGGATGCTGGAGGGGGCGCGGTTGCTGGATGCGCCTCCGCACTATATTTCGGCGGAGCAGACGATTGAGATTGCGAAGGATTATGAATTTCTCGTTCTGTTCACCTCGACCCCCGGCTTTCCGGGGGACATTGGTCTGGCTCGCGCCATCAAGGCCGGTAATCCGAAAATCAAGATTGCATTCGTTGGACCGCACGTGAGCGTGCTGCCGGAGAAGTCGCTACGCGATTGTCCGGCGATCGATTTCGTGGCCCGTAAAGAGTTTGATTACGCCGTGGTTGACTATGCCAAAGGCAAGCCGCTCGAAGACATTCCCGGTGTTTCATTCCTGAAGGACGGCCAAATCGTGCACAATCCTGATGCGCCGCAGATTCAGGATCTGGATGCGCTTCCGCACGTCACCGACATTTACAAGCGCGATCTCGACGTGACCCGTTACAACGTGCCTTTTTTGCTGAACCCTTACGTTTCTCTTTACACAACCCGCGGCTGCCCGGCGCAATGCACGTTCTGCCTGTGGCCGCAGACTTTGAGCGGGCATCCCTGGCGCAAGCGCTCCACTGACGACGTGGCCGCCGAAATGGCGAAGGTCAAACAGTACTGGCCGGAAGTAAAAGAATTTTTCTTCGACGACGATACCTTTAACATCCAGAAGGCGCGGACGATCGAACTGTGCGCCAAGCTGAAGTCACTCGGTCTGACATGGTCCTGCACTTCGCGCGTCACCACTGACTTCGAAACCCTGAAAGCCATGAAGGAAGCCGGATGCCGCCTGCTCATCGTCGGCTACGAATCCGGCGATCAGCAGATTTTGAAGAACATCAAGAAAGGTGCGACCGTCGAGCGCGCGCGCCAGTTCACCAAAGACTGTCACAAGCTCGGCCTGGTCATCCACGGCGATTTCATCATGGGGCTTCCCGGGGAAACTCACGAGACCATCAACACCACTATTGCCTTTGCCAAAGAGCTGGACGTCGAAACCATTCAGGTTTCCGTGGCCCACGCCTATCCCGGCACGGAACTCTACGACTACGCAGTGAAGAACGGATTCATGGTCGGCGACAACAAGATGGTTGACGAAGGCGGCCATCAACTGGCGCACATCCAGTATCCCGGACTGCCGGCTGATGAAATTCTTTCCGCCGTGCATCGCTTTTACGATGAGTATTATTTCCGGCCCAAGGCGGTGTTCCGCATCCTGAAGAAAGCAGCATTCGACAGCAACGACCGTAAACGCCTTTACAAGGAAGCCAAGACCTTCCTGAAGCTGCGTTCGGCGCGCAACAAGATGGTGAAGCAGCATGGCGAAGAGTCTGCTGCCGAACTCGCCAAGGCGTAGAACGACAGAGGATGCGCGCTAAACGCGCCCTTCGGTCGCTTGCACTCTCTCAGGACGGGCTCCGTGGAGTCGCGCTGCGCGCCCAGATTCCCTTGGCAACCTCGGGACAGGCTCTTCGACGAGCAAAGAGCGCTGTCTCAGAATGACAATCGGAAATTACTACCGTCTAAACTTCCAGTGACCTTTCGCAAGTATCTTGTGCTGGCCGGAGTCACCGTGTTTGCCGCGGCCGGAGATTCCATGCTCTCGCATGGGATGAAGCAGACCGGCAACATCTCTCTGAATCATCTGCAAGGCGTGATCTTTGCCGTGCTCAATCCCTGGGTCGCGGTCGGAATCCTTCTTCTACTCGCGTTTTTCGCCACCTACATGACGGCACTCTCCTGGGCCGATCTCACGTACGTTCTGCCGGCAACCTCGTTCGGCTATGTGCTGCTGGCGCTGGTGGCGAGATTTGTGCTGCACGAGCACGTCAGCCCGCTGCGCTGGCTGGGGATTGCTTTGATCACGGGAGGCGTGGGGTTTATTGCCGGTGGTCCGGAGCTTACACATCATCCCAAGCATCCGAGTGCGGAAGCCACCGAAAATGAGGTTGTAGCGCGGAGTGCCGCGAGTGGAGTTGAATCGTGAAAGCCCTTTACACCTGGAGCGCGATTCTCGCTATCGTCTTCGCTTCAGTAATCGGCGACGTGTTGTTGGCTCGCGCCATGAAGCAAGTCGGGGACGTTGGCGCACTATGGCGCCGCTCCGGCCTCGGCGTCGTGATCGCACGGACGCTGGGCAATCCCAACTTCCTCTTTGGCGTCACCGCCATGGCTGTGGCTTTCTTCAGTCTGCTGTTCGCGCTCTCCTGGGGAGACGTGAGCCTGGTCGCTCCCGCCGCCGCTTCCCTCACCTTCATCGGCAACGCCGTCGCCGCGAAAATCTTTCTGCACGAGAAAGTCGACCGGCGGCGGTGGATCGCGGCGGGGCTAGTGGCGGCCGGAGTGGCGCTACTGGCGGGCTGAGAAATCCCCTTGTCACCCGGCCAGTTCTCAATGAGTCAAAGCATGGTTACAACAGTCAGTCCCTTTCTGCTTCGAGCGCCTAACAAAATCCCTGCTGCAACAAAAAAGCCGCCTTCCAGGGAAGCGGCTTCTTACTCGCGTTGCGGTGCGGCGCGGGCTAGGACCACTCCATATCCAGCAGCGACCACCAGGGTTGTCCCGTGGAGATTGCCGATGGCATCAAGGATCAGCCCGGCCTGAAGTTGTACAGCGTGCTCTCGGTCCAAGTCATGCCTTTACGGGCTACGGAGCGCGTCCCGAAGGTGGCGTGATTAATGGACGCGGCCGGCAATCTTTACGGCACTACAAATTCCGGGAGGCCTGGAAGTTGCTGGGCGACCCGGCCTCGCGGGAGTGAACGTTATCGCTTCTAAGCGACGAACTCAGCCACTCTTTCCTTGGTGATTTGGAGGATTCTGGGTTCCACGAGTTTGACCAGATCAGCCCAATCCATCCGCAAGAGTTGGCGATGGGTGCCCGCGTTGAATGTGATTTCCTGGTCGGAAGCGAGGCTCTCATCGGCATAAACGGACATGCCGTAGAGGTTTCCGAAGGGCGGCATGGCGCCGGTCTCGCAATCGAGGAAGCGGCCCTGGAACTCCGGTTCGGAAGCAAGCTCCACGACCTGCGCGCCCAGGGCTCGTTTGAGCAATGGGAGATCGACGTGGCGGGAGGCAGGAACGACCGCCATTGCCAGCTCCCCATCGATTCTTACGATCACGGTCTTGGCCAACTCTTTTCCCGAGATGTGGGTAAGCGCCGCCGTGCCCTGCGCAGTGTAGGCCAGCGGGTGAGACAAAATCAGATACGGGATGTTGTAAGCGTCAAGAAAATCGCGCACTTTGCTAAGCGGCATGACAACCTCCTTACCATCCAAAACATGAGAACGTTGACGAGATGAAAATGTTGACGAGCTGGGCATGCAAGACTATTTATTGCGCTGCATCGACTCCACCTGCCTGGTGACGGCTTCGAGCCTAACTTCTCCCCAGTCCTGATCGGATTCGATGTCATGGAAGATTGGTCCCCAGACCGGCATTTCCTGATCGCCGTGAGCCAGTCGCGCAGCTTGTTTGCCTTCAATGATTTCTCTAACGCGCTGGTAGGGAAACTTTCCGCCATTTCGTTGCGCGATCAGGGTAAGGTCAGGGACCGTATGCTTGAGGGCAACCGCGCCCGGGCCGTGGCCTCGCCCATCCGTTCCATGACATTCGGCACAATTGTGCTGAAAAAGCTTCGCTCCTTCGATGGGGATGCGCGCCGACCGATCGCGATCGGCGTACGGATAAACACCGCCCGAGCTTTTCTGGTCCTGGGCGATGCACATAAGGGGGAACAACAACAGCAATGTAAAAATCAGTGTTGGGCGCATGGGATACCTCCGAAGAGAATTATGGCGGGATGCCGTAATCGCCCAGCCTGTATGTTTCTATTCGGGGAGCCTTTTGTCTGTGCGCGTAGGCACGGCGTTGTGTGACCGAAGATACGATCGCGGGTTCAGAAATATAGCGAGGTCACCTGCACTCTGCGCCGTTAGTCGCTGCATCTTCCTGCTGGGCCGCGCATCTGTATTAAGGACAAGGTCAGTTTCTAAACTGATCGTCTCGTAACCCTAACAACGATAAACCTAGCGGCAGCAGACTAGGTTCTAACAATTCTATTTTGAGGAGATTGTTAAATGAAACTTTCAAACTACGTGGCATTTCTTTCGATTCTCGCCTTGCTGATCCCGCTGAGCGCGTTCGCACGCGAGAAGAATCAGCATTCCGTCGATATCCCCAATACTGTGCAGGTTGCGGGTAAGCAACTCGACGCCGGAAGCTACAAAGTGGAGTGGCAAGGAGCCGGCCCTGCCGTGCAAGTGACCTTCCTGCGCAAGGGAAAGCCTGTGGCGACGGTGCCCGGAACCTTGAAGACGAATGACAGCCAGATAACGGCAGACGCAGTCCAAACCGACTCAGCGAAAAATACGCTAAACGAGATCGACTTCCGCCGCGACAAGGAAGCCTTGGTCTTTCAGAGCGGGATGTAAATCCCCCACCTCTGGCTGCCTCATTCTTCGCGCCGTTCGGGCGAAGAGTGGGGCTTTTTTTCTGGACATCTCAAACCGATTTGCAACGGATAGCTGCTCACTTTCCGAACAAGCGCATCAGGCCAGCGGCGCGCAGATCGGGAACCATGAAAGCAGAATGCTCTACTCCGGCCGCGCGCGCCAGCGCCTCCGCCGCCAAATATCCGCTGCGGACCGCGCCCTCCATGGTGGCGGGCCAGCCGGAGGCGGTCCAGTCTCCGGCGAGGAAAACTCGAGGCCACGGGGTCGATTGCTGGGGACGGTAGGCATCGATGCCGGGGCGGGGCGAGTAGGTGGCGTGAACTTCTTTGATCACGGTGGACTTGACCAGATTCGCTGCACGCGCTTCCGGAAAAAACTCGCGGACTTCTCTCAGCGCTAGTTCAACGATCTCGGCGCGCGACTTTTCGATGAGGCTCTTCGAGGCGCTGACTACGAGTTCGATGTAGCTGCCGGATGATTCTGGATTTGCCCCGCCCCTTGTTGTCAGCAGCCGTGACTTGTGGAACATCCATTGAATTGTCCGGTCTAGTAAAACGGCGTGGTCGAGGTCGGTGATCTTGCGATCGAACCAGAGATGGATGCCGGTGATGGGAGAGGATTCGAAGTGGCTGATCTGCTCGCGCAGGGGCGCGGCATCCGGGCTTTGGGGCAGCACGCGCTCGAGGGCGTCGAAGGGGAGGGCGAGGATGAGATAGTCAAATGATTGTTCGGCGGCGTTCTGGTCGGTCACGCGAACTTGCACCTGAGTTGATTGAGGGAAGAATGCTTCGAGCGACGTGCGAAAGCGGATTTCGCCGCCGCGGGCGCGAATGTAGTCTCCGGCACGGTTGTAGAGGTCGGTCAACGGGATGCTGGGAACGCCCATGTGGCGGGCGGCTGGCGACTTCATCGACTCGCGGACGACTTGGGCCGCGGCGGAAATCGAAATCAGGTCGAGATCTTCGCTCAGCGCGCTGACCAGGATCGGTTTCCAGAAGCGTTCAATGGAGTTTTGAGTTTGGCCGTGCTGCTGGCACCAGTCGAGAAACGAACGGCTGGTGTCTGGTTGCGAACTCAGGGTTAACTTGGCGATGGCGCGGGAAATCACGAGCTTGTCTTTGGCGGACAGAAATGGAAAGCGCAGGAACGATGGTGCGGTGTGCAGAGGCGCAGGCAGCGGTGAAGCGTGCATCACGCTGGTGCGGCCGCCAGGCTCGATGAAAGTCATTTCGTCGAACCAGCGAATTTTGTTTTCAACACCGATGCGGCGGTAGAACTCGACCAGGTTGGTGCAGACGCGAAACAGAACATGCTGGCAGTTGTCGACGACCTCACCGGTACTGGGATGCTCATAGGAGGAAGCGCGTCCACCGAGATAGGGGCGGCGCTCGAAGAGAGTAACGCTGAAGCCGGAGTCGGCGAGGGCGCAGGCGGCGGCAAGACCGGCCAGGCCGCCGCCGACGATGGCTACGGTGGGTTGGGTGGGGTTCTGGATCATGGGGGATCTTTTGGCAGCTTCGCAGCAAGGTCCTCTGCATCGCGAGAATGCCTCGCTTTGCGGGAAGCACTGCAGGCATGCATGGGGTCCTTCGCTTTGCTCAGGATGACAGACCCAGTGATGGGCATCAGGTGAGGCGCTGCAGGAAACCTTTCCCCAAGACGCGCAGTTTTTCGCTGACCGTCAGGCTTACTTTGCCGTTGAAAACGTCGTACCGGCGCTCGGCGATTTTCTCGAGCAGCCGGCGGTAGATGTTAACCAGCACCCATAGGGCGGGCTGGCTGTCTTCGGAGATGTATGGGATCAGTTGATCGCCGGACTGATAGAGCTGGCGGGCGCGATCGGCTTCGAGCGCTAGCAGTGGACGGAAGCGCGCGGCGTCGGGCGCCGACACTAGTTCCGCAGCCGAGAGGCCGAAGCTGGCGAGATCTTCTTCCGGCAAATACACGCGGCCCATGGCGGCGTCTTCTTTGACGTCGCGAATGATGTTGGTGAGTTGGAAGGCGAGACCGCATTGTTCGGCCAGCGGCTCGGCGGCGGGATCGCGGTATCCGAAGACGTGGATGCAGACCAGGCCCACGACTGAGGCGACGCGGTAACAATATAGTTTGAGATCGTCGAAGGTTTGATACCGGATGGTCAAGCCTGGGACCGCGGCATCTACAGTCGGCGGACTCTGGCTTTCGCCATGGGGATCGGCGACATCCATCGCCGTCCCTAACGCGAGTTCGTCGAGCAGGCCAGCGGGGATGGTGTATATGCGTTGCGCGTCGGTCAATGCCAGCAGAATGGGATCGTCGGTGGGCTCGCCTTGCTGTACGCGATGCAGGGCGTCGAGCCAGGTATCGAGTTTGTAGCGGCGTTCCTCGAGACTGAGGTTGGGGTCGTCGGCAATGTCATCGCAACGTCGCATGAAGGCGTAGACGGAGCACAGCGCCTGCCTTTTGCGCTTGGGCAGCACCAGAAATGCGTAATAAAAATTCTTGGCGTTGGTGCGGGTGATGCCGCGGCACACGGAATAGGCCATGGTGAGCTGCGCCGGAGCCGGACTCCACGGAATCATCACCGGTTGCGCTCCCGCACTCATACTGGCTTCCCCAAGAATTTCCCGAGCGCAGCTCGCGCCACCAAGGCAAGCTTGCAAGTCTTCGAAATCGCCGGACGGCGGCCGAGTACGGCGAAGTTCTGGCGCTCGATGGCGTTGAGAATTTCCTGGCCGCCGCGGCTGAAAAGTTCAATGTCGACCGCCAATTCTCTGTCTACTTTGCCGACCAAAGGCAGGCCGCGATCGAACCACTGGCGGGCGCGCTCTACTTCAAATTTCATCACCTCGCGGAAGGCTGGCGTGTTGCGATTGTGCTCGATGTCTTCCTCGCTCACGGAATAACGGCGCAAATCTTCCAGAGGTAAATAAATTCTGCCCTTGGCGTAATCCACGCTGACGTCCTGCCAGAAGTTGGCCAACTGCAACGCGGTGCAGGTGTAGTCGGAAAGCTGCTGGCGCTCGGCATCGTGATAGCCGCACAGGTAGAGGACGAGATGCCCTACCGGATTCGCTGAGTAGCGGCAGTAGGCGAGCACATCGTCGAAGGTTTCGAAACGAGTGACGCTCTGGTCCTGGCGGAAGGCGATAAGCAGATCGGAAAACTCGTGCTTTGGAATGTCGAACTTCTTGACGGTTTCGGCTAAGGCCACAAAAACGGGATGGCGGGGATCGCCTTGGTAGCAGGCATCGAGTTCGGCCTGCCACTCATCGAGCAGGGCCAGAGCAGCGGTGGGGTCTCCTACCTCATCGCCTAGATCGTCGGAGATGCGGCAATAGGCGTAGACGTTCAGGAAATCCTGACGCAAGTGCTTGGGAAGAAACCAAGTGGCTACCGAAAAGTTTTCGTAATGGGTGCGGGCTAGACGACGGCAGTATTCCTGGGCTTGGTTTAGCGATGGCGCGGATTGCGGGATCGCATATTCGGCGGGCAGGCGGCTCCAGCCGGCGGAAGATTCCGGGGCTGTTCGAGTTTCATTGGCGATCAGGCTCATGCAAAAATCGTGCTCGCGGTCGGGCAAAACCTTGAGCGTCGTGAGAACTCCCTACATCGCCGCGCGAGGCGCCCGCGTGCGTGGGGTCCTTCGCTTCGCTCAGGATGACAGTTCATTTTTCTGGCGACCGTCGGAGATCCTACCGTCCATCAGTGGCCGGGAATGATGGCGGTCTTGATGTCACCGCCGCGGTTCAACATGTGCCGCAGGACCTTTTGCAAGCTCGACAGCGGAGCCTCGCCCGTAATGTAGTCGGTGGGGCGAATTTTCTTGGCCGCGATCAGGCCGAAGGCCCGGCGCACCGTCTCTGGCGTGTGATGGAACGTGGCTTTCAGCGTGATCTCCGAATAGTGCAGACGATTGGTATCGAGCTGCACTTTGGATCCGCTGGCGCATCCGCCGAAGAAATTTACGGTGCCGCCTTTGCGAACCATTTCTACTGTCCACTCCCAGGCGTCGGGACGACCCACGGCTTCGATCACTACATCGCAGCCCCGCTTCTGCGGAGTCAAGCTGCGAACCGCCTCCACTACGTCGGGAACTTTGGTGGTCTGAACGATTTCATGCGCGCCCATGTGCTTGGCGGCGATTACCTGTTCGTCGCGCTTTACCACCGAGATCACGTTACAGCCGATGGCCCGCGCTACCTGCACAAACATCAATCCGATAGGGCCGCCGCCGATGATCGTAACCGTATCACCGATTTCCACGCCGGTTTCATGCAGGCCGCGCAACACGCAGGCCAGAGGCTCGGTCATGGCGGCGTCTTCGAAGCTCACGTTGGCCGGGATGACCAGCATATTGGCTTCGACGATGCGGCGCGGGACGCGGATGTATTCGGCATAGGCTCCGTTGTTGAAGAGCAGGTCTTCGCAGAGATTTTCCTGGTGCTTGGAGCAATAGAAGCACATCTGGCAGGGGGCGGAATTCAACGCCACGACGCGCATCCCCTTCTTGAAGCTATGGACGCCTTCGCCGACCTCCTCGATTACTCCGGCCAGTTCGTGGCCGAACAACGCGGGAGGCACAATCATGCGGGCGTGGTAGCCGCGCTGGTATACCTTGAGATCGGTACCGCAGGTTAGAGCGACCTGTACCTTGACCAGCACCTCGCCCTTTTCGACGCGAGGGATGGGTACTCGTTCAATCTTCAGATCTTCTTTGCCGTACAGGACGGCAGCTGTCATTTTTCCGTTCACTGCTTGCTTCCTTCCCGAGCTTCACTGAGCCAGGAACTACCGGGCTGAATCACAATCTTCATCGACGCCGGCTGGGGATGAGCGGCGAGTTGCAAGGCCTGCGCGCTCTCCTGCAGCGGAAACCGATGGCTAATCAACTGTTCCAGATCCATTTCACGGTTCATCACAAAACGAACCGACTCTTCCTGCAAATCCGCCGAGGCGCTATAGGAGCCGATCAGCGCCTTCTCATCCACGCAAATCGCGGCCGGATCCACCACCACTTCGCCGCGCTGGGTTTGCGCAAATAACAGCACCCGACCGCCGGAACGGGCTGCGTCCATGGCGGGACGTATCAAGCCGTTGCTGGCCACCGCTAAGATCACGGCATCCGCGCCCCGGCCTTCGGTCTGCGCCCGCGCAGCTTGGACCGCGTCCTGCTGCGACGCGTCTATCATATGCTCGAAACGAAGGCTTTCAGCTATTCTAAGCCTCTCGGGATACAAATCGGAAGTAATAACCGTGGCCCCTGCCCTCCGCGCCAGCACACTTAGGATAATGCCGATGGGGCCCTGCCCGATGGTCAAGACGGTCTCGCCCGGTTGCAGGCGCAGGGCTTCGATCCCTTTCATGCAGGTGTTCACCGGCTCTACAAAGCAAGCCTGCTCAAAGGAGACTGTTTTGGGGATCTTCACTGTTCCCTGGTCGACAATCCAATTCATGGCGCGAACATATTCCGCGAAGCCTCCGCCGGAAGGCTCGAAGCCGGCAGTGCATCCGACTTTCTTGTAGGTCGGACACTGGGCGAACGTCTTATGCCGGCAGTAGTAACACTCGCGGCAGGGGATGTGATGAAAGACTACGACCCGGTCGCCGGGCGCGAACTTGCTCACGCCCGCGCCTACCGCGGCCACTACACCAGAGGTTTCGTGGCCGAAGATGCGCGGCGCCGAGTGAGAGCCGGAGGCAATCTTTTTCAGGTCGGTGCCGCAGACTCCGCAGGTATGTACGCGCAGGAGAAGTTCTCCGGCACCGATCTCGGGCACGGGAACGGTTTCGAGGCGCACGTCGTTGACTCCTCGATAAACCGCCGCCTGCATGGTCGCAGGAATGGACTGGCCTTGATCTTCGATTGCGACTTGTCCTGCAATTCCCATCGTTTCTTGATGGTCTCCTTCGACGAACTCCTCGGGTGAACTCTTTAGATGAACTCCGCCTGCGATATGCTTCAGAGCGGCCGGTGAGTCATTTCCCGGAGTTCGCTGCCTGCCTCGGATCGGTATTTTTGAACTCCACATGGACCGTCATGGAATCCAGATAAGGCGATTCGGGCGGCGTGAAGTGATATGCCTTCACCTGCAACACTACATAGAAATTATCCACCTTCATGATTCGTTTGGCGCCCACGGGAACCGGCGCAAAGGTCGAAGGCCAGAGGCGGTACAAAGCATTCTTCGCTTCATTCTTTGGATCATCAGACGGATTCGGCGATACCAGCAGGACGTTAGTGTAAATGGGATGTAGCAGATCTGCCATGGTTCCCTGCCAGGATGTAATTTGGGTATCGCCCTCCGGGCCTTTGGGAATAATCGCGAAGGCATAGCGGTCGTTGCCACCCGGGTCCTTGATGCGCTCGCGGAAAATCGGTTCCTGCGGGGTGAGCTTGATGTCAAAGCTGTCTTCGACGACGCGGGTCGAGCCCTGGCGAAAGCTTTGTGCGTAAACTTCAGTGGCGACGGACTGCGCGGCCAGAGGCATGGCCGCGCACAAGATCAGGAGGAGCGGCGGCAGTGGTTTTATGCATATTTTCATTTGCGTCCTCCCGCGTGCAAACCGCTGGCAGCGGCGGTTTGCGGCTCTGGCTGCGCCGCGGCCGGAGACGCTGCAACTGGGTTTGATCGTCGGCTCAATTCCTGCCGGTAGCGCTCGATATGCTCGCCGAGTATTCTTGCCGTCTTGCGACTGTTGACTGCCAGCGTGGCAGTGCGGCGCCACAGCCACGGACGTAGAGCTACAAAAGCTGCAAAGTTCGCAGTCTTGAAACGGCCGCTGCCGTCGATGAAGCGGGCCGTCTGGGGCATTTCAAAATTCAGCCCATCGGAAATAACTTTCATGGCAGCGAATCCAATTCCATGGGCGCGGGCGGCTGCTGCGACGCCGGCAGCTTCCATGTCCACGGCTTGCGCTCCGTAGGCCTGTGCCAGACGCGCTTTTTGTTGGGCTCCCGCCACTGCTGCAAATGTCACCAATGAGCCTCTTCTTTCCCCGGCTGCGTCTTCGATTTCGATTCGGCTTCCGTCCCGAGCATCAATCACAAACGTTGGCATGAAGAGATCCCCTACTCGCAAAGCGACATCGAGCGCGCCGGCAAACCCCGCCGACTGCAGCAACGTGGGTCGATATAGCGCGATCACCGCCTCGGCTGCGCGACGGGCGGCTTCGACGCCGATTCCGCCGCACACGATCACTATCTCGTCCCGTTCGAAGAAAACCAATCTGCGGCCGTCGTAATGCTGCTCCACGCGGCTCCAACTTTTGGTAAGCCTGCTCACTTCGCGCTCGAGCGCGGCTACGATGGCAACTTTAGGCATATCCGTTGGCCCGGAACCACTCGACGGCACGGCGCAGTGCGGCATCCGCGGGGATGGTTTTCCATCCTAATTCGCGCGCGGCCTTGTCGGAACTGGCCCACATCTTTTTCTTTCCCATGCGCACCGTGTCGACCGTGGCGCGCGGTTCGCGGCCCAGCAGACGACCTGAAAACGTTTCATCCACGGCGCCGGCCGCGTAGGCAACAAAATAGGGCAGCTTCACTTTCGGCGAGGGCAAGCCCGCAATCAGGCCCAGCTTGTCGAGAATCTGCTTCAGCGTCAGGTTCTCGCCGCCGAGAATGTAGCGCTCGGCGGTCTTGCCCTTTTCCAGCGCCGCGATGTGTCCCCGCGCGCATTCCCTTACATCTACCAGATTCAGCCCGGTCTCCACGTAGGCGGGAAACTTCTTTTTAAGAAAGTCGACGACGATCCGCCCGGTCGGAGTCGGCTTGACGTCCTGCTCGCCGACGGGTGTTGTCGGATTCACCGTTACCACCCGCATCCCGCCGCGGCCAGCTTCCATCGCCACTTGCTCGGCCATGAACTTCGAGCGCTTGTAATGACCGATCATGTCGGCGAGTGAAACTGGCGAGTCCTCGTCCGCCGGATGCCCGTTGCCGGTGAAGCCCATGGTTGCGACGCTCGAGGTATACACCACGCAGCGCACACCGTTTTTCTGCGCTGCGGCCAGAGTCGCCCGCGTTCCCTCCACATTGGAGCGGTACATTTCCGCCGGATCCCGCACCCAGAGGCGGTAGTCGGCGGCCACGTGAAAAACTACTTCGCACCCGGCCATCGCTTTTTCCAGGAACCCTGCATCGCGCAGGTCGCCGATCGTGGTTTCTGCCTTTAGACCTTCCAGATTCTTTAGGTTGCTGCTAGGGCGCACCAGCAGCCGCAGATCGGCTCCCTGCTCCGCTAGAGCACGAGCGACGTGGGAACCCAGAAATCCGGTTGCACCTGTGACGAAAACTTTCAGAGCAGTTCTCAGTTCTCAGTTCTCAGTTTTCAGTCAAAGCCTCATCGCTTGCCAGCGACACTGAGAACTAAGAACTGAACTGAGAACTAGTTTTCGGCCTTCTCCATCACCTTGGCATATGTGGTCAGCGCAAGCAATGGGAAATACTGGCGGTAGAGGTGATAGTTCAAATAGAACACACGTGGGAAGCCCGTGCCCGTGTAATAAGGCTCGTCCCACGATCCATCTTCTTTCTGGGTGCGAAGCAGGTAGGCAATCGCGCGAGCCACGGAATCACTGCGCGTGTCGCCGACAGCGAGCAAGCCCAGAATTGCCCACGCGGTTTGCGAAGGAGTGCTCGGCCCCACGCCGTGCAACGCCGCTTCGTCGTAAGAGCCGCAGGACTCGCCCCAACCGCCATCCGGGTTCTGCATCATGCGCAACCACTCGGCCGCCTGCTGGATGCAAGGCTCGTGGCTGTCCATGCCAATCGCTTCCAGGCCGCGCAGCACCAGGGACGTGCCGTAGATGTAATTCACGCCCCAGCGCCCGAACCAGCTTCCGTCCGGTTCCTGCTCGTCGCGGAGAAACTGGATCGCTTTTTTCATCGCGGGATGGTTCTTGTCGTAGCCGTAGGCCGCCATCATCTCGAGAGTGCGGCCCGTGATATCAACCGTCGCCGGATCGAGCATGGCGTTGTGATCGGCGAAGGGCACATGCTGAAACACCATTTCGTCGTTGTCCTTATCGAACGATGCCCAGCCACCGTTCTTGCACTGCATCGACAAGACCCAATCGATTGCGCGCTGCACCGACTCCCGCTGGTAACGTCCATTAGGATGCTCCACCCGGCTCAACGCCAGGCAAACCATGGCGGTATCGTCGACATCGGGATAGAACTCGTTGTTGAATTCGAAGTACCAACCACCCGGCTTGCCTGTCTTGTTCTTCATTTGCCAGTCGCCTGGATTCCGCACCTGTTTCTGCAGAATCCAGTCGGCGCACTTCACCATCCGCGGATCATTCGCCGGTACTCCCGCTTCGCCGAGGGCGAACATGGCGTAGGCCGTATCCCACACCGGAGACATGCAGGGCTGCATGCGGAAGGTGTCACCCTCTTCGATGCCTAACTTCTCAAATTCATCGAGCGCGCGGATCACTTGCGGATCATCAACCGAGTAACCCAGGCAACGCATCGCGATGACGGAGTTCATAATCGACGGATAGATGCCCGCGAGCCCGTCGCTCATCTCGAAACGCTCGAGCATCCACTTCTCAGCGCTCTTCAGCGCAACCGAACGCAAGGGCCGAATGTGCACTCGCTCAAACCAGTGCGTGATCCGGTCGAGACAAAGAAAGAAATTCCGCCAGGACACCCGCTTTTTTGACCAGCGCAGGTGCATGCGCGACTTTTGCATGCCGCCGACGAACAGCTCTTCGATACCCATCTCGCGTGGGATTTTCTTGAACGGCTTCTTGGCGTAGCAGATGGATAGTGGCACCAGGATGGCCCGCGACCATGACGAGATTTCGTAAATGTTGAACCAGAACCAGTTCGGAAAAAGAACGATCTCAGGGGGAATCGCCGGCACTGCGTCGTAGTCATACTGCCCGAAGAAACAGAGATAGATCTTGGTGAAGGTGTTGACCTCGGTGGCGCCGCCGAGTGCCAGGATTTTTTTGCAGGCACGGTGGAGCGCGGGATGATCCGCCGGGTATCCCGCAAGCTTCAGCGCGAAATATGCCTTCACCGAAACGCTGATATTCGACGGCCCCGTAGGGTAGATGCTCCAGCCGCCGTCCTCATTCTGATGCTGAATAATCCAGTTGGCAGCCTTCTGGAAGCGCTCCGGATCGACTGTTCCCAACAGGGTGTGCAGCACCAGGTAGTCCGACTCCAGTGTAGTGTCGGCTTCCAGTTCTCCGCACCAATAACCTTCCTCATGCTGAGCGGAGAAAAGAAGCTTGCGGGCCGCGTCCATGGCAGCACCGACACGACTTGCCAGCCCGTCGATTTTGCCGAAACGAAGTTGTGGTGCGGAAGCAGTATGAGAATCGGGGGAGTTAGTGTCCATCTCCATCAATGAGCGGCTCCGTTAATCCGCGGTAGCGCTGGCGGGAGCGGCGGCGATGGCTTCGACAATCTCCGGCGGCAGCCCGAACCGGACGTTTTCCGGCATCACTTCCAGTTCCTGCACGTTGTCGAAACCCTTGGTGGCCAGAAACTTCATCGTTTCCTCCACCAGGCACTCTGGCGCGGAAGCTCCGGCCGTGAGCGCGATGGTTTTTACGTCGAGCAACCACTCGGCCTCAATATCTTTGTAGCTGTCGATGAGATGTGCGTTCGTGCCCAGGTTGCGTGCCACCTCGACCAAACGATTCGAATTGGAGCTGTTCTCAGAACCGACAACGAGGAGCAGATCGGATTCTGAAGCCACTTCTTTCACGGCTACCTGCCGGTTTTCCGTGGCGTAACAAATATCCTGCGCCGCCGGGCCTTTGATGTTGGGGAACTTTTTCTTCAGCGCCGCAATAATGTCTTTGGTCTCGTCCAGACTAAGCGTCGTCTGAGTCAGGTAGGCAACGTGGCCGGGATCGGGCACGGTCAGCGATTTCACCTGCTCGGGATTTCCCACCACCTGGGTGACCAGCGGGGCTTCGCCCAACGTTCCGATTACCTCGTCGTGATCGTGGTGTCCGATCAGGATCAGCGAGTAGCCTTCTTTGGCAAACTTCACGGCTTCCACGTGCACCTTGGTCACTAACGGGCATGTGGCATCGATCACGCGCAGACCCCGCCGGGCGCTGTGTTCCCGCACTTCAGGTGAAACTCCGTGCGCGCTGTAGATGACGCGTTCGCCGTTGGGGACTTCATCTTCGCTGTCGACGAAGATTGCGCCCTTACCGCGCAGTTCATCCACCACAAAACTGTTGTGGACGATTTCCTTGCGCACGTAAATAGGTGGTCCGAAGGCCTCGAGCGCGATACGGACGACATCGATAGCCCGCACCACGCCAGCGCAGAACCCCCGCGGCTTGAGCAACAACAAAGTCTTCCCCTGGCTGTTTGGCACTAATCAAACTCCCGTTCTTGTGATCTTCCCCCAACCGTCCAAGATGCAAAATCTGGCCCTGAAACCCGTACGATCAGGGTACACGAACCCCATTGAATCGATACCAATAAACTACCGGAAAGTACCCTTCTGGTCAACGTAAGCCACAGAAACGGCGGGGATTAGCAGTGAAGTGGGGATTCCGTGCAGCGAACGGGTTGGCTACCACAGGCGTCGGATATCGTACATATCGAAAACTGCATCAGCGCTTAAGATGGGTACCGCCAGAGACTGCGCCTGCGCCACCAGCACGCGGTCAAATGGATCTCGATGGTGACGCGCCAACAGGCCAGCGCGAACGGCAGTCTCCAGTGCAATCGGCACTTCGGAGAATGACTCCTCTTTAAGGACCCGGTCCAGCCCGTCAAGGGTTGACCGAGGTTTCATTTTACCTATGCTCACCTTAATGGCCAGTTCCCAGCCCACTGCTGCCGAGATCAAAATGTGGTTCTCTGGACTTGCAATTATCTTCGCGGCTCGCCGGGAAATTCTGCCCTTGTCTTCCAACCACCAAACCAATACGTGCGTGTCGAGCAGAACTTCCACTGTTCCTCATAGAGAACAACCCGGCGGCCAGCGCAGGGGCCGACCTAGGCAGTTCACTCGAATCCTAAATCCTTCAACTCCCGATCGGTTAGGGGGTCGAATGCATCGGACGAGTAGGATATCTTGCCCTTCCATGCGCCGGGTTTCCGTTTGGCACTTTTGGCATCGATTGCAACCAGGCGGACTACGGGTTGCTTGCCACGAGCGATCACGATCTCCTCGCCCTTGCAAGCCTTCTCGATGAGCCGGGAGAGTTGCGTTTTCGCTTTGTGGATGGTGATCGTTTCCATTTCGCGATGGTTAGCTAACCTGTTACTAACCACCCCTCTTTCGTCAAGACTCTGATTTCGCGTTATCCATTCGCCTTTATCATCTGTTCCGCGTGCTTGCGCGATGTATCGGTCAGCTTTGCTCCGCTCAACATGCGCGCCACCTCCTCGGTGCGCTCTTCGCCGACGACGGCGCGGATGCTGGTGCGGGTGCGGCCGTTGCGGTCCTTTTTCTCGATAACATAATGCTGATCGGCAAAGGTGGCGATCTGGGGCAGGTGAGTGACGCACAGAACTTGATTGGAGCGTGCCAGCGCCTTCAGCTTCCTGCCCACGGCTTCGGCGGCGCGTCCGCCGATGCCGGTGTCGATTTCATCGAAGACCATGGTGCGCTGGGAGATTGCGCGAGAGCCGGCGGCTTTCGCGGGCGAGGGCGCCCGCGCCGCGTGAGTCGACGCGACGCTCACCTTGAGCGCCAGCATCACCCGCGACAATTCGCCGCCCGACGCAATGTGCTCCAACTGTCGCATGGGCTCGCCCGGATTTGTTGCAATCATATAAACGACTTCATCGATTCCAGTGGCCGCCCAGTTCCCTTCTTCCTCGCTGGTTGTCATCTGAATGCGGAAAGTCGACTTCATGGCGAGATCGTTGATCTCGGCCTCGACCAGCTTCTCCAGCTTGCGCGCCGCGTCCTGCCGAGCTTTCGACAGCGCGCGCGCAGCCCGCAAATACTCCCCGCCGGTCTTGGCCAGTTCGGAGCGCAATTCGCGCAGGATCTCATCTTTGTTTTCGATCTCGGAAAGCTTGCGCGCCACGTCGGCTCCGAAGGCAATTACGTCCTCGAGGGTTGGACCATACTTGCGCTTCAGCCGGTCGAGAACCGCGAGCCGGTCTTCGACCTCTGCCAGATGCTCAGGCGAGGCGTGGATCCCGCCCGCGTAATCCCTAACCGTGGCTCCCACATCCTCCACGCTGATGCGCGCGGTTTCGAGCGCCGCCAGCGCCTCATGAAACCTGGGCTCATAGCGTGCGAGGTCCTCGATCTGCTTCTGCGCGGCCCGCATCGATGCGGATGTGGAACCGTCGCCCTCGTACAGCAGATCGAAAGCCTGCATGGCGGCGTTGTAAATCTTCTCCGCATTAGCCAGAACCCGCTTCTCGGTTTCCAGGCGCTCGTCTTCGCCGGCCAGCAGCCTGGCTTCTTCGATCTCGCGTTTCTGAAACATCCACAGATCCACTAACCGCAGGCGGTCTTGCTCACCGCGCTCGAGATCGTCGATGCGCGCCCGAATTCCCTTCCACGCTTCGAATGCAGCCGTGACTTGCTCAAACTGGCTTCCGGCAAATGCGTCGAGTAACGCCAGGCGCGCCGGGGCATCAAACGACAGGATCGATTCGTTCTGCGCGTGAATCGTCGCCAGATACGGCGCCAGTTGCCGCAAAACCGCGACCGTGGCTGGTTGGTTATTCACGAATACGCGGCCTTTGCCTCCAGCGGCAATCTCACGACGCACGATCAGCGAGCCGTCTTCTGATTCGTCCAGGCCGTTCTGCTCCAGCACTTTCTCGATTGCGTCTCCGGCGCGGCCTTCGCACGCGAAGACGGCCGACACCAGCGCGCGCTCCGCGCCGGTGCGAATCACTTCACTCGACGCCTTTTCCCCAAGCAGCAGGGCCAGCGCATCAATCAATATGGATTTCCCGGCGCCGGTTTCTCCCGTGAGCAGGTTCAGCCCCGAAGCGAACTCCACCGCCGCGTTGTCGATGACCGCGTAGTTCTCCAGCCGGAATTCAACCAGCACAGGCCGCCCTCAGTCGACGATGTCGAAAGTTTTGCGCAGCATAGCATGAAAGTGAGTAGCCGAGGCTCTTCGCGGCGTTCAATAAAGGCGCCCGGTCGGCACGAACGTTTACGGTTAGGATACGTGCTCTAGAGTCCGCTCTCGGATCATCTATAATCGCTGCAAGGTATCCCAAAACTACGATGCACTTTCCCTACTTTGCAGCTTTCGTAGGCGGCGAGATTGTCGAACTTGTTTCCAGTAGTGGTCCCGTCGCCAAATTCGTCCTTCTCACCTTGCTCGCATTCAGTTTTATCTCCTGGGCCATCATTCTCACTAAATGGAACTTGCTGCGCCGCGCGCGCTGGCAGAGTGGACGCTTCCTGCGGGCTTTTCGCAAGGCACAACGCCTGCAGGATATTGCCACGGTCGCGGATCAGTTTCGCCCCAGCCCGCTGGTGGGCGTTTTCGAAGGTGGGTTTCAGGAATATAAGCGCCAGCTGTCGGCGCATGGAACCGCACTGCGCAGCCTGACCGCGGTGCAGCGCGGCATGCAGATCGGAGCCTCGGAAGAAATCACGCGCCTCGAGCGCAACGTTCCCTGGCTCGCCATTACAGCCGCCGTGACTCCGTTCATCGGCTTGTTTGGCACGGTCTGGGGCATCATTGACGCCTTTCATGGCCTGGGCACCGCCGGCGGCGCCACGCTGCGTGCGGTTGCCCCGGGCATTTCCGAAGCTCTCATTACTACTGCTGCAGGACTGGCCACGGCTATCCCCGCCGTCATCGCTTACAACCTCATCGGCAGCTCCATCCGCACGTTCGCCGCCAGCGGAGACGACTTTGGCCTGGAAGTCCTTAATGCCATCGAGAGCATTCAGCCGCAAGCCGCACCAGAAGTGAGGCGCTGATGGCGTTCACTTCCACCAACGGCCGCACGCAGACGGCTCTTGCCGACATCAACATTACCCCGCTGGTGGACGTCGTCCTCGTGCTGCTGATCATCTTTATGGTGACCGCGCCGGTGCTCGAATCCGGCATTGAAGTCAACGTGCCCAAAACCCGCACGGTCAAGGAGATCACCGAAGAACGTCTGGTCATCACAATCAACAAGGATCAGCGCGTGTTTCTGGGGAACGATGCCATCAACATCAACCAGATCGCCGCTGCGCTGCACCAGAAGATTCGGGATCCCCGCAACCAGTTCATCTTCGTCCGCGCCGATGAAGACGTCCCGTTTGGAGCCTTCGCCACGGTTATGGATGCGGTGAAGCAGGCAGGAATTACCAACATCAGTATCGTCACCCAGCCCCTGGAAGGACATGGCGCAAAACGCTGAAATTTTCTTCGAGCACGACAACTGGGGGCGCGCCCTCGGATGGTCGGCGGGTTTCCATGGCGCAGTGACGGCATTGATCCTGCTCTACTCGGCAATTTTCAGCGGACCCAGCGGAGCGAGTTGGGGCGCGGGCGGCGGAGGCAGCGCCATCGGCGTCAGTTTAGTCAGCACCGTTCCCTTGCCCGCCAACCCCCGGCAAACCCAAAACGTTGTGGCCAACGAATCCAAGGGCATTACCCAATCCGAGCCCAAGGTCGAGGAGAAGGCGCCGGACGCGATCGAGATCCAGGGTAAGAATTCCAAGATCAAACCCAAGAAGCCTCCTACTCCGACTAAGTCAAAACCTGAACCGGCTCCTGAAGAAGAAACGAACCAGGTTGCTTACGGCGAAGGGGGTCCGGTCAGCGGCCCTTATGGCACCTTCGCTGCCGGCGGCGCGAAAGGAGGTTTCGGCGTTAACGGCGGCGGAGGCGATTTCGGCAGCCTTTACGCCTACTACGTGCGCGTCATCCAGCAGAAGGTTTCGGAAAATTGGCTGAAGTACGAAGTCGATCCCGGAATCACAACCGCGCAGCGGGTTTATGTGACCTTTGACATCGCGCGGGATGGCCATCCCTTCAACGTGCAGGTTGAGCAATCCAGCGGCGTGCCATCGCTCGACCAATCCGCGGTTCGCGCAGTGCAGCGGATCGATACCTTCGGACCGCTGCCTCAGGATTATTCCGGAAATAAGGTCTCGGTGGAATTTTGGTTTGATTACAGCAAAAAATAAATTTGCTGTCTTGCAGCTGGGTCAGGGCATCCATAAAAGTACGCAGCATCTACCTGAGTATTCCTGAAGTCCAAATTCGTAATTATGATGGTTCGTGGTCAATCGTAACTTGCCAATGAGAACATATCGGGGTACGATATTGTCGTATACGGTATCTTTTTGTCCGGGTTCGCGTAACGACTCCGCACGGATGGACGATAAACAAAGACGAGGCCCAGGCTTAGCCCGAACCGCCGCATGCATTCTAAGCGGCCTGCTCATTCTGCTCGGTTCCCTGACTGCCGCGTGGGCTCAGGATTGGGTCCGCACCGGCACTTCTCTGGGCGTAGAGAAAGTCCGCCTTGCGGTACCCGATTTCAAGCCGTCCACCAGCGATCCTCAAAACACCGCCCTGCTGAAGACATTCAACGATACGTTCTGGAACGACCTGGATAACTCCGGCGTGGTCGAACTCGTGTCAAAGAGCTTCTATCCCTTGCAGGTTCCCGGACAGCCCGCCGACGTCACCTTCGACCTGTGGAACGTGCCTCCACCCAACGCCGCCATGCTGGTGTTCGGAAACCTGGGCGCGGCCGGGGGTAAGGTCACGGTTCAGGGCTGGCTCTATGACGTGAAGAATACCGGGTCTCCGCAGGTGCTGGGCAAGCAATACACGGACGTCGCCACCGATGGCGGCGCTCGCCTCATCGCCCACAAATTCGCCGATGAAATTATCCTCCGCCTGGGCGGCGGCATCCCCGGCATTGCCGAGAGCAAAATCTATTTCGTCAGCGACCGCTCGGGCCATAAGGAA
>CAWAYA010000001.1:0-290209 GCA_963786075.1 uncultured Acidobacteriaceae bacterium | reverse complement strand
TAAGTGAGAATGCTTCTCCGAGTAACTTTCACTGAGTTTCCTCCCCGTGGCTTCTCTTGAAAACACCATTAAACAAAGCCGTCCCAAGACCTTTCACCCAGGGAGTTTGAAACATGCGGATCGCTGTCGTTGGTTCCGGATACGTAGGATTAGTTGCTGGCGCTTGCTTTGCCGACCTTGGTCATGACGTCGTTCTCGTCGACAATGACGAACGTAAATTGTCGGCCCTCATGAACGGACAAGTCCCCATCCACGAGAACTTTCTTCCCGAACTCCTAAGCCGTCACCGCGGTCACCGTCTTACTTTCTCTGACGATCTGCAGGAAGCCGTGCGCGCCAGTTCCGCCATCTTCGTTGCCGTGGGCACTCCACCAACCGAGCGCGGCGAGGCTGATCTGTCTTACGTCGAGTCGGTCGCTCGCGAAATCACTGGTGCCATCAACGGATACAAAGTGATCGTCGAGAAGAGCACGGTCCCGGTTTATACCAGCGAGTGGGTTCGCAAAATTATCCTGCGCAATGGCGCTGATCCAGAATCCTTCGACGTCGCTTCCAACCCCGAATTCCTGCGTGAAGGCACCGCCGTCACCGACTTCCTTTTTCCCGATCGCATCGTCATCGGCTGCGACACCGAGCGTGCCGCCGAAGTCCTCCGCCAGGTCTACGAACCGCTCACCAGCGGCAGCTATTACGAACGCGCTGACGCCATCCCGCAACCCGACCGCGCTTCCATTCCCGCTCCCATCATCGTAACCAGCACCAAGAGCGCGGAGCTGATCAAGCACGCCTCCAACGCATTTCTCGCGATGAAGATTTCCTTCATCAACGCGGTCGCCTCCATTTGCGAATCCGTAGGCGCTAATGTCAACCAGGTGTGCCACGGCATCGGCACCGACTCTCGCATCGGCCCGCGCTTCCTGAATCCCGGAATCGGCTACGGTGGTTCCTGTTTCCCCAAAGATGTCATGGCATTCCGTGCTGTCGCCCGCGAGTGCGGCTATGATTTCCGTCTGCTCGATGAAGTCATGCGCATCAACGAAGACCAGCGCGATCGCTTCCTGCGCAAAGTGCGCAGCGCTCTGTGGACGCTCCGCGGCAAGCGCCTCGGCGTTCTCGGCCTCGCTTTCAAAGGAGGCACCGACGACATTCGCGAATCGCCGGCCTTATTCCTCGTCCAGGCTCTCTTGCAGGAAGGCTGCAAAATCACGGCTTACGATCCCGCAGCGATGGAACGCACGCAGGAAGCGATCAGTTCGAATCTGAAGTACGCCAACTCCGCCTACGAAGCGGCCACCGGCGCTGACGCTCTGCTGATCCTCACCGAGTGGGAAGAGTTTGCTAACCTCGATCTCCGCCGGCTCAATCAGGAACTCAAATATCCCATCGTGATCGACGGTCGCAACTTGTACGATCCCGAAGTGATGGCAGCGCACGGCTTCACTTACTACAGCGTGGGACGTGCCGCCTCTCATCCCGATGGCGTGCCCGCAGCCGCCCTGAAAAACGGAGCAATGAAGGACGGCGCCAAGAAAGCATGAGCACACAACGCGCCCTGGTCACCGGCGGCGCCGGTTTCCTCGGATCCCATCTCTGCGATGCCCTGCTCGGCGAAGGTTGGAGTGTGGTTGTGGTCGACAACCTGCTCACCGGCCGCCGCGCCAATCTTGCCCATCTCCGCAACGATTCGCGATTCGATCTTATAGAACAGGACATCTGCGAGCCGTTCGATGTCGGCAAGGTCGACTACGTCTTTCACTTCGCCAGCCCAGCCAGCCCCGTCGATTACACCATTCACGGCATCCCCACGCTGAAAGTGGGATCGCTCGGAACTTTTCACGCCCTCGAGGTCGCGCTCAAATACGGCGCGAAGTATCTGGTCTCGTCTACGTCCGAGTGCTACGGCGATCCACTGGAGCATCCGCAAAAAGAAACCTACTGGGGCAACGTGAATTCCATCGGCCCGCGCTCGGTTTACGACGAAGCCAAACGCTTCACCGAAGCCGTCACCATGGCCTATCACCGCTATCACAAAGTCGATACGCGCATCGTGCGCATCTTCAACACCTATGGTCCCCGCATGCAACTCAACGACGGCCGCGTTGTCCCCAACTTCATGAAGCAGGCAATGCGCGGCGAAGACCTCACGGTTTACGGCGATGGCAGCCAGACTCGCAGCTTCTGCTACGTAAGCGACGAAATCGACGGTTTCATCCGTTTATCAAAGTCCTCGGAGCACCTGCCGGTAAACATCGGTAATCCCAACGAGTTCACCATCCTCGAGTGCGCCCAGCATGTCATCAAAGTGACAGGGTCAAAAAGCAAAATCGCCTACGAACCCCTGCCGCAAGACGACCCCAAGCAGCGCCGTCCCGACATCACAAAAGCCAGAAAGTTGCTGGGCTGGGAACCGAAAATTCAGTTAGAAGCCGGACTGAAAATGTCGCTCGATTATTTCCGCAAAGCCGTAGCCGAAGAAACCGCCACAGCCAAATAGCCGAGCATCGACATCACCTCGCTGAGGTTGCCCCACCCTTCCGCGTTCTTTGCGGAAGGGTGGGAACCACGGACGTCGGCAGTGCCGATTATTAATGGAGCGGGATCAGTCCCCAAATATTTCCACACCCCAATGTGACATCCAACCTTGTGCACACCGCCGAAGTTGCGCGATCATGGTCGAGGCAGTGACGGTCGCGATTGACCGGATCACATCGTCCTAAGTCTTTTGTTCCGAAGATTTTGATATCTAAGTTCTTTGACATCAAGATTTTGACACATCCTCCTTGCGAAACCCGCACTGTACAAGGGTTCCAGAGGTATGGGGGGAGGGGGATACCTCTACCGCTCGCGCACGCACCAGCTTTTCGGGAATCTTGGCGAAAGTTTATTTTGTTGGCAAATCCACAGGGCCTCCTCCGAGGCGTCATCCCAAACGCGGCGCACTTCAGCCGCGTGAGAGCGTTCCCTGAGCGAAGCCGAAGGGGGAGCCTGCTGTTGGCCGATCAGTACTACTTACGATCGTTGCGAATACCGGCTGAATGCGCCTCACCATCCTCCGACCGCGATGTTCCTTTTCTTGAAACGTGATAAATTGTCAGTCGCAATTAAAAAAGGAAATCCAAGTTCTGTTTCACCCACGGAGAAACGCCCGATGCGAATGCCCCAGTCAAGGTTCGTCCTGCTAGCCATCGCCACTGTCGCGCTGCCGGTCACGCTGATTCACGCCCAGGCAAAAGAAGAAACCTCGACCGTCAAGGTCGAAGCTACGAAGACCGATACCGCCAAGCCCGAGCAGTTCAAACCGGAGCAACAAGCCAGCAAGGGCTCAGTCACGATCGGCGGAAACGTTATTAATTACGACGCGTATGCCGGAACGCTTATCGTGCATCCCAAGGGCTGGGACGACGTCCCGCAGAATGCCGACCCCGATCCCAAAAACAGGGGCCCGGAAGCCAGCATGTTCTACGTTGCTTACTTCAAGGCCGACAATAAAGGCGCACCTCGCCCCGTCACGTTTCTCTATAACGGCGGTCCGGGTTCGTCGACCGTGTGGCTTCACATGGGAGCATTTGGACCAAGGCGCGTCGTCACCGCCGACGATACCCACACTCCGGCCGCGCCCTATTCGGTCGTCAACAACGAATACAGCCTGCTCGATGCGACTGACCTCGTGTTCGTCGATGCGCCCGGAACCGGCTTCAGCCGCCTCAGCGGGAAGGACAAGGAGAAGGCCTTCTACGGTGTCGACCAGGACGCCTGGGCCTTTTCTGATTTCATTTCACAATTCCTCTCCAAATACGGACGCTGGAATTCGCCTAAATATCTCTTCGGCGAAAGCTACGGCACCACGCGTTCTGCTGTTCTCAGCAACATCCTGGAAACTGAACGCGACGTCGACTTCAACGGTGTGATCCTTCTATCTCAGATCTTGAACTTCTCGCTCGATTCAGACGCCCCTGAAATGAATCCCGGCGTCGATATCGCCTATCAACTCAATTTGCCTACCTACGCGGCGACTGCCTGGTATCACCACAAACTGCCGAGCCAACATCCCGACCTCGCATCTCTGCTAACCGAAGTCGAGCACTTCGCCATGAACGAATATGCTCTCGCCCTGGAAGCCGGCTCTTCCCTTCCCGTGGACCAGCGCCACGCCATCGCCGCTAAACTTCATGAATACACCGGCCTCCCGGTTGCCTACATCGAGAAGGCTGATCTGCGCATTAACGGCGGAGAATTCGAGAAGAATCTGCAGGACGAGAACGACCTGACCACCGGCCGTCTCGACACCCGCTTTTCCGGACCCACTTTCGATCCGCTCAGCAAAGAGGCGGAGTACGATCCGCAATCAGCCGCGATCTCTTCCGCCTACGTTTCCGCATTCAATGACTACGTCCGCAAGGATCTCAAGTTCGGGGAGAACCGCGAATACAAGCCGGAAGTCGAAGTTTTCAAATGGTGGAGTTTTGCACACCAGGCTCCGGGGCTTCCCTTTGCTTTCCCCGGATCAACGAACGTGATGCTTGACCTCGCGACGGCCATGAAATATAACCCGACGCTCAAAGTCCTTTTGAACGCCGGTTATTTTGATCTGGCAACCCCGTTCTATGAGGGCATTTATGAAATGCAACACTTGCCGATTCCACTCGACTTGCAAAAAAATATCGAATTCAAGTTCTACGAATCCGGCCACATGGTCTACGCCCACGAGGCCTCGCTGAAAGCGATCCACGACAACGTAGCCGCTTTCATCCGAGAAAGCTACAACGCCAAAACGAAGTGAGTTGAGTTTTATCCGAAAGAATCTGCTACGAGGGGAGAGTAACTGAGAACTGAGAACTGAGAACTGAGTGTTGCTGTTAAGAGCTTTCGGTCATAGTCGCCGCGAAGTCAATCAACTGCTGCACCCCATGGCGTTCATCCTTGGTGTTCAGCTTGAACGAAACGCCCATCCCGTAGCCGGGATGCGAGGCTTTCACTACACCGCTCAGACGCAATTTCATATCCTGGGTGCGCACCGTGATCTCCACCGGCGTGCCGGCGGGAAAGGCCAGCGGCATCTCAAGGTAGCATCCGCCCGGGCTCAGATCGCTCAGATGGCAGTAGTTCCGCACCGAACTTCCCCTTTGGTAAACTTCCGCTCCCAGACGGCAGGCATATCGAGTCTGCCCGCGGCGATTATCCGGCTTGTCACGCAGTCGAGCCCCAGCTTCCCCGTCGCGGCCCTGCGCTTCATGCCGCTCAGCCTGCTGTTCCGTTGCAGCCGAATCATGACCTGGCCGGACAGAAGGTTCGGCGGCCTCCGCAGATGTCTCCTGTTTGGGCGCTTCGGTCACATTCAGGTTTAACCACTCCTGCAGCACGCGCCGCGAAGTTTGCGGCACATCCACAAACTGGATTCCCGCGCGCCCGTTCCAATCCTGCCAAACGACCTGCCCCGAGAGCCGCACATTCGCCATCTGACCGGGCAACTGAAACTGGAAATAAACCTTGCAGGTCGGCGGCAGCTTCTTGCCAAAGTTCACTCCCATGCCATCTTCCGCCAGGTTCACCAGCGTAGCTTTGGCTCGTTCTTCGCCGGCGTAATCGATGGTCGCATGGGTATGTACGGCAGCGCGCGCCTTGCGGCGTTTGTCGCGGTGCAGCACGGTTTGCGCCGCTCGCAGCGTGCTCAACGCCCGCTCGTGTGACACCGGCTTGTAAAGAACGAAGTTCACTCCCAGCGAGAACATCTCCCTTATGCTCTCCTGCCCCGCGACCACCACCACTGTCAGAGTTGCATCGTTCAGCCGCGAGGACCGGCTCTCGTGCAGTAACGCCAACACACCTGCCTGCGTTTCGCAGTCAAGAATGATCAGGTCATAGCGTTCCTGCGCCAGCCTCACCGCCGCGCGAACGTTGTCTGTGCACAACTCCACCTGAATGCCGAGTTCTTCCAGCACGCGTCGCAGCACTTCCACCGATGCTTTGTCCGCGCAGACTAAGAGTGATGAGAGAGTCATACCTGCATGCATCCTAGGATCACCCTGGTTCTCCCGACAAGTTACCGCGGTCATCCCCACCGCTGCGGTTTCCCCGCCACCGCCACCTAACTCCACTGCCCTCAACCCCAGTGACCTCAGTCACCTCTGCGATTACAAAAGACCAATAGTCTCGCGTTGCACCGTGGTGCTTTGACGCCATCACCCCACCTTCCTAGGATGGAGACTGCCCCACCGTAGGCAGTGCCGGTTGGCCTGCTCCCCGAACGGTCGCAGGTTTTCTATGTCCGGTTGGGCTCTTGGCAATCTTGGGTTTAGAAATCTTGGGGATGAGGTTGGGTTGATTGCGATCAACAGGCGATACGAGGTTCACGACGGGTAAGGAACTTATGCCATCGCGCAAAAATAACGGGTTCTCGCTGCTTGAACTGATGATCACCGTCAGCCTCGGCCTCGTGATGTGCGGGGTCACGTTCATCTACCTGACGCCCTCAATGAACAGTAGCCACGTGAATTCTGCCTATGAGACCACTCTGATGGCGCTACGCAACACCCGCAACCTGGCCATCACGCAGGGTCACCAGTACCAGGTCAATTTCAATCCGGCGGGCTTTCCTGCTGGCACCATTCAGGTCGAGTATCAGCCGCCGATTGTGGCTCCGGCCGTGGTTGCTCCTCCAATTGAGCAAGTCAACACCTACACCCTTCCAACGGATGTCTCTTTTGCCCTGCCGGCGACCCCACCCGCCACTGCGCCCGACTCACCTCCGCCGCTTGTCACCGGAGGCACCGCCATCGATTTCGAATCTACGCCTGGCGTCCCGCTGCCCTGTCAATGCGTGGTCTTCATGCCCGACGGCTCCGCGCAAGATACCCTCGGCAACTACAACAGCGGCATCGTTTACCTAACGGGTGCCGGTAACACTGTCTACAATTCCCGAGCTGTCACGGTGTGGGGCGCCAGCGGCAGAATCCGCGGATGGACAGTTGGGATGGTGGCGGGCGCGAAGGAATGGGTACAACAATGACCGATACTAAGAAATCCGCCAGGAAGCTTCGAACCCAGAGCGGTTTCACACTGATCGAAGTCATGATCGCGATCGTGATCATGAGCATCAGCATGCTCGCGCTGATCGCCACCTTCGGCACCGCGATCGCCGCCACGGAATCAGCGCAGGAAGATCTCATTGCCCGCCACAAGGCGCTGGATGCCATGGAAAGCATCTACACCGCGCGCAACAGCCAGCAGTTGCCTTTCTCGGCGATCAACAACGTCGCGGCCGGCGGCATCTTCTTGCCTGGCGCTCTTCCTCTGAAGTGCGCCGGACCGGATGGGCTGGTCGGTACGGGCGACGATGTCAACTGTACCGCTCCCGACACTGGCGCGGCCTGCCCGGGAGGAGTGGAGTGCCTCATATTGCCCGGCCCGGACGGTATTCTCGGCGAGGCTGCCCCCAACGATGACATCCCGTATAGCCTGAGCAACTTCACCCGCAGCATCACATTCAATCAAGTGTTTTTGCCCAACGGGACCGTCAATACGAATCTCATCGCCGTCACCATTACCGTTGCCTATACCAAACCAGGATGGCCGGCCCGCTCGTACTCCGTGAATGGGCTGATCTCCAGCTACCACTAAGCCGGAACAAAAACCATGAAGATGCCTATCTCAAAATCGCAACGCGGCTTCAGCCTCCTGGAAATGCTGGTCGCCTCCGCCATCGGCCTAATCGCCATTATGGCGATGACTCAGCTTTTCAACATGGGCATGAACGCCACCCTTACGGTGACGCAGCGCGCCGACACGCAGGAGAATATGCGGGCCGCCGTTGAGTTGATGACCAAGGACATCAGCATGGCCGGCGCTGGCCTGCCTTCCGGTGGTCTGCAGTTGGCCAATACCGACGGCGCCAGCAAGGTTGCCTGCAATCAGGCCGGCACCTGTTACGTCCCGGGCGACACTTATCCGCTTAGTGGCAGCGGCGCCGCGAATTATATGTATGGCATCTTGCCGGGCTTCGGGAACGGAGTGCAGAGCGCCGCGGTCATCGCCGCCGCTCCGGCTGCGGTGAATGACAGCATCACTTCGATCTACTGCGACTACAATTTTCCGCTGAACAACTTCGCATTTACTTTTCCCAGCGGAACCCAAGCCACGGTGGGCCCTGCGGCTACGATCACGGCGGGCGACCCCACTAACATTCTTGCCGCAGGCGGCCTGAATTTAGGCGACCTGCTGCTGTTCACGGTTAGCACCCCCGGCAACGGCAAGACCGCCCAGGGTACCAGCTACGCGCAGACGGCCGCGGCGGTCGGCGAGATTACCGGCCTCCCCAATAACACTACGATCAATTTTGCCTCGGCCGACGCACTCAATTTGAACCAGACCGGCGCCAACAGTCTGGCCTCGGTTGCCGCCGCCGTCACTGCGGCAGGAGCCCAGACCACGGCATGCCGCCTTTACGCCGTCACCTATTTCCTGGAGGTTCCTCCCGCGGGCGGAACTCTGCAAACGCCGCGCCTGATGCGTCAGGTCAATGGACTCACTGCCGTCCCCGTCGCCGATGGCATCATCAACCTGCAGTTCAGCTACGACGTGATCAATAACACGCTCGGGACCATCAGCGCGAATCAGTCCAATCCAATCGGCGCCGGGCTCTCGCCTGCCCTGATTCAGAAGGTCAACATTTGGGTGCTGGGAGAGAGCATTACGCAAGCCGGCAAGAAATCCCAGAGCATGTATCTGGCGAGTTCCGTCAGCACTCGGAATATGAGTTTCTGCAATTCGTATAGTGACCAAACCACCGCTTGCCAATAAACGGCGGTCTGAGGCTCTGGCTGTTGAGTTTGGAGGAGAGAGAGATATGGGGAAGAGTACACGAGATTCGCGAGGCTTCACGCTCATCGCGGCGCTATTGCTGACCGTCCTGCTGTCGGGTATCGCCGTGGGACTTTTATACATGGTCAGCAACGAAGAACGCATGGGCGGCAATGACCTGGAAGGCAGTCTCGCCTTCTATGGCGCGGAGTCTGGCATCGAAAACTTAACTGCCCAACTCTCCCAGTTGTATCAGACCTCGCAGACCCCGACTGCCGTGGCCCTTTGCGCGCTCACCGTTCCGGCCAATAACCCGACTCTGGTTAACGGTTCGAACATCACCAGCATGAATTACAACGTGGGCATTGGCTGGCCCGCAAACAACCTCTGTATGAACGGGGCCAACATTACCGCCACTGCAAACCCAACCGGCAACTGGGACATCGTCGGTTCTGGTTCCGACCAGGGTATGGTGGCTACTCTCATCCCCTACACTCTAACCGTAACTGCGACGCGCGCGTCCACAGCTGGTGAGGCCTCCAACAACGCGGCTCTCACCAACGTCACCGGCGCATCCGTTAACTTGTCGCGTACCGTGGAAGTCGCTCTGCTCCCCGCATTCGAGTTCGGCGTCTTCTGCGATGGGGACTGCGATTATTTTGCCGGTCCAAACTTTAATTTCGGTGGCCGGGTTCATACCAACGGAAATCTCTTCCTCGCCTCCGGCGCAAACTTGACCTTTACAGATAAGCTCGCGGCCGTGGGCCAGGTCGTCACCACCCAGCTCGAGAATGGATGGCCGACCTCCAACGGCTACACGGGAAACGTTTACGTCCCCAACGCTGCGGGTGGTTGTCCCGGTGCCCCGGGCACTGGACCAGCCGCGAATTGCTTACTGCTTCCCGCCGGCAGTTGGAGCGGCGGCTTCCCACCCCCTCCGGCTCCCGCCACCTGCACGGCCGACTGCGGAGGCGTAGCCAACGCAGGCTGGAAGGGGATTTCCACCACCACCTTCAACAGCTTCATCGTCAACGGACTGACTGGCGCAACTAAGTTGCAGTTGCCTTTCGTTAATGCTGCGAATAAGGTTGGGGCTATCGACATCATTCGCCGGCCGCAGAACAGTGATACCCCACTCTTGAGCAATTCCCGCCTCTACACTGAGGCTTCGATCCGCATCCTGCTGGCCGATACGCAAGCCGATCTTCACCCCGAGCGCGGCGCACTCGGCGATGGACAGGACATACAGCTCGGCGTGACTGCGGTGGGCGCTACCACCACGTCAGTCGCGCTCAACTACACCGCGGCCCCGGCAGACTACATGTACTACGGCGTGGCCACAGCCGGGACGGACGGGTGGGTCGCGCCCACCAACCCCGCGACGGGGACGGCATACAGCTGGACTTCGTGGCCGCTTTTCAGCCAGATTACCAGCAGCCCGGCCAGCATTGCCGGCGCTGCGCCTAACGCCGCGCACGTTTGGCTGCGCGTCGAGTACCTGAACAACGCCGGCGTCTGGGTCGGAGTCACCACGCAGTGGCTGGGATACGGCTTCGGCCGCGGTTACAATACGCCCCCGACGGCTCCTTATATCGTGGGAGGCGCGAGCCCCGCTTGCACCTTGTACCCCGCCTTCCCAGCGGGCCAGTGTTACAACCCCATCAGCCCAGCGATCCTGATTCTGCAGCAGCTCAACCAGGGCGTCGCAACCGCCAGTGCTGTCGAAAACGACACGACCGACGCCGGTGGAACCGCCGGCAACTGGATTCCCATCAACTTCTACGACTCGCGCGAAGGCGAACCACGTGACCTTGCGACTCGGACCACCAACACGACTGCCACCAAGGGTACAACGGTCTACACTCCGTGCAGCCCAATTGGTGTCATGAACGTAGTCGAGCTCGACGTGGGCAACTTGTGGCTCTGGCTGCAAGGCGCGGCGCCCTATGCTGGCGGCAGCGGCGCATCGGTGAACAACACCAACTTTAACGGCTACATCCTGTATTTCTCGGATCGCCGGGGAATGTTGCCCGATCCTAATCCGACGGGCGCGACCATTTACAACGGCATCACAGGAGCGGCTGGGCTCGAAGACACGATCAATGCCGCTTCCTCCACCGGTTTGCCGGATGGCAAGTTGGAACCGGCAACCTATTACAGCTACTCGCCAGAAGACGTGGACCAAGACACCTACTTCGACAACTATGGTGAAAAGAATCTGGCAGCGGGATTCGGATTGACTGGCGCCTACACCAGCACACCGTATTTCCCGATTCCGGCCAATGCCGCGACCGTGAGCGCGAACCAGGTGAACTGCAACTCTTACACCTTGACTGCGGGCGGCGCCATCGAGACGTATCCGACCGCCACTGGTACGGCAGGCGCCACCGCGTACGCCGGAAATCCGCAGAACAATGTGGTCTACGGCCCGCGTCACGGGCTGCGCCTCGTCGATGGTGGTATGAGCGCGAAAGGCGTCAGTTACCTGCCCCAGCCGATAGCCCCGGCGACGAGCGGCAACGGCTTCACCGTTGCTTCAGAAGAGCCGGTCTATGTGTGGGGAGATTACAACACCGGCGCCGCCGATCCTATGTGGCCTGATGGAGCTACCCCCACCGCCCCACATTCGGCAGCTTCGATCATCGCCGATTCGGTCACGCTGCTCTCCAACCCTCCGTCGACGGCTACTGCGCCTACTACAAAGGTGGGCTGGACCGATGCCGAAAGCTTCCTCGAGCCAGGAGACGCAGGCAATCGGCCGGGAAACAACAGCTATTACCGGATGGCGATTGCTGCGGGTAAGAGCGTTCCGTTTTTTGAGCCGGCCTGGGCCGTTACTGCCGGCTTGAAGGATTTCGGCACCGACGGCGGTATGCATAACTTCCTGCGCTATCTCGAGGATCGAAGCGATGGCATCAACGGAGGCGGTGGTACCGTAAACTATGCGGGCTCGCTAATTAGCATGTATTACTCGCAGTACCTCACGGGCGTATTCAAGTGCTGCAACACTGTGTACGGCGCTCCCACGCGAAACTATTTCTTTGACACGCAGTTCCTGAACCCGGCTCAACTGCCTCCCGGAACTCCGATGTTCCAGGACGTGGTCAGTCTGAGCTATCACCAAAACTTCACCCCACAATAAACTCACAAACCGTCAACCAGCACCCCGGGCCCGTTTCCAGGGACCGGGGTATTTTTTTATTATTCCGCTGCCCGCGCTCTTTTTCGTATTCTTCGCGGATTAAAATGGTTCCAGTCCTCACGCGATCAATCGATGAACACTTCTTCGCTATCGGAGCACGAGTTTCGCGGCCGCCTTGCTGATCAAAGCAATCGCCGCACCTCACGGTGGATCTGGATTCTGTTCTCGTTCTGCGCCCTCGCCGCCATTGGCCTGTTCTTGATTCCAGCCTTCATCATTCGTCCCTTCCGCTACCAGGCGCCGCGCGCGCTCTTGGTTGCCATGGCTCTACACCAGCGCGCTCCCCTCTGGACGGCAATTGCGGGCGTTGCTTGTTTCTTTCTCGCCTTCGCGTTGTCGAGAACCGCCGGCCGCTGGGGCAGAGCGCTGATCGCGCTCACTCTTCTTCTTGTCAGCTTCTCGGCAGTGATGGCGCGGCAAAACTATTTCGAGTGGATGTTCCACCCCATCGCCGGCCCGCAATTCCTAGCTCAATCGGAAAGCAAACTCGATCCTAAAGAAACGATCATGGCCGTTCGCTTCGGCAGCGACGCGCGGGCCTATCCCATCAGCGAGATGGCTTACCATCACGTCCTCAACGATGTGGTCGGAGGCGTGCCAATCGCCGTCACCTATTGAACGCTCTGTCACACCGGTCTGGTGTGGACGCGAACGGTGAACGGAAGAGTGCTGCACTTCTATCTGGCCGGCATCAACAACCAGAATTTCCTGATGCGCGATAAAGAGACCGGAACCTGGTGGCAGCAGGTCACCGGCAAGGCCATCTACGGCCCACTCCAAGGCGCAGTGCTCGAACTCGTCCTCAGCGACGAATTAACTTTCGGTGAGTGGAGAACCGAATCCTCCAACGGCGAGGTGCTCGCGCCCGTCGCCAAATACACAAAAAAGTACGATCCCAACTGGGAGCCCGGCATAGCCAAGCTGCCCGTGGTCATCAGCTTCCCGGGCACCGAACTGAAATCGCGCGATGTAGTCATCGGACTCAGTATCGCGGGCGTTGCGCGCGCATATCCCTGGGAAACTTTCGCCAAGCAGTCCCCGGTTCTAGATCGCGTCAACGGCACGCCAGTGCTCTTGGTGCTCGGCCCTGACGGCAAATCCTTCCGCGTCTTCGTCAGCCGGATCGATGGCCGCGACGCCGAATTCTTTCTGCAGGGCGATGAGACCGCCGATGCTCCGACGCAGAAAAAAGACTGGGCACTGGTCGATGCCACCACCGCCAGCCAGTGGAACTTCCGGGGCTGCGCTACCTCCGGCCCCGCGCAAGGAAAATGCTTAGACCGGATCCCCGCGCTGAAAGATTATTGGTTCGACTGGCGCAACTATCATCCCGACTCTACCGTCTACAAACACTAGGACAAATTGCTTACAATCAGATCGCCGAGGGGAGGACTCATAGGTGTCTGCCATTCATGCCATCTTCTGGGACGTTGGAGGAGTGCTGCTGACGAACGCCTGGGACCACACCGAACGTGCGGCGGCGCTCGAACACTTTCATCTCGACGAAAAAGAGTTTCACTCGCGGCACGAAATGGTGGTCTCATCCTTCGAGCGCGGGAAGATCACACTCGACGAGTACCTGGATCGGACCGTGTTTTACCGCGATCGTCCCTTCACACGCGATGAGTTTCGCGGCTACATGTTCTCGCTCTCGCAGCCCATGTCTCAAATTCTCGCGTTCGCGCGCGCTCTCGCCGGTTCCGGCAAATATTTCATGGGCACGATTAACAACGAGTCCCGTGAGTTAAACCTTTACCGCATCGAGAAGTACGGCTTGCGCGAAATCTTCCGGCTGTTTGTCAGTTCGTGCTTCGTCGGATTGCGCAAGCCGGAGAGCGGTATTTATCGTTTAGCGATTGACATCACGCAGTTCAATCCGGAAGAGTGCTGCTTCATCGACGACCGCGCACTAAACCTGGAATGCGCCGCGAAGCTGGGCATGCACACAATTCAGATGCAAACCCTGGAACAGTTGCGTGGGGATTTGGGGAAGTTGGGAGTTAAAGCGGTGGTCAGTGACCAGTGATCAGTGGCTAGTGTTTGACTTCCCCGACCACTGGACGCTGGACACTGACCACTAGCTCTTCCGCGGCTGCGGTTTTGCCGAGGGAGACACAGGTTTGGGAATGTCGGATTCCGCGCTGGAAAGCGTCAGGTCGCTCGACCAGCATTCCGAGACCAGCTTCCAGTCTCCACTCGCCTGCTTGGCGAAGACCCAGAGATACTTGCCGCGTTCTTCGCGGCGCTTGCCGGCTGTTCCCGGAACCAGTGCACTGTAGCGTCCCACTTCGTGAGCCAGATCGCCCAGAACCTCCACCCGCATGGGATCGAGGGCCACTTCTCCCAGACCGGCTTCGAGCGAGGCGAAGAAGAACTCCCGCACTGCCACGGCGCCGCGGATCGCAGGCAGGTTCGAACGCAGCACCAGCGCGTCCGGCGCGTAGAGTTCCATCAGCTCTTCGAGTTGCCGCGTATTGCAGGCTAAAACCCATTCCTGCGTGAGCCGGCGAACCGCGGCTTCACTGCGGCTCATGGGTTCACCTTTGGCAGCAGCGGCAACTCTCATCCGGTCGGCTTCTCGGGCGCTCTCGGGGGCGTTGGAACGCGGGACACTATCGGGGCCTGCGCCGCCCTGAAAATAGTGATGATGGTAGTGATGGTGATAGTGATGCGTGCCCGCCGGAGCCCCGGGCTGCGGATGAACTTCATTACTGGTTTCCCGCTCTGCGGGTGGAGATTGCGGCGCGTCTCCGTGGTCGAAAGCGGGCAAGGCGTGAACGGAAGATATGGGATCTGGCGATTGGGATGACGCGGCTCCAAGCGGAAGGCCGCACATGCCGCAGAACTTGCTGCCTACGCGGTTGTGGTGTCCGCAAGCGTGGCAGGCGTGGTGAGAGCTGGAAGTAGTATCGAGCGTTGCATTTTCGGCGGCGCCTTCGGAATCGGATTCCATGGTGAGGCGCTGCATGGCTTGCAGAGCCGCCGCAATCGCTTCTTGATTGGGTTTAGGGCGCCGCATTTCCGGATAGAGACGCTGATAGATCTCGCCCAGAGCGGGATTGTGCGGACCGATGCTGGGCATCGCGTCTTCGGAATCCTGTGCGGACGCGGAACTGCTGGGCCGGGCTAGTTTCTTGTCTCTGTCCACGATTCAGACCGTCATGCTTGGGGTCATTTTAGCGCAAGGGGATGAGCTCAAGCGGGGAATCTCAACGGCGGGAAAATTCGATTTTTCCTTCCGCCTCCGTGGGCACGCCGTTGCAGGTTGCAGGACGATACCGCCAAGTACGTACCGTTCGCAGCACGTTGCGGTCACCCACGGGTCCAGCACTCTGCAAAATCAGAGGACTGTGCACGCGCCCGTCGGCGCCGATAATAAAGCTGACTTTGACTTTGAGTCCTGCTTCGATCGAAACCGTCAGCGGATCGGGCGTAGTCAACGCTTCCGGGGCCTGGGTATCTTCACAGCGTGGGCGCGCGCTCACGTGGGGGATGTCAGCTGAACTCGGCGGCGCGAGTGGGAGTCTTGAAAATCTGGTGTTCGCGCTCGGCTAAAAGCGACTGGCTCAGACGCCGACGTGGAACCTGCACGGAAGCCGTGCTGGACGCGGGAATTGCGAGGATCAGAAGCCAAGGCCAGATGCGATGCATAGGTGAAACCTTCCAGGTCAAAAGGAAGCTGCTCCTGGTGCCCTTTTACTGGCATGTCTGGTGCCAGGCGGAAAAAGGTTTAAGTATATTGCTGTCAATCCATTGAGGGAAGTCCCACCTGCTCCGTGTGAAGGCGGTTGCATATTTTGTGCCGCGCGCCGTTGGCGGCGCCGGGCGCAAACTCGTGCTTCACCCTTGACGTTTCGCTGAAGTCCGCAGGGTCAACAGAGTGATTTCCGGAGGGCAATTCAGGCGGATGGGAACCCCGATCGTGCCCAATCCGGCATTAGTGTGGAGGGTGAGCGGACCTATCTGGTAGGTGCCCCAAACATATTTCTTCGCCAGCTCCGGCAGGTAAAGCGGGGGGAGGAACGGAAGTCTGATCTGGCCGCCGTGAGAGTGTCCTGAAAGCTGAAGGTCGATGGGAAAATTTGCGGCTTCATCGGCGAAGTCTGGTTCATGCGCGAGCAGAATTACGGCTTCGCCGGCGGGGACGCTGTGCATGGTCTTCGACAAGTCCGGGGTTCCGCTGATTACGTCATCCACTCCGGCCAGCCAGAAACGCGCGCCGTTTTGCTCGAAGGGCAGCGACTGGTTGGCGAGGACCTGGATGTTCACGGCCTGAAGCGCGCTGGTTACGTGGTCGGGATCCGTGCCGGCATCGTGATTTCCCAAGACAGCCCAGAGGCCATGAGGCGCAGTCATCTGGCGCAAGAAGCTGGCGCAGGGCTCGGCGGCGAGCGCTCCTTTCGCCGCGTCGCCGATCAGGGGTACAGAAACGAAGTCGCCGGTGAGCGCGATCAGGTCGGGATGAAGATTGTTGACCATCGCAATTGCGGCGCGCAGGGGATGGATCGAGAAATATGGGTCGTAGTGGAAATCGCTGAGCACGGCTACGGTGAAGCCATTCAGCCGTTCGGGCCAGCGCTGGAGGCGAAACTCCTGGCGCACAACGCGAGGAAAGTTCGGAGCCAGAAGGATTCCGTCTCCGACAACGGCAACCGCGCCTATGCCCGCGGCTCGCTGAAGAAACTGGCGTCTTGTGGTGGGAATCAACGGCAAACGAAAATCACTCAGTCGAGGTCGAGGGTATGCATATGCGTACCTACAGAATAACCGAATGGAAGGATCTGGTGCAGACGGATACACTGCCAGACCCCGGAACTCAACGCAAAGCAGACCAATTCAGCATGGTTAAGGTGCGCGAATCCGCAGTTCAGAAATTGAAAGTCGCAAACAGGTCGATGCGCCGGTTGGCGGCACCGTTTGAGAAGGGTCCGTTCGACGCCAGCCCGTTCGGGGTGTCGAAGAAGTGCGAACCTAAAATGCCGCTAGGGTTTCCGAAGTTGACTTTGTTGAAAGCGTTGCGCGCCGAAACACCGAAGCTGAGATTGTAGCGGCGGTCAGAGCCGCTGGGTATTCCCATCGGGCCGCTGCCGAATAAGGGACCGTGGCTGTGACCTCCGCCTCCCGGTCCGCCGTGGGTATTGCCAGTGGGGCCGCTGGCCTTGGGACCGAAACCAAATGTCTTGGTGAGCCGCAGATTCACTGTGGCGTGGGCTGGACCGGAGCCGTAATTAACGGGAACGATTTTTTCGCCGGCTGTAGGTGCTGAATCGAAGGTTCCGAGCGGCGTGCAATAGACAGTCGAGGGTGGCGTGTTGACACTGGTCGGACACGTCGCTGTGGAAACGAGGCCAGGGCGATCGTTGAAGATGGAGTCGTTGTTGAGATCGTTGGTGGTGGTGATGTTGAAGGGTAAACCGGACCAAGCGACGATGAAGGGGCTCAAGCGAATGTTCAAAGGAAAACCAAACGATCCGCCCAAGAAGAACCGATTGCGATAGTCGAAGGAAGAGCGTCCGTAGTCTTCGCTGATGTTGTACGAATTGGAGGGGAAGCTGGAAACGCCGGAGGTATCGCTGTTGGAATAGTTCAGCACATAGTAGCCAAAAAGCTGCACCTTCGAGCCGATCCGGACGTTGGTGTTGGCGATCAACTGGCTTTGGCGGAAGACCGCTTCGGAAACATATTGGTAGAGATTGAGATTTCCCAGGGGTGGGGGTTGGCAGGGACTGCAAGGAGTTCCGGGATAAGGAGCGTTGGCGTTGATGGTGAGCAGCTGGTCAAAGCCCCGGGAGTTCAGGTAGGTCAGGTTTAAGGTTGCGGACTTGGTGAGTTGCCGCTCCACGCTGATGGCGGATTGCAATGTGTAAGGCGCGTGCACGCGGGGGTTGATCTGATAGATCGTGGGCGTAGAGGCTATCGCGGCGCCGGTACAGGAAGTAATGTCAGTCAGGCTCGAGCACTCCGGATTGTTAATAACAAACTGCTTTTGCGTGATGCCATTCAAGCGCTGTGCCTGCAGGATTTGTTCTTCCTGAAAACGATCGTAGAAAATCCCGAAACCGCCACGCAGAACAACCTTGGGCGGAGCGCTTCTGCCTCCCACTCCCCAGGCAAATCCCAGGCGCGGCGCCCAGTCGTCGTGATCCTGAATGCCAGTCTGAGTTTCGAAGCGAAGACCGTAGCTTAGCGTGATGTTAGAGCGTGCCTTCCAGTCCTCCTGGTAGTAAAGTCCAGCGTCGAAGTTGCCCACTATCAGAGGCGGACTGCCGATCGTGTAGTTGAGTTGGGTTGCGATCGGGGTGGTCGCGTTTCCGCTGTTTTGCACGGCGTACTCGTATGAGATGGGGCAAGGTACCTGCCCCGCGGCAGGAACGCACGGGGTCTGCTGCGACGGAATGAGCAGCGAGGAGAACGTAAACTCGCCATTGAATCCGGAAGTGGAGCTGTTGGCGTCCCGGATGCCGCGCAGCCGCGCTCCGAATTTGACAGTGTGATTGCCGTGGATGATGGACGTGTAGTTCTGCAGTTCGTAATGATCCTGATGGTCCAGAATGTTGCCCTGGTTGTCGCCGCCCCCGCCGAACGCTCCCAGGACGTTGAGAGTCGGCTCGGTGCTCAGGGCGGACTGATTGTCGATCTCGCGAAGATACTGAAAGCGAGTTTCATTCACGATCTTCGAGCCAATGACTTGGGTGTCGCTGATTTGCAGCGTGTGCTCGGTAGAGCCGGAGTTGTAGCCCTGACTAGCCAAGGTAAATTGGCCGACCCCCTCGTTATCTTCGATGTCGCGGTAGAACTGATAGCGGGCGGTCAGGGTGTTGTTCTTGCTGAGCGCATAGTCGAGTCGGGGGGTAATGTTGGTTCGATGCCTGGGGAAAGGCACGGCTTCGATAAAGGGTGTCTCGGTGAAGGTGGTGGGATCAAGTATCGATGCATTCACCTCATTGAGATCGTTGATATTTCGCCGCTGGGCATCAAGAAAGAAAGAAGCCTTTTTGTTCAGCGGCCCGCCGATGTTGGCGCTGAACAGGGTGGAATCGTAAGCGGGCTGGTTGGTGCCGCCGAATGGGTTGGGGGAGTTAAAAGGGGAATCGTTGCCGTCGACGTATAACTGCCCATGAAACTTATCAGTGCCGGGCTTGGTGAAGACTTCGATGCGGCCGTAGCCAAGCTTGTCGTACTCGGCGGAAAAGGGATTGGAGTTGATCCGGATTTCACGAATCGATTCTTTGGGAGGAAGCTGGCCCGCGGTAAAGCCATCAATGTAGAGCTGCCCGCCGTTCGGTCCGGCGGAAGGACCGGCTAGCGCCTGCAAGTCGGTCAGCAGTTCGTCGGGGTCGTCGGGCAGAGCCTCCAATTCTTTGCCCGAGATCGTGATGGCGCCGGCGTTGTTTGCGGGATTGACGTCGACGACCGGAGCGGTATCGGAAACTTGAATTTTCTGCTCCTCGACCTGGATTGCCATGGCCACGTTGAGGCGCAGCGGCTGATCTCCCGTGATGACTACATTGTCATTTTCGTAAACGGAAAACCCCGGAGCAACGACGGTAAGCGTGTATTGGCCCGCGGCCAGCCCTTTGAATTCGTAGAAGCCCTGCCCGCTGGCTTGTGTGGTGATGGGCGTGGAGGAAACAGCCGCTGGCGTCATGACGACGTTGGCGTTGGCGATGGCGGCGCCGGACGGGTCAGTTACCTGGCCGCGCAAAGTGCCGGTGGCCGCCAGCGTTGCGGCGGCCTGCGGCGGCGCTGCCGCCGTTTGGGACGAGGCAACGGTCGCGTCTAACTGCAATGACAAAGAGATCAGGGCTAAGCAGAAACACGTCCGAAACTTCATTCCACCATTCCATTCCACTAAGAGTTTTCGATATGAATGTTCGATGCAGGACCGAAGGCGATGGGGGCCAGCGTTATGGACCGCCAGCATCGCCGGAGGGCGCGCTCATGCTCCAGGGTGTGAGCATCGCGGCGCTGCTGGCGCCGGGAGCTGCCCGGAGAATCGGTTCCACACCGCTGACCAGCGTGATGACCGTCCCCACGCCCGCTGTGCCCTCGGTCGAGAGAATGATCACAGCATCGCCCTTATGCAGATCGGCCAGCGTGGTCGCGGGCGCATGACTGAGCAAGCGCTGCACATCCGGTGCTCCGCCTGGACGCGTGCTCGCGCCCGCTCCACCCGGAGCCATCGCACCGGGCGCAGAGCCGGGATGGGCAGTTTGACCGCTTGTCGCCGAACCAGAACTGGATGCTCCCCCCGGCGCCGTCCCGGCAGCCCCTCCTTTTAACCGCATAGCAATCATCTGCGCCATCTCCGGGGGCAGATGCCGAAGCTGAGAATCTGGAGTGATCTTTATGACGACCGTTTTGTTCGACAATAGATCGTGAACGTTAAGAGTCGACGAACTTGCATCGACGGAGTTGACGGTGCCGGCAATGCCAGGGAAGGATCCCGAAACAATTTCGTCGGCGGCAAGTTCGCTGCCGTCAGCGCTGCGATTACCACGCGCCCGGACTTGATCGCCGGGATGAATCTGCTGAAGGGTGCCCGGCTTGGCGTCGTCGAATTTAACAGAGTCGGGGGCGTAGCGGCGAATTACGGTGCTGCTCGAGGTGTGAATGACGACATCCTTGCCTCGCGCCGAGATGCTAACCGTTCCCGCCGCTGGATCCACTGCCTTGGCGAGCCCATCCACTCCACGCTTCTGCCAGTCTTGCAGCTCCTGCTGATGCTGCGCCTCGAGGTCGGAATGCTTCATGACGACCACGGTGGAAGCCGCGAGCGACAGTTTATCGTCAGAGGCCTTGCCGGCCACCAGAATGCGGTCGCCGACCTGGAGATCCTGCAACTGGATAGGCGTGGCGTTCTTCAAATCCTTTTCCCCGGGAGCGATGCGCAGGATGCGGGTTGTGGCCTGCACTGTGACGTTGATGTTGGGACCGGAATCGGGCGTCAGCGTGACCACCGCGCCGTTGATAGCTTTGATGGCGCCAATCTGCCGGGTGGCAGCGGTCGTGCCCGTGGCTTGCGGGCCGGCGGACATGGCCTGGGAGGAAGGCAACATACGCGTGCCGACCGCGCTTGCGGCACATAGTGCGATCGCCAGAAAACGGTGCATGTTTGCGCGCATAGGTCCCTTACTAATTTACATTGCGCGTCGCACAAAACCCCAGGATTTACAAAGTTTTACTTCAAGATGAACAACGTATTACACGCGCGGCATTACACGCGTACAGGGCAGGAGCGAGAAAGGTTCGCACGGGCAAACATCGCCGAGGATAAGAGATTATTCTGCGATCAGCAGGTTCTCCGCGAAAGGCCATTGCTCATCAATCCATTGTGCTTCGCACCGGAAACCGGCGCTGCGGGCCATCGGAAGAATTTCCTTGGGCGCGTACTTGTGGCTGCTTTCGGTCCAGATGGTTTCTCCCTCAAGGAGATCGACGGTGAGCCCGGCTGCGGGTACGTGCACGGTCTGGCGGCACATAGAGCGCAGATGCATTTCGACGCTGCGATCCTGGTGATTGATTTTAGCCATGTGCTTAAACTGTGCGAGATCGAAGTCGGCATCAAGTTCGCGATTGATGCGAGCCAGCAGATTCAGGTTGAAGGAGGCGGTCACTCCCAGTTCGTCGTCGTAGGCGCGAAGCAGTTCAACGTTGGATTTTTCGAGGTCAGTTCCGAGCAGAAGGGAATCGCCGCGCTGAAGAATTCGGCGAACTTCGGTAAGAAATTCGATGCCGGCGGGGCGATCGAAATTCCCGATGGTGCTGCCCAGGAACAATACGAGGAGATGATGGCCGGCCGAGCGGTGCGCGGCCACTTCGAGCAGTCCATCGAGGTACTCGCGTTCGAAGCCCAGAATGCTGATGGACTCGATATCGCGCAGTTCGCGTTCGCACATGGCGAGTGCGGAGGGAGAAATTTCGATGGGATAGTAGGCCGTGCGCTGTCGGCGGCAAAGAGCCTCAAGGATATGGCGAGTCTTTGCGGCCGCTCCCGCTGCCGAGTTCCGCCACGGAGACTGGGGTAGCCAGGCGCTCGACGATATCGTGACTGTGCCGGCGCAGCAGGCGTTCATCGGCGCGCGTCAGGCCGTACTCGGGCAGATGGCTGATTACTTCGAACAATGCGGAACCGACATCATCGTATAAATATTTCGACAGCAGTTCTTTCTGACCCGGCTTGGTGAGTCCGGCGCGCACATCGGCGGCGAATTCGTAACTTGCGTTTGGAGTGATGGCTTGAACCAGCATGTCGGCAACTCCTTTAATGACGAATCTTCAAATCAACGGCCGTTGATGAACGATCGTTGATTAGCGATCGTCGATTAACGACCGTCGATTAACGATCAGTGGCTTACGCAGCGAAATCCGGCGTAAACGAATTGGTAGTGCGCCTGGAACCAGTTGCGGAACGAGCGGCGCAAGATACAGGAAGCGGTGCGCGCCGATCCGCCTTTCATGACGAAGTGCTTTCCATCGAAGAAATCGGCCGAGTAGCCGCGATAGAACGGGAACGGCTCGAATCCGGGGAACGGAGCGAAGTGGGTGGATGTCCACTCCCAACCGTTGCCCAGCATGCCGTGAACGCCAAAAGCGCTCTGCCCTTCAGGAAATGCATTTACCGGCACGGGGTCCCATCGCGCGAAATCAAAGTTGCCGAAGCTGTGAGCGGGAGCTTCATCTCCCCACGGGTGTGCTCGTTCGTCGCCTCGCGGCGTGGCGTATGCGGCGCGTTGCCACTCGGCTTCGGTGGGCAATGACTTCCCTACCCACTTGGCATACGCTTTTGCTTCCGCCTGACTCACATAGACTGGCCAATCCAGCGGCAGCGGGACGTCGTCAAACATGGTGCGATAAAGCCATTGTGTGCGACTCCGCTTCCAGAAAGCCGGATGCGAAATTCCCTGAACAGATTTCCAGTTCCAGTCTTCACTGCTGTCACGGTCAGTCCAGAACGCCTGCGTTTCATAACCGCCCGCATTGATGAACGCCAGATATTGCCCGTTCGTCACTTTGTACCGATCGATGGCAAACTGCGGGACGTTAACGGTGTGGGCCTCATACTCGTTGTCCCACCCAAACGACTCGCTGCCGCGTTCGAGACCGAGCGTGACGACGCCAGCAGGGATCTCGACGCTGCGGTGGTCCCCAAGAGGAGCGACGACGCTGAGCGATTCTTCTTCCCCAATGTTGGGCCGAACTTTGCGGTCGAGCGGCAGCTGGTGCAGCATGTAGGCGAGCGTTTCCGCGTGCATCAGGCGGTGCTCAATGGCCACGTTGAGCAGAGTGGTGAGAGAAAATCCGTCGCTCGTCGGGAGGTTGGGATCGAGAAGCGCGTCGGATAGTTTGTCGTCCAGCACAGCGCGGATTTTTCTGACGTAGTCCTGGACCTCAGCGACCGAAGGCCAATCGGCGGGCTGATCGCTCGGAAGTCCGCCGCCGACTGGATCGATGCCGAAGGCGAACAGCCGGTCAAATTCGGGATGAAAGGTCTTCAGTCCAAGAACACGTTCGTGGAACAGATTCCAATCAAAGGCCTCCAGATGCCCGATATAAAAGACGATGCGGTGACGCTCGGCAATTGGGCGCTCGTAAAGAGAATCAGGCTTTACCACCGCGAACAACTCGTCGGAGTGCCGACGGGCGTCTTCGAGTTGCTCGACCAGACTGTGACGGATGGCGGAGTCGCTCTGCGTGGCAAGCATTTCGGACCTCCCGAATCTCTTGGTTAGCGGAACAAAAAGCAACGGGCGACTGGCGCGGGTTAATCAGTGCGTCGGATTCTATGCTCGCAGCCACCCCGAGCGCCATGGGGCGATGCCCCTACCGGTATTTCTTGGCGGCGCCCGCATAGCTAGGGCGCTTGCGAGGAACCAAGCGGCGCAGTCTCCTCGCAACAGTTAGATGACGGCTTCCGCCAGGGGGTTACAAATGAAAACAATCTTTCACAGGCCGCTTTCTGCATTCCTGCAGTTGCCGATCTCGGTTGGTCGCGGAAGCCGCTGCCAGAGCGCACTTTGCTGCGTTCGGCTGGACGGCCGAGGCGGCCATCCCCAAGAAAACTTCGTGAAAGCTTACGGGATCAATCCCTTACTGCGCAGGAATTCGTGCGCTACGTCCTTCACGTCGCGGTGCTGGCCGTCAAGAGCGTAGTTCAATCGCTGCATCTCCTGATCGGAAATCTTGCCGCCCAATTCGGCGATTGCCCGGGCAACCTCGGGATGCCGCTGCTCGGCTTGCTGGCGGACGACTGCGACTGCCTCGTAGGGCGGGAAATAGTGGCGGTCATCTTCGAGCACGAATAAATCGAGGGCTGGAATCAGGCCATCAGTGGCGTTACCAGCGGCGATATCAATCTGATGATCTTTCAATGCCGGCGCGAGCAAGCCCAGATCCATGATGCGGGGCGGCGCAGCGAAGTGCAGGTTGTACGCGGCGGCCAGCCCGGCGTACCCGTCGGGGCGCTCCATGAATTCGTAGCCGAACCCAGCTCGCCAGTGTGGAGCGTATGCGGCCGCCTGCGACAATGTTTTCAGATTCAGACGGCGCGCGTCTTCCCCGCGAATCTCCATCGCAAAAGTGTTGTTGAAACCAAACGGCGGCCCGAGCGTAAGGCCGAGGCGCGCTTCATACTGACTTTTGACCTGCTGGTAGACCTCGGCCTTATCGCCGCCAACCTTCTGCTTAAGGATGGCGGTCAGCGCGGTTCCGGTGTATTCGGGATAGATGTCGATGCGCCCGGCTAAGATAGCTTGCTGGCAAATATAAGTTCCTGCGAGATAGAAACGGCGCTCGACTTTCAGGTGAGTATGCGCTTCGATCTGTTGCGCGAGGAGTTCGCCGAGCATCAGCGATTCGGTAAAATTCTTGGACCCGATCACAACGCGATCGGAGCGCGAGGCCGCGCACCCTGACAGCAGCAACAGAGCTGCGAGAATCAAGCATGGCGAACTCCCCCATCGCTCGCGGAAACCACGAAGCCGTCGATGGCGATTGGTTTTCATTGCGGCCGCAACCGTTTTTCCAGCCACCCTAAACCAAAATCCGCCGACAGAGCCAGAATTGCGGCAGGAATTGCTCCCGCGAGAATGAGCTGGTTGTTGACCATAGCGAGACCGCGAAAGATGAACTCGCCCAGGGCACCGGCGCCGATCGCAGCCGCAATGGTGGCCAGCCCCACCGAGACGACAACCGCGACTCTTATGCCGGAGAGAATCACGCTAAGCGCCAAAGGCAGCTCAACCTGGAACAAAAGCTGGCTGTCGGTCAGTCCCATGCCCCGGCCAGCCTCAATCACAGCGGGGTCGACACCGCGGATGCCGGTGTACGTGTTGCGAATCACGGGCAGCAGGGCGTAGAGAGTCAACGCCAGAATCGCCAGGCGATCAGCGCGATCGCCCAGCCAAGGCACTGGCAGCAGGAAGCCGAAGAGGGCGAGGCTAGGAATCGTCTGAATGATGTTCGCCGTTCCGAGCACCGGCCGGTTCCATACCGGCCAGTGTGCGCTCAATATGCCTAGCGGTATGCCCACCAGCACCGCTAGCAGCGTCGAGACGCCGACCAGCCAGAGATGCTCCAGAGTGAGTTCGACAATCTGATCGCGATTTTGCAAAAAAAAATGAAAGAGGTTCATGAAGCGCCTCGATTTGGTGAATCCAGTCCATCCGCGAACGAGCGCACGTAGGCGGCGGCCAGCGGATCGCTCGATCGCACGAATTCCTCCGGAGAAAGAACCGTGACCAACCGGCCGGCCTCCATGAGCGCGATGCGGGACCCGAGTCGCAACGCCTCGCGCAGGTCGTGGGTGACGAAGACTACGGTTTTATTAAGGCGCTGCTGCAAGGAAAGAAACTCGCGCTGCAGTTGGTCGCGAGTGAGAGCGTCAAGCGCGCCGAAGGGTTCATCCATTAAGAGGGTTGCGGGATCAGCTGCCAAGGCCCGCGCGACTCCCACCCGCTGTCTTTGCCCGCCTGAGAGCTGGTGCGGATAACGCGACGCCATTTGCGGGTCGAGCCCGACCAGTTGCAGCAATTCCTCGACGCGCAGATGAGTCCGCTCGTGAGTCCAGCCTTCGATACGCGGCACGAGGCCAATATTTCGCTCCACGGTAAAGTGCGGGAACAAGCCTACTTCCTGGATGACATAGCCGATGCTCCGACGCAAACGAATCACGTCGCTTTGAGTAGCGGGCGTGCCATTCACGTACACTTCTCCGCCAGTCGGAGCTAGCAGCCGATTGACCAGCTTCAGTGTCGTCGTTTTTCCGGAACCGCTTCGCCCCAGCAGCACCATTGTCTCGCCGCGATGCACCTCGAGATTCAGACCGAAGAGCAACTGATGGCCACTGGGCAGCGTGTAGTCGACGTTGCGGAATTCGATCACAGGATCGTTGGCGGAGGTTCGTTCCATGTCTCTGTCAAACCACTGTTCGTTTAAACCCGCGTTTCCTTAAGCCAGTGTTCCGTTAAGCCACTCCCACAAACCGTAGTTTTTCGAAGCACGTTCTGTCGAAGTAATGTCTGCCAAGCATACCGGAGTTTCCAAGCAAGACGCAGCTAAAGCAGGTGGTGCGTCTCAACTGCTCCGGTGCGACGGGCATCCAGAGAGCTAATAGACGATCAATCACTGTGCCGCTACGATTCTCATGAGATGTGTGGAAATTGTCTTTAGCCATGGGTGTGTCTGTTATACGAAAACTTGTTAGCTGGATGATGGTGATCCTGTGCCCGCTTTCGCTCACGGCGGCGGACACGGGCTCCGCCGTATTGCACAGCGAGGGTGGGGTCTGGGTTAACGGCTTCGAGATCTCGGGATCCACGGTGGTCTTCCCCGGAGATCTGCTCGAGACCAAACCAGGGTTCGAGGCCAACGTCGACGCCGAGGGCTCGTCCGTAATAATTCAGCCGGAATCGGTGGTGAAGTTCCAAGGCACTTTCCTCAGTCTCGAGCACGGAAGCGTGTCGGTGGGGACTTCGACTTCGATGAGCGTGCATGTCAGCTGCATCAAAGTGGAGCCGGTTTCGAGCGAGCGCACGCAATACGACGTGGCCGACGTCAGCGGCACAGTGCAGGTCGCCGCGCACAAGAACGATGTGAACATCACGGAAGGGAGCATTCTCCAGAAGCCACAGGCCCAAGGCCCGTCGCCACTGTCCTCTGTCGTGCACGAGGGACAACAGGCAACCCGCGTCGTATCGACTGCCTGCGGCGCCGCGCCTCGGCCCGGAAGTGTCGGGAACGGTCTGAATACGAAATGGCTCGAGATCGGCGGCGGTATAGGGGGCGGCGTCATTGTGCTTTGCATCCTTCTCTGCAAGGGCTCGGGGCATAGCAATAGCGTCAGTCCTTCTGACCCATAAGTGTGACCCGACACACAGACTGCGGTGTCGACAGCGCTGGACCTGAATCCCACCTTCGCTCCTTTCCTGATCCGCAATACCTGAGCAATCTCTATGAATGGGGCGTATAATTAAGCCCTTGACCTCGAAGACCCCGAACAGCACGTTGCGCCTTCGCGATTGAGAAATTCTCGGAAAGGCGAGCAACGGGTCGAACCTGAGAAGTTCTGGAATTAGTTCCTTCAATCCCGAAACATCAACTTGAAAAAGAGACGGCGATGCAGTGTGGCCGGTTCGACGATTGGCCGGTAAGGAACCTGCAGACGACGCATCGAATCAGCCCACAGGGCGGGAGATAAGCATGTCCGGAATCAACGGCGATAAAGCCAGATTCAACCGGCGGCGCCGGCAAAAGATCAGCCGCCGCCAGAGCAACGAAAAGATGTTGAAAGCCCTGGCTGCGAAAAACCTGGTAGCCCCGGCGAAGGCAGCCAATCTCAAGGAGAAAGTGGCATGACCACGCCTGTCGTCGCATTGCCGCAGTCGATTCCGGAAGTCATTCCCGCGAAAAAGAAGCGCGTCCTTCTGCTGGACACTTCGCAGACCAAGCGCGACTTGCGGGCCGACGTAATGAGACAGCTTGGCATTGAAGTGGACTGCGCCGCCGATGTGCTGGAGGCGCGGTGCTGGTGGCGCGCCGACTTATATAATCTGGTGCTGATCAGCGTGGCCGGGGAGATCGACAGCCGCGATCAGTTCTGCACAGATATTCGTGGCGCGAATCCTCCACAGAGGATTGCCTTTTTCGTAGGCGGGCCCGAGTATCTCGCGGCAGCGCCGCATTCCGACGAAGCTCCGGCCGAACCGGGCACCGATGCACTGCACAAAGAGATGGTCGCTGCACTGCTGGCCCAGGCTGTGGGCAATTCTTCCCAGCGCTGGGGAATCCTCGAAGCCTGCCGGAAGATTTCGAGCGTGCGCTCAGCCAGCGAAGCCCGTTCGCGCGCGATACGGGAAACACCCAGACCCTCGCGATGGGCGGAAGCCATCGAGCAGCATTCGGCGCGCGAAATCCCCCCTCCTCAGCCGTTATTTGCAACCGTAGCAGCAACAGAAAGAGAAGAACTCCTATGAAGAATCTTTATGTCGGCAACTTACCCCACAGCACAACGGAACCGGAACTTCGCGGCCTGTTCGAAGCGCATGGAGCGGTAGAGCGTGTCAGTATCGTCACCGACCGCGAAACCGGTCGCGCTCGCGGCTTCGCTTTTGTCGAGATGACGAACCCTGCGGAAGCTGATAAGGCTGTCGCGGCATTGAATGGAACCGAACTGGGCGGCCGCGCGCTGAAGATCAACGAAGCCAAACCGAAGACCCCTTCACCGCGGGGTGGTGGAGGACAGCGCTTCGGCGGTGGGGGCGGCGGCGGTCGCGACGATTATCAGGGCCACGCGCGCCAGCCCCGCGAACCCCGGTGGTAGCCGTGCACCATCCCCGCGCACGAGTTGCTGCGGGATGAGTTGCTGGTGTCTTGACCAAAGCGCAAAGCGCCAGCCGCTGTTGCCAAAATTCACAATTGGAGATTGGGTATGCCAGGACGAGGTCGATCAAGCTTTACCAAACGCCAGAAAGAACACACGCGCCAGCAAAAACAGCGCGACAAGGCCGAACGCCGCATTCAGCGCAAGGACGAACCCTCAAGCACGCCGGGCGATTCGAGCGAACTCGACTTGGACGAGTTGCAAAGGCACGCGGCTGAACAAGCTGCCCTGTTTCAAATGGGAGACGACGACCGCGACATTTCGAGCTTGCCGCGCGAGCGCAGTCCGGAGAAAACCGAACCGTAGGCACCCGGATCCACCGACCCACACAAGAAGGGCGCGTCTTTGAGACGCGCCCCTTTTTCGTTGCCTTCGCTTTTTTATTTCGAGTTAGGATTCCCGGTTAGGCAAACACTTCACCGGGCAACCTGGTCAGCGTGCGGCTGGCCAAAGTGTTTTGGACGACATGCTCTGACTTCTCGGCATTCGCCCAGTCCACTTGCTTGCGTTCGATTTTCAGCTTCAACGCGCGCTCGATGTGCCGCAGTTCGATCACCTCGCCGCCGGCAACTAAACTGGTCGCCAGCCCTTCTGATCCGGCACGTCCGGTCCTGCCCACGCGATGGATGAAATCCTCGGCCATCTTGGGCAGATCATAGTTGACCACATGTGCCACGTCATCGATGTGCAAGCCGCGAGCGGCGACATCGGTGGCAACCAACACTTGAAAGCGTCCCTGCTGAAATCCAGCCAGGGCCGCGTTGCGCTGCGATTGCGAGCGGTCGCCATGAATCATGGCGGCGGAGAAACCTTCGCGCACAAGTTCCTTAGCCAGCCGCTCCGTGCCGCGCTTGGTGCGCGCAAAAATGAGCGTCTGTCCTTTTTCGGCGTAGAGCAGTTGCCGTAGCACGTCGGGCTTTTCCGCAGGACGCACTTCGTAAGCTTGCAGCCGGACGCTCTCAACCGGCTTGAGCACGGAACCAATCGCCACGCGTACCGGATCGCGCATGGCATCGTGCACCAGGCTGGCGACCGATTGCTCCAGCGTAGCTGAGAAGCAAAGTGTTTGTCGGCGCTGCGGCAAGATCGCTAGGATGCGCCGGATAGCGGGCAGAAATCCCATGTCAAGCATGCGGTCGGCCTCGTCGAGCACGAGGATTTTGACTTCGCGCAGGTCGATCAGCTTGCGAGTGATGAAATCCTGCAAGCGGCCGGGGGTTGCAACCACCAGGCTCGCGCCCGAGCGCACCGCCTGGATTTGCGTCTTCTCGGAGACGCCGCCGATGACCAGCGCAGCTTTGGATAGTTGGCGGCCGCGCAGTTTTTCGTATTCTTCGTTGACCTGGATTGCGAGCTCCCGCGTAGGCAGCAAAACCAGCACGCGGACTTTTTCCGACGGTTCGCGCTGCAGCATTTCAATGATCGGAATCAGAAACGCCAGAGTCTTGCCAGTACCGGTCTGCGCCGTCGCCAGCACGTCTTTGCCTTCAAGGGCGCAAGGAATAGCCTGCGCCTGAATGGGTGTAGGGGTAATAAATTGAGCATTCGCCAGCCTCTGCTGCAAAGCAGAAGATAGTGTTAGTTCGGTAAAGCTTGTCATTCGTAATTGTTCTTTCTGGAGGGGCCTGATGTTACACACGTAGCGTGGTTTCCCATGCCGCTCTTTTGTTTTGATTTACGCTGAAACAAACGGCGGGCAGGAAAAGCGGAGATGAATCTTGATCCAACAGGATCACCGCGTCACGAGCAAACCGTGGCAGTAGCGTTGAGACTTATTATAGCACAGGATTCGGTGCAGGGGCCTGGGGATAAGAACCGGAGGGAATAATCGATGGTAACGGCGGAAGTGATTGAAAGCATGGGGGCCCCGGGCGGAGTCGAACCGCCGACCAACGGTTTAGGAAACACCCTGCCAGTTTCAAATCGCCGCTAAACACGCGGGTACAATGACCGTTTGTCCCCTTGCTGTCCCCTTAATTCCCGAGGTATTGTCGTGTCCGGGGGAACCCAATGCAAAAGGGGACAATCAAGCTCGTCGGGAATTGTTGGCTGCTGCGCTACAAGGAACCCGTCATCGGGGCGGATGGAAGGACGGTTCAGCGCAGTTCGGCGAAGAAACTGGCCACGTATAGCCGGGAGTACCGAACGGCAGAGTCGGTCAGGCCGCTGGCGGACCTGATTCTCGCGCCGATCAATGCCAAGACGGTGCGGCCTTCGAGCACACAAACCGTTCGTGACTTTCTCGAACACGTTTACCTTCCCCACGTCAAGGCAACCAAACGGCCCAGCACCTACAAATCCTATCTTCTCAGTTTCCGGTCGGCGAAGCAACATCTCGACGGCCACGAACTCCGCGAATTCCGCACCAGCCATGTCGACAGGCTGATGGCTGCGGTTGCTGCCGAAAAGACGCGGGCGCACACCACTCACCGCAATCTGAAGTCGTTCCTCTCAGGCGCGTTCCGGTACGCAAAGCGAACTGACCTAATCGCGGACAATCCCGTCCGCGACTCGGTCGTCCCACGCGGGAAGCCAGCGAGCGATACCTACGCATATTCGCTGGCCGAAATTGAGGCGATGATGAAGGTTCTACCGGAGCCGGGTCGCACCGCTGTAATCGTAGCCGGGTTCACGGGGCTTCGCATCTCCGAAGTGAAAGGGCTGCGCTGGGAGGACGTTCAGGGCGACGAGCTGGACGTCAATCGCTCCGTATGGTCGGGGATTGTCAACGACACGAAGACCCTGACGAGCAAAGCTCCGGTTCCCCTGCTGCCGATAGTTAAGAAAGCATTGGAAGAGCATCGACGTCACTTCCCTTCCATCGAATGGGTCTTCTCTGGCGGAGGGGGAAAGCCCCTACGGCTGGAGAACGAGCTGCGTCGTCACATGAAGCCCGCGCTGAAGAAGGCGGGAATTGAATGGCACGGCTGGCATTCCCTGCGGCGCGGGCTGGGGACGAACCTGAACAGCCTCGGCGTTGACCCGAAAACGATTCAGACGATTCTCCGCCACTCGGAGCTGTCGACGACGATGAAGTTCTACGTTAGGCCCGTACCGAAGGAATCGAAGGCGGCGATGAGGAAGATCGAGCGGGCGTTCAACAAGAAACGCTGAAAACCCCTGCCCAGCGCGGATTCTGCTTCCCTTTCCCCGGAGGCTTTGGTATAATGACTGCAGGCTGGCGTTTGTAACCGACCCAGCCCCGCGTGACGCGCACCCTCTTCGCGGTAAACCGGACAGTTACCCCGGAGCCGAAGAAGAACCCGCCGAAGGGAACGCAACCGAACCACCGGAGCGTTCCATGTCCGCCATCACAATTCAGCCGTCCGACATTCTGACCCCCGAACAACTCGCCGCGAACTTGAAGGTCACCCGCGCGTGGGTCCTTGACCAATTACGCCCGCGTAATCGTCGCGCCAACCCGTTGCCGTATTTCCGCGTCGGGCGGTTCCCCCGGTTTTCATGGCTCGCCGTGACCGCTTGGTTGGCCGCGAGTCAGTCCGCGCCCGCGAAGAAGTCCCGCGAACGGGCCGCGTGACTGCCGTAACTGGCCGCCGTTCGGCGAACGAAGGAAAATCAAAATAGGAGACAGCAAATGACGAAGGACGCATTGCTGAAAAAACTCGATAACATGCTCAGCCAAGCCGAACGAGAAAAGTCTTGGGGGCAAATCGAAATAGAGCTTCGTGACGGTGAACCGACTCTGCTTCGAAAAACATCCACCGAAAGACTCGATACCGATAGGGAGAGAACCCATGACCAAGCATTCAAGCGGTGACTATGTAGTATTGCGGGAGAAGTCCACCGGCAACCATGCGCTTGACAAAGATGCCTATGGTCCGATGCCACATCTGTTTTTCAATCTTGCCTTGAAATACCCGGTTACCTCTGACTTCTTATTAACCGTTTTCTTCCTCTGGGACAAGACGGTAGGGCAGGACCCAGACCGTGACATGGCATCTGGTGACTGCGCCCTGTCGCAAATTCCCGTTCACCCTCGAACTAGAAATCGATGGTTGGCTGCGCTCGTCGCGGCAGGCTTCTGGTCCGTCCAGAAAACCAAAGCAGGCGGAGCTAACCAGAAGGGCTCATTTTACACATACGAGAATCCGACCGCCGCTGAATGGGAGGTGCTCTTCGAAGCCGCCAGCATGGTGCATAACTTCAAGGGCTGGGACCGTGGCACATCGACCGAGCGTTTCGCCAAGTCATTTGCGCGCGCGCTTGGGAGGTTGCCTGCCGTTCAGCAACCGGAGTACCGGGAGCCGACGCCCGCCGAACGACACGCCGCATTCCTGCGCCTGAAGAAATAGCGTGGGTCCCACCGTCACCTACCGTCGGTCCCACCGTCACCTACGGTCGTCGGTCCCACCGTCACCTACGGTCGACCATAGCGTCGGTCCCACCGTCACCTAGCGTAGGTGACGTGGGTACCACACTTAACAAGTGAATAAGATTTGTAATGCTAAGAAGGCCTCGCGGGGCGAAAAAAGATGTTACACAACAAGAGAAAACGTGGTTGCGTGAAAATCTTTTCTCTCCCAAGAGGCAAAGGAAAATCCAATGCAAAGCCGTAGTCACATTCAATGACCTGTCACACCTACGGGACATAGTAGGTGATGTATGACAAAGGACCTGACCGAGATTATTTCAGTCCGTTTTCCGAACGCCGTCGTGGCCGACCTGCAACGCCGGTATGAATCTGTGGGCATCCAACCCTCCGAATACATCAGGCGCTGCGTGATCGCGGCCCTTGCCTCTGATGATGGTCATCCCTACCTTCATGTTCCGAGCGGCAAAGTTTATTCAGCAGAACAAGTCGAGTTTCTCGCCGAAGAAGCCCGGAGTAAGGTGGACGATCATGCTTGACAATTATTTGGAGAAAGCCAAGCGTCTTTGGAGGCTCCCGGTGACTGGTTCCGGGCGCTGGGCAGTCGTGACGGAATACAGCGTCAAACTCTGCGAGACTTATGCTGAGGCTGACCGCAGCATTGTGTCGCCGAAACATTGCAGACTTGTTGACCTTAAAAACCTGCCAACTGTGGATGAAGCAATAAGCTCCATGAAAGACCGGTACCCAGATTGAGCAAAATCGGGTGGTTGCCAGACGACGTAACTAAGGACGGGATTCTATGGTGGAATGCATAGGGCGAGACGGCAAGCCGAAGCACTGCTACAAGAGCAGGCAGGCGGCGCTCGGAGCAGCAAGCAGCGCCCGGGCGTATACCGGCAAACCCATCGAGGCTTACAAGTGCGCCTGCGGAGCATGGCACGTCACGAGTCACTCCCATACACAGAAGTCAGAGGTCATTCCCAGCGCAGCGAAGTTGCGAAGGCGCCTTGAGAACTATGGCAGAGAGATACGTGCTGCCCAGCGAAGGTTCGAAGCCAGCCAAGCAGCGCTCATGGCAGCGAAGGCCTGCGAAGCGCAGGACAGGGCAGAGGTCGAGCGCGCGTTAGAAGCCATGTACTCCCGCCTACGACGCGTCTGAAGGCCCAGCGCCGGGTCGCAAAGGCTGCTCGTTGCCCCAAGAAGGTAGAGGACCGCAGTTAAGGCCCCCACGAAACGTCAATGAGTGTAATGGGGATTTTGCAACAATCATCGAATGCTGCGTCTCAACAGCAGTTGTCTCACTCAATAGGTTCGCCGCAAACGCCGCTTTTTGGATTCGGAACGCGCTTCCACTGGTAGGTGCTCTTTAGGCTGTGAAACCACTCGACCAGCGGTTTCATTGCAAGGGCCGAACGCGACCAGTTTTCTCCAGCGCTCGCCGCGTTTGCGGGCGCTTCTCCCTGCCATTCAAAGTAGCCGATTTCTTGGATGCCAGACAGGCGCGAAATCTTCGCCTTCGTCAGATGGAACGAAATTAGCGGAGGAACAGGGATAACAAATTGTGGCAGTGAGCGCATCGCGTCACCATCTAGAATTGTCTGAAGAATATTGAGCTCCTGTGGATTCAGTACTCCTTCGTATGAAGCCAGTGACGCACGCCCGTTAAGAAACTCCTGGCGGCGAAGTTCGAGATGAGCACGGCCATCCGGCGCCACTACGAGGCAGTTGCCAACATTGTTAGGCCCAGCGGTCGGATGCAAGGTTAGTTCCGTCTCAGTCATGCGAACAAGAAATGCTCCGTTCTGCCGAGTAGGTGCTGTTTGCGCTGCAACGAACGCAAAGCCGCTCAACAGCAGAAATGCAATCAGTCTGTGGCACATTCGCCCTGCTCCTCTGGTACTGCATGTGGAATTGTACTCAACTGACGAAATCAGGCGTTTACACTCATTGACAACTATTTCCAGTTTGGGAAGTTTCGCGCTGAAATCACGGCAATTCCGTTCACAACGAGCAATGCAATCAAGCTAGCGATTGCAGATTCTACAGATGACGTTAGGCGACCAGAGAGGGCCAGTGCCAGCAGAGTGCCGAGGTTGAAAAGAATGAACCACCATTTCCTGCTGATGATTTCGTGGAAGCTCTTCATCGCATTTATCTGACGATGCTACCATCAAGGTGAGCCAACTGTTGTAATCAGGCGATTACACTCATTGAGAATCGGGCCACCCCCACAATCGGCCCCGGCGCAGCCCCGAGTAGAGCAAAGCAGGAAACCCCCACACTCCTCAGAAGAACCCCGCTGAAGTGACGACACCCGAGCAGAAAGCAGTATAAAGCGAGCGTTCCCGAGCAGGAAGCAAGCAGTTCTGGGTGGGTACAATACGCCCCGGCGCAGCCCATTGAAGCCTTCGCCTTCCGGACGCCTCACATGCTAAGTCTATACGTGTCACCATTTGTGCCTGCGCCTGCTTGCTACTTCCTTACCCAACGCTTGGCTGTAAGTCTATGATGGCGCGTAATTTAGGGGGCAGCCGGTCTCTTTTTCCGTTTCAAAAACTTTTCGCAAGCGCGCGCGAAACGAATAGAGACCAACATCGATCAAATCCACACACTTCGAGGGGACATCCGGGGGTCAATCGCGCCCTTCTCCAGCCCGGCGCAACCCGGCGCGTCACATTCGGCCTGCTTCCCCGGGCCTTCATCTGACTTTTGACAAGCACAAAACGCCAGCCGCCAGCCACGAAATACCAAGCCCGTCACATAAGCGAGCCAGTTTAGGAGGTGCCTTATGGCCAGAATAACAGCAGCGGAGGCCGGTCGCCGGGGCGGGCAGTCAAGGAGCCCTGCCAAGGTCGCCGCCGCGCGCAGGAACGGGTTCCAGCCCTGCAAAAAGGTGGAGCCCCCGGTCGTTGAGAAAACGAACGCGGTTGTGCCGGTGAATAAATAATGCCCACGCCAAGAAAAAGTGCGGCGCAGCACGCGCTTGAAGGAACGACGCCGAATATTTCTGACAAAGATGCGCCCGCGTTTGTGACGAGCAAACTGCGCATGCCCAAGGACCTGCCAATCGAAGCGCAGGTTGAGTGGAAACGAATGGCGAAAGACCTTCACAAAAGAGGCACGACGACCCGCGTCGATTCTTCTGCGATGGAAGCCTACGCCCGGACGTGGGCTTTGTGGCGCAAGATGGAGGCGATTGCGTGGGCTCAACCCTTGGTCGTAACCACATGGTTAGACAAACATGGGGAAGCGCACGAGAAAACGGTCGAGAACCCTGCCATTAAATCCGCAGCAAACTTGCTCACCAAAGTGCTTGCATACCAGCGCGAGTTTTCTGCGACGCCTGCCAGCAGGGAGAAGACCCGAGCGCTGCGCATGCCCGCCCCCAAGAATCCCCTGCCCGCGCCGGGCTCGCTTGCCGGGCTGAGCATGGAGTTGACCCGCTTGCTGGCCGAGCGTGAAGCGCAGGAGGCTGCAGCGCAGTCCGAGTCGGAAGAACCCGAGACCGAAGTTGATCTTGACGCACTGCTTGCGAAGGCAGATGAAAAGGAGAAACCATGAGCAGCATTCTGGACGAGAAAATACGCGAGGCAGAGTGGAAGCATTACTTGGTCGAGAGATACCTGCCGCCTTGCCAAGCAGCCGGGTTCACTGATCTCGCCTTGACGCCCGAGGAAGTCTTCTTTCTGGGCGGGATGATTCTGCACGATTCCGAGATCCATGCTCTTGCGTGGAACCGCTGCGACAAAACAGCAGCGGTCGTGGATACGTATCCTCTCGCACTTCAAGTGCTCGGCGAACTTGGGGAATCGCAGAAGCAGATTTTGCGGGAGAGAGTCCAGCGGAGGAATCTCGAGTTTTTCAGGGGCATCAGCATGAAGCAAGCCGGGGCAGTGCGGCCTTAAGGCTGTCACAGAGTTGCCGCCACAATGGGTAGGAAAGAACACCCGAACGAAGACTTTGAAATCAGGAGAACCCATCATGTATATCAAGTGGCTGAATCACCCGACCGATAAAACCCTCAACGGACAAAACTTTCATGTCCCCCGCAGCGTAGGAGAGCCCGCCATTTATTTTCAGCAGGCTATTTTGGCTGAGCGACCGCGATACGGAAGCCCGGAGTGGGCCGCCGAGAGAGCCGAGATGGCAAAACTCAGCGCTGCTTCCCCGAGCAAAGACGATGTTTGTCCGGAGACCGTCGAAGGCACCAAATGGAGTCTGATCACGCGAGCCTCGAATGGCAGACAACTGTTGGTGAAAAGAACTGGCACTGAAATCTATTATTTTCCCGACGTCGAAAGCGCCCGGAAAAACGGCTGTCCGGAATCTGTATTGAAATCATTCGTGCCGGAGTCCCGTCGTCAAAACGAAAGGGAATTGGCGCAGGAGGCTGACCTGCAGCGCCGCAACGCGCTGGCCGAGCAAGAAAAGAAAGACCGCATCGCCGCAGGCGCGATCATGTATCACCGTCAATAAAAACGCCATCACAGTTATCGGTGACAAGGGGCGGGGCAACAGGAGAAAAATATGTTAACCGAAGTGGAAGTCAGAACTTTATGCAAAGCGAATGAACGAGAAGGTTGGTCCGACGCCAGCACCTTCCCGCGCTTTGTCCGCCACGCCATCGCCGAGTGTCGTATGCGACGTTTGAAGAAGATTGCCGATGGCATCGTGGTCGAACACCGTGGCACCGGCCCTCGGACCGAATCCGCACGGTTGGTTGAGGCCCGCGCCCTCGTGAAACAGACCCGTTGCAGTTTTGAAGATGCCAACGTTGCGATTTGTATTCGTCTTCAGGGCGGTCGCCCGGCGCTGGATACGTTATACCGTCTCAAAGCCGCCCATATGGCGCGGGTCATCGAGCGCGCACGGCAACTCGAAGAGGAACGTGAACTGTTCGGAAATATGACCGAGCAGGGCCGCGTCAATTTACTTCGAGCCTTGGACGAGCACGCTGGGGTTCGACCAACCGATGCTGAGATTGAAAACCGCCCATTTGGTTTTCAGGACCAGCGGAGCGAGAATGGCGGTCAAGTATCTGACCCGCAGCAACTGCTCCGTGCGAAGAAGCAAGCCGAGCGGACTTATCCCAACTACCCCGAGGGTGAATCAGTGGGCAGCGAGGATGACGACGACGATGTTGATAATTCCGAGAACCATTGCCGAGCCGTGGGCGCGCACCGATTCTGCGCACGGAAGAGTTCGAACTCGGAGCAGGGGTCATTGCACCACGCTGCTGCCGATGCTCACCAACTGGCTGCCGAGAAACGTGACAAGATTTTGTCGAGCAACGCCCGGATGGCCTCGATGCGAGCAAATTATTACAAGATGCCGGGTGGTTTGGTTTCGTAATGGAATACTCACTCAACGCGGCACTTCACTCTCTGCGCTCATCCGCTGAAGCGCTGGCAGAGCATTTTGAAACCCGTGGTGACGAACGCGGGTTCGAGATGCTTGAAGAGTTGTTGGACGCTCAGCACATGATTTTGGTGCTGATGAATGACGGCCTTCGGGCCGCCCGGGAGAAATAACATGGCTGCCCCTTGCAATAAATATTCGGTCGCACAACGGCTGGCGATGCTGGAGAACGGTCAAACCGAACTCCGTCGTGACCTGAACGCCGCCGTCTGGAAGGAAGGAAAACCAGGGCGTGACGGGCGCAACGGAGTTGACGGCGTCTGCAAGTGTAAAGAAGTCATCGGACCTGAAGGTCGCCCGGGGCGGGACGGGGCTTCAATCGTCGGGCCGAAGGGTGACTCGATTGTTGGGCCGCAGGGACCAGCCGGTCAATCAATCGTTGGGCCGCCCGGGCCGAAGGGTGATCCCGGTGATTTTTCAATCGTCGGACCAGAGGAGTTGCTCGTGGCTGTCCGGAAACTGAAGCAGAAGAACGCCCAATGGCAGGCGGCTTGGATGTCGGCGCTGGTGAAAAACTCGAGTCGACGGCACCCGGGCCTGAAGTCAGCGGTCGATTCCGTATTGCAAAAATTACGAGCGGAAGCAGAGCAATGACCTACAGCGCATTTTGCCTGTGCCGTGATCGGCTCAAGCGTAAGGCTCCACCAGTTGTCATGGTCGAGGACTTCCCGATAGAGGAAATAACTCAGGACGAAAAGGGCCGGGAGATTGTGAAGAGAGACGGACCGACGCGCTTGATTTGGTTTTTAGAGAATATCGACGCGCTGCCGCCCATCGCGTTGACCGATACGTATTACTGCAAAGATGGGCACCATAGAATCGCCGCTCGTGAGTTCGCTGGTTATTCCACGGTGACCGCCACAGTAAGGTTCTTATGAGTAGGCTGATGAGCAAAGACGAGATTTTCAAGGAGACGGATATGACAACGCCGCACGAAGAGATTCGACCGAAGAGTTATGACCCAACGCCCGAAGCAAAACGGGTGCTGGCGGAACCGATGCCGGTTGACCGATGGAATAACGCGGACTGGTTGAATTACAAGAGAAACGTTCGGTTGCCGCCACCGATGACGCCGGAGCAACTCGAAGCGTTGAAGCCGAAACGAGATCAGTAACTCAGGCTTCGGGTCGTAATACCGGGGAATCAAAGCCTCTCCTCTTACCGCGAGGCTTCTCCGGAGCGACCCGAAATAATTTTTGCCCAAAATGCGATGGTCACGGTGGGGTGAAAGCCGGGGTGGTGCCCGGTTCCAAGAAACACCGCATCGCTTCAACGGTGTGCCCGGTTGGTGGATTGGCCTCTCTCAGCCGGGCATTCTTATTCTTCGCCTCAGCCTCGGAAAACCTGCCGGGCTGATGGCGGAGGAAAAACCTCGTAACAGAATCCGGTTCACAGAGGGGAAGCGCCAAATGAAGGTTACACATTGCCCAGCCGGTCCACAAATCACACATTTTGATCGTATTCAGTTCGGCCCGTTGAGCAAGATGCCGGTTGAGGGTCACGCCGGTCACGACGAGGAAGGAAATCTCACCCACGAATCACGCGGTCTGTCTTACGGTGATTTTGGCCGAATGCAAATGTTCTCGCGGGTCTTGGCCCGTGGGCGGCGATATGACGCCCCGTCGTTTTCGCTCAATGACCGTGACTTGCGAATCGTGATTTGCCATGCGGTGGAACGCCGCGCTTACGGTAACGGCGTTCATAATATTCTGGGGAAATTAAATCACAACGGCAAGCCTCTGGTTGAGCGCTTGCGCGCTGCCGAAGATGTCTGCCGTCAACGCGCACGAAGACTAAGTGAAGTTCTGGATCGACTCTGCGTCGAGTATGTCTCGAAGAAGGCGTCGCACCGCCCCGAGGACCGCCAGCGCTGTCGCCGTCTGGAGGCCTTGATCAGTGGGGTGGATACGCAGTTGCGTATTGACGCGCAGCCAGCGGCGGTTTATGCCTTCATTCTGTATTCGTATTTTCGCACCGGGGCCAGCAGCGCGCAAATCGCTGGTGATTTGGGCCTGCCGGGGTCAGCCCCGTTGATTCGCCAGATCACGTTCCGAATCCTCCGCATGGCCCGGGAAGATTTGCACTTCAGACTCGGTGACGCCATAACCCAGCGCCGTGACCTTCCTGCCTTCTCTGCTCGGCGCTGCGCCTTGCGCCGTGCCATCTCAGCGTAATGTCGAATGGCATTGGCTTCCCCGTGCTTCGCGGTATACGCTGCTTCCCGGGCCACACGGTTGGCTTCACGCTGGGCAAGGACGGCGGCTCGCGCTGCCTCCCGACGAGCAAGGGCAGCGGCACGAGCCTCGGCGGATTGAAGGAAGGAAATGAGCATCCGATTACTCCGGTTCGATGACCACGGTTCAGTTGTTGAACGCTCGGTACCGGCCATCGACCGGCCCCGGCGTCACGTAACTGTGAAGCCACAATTATCAGCCGGTGAGATACTTTGGCAGCGCCGTGCGATGCAGCGACGGCAGGGGTCACCGGGCCAGCCAGCAATCGAAGGAAAAGTTCGTACTCCCGCACGTCCGTGTGGTCCCCGAAGTCAACGGTAGGTTAGAATCGACTACAATGAAAGCCGTAGTCCTAACGATAGCCACTCTCTTGAGCCTGTCCTCTGTGTCTGCATCACAAGGTCCAGAAAACGAAAAGTTCTCTCTCCTTATCATCAAGATCAAACGTGTTAATGATGGCTGCTCCGCCGAGGGAGAGTCGGCCAAGGTAAGGTTCACGTTTAGTTCAGACATATCCGCGCCCTGCGCGATGCTTCGAGCAGGAGAAAGCTACAAAGCTGAGCGAGGAGTAGCGCAGAGAGAGTCGGCGGACGAAACCAAGGACCAAACCATTTTGGTGATTTACAACAACGTGAAAAACGTTCGCAGAGACAACGGCGTGTTCAACATTGACTCCGAGGAGGCTATCGCACGAAAATGAAGATTATGGAACACAAGATGATTGCTGTGCACTGCGATAGCGAGAAGTGCCAGCGCAGTGGGAATGATAAGAGGGACATTCTGGTCGATTTCCTTCCGCAGGAACCACCCCCGCCCGCGCAGATGTTGACTTGTCCTTACTGTGATGGAAGACTCGAACGAAATATTCCCGGTGAAGTGAGGAGAATCCAGAAGAGTTCAGCGATTGGCAATCCGTCTTACCGCTGAGACTCTCACGCACTACATCATCGAAGTTCTCAATCTCACTGCCTTTCGAGTTGATCAAGTTGAGCCTTTAGGTCGTTAACTGTTAATCCATTTTCCTTTAGAAGCTTCACAAATTCTCTCACCAAATCGGCTCGTTCAAAGACTCCGTGAGCGTATTGATGAAGCGCAGCAAGTTGAATGATGGGTGGAGATGCCTCGAAGTCCTTAATAGGAATTCCAGCATCTATCAGTTCTGTATAGGGAGCTTCCCTTGCTCCGGTATTCAGAAAAATAGAATACTCACCCGCGAGAAGATCAGCAGCTTGAAGCCCGATGAGTTCTTCATCATCTCCCGGAATGACTCTTCCCGCCGCAGCCTGCATTGAAGGTGTCCATTTCTGTCTCTCTCGTTCGTAACCTTCAATGCAGGCACGCAATTCTGAACAACTATCGAAAATAAAATCAATTCGTGACCGCTCTCCCCGCTCAAGATGATCGACTACAACCGCTGGCACCATCGCCATAAAGGCCCAGTCGTAGATGCGCGTTCCCATTAGTTTTCTCAACTGTTCAGGCTTGTCGCTGAGAATTTCATGCTTTACGGTCGCAATGTATCCCCGAACTTCATGTGCGGAAATAACTGTTGCAAGAGCAAGTTTCTTTTTGTCCTGATCTGTAGAAGATAGTTTACGGAACTCTCCGCTGCGGGTGTGGAAATGGCTAAGTACTGGCGACTGGGAGAGACAGTTGTGCCATGCCACGGAAAAGCGCTCCCACTCTTCAACCGTCGCCGTCCATCCAGCCATAACAAATTGAATGTCAGACGGACTCTTGTTGCTTTCGTCGAAGAATCCTCTAAACATCAAGAGTATCCTCCTTGTTCCGTTGTAATTTCGGCAACCCACACAAATGCGGTAACGATTTCCGACTCACCCAAGCTGTGTTGCAGCCTCATTATACAAACAGACAGTGAACCCGCCGCGACCCGGATGGTGACGAGTTTGACCAGCTCTATTAACGCAAGCAGCGTGGGCGCAAGAAAACCCCGGCCCGTCACTTTTCCTCCTTCACGATGCCCATTATGTAGATTGTGGACATTTTCTTTCCGTTGAACGTGCCGGGAATGCTGACACAGAAGTTGTCGCCAACATCTTGGCACTCTTCGTATCCAAGCTCACCTTCGTTGACCGCCCACGTTCGGTAAGTCTGACCCGGTCGGAGTGGGTAGCAGTGTGGGTTTGCGTCGGTGCACACTAACCACAGCTTGACTTTTGTGGGCGTAGGAAGTGCAAGCGTGGCAGCGACCGTCTGTATGTTGTTCCGTCCGTGCACCGACGGGACCACAGTGACCTGATCCACGTAGATTGGGAGAGGTCGCTTCTGTTCTTGGGCAGAAACATTAGCTGCAACCAACAAGGCGACCCACAGTGCGGTGGTTTTCATTTTCCCGCCTCTTTCTTGGTTTTTTCGGCCTCTCCCCTTAAGGAAGGGAAAGTGTAGCACCGCACTGCGGTAACTTTCCCGGCACCCACCCGCTGACGTATGGTGACCGCTGGAGGGTGACACCGATGGCGAAAGAGACAGCGAGAGAACGCGACCTGCGGGACAATGACGCTGAGCCCTCGAAATCTTCAATGGAAAGAGTGCTGGAAGAAATTGGGGCACAGCGCCGAAGGCTCGCGCTGCCCACGCAGGAAAGTGAACGACGGGGGCGAAGGAAGCACGGAATGTCGCACACGCCGGAATGGTACGCCTACTACAACGCCCGACGCCGTTGCAACAATGCGCATGCGAAAACTTGGGGGGCTTACGGAGGGCGCGGCATCCGGTTCAGATTCCGAAGTTTTGAAGAGTTCCTTGATGAGGTGGGAATGCGACCACCGTATGCGTCGCTGGACAGAATCGACAACAACGGGAACTATGAACCAGGGAACGTAAGGTGGAGTCAGGCCGTTGAACAGATAGCCAACCGCCGCGACACGGATTGTGATGATGTTGACCAGCCATATTAAATCGGCCTGTTCTTATCCAACCAATCCTCCACTTCAGCCAGTTTGAAAGTTTTCGTCAGTTCGCTGTTCTCTTCCTGAGGGATATGTTTTTCGAGATTTGGGCACACCCCATCTTGCGCCTCGTAAGTCTCGCCGCAATGATTGCACACAGGAGTCATGGATCAATTATCTCGAAATTCGTGCATCTCCTGCAAGTCAGGTTCAGCCACTTACCTCGCTGAGGTGGTGTCCGAACGTTGCCATGGGATGGAAGAAGAGAGCATCGCGCCGATGGAAGAGAAGGCGGCCAGCGCCGGGAAGTGAGCCGGGTGTAGAATCCTGGTGTGAACACGTCTATCAATGGGTTTTATGCTGTTTACATCACTGGCGCTGCCCAGCAGGGCCTCGCGTTGATTGTTTTGAGGAATGGAAAGGTTGTGGGTGTCGATGTGGGTGGGGTTAAGTACGACGGAACTTACGGCGATGGAGATGAAGGGAATGGTTTCAAAGTAAGACTGAAGGTGTTGATTCCGCCAAATGCGATCTTGGTTCAAGGAGTTAATAGCGGCCCGCAAGGTGATGCTTCGGAGATAGAGTTTCACTTGCCCGTTGATTTCCTGTCGCAACCCTTCATACGTGTTAACGCCAAACATGGTCCTGTGAATGCCAAGTTCATCAAACTACGAGAACTCAATGAATGAACAGCTTGTCTTGTTGACCGCAATCTTTAGCGCAATCGCCACGGCACTAGCTGCCTTCGCTACTTGGCGAGCGCCGATGTCGGCGGCGAAGCTCGCGGAAGCCCTGCGGCGTGATGCTGAACGCGACTCCGAGCGCCGAAGGCAGAAGCTAAATGTATTTTCAACTTTGATGGAAGAGAGAGCGCAGATTCATTCCGATAATGGTGTTCGGGCGCTGAATCTGGTTGATATTGTATTCAGTGATTCGCGGGAGGTGCGCGATGCATGGGCCGAACTGTATGCAGCGTTCAGCTTCAAGCCCCTCGTGCCGCACGTTATAAATGAACGCTTAATCAGGCTATTGGGTGCAATTGCTAAAGACATTGGGCTTGCCGGCGATTTACGCACCGATGACCTTAACAGGGTCTATCGTCCTATTGTCCAAGAACAAGATCAATTCATCCGAGATATGCAACGTCAACAAACTTTGGCAAGGTTGCAGAGCGATGCGGCTGGAGCAAGCAATGCAGGTACACCTACCACTCTATGGCCGCCTAGGCCGGAATGATTCTGGTGGCCCCGGCGTGAGTCGAACACGCGACCCTTCGTTTAGGAAACGAATGCTCTATCCATCTGAGCTACGGGGCCTTCAGATATACTACAGAAATTGAGGGGGGTTCCCAATGGCTGATTTGATGAGCTGGCCGAAAATCATTGCAATTCACTGCGAAAAACTAAACGCGCAAGTCAACGTGACAGTTACGAAGTGGGAACCCGACCGGAATTATCCTGATATCGCGCATTTCTGGACTCACGATTGTCCTTGCGGTACGGAACATATCGGATTCTCTCGCCGGGGCTTTGCCGAAGTTGCTGCTGAAGTTGCGCGCCAAACCAACCGCGACCTGCGCGCCTGAATCAGCAAAACGGCCTTGTCCCCTTCCTTGTCCCCATCTCGGTCCCGTGCTGGCCCATTTTTCGCGGTTTACATCCACGCACATCCATATGTAACCATATGAAAACATGAGAGGCAGCCGCATTAGGAAACCGCTGCTCTATCCAACTGAGCTACGGGGCCGGTAGTGCCCCCATTATCTCACGTGAATTTGGCAGGTTTGCCCCCGGCGCGGTAAATGATTTACCCTCGCCGCAGTCGATCATGAATCCAACCAACGCTAGCTCCAACCCAGCGACCGACGGCTTTACGTATGCCATGCGCCGGGAAATCTATCAACAGCCCCAGGCCATCGCGAAAACCATCGACCTGCATCTGAAGGATGACATTCTTTTCCCCGGCGAACTGCATGCGATCGAGAGTGCGCTGCTCACTTTCGAGAAGCTGATCATCGCTGCCAGCGGATCGAGCCGCCATGCCGGGCTGGCGGGCGAGATCATGATCGAGGACCTTTCCGGCGTCGCCGTCGACGTGGAATACGCCAGCGAGTACTGTTACCGCTCGACGCACGCTGCGGTGGATCCGATCGTGATGGTGGTCACGCAATCGGGTGAAACTGCCGACACGATTGCCGCGCAGCGCGAGGCGCTGACCCGCGGCGTGAAGACCATTGCCGTCTCCAACGTAGCTGATGCCCTTATTCCTCGCGAGGCCAGTGCGGCGTTGATCACCGGAGCCGGTCCGGAACTCGCTGTTCCCGCGACCAAGAGTTTCACCACGCAGCTCACGGTTCTCTATTTGATGGCGTTATTTCTGGCGAGAAAACGAGGGCGGATGACGACCGAGGTCACGCGCTCTTATCTTCAGCGTCTGCAGCGGCTGCCGGATGAGATTGAGAAAAATCTGAGGGAATGGGACGACCTGGCCGAACGGTTCGGGCAAAAACATTTTCAGGCGGAAAAGTTTCTCTATCTGGGTCGAGGCGTACATTACGCCATTGCTCGTGAAGGAGCGCTCAAGCTCAAGGAAACTTCTTACGCGCATGCGGAAGGCTACCCGGCGGGAGAATTGAAGCACGGGCCGAACGCGCTGGTCGATGAACATCTTCCAGTCGTCGTGCTGGCGACGTACGACCAGCGTGATCCGGATTCGATGCTGCGCTACCAGCGGACTCTCGACGTGATGAAAGAAGTGAAATCACGGCGAGGCCGGCTGGTGGCGGTCGCGACCGAGGGCGATCCCGAGGTTGCTGAAGTGGCCGACGATGTGTTTTTTGTTCCGCCCGCGCCCGAATTGTTGCTGCCCATCATCGAGGTGATCCCCCTGCAGCTATTCGCCTATTATGTTGCGACGAAAAAGGGATACAACGTGGACCATCCGCGAAACCTGGTCAAGGCGGTGGTCACCGAGTAGTCCTGCGCAAGCTCTTCACCACAGAGTCACAGAGACACGGAGAAAACAAAGGCAAAACAATACAACTGGTTTTTCCGTGTGTCTCTGTGCCTCCGTGGTGAAACGTTCTTACTAATTCTATTAATCTTGACGAAACTTCATGCCTAATACCAGCTCGGCTCACATCGACTTGCAAGCCATTGCGAAAGAGGTGGTGCTGCAACACGGCTTCAACCCGAACTTTTCACCCGCAGTGCAACAACAGCTGGCAGACTTGCGGGCGCATCCTCCGGCGATCACCGCGGGCGGAAACGTGCGCGATCTGCGCGGTCAACTCTGGTCGTCGATTGACAATGACACGTCGCTGGATCTGGACCAGATCGAGGTTGCAGAGCGACTGCCGAATGGCGAGGTAAAGGTTCTGATCGGCGTTGCTGATTTGGATGCGTTCGTCCCCAAAAGGAGCGCCATCGATCAGCATGCTGCTCGCGAGACGACCACGGTATATGCCGGAGTCCGAAATTTCCCTATGTTGCCGGAGGAGCTTTCCACGGGCAAGACTTCCCTGCTGGAAAATCAGGACCGGTTGAGCGTGATTGTCGAGTTCGTCGTGGGCGCCGACGGCCGCGTAGCCTCTAGTGACGTTTATCGAGCCGTGGTTCGCAATCAGGCGCAACTGCAATACAACTCGGTGGGAGCGTGGCTGGAAAACAAGGCAGCTGCGCCCCCAAAGGTGGCGGCTTCCACTGATCTGCAAGCGCAACTGCGGTTGCAGGATGAAGTGGCGCAGAAACTCAGGAATCGGCGCTACGAAAATGGAGCGCTCGATCTCCAGACCGACGAACTTCATCCCCTGCTGCTGGATGCGGAAGTGATCGACGTCGTGAACCAGCAGATAAACCACGCCACCGAGCTGATCGAAGACTTCATGATCGCGGCCAATGGAGTGGTGGCGCGAATGCTGGAGAAGGTTTCTTCGTTGCGCCGAATCGTAAGGCAGCCGGAGCGTTGGGATCGCATCGTGCAACTCGCGGCAAGCCACGGTGTGAAACTTCCAGCCGATCCCGATTCCAAAGCGCTCAACGAGTTTCTGGTCAAGCGTAAGGCGGCGGATCCCGATCATTTTGCCGATCTTTCGTTGGCCGTAATCAAGTTGATTGGGCCCGGAGAGTATGTTCTGGAACGGCCGGGCAAGACCGCGCCAGGACATTTCGGCTTGGCAGTGCAGGATTACACGCACTCGACTGCTCCCAATCGCCGCTTCCCTGACATTGTGACCCAAAGGCTGATCAAGGCGATGCTGGCTGGGCAATCGAATCCTTATTCGGATGACGAACTTACCGCGATCGCTGCCAACTGCACCCAAAAAGGAGATGCTGCGCGAAAAGTCGAGCGGGAAATGTCCAAACGGCTGGCTGCAGTCGCATTGCAGCATCGCATCGGCACCATCTTTGATGCCGTCGTCACCGGCGTAACTCCCAAAGGAACTTTTGTTCGCGTGCTGCAACCACGGGTTGATGGATTGCTGGCCCAGGGGCAGCAAGGCGTCGACGTGGGCGACCGATTCCGGGTCAAGTTGATTCGCACCGACGTGCAGCGCGGGTTCATCGACTTCGCGCGCATAGTAGACGTTCCTCCAGGTCATAACCCTAGCCACTCCGACTAATCTTCCCGGCATCAGGCAAGGCAATAGCTGCCAGCCATCCTGCAAGTTATTCTGACGAAAGCAGTTAGTGCGGAGAAGGCGGGAGTTTGTTTGCTCGAATGGCGCAATCTCGTTTGCGGCGTAATGGCAGTAGTGTTGCCGACGTCGCTGATGGCCCAGGACTCGGCCCGGGCAATGCTTCGCAATGACGGAGGAGCATGGGTGAACGGAAATCCCGCGCCCACATCCTCAACTATTTTCACGCACGACGTGGTGCGGACTCAGAAGGAAAATAAGGCCAGAATCGACGCGGATGGATCCACGGTCACGGTTGAGCCCGAGACCATTGTCCAATTTGAAGGAGACGAACTCGTCCTCGAACACGGCACCCTGCAAGTGAACACTTTTCGAGGAATGAGGGTGCGCGTGAATTGCGTGACGGTTAGTCCTCCGGCGCAAGAGTGGGCCCGCTACGACGTGACCGATGTAGACGGAAGAGTGTTGGTGTTGGCCCACCAGAACGATGTCAAGATCCACTACAGCGGCCCGGCTACCTGGCGGTCAAAACACGTTGAATTAACCGACGTGACGGTACATCAGGGTGAACAGGCGACTCACGAGGAACGATGCGGGGAAACGCCGAAGACGCCCGGAGACGCCAATCGACCCTTCCTGGATAGCCCTCGGGCCATCGGAGCAGGGAGTGCCGTGATCATCGGAGTCACTTGCTGGGCCTTATGCCTCAAGAACCCTGCCCTTAGCCCTGACAAACCCTAGCGTTCGGAAGGGCGTTCGCTAGTTCCCCCCGTGCAGTCGAGCGGCGTCGGCGTTGGTGTAGATATGGTTGGCGCGCCGGATTCGCGCCTTGGCATCCGCAGCCGCTTCTGCCAGTGTGATTCCATAACCACGCTCGCGTAATTGCTGAGGAGTCGTCATTTGCCAGACTCCGGTGTCGGAGATGCTGGGTGGAAGTTCCGCATACGCAGAAGACGGTTCTACCGGGTAGGAAAAGCTGATCTGGCCGTTTTCTCCGACCGGAGGCCCGCCGTAGAAGATGGGAAACAAATCTATCTTAGGCAGGGTGTCGGGATTCGGCGGCAGCACGGTCTGCTCGCTGGCACCAGCGATCAGGACGCTGGTGGCATCGCTGGCACCAACCTCAGGAGCCGGAGCCGCCAGGGACATGGATGGCGTGGAGATGGACCGCGCGAACATGGGCGAGCCCTGCATCAGATACTGCGGACCCGTGGCAAAGTTCGTATCCTGGCTAAACGCGATTCCGTTGCTCGCGAGAACGAGCAGGGTGCAAACGGCTACAAAATAGAAAGAGATGCGCATGGGGCCTCCGGAGCGTAGAGCAGTCGCGGTAATTATGAAGCAAATCCACCCTCCGCCGCCAGAGTCATTAGACCCCACTTGCCGCTCTGGTCAAGGCTTTTGGGGCACAATCATCTGGCGTTCTCGCCGCCGCTGGCGTTCCTCCCGCAGCAGAAACAGCATGTACAGGACGATCCCAAGGTTGGCCACAAACACGATCGAGCGGAGCAGCGTGACCCCCCGCATGAGCCCGTGGATCTCGAGCGGGAGAAACAGAGTTCCGGAGATGAAGGCGAGCCACTCGGCCCAGGTGCGTTGCTTCCACAGGCCGTAGGCTTCAGCAAAGCGCAAGACGGAATAGGCGAACGCGAGTTGCGCTACCGCCCATAAACGGGCTTCGGTCAGCCGGTCGGCAAAATCGAGAAAGTCCTGCGCCCATCGCCGGTCTGTGTTGACGTGGAACAGCGCCAGCAGGCTCTCTGCAATCACCCAGGCATCTTTGTGGACGAGTAGAAGGGCGCTCAGCCCGATCAACAGGACGAACAGACCCTTAGCGAATTCGAAGGAAGCCACCGCGCGCAGCAGATTTCTCTGTGCGCGGTGCAAGTCGATTTTCGTTCCCGACGGTAGCATGCGGCGCGCGCGCAACTTCAGAGTACCACGACTACCGTCGCCGTTTTTTTCTCAGCGACGCTCCCTTTTCAGCTTCTTCGGCTGCGAACGGCGGCGCGAAGCTCGTTTACGATCTCTTGCGAAGCCTTGATCGCGGCAGCGTGCTGGTTCGGGTTGAAAGAGATCGCACCCACGCGAGCGTGGCCGCCTCCTCCGTAGCGCTCACAGATCTTGGCCAGATTGACCAGAGGTTCTTCGGGAGCCCAAGGGTTCGATCCGACTGAAACTTTCACGCGGAAACTGCTTTTGCTGAGTCCCACGCTGTAGATCGATTCCGGATGCAGGTAATAGGGAACGAACTTGTTGTAGCCCTCGAGATCATGATCGGTGATGTCGAAGAAAATCGTCTGGTCGATGCACTCGGTGCGCTGCTTCAGGATTTCCATCGAGATCTCGTGCCGGCGGAGCAGTGGAGGCAGGAGCGGAGCCACGAAAGGCTCTTCCAGAATGGCGGCAAGGGACTTGGTAGCGAGAAGTGGAATCAGGTTCGGGACGAATTGATCGGGCGCCGACTCAATGACCATGGTCAGCTTCATGGCAGGCGCTTGCATCTCAACCGCCGTCTTGGCGTCGGGATAAAGAGCGCCGTCGATGATGTCGGCCCAGTGCACGAGATCGGCTACGGGGGTGGGATCGAATCCAAAACGCTGCTGCGCGATCATGGCGATAAAGCTGGTGCAGGATTTGAAATCAGGATCGTAAAACTTGCGATTGCTCTCGTCGCGCTCGAAGTGCGCAGCGTCAGCCGGCGAGAGAAACGCGCTCTCGTGATGGTCGAACCACCATGTAATCTTGGGCGAACTGGAGTACTTGAAATCGACAATTGCATTTTCGTCGCCGTCGAAATGGGATTCATCGAACAGCGCTCCGGCGCGATGCAGCAGACCAGAGAAGACAAAGTCCGCGTCGTCGCGGATGCGCTCGCGATAAAAGCGGGAGAACAGCGCGGCGGAGCAGGCCCCGTCAAAACACTTATCGTGGTAGAAGACTCGAACTTTCAATCCACATCCCCAGTTGTGCAAGAATTCCCGCCGTCCGCAGGACCGTACCCCGAGCATTTGGACGGGCAGGGTAAAAGCTAATAGGAATGACAGCTTAGCGAAAGAAAGTCAAGGGCACGACGACGGTGATCCGACTTCCTATGGCGCAGGAGTTTGCTGTTCCGCAAACTCGCCCACCAGCGGGAGTTTGAACATCTCGCCTTGCAGTGCCTTCACAACCAGCACGACCCAGATCATGAAAAATGCGAGGCCGACCACCATGGAGACCAGCCAGACCAGAAAGTGGCCAATTACGGGGACGAAATACAGCAGGAATCCCAAAACCCTCAGCGTCGCCACAACAACCACATCAACCAGAAAAAATCCCAGACACTGAAAGGAATGGAAGCGCACGAAACGGTTCTTCTTATAGGGCTCGACCAGAAGGAAAACAATCGCCGGCAGAAGGAAGTAAGCCAGGGCGCCGGCCAGCGACTCCGGAAGCATACCCACCATCCCATGTACACGCTCGACCGGGAGCATGGGGCGGCCGCAGCCCGGGCAGTAAGCGGCAGTATCGGGCATCTCAGCAGCACAATGGGGGCACAAGATAGGCATGAATTCCTTCAAGCCGGGCGCGCCGTCTTTTTGCGGCAATCTTCACAAACGCCGTAAATCTGGAAGGTGTGGCGGGTTGTGGCGTAGTGGTGTCTGCGCCCGATTTCCTGCTCCAGTTGATCTACCTCGTGCGAGAAGAACTCCACCGAACTGCCGCACTCCGTACAAACCATATGGTGATGGCTGCGCCGGTTGTATTGATGCTCGTAACGGGCGATGCCGTCGTGGAACGCGACTTCGCTGGCCAATCCGCACTCAGCCAGCAGCTTGAGCGTGCGATAGACCGTTGTGTAGCCGATGCCCGCGTCCTTTTTCTGCACCAGGCGGTGCAACTCGTCGGTGGAGAGGTGGTCGCGGGTTTCGAGAAATGTGCGCAAGATCGTGTCGCGCTGGCCGGTCTGCTTCAGGCCGACTCGCTTGAGATGGCGATGAAGAATGTCCTGGGCCTCGCGCACCATCTCGCGCGAGATGGAGGGCTGGTCGTCGATACGACTTTGCGGGATGCGCTTCTGGAGCATGAAGCGTCAGGATAGCATTGGAGCATCTTGAAAATGAAATTCATTTTCAGTTGCTTCTAGGCGGCTCGGCCGGCGACTCTGGAAAGCCGCGCCTTCTCAAGACGGCTGCTAAAATCAACTTTACTCATGAGCACTCTTACTGTAACCAGCGCTGGTGCTTCCCGGCGTTCCACCGGAGTACGCATTCTCCTGTGGCTGCTACTGGTCGTCGTTCTGATGGCTGCGGCCGTGGTCGCTTTCGCTTACTTCGTCGCCCGCTCTGCCTTGCCGCAGCTGGACGGGAACCTCGCAGTGAAAGGTCTTTCGGCGCCCGTGAAGGTAACGCGGGACAGCCACGGCGTGCCGGCCATCGAGGCCGCGACTCTGGAAGATCTGTTCCTGGCACAAGGCTACGTGACGGCGCAAGACCGGCTCTGGCAGATGGACATCATGCGGCGGTTCGCGGCTGGGGAATTATCCGAAATCCTCGGCCAAGACACGCTCAAGATCGACCGCGAACAGCGCATCCTGGGATTGCGCGCAGCAGCAAGAAAATCGCTGCAGGCGGCGAGCGCCCGCGACCGCGCCTATTTTGATGCGTACGCGCGCGGGGTAAATGCCTTCATCGAGAGTCACGAGAGCAGTCTTCCGATTGAGTTCCGCATTTTAAAATACCGGCCAAATCCGTGGCAGGCGGAGGATTCCATCGTCATCGCAAACGAGATGGTGAAGGATCTCAACTACTACACCTTTGGCGACACACTCGCCCGCGAGAAGATTCTGGCCAGGCTGGGGCCGGAGTTGACCGCTGATCTCTACGTGAACCGCTCCTGGCACGATCGACCGCCCACCGTGATGCGTGCAGACGTCGATGACAAAGATCAGGAGAATCAAGGCGATTCGGATGATGACGACGACGATGACGCCGGACCTGACACCTCCGTGACGCGGCAGCGAGGTGGAGCGGCCGAAATCTGGACGCAACACGCTTCCGAAGCAGTGAATGGATCGAACGACTGGGTAGTATCTGGAGCTCACACGGTCACGGGCAAGCCGCTGCTCTCAAACGATATGCATCTCGGGCATAACATGCCCAATCTGTGGTACGAAGCGCATCTTAAATGCGTCAACCAATCAAGCAGCCTGGATGTCGCGGGGGTGACATTGCCGGGAATGCCCTATGTGATCGTGGGACACAATCAACGCATCGCGTGGGGATTCACCAACGTAGGGCCGACGGTGACCGATGCCTTCATCGAGAACTTCAACGCGCAGGGAGCCTACCAGACGCCGCAGGGCTGGCAGCAGCCCGAGCACCGCGCCGAGGTGATTCACGTCAAGGATCGGCCAGACGTGACGGTCGGCGTTAAGATCACGCGGCATGGGCCCATCATCACCGATATTTTGCCCGGTGAGACGCGCCAGATTGCCCTGCGCTGGACGCTGTATGACGGCCTTCGCATGCCGTTCTTCGATGTCGATACTGCACAGAACTGGGAAGACTTTCGCAAAGCGTTTTCGCAGCTGGACGCGCCAGGACAGAACGTCGTCTACGCCGATGTCGACGGCAACATCGGTTACCAGACCACGGGGCGAGTTCCAATTCGCGCTGCCGGCGACGGCAGTCTGCCGGTGAGCGGAGCCGACAACGCTCATGAGTGGACGGGTTACATTCCTTTCGACAAACTGCCCAGCATCTACAACCCTCCTTCGGGAGTGATCGCAACTGCGAACGGGCGCATCACGCCCGATGGTTATCCCAATTCCATCAGCGCCGAGTGGGAAGCGCCCTGGCGCACGGAGCGCATTTATCACGTTCTGGAATCGGGAAGGAAGTTTGCTGCATCGGACATGCTCGCGCTGCAGAATGACATCCACTCGGAGAATGATCTGTTCGCAGCCGAGCGATTCGTTTACGCCATCGACCACGCCGCGAAGCCCTCGGCCCGTGCGAAACAGGCTGCCGACCTCTTGCGCAACTGGGATGGCCGGATGCTGGGCTCGTTGGCAGCGCCCACGATCGCAGTACGCTCTGCGGGGGAGTTGACGCGGCTGCTACTCGAGCCGCGCCTGGGATCTGCTCCGGAAGATCCAAAGCAGCAAGAAGAAGTATTGAGCTGGAAGACCTACCACTGGGAGATGCAAACGGTATGGCTGCAGAACGTGCTGCTGCACCAGCCCAAGCGCTGGCTGCCGGAAAAATATCCCAATTACGATGAGCTGCTGACCGCCGCTGTAGAAGCCGCGGTGAGCCGACCGGAGGTTCCTCAGGATCTCGCTTCGTGGCATTGGGGCAGTGCGAATGCCTTGGACATTGAACACCCCGTACTGGGCAAAATCCCTTTGATCGGGCGGTGGGCCGCGCCTGGAATCAAGGAGCAGTCCGGCAGCGGCTACACCGTAAAAGCCGTCACGCCCCATCACGGGCCCTCGGAACGCTTTACCGCAAATCTCGCCGACCTCGATCAATCCACCTTAAACACCGTGACCGGCCAAGGCGGGAACTTCCTGAGCCCTTACTACATGGATCAGTGGAAAGCCTGGTATGAAGGCTCAACCTTCACATTGCCCTTCACCTCTCAAGCCGTGCAAGCGACCGGAGCGCATCGTCTGGTACTGGAACCTGCAAGATAGTCCGGCACGTCAGTTGCGTCAGAAAACACCAAGGCAAAAAATCAACCTCAGAAGAAGTCGATGGCCTTCACGTCGATGATGTAGCCGGTGATGACGATGGTCCCGGTTTCAGGGAGGTTCTGGTTGTTGTTGTTATCGAGCAGCAAACTGTCGATGAGCGTATCGTAGACGCGCAGGTTGCCGCCTTCGGCGACGTACTCCACATCGCGTGTGGTAAAGCTCTGAAATCCGGTCACGTCGCCGTTGTCTGGAGGGATGACGACAGCGCCGTTCGTGGTGTTGTAAATCGAAAGACAACCCCGCACTTCTCCTTGAGGGTTGTTAACATTGCCGATGTTGGTGCAGGTATAGGAGCCGATGAAGAGCTGGCCGTTGACGCTCATATCGATACGCCAGTGGTAGCCATCCGTGATCACGGCCCTGTTGGTAACGGTCATCGACCCCAGGTCTATGAGGTCAAGGCGTCCGCAAACCGTAGCCGCAGTGGTCTGGCCGGTGCACGCATTGTTGGGCGCCGGATTACTAACCGACGCTGTTGGAGTGCCGGCTACGTAAAGAGTTGAACCGCTCAGCCAGCCGATGGTCGCGCCATCGACGGGAATCGGAGATCCAACAGTTAAGGTTGCTATGTCCAGAGTTTGCACGCTGGCGCTGGCGCTGCCGCTTCCGCACTCCGGGCCGCAATTCAAAATGTAGGCGGTGCTGCCGTCCGCGCTGAAAACCGCATTCACTGGGCGATCGAAGCCAGGGACCGTGGCCGTGGTCGGAGTACTCAAATTGACCAGAAGCGGATAGATGACAGTTACAGAATCGGAGTCGTTACTAAAAGCCAGAAGATGGGAGCCATCCGGACTTGACACCACGGTTTGAGCTCCGGGGACGCTGAGCGTAGCCGTGATCCCTCCGGACGTAATATTCATCACCTCAATCGCGCCCGGCGAAGGCCCACTGTTCATTGGGGCGGTGGGTACTGCCGCATAAGCGCTGCCGGTCTCCAGGGCGACCATGCTGGTGGTAGGTCCGGGCAGTTGTATGTTCCCCTCCTGACTCTGCCTCGCGGCGTTGATGACTTCGACGTTGTTGCTCGAGGAATCAAAGGCGAGCACCAGGGTTCGATCGGGGGTCAGCGTCATGAGGCCGGGAGAACCGCCAGCGCTGATCGCACCTCTCATGAGCGCGTCGTCGTATCCATTGATGAGCACCAGACCGGGGGACGCCGTTGTGCTGGACACGCTCTGCGAAGCAAGAACTCGTGTCGTCACCGTAGTCGGAGACGATCCGCAGGACACGAAGCCAAGGCCTGCGACCACGAGCACAACCGGCAAAAGAGCGGATTTCTTCAAACGTGAGGCTCCTAACTGCAGGAAAGACAGAGATTTAAGTGCGAAATACCGGATTATAGCAGAGCCCGGAACTCCGCCCCCGGCTAGGCTCCGCCCGTTGAGGAAACGCCTTGCCCCTGTTGCCTCTCGCATGCAAGAACCGGCGTTCATCCTGTATTCTGACTAAGTATATGGCGTCTGACCTTCTTGCCCGGATCAAGCAGTTCCCCGCTCTGTGCGACGGAGCCATGGGAACGCTGCTCTACGCGAACGGCGTGTTTATTAACCGCTGTTACGACGAATTGAACCTTTCCCAGCCCGACCTGATTCGCGGCATTCACCACGACTATCTCCAGGCTGGGGCGGAAATCGTTGAAACCAACACTTTCGGGGCGAATGCTTTCCGTCTGGCGCGGCACAGTATCGCCGACAAGGTAGGTGACATCAACCGTGCCGGAGCGAGGCTTGCCCGTGAAGCCGCCAAGAGCTTCGATGTCTGGGTAGCAGGATCGGTTGGCCCGCTGGGAACCAGAATCGAGCCCCTGGGAAAAACCTCCTTCGAGGAAGCCCGGCAGGCATTCCGCGAGCAGATTGCCGCGCTCGCGGAGGGTGGCGTCGATCTGCTCATGCTGGAAACCTTCGGATACCTGGAGGAACTCCACCAGGCCATGCTGGCGGCCAAAGACGTCGGTGCAAAACTGCCCCTCGTCGTGCAGGTCACGATCGACGAGGATGGCAACTGCCTCGATGGTTCCGATCCCGAGACTTTTGCGCCTCGACTCGAAGACTGGGGTGCGGATGTAATCGGCTGCAACTGCAGCGTGGGTCCGGTGGCAATGCTCGGCGCCATCGAGCGGGTGAGGGCCGCCACGTCGCTGCCGCTCTCAGCGCAGCCGAACGCCGGCATTCCGCGCTCGGTGGAGGGCAGAAATATCTATCTGTGCTCCCCGGAATACATGGCGAGCTATGCGCGCAAGTTTGTCGCTGCCGGCGCTCGCATCGTGGGCGGATGCTGCGGAACCACTCCTGACCACATTCGCGTGATGAAATCCGCGTTGCGGGTCGGAGAAGCCAGGGGTAAGGCAACCTCAGTCCAGGTCGCCGGCGCGGCCGCACCAGTCTCGGCACCCGCCCAGCCTCTGGAAGAACGATCCCTTCTAGGCTCAAAACTGGCCCGCGGCGAATTCGTCACCATGGTGGAAGTGGTTCCTCCCAAGGGAACTGACATTAGCAAGGAGTTGGAGGGTTCAAGATTCCTGAAGTCAGTCGGAGTGGATGCTGTCAACATTCCCGATAGCCCCCGGGCTTCGGCGCGCATGAGCAATCAGGCTCTTTCTCTTCTGGTCCAGCGTGAAGCCGGAGTCGAAGCGATTCTGCATTACACCTGCCGCGACCGCAACGTGCTGTGCATCCAGAGTGACTTGCTGGGAGCGGCCGCTGTCGGCATCAGGAACCTGATCTGCATCACCGGCGATCCTCCAAAGATGGGCAACTATCCGGATGCTACTGCGGTCTTCGATGTGGACGCCATCGGCCTGGTCAACATCGTCCACAACTTGAACCGGGGGCTGGACCTCGGGTCGAACCCGATCGGTGCGGGTACCGGCTTTGTGATTGGCGTGGGGGCAAATCCGGGGCTCACCGATCTGGATGAAGAAATCCGCCGGTTCGAGTTTAAAGTGCAGGCCGGAGCCGAATACGCGGTGACGCAACCGGTTTTTGATATCCGTCTGCTGGAAAACTTTCTGCGCAGGATCGAACACTGCCGCATCCCCGTGGTAGCCGGAATCTGGCCGCTGGTCAGTGTCCGCAATGCCGAGTTCATGAAAAATGAGCTTCGGGTTTCGGTGCCGGACTCGATTCTGGAACGCATGGCACGGGCGCAGACGCCGGAAGCGGCAAGGGCTGAAGGTGTTGCGATTGCGCGGGAAATGCTGCTTGCCGTTCGGCACACGGTGCAGGGGGCGCAAATCAGCGCGCCACAAGGACGTTACAGTTCCGCTGTAGATGTCCTCGAAGCGCTGGGAACTAAGAGTCCCTCTCCGGCATAAAATTCCCTTTGTGGAGAAAAGCAAATCGATTTCAACAGCGCTTTACAAAAAAACACTGGACACTCCGTGGAATTAGGAGCATCAATAAGCATAGGAGCGAAACCCGTTGCCTAAGTTTGAGGAATGCCTTCAGCGACTGGAAAAGATTGTCCAGGAGTTGGAAAAAGGAGATGTGCCTCTGGAGACATCTCTCACCCTGTTTGAGGAAGGGATGCATCTCTCCTCCACTTGCCGGAAGGAATTGGAACAGGCCGAAGGCAAAGTGGAGATCCTGCTGAAGAAGAACGGGAAGCTCCAGGCTGAGCCGTTTGAGCCGTTGACGGATAAAGCGCCTGCCCGCAGGTAGGTTGCGATGCGCGTCGCTGCGCTCTCAGGTAGTAATGTCTGTGGAGTGGTGGTTTCAAACCCTTCCCCGCAGCCCTAATCCGCCGTTGCTGACGGTCATACGTCAGGAGGATCTATGGGCTTTAGTGTGGTCGTTCTGGAAAGCGATCCCCGGCTCGCGCAGTCTCTGGCCGGCGGGCTCTCTGCTCACTTCAATTCCGTACAGTTGACTCGCTCCGAAGACGAACTCCGCGAGCGAATTGCCAGAAATCGTCCAGAGGTTGTAATCCTCGGCATCGAGTCCTCTCGTCTGACGGATGTGCGTAACCTGCACCGCGATTTCCCAACCCTGCCGATCGTGTGCACCCATCGCGTACCAGATGACGAGTTGTGGATCGCTGCGCTGGAAGCCGGCGCCAGCGATGTGTGCCCCGCCGATGACGTACCCGAGGTCTTAAGCTCCGCCTTGCGGAATGTGGCGACGGCGCAGCACGCTGCAGCCTGAGAGTGGTTGGACTTTTCGAGTACCACTGTTACCGTTACCCCAAGCACTGTCATCCTGAGCGGAGCCGTTTTTCAGGCGCAGCGAAGGATCTCCTGCTTAACCGGCCCAGGGCGTAAGCTAAACTGTGTCCTCGCTTTTTTCATGTTCCCCGGACACCTTGCTATACTCACTGCTCAATGCTGCAAGAAACTCTCGAGCAGGGGCAGGCGCTAACTGACGCTGCCCTGGACCGGCTGATTCCGCTGGAAACCCAGCCTCCGGAATCCATTCACAAGGCCATGCGCCACAGCGTCTTCGCCGGCGGCAAGCGCCTGCGGCCGGTGCTCTGCATCGAGGCCGGCCGCATGATCGCGGGGTCGTTGCCCCGAAAAATAGAAGAACTCGGTGCGGCGCTGGAGATGTTGCACACGTATTCGTTGATCCACGACGACCTTCCTGCGCTCGATAACGACGACCTGCGCCGCGGCCGTCCTACCTGCCACAAAGTGTTCGGCGAAGCTCTCGCAATTTTGGCTGGAGATGCGCTGCAGACTCAGGCCTATGAGGTTCTCGCGCGCCTGGACTGTCCGGCCGAGGCGCGCGTGCGCATCATCGAAGAGATAGCGCGCGCTACCGGCACAAGGGATGGCATGATCGGCGGCCAAGTCGTGGATCTTGAAGCCGAACACACTAAGCCCACTGCGGAGATGCTGGAGTATATCCACCGCGCCAAGACTGCGGCGCTAATCACGGGAAGCCTGGTGAGTGGCGGGCTTTATGCCGGAGCCAAGGAGGGCGAGGTCAAGAAACTACGCGCGTTTGGGCAGTCGATTGGACTCGCATTTCAGATCGTAGACGATGTGCTCGATGTGACCCAGACCTCCGAGCAATTAGGCAAAACGGCCGGCAAGGATACGGCCGCACAGAAGGTGACTTATCCCGCGCTGTTCGGAATTGAAGAATCCGAGCGCAAAGCAGATGCGTTGGTGAGCGCAGCATTTTCGGAGCTAGAAAGCTTCGGCAAACGAGCGGAACGGCTGAAAGAGTTGGCGCGGTATTTGGTAGAGCGGAAGAAGTAGCTCAATCCTCGACCATGAAGACCAGTCCCGACACTGCCCTAGACCTGCGAGGCATCACAGCGATAGCAAGCCGATACGCTGCTGTGATTTTCGCGACTGCTCTCGGTGCAGCAGTCTTCAGAGCGATCGTAAATCGACTTTTCTCCGCTCCGCTGGACCGTCAGTTGCTTGGATCTTTCTTGTTCGCGGCAATTCTCGGGATCCTCTGGTTCACATTCGCCCTCACTTGTGTGTTTCGCACCATGCGACAGGAGAACCGATCGGCCCGGCAAAACGAACCAGGGAATCGCGCAAGCGGATGGAAAAGTCTTGTGCGCGTGCTCTTACTCTCATTTGGCATAGCGTTCGTCCTGTCACTTACCGCATCGTTGGCACTCGAACTGAACGACGAGATCTTGGAATCCCGTGAGCTGCCGTGGATCATGCCGCTGATCACGGTGCAGCATTATGGATTCTCCGCAGCCAGCCGCCTATTCCCGTGTCGCGCCGAAGGATCTGACACCGGCTGCGAGGCCTATAAGAAAATGCCGGCATTCTTGGCCGCAAACACGTTCGCCTATTTCCCGTTCGTGCTGTGCGTTGCCCTTTGCAGCCGGTTTGTGGAGCGCTTTGGACCGCTGGTGCAAACTGGCGCTCGCAGGTTCGTTCGCTGGTCCGTTCCACTCGCCGTGCTCGGACTATGGGCGCTTCTGGTTCTGAACAGACTGGGCCTAGCGACCTATAACACGCTCTACCCCACAGGCGATTCGCATCGGCACTTCGGTTCGTGGGAGCTCGTGAACGACGTTACAGGAACCCTCATCGTCGCAGGCGGTTTGTTTCTCCCGTTCTATTTCTATCGTGCATTTCGAAAGAGTGAGTCGCTTTTGGAGAAGCGACGCACATTACTCGACCTGACATCGCTGGCGGCAATGATGGTGGTTGCGCTTGTGCTCGGCGACGCTCATTAACCTCTGTGTTCGTGGATCGGCACAGAACGAGGTTTGATAGGATCCTCAGAGTGACGAGTTCGCCGTGACCAAAGACATGTCGCCAAGTCCCCTCAATCTCGACATTCTTGCCATCGCGGCCCACCGCGACGATGTAGAACAGACCTGCGGCGGCACTTTGCTAAAGATGGCGCAGCGCGGGCAGCGCATTGGTATCCTCGACCTGACGCAGGGAGAAATGGGAACCCGCGGCACCGCCGAAGATCGCGCACAGGAGGCGACCGATGCGGCAAACATTCTCGGCGTCACATGGCGGCGGGCGCTCGACCTTCCCGACAGCCGCGTCGAAAATACCTGGGAGAACCGCCTCAAAGTCGCGAGCGTCATCCGCGAGACTCGGCCACGCGTCGTGATTCTGCCTTACTGGAAGGGACGGCATCCCGATCATTACACCTGTTCCGTGCTGGGATACGAAGCGTGCTTTCTAGCCGGACTCGCGAAATTAGTTCTCAATTCTCCGTTCGCAGCTCTCAGCGAAGCCAGCTCTGGCGGCAGCAAAGATGGTCCTCTCACTCCGCATCGTCCGTTCAAGATCATCTACGCCACGCTTTACTACGATGTGCGCCCCACGTTTGTGGTCGACATCAGCCAGCAGTTCGAAAAGAAGTTCGCCTCCATCCTCGCCTACAAGTCGCAGTTCAGCGACCAGGAAGCCGGCAAGGATCTCTTCCCCGCCCGCGACGAAATTCGCGCCCGCGTCGACGCCATGGCGCGCTATTACGGAATGCTCGGCGGCGTCACACATGCCGAACCGTTCCTGCAGAAGGAAGTCGGGCTGGTGGAGGATCTGCTGGCAATTCCGGTGAAGTCGATCTAGTGTTTTACGTCACTTCTTCAGCGCGACCGCCAATCCATCGCGAATCGGCAGGATGGTCGTATAGAAATCCTCAGAGCTATAAAGCAGGCGATTGAACTCAAGGATCGCCTTGGTGGTCGTATCCTTGGGACTTTTCTCCGCGACCCGGCCACTCCACAAAACATTGTCCGTGATAAACAGCCCACCCTTGCGCAGCCGCGGCGACACCAGGCGCAGCACGCGCGGATAGTCCTCTTTATCGACATCGTTGAAGATGACGTCGTACTGCTGCTTCTGCTCGGACAAGAATTCAAGCGCATCGCCCGTATAGAGCGTGATGCGACCGGAGACACCCGCTCGATCGAAATACCGGCGAGCTCGCTCGGCATTCTTCGGATCGCCGTCCGTATAGATCACGCGTCCTTTTTCCCCGACCGCTCGCGCCCACCAGATGGTCGAGTATCCAATCGCCGAACCCAGTTCGAATACCGTGCCAGCGTTGATCGTCAGAGCGAGTTGTTGCAGGATTCGCGCCACGGCAGGCCCAACGATAGGGATGTTGTGATCGGAAGCGTAGCCTTCCATCTCCGCCAACACTTCGTCCCGCTTGGGCAGCAGGGAGTACAAATAGTCGTCGACAGGTCCGGCGGTGACGAAGTTATAGTGTCGCCAACTCTGCTTGTTCTCTTTCTTCGGCTTATTCTTGGCCACGTTTCTCCCTCGCAATTTTCTTGGTTACTGGTCAGTCGCGGGATTCAGTTACCGACAGTCACACCAGGCTTCATGGCGACGACTTCGACGCCAGGCACCAGCTTTTGCAATTCGGCCGGAGTTCCAGTCAAAACCGGGAATGTTCCGAAATGCATCGGGATGACGGTCTTCGCCTTGAGCAGATTGCAGGCGTAAGCGGCCTCACGCGGCCCCATGGTGAAGTGGTCGCCGATAGGCAGCATAACGATCTCAGGCGCGTAAAGCTCGCGGATGATGGCCATGTCCCCGAACACATTCGTGTCGCCGGCGTGGTAGATCTTGACTCCGTTTTCAAACTCGACCACATAACCGCAGGCTTCACCGCCGTAAATAATCTGGTCGCCGTCCTGAATACCGCAAGAGTGATCGGCGTGCACCATGGTGACCTTGATGTCGCCAACCTTCTGCGTGCCACCCTTATTCATCATGGCGATTTTCTTGGCGCCTTTTTTCTCCAGCCATCCGCACAATTCAGGAATGCCGACGACCTGCGGATTATGCTGCTTGATCACCTCGACAGCGTCTCCAATATGATCGAAGTGGCCGTGAGTGCAGAGAAGAATATCGACCTTCTTCACCTTCTTCTCCGAAGCGGGACACATCGGGTTGTTCATAATCCACGGATCGATAATGACGGTCTGGCCGCCCGGAGTTACGATGCGAAAGGTCGCGTGGCCCAGCCAGGTAAGTTGAATGCCTTTGAGATTCATAAATGAAAGCTCCGTCTGCTTTTGCTTCGCAATGAGACTCCTCCCAACACGAGCAGCCGCTTTAGTTTAATATGAAACGCCATGACCGGACTCAAAGTGCTGATTTCCCACGAAGCGATTGCGAAACGAGTCGCCGAGATGGGCGCCGAGATCACGAGCGACTTCGTAGGTCAACCCGTGATTCTGGTCGGCGTGTTAAAAGGTTCGGCTATCTTTCTCGCGGACTTGGCGCGGCAGATAAAGCTGGAGGCAACCTTTGACTTCATCGGAGTCTCCAGCTACGGAAATCGCCCCAGCCCCACACAGGAACTCAAGAGCGGATGGGATTCCACTGGCGAAGTGAAGTTGACCAAGGACGTCGATCAGTCCATGAAAGATAAGAACGTGATCGTGGTGGAAGACATTCTGGATACAGGACTGACGCTGACGGTGCTGAAGAAGCTCTTGCTGGCGCATCAGCCCCGATCGCTGAAGATTGCCGCGCTTCTCGACAAGCCCTCGCGTCGCAAGTTGCCTCTGCAGGGCGATTACGTCGGCTTCACGATTCCCGACGAGTTCGTTGTCGGCTACGGCCTCGACTACGCCGAACGCTATCGCAATCTCGCCGACGTCTGCATCGTGCCGCGGGAGTGAAAGTCAGTACCCAGTACCCAGTACCCAGACCGCATCAGCATTCTAAGTTCGCGGCGTTTTACCAGGTACTAGGTACTAGGTGCTAGGTACTAGGTACTGGGTCCTCCAAGCACGGCTGCTATCATAGAAAAAACCATGGGGTCCGCACTGAAGCACGAAAAACATTTGCAGATTGATCCGCTGTTGCTGGAGGTCGCCGATGTCATGGCGACGTCGCTCGACTTGGATACGACTCTGCGCCGGGTCGCCGAGGTCGTGCGCAAAGTCATCGATTATGAAATCTTCGCCATTCTCCTTCTGAACGAGAAAACCCAGGAACTGCGCTTTCGCTTTCAGGTTGGGTACCCTCCGGAGTTCGCCGAGCGCGCGCGCATCAAAGTGGGCGTAGGAGTGACCGGACTGGCAGCCCAATCGCGAGAGGCGATTCTTATCGACAATGTGACCGAGGATCCCAGGTACATCGCCGGCGTACCCAACGTGCACTCGGAATTGGCAGTCCCGCTCACCACCAAAAACCGCGTGATTGGGGTCATCGACCTGGAGGCGCGAGATCCCGGTTACTTCAACGAGGAGCACAAGCGCCTGTTGACGCTGATCGCTTCGCGGATGGCCGCGGGCATTGAGAACGCCCAACTCTACACTCGCACCACGAAGCAGGCCCGAATACTGCTGCTGCTCAACGAGATCGCGCGCGAACTGACTTCGATTCTGAACCTGGATGAACTACTCGGCCGGATCGCGGACCTTCTGCGGCGCTTGATTGATTTTCAGATGTTCAGCATCCTGCTGCTAGACCCTTCCGGGGAGAAACTGCAGCACCGTTTCTCTTTGCGCTTCAACGAGAATGTCCACGTGAAGCACGAGATTCCGCTCGGGCGCGGGTTGGTCGGACAGGCGGCGGAGACCAGACAGGCGATTCTGGTGCCCGACGTGAGCAAGGATCCTCGCTATATCGAGGGCAATCCGGAAACCCGGTCGGAATTGGTCGTGCCCCTGGTTTACAAAGACAAGGTAATCGGAGTGCTCGATCTGGAGCACACGCGGCGCGGATTTTTTACCGACGACCATCGCCGCACCATGATGACCCTCGCCGCGCAGGTGGCAATTGCCATCGAGAACGCCCGCCTGTATGAGGAGATCGCTCGTCAGGAGCGCCGGCTGGAACGTGATTTGGCTCTGGCACGCGAATTGCAAATGCGGCTGCTTCCCCAGACTCTGCCGAAGCTGGCTCACCTGGAACTGGCGGCGAAGTTTAGTCCGGCGCGCGCCATCGGCGGAGATCTTTACGACTTCATTCCTTACTCCCTTTCGAGGCTGGGTATCGCGATCGGCGACGTCAGCGGGAAGGGAGCGCCTGCGGCTATTTACGCAGCATTGGTCAGCGGAATCGTCCGTTCCCATGCTCCCATTGAGCCCGGTCCTGCCGAGATGCTCTCCGCGGTGAATCTGTCTCTGGCAGAGCGGCGCATCGAAGCCCAATTTGTGTCCTTGATCTATGCGGTTTGGGACGACGAGCATCGCACACTTCTGGTTGCCAACTCGGGCCTGCCTCGCCCGGTTTATGTGCACGATGGAAAGAACCATGTGATCGAAGCCACCGGTTTGCCGTTGGGCCTTTTCGACGAAGCGGAATATGACGAGTTTCGATTCAAAATGAAGCCCGGAGATATGTTCGTATTCTTCAGTGACGGCATTCTGGATGCACGCAGCCGCAGCGGAGAAATGTTTGGCCGGGGTCGGGTGGAGAAGATCATCGCGGAATGCGGCGGCAAATCGGCAGACTGCGTGGTGGACTCTCTCTTCAAAGCTGCGGCCGAACATTCTGCCGGAGTCGAGACCTTCGATGACCAGACTGTTGTCGCAATCAAGGTCAAGGATGGCACCGCACAAAGTTCCTCCAAGCGAAAATGACTCGCCGTAGCGAAGCCACGAGACCCCTCCACGATTATTTTGAGCGGCCGCCCGGATTTGTTTTTCACGATCGCCCGAAACGCTCGTCACGCGACGGCGGGGACTTTGAATTGTTCTGTGACCGCGTTCCGTTGACCAACCTGGCAGAGCGCTACGGAACGCCGCTCTACGTTTATTCCGCAATCGCCATCCGCGAGCGATTGGCGGCCTTTGAGAACGCATTTCGTGAAGTTCCCCATTCCATCTGCTATTCCGTCAAGGCAAATTCCAATATCAGCATTCTTCGCCTTCTGGCACGGCAGGGATGCGCCTTCGACGTAGTTTCGGGCGGAGAACTAGAGCGAGTGCTGGCCGCCGACCGCCGCGCCGCGAAAAAGGTCGTCTTCTCCGGCGTAGGAAAATCTCGCGACGAGATGACGGCAGCTTTGAAGGCAGGGATTCTACTCTTCAATGTCGAGAGCGAACCTGAACTCCTCGCTCTGGCAGAATGCGCCGCGCGGCTTCGGAAGACTGCGCGGATCGCTCTTCGCGTGAATCCGGATGTGGCCGCCGATACCCATCCCTACATCTCTACCGGTTTGCATAAGCACAAGTTCGGAGTACCCATCGCCAGTGCGCGCGCTCTTTACGCCAGGGCTGCCGCAGCGCCGTATCTCAAAGTTGCGGGCGTCAGCGTTCATATCGGCTCCCAGATCACTGATGTCACTCCCTTCGCCGAAGCCGGGGAGCGGGTCGCCGACCTGGTGCGCGACTTACGCGCCGACGGGCATAGCATGGATTACGTCGACACCGGGGGTGGGCTAGGGATCGCCTATCAGAGGCCAGATTTAGAGTTCGCCGATTATGTCGCAGAGTACGCGCGCGCCGTGACCAAGCCCTTGCGCGGTCTGAATGTTCATCTGCTGCTGGAGCCGGGACGGGCGATTGTGGGGCCGGCCGGTGTGCTGATTACTTCCGTTCTCTATAGAAAAGAAAACGGCGGCAAGCGGTTTCTGGTGGTGGACGCGGCCATGAATGACCTGATTCGGCCGGCGTTGTACGGTGCATACCACGAGATCGTTCCCGTCGTGCAATCGAAGGGGTTATCCGCGAAGAAGGAAATTGTCGATGTGGTGGGTCCAGTGTGCGAGTCCGGCGACTTCTTCGCACGCGATCGCGAATTAACTCACGTGGAAGAGGGCGACTTGCTTGCGATTCTTGATGCGGGAGCTTACGGAATGGCGCTGGCGTCGAACTACAACACGCGTCCGCGACCGGCGGAAGCGCTGGTGAGCGGCAAGTCGGTCAACGTGATCCGGAAGCGCGAGAAAGTTCGAGATCTGTTTTCCGCGGAGCTGTAGGCACATCAGCCGTTCCGGCGAACCAGCTTATCTCTCACCCCACTTCAGTTTCGTGCGCAGCACGTGGAAGAAATCCGCGTCGGTGCGGAACAAACTGACTTTGTGGTCGGAACGCCGGCAGCGGACCCGGTCTCCATCGCGCAGATCGAGGCCCGGCTGCCCGTCCATGCTGAGATAGGCAACTTCCTCGTCGCTGCGCAGCAGAATCTCAACCACCGCCGAATCGGGCACCACCAGCGGGCGATGCGTAAGCGAGTGCGGCGCCACCGGAGTAATCACAAAAGCATTGACGGTCGGCATGACCACCGGACCACCAGCCGATAGAGAGTATGCCGTCGAACCCGTGGGTGTGGCTACGATCATTCCATCGGCCCGGTAACTCGAGACGAACGCCTTATCCACGAAAAGGTCGTAGTGGTTGAGGCGAGCCAGCGCCGTCTTGTTAACCACGACGTCATTAAACGCCTTATAGCTTCCGAGGATATCTTCGCCCCGGAGTAAATCGCACTGCATCAGGCAACGCTGTTCCACCCCGGCACGTCCCTGGGAGATCGAATCGAGCATGGAGAAGAGAGATGAAAGCGGAACGTCGGTGAGGAAGCCAAGTGAACCCAGGTTCACTCCGAGCAGGGGAGCATCGCTTGCAGCCGTGGCTCGGACTGCCGACAGCAGCGTCCCGTCGCCGCCGAGCACCACCACCAGATCCAAAGACCGCGAGGACATTTGCGAGCGCGGCACTTCCTCGTGACCGTTGGAATATTTGGCCGTTTCCGGATCGACGATTATGTGGTAGTCGTGAGCATGGAGCCATTTCAGCAGCTCAGGAAAAATGCGCGCCACCTCCGGCCGCGCCGGACGCGAAATGATGGCCGCAACTTTCTTTGTTGAAGATGAAGACGAGCTTGCCATGTTGGATGGTTGCAAGAAAGATTGTACAGAATTCGACGCGAAAACCTTAACCACCAAGGGCGCAGGCAAATGCAGACGCTAGAAAACAGCCCGGAGAAGGAATTCACGGTTCCCTTCTGCGCCTAGAATTGGTGACTCGATTAAATCGGCGCTCAGGCAAGCCAGGTCCAGCAAGCTTCTCCGCACCTTCTCGACCGACGCCAACTGAGCCGCTTCATCGCGCACAATCCCTCCCTTACTCACGAATTCCCTTCCCGCCTCGAATTGGGGTTTCACCAGGACAATTACCTGCCGGCCGCAGCGCTCGTCGTGAGACTGCGAAAAGGCGGCGTTCACCACAGAGGGAAGAACCAGGGTCGCGGAGATGAACGCCACGTCGATGGCGATGAGGTCTACCTTCTCACCGATTGCGTCCTCGGTCAGGTAACGGGCATTAGTCTTTTCCAAGAGTCGCACACGGGAATCCTGGCGGAGTTTGAAATCCATCTGCCCATAGCCAGTATCCACGGCGATCACACGGCCTGCGCCATGCTGCAATAGGCAGTCTGTGAATCCGCCGGTGGAAGCGCCGACATCAAGGCACACCTTGCCAGTGACATCGATTTGCCAATGCTCGAGCGCTCGCTCAAGCTTGAGTCCGCCGCGGCTGACATACTTCAGATCTTCACCGAGCAACCGCACTGCGGCGTCCGCCGTGACTTGCGCGCCAGACTTGTCGAGTTTCTGATCGTTGACTAAGACTTTTCCCGCGAGAATAAGAGCCTGGGCACGCTCGCGCGAGGCAGCCAGCCCGCGGTCCACCAGAAGTTTGTCGAGTCTAAGTTTCAAGGTCGGCACGGCAGCAGAGACTTGGCGAAGCAACGCGAGTTGGCTTCAGTTGAGGTGTTTCCAGCACCACGAAAGTGCCAGCACTCGCTCCAGTGCAAAATGCTGAACCATCTCCCGCTGAATCACTTACAGAGATACCGTCGTGCTTTTCCACAGAATTTTCCACGCTTGTGTTGAAAACTTTTCAGCTTCGGCTTGTTTCAAGGAAAAGAGCCGCCCGCAAAAGGGCGGCTCTAAAACAAATCTCAGAATATGCGCCGTTAGCCAGCCACTTCTTCCAGCAACTTCTGGTCAATATCGAAGTTGGAGTGCACGTTCTGCACATCATCCTGATCTTCCAGCGCTTCCATCAGCCGGATCATGGTGCTAGCGGCCTGACCTTCCAGCTTGATGTAGTTCTGAGGAATCATCGCGACGCTCGACGACGCCGGCTCGATTCCAGCCTTCTTCACGGCGTCGAGCACAGTCTCAAAAGCCGAGGGCTCGGTCAGGATTTCCCAATTCTCACCGTCGTCGTTGAGATCCTCGCCACCGGCTTCGAGAACGATGTTCATCAAGTCGTCCTCTTTCGCGGCGCTCTTGGGAATAATAATGTCGCCCTTCTTGTGGAACATCCAGGAAACCGCGCCGGCTTCCGCCATATTGCCGCCGTTCTTGCCAAAGCAATGCCTGATTTCGCTCACGGTGCGGTTGCGGTTATCCGTATTGATGTCGAGCAGAATCGCCACGCCACCCGGGCCATAGCCCTCAAGAGAAAACTCCTCGTAAGTAGCTCCGGGCAACTCGCCCGTCCCGCGCTGAATGGCCCGCTTGATGTTATCGGCAGGCATGTTCTCCGCTTTGGCGGCAACGATAGCGCCCCGCAGCCGCGGATTGGAATCAGGATCACCGCCGCCATTCTTCGCGGCGATACTGATTTCCTTGATGAGGCGCGTGAAAATCTTGCCGCGCTTGGCGTCCAGCGCGCCCTTCTTATGCTTGATTGTGGCCCATTTTGAATGGCCGGACATGGCTAGACCTCGTATCCTAAGATCTTGATTGACGCGGGATTCGCCCGTAGAAATATCACAGGCTGCCTCGAAAGTATGCAGGCGAACAGAAATTATAGCACGACGCGATTCCGGCGGCCGTCAGATTTCCTCAAAACGAATAATCGAATGTTCCGGACAAGTCTCCCTGTTGTGCAGGTGCAGTGGCCTGATCGGGTGATTGACGGCGAGGGATATGCGCCCCTAACATGCCAGCGGGGCTGCCCCAGCACATGACTGGCCAAGTCATAGGTCATTACCGAGTCCTCGAGAAAATTGGCTCTGGAGCCATGGGCGAGGTTTTTCGGGCGCGCGACGAAAGGCTGGGGCGCGACGTCGCCCTGAAGTTGATTCGCCCCGCATCCAGCGACAATCCTGATCATCTCCGCCGTTTCGAATTGGAAGCCCGCGCCGCAGCTGCGTTGAATCATCCCAACATCGTCGCTGTTTATGACGTTGGCTTCAGCGATGGAACTCCTTACATCGTTTGCGAATTGCTCGAAGGCCAGACCCTGCGCAAGCGCCTGTCAGAAGGAGCATTGCCCGTCCGCGTCGCCCTCGACTACGCGCTGCAAATTGTGCAGGGCCTGATCGCGGCGCACGATCGCCGCATTGTTCATCGCGACCTGAAACCAGAAAACCTGTTCGTGACCACCGATGGCCGGGTGAAGATTCTCGATTTCGGCGTGGCAAAGCTGCAATCCGCACCAGAGGATTCCGCGCGCTCCGTCGAGGAATTGACCACGGTCACCAGAAGCGGCGCGGTAATCGGCACGGTCGCCTACATGTCGCCCGAGCAACTGCGCAGCAAGCCAGTCGACCACCGCAGCGACATTTTCAGCGTCGGCGCCATCCTTTATGAAATGTTGGCCGGTCGCCGGGCCTTCCGCGGTGAGACCGAGGTCGACACCATGACTGCGGTCCTCCTCGAAAACCCTCCCGAGATCGACCTGGAACAAGCGCGCGTCCCCGAATCAATCTTGCAAATCGTGCGCCATTGTCTGGAGAAAGAACCGGAAAACCGTTTTCAATCGTCGCGCGACTTGGCGTTCGCTCTGGAGACTCTCTCAAGCTCCTCCGGCGGACGGAAAACGCTGCTCAAACGTTCGCCGAGGCAAGCAAGCGTCGTCCCATGGGCGCTGGCGGGAGTCCTTCTAGCAGCGACGCTCCTACTTCTGGCAAATCAGTGGCGCGGCCAACCGGCTCCTCCAACCTACCAGCGTCTGACTTTCGAACAGGGCACAGTATACTCGGCGCGCTTCGCGCCCGACTTTCGGGCGATTGTTTACGGGGCCGCCTGGAACGACAAACCGCTGCAAATTTTCTCGACCGTCGGAGATTCTCTCCTGGCCCAGCCGCTCAACCTGTCCGACGCAAACTTGCTCGCGATCTCGCGCACCGGCGAACTGGCTGTGGCGCTCCACGGAGCTCACCTGGCACACCTCCAGACGGTCGGAGGCACGCTCGCCCGTGCGCCTCTGGCAGGCGGTTCACCCAGAGAGGTTCTTGAAGATGTCACCTACGCAGATTGGGATGCAAACGGCGAACTGGCTGTCGTCCACCATGCTCAAGACCGCGATCGAATCGAGTATCCGATTGGTCATGTTCTGTACGAAAGCAAGGGATGGATCAGCCACCTTCGTTTCTCTCCTCAAGCCGACAAGATCGCGTTCATGGATCATCCTGCACCCTGGGACGACCGGGGCTCCGTCATGCTCGTCGACCTCGGCGGACATGTGAGCGTACTTTCGCCCAATGGGAATCGGAGGATGGCCTGGCCTGGAGCCCCGATGGGAAAGAGGTCTGGTTTACCGCAGCCGAAAAAGGCCTGAATCGCGGCCTGCATGCGGTGAAATTTTCTAGACGAGTCAGAAAAATCCTGGACCTTCCCGAAGGCATGACCTTGCAGGACGTGGCGCCGGACGGCAGAGTCCTGGTGAGCCTCGACCATGAACGTCTTCCGATGGCGACTGCCGCACGTAATGGCAGCGCTGCGGATCTTTCCTGGCACGATTGGAACATTGCCAAAGATATTTCGAGCGATGGGCAATCGATTTTGTTTGAGGATGCCAGTGAACCCGCAGGGCCGCACTATTCACTTGCCATTCGCAAAATCGACGGCACACCGCCCGTGCAATTGGGTGAAGGAAGTTCAGGTGGACTCTCGCCGGACGGCAAATGGGTGATTTCCATTCTCCCCGGCAGCCCGGGAGAGGTGAAGCTCGTTCCCGTCGGTCCCGGTCAGCCTCGCACGATTGCAACACCCGGGCTGGAGCACATTCAAAACGGCTCGGCCCATTTCCTGGCAGACGGGAAATTTATCACTCTCGATGCCAGCGAACCTGGCCACGGCCTGCGCACCTACCTGTTGAATCTGGAGGGAAAGAAGCCAACGCCAATCACGCCGGAAGGGATTACCGGCGGACTGATTTCACCGGACGGCCGGCACATTTTTCGACTCAACGAAGCCGGAGGAGTCGCGGTGTACTCTACTGCTGGAGGCGCACCCCGCATCATCCCCGATCTCGAACCTAACCTTGTTCCGATCCAGTGGTCCCAGGACAGTTCCTCAGTCTATGCATATCTTCGAGGCGAGGTTCCGACCAAGGTTTACAAGGTCGATTTGGTGACTGGCAAAAAGACGCTTCTTCAGGAACTGCAACCGCCGACAAATATGGGTGTGGCGAATATAGCTCCGGTCGTTGTGACCCGCGATGGCTCGCGCTTCGCTTACAGCTACTACCAGGTCTCCTCTGTCCTTTATCTGATTTCGGGTTTGTGCTAGCTCAGCCAGTGTGCCACTAAGGCGCGTCTATTCCAGTGGCCCCGAAAAATCTGCCGGCACGTAATGGAAGAAAATGGAAGTCGATGTATGTCCCTCGGCCAGAACATCGCGGTAGTGAGGCACTTTCGTCCCCCGGTAAACCAACCCATCTCCCAGAGCCTGATAAACCGTGACCGTGCCTTCAGCAGTGTCCAGGCGTATGGGCCACGGGGTTGCGAGCCTGGGTTCAGGAGAAAAATCCAGGCACAGCGTAACGCTGAACTCGCACTGCTCGCGGTCAATGTGCTTCTTCAAGTCGGCGCCGCTCAAATAAGACGCGAGATAAACATAAGAAGGCTTGATGGCTTGGCCGACGACAGCACTCACAGCATTCGTAATCTGATGATGGTAAAAGCGCGCCACACCGTCATTGTGAGCCGCGTAGCGTCGCGCGCTCTGCACGTCGCCGAGTGATACTGCTCCGCAGCGGATCGCATGCCGATAGTAACGGCGCAGCGCCGCAAGATTAAAAGGATGAATCAAGTTGCCCAGGGGAACGTATCCTCTCTCTCGAAACTGTTGCGCGCTTTTCTTTACGACTTCAGCCCACTCCGCGAGACGGCGCTCAGCCTGGTCTTCCGGCGTCACAATGCCTGCGCCAGCCAACAGGATGAGAACGTCTCTGGGAGCGGTGGCCGGAACCGGCGTTCCTGCCTGAAGACTCGCAACCACCGCATCCAGCCGCGGGCCCAGCCAAAACGGCTGCGAAGAAGTCGTGGCCGGGTCGCGCACCCAAGCCACCGTTCCCTGCAGGCAGAAATCCTTCAGCAAATCCCGATGCGGTTCCAGTTCTGCCGGCACCACCCCCGCAGGCAACATCGAACATTGCGGATTTAGGAATAAATCTTCATGAGACAGCTTCTGCCGCCAGCATTGTGACTCGAGCTCGCGCTGCGGAATCAAATGCAGCGGCAACTCGTCGAGCAGACAATAGAATTGCCCGGGGGGCAGTGTCGCGCTATGTGTCTGTCGCGACCCCACCCCCATCAGGCCAGCAATCCACTCCAGCCACGCCGCGTCTTTTACTTGTGAAGCCATCCGTTTAGTGTGAAGCGGCTGTCCGCGAACGCTCTGGAGCGGCATTCTACGGGAGTGATTTCGTGCAACAGCGAGCAGGGGAAAAACACAATCTGATTCTGCTGTGGCACAACGGTCTGATAGCTGCCGGTACTGACTTGCCGCGCACCTCTCCCATGCGCATCGTGGAGGCGCAACTCCCCACCCTCAAACTGCCGCGGTTCGCTGTGGAAAAAATAAACGAACGTGATCCGCCGGGATGCGATGATTTCTTCCGAGTCATCGCTGTGCGCCCGGAAAAAATCCCCGTCATTGCTCGCTGTAATCTGGGCTTCAACCTGCGTGAGCGGAAACTGCTCGATTCCAAGTTGATCCAGCACTCGCGGCAACACGCCCCGGATTCGGTCAAGAATGATTTCCTCATGCTTTCCCAAATCCATCAGCACCCGCGAACGGCGATGGTCGTAATCGATCATTCCCGGCTCTCCGCTGGGCGACACCAGCTCGCTGCTCTGGAACTCCGCCTCGCGCTGCAAGGTATAGGAAACAAGTTCCTCAAGCTCCTGCGGAGCCAGGAACTCATCCAGCACGACACACTGCGCCCGAACCACCTCCGGCGAATCCAAAACACCCACGCTGCCGCCCGAACTGACCTGTCCCTGAGCCAACTGCACCGGCACACTCAAAGGCCGCGGGTCGTGTTGCGGGTGCAGTACGTTCGGAGGTTGCGGTGCCTTCGGCCGCGATGCCGGGTTCGGCGGCTGCGGCGCCTTCGGGCCTGGCGCCGGTGCGGGGTTCGGCGGCTGCGGCGCCTTCGGGCCGGGTGCCGGAGCAGGGTTTGGCGGCTGCGGCGCCTTCGGTCCAGGCGGGGGAGTAGGGTTCGGCGGCTGCGGTGCGCCTGCCCGCACCGCGGTAGCGAGCATTGTGTCCTCGGTTCCCGCGGGCATTCCCGAGCGCGCTAGGATTTGTTGCACAATGCTGCTGCCCAACAGCGTGAACGCCCGCTGTGCTACTGTTTCGCCCACCGCGCGCGCAATGGCCGCGGTTACAGCCGACTGAGTCTGGGGATCACTGCCGGAAACTGCCCTGGAGTTTTGCAGGAGGCTCATCAGCAACTCCCGCTCTTGCGGGCTGAGAATGCGTTCATCCCGCATCAACGTTTCAGAAAAGGAATCGAGAATCTGCTTCGCCGTCATCAGGCACACTCCTCCCAATGTTTGGTTGAACGTTCTTAGTTCCAGTTGGGCGAAATGGGGAAGCAGCTTTCGGCGAGACAGTAACACCGACTCAGGCAGTTATTCAACAAAAAGTTATCCACAGGATGCCAACAAGAGCGGAACAAACATAGTTCTCGCAAAAAACTTACCGACTCGCCATCGCGCCGACCATCGACTGGAAAATCTTCATTCCGTCAGTGCAGCCGAGTTCGGGTTCGGCAGAGCGCTCGGGATGAGGCATCATGCCGACCACGTTGCCGCCCGCGCTGCAGATGCCGGCAATATTGTCGAGAGAACCATTGGGATTGGCTGAAGGCGCAACTTCACCCGACGGAGTTACATAACGAAACACGATCCGGTCGCCGCGGCGCAACTCGTCGAGCGTCGCCTCGTCGCAGAAATAGTTGCCCTCCATGTGCCCGATCGGGATGGTCAACACTTCTCCGCGCGAACAGGCGTTGGTGAAAGGAGTCGCAGCATTCTCCACCCGCACCTGCACCGGCTTGCAGACGTACTTCAGCCCCGTGTTACGCATGAGCGCTCCCGGCAAAAGTCCCGACTCGCACAGGATCTGAAAACCATTACAGATTCCCAGCACCAGGCCTCCGCCATCGGCAAAGCGGCGCACCGACTCCATCACAGGAGAGAATTTTGCGATCGCGCCAGTCCGCAGGTAGTCGCCATAAGCGAACCCTCCCGGGACGATGATGGCATCGCAACCCTCCAGATCGTGCGACTCGTGCCAGAGAAAAGTCACGGGCTGTTTGGCGACATGCTGGATGGTCCAGTATGCATCGTGGTCGCAGTTTGAGCCGGGAAAGATGATGACTCCGAATTTCATCGCCTGTTCCAATCCTTGATGTGGGATTTGAGGTCAGTTTAGCACGCGATCAAGCCGCGAAATAAATTCGAACTACGGCTTCGGACGCGGAGCCAGTTTACCTTTTTGTTACGGGGTACCCCCTCCCCCCTCGATCTTTAGGAATCATCAGCTTAAGCATGTTTTGGCCCGCAAAATCCGCATGGCAAAGCACTTAGAGGTCAAAATTTAGACAACAAAGGGGTTGCGCCACGATTTTTGTTCGGGCGCCGTAAGTGGCTCTACTACCTCTGCGGGGGCAATAATGCGGCGAATTGTGGGTCGTTCGCAAGGTCAGATGTCACAGGGTTGGGCTGTGGAGAATTGGCGGGGTGCTTCCGTGCCTCCGCCGCCGTGGGCGGGTCTTTAGGCTGGGGATGTGACATCTGACCTTGTTATGTAGCGTTCAGGGGTTGATCATTTGTCCGCGGGAAGGCTTTCCGAGTTGTGGCGGAAATTCCTCGCCAGGTCTGTTTTGGTGCTCGCATGCACGGGGTCCTTCGACTGCGTGAGACGGTGGCTTCGCCGCCGTCTCGCTTCGCTCAGGATGACAAGTTTTGAAATGGGTCAGCCGTGGGGTTGGTCGGGCTCGTTCGGGATCAACGCAAGACCAGCATCAAAGGCAGCGGACGTAGCAGCTGTCTCTAACATCCACGCCACATCTATGTGACATCTGACCTTGTTATGTGGGGCTCAAGAGTTGACATTTGTACGCAGGAGGGCCCGCCGAGTTGTGGCGGAAATTCCTCGCCGGGTCTGTTTTGGTATCGGCGGCAAGGGGTCCTTCGACTGCGGGAGACGGCGGCTTCGCCGCCGTCTCGCTTCGCTCAGGATGACAGAGCTATGAGAGAGCATGAGTATTTCGTTTACATAATGTGCAGCTTATCGGGAACGCTTTACATCGGGATGACGAACAGCATCTACCGCCGCGCACTTCAGCACAAGCGGGGCGACATTGAAGGCTTCAGCAGCAAATACCATTGCACCCGGCTGGTGTATTACGAAAGCTTCGACGATGTTCATAAGGCCATCGGCCGTGAGAAGCAATTGAAGGGCTGGAGTCGGGCGAAGAAGATCGCATTAATCGAATCGAACAATCCTCGCTGGGATGACCTGGCGGAGAAGTGGGGAGCGGAACTGCTGTTTGCGGGCGAGTCAATTAACAAGCTGTCATCCTGAGCGGAGTTGGCCTTCGCAAAGCGAAGGCCAACGTCGTCGAAGGACCCCGCATAAGCGGACGGTGCCTGAAACGCATCAAGGCATTCTCACGATGCCACAGCTACGGAACTATCAGTGCGGCAACGTATACGGACTTGCCGGCGCCTTGTTTGTCGTAGATTGGATGGGCGCCATGGCGCTCGAATTCACGCCGGGTCGGGCAACGGCAGGCTGGGCCGCGCTCGCTGGTTGCATCATCGTCATCGCCGTTGCATCGGGAGGAGTTTGCGGAGGAATGCCCTTGGCCTTCACGATTGCCCAGTGCCATTCCTGGTCGGGAAAGAGGGCAAAATTCAGGGGCGTGCGGAAGACGGTGGTCGACGACGGAGCCGCTGATCCCTTCATGCGCAGAAGCAGCGTTGTGTCGGGTTGCTTCTGGAACGATTCCTGCACTGGCGGCGACGCACTGCCCACCACCGATGGAACAATTCCGGCCGGGCCGAGGTATGAGACCGGGTCGCCGGGCTCGGGTCGCCTTACGATGGTTAGACCGATCACGACCTCTCGCAGTTCCCAGGACGTTCCGTTGTGAATGGAAAGCTGCAGCTGATCGCCGTCGATGGTTGCCGGGCCGTCAAGCTTGGCCAGTTCCGTGCGCGGCAGTTCGTTCAGAACCGGGGGATCGGAGAGCAGTGAAGCGGTCTTGGCTGTGAACGACAGACTGCAGGTTACGTCGGGCGAAGAAACATTGAAACTCTTCGCCCCAGCTCCAGGATCGAGCGAGAACACTAGTGAGGTACCGGCCTCGCGGCGGCTTTCCGCGTCGTCGATCACCTGCCAAAAATTGTCGTTATCGATGACGGTCTCGGACGGAGCGACATTCTTGCGGAGGCTGCGGGCGACATCCCCTAACGGAATGTCGTCGGGGTCTTCCTGCGCGCTCGCTCGGGGCAGAGCTGGCAGGAGAATCGTTAACAGCAGCAGCACGAACACGAGACGAGTTGGGGTAGGGGCCTGCACAGAGAATTCAGAGACCGGCTGAGGTCCTACCCAAATTGTAATGAGGGAGAGCGATGAAGCGGAGGTTACCCTGGGAACTTTAGTAACCGAAACTACGCAGAGAGGAAAGACTGGGCGCGCGCTGACGAAATGGAAGCGCAACGGGCGCGCGCGCCCAAACTATAACCCCAAGCCTTCCTTAACCAGCCTTTTTAAACCAGCCGTCTTAAAGAAGACCCGAAGACCGCAACCGTGAGACTGGATCAGCAACTGGCTGCCGCCGGAAAACCCAACGTGCCACCGCAAAGCCCAGAGCTGCGTAACACAGATGCATGAACCTCATAGCTACCCCCACGATCCTATTCGGCCATCACCTCAGGGGAGGATCAGCATCACTATCGGCAAAGTAGCAGTGGAATGGAGGCGGGACAAGGCCCGTCAGTGCCATCAGGGTGGCACGGAAGTAATAGGACATAGAACCGCAAGTTACATTACGCGAGGGGGCCGGTGGCTCGGCGTTTCCAGCTGTTCTTCTGATTCCGGAACAGCTGGGTGCCCAGGCGTTCGTGATACCCGTCCTTCGCAAAGGACGCGAAGGACGGGGCACCCACTGGGTTCGCGGTCGCAGCGAGATCGACAGCCTGGAATGCCCGTCTTCTTTATTACTTAATGAGCGTCAGCGTTCTCCGGTTCTACACTTTGGCCTGGTGGCGGAACTACGACGGTGGAGAGATTGCTTTCCGCGGTCAGCTTCCGGAAGGCTGCCAGGTCACGCTGCTGCAAATCATCCCAGCGGCTGAGCAGCTCTCCGCTTTGCCGCTTCAGCTTCTCGAACTCAAGCTGCTCGGCTTCGGTGGGGGCGGAATCAGCGCTGCCAACATCCATAGCGAGGAACGCCAACTTGCCATCAATCCGTGGCGGGTAAGCCAGCGAATCTTCATTGGCGCTGATGGTCAGGTTGATGAACTGATCGCGCAGCGCAACCAGTTTCTTCTCGAGATCGTCAGCGGAAGACACGATGGGTTTCGTGCTGGCGTTCTCCGGCAACCGCCGTTTCAGGCCGCTCACTTGCGAGCGCACATCCTGAAGCTGGTTGACCGCGTCGTAAACGTGGTTCAGTTCCTCCTGAATCTGCATCTGCAGGGCAAATTGCTGCGCCAGATCTTCCTGGCTGACCTTCACGCGTGGATCCAGTTTCAATTCGAGCGGCGCAACCTGGCTCTCGGTGCCCACCGTCAGCCGCACCTTATACTGGCCGGGCGCAGCCACTGGTCCGAGCGCGCCGCCGTCATACTCCCAGAGGTAGTAGCCGGGAACGCGATGCGCTTCTTCATAGCGCAAATCCCAGACGAAGCGATTCAAGCCAGCTTCCGGTTTGATCTCCTTTTCTGGCTTCTTCTCGTCAGGATCGAGGGGTTCTTCGAGCGGCTCGATTTCTGTGCTGGAATATCTGCGGATCACTTTGCCCGAGGCATCGAGGATTTCCAGTTTGGTTTCGGTGCCCGGCTTCGGCGCATCCTTCAGGTAGTAATAGATGACTGCTCCCGAGGGCGGATTTTGCCCCGCTACCTTCGAGGGATGGCGTTCGCCAGCCCTGCCGGCCTGAATACGATACGCGGGCGCCGGAGTGTAGAGATGGAGGTCCTGCTTCGCCACGTCGTCACTGAACTGGCGCAGGGGACTGACGTCGTCGAGAATCCAGAACGCGCGACCGTGGGTAGCGACGACGAGATCGTTGTCTTTAATGACCAGGTCGTGCACCGGCGTGGTTGGCAGATTCAGCTTGAGCGGGCGCCAATCGGCGCCATCGTTGAAGGAAACGTAAATACCGTTCTCGGTTCCAGCATAGAGCAGCCCACGCTTTTTCGGATCTTCGCGGACGGCGCGAACGAAGCTGCCTTCGGGAATGCCGTTGTTCAGCTTCGTCCAGCTCTGGCCGTAGTCAGTGGTTTTGTAAATGTAGGGCCGAAGATCGTCGTTCTGATGGCGATCGACGGCAACGTAGGCCGTGCCGGCGTCGAAGGGCGAAGCCTCGATCTGGCTGATGCGGCTCCACTCCGGCAGATCTTTGGGTGTGATGTTGGTCCAGTTCTTGCCTTCGTCGCGCGTGATTTGGAAGAGGCCGTCATCGGTGCCAACCCAGAGCAAGCCTTTGGTGAGCGGAGACTCAGCCACGGCAAAGATTGTGTCGTAGTACTCTGTGCCGGAATCGTCGAGAGTGATATCGCCGCCGGAAACGCGCTGCTTACTTTTATCGTTGCGCGTGAGATCAGGACTGATCGCCGTCCAATGCACGCCGCCGTCTGTGGTTTTGAAGAGACGCTCGCCGCCGTGATAGAGCGTATTGGGATCGTAGTGGGAAATCAGCACGGGTGCGGTCCATTGAAAGCGGTGCTCCAGGTTCACGGCGCCGTAGGCATCAGAAAGTTCGGGCACCTCGGTGATCGATTTCACCTGCCCGATGTGTTTGTCGAAACGCGTGATGTTTCCCTGATAATCGGCGGCATAGACGATGTTCGGGTCGGGAGGATACGGGGCGATGTAGCCGGCCTCGCCTCCACCTACGTCATACCAGTCGGAGCGCTCGATCACGCCGTCGTCGCTGCGGCTGGCGACGGCCACTGTGCCGCTATCCTGCTGCGCGCCGTAGACGCGGTAGGGTACTTCGTTGTCGGTGATGACGTGGTAGAACTGCGCCGTGGGCTGATTGTCTTCGCGCGTCCAGTTCTTGCCGCCATCAAGAGTTACAGTGACTCCTCCGTCGTTCGATGCGATCATGCGGCTAGTATCGCGGGGATCGATCCAGAGGCCGTGGTTGTCGCCGTGGGGGACTTTGATCTTGTTGAAGAGGTGACCGCCGTCGGTGGATTTGTAGGCGTCCACATCCATGATGTAGATCGTGTTTTCATCCTTGGGGTCGGCGATGATGTGCATGTAGTACCAGGGCCGTTGCCAGAGGCTGTGACTGGGATTGACGATCTCCCAGGTCTCGCCGCCGTCCTCGGAGCGGTATAGACCGCCATCCGGGTTGTGGGCTTCGATGAGGGCGTAGACGCGCTCAGAGTTGGCGCCGACGGCGATGCCGATGCGTCCGTAGGGGCCTTTCGGCAGGCCGTGCTCTTCGAGGCGCTTCCAGGTTGTGCCTCCGTCGTTCGAGCGGTAGAGTCCGCTGCCCGGGCCACCGTCGGCCAGGCTCCATGAAGTACGGCGCGCTTGCCAGAGCGCGGCGAACAAGATGTTGGGATTGTGAGGATCGAAGGCTACGTCGATGCCTCCGGTGTTCTCGTCTTTGTAGAGAACTTTCTCCCAGGTTTTGCCGCCGTCGGTCGTACGGAAAATACCGCGCTCGGTGTTCGGACCGTAGGGATGGCCGAGAGCGGCTACGAAAACGATATCCGGATTGTTGGGATTGATGATGACTTTGCCGATCGCGCGGCTGTCGCGGAGGCCGACGTTCTTCCAGGTCTTGCCCGCGTCGAGAGACTTGTAGACTCCGTCACCCTGGGCGATGTTGCCGCGGATGCAGGCCTCGCCGGTGCCGACGTAGATGGTATTGTGATCGGAGTTGGCAACCGCGAGACTGCCAATGGAACTGCTTCCCTCTTTATCGAAAACAGAAAACCAGGTCATGGCGCCGTCGGTGGACTTCCAGACGCCGCCGCCGGTGGCACCGAAATAGTAGGTCGTGGGATCGCCGGGAATTCCGGCTGCGGTGAGGGAGCGGCCGCCGCGGAAGGGACCGATCAAGCGATATTTCATGCCTTTGAAGAGCTTGTCTTCCGGCTTGGTTGATTCGTTATCGGTGGAGTTTTGATCAGAGGACGCCTGTGACGCAGGCTGAGCTTTAACGGTCTTCGATTTAGTCTCAGCGTTGGCCTGGGCATACGCTGTGCTGTGAGAAGCCAGCCCGAATATGGAAAGGGCGAATGCGGCGAGAAAGAGCGGCAGACACCAAACTAGAGAAGACTTACCAGATTTGTTGCGAAGAAGCGCGCTTGGACCTGCCATAATCCCATGCCCCCAATTGAAAGAAATGAAAATGAAAAGAAATGGTTCTGCTATGGTAATGCGGCGCGAGCTAAATGGGAAGCGCGTGGCCGCCTTGCGCCTGCCGTTCTTTCTACTTCTTCACGAGAGTTTGACGAGCTGCCTGGAGTTCTTTGCGTTTGGCGGCGTCTACTTTCGGATAGGCGAGGCCGAGTTCTTCCAGCGTTTCCACGATCGCCGCTGAGACTGCCAGGTGCGTGAACCATTTATTGTCTGCAGGTATGACGTACCAGGGGGCGTGTTGGGTAGCAGTATTGCGGATCATGTCTTCGTAGGCATTCTGATAGTCGTCCCAATACTTACGCTCGTGAATGTCTGCCGCGGAGAACTTCCAGTTCTTCTCCGGTTCCTCGAGTCGGGCCAGGAAGCGGCGCTTCTGTTCTTTCTTCGATAAATGGAGGAAGAACTTGCGGATCACCGTGCCGTTGCGCGCCATGTGGCGCTCGAAACTGCGAATATCTTCGAAGCGTTCCTCCCAGATATTCTTCGTCACCAGCGTTGGTGGAAGCATCTCGTCGTCGAGCGCTTTGGGATGCACTCGCACCACCAGCACCTCTTCGTAATAAGACCGGTTGAAGATGCCTATGCGGCCGCGCTCCGGCAGATGTCGCGTGGTGCGCCAGAGGAAATCATGTTGCAACTCGGTCTCCGACGGGACCTTGAACGAGTAGACCTGGCAGCCTTCAGGGTTCACTCCGGACATGACGTGCTTGATGGTGCCGTCTTTACCGGCGGCGTCCATGGCCTGGAAGATCAGCAGTAGAGCCCAACGGTCCTGGGCGTAAAGCTTGGATTGCAAATCCTCCAGGCGCGCGGTGTCTTTTTGCAGTTGTTCCTGGGCTTGATCGATCGAGTGCAAGTGGCTGGTGTCTGCGGGATCGAAGTCCTTAAGGCGGAAGTGCTTGCCGTCGTCGATGCGGTAGGATCGGGCTAGCTTGGCGGTTTTCATTGGAGGTTGCTGGCAGGGCCTCGTTCTTAAGTCTACGAAGGTTCGGCCTCTTCGGCAACGTGGAGTAACTCTGGAGGCGGTCAGTGAGTGTATTTGCGATGTTACGTCATTTGGTCAACGCTGGCGCACTCGAAAGAATGCTGTGACTCCGATCGGATGTGAGCCGTAGTTCGATTCAAGTGTCTGCGGAACGCCATACAAAGTGATCTGTCCGCCAATCGCCATAGAAACATGTCGCCTCCTTCCGACCTCCCGGTCATACCCAAGGGTGTAAGCCTGCACTCGGGAGAAATAACGTTCAACGAAACCGCTCGGCAACAGTTCCTCCCCTAGAAGGAGCTCATTTGTGCGGTCAACGTTCTCAATGCGTGTCCAAGCGTAATTCCTGCCCAGGAGTCGAACGGTGGATTCGAGCAGATAGCCGTTCCCGACGTTGCCGTCAGAAAGGCTTTGATTTCGACCCCACAGAATCATCGAAGCCCAATTCCCATTGTGAATCGGGCGGTTGTACATAACTGAAGCCGTCATGCGTCTGACGTCTTCGGTCGGCTGCAAGGCTTCAGGACTGTGTAGTCGCCCAATCGAATATTGGAGACTCCAGTCGTGGGCGGGATTCATCGTGAGACGAGTTGACCACGAATCTATCGCTCCCGATTGAATGCTCCAACGAGATTCATCCGGCTCGCGGCCATGGAAACCCGACGCTTCCAGCCGCACAGTTCGATATGCCACGCCGACCGTCACAACGTCATCCGAGATGTGAGTCGAGTCCTGAAGATGATGCCCAAGGGGTGCAACTGGGTCTTCCGACGCGGACGCTCTATGAGGATACGCAATCGGGCCGAGTGCAGGGTCACCAACCGGAGCAACGTAGAACGATAGGAGCATCTGCTCACCGACTTCATAATCGTAGAGCGATGCGAGTTCCATGAAGAAATCGTGAGGGTGTTGGCCATCAACGATTGGCAGACCATAGGCCGTCTCTCCCTGTTGGAACAATTCTGGGTAACGACGCTCGGTGACAGTTGCAGGTTCGAGACTGAACATGGTTCTCAGTGTCAACGTGCTCTGGCCGAATTTCCGCTGTGCCATCGGCATGACCCAATTTGTCGAGAACAGTTTGTCCGCACCACGAGGACCGCTCTGTTGAATCTCGTTGAGGAATCCTTCACCGTGAAGCATGAACGTCCAACTGCCTTTTGTCGCCATGAGCATTTCGGAGGGAGTTGATTCTGGTTCCGCATCGGTTCCTGACGTTGAATGTTCTTGTAGCACTTCGATAAACCGACGGGACGGCTCCATGTTCATGTGACTCATGTTCATTTGTTGATGGCCCTGTGCGGCCAAGCGGCTGACAGCGACAAATAGAGCAACCGCAACGCTACGCATCCGCATTCGACACCCCATTTCAGTGAGCAGAAGACAAATCAGCGCGCGAATGAACGCTGACGAAAAAGACCTGTCCGGGCTGGTAGGTTTTACATACGAAGCGGGGTCGTACTCGGCGGCGAGGTTGAAGAGAACAGTGAGAGAGGCGGCCGTTGCTGTGCGCGATGTTCGTCAGGTTGGCTTACAACATCCAAGCAGTGCAAGGCTTCGGAGAAGTTGTACGTCGCCACGATAGATGGGCCGTGGTTTGCTGACGAGCAGCACTGGTGGCTCATCGGTGCTTGTGGCTTTCCGTGATTGTGGCATCCGCTTGGAATTATTGCGGCAGAGACAAGCGACGGCGGGAATAGATGGCAGCACGACACAAAGGCAGCACCGAGCAAAATCATTGAGGCCGTCTTTGAGAGGAACCGCACCATCACCGAGTATGATGCACGAAAGAGGGAGGAGTTGCCAGAGCTAAAATATCTAGGGTTAACTGCTGTTAACAGATGATCGCACTCAGAACCCACAGTTCGCGAAGGCGTCGCTGCCGACTTACGCTTCGACTGGCTTCTCTTTCTCTTTAGCCACAGGCTCTTTAGCCACAGGAAGGTTCGCTTGCTGCCAGGCGTCGAAGCCTCCCACCAGGTTGAATACGTTTTTAAAACCGGCGCGCTGCAGCAAGCTGCAGGCGATCATGCTGCGATAGCCGCCTTTACAGTGCACGGCGACGGGAAGGTTGCGATCAATCTCGGGCGGCGCGACTTTGAAGTTGTCGAGCGGCCACCAGGTTGCGCCTTCGATGTGGCCGGCTTCCCACTCCGGCTCGCGGCGCACATCGAGCACTTGCAGGCTGGATTCTTGCAGCCGGCCGCTTAGAGTTTCCACGCTGATCTGCGGAAGTGTGGACAGGGGCAATCCCGCTTGCTTCCAGGCTGCGATGCCTCCTTTGAGGTAGCCGCGCGCATCCTCGAGGCCGATGCGCGCCAATCGCATTCGTGCTTCTGAGATTGCCTCCTGCGATTCTGCGATTAATATGGGATGCGCGGCCAAACCCAGCACTGCTCCCGCCCAGGAAGCGAACTGCCCCGACAGAGCGATGTTTACGGATCCAGGCACGTGCGCGGCCGCGAACTGCTCACCCGGACGAACATCCAGAGCGATTCCGCCTTCTGCGAGCAGAGCTTTCAGTTCGGCGGGCTCGATTGCGGACAACGCTGGCAAATCGGACAGCGCCGAGGCTCCGGTGCGATTGATTTCTGCGTCCTGCAGAAAGTATTCGGGGCGAGCCGGCAGATTGCTGGTCAGTTGCCTCACAAATTCTTCCCTGCTCTTGATCTGCAACGCGTAGTTCGTGAGCCGCTCGGTGCCGATGGTGGAAACGCGCTCGGCCCGCATGTTGCGTCCACAGAGCGAGCCGGCACCGTGCGCCGGGTAGACTAGAACATTGTCGGGTAGCTTCAGAATCTTGCTCTGCAGGCTGTCGTAAAGCATTCCTGCGAGTTGAGCGGGAGTAAAACGTTTGGAAAGATCGGGACGGCCTACGTCTCCGAGGAACAGCGTGTCGCCGGTTAGAACGGCCCAGGGCGCAGGAGACTTTTCTTCGTCCGTGACTACGAAGCACATGCTTTCCGGCGTGTGCCCCGGCGTTTCGAGAGCGGTGATGCGCAGTTTTCCAACTTGCAGTTGGAAGCCGTCGTTGATCGCTACATGAGGGAAAGTCGCTCGAGCTTGCGCGCCGATATAAATGCGCGCGCCGGTTCTCGAGGCGAGCTCTCTGTGGCCGGAAACGAAGTCGGCATGCAAGTGAGTTTCGAAGATGTGGCGAATGGAAACCTGATTCGCCTCGGCAGCTGTCAGGTAAATCTCCACGTCGCGCTGCGGGTCGACGACAACGGCCTCGCCTTCGGACGCCAGCATGTACGAAGCGTGCGCTAAACAGCCCAGATAAAACTGCTCGAAGTACATTCGGTCGCCCCCACTAAATTCCAATCAATTCTATCTCTCGATCTTGAAACGCGGCGTACTTCAGCTGCGTGAGGATATCCCAAAAGTTACGCCTAGTGGGAGATCCTTCGTTCCGCCTGAAAAACGGCTGCACTCAGGATGACCCCGGATTGGCAGCGGCGCGCCTCGACCAGACTTGGCGCGCTACCACCTTCATCGGCTTGACGACGACCGGGCGGTGCAGGACGGTTTCGAGCAGATGGCGCTCGGCAGCGATGGTTTGGGCGGAAGCGCTCAGGGGAGAATAGCCTTCAGCGGCGATAACGACGGCTTCGTTCCCTTTAGATCTGATGGGGCCATTTTCAATTTGAATGCGGCGGATGTGGCCGTCGTGGGCGGCATCCAAGGCGTTGGCCAGGCGCAGGATGGCAGCTAACTGGATGGTGGCTTTCTGTTCGTCGGGGAGAAGATCGCGCAAGTCTTTGTGCTTCCTGGTGGGCAGGGCTCCGCGATGAAAGCGGGCTACGATGGCGGCGCGTTGCAGGTCGGCGGGCTTCCAACCTAGCGGATTGCCATGGGCGCGAATCATGTCGAAGGAAGTTTTGTGATGTCCCTTCTCGCCTTTCGACTTACCGACATCGTGAAGAAGTGCGGCGGCTAGAAGACTGGAGCGGGCTGAGACGGCGTCGGCGGACGGCTGCCATCCTGAGGCTAGAAGGCCATCGTAGAGTTGAAGGGCGAGGCTGGCCACGCGCTCGGAATGGGCAAAATCGGGATCGAGGTGATTTGCCCAGAGCTTCATGCGGCGGGTGGCTAACGCTTGAATCTGTTTGCCTTGGGGCAGCGCGGCGCGCCAGACCTGCCAGAGCGAAGCGGGACCCGTCATCTCTCTCCGGTAACCTTCAATGCGTTTGGCGCGCTCGGAGAGAATTCGCTGGTGCCAACGCTGGCGGGAATCTTGATCAGGGAAAACATGGCAGGAGTTGGCGGTGGCCCATAGCACGTCGAGGTCATGGACCTCGCCGAGGACGTCCTGCATTTCTTTGAGGTCGTTGCTCCAGGCTTTGTGCTCGGCGGGCAGGAAGTTTTCCACGATGTAGCGGAAACGCTTGATGCCGATGCGGAGCCTGTGAAAGGCCGCCTGGGAACGGTTGCGCAGAGCGCGGTTGTGAAGTTCGCGGGCTTCGGTCCAGCGCTCGAGTGCCAGATGCTTGAACAACGCGCTGCCGAGGCGGACGCGGGCGGCACGGGCCGGGAGGGAACGAGTCCACTGGCGCCATTGCTTGCGGTCGAATTCTTCGAGGGCGGCGTGGGCTTCGAGCTTTTGTTCTTGTTCGCGTGCGGCGAGGATTTTGAGCAGGGTTTGGGCTGCCGGATCGACTGAGTTTGGGATGAACTCAGGATTCGGTTGAGATGGACGCACGGCGGGCAAGAGTGCCCGCTCCACACTTGCCTGTTCCACGCTTAGCAGTTCGGGATGTAGCTTTTCGATCCATTCCATCATGATCTGGATGTCGCGCAAGGCGCCGAGGCGTTGGAACAGGCGCTTGCCGGCCTTTCTCATCGCCTTCCAGTTGGGATCGGGATCGAGTGCGTATAACCCATCCGCCAGAGAACGGCAGCGTCGCAAGGAGACGCGCAGGTCGTGAACCGGATCTGCGCTGAAATCTGTGGCAACGTGGTCGCACTCTTCTAAAACGCGCAGCATCCAGTAGCGCAGGCCGGTGGTTTTCCTGGCGCGCGATGTCCGAGTGGTCGAGGAAGGCACTAAGGTTCCGGGAAGCAATGGGCGCGGGTCTTGATCTCCAGCCAATTCTGCCCGTTACCTCCGTAACGTGCAACCCCTTACCTGTTGGATTAGCCTTTTATTGCCTATAGTTGCCTGTTAGCCAGACCGCGGGTTAGGGGTGTTTTATTAGCGACGCAACCACATTTCACGCAAACCGTGCGGCCTCCGCGCGCGCTTTTGTTCACAGCCTGAACATTCTGATCAAGTATGCGCGCATGTACGGCCCTGATCACAAGCGCACCGAAGCGCAGTTCGAAACTGCGTGGAATGAATTGCAGCACGGGCTGCCCGCCGCGGGAGAGGGCGGCTTCCTGCTGGGAGTTTCCGACGGCAAGTTGCTGCTGGATGGAGTTCCGCTGGAAGCGGGACAGACGGAGCGCAGCTTTGGTCAGCTTTTGAGCACGGCCGGTCTGGCCAGCCTGCACTTCTCCAAAGATGTAACCATTGAAGACTTCGCGCGACTGGTGCGGGCCTTTACCCTAGCCGGCTCCAAAGCCCAGGATGTGGCGAAGCAGATCAAAGAAGCTCTGAGCAGTGCGGGCAAGCAGAGCACGATCAAGATCAATGAAGTGAAATTCGTGGCGGCTGACCCGCTGACCGGCGATATCAGCGTGGCGGCGCAGATCGCGGCGCAGACTCTGGGGCCGGAATTCAAGCAATGGCTGAATGATCCGCAGAAGCTTTTGCAATTGATTGCAGCGGCCGAGGGTGCCAATTCAGGAGGCACGGGCGAGCCCGGTGGCGTTGTGGTTCCGTTTGGAAGCGTTCCGAACGCTCCTGCCGGTGCCGGCAAAGCGCGGGGAGCGGGAACGGGGACGGCGCCGGCCTGGGAAGGCGGAGTGGTCCCGCTGCAGGAAGCGGAAGTGATTCAAGCGATCCGGCTACTGACGCGATTCGGCGAGGTGCAGGGGGATCCTACTGCTAATCCGGAAATTCTGCATAAAGAGCTGACCGAAGTCGATCCGAACACGCGGCTGAACTTGCAGCAGTTGCTGGGAACCCTCGCGGCCAAGGCGACTACTGCCCAGGAAGAGGACACGCCGCTGCTGATGAAGGCCGCCGAGCACATGGCGATCCGCTTCGCGCTGGAGCGTTATTCCAAAGGCGAAGTGAAGGTCAACGCGGTGCATCAGATGATGGAGCACATGAGCCGGCAGATGGACTCGCTGCGCCAGATTCTGAAGCTGCAAGAAGAAAAGATGAACAAGGCGGGCATCCTGGTGGAGTCGCACGCCGATATTCTGGACCGGATGTTCTGGGCGGAAGTGCCGGAGTCCGGAAAAAAGACGGTGCTGCTTTCGCATGAAGCTCCGTGCGTGCCACCGCGCAACCTGCGCCAGTTCGTGGAAGTGCTGCTTGACCGCGACGACAAGCAAACAGCAGCCGAGATTCTGAACAATTACTCCGGTTGCCTGGCCAGCAAGGAACAAGACCCGCGCCGCAAGACAGCGATTGGATTAAGCCAGCTGGCCGACCTCTATGCCCGTCTGGGCGGCGAAGCCATGGGGACGGCCATCCACAAAGTGAGCGAACAGCTGTGTGTAGAGAAAGAGCCTGAATTGCAAAGCCTGCTGAGCGCGGCGTTCGTGCGCCTGAGCCAGGAAGCCAGTGAAGCCAAGAATTACCAGGCGGTAAACGAAGTGTGCACTGGGATGGAAATGCTGCTGCAGCAGCGTCCGGTGATGGTGAATGACTTGCGCCCGCGGGTGGGTGTGGAAAACCGGATTCCGGAGTTCATTGAGGAAGCTTTGCACTACGAGCCGGTGCCCCCGGACTTGCTGCTGGTCTTGCGGCGGACGTGTCAATCGGGCGCGGAACATCTGGCTGATCGCTTTTTCCGTTGCATGCGCAGAGACGAGTGCGACCGGATGGTCGAACTGGTCAAGGAGATGGGAAGTCCGGCGCTGACGCAATTGCGGGAGATTCTGCGAACGGGACAGCCGCGACAAGCTTCGGCGGTAGTGGGGCTCCTGAGCCGTCTGGATGTGGGGACGTTACTCGAGTTGTTGCCGATCCGGCTGCCCGAGTGGAACCGTTTCTACCACGATATTGTGGTTCGGCAGATCGCGTATGGAGCCGCTCCAGACCGCGGACGAACGCTGCTGGAATTGGCAGAGGTTTTGGATGCGGTCGTGCTTCCGGAAACTGTGGATGAGATCGGAATGAGCGGTGATCTCACGGCGGCCCCTCCGTTGCTGGCTATGGCCAAGCCGGGCGAGGCGGCTTCGCGATCGCCGTTTGTGCAATTGAAGGCTATCGAATCGCTGGGTCGGCTGCGGGATCCGGAAGCTGTCTCACTGCTTCGCGAAATCGTGGAGGCGAAGAAGACTTTTGGTTGGGTTCATCACCGCGAGCTGCGGGTCGCGGCCGCGCAGTCGCTCTCGAAAACCGATCCGCGCTACAGCAGCCAGATTCTTTCCGATAGCGGAATCGAGCCGGCAGAACTGGCGATCGCGCCTCTGGATACGGCGCCGGCGTGCCCGTGGGTCCGGCAACGGCGCTACGAGCGGATGGTGCTTGCGAAAACGATTGGGGCCTCGATTGGAAGTTCGTGGGGGAAGTCAAGGATTCTGATCCGCGAGCTGAGTCTGGGCGGCGGTATGGGAACTAAAGAAGACAATCTGCGCATCGGCAGCGAAGCCGATCTGGAGATTTCTTTGGGCATGCGGTCGAAGATCCGGGCGCATGTGCTGCTGCGCCGGGCGCGCGTGAATGAAGTGGGATTCGAGATCGTCAATACTGATCTGGAAAGCCGCTACCGTCTGCGCAGGGTGCTCGTGGATGCGATGAGCCGCGCTACGCAGAACAAGGATCAGCAGTGGAGCGGGGAGCGGAAAGTCTAGGGCAAGGTTTCAAAGTTTCAGGGTTTCAGGGTTTCAAGGTTTCAAGGTTTCAAAGTAAAACCAGCGAGGTCTTAGGTCGAAACAAAAGCCTCTGCCGCCGGCAGAGGCTTTTGCTATTTAACCTGAAACTTACTGAAACTTTGAAACCTTGAAACTCTGAAACCTGATTACTTCACCTTGACGAAGATGATCACCAGGGTGTAAAGCGCTAGCGACTCGATCAGGGCCAGGCCCAGAATCAGAGCCAGCTGAATTCCGGGACGAGCAGCGGGATTGCGGGCCAGACTCTCGGCGGCGGAAGCGGTCGCCTTGCCCTGCGCCAGAGCGCAGATGCCGGAGGCAAACGCCATGGAGAATCCGGCGGCGATGGCAACCCAGTTGACTCCACTTGCGGCTTCGCCCTGCGCAAAGGCGGGGACAGCGAACGACAGCGCGGACAGTACCATGAACAACTTGCTTAACTTACCCATTGTGTTTCTCCTTGTATGAAATGCCGCCAGTGGGTGGTTGACGTCATACCGTGCAGACGCCCTCACGCTTGCGGGTTAAAGCAGTGGCCAGTGGTCAGTGATCAGGGGCCAGTTAAACCTTTATTCCTCGGGCTATTCGACTAACTTGTTCAAGCCGGCTCTTACTGGCCACTGACCACTGATCACTGGCCACTGCCTTTCAGTGCTCTTCCGAAACCGCGCCCTGCAGATAGACGGTGGTCAGCAGGACGAAAATGTAGGTCTGCAGCAGCGACACACCGATGTGTAATCCCATAAACACGATGGGCACACCGATGGGGACAAGCGAAATGAAAACCAACGTGACAAGATCGCCGGCCAGCATATTGGCGGTAAGACGGATGGTCAGCGAGAGCACGCGCGCCAGATGGCTGATGAGTTCGATTGGAAGCATTAGCGGGGACAAGGCGAGCACAGGCCCGGCAAACTGCTTTAAGTAGCCTACTCCAGCGTGCTTGAATCCCTGAGTGTGGTAGTACACGAAGGCGCAAAGAGCGCAGCCGAGAGGAACGATGGGCACGGCGGTCGGTGATTCGAAGCCAGGAATCACGCCGATGAGGTTGCAGAAAAGAATGAAGAGACCCAGGGCGACCAGAAAGGCGGTGTAGCCTTCGCTGTGGTGGCCGATGATTTCGTCGCTCTGGCCTTGAATGAATCCCTCGACGCTTTCGAATGTATGCTGCAGCGCTCCGGGACGGTCCACGGAAAGCCGCGAGCGGACCATGACGAATAGAACCAGCAAAAATGCGAAGACCAGAATCTCCATCGCAAAGGAGTTCGGGATGGGAGCCGTCGGGTACTTAGGTTTTATGCCCAACGACAGCAGCAGCGACGTGACGGGGCCTGCGAAAAGATGATTGAGAATCTCGGTGAACCAGAGTTGTTCGGGCATAAGAAAGCTTTTTTTCGTAAACGCAGCGGCCGCGCTAAACTCCGCGAGCCAGGGCTGAGTACAGTTCGTAAACCGCCTCCCATCCGATGGCTGCGACGGGCAAAAATAAGCCCGCAAGAAGCCCATTCAGGCTTGCGGGTGAAACAGTCAATATAGCATAGGCGCCCAGAGCCATCAAAAAGTAACGCAGCAGAAAGCGGAAGACGATCCCCTGTCCCGATTGCGATGTAGCGGCTCCGCTGGCGCGATCGACAAAGCCGGCAATTATGCGCTTGAGCCAGTGGAAATTGACATAGGCGATGACACAGCCGAAGGCGAAGCCTGCGGCCGAGCGCAGGCCAAACTTCCACCACGCAGCTGCTACCAGCAATGGGGCGAGCACGATCATGGCGCGGCCGATGCGGTGGAGAGCGCCGGAGTAAAAACGCTCCGATGCGGCGGCCTGAGCCGGGGTGGGTTGGAGTTGTAGTTGCTCGGGCATGAGTGTCACTGACAGCGAACATGTTTGGCAAACAGGTTCAGCAAAATATGTTCAGGAAACATGTTACGCGATGGGCGCGCCGGCCCGGACGGCAATTTGGTCTGCGATCACTTCGTGTCGCGGAGAACGGTGCGTATCAGTTCGAAAAAACCGGCCGCGATGCCTACGAGGATGCCGGCCAGGTAAAGCCAAGTAGTGCGCAGCCAGCGGTCGAGAGCCGCGCCGACCAGCCATCCTACGACGAGGGCAGCGGGGAAGATAAATGCTAATTGGCTGTAGCGAGCTGCCTGAACCCAGAAGTTCTCTTTGGGACCGGAGTCTCGACGGTCTTCATCTTCGCGGTCGGGGGCTGGGTCGGTTGGGGTCATCGGGCTTGCACGGTGGATTCTACGCCAATCGGCAGTGGTGGGTTCCGGCCGAGCTTCGCTCAGGCCGGGACAGCCGAGGCGGCTGTCTCCACATGAACATTTCTAACTTACTCGCATTTCTAGCGGATCAGCTTTGCTACTGTGGGGTTCTGTGCGATGCCGATCGACCAGTTCACCAGGTGGATGAAGCGCTCGGGCAGGATTCCGATATAGAGCGTTGCGAATGCGGTTGCGGCGAGCGCGACCCGCATGGTCCAACTCACGGGTAGCAAGCCTTTTTCTTCGGGCTGGCCCATAAACATTGCGTTGGCCATCTTCAGGTAGTAGTACAGGCCGAAGACGGAATAAAGCACGCCTAAAGATGCCAGCGCGTAGTGTCCGGTTTCGATCAGGCTGAGGAAGATAAAGTATTTGCCGTAGAAGCCGGCCAGGGGCGGGATTCCGGCGAGTGAGAGCAGGAAAATCAGCATGAGCACGGCTTCGACTGGTGCGCGCGAGTAGAGGCCATTGAGGTCGTCGAGTTCGTCGCCAATTACTTTGCGATGGCGCAGCGATGTAATCACGCCGAAGGCGCCCAGGTTCATGAAGGTGTAAACCAGCAGGTAGATCAGGATGCCTTTGATGCCGTCGGCATTGAGCTGAGTGGGGGTTCCAGCGATCAAGCCGAGCAGCATGTAGCCGACGTGCGCGATGGAAGAGTAGGCCAGCAGGCGCTTGGTGTTGGTCTGGGTGAGGGCAGCGAAGTTCGCTCCCGTCATGGTGGCGATGGAAACGAAGACTAACACCGGAACCCAGGTCGAGCGCATGGCGAGCAATCCGCCGAGTTGGAACGGGCTGCCGATCAGGATGCGCAGGAGCATCGCCCATCCCGCGGCTTTGACGGCTACGGACATGAACCCGGTGATGCAGGTAGGTGCGCCTTCATAGGCGTCGGGCGCCCACTGGTGGAAAGGGATGGCGGCGATCTTGAACAACAGGCCGGTCATCGTGGTCAGCAAGGCGATGATGGCGACCGGATTGTGAGGTTCTCTGGCTAGGAGCTGCGCTAGGCGGCGGCCGATCTCGCCGACGTTCGTGCTGCCGGTAAGTCCGTACAGCAGCGATAGTCCGTAGGCAAAAATGCCCGACGAGAACGCTCCCAGCAACAGGTATTTCAGCGCTGCTTCGTTGGAGCGGCGGTTGCGGCGCAGAAAACCCACCAGAACGTAGGTGGAAATCGCCATCAGCTCGAGGCCGATGAAGATCAGCACGATGTCGAATCCGGCGGCCATGCACATCATGCCGACGACCGAGAGCAGCATCAGCGTGTAATATTCGCCGTGGTTTTCGTGCTCGGTCTTCATGTAACGCATCGACATGAGGATCGAGATCGCCGTGCCCGCAAGAAACAGATAGAAGAAATAGATGGAAAAACGGTCGACCAGGACGGTGCCCATGAAACCAGAAGCGCGAGTGACGCCGCTGGTCTGCATCCAGGCCTGGACGTTATAGACCGCCTTGGCGGCAAAGAGCACGCCGACCAGGGCCGTAGCGGCATTGACCCACTTCTCCTCGGCGGGGAGCATGAGATCGATGAGTAGAATGCCGAGAGCGAACAGGGTAAGCAGAGTGATGGGCAGAGCCAGCAGATAGTCGTTCAAACCGAATTGGGGACCGATGCCCACTAGTTCTTCCCCTTCATCGATTGCGCTGTGACACGAGCGGTGGTGGTTGCGGAGGCTGAGGTCGCAACGGAATCCATCTTGACCGGTTCAAAAGTCGGAACTGCAGCATTCACCGGAGCCCCAGCTTGCGGACTCCGCACGTTTTGTACGATCTGATTCACGGGCTGCTCAAGAATCTGGAAAAAGGGCTTGGGATAGAGGCCGATCCAGAACGCCATGATGAGGAGCGGCACGAAGGTTAACACCTCGCGCGGAGTGAGGTCGTGCAGCTTTTCGTTTTTCGGATTTGTGACCGTACCGAAGAAGACGCGCTGGTAGAGCCACAGCAGATACGCGGCCGCAAGAACCACGCCGGGCACGGCCCACGCGCCCCACCGCCAGTTCTCCATGAACGTGCCTTGAAGGATGGTGAACTCGCCGACGAAACCGTTCAGCAGCGGCAGTCCCATCGAGGAGAGGAACATGATCATGGTGATGGTGGCGTAGACCGGCATCACGTTCGAGATGCCGCCGTATTCGGCGATCTCGCGGGTGTGGCGGCGCTCGTAGAGAATGCCGACGATCAAGAACAATGCACCGGTGGAGATGCCGTGATTGATCTGCTGCAAGACAGATCCGCTTATCCCAACAGAGTTCAGAGCGAAGATGCCCAGCGTACAGAAGCCTAGATGGCTGACAGAGGAGTAGGCGACCAGCTTCTTCATGTCCTTCTGCATGAGCGAGACGAGAGCGCCGTAGATGATGGCGATGATGGAGAGAGTGATCATCCAGCCGCGGACGGTCAGGTGCAGGAAGGTGGCGGGATTCCACATCACGTTCGGGAAGAATGGCAGCGAGAAGCGGATGAAGCCGTACGTCCCCATCTTCAGCAAAACTCCTGCCAGGATGACGGAGCCGGCGGTGGGCGCTTCTACGTGAGCATCCGGCAGCCAGGTGTGGAAGGGGAACATTGGGACTTTGATGGCGAAGGCGAAAAAGAAGGCGAAGAACAGCAGCGTAGCGATGGTCGGTCCGTAGGCTGGGTCAGAGTAAATTTTAGGCGCGGTCTCGTAGAGGGCAGTGATGCTGAACGTGTAAATGCCAGTCAAGTGCTGGTGATGGAAATATAGGAATAGGATGCCGAGCAGCATCAGAACGGAGCCGGCCAAGGTGTAGAGGAAGAACTTGATCGCGGCGTAAAGCTTGCGCGGACCGCCCCAAATGCCGATCAGCAGGTACATGGGAACCAGCATGGCTTCCCAAAAGACGAAGAAGAGGAAGAAATCGAGCGCCATGAAGACGCCGAGCATGCCAGTCTGCAAAATCAGAAACCAGACGTAGTATTCCTTGACGCGGTTTTCGATGGCTGTCCACGACGAAAGGATTGAGATCCAGCCCAAAAGCGTGGTGAGCATGATGAGCAGGAAGGAAATGCCGTCGATGCCAATCACGTAGCCCGCGCCGATCGAGGGAATCCAGTTGTTGGCTGCACCCTCGATAAATTTAAAGCGTTGGGCAGCGTCGAAGCGCTGAGCCCAGAACATGGGCACCAGCGGCAGCGAGATCAGGAAGCCGCCGAGCGCGAAAAAGTTTGCGATCCAGCGAATGGCTTCCTTGTTCTCCTTGGGAACGAAGAGGAGAACGAGAGCGCCGAGCAGAGGCGTGAAGAGGATGATCGAGAGTATGTGGTTTTGCATGAAAGTTCAGCTTCTAGCTTCTAGCTTCTAGCTCTTCCTGCCTAGCTGTTCGCGGTTTGCTAGAAGCCAGGAGCTAGCAGCTAGAAGCTTTAGTGATACACGTAATAGAACACGAACCCTACCAAGCCTGCGGTCATCACCAGCGCGTACCACTGGACCAGACCCCATTCGAATAGCCGCGCTGGATATGAAAGCATGCGCGCCAGAATTGCGGGGCCGTTCACGCCGATGCCGTCGATGATCCACTTGTCCCACCAACCGGAGATCGTCGCCGCCAAACGCGTGGCCCAGCCCACATCGTTGACGGCTGCGTCAATCACGTTTGTGTCGAACCACGCGGACGCTTCGCCTAGCCCGAGCACGCCGAGACGTACGTCTCCCAGCTTGCGTCGGCCGGTGAAGACGTAGTCGTAACCTTCATCTACGTAATATTTGTGGAGCAATACGTTGTAGAGGGGCGGCGCGGCCGCCTCGATGGGCTCGACGAAGCCCTTGTCGGCATGGTTGTAAGCACGGCGAGCCATACCCCAGCCGACTGTTGCGGCTCCGACGGAAAGGAACATCAGCAAGTATTCGATGGGACTGGTGTGTTCCGCTTCTTTCTCCCCGGCTGCGAGCTGCGTGGCCTTGCCCTCTTCCTGGAAAACCTGGGCCTCGGTCGCGAATACCGGGTCGAGGAATTTCTCAAACCTGGCGGAGCCGCCGAGACTTGGCGGCCAACTCAGCCATCCAGCGGAGAGCGAGAATAAAGCCAAAACCAGCAGCGGGACCGCCATGGAGTGCGGGCACTCGTGAATGTGGTGTTCGACTTCGTGGCTCATGCGCGGCTTGCCGAAAAATGTCAGATAGATGAGGCGGAACATATAGAACGCCGTCATCAGCGCGGTGGCGTAGCCGATAAACCAGAGTAGGCGATACGCGTCGGGTTCTTTGGTCCACGTCTGCCAGAGGATTTCGTCCTTGGAAAAGAAGCCGGCGAACGGAGGAATGCCCGCGATCGCGAGCGTTGCCACCAGCATGGTGCGATAGGTGATGGGAATGCGATGGGCGAGGTCGCCCATGTTGCGCATGTCCTGCTCGCCGCTCATGGAGTGGATCACGGCTCCTGCGCCGAGGAACAACAGGGCCTTGAAGAATGCGTGGGTGAAGACGTGGAAGACGCCGGCAGAGAAAGCTCCGACGCCGAGGGCCAGGAACATGTAGCCGAGTTGCGAGACTGTCGAATAGGCAAGCACGCGCTTGATGTCGGTTTGCACGAGGGCGATGGACGCGGCGAAGATTGCGGTGAGCGCGCCGACGATCGCGACCGTCTTCATCGAGGCGGGCGCCAGCACGAACAAGGCGTTCGAACGCGCAACCATATAGACACCTGCGGTCACCATGGTTGCGGCATGAATGAGCGCGGAAACCGGTGTCGGGCCTTCCATGGCATCGGGCAGCCAGACGTAGAGTGGCAGCTGTGCCGACTTGCCGCAGGCGCCAACGAAAAGCAGCAGAGTCGCGGCAGTGATAACGGGATCGCCGATGGCGAACCGTCCGCTGTGCGCAATGTGCGTGACTTCCGTGAAGCGGAGAGATCCGAAATACCAGGCGATGAAGAACATTCCCAGCAGGAATCCGGCATCGCCGATGCGATTCACGATGAAGGCTTTGTTTCCGGCGTCCGTCGCCGACTTGCGATGGAAATAAAAACCGATCAGCAGATAGGAACACAGCCCCACGCCCTCCCAGCCAACAAACATCAGCACATAGTTATTGGCAAGGATCAGCGTGAGCATGGAGAACATGAAGAGGTTGAGGTACCCGAAGAAGCGGTAATAGCCGCCTTCATGCGCCATGTATCCGGTGGAATAAATATGGATGAGCAGCCCGACGCCGGTGACAAACAACAGCCAGATGCTGGAGAGCGGGTCGAGCAGGAAACCCGCGTCAGCCTGGAACGGAGCCTGCGACCCGTCTTTGGTCGTATAGGTCATGTGGCCGGTGCCGGTGCCGAGCCAGGTGTAGAGGACGGTCTGATAAGGCTGGTGGAAATGCTCCGGTGCGGATGACCACGCGGAGTATTGCCAGACCGCACCGCAGGCCATGAGAAACGCCAGAACAATGGTGCCTACGCAAACGGCGCTCACCGTGGCCTTCTGCAGCTTGCGGCCGAAAAAGAACATGATCACTGCGCCGAAGGCGGGCAGCAGCGGGATCAGCCAGATGTGGGTGAGGAACATTCGTTCTCAGTTCTCAGTTCTCAGTTCTCAGCAAAAGCTGATGGCTGAGAGCTGATTTCCTACCACTTCAACAAATTCACTTCATCTATGTTCACCGTCTCCTTATTGCGGAAGAAGGCGATTAGAATGCCGAGACCTACCGCGGCTTCTGCGGCGGCATCGGTGATCACGAAGATGGCGAAGACCTGGCCATGCACTCCTCCCCAGAGACGGGAGAATGCAACCAGATTCAGGTTCACCGCGTTCAGAATCAGTTCGATCGACATCAGAACGATGACCACGTTGCGGCGGGTCAGCACGCCGATTACGCCGAGTAGAAATAATGCTGCGCCTAGAACCAGGTAATGCAGCGTCGTGATGTGCAGCATCGATTCCATAGTAGCTATTAGTCCCGAGTTGCGAGCCGCGAGTTTCACTCCCTGTTCCAGCGCCGAATTGCTCGCGGCGCGGGACTCACGACTCGCAGACTAGATTCTTTTCTTTGCCATCACCACCGCTCCGATGATTGCCACCAGCAACAGCAGCGAGGCGATCTCGAAGGCGAACATATATTGCCCGTACAACAGAGTGGCGACTTTTTGCGTGTTATCGTTTTCCACCACCGGCAGCACGCGATCGGGAAAAATGTCCTTTCCTTTTGAATAGACGGCGATAAATAATCCGCCCAACGCCGTTGCCGCGATGATTCCGATCACCCATTGACTGTTGAACTGCCGCTCTTTCATGGAGCGCTCAATGCTCACCAGCATAATGACGAACAAGAACAGCACCATGATGCCGCCGGCGTAAAGAATGATTTGCACGCCAGCGACGAACGGGGCGTACAGCATCAGGTATATCGAGGCCTGCGCCAGCAGCGTAACAATCAGCGCCAGCGCCGAATGCACGGGGTTCTTCTGCGTGATCACCAGGATGCCCCCGATCAGCATGATCCCGGAGAGCAGGTAAAAGAAAAATGGTGTGGCTACGGGTGCCATATTTTCTGTTGCAGTAACGCTACACTGGCGGTCAGAATCAGAACGCCCAAGCCCATAGGCAGAAGGACTTTCCATCCCATCTGCATAAGCTGGTCAAAGCGATATCGCGGGAACGTGCCACGATACCAGATATAGAGGTACATAAACCCGGCAACTTTGGCAGAGAACCAGAAAATGTCCTGAATGCGCATGCTTACTGCGGGAACGAACAAAATCAACCCGATCAGGGCAAGGACGGCGCCGAATCCGGCGAGGCCGATGGTCTGAATGCGGAAAAGAGGATGCTTCGGCATGCGGGCGGTGTTGTAAAAGCACATCGCAGCAAGAAAAAGAAACGTGACACCCGGGAAAAGAGAAAAAATCTGATCCCAGGAAGTGCCGCTCAGCAGATTCGGAAACGGCCGTAGCCATCCGCCGAGCCAGAGGGTCACCGCAATGGATGAAACCGCGATCATGGCCGAGTATTCGGCGAGGAAAAACAAAGACCAGCGGAAGCCGCTGTATTCGGTGTGGAAACCTGCGGTCAACTCAGATTCAGCTTCGGCAAGATCGAAAGGAGCGCGGTTGGTTTCAGCAACCATGGCAACGGCAAAAATGAAGAAGGCGACCAGTCCCAACGGAAAGAATTTGAAGATGAACCACTCATGCTGCGCCAGTTGCGCCTGCACGATGCCGATCATGCTAAGGGTTCCGGTGCCCTCGGCGTTGAGGCTGGTCATCAGAATCGCCGAGACCACGGCCAGTCCCATGGCCACTTCGTAGGAAACCATCTGCGCGCTCGAGCGCAGCGCTCCGATCAGCGGATAGTGCGAGTTCGAAGCCCAGCCCGCCATCACGATGCCCAGTACGCTCAGCGATGACACGCCGAGCATGAAGAGAATTCCGATGTTCATATCGGTAATGGCATGGGTGGGGCCAAACGGGACGACAACGAAAACTGTGAAAGCTGCCAGAACAACGACGAATGGCGCCACCCAGAAAACCAGGGTGTCGGCCTCGGCCGGCATGATGTCTTCTTTTAACAGCAATTTTATGGCATCGGCGATGGGCTGCAGCAAGCCGTGCGGACCGACGCGCATAGGCCCGAGACGTACCTGCATGTGAGCGAGGATTTTGCGCTCAAGCCAGTTCATCGCAATCACGGCGACCGAGAGCCCCACGAAGACCAGCATGATGTAGACCAGGGCCCAGAACATGTTGCCGGCAACACCTGGAGTCTTGTCACTTGTGAGGTACGACTCGATGTATCGAATAACCTGGCCCATCAGCGGTCCACCTCGCCGAGAACGATGTCGAGCGTACCGATTACGGCGATCACGTCGGCCACCAACTGGCCGCGGCACATCACACCGAGAGCCTGCAGATTCACGAACGACGGCGGACGCACGCGCACGCGGTAGGGCTGCGTCGATCCGTCGCTGACGATGAAGTATCCCAGCTCTCCCTTCGGTGCTTCGATCGAATGATAGACCTCGCCCGCCGGCGGCTTCATCACCTTCGGAACCTTCGCCATGATGGGGCCTTCGGGCAGGGCCTCGACGGCCTGCTGAATGATGCGGACCGACTGCCGCATCTCGGCCATACGCACCAGATATCGATCGTAGGTGTCGCCGTTTTCTCCAATCGGAATCTCGAAATCAAAGTTCTTGTAGTTGGCGTAGGGCTGCGCCTTACGCAGGTCCCACTTCACACCGCTGGCGCGCAGCACGGGGCCGGTCACACCGAGCGCGATGCAATCCTCGGCGGAGATGGTTCCTACGTTTTTCGTGCGCTCGACCCAGATGCGATTCGTAGTCAGCAGTTCCTCGTACTCGTCGATCTTGGGACGAAAAAAATTAAGGAAGTTGGTCACTTCCTTCTCGAAGCCGGTGTAGGTTTCGTACTGCAGGCCGCCGATGCGGAAAGCGTGAGTGGTGAGGCGCGCACCGCAATATTTCTCGTAGATTTTGAGAATCTCTTCGCGGTCGCGGAAGGTGTAGAAAAGGGGTGTTATGGCGCCGATATCGAGAGCATGCGTACCCAGCCAGAGCTGGTGGCTGGCGATGCGGTTCAGTTCAGTGAGGATAACGCGGACATGCTGGGCGCGGGGCGGCGCTTCCACGTTGAGGAGTTTTTCGACTGTCTCGCAGTAGCCCAGCCCGTTTGAGACCGCGGCCACGTAATCCATGCGGTCGACGTACGGGTTGAACATCGTGTAGGTGCGGTGCTCGCCGATCTTTTCGACACCGCGGTGCAGGTAGCCGATCACACACTCGAGGCCAAGAACTTTTTCGCCGTCGAGCCGCAGAATGACGCGCAGCACGCCATGCGTGGCGGGATGCTGCGGGCCCATGTTGATGACGAGTTCGTTAGCGTCAAGATAAGTCTTGTCGTGGGTTTCGAGCAGTGACGGCGAGAGCGTGGTGTTGGGGTCGGTCATCCTAATTTAAAGCCTAAGTTAACTGGCGATTCTAACTGGCCTTTCACTGGCCGCTCTCGATTCCCAGGTTGATCTGCACCCACTCATTATCCTGTTGCAGGATTCCGTAGTCTTTTCGCAGGGGATGCCCATTCCAACCATCGGGCAGCAGGATGCGTTTCATGTCAGGATGCCCGTCAAACTTGATGCCGAACATGTCGAAGACTTCGCGCTCCAGCCAATTGGCCCCGGGCCAGACGGAAACAGAACTTGGCAGCGTCGCACCATCGAGGATTTGCGTTTTCACGCGGATGCGCTCGTTGCGCGGGAAAGAATAAAGCACCCACACCACGTCGAATTGCTTCTCACGCGTCGGGTAATGCACGGCGGTGATGTCGACGCAATAGTCGAACTGCTCCTCGTTGCGCAACACTTGAAGAATTTCAGGAATCAGGGAGCGGTCGACCACCATGTAGTTCTGCCCGGCGTAAGTCAGGGGCTCGATGCCGGAACCGTACGAGGCTTTGAGCTTCGCGATCATGGGCGAATCCCACGGGACAGGCGCAGGAGCAGCCGGTTTCGCAGGAGCAGCCGGCTTCGCTGGCGCGGCCGCAGCGGGCGCGACGGGCTTGGGCTCGCCTTGCGGCGGCGGTGAAGAGGGCGATTTGGGTTCGTCCGGCATCGCTCGAAACGCGCAAACCTCCGGCTCTGACTGGTTACGGAGAGAACGTTAACTTTTATCAGCTTGAGGATGCGCTGTCAACGAGCGGCTTGCCCGTTAGGTGCGGGCTTGCGCCTGGTAGCGTTCGATCAGGTCGCGAACGCGTTGAGCGTCTGCTTTGCGATGGCCATGGCTGGTAATCGGGTCGGTGCCGCCGGTCGATTCGATGCGAATCTCTGACCAGAGCACGCCGGTCGAGATATGCACCGAGGCGACTTTCGACATAGCGATGCTCTCTTCGTTACTGCCAAAGAGGCGGGACTTCACGCGGCTCACGCGCAACGGACTGACCACGAGGCGAGTCGGGAACAGGAAATTGCCTTGAGTCCAGCGGCTGGCAGCGAAGGTTTCGGCCGACGGCTCGGCCGCAGGCGTGGACGGGGTTACACCCATTCCAGCGCGCCCTTTTTCCAAATCCAGATGTAACCCGCGATCAGGATGAGGAGAAAGATCAGCATCTCGAGCAAGCCGAAGAGGCCGAGGGCCTTGAACTTGACGGCCCAGGGAAACAGAAAAATAGTTTCCACATCGAACACCACAAATAGAATCGCGACAATGTAGTAGCGGACGGTGTAACGCCCACGGGCACTGTCGATGGGATCGATGCCGCATTCGTAGGGCATCAGTTTGGTCTTGCCCGGATTATCCGGGCGCACCAGTTTTGCCGCCAGCAGCGTGACCGGAAGCAGCACGCCAATCACTGCCATGAAAATGAAGATGGGAACGTAGTTTTGCGGCATAGTCTCTTATTCGCCCGAGGAACGGTCTCTAGCAACACATATTACCGCTCACGACGGGTGACTTCAACCGAAGATGTTTGCAGGTCAAAGCATTTGTCGGGAAGCAGAAAGACTTTCCGGGCTAGATCTGATTTCAAGGTGGGTTCGCGGTAATAGTGGTTCAGAATGCCGTCTTTCCAGGTGAGCAGGTCTGGGTTCGCATCGGCGAACTCTTCCCAGCCCACGCCTTCGCAGCGCGCCATGCGCTCGTGTATCAGGAAGAAGTACGCACAGGTGATAGTTTCGTTGTAGAGCTGCGTTTTGCCGCGCGCGGCGGCGAACCGCTTCAGGGCGCTGGCAAACCTCTCCAGGGCCTGCAAACCCGGATATTCGCAGAGATAGGCAAATGCCAGGCGGACGTGATCGGCATGATGGAAAGAGTCTTCTTGAACTTCGTCGTTCTCGAAGCGGCGAATGAGTTCCTGGTTGGTCATGGAGTCCGGCTCATTTGTTGGCGATTCTCTTACGGAGTGGCCGCGACTTGATCTCCTTCAGCCGGTGGCTGGCGCTGGAATCGAGGTCAAAATCGTAAAACCGCTTCAACTCCTGTATGCGTTCGAGCGAGGCGGCGCTGAATGGCGTCTTGCCGTCGAAGGCATGGAGAACGATGCCCTCGAGCAGATCGCCGAGGGTCATGTCGTGGTACTCGGCAAAGCCCTTCAGGACCTTGAGCAGGCGTTTCTCCATGCGCACTCCGGTCTGGACGCGTTCGACGAGCAGCTTTGAATCATCGATCATGGTACCAATGTACCACAGTATGGCGGTACACCTCAAGCCATAGTTGACCCTTCCGCCGGAGCCAGATGGTTGGTCGAGGTGTTTATACTAAGCAATCGAAAAGCGGCGAAGGATACGGGGAAAATTCGAGGAGTCTGCCATGATCATATCTGTCTTCATCGGGACCAGTGTCGATGGGTTCATCGCGCGGCTCGATGGTAGGCTCGACTTTCTCCCTGAGGGCGGCGGCGAACCCCATGGTTACAACGAGTTTATCGCTGGCATCGATGCGATCGTGATGGGCCGCAAGACCTTTGAGACGGTTCTGGGCTTCCCGGAGTGGCCTTATGGTAAGAAGCGAATCGTGGTTTTGAGCAGCCAGCGGATGAACTTATCCGCGGCGCGCGGTGCGGTTGTGGAACAAATGTCTGGTGATCCGGCTGAGATCGTTGCGAAACTCGCTGGGAGCGGCGCTCGCGACCTCTACATCGATGGAGGAATTACGATTCAAAGATTCCTGCGCGCTGGCTTGATTCAACGTCTCATCATCACCCGCGTGCCGGTGCTCATTGGAGAAGGCATTTCGCTGTTCGGCTCTTTGCCCGGAGATGTGCGGCTGCTTCACATCGCAACCCAGCAGTATCCGAGCGGCCTGGTCAAAAGCGAGTACCAGATTGCCGCCTGAAAATCGCAGGAGCCAATTATAATCGCCTGTCACCGTTTCATTATCCAACGCTCCAATGATTCAAAGGCGCCGCTGAGGCGCAATTCTCTGTCAAAGGATCCTCTTGGCATTCGACGAAAATGTTTACGAACTGCGGCGTCACAAGCTGAAGCAAATCGAGGCGCTCGGCCAGATCGCCTACCGCAGCAAGTACGAATTCACGCACACCATTCCGCAGATTCTGGCGGACTACTCGGAAAAGACCGCCGAGCAACTGGAGACGCCGCGAATTAACGTGTGCGTGGCGGGACGCATCATGGCGATCCGCCTGATGGGCAAGGCTGGCTTCTGCCATCTGCAGCAGGATGGCAAGCGGCTGCAGATTTATGTGAAGAAAGATGCGGTCGGAGATAAGGGCTTCGAGCTGTATAAGTTGCTCGACCTGGGCGACCACATCGGGGTTAGCGGTTATCTGTTTCGCACGCGCACGGGTGAGCTCACGGTTCATGTGGAGGAAATCACCTTCCTCAGCAAAGATCTGCTTCCGCTCCCTGAGAAGTTTCACGGGCTCACTGACGTGGAACTGCGCTACCGGCAGCGCTACGTCGATCTGGTGATGAATCCTGAGGTGCGGGAAGTTTTTTTCAAGCGCAGCAAATTGGTGCAGTCGTTGCGGCGGACGATGGAGGCGCGCGGATTTGTCGAAGTCGAGACCCCGATGATGCAGCCCATTGCTGGCGGAGCAGTGGCGCGGCCGTTTGTTACGCACCACAACACGCTCGATATGGATTTGTATCTCCGCATCGCACCTGAACTTTATTTGAAGCGGCTGGTCGTGGGCGGATTCGATCGCGTGTATGAAATCAACCGCAACTTCCGCAACGAAGGGCTGGGCTGGCGCTGGAATCCTGAGTTCACCATGCTGGAGTTCTATCAGGCTTACACCGACTATCAGGGCGTGATGAATCTTACGCAGGAACTGATCACGCAGGCCGCGAAGGATGTCACCGGCGGAACGAAAACGAAATGGGGCGAGCAAGAGATTGACTGGGCCAGTTGGACGCGGCTGACCATGCGGGAGGCCATCATTCATTACTGGCCGGAAGCGGCCGGTGCGAAGCCAATGATGAGCGATTTCGCGGACCTGACGGCATTCGTGGCCAAACTCGAGAACGCATATCAATCGGCCGCGGTCACTCAGGGACAAATCCCGCTCGGAGAGGGCGATCCTCGGGCTGAATCTCGGCAACTCAGACATATCTTCGGCGCGGTTTTGGCAGAGGTGAAAAAGAATCCGAGTCTTGGTAAAGGCATTGCGATTTTGTTTGAAGCTCTAGCCGAAGAACATCTTACGCAGCCTACAATCATCTATGAGTTCCCTACTGCAGTATCACCGCTGTCGAAGCAGAAGCCGGATGAGCCGGAATGGACGGAGCGGTTTGAAATTTTTGCGGGACAGATGGAGATCTCAAACGGATTCAGCGAACTCAACGATCCGGAAGATCAGCGGAGGCGCTTTGAGGCACAGTTGACGGAGCGCGAGCGTGGCGACCTGGAGGCGCACCAGATGGATGAAGACTACATCCGGGCGCTGTCGTATGGCATGCCGCCGGCTGGCGGCGTGGGCGTGGGCGTGGACCGGTTGGCGATGCTGCTTACCGATTCGCACACCATACGCGACGTGATTCTCTTCCCGCTTTTGCGGCCGGAGAAGAGCCCAACTGAACCCACGGAAGAGAAATCTTAGCGGCGCTGAAGAATGTTTATTTCCTAGTACCTTACTATGCACTAGAAGTAGTGCAGGCACGTTTCTATACTTTTTCTCATTACAGTTTGGGCTTGGTAGTAGCGGCGCTGCCGTAATGTCTGCAAAACCTCTGGACATTGGGTCGGTAGCGCTTTGCTTTTTCTCTTCCCGGGTTCTCTACTTTAATGTCTTCCCCGAGCCCGACGTACGCTGTGGCTCGTAGGCCGGCTTATCTGGGCTGAAGTTCGTGCTCAGGTAATCGATGAGAGCATCGCGATCGCTGGGATCGACTAGCGCTCCCCATTTCGTCATCTTGTCTACTTCTTTCGTCCAGGCCGCTTTGCTGAGACGCTGCTGGAGGATGATGCGTGCTTCGTGGCATTCCAGACAGGCCGTGGTGGCTTTCGCCTGCATGGGGCCGGCGGGCAGATCGGCAGCGACGTTTGCTCCGGTGGGCTTTTGCGCCCGGGCTGGGAACGGTGAACCGGCTGCGAGCGCGAGGGCGGCAACCAAACCCGCAGTTAGTCTTACGAAGCTGTGCGGCGCAGCTTGCAGCCGCGCCCTTTCAAAACGCTGCCGCGCTTTAGGAAACATGGACCTTTACCTCATCTATGGCATTGTTGAGATAACCGCTGGGATTCCAGAGCGGGGTGGAGGGTTGGGTGCGTCCCTGGCTGTCGCTGGCACGTGACAAGATGGAGTAGTCTCCGCTCTTGCTCGGTCTCCAATCGTAGGCCCAAAGCCGCCAGGCATAGTGAGCTTGATCATGGCCAAGCTTCGCCGGATTCCAGCTGGCGCCGCCGTCGGTCGAGATCTCGACCTTTGTAATATCGGCTTCCCCGGCCCAGGCTGCGCCGTGCACGCGGATGTTGCCGGCTTTTAGATTGGTCCCGTCGGTTGGTCCTGCGATGACCGATTTCACGTTCAGCGCGGTGAGCGCGTGCGTATCTTCGGGCTTAACGGTTTCGCCGGGCAGCACTGGATGGTTTGGTATCCGGTAACCGCCGCTCATGAAGTTGCCGACAAATTCGGCTTCGAGCACTTTGATTTCGGTGAGCCATTTGCAGGAGGCTGCACCGATCCAGCCGGGGACCAGAACTCGGGCCGGGAAGCCGTGGTGCTTGGGGAGCGGCGATCCGTTCATGTGTGTGGCGATGATCGTATCGGCATCGAGCGCCTTTTCGATTGGGATGCTGCGAATGAAAGGAGGGACTTTCCCGGGAACTTCGTCGAGGCCTCGGGACATAACGTGCTTGCCGGTGGGCTTCACTCCGGCACGCTGCAAGACATCGCGCAGGCGCGGACCGGAAAAGCGGGCAGTACCCACCGCACCCTTGCCCCACTGGATGCCAGGGACCTGCGGGCGATGCAAGCTACGTCCGTTGCCTGCGCATTCAAGGGTGTTGACGACCGAGTGAGTCTCGATTTTAGAAAGCTCGGCGAGGTTCAGGGTAATGGGTTTCTCGACTTCTCCGCCGATCGAGAGAAGCCAGTCGTGAGGATCGAGTTCGGTCGGTTCGAACATGTGATTGCGCACGAAGAAGTGAGGCACCGGCGTGAGCCAGGTGTTGAAATATTCGACCGGAGATTCGAGATCCACGAAGCGGAACGAACGAAGGATCATGCCATCTTCGCCGGGAAAATCGACGGCTTGTCCCTGGGGCAGAGCCCAGGTGATGATGGAGGGAGCCGCAGCGGCCACGACCGCTGCTCCTGAAATGTGTTTGAGGAAATCGCGTCTGGAGTTCATAGTTCTCAGGACAATCAGGCAGCTTGGTGCGAGGGTTGATTATAAATAAAGTTAGCACCGCCGGCCCGGAAAAGGAGAGTAGCCAAAACCGTGCCGGCGGCGTTTCCCAAGGGAAGGCGCCCCTCAGAAAGCTGAGTGTTCATACCTCGTTACAAGCTGATTCGCTAAAGCCTCGTGGTTCCGCGTTGAGAAGGACGCGGGACCGTTCGAGGATCGCGGCGGGTCGAATCCGGCGGTGCCGTCTGTGCTGGTCGCAGGTAGGGTCTCGGTGTAGCAACCGGAGTTGTTGAACCCCGGCGCGCCGTAGCCAACCTGCTTGCCGAATTCTGCCGAACGCGAGCCAGACTTCCCCGGGGCGGGCGACTTTTGCCGCCGCCCCGAGGGCGCCCTCTCCGTTTGAATGAATACGCCGAGGCCGCATCCTGCGATGAAGCCCCCGGCTTCGTCTGTTTATGGCAAGTAGTACCGAAACGAAGTGAAGAGCATAGCGTCCAGCCCATGCGGTTCTCCGCCCACGCCTGACCAGACTTCGCGGTCTACGTAGGAGAATTGCGGGCCCCACTGAATGCGGCCGCGGTTGACCTTGTCTCTGGATCCATCATACGGCTTAAACCAAATGCCGAAGGTGCCTTCGATCAGGGCGCGTGTATCGGCGGTGCAGTTCGCAAGGGCGCCGGGAAAGAACCCACTGCCCACGGCAGGAGCGGTTTCCGTGTAGCAACCTGAGTTATTGAAGTTAGGTGATCCGTAGCCGACGTATTTCCCGGAGATGGGATCGAAACTTGACGCGCGGCTGGCATATTCCGCTCCCACGTTCATGTAGATGTCAGCCTTCGGCCCGTGCCATTCCAGAGTCGCCAGGCCCTGGGAGTTCCTGAGCAGATCGAGGGTTCCGTTGCTGGAGACCGAAGTATCCGGGAGACCGCCCGTACCATAGCGACCGATTCCGCTGCCCCCCAGGAAGTGCACACCGAAGTCGAGGTGCTTGTCGTAAACCGACCAGCGGGCATTGCCGCCAATGCCGCCCCCGTTCTTGCCGGAGTTGTAAGCTAACAAGGCGGACGTGACGCCGGCCGCCTGGCCGGCGCAGGTCGCCGTGGCGGCTACTTCACCGCAGGGAAATACACGGTCACGGAAGCGGCTGTAAATTCCGAAAAGTTCGTAGTGTCCGCCTCCCGCCTCATAGACGATCTTGGCGATGACATCCGGCGAGGGGTTGAAGGAATAGTTTGCGATGTTCGACGCGGTGCCGGTGGCGGAGGCGGCGCCGGCGGCATTATAGAGACCACCTGCAGCTCCGGCAGAGCCTACCAGGAAGTTGTCACCATTGCCGTGCGTGGTCAATGTGGCCTGGGCGTTTTCCATCGCAACCCCAACCCACGTCCTGTTGTTGAAGTTCTTGACCAGGCGCAGCCCGTATTGCCGCGCCCAACTGAAGCCGACGGTATACTGTGGGTCGATGGTCATGGGAGTCGCTTCGGTTCGGTTATCCATACCATGCTTGGTTTCAGTCACCAGACTCCACATCTGGCCGCCAGTGATGGACAAGCCGTTATTGAAGGCTGCCTGCCCCCACGCTTGGCGCTGTCGCAAGGAGTAGCTGTTGCTCTCGTTGTTATTCGAGGTAACTGCAGCCGAGAGGAAGTCAGCCTCGTAGTAGCCGCCAATTTTGGCAATCGCCGTTTGCCCCTGCGCCAGCATCGTGATGCGGGACTGACGCCCTGATCCGAAGAACTCTGATATGTTGCTTTGCGACGCACCCGGCATGGTCAGAGAGTTAAAAGGCGTGTTGATGTCGGATCCGAGGGCTCGCGACCGCCTCACAGTTTCTGCCGCCAGGAATCCGCCCGGCGTAATGGTGATGCCCTTGTAGCGCAGCGCTACCGGATTCTCCCCTTCCGGATTGGCACCCTTGGCCTCTTGCGGATTCGGCTGGGAGACTGCGGTTTCCGGCTGAACCGCGACGCTGGTATTCACTGCTGCCATCTGCTGCGGAGCCGATTGCGTTGTGGCTGCCTCGGCTTTGGCCGCTGCTGCCGCCCCAGATTGCTGCAACTGCCAAGCCTGCTGGCGTTGCAGTTGCTCGGTAAGCCGCTGGATCTGTAACTGCTGCGCCGCCAAGGCATCTTTCAACGCCTGGACATCAGCAGCCGTAACCACCGTGGGCGCGGGTGCCGGGGCGGCGGCGCTGGCAGCTGCCGGAGCGCCTGAGCCCGGGTTCTCTGCCCAGGCGCTGGCGGTAAGAGCCGCAAGCGTAAGGGTGACGATAAACAGGGTTCTAGTTGATTTCATGGAATTCAATCCTCTCCTTTTTAAGTTTTAGTGGAACCGCTTTTTCAGGGGGACAACTGAGACTTCTTGGAGGTCGCTAGTTCGGGACTTCACCGACCTTCGACCTTCACAGCTGTTCTGCGAAATGTTCTTGACCCTTGTGGCCGCTTCGATCATCACAATCAACTTAGTAGTGATTCCGGAGAAACGAAGTTACTCCTTCTTTGTTAAGAGAGTGTTAAATTGCGGATAAAACTGAAGCGTTTTCCCACATGAGGTTTTATTTTGACGGGTAAAAACCTAAGAACTTCCTGTGAACGCCATGCGGTAAGACGACTGCATGTGGGAGAATGCAACGTCCCGGTTAAGCGGAGTAGTTTCGTTGACAGTTAGCGCAACCGGCCCGGAAAAGGAGAGTGAGCCAAAACCGGGCCGGCAGCGTTTCCGAAGGGAAGGCCCCTTCAGAAAGTTGAGTATCCATGGGAACTCGTCGTTAGAACCGTTGGTGGTCCCGCGTCAAACGCTGACGCGGGACCATTTGAGGTTTTACGGCAAGTAGTAGCGGAACGAGGTGTAGACCATGTTGTCCAGTCCTGAGGGTGACCCTGAAGTTCCCGGTCCTGCGACTCCAGACCAGGTCTCGCGGGTCACATAGGAGTACTGGGTCCCGAACTGGAACTTGCCCCTGGGCCCACTATAGAAGCGGTACCAGAAGCCGAGCGTACCCTCCAGCACTGCCCGTGTTTGAGCGGTGCAGTGCGCGAGGGAGCCGGGATTGAATCCGGCAGTGCCAGTGGTGGACGGGGCGGTTTCGGTATAGCAGCCGGCATTGCTGAATTCCGGTGCTCCGTAGCCGACGTAGCCTCCAATCCCGGCATTCAGGAGAGGATCATAGTCATAGGTCCGGCCGGCGTATTCAACTCCGGCGTAGGAGTAGACGCTGAGTTTCTTGCCGCTGTACTCCAGCGTGCCCAGACCCTGGTAGTCCCGGATCAGGTTGAGAGTTCCGTTGGCATGAATGGAAAGATCAGAGAGCTGGGCTGCACCGTAACGGCCCACTCCTGTGCCTCCAAATTCATGCAAGCCGAAAGTGACGTGGTCGTCGGCAACGTGCCAGCGGACGTTGAAGCCAAAACCTCCGCCCTCTTTTGAAGCATTGTAGGCGCCGGTCGCAGCGGTGCCCGTGCATATTGGGTTGGTGCCCGGTTCAACGCACGGAAAGACACGATCGGTAAACCGGTCGGCCAGGCCGAAGATCTCGTAATGCCCGTGCCCTTGATCAAAGGCAATCTTGGCAATGACATCGGGCGCAGGATTAGCCGTGTAGTTTGAGGTGGTGTTATAGCTATTACTAGCGCCCGCCTCACCAAGCAGGAAATTGTCTGCGTTGTTGCTCGTAGTGAGCGTTCCCTGCGGGTTTTCGAGGGCGATCGCCGCGGAGATATGCTCGTTGAAGTCTTTTGTCAGGCGAATTCCGTACTGCCGCGCGAAAGTGAACCCGACGTTGTAACCCGGGTCAATCACCTTGGGGCGGGAATCGTTGGTCCTCCCGAGGTCGTCGTCAGGAGAGATACCTACGCCATCCTCGGTCACAAGGCTCCACTCCTGACCGCCGAGGAATTTCCAGCCATTGCTGAACTTGACTTGGCCCCACGCCTGGCGGAGACGGAGAGTGTAGCTGTTGGTTTGGGTGGCTGTGGAGGTGACGCCGGCGGAGAGGAAGTCGGCGGAGACGTAGCTGGAAAGGCCTATGCCCCCCACACGGCCATCGACAAAGGTGGTGATTTTGGACTGGCGAGCTGAGCCGAAGAACTCCGGCAGAGTACTCTGCGAAGCGCCGGGCATCGTGAGGCTGTTGAAAGGAGTGGGAAGGTCAGCTCCCAGTTCACGCGACCGCCGCACGAATGCGGCTTCCGCGTATCCACCGGGGGTAATGTTAATGCCCCTGAAGTGGATCGTCAGCGGACCCTCCATCTGCTTGTTGAACGTCTGCGGCGCGTCGGGGCTGGAGGTCTGCGGTGAGTCTTGCAACGACAACACGGCGTTTTTCAAGGTCGCGTTGTTTGCTGCCGTGCTGTTCACGGATTTCAGGTCGGCGAGATCGCCCTTGAGTTGGCCTAGCGCTTCCTTGTCCTGGCTGGCTTGGGCCTGAGCGGCGTTTGCTTTTGCTGCGGCGTCAGCCGCGATGGATTGTGCCTGCTGCGCTACTTGATCTTTGCTGTGCAGTTCGTCCCGCAAAGACTGGATCTCCTCCTGCTGCGCCGCCATCTGCGCTTGCTGCGCCGCCAGAGCGTCTTTCAGCGACTGGACATCGGCAGCGGTTATTGCGGCCGCCGGCGCCGCTGCGGTTGCTTTGTGCTTCTTTGTTGGAGCTGGCGTGGTTGACTGCGAGGTTTGAGCCCAAGCCCCGGCAGAGAGAACCGCCAGCGCGAGGACTATGAAAAATGCGTACCTGGGTCGTTTCATAAAAGTTTAAAAGCTCTCCTTTTTGAGTTTTTGTTCGACAACACTTTCGCGGCAGAAAACTTTTTCTAGTTCGGAATCGCTTTGTCTCAAGTCGCCGTTTCGGTCCGACATTTCCACTGTTCCCATTAAGTCAATCGATTTACTATAGATAATGCGCAGACCTCTTCCAGTTCGATAGAAGCAGGTTAACTTGCGGAAAACCCGGAAGACTCTTCCTTCCGAATCAACTCTAGAACGCGACCTGACAGGCGCAGGCTAGGTGGAGGAGGGTCCTCTATTCAATCTTCTGGCCGCCAACCACCAAGGGCAGGACGCTGGCCTTTTCTTTCCCCTTCTTTTTGCCTGTACTCCTGACTTTGCCAGAACGCGCCGCTGTGCCGGAAATCAGGTCGGCCAGGGTGGTGTTTTCCAGAATCTTGGCCGCGGCATCGCGCACGTCGAGAAAGACCTGATAGAGCGCACGGTGTGGCAGATCGCGGTCGATGAGCACGCGGAGTTGCTCGGCATCGGCGAACGGCGCGAGTGGACCGTCGATCAGGCGCATGATCTCGCTCAAGCGAATCTCGGCGGGATCGCGGCGAAGCTGGTAGCCGCCCTTGGCTCCGCGGACGCTCTCGACCATGCGCGCGTTTTTGAGTTCGAGGAGAATGAGTTCCAGGAACTTTTCTGGGAGATCCTCTTCGTAGGCGATTTCTCGAATCTTGATGGCGCCCTGGTGATGATGGCGTGCGAGCATCATCATGGCCTGGAGTGCGTAAAGTCCCTTTTGAGAGATTTTCATGATCGGCGATTATTCCACAAAGTCCATTGTATTAGTAGACTTTAAGCCCATTGCAATTCCGGTGCCGTTGCTGTGGGGATCAAAGTATCCGTCAATGCCAAAGTGTTCAGCAACTTAGGATTTTCTATCCGGTCAGCAAGGAATACGAGTGTGCATCCAATTGCAGTTTCGTGGAGGAATTCTGCGGACACCAACGCGACTTCTCGAGCCTTAAGGTTGTTGCTCGGCTCCAACGCGCAACACTTGCAGGGTAACGTTGTCGGGCGCGCCCCGTTGCCGGGCCAGCTTCACCAGAGCCGTGCAGCAATCCGCCGGCGGATTCCCGCTGACGGCAGCCTCCAGCTCTTCCTCGGTCACAACGCTCCAAAGGCCGTCGGTGCAGAGCAGGAGGTCATCTCCTTCCTGCAAGGCCAAAGTCTGGTCGGCGCCATCGACCGCCAGTTCCCTTCCCGCACCTAAAGCGGCGGTGAGAATGTGGCGCTGCGGATGCTTCTCGGCATCTTCGGCGCGGACGATGCCGCTCTCCACCAGCCGGCCGACGTAGGAGTGATCGCGAGTCAGCCGCAAGATGCGCGCACCGCGAACCAGGTACAGGCGGCTGTCTCCGACGTGCGCGAAATAAAGCTGCCGGCCGCGCAGAACCAAGGCGGTGCAGGTGGTTCCCATTCCCTGGAATGCGGGGTAGCGCTCGGCATAGTTTTGAATTCGGGTGTGGGCAGCAGTGAGGGACCCTACCAAGGCGGTTTGCGGATCGTCGCCCAGCGCCCGATCGTAAGCTTCGCGAACCGTTTCAACCGCCAAGCGGCTGGCCTCCTGGCCGCCCTCGTGTCCGCCCATACCGTCGGCAATTGCCGCTAGTCGTCCCTTGCGCTGGAATTCCTCATCGTCGGCTGGTTCCCAATAGATGTAGGAGTCCTCATTGTTTTCGCGCTGGCAGCCCACATCGGTGAGGCTGGCAACTTCAACTCCGGGTCTCACATTCATGCAATCAACGGACATTTCTTCGCAACCTCAGCCGGCAGCAGGAAAGCCATCCGCGATGACCAGCACGAGCCAACTTCCTGCCGCGAGGACCGAAGCCGCATTGTGCCCCGGTCATTATAGACATTAGCCGGCGCAAAAACGCAACTGCGGCCCGAGAATCCGCAAAATGTGACAGACGCTTCAAGGAGCACGATGGCGGAACCGGCCTTCACGCAGAGGTAAGAAAAAGAAAATAGCCGCGATGGTCCGCGGCTTTCGTCCTGAACGTGGGAAGTCAGATCCTCGATCTACTTGCCATCATGCTTGTCCCTGTAGATTTGCCTGCTGGTCTTGTTCTGCTCTTTGTTCAGCCGCCTCTGCTCGCCTTTGGTCAGGTGACCATTGTGGGCAGCCATGTCCGCTTTCTCCTGGTTCTCTGTCCTCTGCTCGCGGTTTTCCAGATGCGCAGACTGTCCGGGCGTCAGCGTGCCATTCTTATCGCCGTTGGCGATGCGGTCCTGCTGATTCTGTTCGCGGCCATTGACTTCGTTGACGCGAGGATGGCCAGGATCGACCACTCCCGCTCCAGCGCCGGATGTGTTGCTGTCTTGGGTTTGAGCAGCGGCGGCGCCAACCGATATCAGACCACCCACTGCCAGGACTAAAAGCGACTTCGTAATTTTGTTGATCATGTGAAAGGTAAACCCCCGGATCGAAGTTTAGTTGCGGATTGCCGAGGCCGCGAATTACCAAGGTGAAATGTCCACCGAAACAGAACGCAGATACCCGGCAAAGTAACCATCCACCGGTTACTAGAGTCAACCGCTTGAGCGGTAGCTTCAAAGATGTCATCTCCAATTTCACGTTCGGGACAGGCTCATTTGCGATCGGATCGAGAACTGGCAGGCGTATAATTTTGCCCGGCTGGAGGGGGTCACCATGAAACTTACGGACACGATTGCAATGGTGTTGAGGAGCAAGGACAACAGCCGAGTCCTGGCAGTGACGCCCGACCAGTCCGTGTATGAAGCGGTTGAGAAAATGGCGGTTGAGAGTGTGGGAGCGTTACTGGTTATTTCTGACGGCAAGCTGGTTGGCATTCTCTCGGAGCGCGATTACGCCCGCAAAGTGATCCTCAAGGGCCACGCTTCAAAAGAGACCCTCGTCCGCGACATCATGACCTCACCCGTTGTTTTCGTAACTACACGGCAAGCTGTGGACGAATGCATGTCGATCATGACCAGACACCGGTTCCGTCATCTTCCGGTGATGGGAGAGAACGGCGAGGTCCTGGGTGTTGTCTCGCTGGGTGATCTGGTGAAGTGGATCGTCTCCGACCAGGCTCAAACTATTCAGGAGCTGGAGGGATACATCACGGGAAGATACCCCGGATAAAGCAAGAACGATCCGGGATGCCGAGAACTAAGACCTCGTCGATTCACAAACCAGACGCTCTTCTGGGGTCAACTCCAGCGTGTATCCAGAGTGCGCAGCGTCGTTGTGAAACATCTGCACGGTCTCCAAGGAGTAGTCGTGCAGATCCTTGCCAATCAGACTGACCTTTTTGAGCACGTCGGACGTGACAGTGATGATGTGGCAGCCGATTTCGTCGGCCTGGATGATGTTCAGCAGCTCCCGAGGGCTGGCCCAGACCAGTTGCGAGTTAGGCTCCGGCGCCATTAACTCGAGCGCTGATTTCATCAGAGGAACGGGATCGCGTCCAGTGTCAGCCACTCGTCCGGCGAAAACAGATATGTACGAAGGCGCACCGCCTCGCAGCGCTCGCGCAAGGTGGTCCACTTGGTCGAGTGCGAGCACCGCCGTCGCGTTTATCTGAATGCCTTCCGCGCTCAGGCGCCGGACCAATTCATACATCGGCTCCCGGCGGGTATTGGTGACGGGAATTTTTACGTACACGTTCGCCGCCCACCGGGCGATCTTGCGGGCTTGCCGCTCCATTTCATCTTCATCATCGGCGAAGACTTCGAACGAAATGGGACGGTCCGGAATCTGTTGAAGAATTTCCCGGGCGAAACGTTCATAGTCGGTGACGCCCGCCTTCCGCATCAGGGTTGGATTCGTGGTGAAACCCTTGATGTAGGGTTGCCGGTAGAGCTCAAGCATGCTGGCCTTGTCGGCTCCGTCGGCGAACACCTGAACCCGCAATTCAGATACGGACTTCATCTTTACTAGTTGACTCCTTCAAACTCGAGCAAAGGATCCAGTCAGCGGCTTCGCGCAACGATCGAACGGTGGCCTCTGGAGGCTGCGCCGGCTTCCGTTCGCGGTAACCGTAATCAATCAAGACCGTTTTGCAACCTGCGGCGTGGCCGGCATCGATGTCGCGCCAGCGATCTCCTACCATGAAACTGCGCGAAAGATCGATGTTGTGCTTGCGCTGGGCGTCGAGCAACATACCGGGATTCGGTTTGCGGCAAGCGCAACCGTCCGCATCGTCATGATAGCAGACGAAGATATCGTCGATGGGTAGCGAGGACGCGAGCACTTGATGGATGGCCTCAACTGCGTCGCGTGTCTGGGCGCCGCGCGCGACATCGGGTTGATTGGTGATCACAAAGAGCGCGAAGCCGTGCGCTTTCAAATCGTGCAACGATGACGCAACCTCGGGCAGCAGTTCGAGTTCCTTCACCCCGGACGGTGGAAACGGTTTGCCATCACGCATCACAGCGCGGTTGATAACGCCATCGCGGTCGAGAAAAACCGCCGCGCGGGGTTGCCCGATGCTCTGCGCGGTTGATTCCCACTTGGTTTGCTGTTGCTTCACCGCGGGGTGCGAAACCAGCAGATGCCACACGACGGCCTGAAACGCCTCAGTATGTGGAGTGATGTGGGCGGGATTGACCGTGGGAATAAGGACGCAGACATCGGCTACCTTGGCAGTATGCCCTCCATCGCGGCCGACGACGCCCACGATTTTCGCGCCCACGGTCTTTGCGTATTGAAGCGCAGCCACCAGATTGGGGCTGACATTTTTCTTGAGATCGCCACCACCCACCGAGAATACGAGCACCAGATCGTTCGAGCGCAAGCGGCTTACCCGCAGCCAGGCCTCGAACACGGTCGCCCAACCTTCATCGTTTACCCGCGCAGTGAGTTCGGACACATTGTCGGTTGGCGCATAGGCCTCGATGCCCGCAATCTTGCGGAAGTCGTTCACCGCGTGAGACGCGTTCGCAGCGCTGCCTCCTACACCGAGGATGAACAAGCGTCCGCCGGATGCGCGGGTCAGAGCCAGCAGAGAAGCAGCTTTCTCGATGCTCGCCGCGTCGAGGCGGTCGATTACATCCTTGGCTTCGGCAAGAAACTGCTGGGCGAATGTATTCTTCGTGGTCATCACTTATTCGTCTTAACTACGTAGCCCGGCTCGCTCCTGCGCCGCCAGGAACTCAGATGTCTCCTGCAGGCCCGACGGTGAGCCGATCTCGTAGAATCGCTCACGCACTTCAAAAGCCGCCAGTTGCTTGCGCTGCAGCAGGTCTGCGTACAGTTTAGCGAGGTCGCAAGCCTTTCGAGCAGGCAAACTTTGAAATGCTTCGGCGCGAAAAACTCCGAGTCCGTAGTCGATATAGCGCATGCTGGGTGTACGGTCCGTCTTGCTGTACGCCAGAATCTTCCCGGCTTCGAACTCTACGTTGCTGGTATCCCATTTTCCTTCGTTGCGAAAAACCGTCATCATTCCCAACACACCTGCAGTTTGAAAGTGCCGGGCAATCGCGGCGTAGTCGGAAGGAAGATAGGAATCACCGTACATCACGAAAAAAAAATCGCCTAACTTGGGCAAGGCATTTCTGACAGCCCCGGCCGTGCCCAACAAGGCAGGCCCGTCGAATGAGTAGTCTACCTGAAGGCCCAGCGTCGAGCCGTTGCCGATAGTCTGCTGGATCAACTCGCCAAGATGTCCTACGCAGAACACGACGCGGCGGATACCTTTCGATTGCAGCAAGCGCAGCTGATGTACGGCAAAGGGCTCGCCGTTGACTTCGAGCAGCGACTTCGGCACGGTCTCCGTCATAGGCCGCAGACGGGTAGCGAGGCCGCCGGCGAGAATCGCAACCGTCGGCAATGGATTCAACGCTGGAGTCAAAATCGATTTCTCCTACGAATGTGCCACTACTGTGGTTCCGGCAAAGTCGAACTGCAAGCGGACTTCGCGAAGCCCCGCGCCTCGCATGACTGCCCTGAGACGAGTCTTCTCCTCGGTGTAGAACATGAGAAACCCGCCTCCACCGGCGCCGATGAGTTTGCCGCCGAGAGCTCCGTTAGCAATCGCGAGATCATACAGTCGATCGATCTCGCCGGCGCTCATACCCGGAGACCGTTTCTTCTTGTTCTCCCAGTGAATATTCATCAACTGCGCAAACTTTCTCAAGTCACCGGATAGCAGAGCGTCGCGGCTCTCGATGCCCAATTGCTTGGTGAAGTGAAGATTCTCGATCATCTCGGAGTTGTGGTGTTTGGTTCTAGAATCCTGGTCGCGGAGAATGTCAGATGCGCTGCGCGAGCTTCCGGTGAAAAACAAGAGGAGGTTGTCTTCAAGGTTGGCCAGAGTTTCGGCGGGGATCTTCAGCGGCTCGACCAGCACACGATCATCTGGCAGAAACTGGAAAGAGGTGATGCCGCCAAAAGCGGCGATGTACTGGTCCTGCTTGCCGATGGGCTCATTGAGCAGCTTCAGTTCGATGTGACAAGCTTGTTCCGCTAGTTCTTGGGGCGGAACAAAGTCCCGCTTCAATGTGTGCAGAGCGCACAGCAGGGCGGTTGTGAAACTGCCGGAAGATCCCATCCCGGTGCCGGCGGGGATGTCGGAAAGGCTGACAATTTCAAGGTAAGGCCCGGTTACGCCGGTCAACTTCAGGGCCTCGCGAATGATGGGGTGCTGGATCTCATCGACGCGCTCTACATCTTCGAACTTGGAGTATTTGACGATAATCCGAGGGCGAAATGCTTCATTGATGGTGATGTAGACGTACCGGCTGATGGCGGCGGAGATCACGAAGCCGGTATGCTGCCGGTAATAAGACGGGAGATCGGTGCCGCCTCCGCCGAGGCAAATTCTTAGTGGACTCCGGGTGATAATCATCGAGCGGGCCCGGGCGGCGGGCGATGCGCGTTCGCAGAAATCATGCTCAAATCATATGCGAAGCGGCTCTTGCAGGTCGAGTGCGTCCCACCCTCTCGTCCATGCTAGTTTTTAGCATGAACCAGAGACGATGAAGTTTGACTGGACAGAAGGAGCTCTCGCGGAAGGCTTACGCCTGTATGATGCCGGTGAGTTTTTCACCGCGCATGAGGCCTGGGAGAGCGTGTGGTTAAAGCTGCCAGAGCCGGAGAAAACCTTTCTGCAGGGACTGATTCAGATAACTGCGGCATTTCACCACTTGCAGTGCGATAATCGGCTAGGAACTACTCTCTTGTTGCAAGCGGCTCTGGAGCGACTCGACCGCTATCCAGAATTCTTCGGAGGCATTTCCGTTGCCCTGCTCCGCGGCGACATACGCGAGCGACTGCGAATGCTCGAAGCGGGCGCGCCGGCGTCCCAAATGGTTTCGCCTCGCATACGGCCGCGCTAGCGGATAGTCGCATTCGCAGGAGACCATCGATTCGATCTGGCCGACTAAGCCCCGGAGCTCACTTGGCGCGCCCATTGCATGGCTTGCCAGTAAGCTGCCGGAACGTCATCTTCGCTGAGATGAAGCTGGGTCGTGAGCTCCTTCACCGCCGCCCACTCCCCGGATTCTTGCGCCAGCATGAGCTGATAGAAGGGCCGCAGAGGACTGGTCGCGCCCAGCAGCACTGCTTTGCATTGCTGATCGATGGGGACGTTATCGAGCACCTGTTTCATGGGGATCTCAAGAATCGTATCCATCAGCGAAAGCATGCCCAAGAGAAAGAAGTCTGAGTCTCCGTGCTGAATTTTAGGGGAGAGCAGCTCACAAAATCGGGCGCGCACCAAGGCGGCAAGCACCAGGTCGCTCGATTTATCCTGGCCCGCCCCCAGGCTCGCCACCAAGCGGATCCAGCGGCGAACTTCGCGCTCTCCCAGAATAGAAAGCGCGTGCCGCACAGAATGAATTTCGGAGGCGAAGCCGAACGCAGCGGAGTTCAGATAACGCAGCAGCCGGTAGCACAGCGATGCCTCGCCCTTGACCAGATTTTCTATGTGACGCACATCTAACTCCGGTTGCGAAACCGCCGTCAGCATGCGCAGATAATTGAGCCGGTTGGCTGGAATCTCGTGCGCGGTGAGTATTTCCGGACGGCGGAAGAAGTATCCCTGGAAGTAAAGAAAACCTGCTCTCTTGCTGGCGATGAATTCTTCGCGCGTTTCCACTTTCTCCGCCAGCAGTCGGCAGCGCCAGGGCCCGTAGCGTTGCACCATCTCGGCCGCATCGCCGGCCGACATAACCCTGAGATCCACTTTGATGATGTCGGCAAGATCGATCAACGGTTCACGCGGGTCGCCTAGCGCAAAATCGTCCAGCGCGATCATGTATCCGGCTTCCTTCAGCCGGCGGCAGGCTGCCACCACCAGATCATCGGCGGGAACGGTCTCGAGAACCTCGACCACAGTCTGGCCCGGAGGCAGCAACGTGACGTAATCCTTAAGCAGGATCTCGCGGGTGCAGTTCACGAAGGCCCGCCGTCCGTCGCAAAGTACATCGAGGCCGAGCAGCATAGAACTGTTCAATGTGCTGCGGGAAGCCGCGTCGGAGTCCGGACTCCGGAAGAAATCTTCGATGCCGTCGCGAAATAGCAGCTCGTAACCGAATACCTTCTCATCCGTCGTGAGAATCGGTTGACGGGCGACAAAGTGGGTTCCGGGTTGGGGCACCGGTTTACCTTCACCGGGACCGAGTGCGGGGGAAGGAGCAGTCACTCATTGACTATCGGCACAACATCGCCGAACGTTAACCAGCATTTGCCTGGACAGGACAGGTCAACTTGACCGTGTGATTGCCCTTGAGACGGTTCGCGATCAAATGTTCTTAGCTGTGAATCTGAAGGGAAATAACAATGAGCAGGCTTTCAAACAGGAGGCTGACCGCAATCGTGGGGGAGTCGACCTGCGAGTGCAGAACGTAGTCACTTCCGGTGATTACGGTCGGCGGAGAAAGCATGCAACCCTCCGCCAGACCTGCAATCTTATTTTTGAAGTTGCCCGCGACCATGTTGCAGACTTCGCCGATAGCATCGGACACATCGGAACCGACCTTTTCGAGGGCTACCCCCAGCATTCTGGAGGCCATGAGTGCAGCCGCTTTCCCCTCGCAGCGGACGCTGAGCACGCCACACAGTTGTCCCGCCAGTCCTACCATGGCGGTAACGTCCAGAGACGGCTCCTCCGTGCTGGTAGGTACGGCTAGTTGGCAACTCAGCATGAGTTCGAAAACCTCGCGAGTCGCCACTTCGAGGAGCGGAATCCAGTTTTCGTGGCTGCCATTCGTCGCTAACATCTCGCGGACCGATTTCATGACTTCCCTGCCAGCACCGGAATGACATGTTCCTTCACCTGCTCCGGCGTAAACGGCTTGCGGATGTAGCCCCGCGCCCGGTGAGACAACGCCTCCACCACATGCGCCTCGCTGCCTTCCGTGGTGATCATTACTACGGGCACATCCTTCGCGTTCCCGACTCCGGGCAGTTGTTTGATGAATTCCGTCCCGTGCATCACCGGCATATTGATGTCACACAAGATGAGATCGACCGGATTGTCCTTGAGCAAGGCCAGCGCCTCAGCCCCATTTCCAGCCTGGAATATCTGGCTCATAACGATTCCCGCCTGGGCCAGAGAGCGCTCGACAATCTTGCGCATGACCGAGGAATCGTCGACGATCAAGCTCGGATGGGCATAAGGTGGCACTCATTCTCCACTCCGGGACGCACCCGATATTTTTCCTGTTACCAGGCTCTTGGATATATCGGCGAGGGATAATAGGACTTTAGGAACGAGGAGAGGCTCGCCGCGAAATGTTGGCGGCCCTCTAAAGACTGAGAAGGCGTGAAATTCCGCTTCTCGCACGAGGGCTCTCCACATGGAGGGTAAGCATCTGCGGAGTCAGTGGGGCTGGCCCAATGCGTTCGTGCCCGCAACAGCGACGCTCGCTAATCGTTATCCAGGTATTCGCCGGGCACATCATCTTCGGGCACTTCGCGAGTGTGAACTTCCCTTTCGTCTTCGCTATCGGCGGCTTCAACGCCAGAAACCACGCCGGCTTCGAAAGCGTCTCCGTCCTCGATCAACTCGTCAACGCTTTCCGAATCGGCACTTTCGACGTTCGACAGGCCTTGGAGATCTCCCGACTCCTCGCCCGACAACGGTTCCGGAAACTCACGCGGGAGGGCCGACACACTTCGCGCTGGGCGTTCCTTGGGAGTGTCTTTGTTACGGGATCTCGCAGTCTTCCGGCTGGCCGCTTTCGTCGCACCCTTCTCTTTGACACCGGCCTTGGACCGCGCAGAACTGTTCTTTGCTCGTTTCTCACGAGTTTTCTTGGTGGGCACTCGCTTCTTCGTCCGCGCCACTTTCCCACCTGCACTCTTCTTCGCCTTCGTCGATTTCTTCCTAGCTTTCTTCTTCGCAGCCATTTGCAAATCCTAGCACCGGAGGCATTGCTGGGGCAAAAACCAAGGACGGTGCTCGGTTAGATGCCGATTCAGTGGAACAATAACGCGCCGCACAAGGGCTACGCCGCCTTTACGAACTCGACATCGAGCGTAATCGTGACTTCGTGTCCCACCATGATGCCGCCAGCCTCGAGCGTTGCGTTCCAGGTTAAGCCAAAATCCTTTCGATCGATGCGGGTCGTCGCCGAGATCCCGATCCGAGTGTTGCCCCAAGGATCCTTAACTGAAGCGCTGGGGCCCTCGACCTGAAATACAATATTGCGAGTGACACCATGGATCGTAAGGTCGCCTTCAACCGCCAGCTCGTCACCTTTCACCTTCGAGACGCGAGTCGATTTGAAGGTCAAAACCGGAAACTTCTCCACATCGAGGAAATCCGCGCTCTTCAGGTGCGCATCGCGCTGCGGCTCCCGGGTGTTAATCGTGGTGGCATCGATCGAGGCTTCAATTCTTGACTTGGTTATGTCCGCGCTATTTAGTTCCAACTTGCCGGTAACGGCTGTAAACTCGCCCTTCACGTTCGAGACCATCATGTGCTTGACCTTGAACTGGGCGGTGGAATGAACGGGGTCAATATTCCAGGTTGTGATAGCGGTTACTTCCGGTGTAGCGACTGCGCTCATGGTCAACTCCTCCTTTGTCATGGATGCTCGTGGTGGCAACTAAGTATGCAAAAAATTATTCCTCCCTCAATCGCCATCGAGCAAGGGGGCTGATTTGGCATGCGCCTTGTGAATCTTTTAACTTAGACTCTCATCTAGTTTTGTTCTGGAGGGTTTTCTGGCTCGTTCTCCCAAAATCTCCCCGGCGCTCAAGAAGCGCGCCGCGCGGATCGAACTGCTCCTGATGGACGTGGACGGCACAATGACCGACGGCAGCGTCACTCTGCTCTCGCAGACCGACGGTAGCGCCCTCGAAATCAAAACCTTTGACGCCCACGACGGCCAGGGATTAACTCTCGCCCAGACTGCCGGCCTGCGCACGGGCTGCATTACGGGCCGCGAAAGCGCGGCGCTGCTTCGCCGCGCCCAGGAAATGAGGATGGAGTTTATCTACATGAAACAGCCGGTGAAGATGCCGGCCTATGAAGACATTCTCCGAAAAGCGGGCGTCTCCGATTCCGCTGTCGCATACATTGGCGACGACCTTCCTGACATTCCACTGATGGGCCGCGCTGGTCTTGCCATTGCGGTCGGCGATGCAGTCCCCGAGGTAAAAGACGCGGCCCACTACACGACGAAAGCTCTTGCAGGCCGCGGCGCAATTCGTGAAGCCGTTGAGCTGATTCTGAAATCCAAAGGTATCTGGAAAGCGATGATCGACAAAGCCCGGGCGTGACGTGATTCTCTCGGAAGTAGCGTCGCGTCCTGCTCATGCCTCGGCGAGCGCGGTTTTGCATTGATTGAACGGGGCACATCATGTCGCCCCCTCGCCTGTGAAACGGTCTTAGCGTCGTGAATAAAGGAGGAGACTCCCTTGAGACTCAATTACGAACGCTGCCGCGTTTTCTTGTTGGCTGGAGTCCTGGTTTGCGGAGGGGCAACTTCCTTGGCGCAAACCGAAACAACAACACCCGGACCGAGCGCTCCTGGCCAAGCCATTCCCGGAACCACCGGGGTGAGCCCGTTCGCAGCCAGCGTTCCGGCGAAGCTCGTACCGGGAGTTCTGTCGCTTTCATTTCAGGATGCCATCGACCGCGGATTGCAACAGAATCTCGGATTGCTGCTTTCCCGTGCGGACGTTCGCTCGGCCCGGGGCGAGCGCTGGGAGCAATTGAGCGCCCTCTTGCCACACGTGACTGGGGACCCTTACGTGGCGGCGTCAAAAGTAAACGTCGATGAGCTCGGCTTTGCTGGTCTCGCCAAGCTGCTGGGGATTCCGCCATCGGTGGGCCCTTTTTCTTACTTTGACGCGCGCGCCGCCCTGACCCAAACCCTGTTCGATTGGAAGTCAATCAATGCTGCCCGCGCGGCCAACCAGAGCGCGAAATCTGCCGACTATACCTTCAAGGACGCTCGCGATCTGGTTGTGCTGGCCGTAGGCTATACCTATTTGCAGGGCATCGCCGACGAAGCTCGCATTGAAACCGCGGAAGCGCAGGTCAAGACGGCACAAGCGCTCTACGATCAAGCAACGGACCAGGTGAATGCCGGCACTTCGCCGGACATCGACGGCTTGCGCACCAAGGTTGAACTTCAGACCCGGCAACAGCAGTTGATCCAGGCAAAAAACAACTTCGCCATCCAGAAGCTGACCGTGGCGCGTGTTATTGGGTTGGCTCCCGGGCAAGAATTTGAGTTCGCGGACAAGTCGCCATATCAGGCACTCGAAGCCCTCACCGTGGATGAGGCTCTGGGACGCGCCTATGCATCGCGTTCCGATTACCAGGCAGCCATCAGCGACGTACGTGCAGCAGAGTTTTCCCGAAAGGCTGCGCTGGCGGGCTATCTCCCATCGCTGTCTTTCAACGCAGATTATGGCCTGGGAGGTTCGCATCCTTCCACGGCGACGCCAGTGGCCGACGTGCGTGGAACGCTTTCGATCCCAATCTTTCAGGGCGGAAGCGTTCACGCCGATGTCCTGCAGGCCGATGCCAAACTCGAGCAGAGCCGCGAACGCCTGGAGAGTCTGCGAGCCCAGATCGACTCCGATGTGCGCGCCGCATTACTGAACCTGCAGTCGTCGGCGGATCAGGTCACCGTGGCGCGCAGCAACATCGATCTGGCGGAAGAAACGCTGACCCAATCGCGTGATCGTTTCAGCGCCGGGGTCACGGATAGCGTGGAAGTAGTGCAATCAGAAGAGGCGGTCGCGAGTGCGCACGAGCAGTACATATCGAGTCTCTACAGCTATAATTACGCGAAAATTTCCATGGTTCGCGCTCTGGGAATCGCGGAGCAGGGCGTCAAAGAATATTTCAAAGGACAATAAACATGGCGGACGAAAACCCACCCCATTCGGAATCTTCGGTTGACTCATCGCCTTTGGCGGAGAAAAGCTATACCCCGCCTGTGCGTCCGAATCCCAAGCGCCGCAGAAACATTTTGATTCTCGTCATCGCCGTGGTGGTGCTTGTCGCCGGCGTATTCCTGTGGCGCTACCTGAGCAGTTACGAATCCACTGACGACGCCCAGGCGGACGTCCACCTCTATCCAGTCAGCGCACGCGTTTCCGGTTACGTGGTGAAAGTCAACGTAGACGACAATCAGTGGGTCGAAAAAGGCACCGTGCTGGTCGAGATCGACCCGAAAGACTATGAGGTTGCGGTCGCACAGGCGCAGGCGAATCTCGACAATGCGGAAGCGACGGCCCAGTCGTTGAACATCACGGTTCCGATTACTTCAGTAAACACTTCAAGTCAACTCAGGTTCACTGCCTCAGGTGTCGAAGATGCCGACGCCGGCGTGGTCGCCGCCGAGCGGCAGCTGGCAGCTGCTCACGCCCAATTGGAAGCGGACGAAGCCAACGACGTAAGAGCGCAAGACGATCTTCACCGCTACAAGGAGCTCGTCGATAAACGGGAAGTATCACAGCAGATCTACGATCAGGCGTTGGCCACCGCCAAATCGAGTACCGCGACCGTCGCGGCCGCTCGGGCCAGCGAGTCCGCGGCGGAGCAATTCGTGCAACAGGCCCGCAGCCGCGTGGCGCAGGCCAATGCGAACCACCAGTACGCCGAAACTGGGCCGCAGCAGGTGTCGTCGACCCGGGCTCGCGTGCGGGCTGCCATCGCCGATGTTGAACAAAAGCGCGCCCAGCTCGAACAGGCCCAGCTGAATCTCGGCTACACAAAAATCGTTGCTCCGGTCACCGGCGAGGTGAATAAAACGGTGGTAGTTGGGATGAACGTTCAGAACGGACAGCAACTTCTTACCGTTGTCCCTCTTGATGAAGTCTGGGTCACCGCCAATTTCAAAGAGACCCAGCTTAAGCACATGCGAGTTGGACAGAAGGCAGAAATCCATGTGGATTCGAGCGGCCGCACGCTCAAGGGCCATGTGGACAGCATCGCTGGAGCAACCGGACCGCTCTTCAGTTTGCTGCCGCCGGAGAATGCCACCGGAAACTACGTGAAAATTGTCCAGAGAATTCCAGTCAAGATCGTTCTCGAACCCGGCGAGAACAAGGATCGCCGCCTGCGCCCGGGTATGAACGTAGTGCCGGACGTTTACCTCAAATGAGTTCCGCAGCTCTCACACTCGATGAAGCAGTTTGGCGGCCCAAGTACAATCCCTGGCTGATCGCAGTCGTCGTGGCGATGGCCGCCTTCATGGAGGTCCTCGACACCAGCATTGCCAACGTGGCACTGCCGTATATGGCAGGTAATCTGGGCGCGAGCAACGACCAGAGTACTTGGGTGTTGACTTCCTACCTGGTCTCGAATGCCATCATCCTGCCGATCAGCGGCTGGCTCGCAGGCGCATTAGGACGCAAGCGCTTTTTTATGTCTTGCCTGGCTGTCTTTACTGTGAGTTCTTTGCTTTGCGGCATTGCGCCAAGTCTCGGATTCCTTCTTCTCTTTCGGGTGCTGCAAGGCGCAGGCGGCGGTGGGTTGCAGCCGATGGCGCAGGCCATTCTGGCCGACACGTTTCCGCCGCAAGAACGGGGACTGGCATTTGCCCTTTATGGCATCACGGCCATCATGGCGCCCACGATTGGGCCAACTCTAGGCGGATGGATCACCTTCAACTATTCCTGGCGCTGGATTTTCTTCATCAATCTTCCAGTCGGCGTGCTCACATGGCTTCTGGTGCGGCGCTTTGTTGAAGATCCTCCATATTTAGCCAAGCTCAAGGCGGCTGGGGTCAAGTTAGATTACATCGGCATCGCCCTCCTGGCACTCGGCATCGGAGCATTGCAAGTGCTGCTCGACAAGGGCCAGGAAGATGATTGGTTCGGTTCACACTTCATCACGACTTTAATCGTGATCGCGACCGTATGCCTGATCTCGCTGGTGATCTGGGAGTTGTATCAAAAAGCGCCGATCATCGATGTGCGCATGTTCAAGAACTTTAATTTCGCAAGCTCGAGTCTGATGATGTTCACTCTCGGCATTCTGTTGTTCAGCAGCCTGGTGCTGATGCCACAATTTCTCCAGACTCTCGTGGGCTATACCTCCGAACTCGCCGGGATTGCTCTTTCGGCTGGAGGCTTGGTTTTGTTGTTCGAGATGCCCGTCATGGGCCAACTGACTACCAAGATCCAGGCGCGCTACCTGATTGCCTTTGGCTGGCTCGCCTTATCTGTTGCCATGTTCTATTCCACGAAGCGGATTGATTTGCTCATCAGCTTCAGTGCGGCCACTTGGCTGCGCATCGCGCAAGTGATTGGTCTGGGATTTCTGTTCGTGCCGATTACGCTCGTGGCCTACATCGGAATTGCGCCGGAGAAGAATAACGCGGTCGCAGGAATTATCAATTTCATGCGCAACATGGGAAGCAGTGTGGGAACATCTTTGGTTACCACATTGATTGCGCGCCGCTCGCAATTCCATCAGGCTAGGCTGGTGCAAAATGCCAGAGTTGACAACCCTAACTTCATGAATTCGGCGAACGGCCTGGCTCAACACCTGGCCACCTCTGGGGTGGGCAGGCATGAAGCGCAAATCACGGCTTACGCCAGGATTTACCAATCACTGCAAGCGCAGGCCGCGAGCCTGGCATACATTGATACGTTTATGGTTCTTTGCATAGGATCGGCAATCATGTTCTTTCTGGCTTTTATGTTGAAGAAGAATGATCCGGGTGGCGGTGGGGTGAGAGTAGCGGAATAATAGATGCAATACGACTGTAAGAAGTCAGAGATGCAGTTATGGAAATTAAACTCATTCTTTGCCCCATCGATTTTTCGGAGTTTTCGATCAGGGCGTATCACTATGCGCTTTCCGTGGCCGAACATTATCAAGCCAGGTTGGTGGCGCAACATATCGTCGAGTTCTCGCGATATCCCTACGCAGAATATGTCGCATCTACGGGGGACTATGCCGCGTTTTGCCGTGGACTTCGCGACGGTGGCAAGCAGAAACTGCACGAATTCGTAAAGGCACACGCATACGGTGAGATTCAGCCGGAACTCGTAGTGCACGATGGAGCAGCTCCGGATTGCATCCTGTCATTTGCCCAAGAACGGAAAACTGACCTGATCGTAATGGGAACGCATGGCCGGCGAGGGTTTGACCGTCTGGTGCTAGGGTCGGTGACCAACCGGGTAATGCGCAAGGCTCCCTGCCCGGTGCTGGCGATATCCAACCTGCCGAGCGAATCTACGATCGAAGCTAGAGAAGTGCAGCACGTCCACCACTTGAACCGGATTCTTTTCTGTACGGATTTTTCGGAGAACTCCGAGCGAGCCCTGAGCTATGCGATCTCTGCGACGGAGGAGTACAACGCCGAGCTCATTCTGCTGCACGTGCTGGAACAGGTTCCAAGTGTGGCTAAGAAGAGAGGAGCCATAGCGACCGCCACGGAACAGCTCGATAAACTCATTGCACCGGAGAAACGCAAGACGCTCAAGATCAAGACGGTGGTGCGCACTGGAAAACCGTACCAGCAAATCATCCAGTTGGTATTGGAAGCGCACATTGACATGGCGGTTATGGGAGTGCGGGGACGGGGCACGCTCGATCAAGCGGTCTTTGGTTCGACAACCTATCGCACGCTGCAGCTGGGATCGTGCCCCGTGCTTGCCGTTCCCATTTGAACCGCTAAATTTCGGCCATCACTATGCAAATAAAAATCGTTACGATTGAACGCGAATACGGATGCGGCGGCGGCGAAATCGCCCAACTCCTTGCCAAGCAGCTGGGCTGGAAGCTTTGGGATCAGCTGCTCACAGAGGAGATCGCTCGCCTTGCCGATTGTCCCAAGACAGTCGTCGAGGGCCGGGAGGAGCGAACCGATCCCCTCTACTACCGCCTTTTCAAATCGTTTTTGCGCGGCAGTTATGAAGGCAGTATCAACGCTCATAAGCTTAAGCTGGTCGATAGTGAATGCATTTTGAAGTTTACGGAGCAGGTCGTTCAAAGCGTGGCAAAGACCGGCAACTCTGTGATTGTCGGAAGAGGATCACAGCAGTTTCTCAAGAACCGCCAGGACGCGTTGCGCGTTTTTCTTTATGCTCCCCGGGAAAATAAAGTTCGGCGCCTGCTGGCTCGCGGCAAGAGCGTAAAGGAAGCCGAGCAACTCGTAGACACAGTCGATCGCGAGCGTCTTGATTTCATCCAGAAATATTTCCACGTCGAGTGGCCTGATCGCGCCATTTACCACACCATGATCAATACGGCGATCGGGGATGAGGCTGTCGTTCACATGATGCTGGATGTCATGAAAACTCTGGATACAACGGTTCCTGCGCTGGCGAAATAAATCCGCCGTCATCGCTCGTTGAGCGACCAACTGTTTCTTCCAGGCGGGATTCGGATCGGACGACCTTCCTCTCTTTGCCCCCTAGCCTTCCGACATGTAAGATGCACGATGTTCTGACCGGAGGAGCCAGGAATGTTCATCAGAAAAGTGATGCTGTGTTTCGTTGCAATTGCCATGTTGGGCAGCATGTCGGCGCGTGCGCAACAATCGGACTCCGAGGATGGGGGCCAGTTCCGCTTCCGCTTCGTAGGCCCCAGGGTCGGGAATCGGATCGCGGCCGTGGCTGGCGTGCCGGGCGATGCCAGTACTTACTATGCGGGGGCTGCCTCTGGTGGAATCTGGAAATCGACCGACGGCGGCAATCACTGGATGCCGATCTTTGACAAAGAACCGGTGGCCGCGATCGGCTCGCTGGCCGTAGCTCCTTCTGATCCAAGCACCGTCTGGGCTGGAACCGGCGAGGCGTGGGCGATTCGCGACAGCGACGTGATGGGCAATGGAATTTATAAATCGACCGATGCCGGCAAAACCTGGACCAACATGGGGCTGCCGGAGAGTGGCCGCATCGGCCGCATCGTCATCCACCCTTCGAATCCCGAGATTGTTTTCGCCTGCGTTCTGGGCCGCACTACCGGACCGCAACCCGAGCGCGGCGTCTTCCGCACCACCGACGGAGGCCAACATTGGGAGCGTGTGTTATTTGCCGCCGACAACGTCGGCTGCTCCGGCCTGTCGATGGACGCGCACAATCCGCGCACGTTATTTGCCGGGATGTGGCAAGTCGAGATGCATACCTGGGGCGAATTCAGCGGCGGACCGGGCAGCGGAATCTACGTTTCGCACGACGGCGGAACGAAGTGGACTCGTATCGAAGAACATGGCCTGCCTCATAGCCCGCTGGGGAAGATCGATGTCGCGGTTGCGCCGACCAATTCGAATCGCGTTTTCGCCCTGATTCAGACCAAGGACCAGGGTTCCGTTTGGAGATCTGACGACGCCGGGGAGCACTGGAAGGCGATCAATTATCAGCGGGCATTGATTGGACGCGCCGGCTACTACATTCGGCTGGCCGTTTCGCCGGCAAGCGACAATGAAGTTCTCGTGGCCAACAGTTCCTTCCTCCAGTCGCTCGACGGAGGGGAGAACTTTAAAGAAGTTCCGTGGGGCGGAGACACGCACGATATCTGGTTCGACCCGACCAATGCCGATCGCTTTGTGATCACCGATGACGGCGGCCTGAGCATCACGACCGTGCATGGCCGCGGTTTTCACCGCGCGACAATGCCCATCGGCCAGATGTACCACGTCGACGTCGACAACCAGATTCCTTACTACTTCTACAGCAACATGCAAGACGACGGAAACATGCGCGGCCCCAGTCTTCCCGTAGACTCAAGAGAAACCGGCTGGGATCATGAGATGGGCGGTTGCGAATCCGGCTTTACCGTTCCGGACTTAGCCGATCCCAACATCGTGTGGGCCACTTGCTATGGCAATAAAGTCACTCGCTGGGACGCCCGGACCAAGCACGCGCGTTCCGTCAGTCCATGGATGCATACCTTGGATTCGCCACCGAACGATATCAAGTATCGCTGTCATTGGACGGCGCCGCTCGCCATCGATCCCTTCGACCACAATGCTGTCTACTACGGCTGCCAGGTGATCTTCAAAACCGTGAACGGCGGCCAGAGTTGGTCGGTTATCAGCCCCGATCTTTCCACCCAGGATCCGTCTCGCATCGTGCCTTCGGGCGGAATCGTCGGCGACAACCTTGGACAATTCTATGGAGAAGTTGTCTTCGCCATCGCACCTTCAAAAATTCAAAAGGGACTGATTTGGGCCGGAACCAATGATGGCCAAGTCTGGCACACAAACGATGGCGGGAACTGGATCAACGTCACCAAGAATATTCCCGGGCTGGCCCCGTGGGGCACGATCACGAGCATTGCGCCTTCGACTTTCAATCCTGGCGCGGCGTACATCAGCGTTGATTTCCATCTCATGGATAATCGCGATCCGTTCATCTACAAGACCACCGACTTTGGCAAAACCTGGAAGCAGATCAGCAGCAATCTCCCGAAAAACGCTTTGTCGTATGTTCGCACCATCGCGGAAGACCCGAATTGCGAAGGGCTGCTGTTTGCCGGAACTGGAAGTGGTCTTTATTACTCTGTCGATGATGGAGGGCACTGGACCGCGCTCGAGACAGGATTGCCGCACTCCCCGGTGAGCTGGGCCGTAGTGCAAAAAGATTTTCATGATCTCGTGATTTCGACCTACGGACGAGGACTTTACATTCTCGACGACATTACGCCGCTGGAACAGCTGGCAAAGAATCATTCGGATGCCGCGGTCATCCTGTTTGAACCGCGCCACACCTACCGCTTTACCCGTGGCGGCCAGGCCATGCTCAACTTTTCACTCAAGACCGCGCCGAAGGATCCGATCCAGCTTGAAATCCTGGACTCGGACGGAAAGGTAATAAGAAAGCTCGAAACCAAAGGTCGCGCGGGCATCAATCGTGTGTCATGGGACCTGCGCTACGAATCTCCTCGATTGATCGCGCTGCGAACGGTCGCTCCAGATAATCCACACATCTGGGACGAACCCCGCTTCCGCGATTCCGATTCGCGACCGATTACGCATTGGGGAACTGCGCCGGCTGAGGTCGGTCCGGTCGTTGCCCCTGGGAAGTACACCGTACGCATGAAGGTCGCAGACCAGCCTTACACACAACCTCTGACCATCCTGCGCGACCCTCGCGCGCCCGGATCCGACGCAGACATTGAACTTTCCGTGAAAACTCTGCGCCGCATCAACGCCGATATCGACCGCGTCTCCGATACGGTCAACCAGATCGAATGGCTTCGCAAGCAACTCGAAGTGATCGAAACGATGCTTCGACCGCCAAAGAAGAAAGATCAAGAGAAGCCCATGTTTGACGAGGAGGATGACGACGAAGGTGAACCTGCGCCAGCTCCACCTCCGGTCTTGGACGAAGCTCAGGCAAAACGCAAAGCCGAACTCTTGAAAGCCGCCGAAGAACTCGACAAGAAGCTCTCAGCCGTCGAAGACAAGCTCGTGTCGGAGGCGCTGCTGAACAGCGATGACAAGTATTTCGTCGAGTCCTACAAGGTTTATCTCAATCTGATCTGGCTTAACGCGCAGGTTGGGACCGGGGGCGCCGACGTCGCCGGTGGCGCCGACTTCGCCCCGACCGACACCGAACTCGAGTTACTTCAGACGTTCGAAGCAGAAATGGCGGGAGCAGATGCGGACTACCAGAAAGTGATGAAAGAGGATCTACCCGCACTGAATCGCTCTCTAGCAGATAACAACTTTGCGGTCATGGCCGCTCCGCCGGCGAAGCAGGAATGATGAAATCGTAGTCTGTATAATTGTGGCCGCTCATGGACAGGGTTTCGTCCGCTCTCCGCTGGCTGTTCGACTCCAGACGCGGCGCACCTGAGCGCCTGATTTCACGCTGGCTCTTCCTGCGGGCGCTCGGGTGTATTTATTTTTCCGCGTTTTTCTCGCTCGTCTTTCAAATCCGTGGCCTAATCGGGCCCGACGGAATCCTCCCCGCAAACCAGTATTTGCAGGCCGTGGCGCATTCCTTTGGATACGGCCGCGGATTGTGGTTTGCGCCCACGTTGCTCTGGCTTGCGAGCGGTCCGCACATGCTGGCCGCCTTATGCTGGGCGGGCATGGCTGCGTCCGTCCTGTTGGCCGTCAATGCGTGGCCGCGCGCAATGCTGCTAATCTGCTTTGTGTGCTTCCTTTCATTCGTCAGCGCTGCACAGGACTTTTCCAGTTATCAATCGGACGGCATGCTGCTCGAAGCGGGATTTATTGCGCTCTTCTTTGCGCCATCCGGATTACGCCCCGGCTTTGGGCCGGCATCTCGAGCGTCGCACGCCAGTTTGTTCCTGCTGCAATGGGAGTGGTTTCGCATCTACTTCGAGTCTGGCGTTGCGAAGATCGTCGGCGGAGATCCCCAGTGGCGCAACTTTACGGCGATGGACGAGTACTACCAGAACGGTCCGCTGCCCACCTGGATCGGCTGGTACATGCAGCATCTGCCGCACTGGTTTCATGCTTCGACTGTTTTCGTGACGCTGGCGCTCGAGCTGGTTTTGGTTTGGATGTTGTTCCTGCCGAGACGCTGGCGAATCGCGTGCTTCTTTATCGTGACTCCCTGGCAACTCGGCATCATTCTCAGCGCGAACTACACGTTTCTAAACTATCTTGTCCTGATCTTGGGATTCCTCTTGTTGGACGATCGCTTTCTGCTGCCATTTCTTCCGCAGCGATGGCGAGCGTCCTTCGCCGCGGCCGCCCCAATCGCCGCCGACGACAATCCCACTGCTTCTGAACCCAGTGCACCCGGCAGGTTGCAGGAGGTGATGACAGAAGTGTGGGAGTCCGAGCAAAGCCGACTGCGAAGTTGGAGATTCGCTCTCTGTCAGCCATTTAGGGTGCTGAAACTTTTCTCGATCGCCGTCATACTGAGTTGGATTTTCTATGCCACGACAGCAGAGCTGATCTGGATGTTCTCCGCCGTGCCGCTGCCAACTGCGCCGGTGGAGGCGCTAGAGCCTTTTCGCATCGCCAATCGATACGGCCTCTTTGGCATCATGACCAGGGGCCGGTACGAGATAGAGTTCCAGGGTTCCGAAGACGGAAAAAACTGGGTAGCATATCCCTTCCGTTACAAGCCTCAAGACGTGAGCGCGGCTCCTGGAATTTATGCGCCCTATCAGCCGCGGTTCGACTGGAACCTGTGGTTCGCTTCGTTAGGCTCATGGCGAGATTATCCAATTGTGCCCCAAACCGAGGTGCGGCTGCTTTCCAACGACAACGATGTTCTTACTCTTTTCGCTGAGAATCCCTTTCCGCGTGAGCCACCACGCGAAGTGCGGGCTGTGATTTGGCAATACTGGTTCACCACACTGTCTGAAAAACGGACGCAAGGATTGTGGTGGCGCCGTCAGTTCCTGGGACTATATGCTCCGACGATCGAGCGTGCGTCAGACGGGAACCTCCATGTCGTCGAGTGGCCTACGGTTGGCTCGCGTGAATGAATGCCGGTCGAGAGTTAGCCACGGCTCATTTGGTAGAGTCGCTTGTTTCCCGGAGTTACGCTATTCGGAGTTCGGATCAGTTAGCGTTAAGAACACCGATTAATGTGCAGCTCGGAGCGCAATGTCCCGCAGAATGTAGTCGTGCTCGGATTCGACGCCGAGCCTTTCAAAGGGACGCCAGTACCAATCCGGGTGCAAGTGCGAAGAGATAGTCGTGGTGCGGGTCAAGAGAGTCATAGGCCCGCTTGCTTGAAGCCTATATTCAGCGTTCTCGAAACCAAGCCAGTGGCGACCGGGCATGTGGGTTCGATCTATAGACAGACCCAGGTAGTACGGAGGACTCCATCCGGTAACCGTCTCTTCGATATAACCAACGTTGAAATAACAGGTGCGCTTCGCACCGATACCGTGGCCCTGCATTACGCAACGTTGGGGAACAGGCAAACCAAGGTACATGAGCAAGGGCTTGCTGGCTTGTATGCTATCGATCGAGAGAATACGATTCCACGTCTGTTGCGGCATCTCGCCGACTCTCACCGTGGATCGAATTACCTCCGTCCGTGCGTCCCGGAAAATCGGACTCTCAATTCGGTCACCAGCAAAAATCAGGCTGGGGCCCGCGAGAAGCAGAATTCCCACCATGGTGGTCTGGTTCTTAGAGCGATCGACGAACAACGCACGCACCAATATTCCAAAGGCCGCGCCAATACCCAGCCCCGCAAGGATGATCGGAAATGCCAGAACCGCGCACAGCACTCCCTCTCTCCCCAACGCGACCAGCAGAACGAGAGAACACAATACTGATAATAATGCCGCAGCCGCCGCACTGTTGGGCTTACGTGAAACCAGGACGATGGAAAAGCCTGCTGCGACCGGAACTACCAGAAATAAGGTCGCGCCCATCCTCGGGTATTCGCGCGAGGTGAGCAAGTAGAACGCGATCAGGCCTATTGCAGCGCCTGCTATTGCGCCCACTGCCGTTGCTTTGAGCGAAGCCTTCCAGTTCAACACGGAATTATGCCCCGACAAATTATGCCGTTAGACTACCAGATTCCGGATCCATGCCAGCGCAGATCCGTTCTTGCACTTTGCTTACGGCGTGATGGCAATGACTCGCAACGGACTGCCGGAGCCGCCGACGATCTTCAGTGGCGCAGCGATGACGATGGCACCGGTAGGCGGAAGCTGATCGAGGTTCGACAGACTGGCCAACCCAAATTTGCCGCTGCCATGCATCAGATAATGGTTCGGGAACGGTGGATCAAAAGTAGCCGCCTGACCGGCGTCGGTTCCGACTGTTTCCACGCCGACGCCCAACACATCCCGCTCCTTCGCAAGGAGTGCAGAGCTTTCCTTGGTCAATCCGGGAGTGTGCGGTCCGTTCCCTTTTAGATTGATGTAGTCCTTCGGATCGGTCCGCTTCGACCAGTCCGTGCGCAACAGAACCCACGCGCCCGCCGGAATTACGCCGTGCTTATCCTCCCACTGGCCGATGCGCTCCGGCGTCAATAGATAGTTCGGGTTTCTCGCCACTTCCGGGCTGATGTCGATCACGCACGCAGGTCCAACAAATTTTCCTGGCGGGATGCGATCCACTGTGTTGTCGGGAAGATCTTTCCCCGAGACCCAGTGCACCGGAGCATCGAAATGCGTGCCCGTGTGCTCGCCAGTCTCGAACCCGTTCCAGTACCAGGCGGGGCCGCGTTCATCGTAGTGCGACAGCTCCCAGATTTTGAATGCAGGAGTGTTATTGAATTGAGGCGGCAGCGGCAGCAAAGGAGTTTGCGGACTTAAGGGCTGGGTCAGATCCACGACCCGCAGCCGGCCGGCGGTTAATTCTTCAAGCAGTTTAGACAAGACGACAGACATCAGGGCTCCTCAAAAGCTCCCCTTCAGCGACTGAATATGCCGCCGGAATTGAAACCGGTTCTCGAGCAGCATCAGGTCGGTAACGTAGGCGGCCGGACCTTTGGCTTCGACCTTGGCAATAATGGTTGTGAGTTCCCTGCCCTGCATGGCGTCGCTCACGGCGGCCTTAAAACTCTCCACACTACGAACCGTGCTCACTCGGGGAATACCGGAGGCACGGGCGATGCCTTCTAAGTCCGTACCTGTGCCGGTCGCGGTTGGAAACCCTCCGACCGAGTGCAGACTTTCGTTGTCGAAAACAATGTGAATCAGCTTCCTGGGGCGATAGCGCGCCATGGTACTAAGGCTGCCAAGGTTCATCAAGAGCGAGCCGTCGCCATCGAACACGATCACAGCTTGTTCCGGCAGGCAGAGCGCGAGGCCCAACCCCGTCGAAGAGGCCAGTCCCATCGCATGTTGCAAGTAAAAGAAATTAGGACGGTGACCCAGGGATTGCAGTTCAGCCGCGACTGCCCCCATGATGGTGACGACAAGGCAGTTTTCCAGCTCTGAATAAACCGACCGGAGACAGTCGAGGCGGAGCATCACTCCTCCCACATCAAGTCGCGTGTCAGCAGAAGAGCGACCGGCTGCAAACTGCTTTCGGCGAGAGTTTGCGCCTGCCTCATGCGTTTTCTCACACCATCCGCCGCGTCGAGAAAAAAGTAAGGGATGCGCAACGCTTGCAACACCGGCTCGGTAACATTGCCGCCTTGCGTTTGCCACGGGTCGCGTTCCCCCAAAGAACCGCGGTAGCTGATGAGCATCAAGAGAGGGATCTTATAAAGATGAGCGAAAGAAACGATACCGTTAATAGACGCCAGGAAGCCGTGGTTCTGCATCAGCATGGCCGACTTCACCCCGGCAAAGTGCGCCCCGGCCGAGATGCCAACTCCTTCTTCCTCTTTTGCCAGGCGCACTAAAATCATCTCTGGATCCTCGTCGGCCGATCGAATGAGATGCACCAACCAAGTTTCCGGCAGAGCCGACAGCAAGCGGATGTCGCACTCCTTCAAAGCATCGTAGATCAGCTTTGAATTGGTCGCGGATACCGGCATAGATTTGCTTTCAGGTTGACGAGTTGTTGCAGCGGAGTATAGGTTTGGCGCTGGCCGTTTTGCAAGGCTGCCGAGACTTTTCATACATAACTTTTCAGACGTAACTTTCGGGTTTAATCAGGAGCAAGATTTTGAGGACCGAATCCCAAAGTGTTCTTAACCCCGAAGTTCCCTCGACATCGAGCGCAGGCTTTCCGACTGAGCGCGTTCGCGCCTCTTTTCCTGCGCTAACTCGGCCTCCGGGCTTTATCTTCTTTGATAATGCAGCGGGAGCGCAGGTTCCACAGGTCGTGCTGGACGCGGTGAACCATCATCTCCTCGAGCACAACGTGCAGCGAGGAGGACGCTACGCGAAAAGCCGTGAAGTGGATGAGATGGTTTTGCGTGCACGGCACAGCGTCGCTGATCTGGTGAATGCTCGGGACGCAAGCGAAATCGCGTTTGGGATGAACGCCACATCCTTCATTCGTTTGGTGAGTCTGGCGATCGGACAAACGCTCGATAAGCGGAACGAGATTGTCGTAACCGACCTGGACCACGAGGCTAACGTCGCCACCTGGCTGGCCTTGGAACGGAGCGGCGCGAAGTTCTCCTGGTGGAAGGTGAGGGACGATGGAAATCTGCACGTGGAGGACCTCATCCCTCTGGTCTCTTCGAAGACGCGCCTGGTCGCCTGCACGCTGGCTTCGAACGCGCTTGGCTCGATTGTCGATGTCGCCGCCGCAGCAAGAGTGGTCCACGCCGCCGGCGCCGAAATCTTTCTCGATGCTGTTCATTACGGCCCTCATGGGTTGATCGATGTGCAAGCCTTCGACTGCGATTACCTGGTTTGCTCGGGCTACAAGATCTTTGGTCCCCACATGGGTTTTCTCTGGGGACGCCGAGAACTTCTTGAAAAGCTCCCGACCTTCCGTGAGGATTTCATTCCTAACGAACCCCCCGGCAAAATCGAGGCAGGCACCTTTGTTTACGAAAATGTGGCCGGGATGGATGCTGCCGTGCGATACCTGGAAACGCTGGGCCGAAGCCTGGCGCGTAATGATGCGGCGGCAAAATCGGGATCGACGCGGTCCGCTCTGCGGCATGCGTTCGAGGCAATCCGGGCCTACGAAGAATCGCTTTCGCTTGAAATGCTCCGGGTGCTCAGCGATTGCGGCGCCGTAGTCTACGGGGTGACGGAGAAAGAGCACATGAACCAACGAGTGCCAACGCTTTGCTTCAATTTGCCAAACGTGCTCCCCGCAAGAGTCTCGGAAGAACTTGCGAAAGAAAATATCGGCGCACGCGACGGCCATATGTATACCCCACGGCTGATGAAGCGACTTGGGCTCGCGTTAGAGACTGGCGCAGTCCGAGCATCACTCGTCCACTACAACACGGTCGAAGAGGTGCGCAGATTCGGCAGAGTTCTCTCTGAAATAACAAAGTCATGCTGACCGACGCGCAGATCACCGATACGCAGATCCAGCTTATGGTCCACGATGCTGCCAGCCTCGGCAGATATGACTGATCAACACCCTTCAACAGCCGGGACGGCGTTGGCCGGTGAGGCGCTTCCCGTACCGGAAGTGGAAGGTCTCCAGCGCCGGTTGAGCCAAAGACAGCTCACCATGATGGCCATCGGCGGCGCCATCGGTGTGGGTTTGTTCCTGGGAAGCAGCGTCACCATTCGCCTCGCTGGGCCCGCCGTGATCCTTTCCTATCTCCTGGGGGCTGGCATCGCACTGATCATGTCCTACGCGCTGGCGGAGATGGCAGTCGTCCATCCGGTCGCCGGCGCCTTCGGAGTTTACGCGGAGAAGTACCTTAATCCCTGGGCGGGTTTTTCGGTGCGAGCTACGTACGGAGTCGCGCAGATCATCGCCATCGGAGCCGAGGTCACTGCCGCCGGCATCTATATTTCTTTTTGGTTTCCGAATGTTCCGCAATGGATTTGGGTGGTATTAGTTTCAGCCGCTCTGGTGGCGCTGAATTCCATGCGGGTCAACCGTTTGGGTGAGTTCGAATATTGGTTCGCAATGATTAAGGTGGCGGCCATCGTCGCCTTCATCATTGTGGGAATGTCGTTGATTCTTGGCATTGGCTCGCACGGCGCAATTGGGTTGGCCAATCTAACCAGGCACGGAGGATTCCTGCCGGCGGGATGGAAAGGAGTCTGGCTTTCGCTCACCATCACTGTCACGAGTTACATGGGAGTAGAAATTATCGCGGTCACAGCCGGAGAGGCCAAGCATCCGGAAATAACCATCCCACACGCCATGAGGAGCATTGTCTGGCGGCTCATTTTGTTTTACGTGCTGGCGATCGCGATTATGGTGACGATGGTTCCATGGAACCAGACCAGTGCCTCTTCCACGATTTCTGCCAGCCCGTTTGTCACGGCATTCGCGGCGGCGCATATACCTTTCGCGGCTGCGATCATGAACTTTGTCGTGCTGACGGCAGCGCTGTCGAGTGTGAATACTAACCTTTATCTCTCCACTCGAATGCTATTTTCTCTGGGACGAGGAGGTTATGCTCCAGAATGGATCGGAAAAGTCAGCCATAACGGGGTGCCGCATCGCGCGCTGCTGGCCTCAACCGCGGGGATTGTCGCAGCCATTCTGCTTGCTGTCTTTGCTCCCAGAAATGCTTTCCTCACGCTCTATGGGACGGCAGTAGCCGGAATGCTTTTTGTATGGCTGGTGATTCTCAACACGCACCTCCGTTTTCGCGAAGCGATTACGCGCGAGCGGCTATTGAGTTTGCCGATGCGCCTGCGGGGTCATCCGTTATTTACTGTTGTCGGTATTCTGTTACTGCTTGCGATCTCGGTCACAACTTTCTTTGTGGACGGATTGCAATGGTCAGTTCCAGCATTCTCTGTTTTCTTGGGTCTGATCTCCCTCTTGTACCTGCGCAGCCGGCGGCGCAAAACCATTTAGGAGAGCGCCACCGCATGGTTCGAAGGGCATTCCGTAAAGAGAGCGCGTGATGGTCGAAGCCAGCAAAGAGGTGTACTCATCACTGCACCGGCAATTCAAAGGTGATTTGCTGCGTCCCGGCGATAGCGGCTACAAAGATGCGCGTGCGATTTGGAATGGAATGGTAGCTCGCAAACCAGGCCTCATCGCGCGCTGTGCAGACGTGAGTGATGTGCAAAGCGCAGTCCGAGCCGCCTCTGAGACCGGGATTCTCACGGCGATCCGCTGCGGAGGGCATAGCCTCGCAGGTTTCAGCACATGCGACGGCGGTCTGGTGATTGACCTGTCGAGAATGCGCGAGGCCAAGGTTGATCCCGAGGCACGCCGGGCAAGGATTGCCGGTGGTTGCCTATTGGCGTCGATTGATAGCGCAACGCAGAAAGCAGGGCTCGTTTTTCCGTCTGGAGTCGTGTCTCACACCGGAGCTTCCGGATTGATCCTGGGTGGAGGAACCGGATGGCTCACGCGGCGGTTTGGATTGTCCTGCGATAACGTCGAGGGGTTCACTCTCGTGACCGCCGATAGTTCCGTCGTGCGCGCCAACTCAAAGGAGAACCCAGATTTATTCTGGGCCCTGCGCGGAGGCGGCGGGAACTTTGGAGTGGTGACAGAATTCGAACTGAAGCTGCATCCGCTAACATCTGTTGTGCTTGCTGAAGGCTTAACCCCAGAGCCGGAGATTCGCGGGCTCCTTGAATGCTGGAGAGACTTCATGGCCGAGGCTCCGCTCGACTTCAAATGGAATATCGATCTGCGCCTTGCAACCCATGCAAGTAGAGTGCCCATTGCGCTCCGCGGCCGTCCGGTAGCCAGCAGTTCCTTGATTTGGTCGGGCGACCCTGAAACCGGGCGTCCTTATCTGCAGCGTGCGCTGTCCCTGTGCAGCCCGGATTCCGTGAGCAGCAAGATTATCCCGTTCCTCGAGCTGCAAACCATGGCCGATTCCGATTTCCCGCATGGCCGCCGCTACTACACAAAATCGGGTTATTTCAGTGAGCTCGACGACACGAGTATTGATCGCCTGCTCGATGCATTGGCCACGATTCCATCTTCAGAAACCCAGATTGAATTGGCCTATCTGGGTGGCGCCGCGGCGCGGGTCGGCGCTGACGAGACCGCATTCGGCGATCGCAGCTCTCCTTTCATCCTGAATCTACTGGCGAACTGGTCGGAGCCGTCGGCGGACGTCAGTAACGTTACTTGGGTCCGCGGCGTCTTCAACAAACTCCGGCCCGCAATGAAACCTGGTGTTTACATAAACTTCATGAGCGGCGACGAACAGGATCGCGTGCCTGAGGCTTATCACCAACGATGGGACCGTATCGTAGCCGTCAAGTCACACTACGACCCCAGTAACTTCTTTCGAATGAATCAGAACGTTCCCCCGCGCAAACACTAGCCAGCAGCCCGCACAGCTTAAACACGACTTCGGCCGGGGCCAGCGCACAGCAGCTTGTGATCTTGGTCACTGCCGCTCTAGCCGTACCCCATGACAATCGAAGTGGGATTCATTCAATGGAGCGCTAGTGTTCAAAATCATCGAAGCACAATTCATTGCCCCCGGTATCAAAAGGTTCATCCTGCAAGCTCCCCGCATCGCCCGGAAACAGAAACCGGGCCAGTTCGTGATTCTTAGAATCTACGAAGAAGGCGAGCGCATTCCTGTCACCATCGAGAACTCTGATCCCGAGCGCGGCACTATCAGCATCGTCGTGCAAGCGGTTGGCAAGACTACCCATCTGCTGAATTCGCTGAATGCCGGTGATGACATTCTTGACGTAGTCGGGCCTCTCGGCAAGCCGTCTGAGATTGAGAAATTCGGCACCGTCGTCGTGATGGGCGGAGGAGTGGGCACGGCGATGGCTTATCCCTCGGCGACAGCGTTCAAGCGAGCTGGCAATCACGTGATCTCAATCATCGGCGCGCGCAACAAGGATTTCGTGATTCTGGAGCGGGAACTGCGTGCGGTCAGCGACGCGCTCATGATCACGACCGACGACGGCAGCTACGCTGACAAGGGTTTTGTCACCGACAAACTTCGTCAGCTTATCCAGAACGGTACCCGCATTGACCTGGTACTGGCGATCGGACCGATCCCGATGATGCGGGCTGTCGCTGAGATGACGCGCAAAGAGAATATTCGCACCGTAGTCAGCTTGAATCCCGTCATGATCGACGGCACGGGAATGTGCGGCGGTTGCCGCGTTCCGATTGACGGCAAAAGCGAGTTTGCCTGCGTCGACGGGCCCGAATTCGATGCCCACAAAGTGAATTTTGAGGTTCTAGTGCAGCGCAATGGGATGTATCGAGAGGCGGAGCAGCGGTCCCTGGCCGAATACGAGCGCCTTAAAAAGGCGCGTCATGAGGCCGAGGAGCTTTGTCCAACTGTGTCAGGAGGCCAGAAGTGAACCCAGTCGTGAAGAAGTCGCCGAACCCATTGTCGCCGAAAGAGCGCATTAAGGTGCCGCGGCAACCGATGCCTGAGCAGCCCGCAGATGAGAGGAACAAGAATTTCAACGAAGTGAATCTGGGCTATAGCCCCGAATTGGCGCGTCAGGAAGCGCTGCGCTGCCTTGAGTGCGCCAAGCCCACCTGCACCGATAACTGCCCGGTGGGCGTAAAAGTGAAAGAGTTCGTGGAACTGATCGTGGCAGGTGACTTTCTGGGTGCGGCGGCGAAGATTCGCGAAGACAACGTCCTGCCGGCCGTAACTGGGAGAGTTTGTCCGCAGGAAGATCACTGCGAAGGCAAGTGCCTGCTATCGAGAAAAGTGAAGCCGCTGGGTATCGGCTATCTCGAGCGTTTTGTCGCTGATTACGAGCAGCGCATGGGCACGCACGTTCTGCCTAATGTGCAACCCTCGGGAAAGAAAGTTGCCGTCGTGGGGAGCGGGCCGTCAGGGCTTACCGTTGCGGGCGATCTGATTCAGAAGGGCCACAAGGTCAGAGTGTTCGAGGCGCTGCACGAATTGGGCGGAGTGCTGGTTTATGGCATCCCGGAATTTCGCCTGCCCAAGCAGATCATTCGCGAGCAGCTCGATTACATGCGTGAGATGGGCGTCGAGTTTGAGACGGATGTGGTCGTCGGCCGTACAGTGACGATTGATGAACTCATACGGGAAGAGGGATACGACGCCGTCTACATCGGCACTGGCGCCGGGTTACCGCAGTTTATGGGGATTCCCGGCGAGAACCTGAATGGGGTCTACTCGGCCAATGAATTTCTGACACGCATCAACTTGATGAAGGCCTACAAGTTTCCCACTTACGATGAGCCGATGCTCGACTTGCACGGCAAAGACGTGGCAGTTATCGGTGGCGGCAACACCGCGCTTGATGCGATCCGCTCGGCACTGCGGCTGGGGGCACGCAAGGCCTATGTGATTTACCGGCGCAGCGACGCAGAAATGCCGGCGCGAGCCGAGGAAGTTCACCACGCCCGGCAGGAAGGCATCGACTTCCAGATGCTGACTGCCCCCGTGGAATTTCTCTCTGATGGCAAGGGCTGGCTGACCGCGGCGCGCTGCGTGCGCATGGAACTGGGCGAACCGGATTCCTCGGGCCGCAGGCGTCCGGTGCCGATCAAGGGATCGGAGTTTGATCTGCCATTGTCCGTAGCGGTAATGGCGATCGGAACCACGGCGAATCCGATTGTGCAAAGCACCACGCTGGGTTTGGGAACAGACAAGCGCGGCTACATCCAGGCTGATTCCGAGACTCAGCGCACCACGCGACCGGGAGTGTTTGCCGGAGGCGACATCGTGACTGGAGCAGCAACAGTGATTCTCGCCATGGGCGCCGGCCGGCGCGCAGCCAAGTCGATTCACGACTACCTCACCAGCGGCCAGTGGTGAAGTAGTCCCGTTGTGATTCCCATCACCTATCGATGAGATGCTCATCACTGCCCATGGAAACAGGCAGCGCTTTAATGACGCACAGAGAGCGTTGCGCAAAAGCCCAAGAGATCGATTGCGACTCGCTCCCGGGGGCGGCAATGATCAATGACGATGTAGTGAAGTGTCCTCTGTGCGGCAGTTTTGCACACATCGACAAACCTGAATTGCTGGCGGCTCTGACGGATCCAAGGATTCGCCTGCAGGTTGAAGAGTACGTCGCGGAATTGCTGCATCCGGCGTCGAGCGAATTTGTGCCGGCAGGCCAGCCGCGTGGCGAGGACCGCAAAGACGCTCACCACTGGAATCCAAGTGTGCCCGGCTGGCGCCGGAGTCCGAAGGAATAAGGTAGGCCTCAGAGATCTGGCCTCAGAGATCTGGCCTCAGAGGTTTGGCTTCACAGGTCTAGGAAGGCCCGGACCGACGTAAGGTCTTCGTCGACTCGAACCCGAAAGCCCAGGTGTTTCATGATGACCTGCATGGCCACGTTGTCGGTGAGCATTTCTGCGGAGACCTGGCTTAACTTTTCATCGCGCGCAACCTGAATGACGCGGCGGAGCAGTTCATTCCCCAGGCCCAGCTTCTGAAACTGATCTGAAACAAGGACAGCGACCTCCGCTTCGTTTCCTGCGCGAAGCTTGTTCATGCGACCGACTGCGAGGATCTGCCGCTCTCCCGTGCCCGGATTTTTGCGCTCAGCTACCAGCACCATTTCCCGATCGTAATCGCCGAAACAGATACGCAGCAGCCGCTCGTGATCCACCCGCCTGCTGAGGCTGAGAGAACAAAAGTAGCGCAAGTAAACGCTGCGGTCGGAAAGCGTCTTGTGAAACTCAACCATCAGAGGTTCGTCTTCGGGGCGAATCGGACGGATGATCACCTGATTTCCGTCCTTCATGGTCCAGGGCGCGACGTACTGTAAAGGATAGGGACGGATAGCGGGCTTGGGCAGTTGATCGAGGGTCACATCTGCACCATGCAACACGATTCGGGCATCAAGAGCCAGCAGGTGTTCTGGGGAAGCCAGAAGAGGATTGATGTCGATCTCCGCGATCCACCGCTGCTCGAGCACAAGCTGACTGAAGCGGACTAACAACTGCTCCAAGGCCGCCAGGTCAACCGGCTTGTGTCCCCGGACTCCCTTAAGGGCGGTAAAGATTCGGGTTTGCTCCATCAGTCTCTGAGCAAGAGTCGTATTCAGTGGAGGAAGCGCGAGGGCGCGGTCACGATACACCTCGACAAGCTGGCCTCCCGAGCCGAACAGGATTACCGGCCCGAACTGGGCATCCACGCTGCTCCCGAGAATTAATTCATAGCCATCCAGCTTGACCATCGGCTCCACGGTGACGCCGGCGAACTGATCTGTGTCCACTTTTTCCTTCACCGATGACTGGATGGCGCGATAGGCAGAGCGGACCGCCGCTTCATCCTGCAGATTCAGTTTGATTCCGCCCACATCCGTCTTATGCGTGATGGTTTCGGAGAAGATCTTCAGCACAACCGGAAAGCCAAGTTCCGAGCCAAGCCTGGCGGCTTCGTCTTCATTGGCGGCGACGTGCGTCTCCACTGCGGGAATTCCATAGAGCGACAAAAGCCGCTTCGATTCGAACTCGGTAAGCAAAGTGCGGCCCTTGCCTCGAGCATTTTGAATAATCTGTTCGGCCTGCTTGCGGTAAGCGCTCTCCATCTCAGATTGTTCGGTGAGGGCCGGCGTTTCGTAAAGTCCACGCAGGTTGTAGGTGTAGCGCCACATGTAGGTGAATGCACGAGCTGCTGTATCCGGATAAGAAAAGGTTGGAATACCCGCCGAATTCAGAGCCGCCTCGCCGGCTGCAACACTGGTCCCTCCCATCCAGCTGGCGAGTATAGGCTTGCCGAAACCTTTGGCGTACGGCTTCAACCGTTCTGCGATCTGCAAAGGGTCGGTCATCCCTTGTGGAGCCAGGATGACCAGGAGTCCGTCACTGTTTGGGTCTTGGGAGGCAATTTCGAGGGCGCGAGCATAGCGCTCGGAATCGGCATCGCCGAGGATGTCAATTGGATTGTTATGGCTCCAGTGGGCCGGCAGGAACTCATCCAGACGGCGCAGGCTTTCCGCGGAAAGCTCAGTCAATTCCCCGCTATTGGCAACGAGCGAATCGGTGGCCAGGACTGCGGGTCCGCCAGCGTTGGTCAAGATGGTAAGGCACGGGCCTTTGGGGCGGGGTTGTCGACCGAGCACTTCCGCCATATAGAAAAGATCCGCGATGCTGTGCACCCGCAGCACACCGCAGCGCCGGAAGGCGGCGTCCAGCACCTCGTCACTGCCCGTGAGCGCACCGGTATGCGAAGCCGCTGCGCGCGAGGCCGCTCCCGATCGTCCCGCCTTAATCACAATGATCGGCTTGCTGAGTGCGACTTCGCGAGCCGCGGACAAAAACGAGCGCGCATCTCCCACGGATTCCATGTAGAGGAGGATGCTTTTGGTGTGCGGGTCGTCGCCGAAGTAGTCAATCAAATCGCCCCAACCGACATCCAGCATCGAACCCGTCGAAACGATGGCGCTAAAACTCACTTCTTCGCGGTGGCTCCAGTCGAGGATTGCGCTCAGCAGCGCGCCGCTCTGACCTAGAAAGGCCACGTTGCCGGCGTGCCTCGCGTCTTTGGCGAAGGTTGCATTCAACCCAATCGTCGGGTTCATGATGCCCAGGCAGTTGGGTCCGATCAATCGCATGGAACCGCGGCGCAACTGGTCTTTGATCTGCTGTTCGAGGGCGGCGCCTTCCACACCGCGTTCCTTGAATCCCGCGGAAATTACAACCGCAGCCTTGGCGCCGGCATTCACGCATTCTCCAATGAGTTGCGGCACGGTTGCGGCCGGAGTAGCAACCACGACCAAGTCCACCGGCCGGGCGATGTCGCGAATACTCTTGTAGCTTGTGAGCCCCATGACCTCCTGACGCTTCGGGTTGACGGCATATACTTTGCCTTTAAACTTACCGCGCAGTAGATTCTCGAGAACGGTTCGGCCTACGGTGCCGGGATGATCGGTCGCGCCGATAACCGCCACTGAGCTGGGAGCGAACATTGCGTCCAAGCCGAACTTGACTGGCGCTACCTGTTTCTTTTCATCCTTTTCCACGAGATCGGTCTCGGGTGAACTCACGGAAGATCCTCCGTTCTCACCGCTGGGGCGGGAACACTTCCAGGTCAAGGATAGACCATCGGCGGCCTCCCGCTCACAGAAGGGTTGGGCAGCATCAAAAATTGGAGTGTAGCTGTGACGACGCTACTCCGGTGTGTACTCCATCTGCAGTTCGGCGTCTGCGGCGCTGGCGGGAGTGCTTAACGCGATGGCTCCAAACTCCAGTCCTTTCTCGAAGGCTTTGATGTTTAGATCGAGGAAGCTGGGAGGAACGGAATCCGCGACCGCTTTGCGTACGGCATCGGCATCCAGCAAACGTGTGACCGCGGTGAAGAATCCAACCATCACCGAGTTCAGCACCATGCGTTTTCCAAGCTCTTCAGCGATGCGGGTTGCCGGGACACTGTAGACCTTAATTTCTTTATCGTCCAGATCGGAAACGCGCACCATATCCTGCTCGACGATCAGGATACCGCCGTCTTTCAGTTCGGGCACGAAGCGCACATAAGCCTCTTGTGACATCACGACCAGAATGTCCGGCTGCGTCACATAGGGATACAAGACCGGCGAATCGGAGAGAACGAGCTGCGCGCTACAAGCGCCGCCGCGAGCTTCCGGACCGAAGTTCTGCGTCATGGTGGCATAAGCGCCTTGATAAATCGAAGCCGCCTTGCCCAGGAGAATAGCCGAAAGAATTACTCCCTGGCCGCCGAAACCCGCTACACGAATCTCAGTTAGCTGCATACCGTCTCCGCTTGGTCTTCTTCTACTTGATATGGTTCCACGTACTTGTCGCCCAGCGACTCGACGAATTGCGCCCGCATCATGGTCCCGTAGTCGGGGCGGTCGCGGTCCACGAATTTGCCTACGATGATTTCGCCAGTCATCGTGAGGCCGACCTCGCCGGTGGGCGCGCCGTGCCGCACTTTGCTCTTCTCTTTGTAGTACTTCATGGTGTCGAGCGAATCGCCCAGCTTGTTGCGGCGCTGATAAAGCGTCGGGCAGGGTGAGATTACCTCGATAAAGGAGAATCCTTTTTTCTGAAACGCTTCGCTGATAGAGCGCGCCAGTTGCCGTACATGGAAGGTGGTCCAGCGCGCCACGTACACCGCACCCGCAGCTTCGACCAGATGAGGCAAATTGAACGACGGCTCAAACGTGCCGTAGGGGTTGGTGGAAGTTGTCGAATGACTGGGAGTGGTGGGTGCGGTTTGGCCGCCGGTCATGGCGTAGATCAGATTGTTGACGCAGATGACCTTGAGATCGATGTTGCGGCGGGCGGCGTGGATGAGATGATTGCCGCCGATCGCGGAAAGATCGCCGTCACCGGAGTAGACAACGACATTCAGTTTTGGGTTCGCCAGCTTGAGGCCGGTGGCGAACGGAATAGCCCGGCCGTGCGTCGTGTGGAACGAGTCCAGTTTGACGTAGCCTGCGACACGGCCCGTGCAGCCTATGCCCGAGACCAGGGCGAGAGACCCCAAATCGATTTTCGAATCGATGAGCGCCCGAGCAAAAGAGTTCACGGTGGTGCCGATGCCGCACCCCGGGCACCAGATGTGAGGCATGCGATCGGTACGCAAAATGGCATCGACGGGATTGCCCGCGCTCCCAATATCAGTGATCAAGCTATCTGACATTTGTTAGCCTCCACGATTACCTTGAGGATGTCTTCTGGCCTGTGAACTCCCCCGCCGGCATGCGATACGGCGAATGTTTTTGCCTGACCGGCGGCGGCTCGCTCGACCTCATGCACCATCTGGCCGAGATTGAGTTCGGGAACGACGAATGCTTTCACGTTGGCTGCCAGTTCACGGATCTTTTTCTCGGGGAACGGCCAGGCGGTGATCAGGCGCAGCTTTCCGACTCGCAATCCCTTTTCGCGGGCGGCCTCGATGGCGCGTTGCGCCACACGGGACGTGATTCCGTAGGAGACGACCACCACGTCCGCACCTTCGAGTTGATCTTCTTCAAACAGCGCGATGCGGTCGGCGGCGTCGCTAATCTTGGTTTGCAGGCGGCGAACCAGCTTGTCATGAACTGGCGGAGTCATATTGGGATAACCACGTTCGTCGTGCGTCAGGCCGGTTACGTGGAAGTTGTAACCCTCGCCGGCATGCGCCATTTCCGGTACTCCGTCGCCGTTAGTGCCGTAAGGCAGGTAATCCTCGACTGACTTGCGGGTGTGGCGCCGGGGCGTGATCTCGATCTGATCAGCGGGAGGAATGACTACTTTCTCCGTCATGTGTCCGACCACTTCGTCCATCATGAACATGACCGGTACGCGGAATTCTTCCGCCAGGTTGAAGGCAGTGATGGTGAGGTCAAAACATTCCTGGGGCGAATTGGGGCAGAGAGCGATGATCTGATAGTCGCCGTGGGAGCCCCAGCGCGCCTGCATCATGTCGGCTTGCGCGGGCAGCGTGGGTAGGCCGGTGGAGGGACCTCCGCGCTGCACGTCGACGAATACGCACGGGGTTTCGGTCATGGCCGCGTAGCCAATGTGCTCCATCATCAAAGAGAAGCCGGGGCCGGAAGTAACGGTGAATGCCTTCGCTCCTCCCCACACCGCGCCCTGCAACGTGATTGAGGCGGCAAGCTCGTCTTCCATCTGGATAAATGTTCCGCCCACCTTCGGTACCCGAGAGGCGAAGCGTTCGACCACCTCGGTCGAAGGAGTAATGGGATATCCGGCTGCGAAGCGGGCGCCGGCAGCCAGCGCGCCTTCGCAGCAGGCATGGTCGCCATCAATGAAGTGAGTGCCGGTGAGCACTCCGCGGGGGTCAGCTTTCATTTGTCACCTCCCTTATCGGGAGCCACTTTGGTGGCGTAAATAGCGAAATCGGGGCAATACATCCCGCATAAGTCGCAACCGCTGCATTTTTCCGGATGCACGACATGCGGCGGATGGTAGCCCTTGGAATTGAAAGCGGAAGAGAGCGCGAGCACGTGGGAAGGACAAAACTCCACACACAGGCCGCAGGCCTTACAGTGCTCGACAACGATGGAAACGCGTCCTTTTGCCATGGAATCTCCACGCTGGAGGCTGTGAAAACACCCCACAAAATCAGATGTCATTATGCTTTGCCCGCGAGGTTGGTGGATGTGACATTGATCACGGGCATGTGTGAACGGGCGCACACGTTGGCGGAGCCGGTGGAACGACGGACTTCCCGGAAGGTTGAGGATTCCACCGCAGTGTGGCACAAGACACAACCGATTGTGCTTTTGATCACCGCAATCCGGGAACGCGTAGACTGACAATGGAAAACAAGGAGAAATGCGATGCCAGTACGTAAATTGATTCTAGTTTTTCCAGTCCTGATCGTCTCCGCCTGCATGGTCTTCGCGCAGGGTCAGACGCAGGACCAAAGCAAGCCAACCATCCAACATGTCACAGTCAAGCCCACGTCGGCTGCATCCGGTAAAGAAATGTACACGTCATACTGCGCGGTTTGTCATGGAACGGACGGCAAAGGCGGAGGCCCTGCGGCCAGCGCTCTGAAAACCCCTCCCGCCGACCTTACACTCCTCAGCAAGAGTAACGGCGGGAAATATCCCGCTATGAAAGTCAGTTCCATTCTGCGAGGAACATCTGAGCTTCCTGCGCACGGATCCCAGGATATGCCGGTGTGGGGACCGTTATTCCGCAGTGTGAGTGGCGGACACGAGAGTGAGGTGCAGCAGCGTGTAACCAATCTCACCCAATACATCGAAACTCTGCAGGCGAAATAGGAGAGTCGGGACCGGGGCCAGAACTGGTCGGGGCACAAGCACTGGCTTGTGCCCGCGTTGGTTGCTCAACGACAGCAACGTTCTAGTTTCCGCTCAGAATTCTCCAGGCTTCGCGGGCCGTGACCTGTACGTGCTGCATGCTCTTGACCGCTTTCATATATTGCGCGCGCTCGAAGGCCGAGGGGTTGGGACAGCGAATCTGACTCATGCTGCCTCTCATTTGCTGAACGGAATCGTATTCGTGCTGTTCCATCCATGCCAACAAGCCTTCCTCGATCCGTTGCAGATGACCGACGCCGTTCCGCAACAACGTGGAGCAGAGCATGGTCACGTCGGCACCCACCATCAGCAGTTTTACGACGTCCTCGGGGCCGTGCACACCGCTGGTCGCGGCCAGGCTGCAGCGGATGCGGCCAAAAAGGATCCCGATCCACGTGAGCGGAAGACGCAGCGCCTGGGGGGTGCTGAGCAACACGTTGGGTTCGATTTCCAATTCCTCCAGGTTGATGTCTGGTTGATAGAAGCGGTTGAACAGGACCAGTCCATTCGCGCCGGCATCGTCAAGGCGCTTGGCCATGTTGGCCATGCTGCTGAAAAAAGGGCTGAGCTTCACAGCGACCGGAATTGTCACTGCTGACCTTACTGCTTTGAGGATGTCGATGTATTGCTGCTCGACCGCAGTGGAACTGAGCTCGGGATCCGCGGAAATCGAGTAGATATTGCATTCCAGAGCATCAGCGCCCGCCTGCTCGATCAGTTTGGCATATTGCGTCCAGCCACCGACGCTTGTGCCGTTGAGACTGGCGATAATCGGTACTGATACTGCCGCTTTGGCCCGACGGATATGATTCAAATATCCTTCAGGGCCCACGCGGAATTCATCCGGCTGAGGGAAGAAACTTGTGGCCTCGGCGAAACTGTTTATTCCTGCAGAGAGATGGTGTTCAAGCTCAAAGCTTTCCTGCCGCAACTGCTCCTCGAAGAGCGAATAGAGCACAACAGCGGATGCACCTGCGTCCTCAAGGCGGCGAATGCCGTCGATCTCCTGCGATAGCGGTGACGCGGAAGCTACCAGCGGCGTTTTCAGCTGCAAACCCAGGTAAGTGGTTCCGAGGCTGATCATGATTTCTCCTGCGTCTTCCGCGTGCCTTACTTGGTATCGACTGATTCTCCGTTAAACTTACGCTGCGCCAGGTATTCGTACAGGTGAAAGCGCGTGATCGCATCATGCTGTGCCTCTTGCCAGAGGCGCTTCGCGTCTTCCGGCCTGCTCTTGGTAAGCATCTTGAAGCGCGTTTCCATCTGCATGAAGTCCTGAACTTTGCGCGTCGGAGTCCTGGAATCGAGGGTCAATGGATTCTCGCCCTGGTCAACCCTTTCCGGGTTGTAGCGATAGAGCAGCCACTGTCCTGAGTCGACGGCAGCTTTCTGATTCGACATCGCCGTCGTCATGTTGATGCCGTGAGCGATGCAGTGGGAATACGCGATGATGAGACTGGGCCCGTTATATGCCTCAGCCTCCAGGAAAGCCTTGAGCGTGTGTTCGTCTTTGGCGCCCATGGCCACGCTAGCGACGTAGATATTGCCATAGCTCATGGCGATCAGTCCGAGATCTTTCTTGGGGCCGGGCTTGCCACCGGCGGCAAACTTTGCGACGGCCGCGCGCGGAGTGGACTTGGAAGCCTGGCCTCCGGTGTTGGAGTAAACCTCGGTATCGAGCACCAGCACATTGACGTTGCGACCGCTGGCCAGTACGTGGTCGAGGCCGCCGTAACCGATATCATAGGCCCACCCGTCACCGCCAACAATCCAGATGCTTTTCTTGACCAGCAGATCGGCGACCGCCAGCAGTTGCCTGGCATCAAGGGAATTCGATCCATTCAATTTTTCTTTCAGGAGGTCGATACGCTGCCGTTGTTCGTAAATATCTGCTTCATCTTTTTGCGGAGAAGTGAGAATCGCCGTAGCGAGCTCTTCGCCGATCGTTCCCGCAACACGCTTGACCAACTCCTGTGCGAACTCCGTCTGCTTGTCGATGGAAAGCCGGAAGCCCAGACCGAACTCGGCGTTGTCCTCGAACAAAGAATTGGACCAGGCGGGTCCACGGCCGTCGGCGTTTTTCGCCCAGGGCGTAGTGGGCAGGTTGCCGCCGTAAATCGACGAGCAGCCAGTAGCGTTCGCAATAATGGCGCGGTCCCCAAACAACTGCGACATGAGCTTGAGATAGGGAGTTTCCCCACAACCGGCGCAAGCGCCGGAGAACTCGAACAACGGCTCCTGCACTTGCTGCTGGCGAATGTTGGTGATTTTAATATTGCGGCGATCGAGTTCTGGAATCTTGAGGAAGAAATCCCAATTTTCACTCTCCGGTGCGCGCAGCGGAGGTTGTGGCACCATGTTGATCGCCTTCAACCGGGTTTCGGCCTTGTTCTTGACCGGGCAAATTTCCACGCAGATGCCGCAGCCGGTACAATCTTCCGGCGCCACTTGAATCGTGTACTTCAGGCCCTGCCATTCCCGGTCGCGAGTCTCAGTCGATTTAAACGTGACTGGAGCGCCTGCCAGTAATTTCGAATCGTAGACCTTGATGCGAATGACCGAGTGCGGACAAACCATGGCGCACTTGCCGCACTGGATGCAGATCTTTTCGTCCCAGGTTGGAATTTCGAGAGCCAGGTTTCGCTTCTCCCATTTCGCGGTTCCAGTTGGAAAAGTGCCGTCTACTGGAAATGCGCTGACCGGCAATTCGTCGCCGCGTCCCGCATACATCATGCCCAGCACGTCGCGCTCGAATCCCGGCGCTGAAGGTGAGAATGGTGGCGGCATTTCGATTGTGCTGGTAAGTTCCGCCGGAACTTTCACTGCAAACAAATGGGCCAGAGTCTCGTCCACGGCTTTCATGTTCTGCTGCACGATTTCATCGCCCTTTTTGCCGTAGGTGTCACGAATCGATTTGCGGATCGCCTCGATTGCCTGATCAGACGGCAAGACTTTGGAGATGGCGAAGAAGCAGACTTGCAAAATCGTGTTCATGCGGCTGCCCATGCCGGTATCGCGTGCGACCTGATAGGCGTCGATCACGTAGAACTTAGCGCGCTTTGAAATGATCTGCTGTTGCACCACGCGCGGAAGATGATCCCAAACTTCATCTGCGCCGAATGGGCTGTTGAGCAGGAATGTGCCGCCGGGAACCAGCGCGCTGAGCATGTCATAGCGCTCGAGGAATATCCATTGATGACAAGCAATGAAGTTCGCGCTTGAGATCAGATAGCTGGAGCGAATGGGTTTCGGTCCGAAGCGCAGGTGCGAAATCGTCACCGCACCGGATTTCTTCGAGTCGTAGACGAAGTATCCCTGCGCGTAGTTCTCAGTATTCTCCCCGATGATTTTGATCGAATTCTTGTTGGCGCCTACCGTGCCATCGGCACCCAGACCGTAGAACATTGCTCGGACAACACTGTCTGGTTCGGTTGAGAAGCTCGCGTCGTAGGTCAAACTCGTGTGGCTCACATCGTCCTGGATGCCAACGGTGAAGTGATCCTTGGGTTGTTCAGCTTTCAGATTGTCGTAGATCGCTTTGACCATCGCGGGGGTGAATTCTTTCGAAGACAACCCGTAGCGCCCACCCACAACTGCGGGCGCAGTTCTTCGATTGCCGGCCTTCGTTCCTTCGTGGAGTGCGTTCACGACGTCGAGATACAGCGGTTCGCCGATCGCTCCTGATTCCTTGGTGCGATCAAGCACGGCGACCTTTCGCACGCTGGTGGGCAACGCAGCAAGAAACGCCTGCACCGGAAACGGCCGGTACAAGCGGACTTTCAGCAGTCCCAACTTCTCGCCCTGAGCATTGAGTTGCTCAATGGTCTCGTGAGCAACCTCCGCTCCCGAGCCCATCATCACAATCACACGATCGGCGTCCGGCGCACCCACATAGTCAATCAGCTTGTAAGAGCGGCCGACTTTCTTTGCGAATTTATTCATCACGGATTGCACAATTTGCGGACACGCCTCGTAGTAGGAGTTAGCACGCTCACGCATCTGGAAAAATACATCGGGATTCTGCGCGGTGCCGCGCAGAACCGGGTGATCGGGCGAGAGCGCTCGCTGGCGATGCTCGAAGATGCGATCCATGTTGATGAGCGCGCGCATATCGTCTTCCGTGAGCATTTCAATTTTGTTTACCTCATGCGAGGTGCGGAAGCCGTCGAAGAAGTGCAGGAAAGGAATGCGCGACTCGAGCGCAGCTGCGTGAGCAATGAGTGCGAAGTCCATCGCCTCCTGCACCGAATTAGAAGACAGCATGGCGAAACCGGTGGTACGGCAGGACATGACATCCGAATGGTCCCCAAAAATGGACAGCGCGTGCGTCGCCAGGGTGCGGGCCGAAACATGGAAGGCCGTCGGAGTCAGTTCTCCGGCAATCTTATTCATATTCGGGATCATAAGAAGCAGGCCCTGAGAGGCGGTGAACGTGGTGGCCAGCGATCCAGTCTGGAGCGCTCCGTGGACTGCTCCGGCAGCTCCACCTTCGCTCTGCATCTCCATCACGTGAGGCACCGTGCCCCATATATTCTGGACTCCCTGAGAGGACCACTCGTCCGCCCATTCGCCCATGTTGGAAGATGGCGTGATCGGGTAGATGGCGATGACCTCGTTCACCCGGTAGGCGACGTAGGCGACTGCCTCGTTTGCATCCATGGTCTTGAACTTGCGTTTCATGATCCTGCCTCTGCCTGCAAATAGATGCCGCTGCCGTGCCGGTTTTGTGACTTCCTGAGCATGAACGCCGCCAGACCTAAACGCAGCAAGGCCCGTCACAGAGGCATGTGATGTGCATCACAAACTGCTGAATGTGAGGTGCGTCACATTAGCGTGTGCCGGGCAACACAGCCAAGCGCTTCATGCAGATAGACACTGGCCTCAGACTAGGAGGCTGGTACATGCTCTCGCCATACGGAATGGAAATTGTGGAAAGCTGTCTTACCTGCAAGCTGCGCAGTGATCGTATCTTCTGTGATCTGCCCCCTGCTGCGCTACAAGCGTTTGAAGATATGAAGTACGCCACCGCGTACCCTCCAGGGGCTGTGTTGTTTGTTGAAGGGCAGATGCCGCGCGGCATCTTCGTGCTCTGCAAGGGCAGCGTAAAGCTCTCAATCAATTCACCCAACGGCAGAACGATGATTGTGAAGCTGGCTGAGCCCGGTGAAGTGCTGGGGTTGAGCGCCACCATCTCCGGCAAAGCTTATGAAGTGACCGCCGAGACGATCGATCCCTGTCAGGTCAATTTCGTGAAGCGCGATGATTTTCTTCGGTTTCTGAAGGACGACGTGGAGGCTTGCTTCAAGGTGGCAGAGCAGTTAGGCGAGAAGTATCACAATGCCTGCAAGGAAGTGCGCGCCTTGGGACTCTCGCACTCCGCCGCCGAGAAGCTGGCAACTCTGCTTTTGGAATGGACTTCCAAAAACGGAGAAGCCGCCAAAGCCGAGCCCCGCTTGAAACTCAGACTCACGCACGAGGAAATTGCACAGATGATTGGAACTTCGCGAGAAACCGTTAGCCGGTTGTTCGCGGAGCTGAAGAAACGTCAGATTGTGCAGTCGAAAGGCTCGACGCTGGTTATTCGCAATGCGTCAGCGCTACGCGAGATCGCCAATCACAATTAGCCGACTCCCCCGTCGGCGGCTGCGTTTGGTTAAGCCCAAAGTTCGGGGCCTGCGCTACGCTGAAAAAACGCCGGTCTCACCCCTACCCTTCACATTAACAAAGACTTAGCATTTGGTGATCGAGATCACAATTTCCGGTGATGAGAGTCACCGCTCGAGCATTAGTTCTGCTTTATCGTTGCGCCGTGGGTGAGGGATAAGCACAAATGGCGACATCAAGCGATAACGGACATCATTCCGATCCGACTCATACCGATCACGGAATCCCAAACAAGCCTCGATTGATTTTCTGGGAGTTGACCAAAGGCTGCAATCTGCGCTGCATTCACTGCCGGGCAAGCGCTACGGAATTGAGTTCACCCAACGATCTCACGACTGAGACTGCGCGCGACATTATCGATCAGATTGCAGCAGTTTCCGCACCCATACTTGTGCTGAGTGGTGGCGAGCCGCTTTTCCGTAAGGACATTTTCGAGTTGGCGCGCTATGGCACGAACAAGGGCCTGCGCGTCGCACTGGCCACGAATGGCACGCTGGTTACGAAACAGGTCGCGCAGAAGATCGTCGATAGCGGAGTGCGCCGGGTTGCCATCAGTCTCGACGGCGCAGATGCGCTTACCCACGACACATTCCGCGGCATCCCTGGCGCATTCGACGCCGCCATCACCGGTTTTCGCAATCTGAAAGATCTCGGCATGTCGGTGCAGATCAACACTACCATCGCGCGCCACAATGCCCATCAGCTGCCGCAAGTGCTTGAACTGGCAAAGTCGCTCGGAGCCGATGCGCTCCACACGTTCCTGCTGGTGCCGGTGGGTTGCGGCGTGGATATTGCTGCCGAGCAGATGGTTCCTCCGGAAGAATACGAGAAGATGCTGAACTGGTTCTACGATCAATCGTTGACTGGCGGCATCGAGCTGAAAGCCACTTGTGCGCCGCACTACTTCCGGGTGGTTCGCCAGCGCCGAGCCGCCGAGCACCGTTCTGCAGCCGCGGCAGCTCAGGCTGCGCAGCATGCGACTCCATCCACATCTACTGCGCCCAGCAAGGGTCCGCTAGGCATCGGTCCCACAGACATGACAATGCCCGGCTCGACCGGCATCGAGCTGAAACCTGGCGGAATCGGAAAGGCAGTGGGACATCCGGGCAGCCATCCTTCCGACATGAATGCTATGACCAAGGGATGCCTGGCCGGGACTGCCGTCTGTTTCATTTCCAATCAGGGCGAGGTCTATCCCTGCGGATACTTGCCGGCCCTGGCTGGCGATTTGAAGAAGCAACCCTTCGTTGAGATCTGGGAGAATTCAGTCGTATTCAACCAACTGCGCGATGTCAACAATCTGCAAGGAAAGTGCGGTTGCTGCGAGTTTCGCAATGTTTGCATGGGCTGCCGCGCACGAGCCTTTGCCGCTACCGGCAACTATCTCGATGAAGAGCCGTTCTGCGTCTACGAACCCCGGACGAACAGCTCGCAGCAAAAAGATATCAAGCCAGCCGAAGTGGCGCGCTAGGGCTCGAGGGGCTAAAAGACACGATCTCAGCGCCATATGCCGCAATTCCCTCTCGTAAGTTCCGTTCCCTCTCGCTGGGGCTTCCGTAACTGACTGAAAACACGAGAAATCATCCTCCCCGCACGAAGCTTTTCTTTGGCACGCCGGATGCCTTTATGTAGAGGTGGTCGGGAGGAGTTGAAGCCTTGGAACCCACACTGATGGTCGTCGGCCTGAACTACCGCACAGCCCCAGTGGCGGTGCGCGAGCGCTTCTGGATCAGCGAGGACCGGCGTTATCAAGCCCTGGTGCACTTGTCTCAAGCGGAAGGCATTGACGAAGTCATCGTGCTGGCCACATGTAACCGGACCGAGTTCTTGATGTGGGCGAACGACGTTACCCTGGCCGCGAACTCGGTGATGCGCCTGCTCGGCTCCGAGTACGGACTCAAACTGTGTGAGTGGAAACATTTCTATCGTTTGCTCGATGAAGCTGCCCTTCTGCATATCTTCAAGGTTGCGTCCAGCCTGGACTCCATGGTGGTCGGCGAGCCCCAGGTGATTTCCCAGGTAAAGCAAGCCTGGCAGCAGGCGCAGAAGGTTGGAGCCACGGGCCGGTTCCTGGACGCGGTTCTGCAGAAGGCGCTAACGGTCTCGAAACGCGTCCGCAGTGAAACAGCGATAGGCAACGCGGCGGTTTCGATACCCTATGCTGCCGTGGAACTCGCGCGCCAGATTTTCGGCCCGTTGGAAAACAAGAAAGTACTGTTGCTCGGAGCGGGCAAAATGAGCGAACTCTCAGCCCGCGGCTTGCTTAATCACGGCGCCAGCTCCGTGCGCGTAATCAACCGCACGCTCGAGCACGCCGCTGAGTTGGCTACGAAACTGGGTGGGGTCGCGATCCCGTTTGAGGAGCGCTGGCAACATATGGCGGAAGCCGACATAATCATCAGCTCGACTTCCTGTCCGCACACAATTCTCAGCCGTGAGGAAGCCGAACTCATGATTCGCGAGCGCCAGGCTCGTGGGCGCAAGGATCAACCGCTGGTGATCGTAGATATCGCGATGCCCCGTGACATTGACTCCGCAGTGCGCGAGGTCAAAGGCATTTTTCTCTACGACCTTGACGATCTGGAAAACGTGGTGGACCGCAATGCGGGCGAGCGCGAAGCTGCCGCCGCCGATGCGCAAAAGATCCTGCAGGCCGAGGCGCAAGGCTTCCGCCGCAGGCTGATGGCTGAGCGGGTGGTGCCCACTATCGTGGCATTGCGCCAGCGGCTCGACGAGATTTGCCGGCAAGAACTGGATTCCTTTCGACAGGAGAACGGACCGTTCTCCAAAGACCAGGATGAAATGTTAACTGCAGTTATGTCCCGCATGACACAGAGGATCGCGGGATCCCTGGCCCGCGAACTCAAGGAACTTCCAGAACGAGTGGAACAGGAACAGATGACCACCGCGCTGCAGCGGCTGTTCCATTTGCAAACGCCGGAACGGGCGCTTGCCGGCACCATATCGACCATATCGACCATAGCGTAAGAGGAGCAGCAAAGAAGATGGCTACTGAACAGCGCGCATCCCTTCCCAAGGCCGCCTGGAGCGGCACGCAGGCATACATACTGGCGGTTTTTTGTTTGGTGCTGGGAGTCGCTCTCGGCTACCTGTTTCGCGGTTCCGCTTCGCCGGCTGCCGCAGCCTCTGCTTCGGCCGAAAGCAGCGTACCGCAGGGGCAGCCAGCGCCGGCGCAGCCGACTCCGGAGCAGCTTAAAGCGATGGTGGAGCAATCCGCAGCGCCGCTACTCGCGGCTCTGAAGACCAATCCCGATGATTTCAACACCGTTGTGCAAATAGGGAATCTGTATTACGACGGGAAGCAATATCCCGAAGCCGTCAAGTATTACCAACTTGCGGTCAAGAGTCAGCCGACGAATGCCGATCTGCTCACCGATCTTGGTACCTCGCTCTGGTACACGGGAGACGCCGACGGGGCTATCACCGAATTTCAGAACGCGCTGAAGTATCGTCCCGATCATCCGGCAACGCTTTTCAACCTGGGTGTGGTTCGGTGGCAGGGGAAGCTGGATCCCAAAGGTGCGGTCCAGGCCTGGGAAGAACTGTTACGAAGTAACCCGGATTATCCGCAGAAACAGGAAGTCCAGGAATATATCGAAAGAGCCAAGCGGCATGCCAAGGGCTAGATGCTAACTCACATGCAGCTGTGCGCGAGATCACATGCGGCTCGCATTGAGCTGCCGATCATGGTCGCGATGCCCAGAGGACCTTGGTTAGTTCCGCGGGCAAGCGATCAAAGAACCCAGGGAAAGAAACATAGCAGTATGGCCATCAAACCTTAGCAGGACTTTTGCAGTCCAAAACAAATTCATTCGGAGTCTGTGGCTCCAAGGAGAAATAACATGGCAAAAACAATGAAGGCCGCTTTCGTCGAGAAATTCGGCGAGCCATTGAAGATTCGGGAAGTTGCAATTCCAGATCCAGGGCCGGGAGAGGCGCTGGTTGAGATAGTTGCGAGCGGCGTCTGCCACACCGACCTGCACGCAGCCGATGGCGATTGGCCGATTAAACCCACGCTGCCCTTTATTCCCGGGCATGAAGGCGCGGGCTTTGTGGCCAAGCTGGGCAAAGGCGTGACCCACTTGAAGGAAGGCGACCGGGTCGGGATCGCATGGCTGCACAGCTCTTGCGGGCATTGTGAATTCTGTCTTACCGGATGGGAAACGCTGTGTCCAGCGCAACAGATGTCAGGCTATACGGTAAACGGTTCCTTCGCTGAGTATGCTTTGGGTGAAGCAGATTACCTCGGCAGGATTCCAGACAATCTATCTTTCATCGATGCCGCGCCAATTCTCTGTGCCGGCGTCACAACTTATAAAGGATTAAAACAAACGCAAGCGCGCCCCGGCGAGTGGGTCGTGATCTCAGGCGTGGGCGGACTCGGCCACGTCGCGGTGCAATATGCGAAGGCTATGGGCCTGCACGTCGCCGCCGTTGACATCGGACCGGAGAAACTGCAACTAGCCCGCAAGCTTGGCGCCGAAGTGACCGTGGATGCGAAAGAGGAAGATGTTGTGCAGGCCATCCAGAAGCAAATCGGTGGCGCTCACGGCGTATTGGTGACAGCCGTGTCACTGCCCGCGTTCAAACAGGCGATCGGGACGCTCCGCCGTGGCGGGACCTGCGTTCTGAACGGCTTGCCTCCCGGCGAATTCCCCGTTTCCATTTTCGATTTGGTGCTGAATGGCCAAACCATACGGGGATCGATCGTAGGCACGCGTAAGGATCTCGAGGAAGCGCTGCAATTTGCCGCGGAAGGCAAAGTGAAAGCAACCATCGAGGAGCAGCGGTTGGGTTCGATCAATGACATTTTCGATCGTCTCAAGAAGGGGAAGGTCAACGGCCGGATCGTCCTCGATATCGCTGGGGAATCCGGCGCGAAGAAATCTTCTGGCGCCAAGACATCCAAGAGTCACGCCGCGGCGTAAACCTCCTGGACCTGAACCTTGTTTTGCGGGGCGGGTGCAGGGCACTCGCCCTGCATCTTCCTACCCTGCGGGAGGCACGTTGTTCTGGAGTTCGGTCCGAAAATAAAGTTCTAGCCTTTGTCGCGGCGCGTGTCGGGTGACTCGCTTCCAAGGTGAAAATTCGGGTATCCCCCCTCCCCCCTCAATCTCTGGAATCATGGAGTTAGCGCGAAATTCTCGGCAAAATCTAGATGTCAAGGAACTTAGATACTAAAATCTTTGAAACAAAGGGCTTCGGGGCGCGACGGGTTGGCTTTTGCCAACCGTCACGGCCTCGACCATGATCGCGCATGGGGTGGGCTCTGGACAAGGTTAGATGTCACAGTGGGGTTGTGGAAATTGTCAGAGGCAGTTGTGCCCGCCTCAGTCCCACCCTTTTCGCAAAGAACGCGAAAGGATGGGCTACCCACAGGAAGAATCTGGCCCGCTCTTCTAATTCCCTGACTCCACCTTGGCGCCTGCGCTACGCACGACTACCCATTTGCCTCCGCGCTTCCTGAGGAGATCCATGTAAGCGAACTCACCGCTAGTGTCTTTTCCATCCCGGTTCCTCTTTTCCTTGACGGTGCCGTTGGCCACGGCAACATCGCCATACACCTGCACGTCTATTGGTCCAAGTTCAAACGACTCGAGCTTGTCATGGAAGGATTTAAAATCGTGTAGAAGGTCCTCTTTGGTGATAACTTTGCCGGAGGATGTGACGGTTGCCCAATCGTCAGCGTAAATCTGATTGAGCTTGTCGATATCGACGGCCACCATAGCATCCCCCATATCCAGTCCGAGTTGCTTGATAGCATCGACATCGGTGGAATCACCAGCAGGGGCGCCCTTGCCCTTATCCATTGCCGCCACTCCCACGATGCTAACGCTCGCCCACCATGCGAAAGCTGAGAACAACAACAACACTGCGAACCAGCGACTACTGAAAGCGATCTTCGTCATTTTGTTGCCTCCCTTAGCGGTCATTGCTCCGCAGTATTCAACAGGGCACAACTGCTGTCCATGACCTCCGAGGTCATGAGAGTGGCAGCGTTGGAACCGGACGGTTTCGTCGTCGACTGCAAGTGCCGGCGATTATCGGGCGGCCGTTAGCGCAGCGCGCGTGGCTTCATCGGCGGGGAAAAAGGTTTCGATACGCATTTCCTGCAAGGCAACATCCTGCGGCGAGCCGAAGGTTGCAAGAGTGGAAAACCAGCGCAGGGTGGAGTTGTTCCACTTGTAGTTGATGGTCAAAAATGGCGGAGGCGAATCGTCAACATCCAGTACGCGCCAGCGGCTTGGCACCGCCGGGTAACTGAGCAACTCCTCAAGAAAATACTTCATTGTCTCGTCGGACGGGTTAGCGGCAACCTCACGATGCACACGCTGAATGATGCGTGCCGCCACGCTCTCCCAATTTTCGATGAATGGCCGGAGCCCCTTGGGATGAAATACGAACCGGACTCCGTTGTGTGGCTTAACAGAATCACAGATGGGGAAGAGCCCCAGGAAGTGCCGCATTCCAGAATTCATCCTCAGCGTGTTCCAATATCGGTCGATGACAATTACGGGATACGGCTCCATTTGCCCCAGGAGAAGGTCGACGGCTTGGCGCGCCGCCTCCAACTCCGGTGCCTCAAGGCTGGTCTGGCGATAGAGCGCTGCGTAACCGGCCGCCAGTAGCAGCGTATTGCGCTCGCGCAGCGGAATTTGAAGAGTTTCGGCGAGACGTAGGACCATCTCTCGGCTCGGCTGCGCCCGGCCTGTCTCGACGCAACTGAGATGACGCGTTGAGATATCTGCTTCGAGCGCGAGGTCCAGTTGGCTGAGGTGGCGAACAGCGCGCCAGCGACGTAGCAGGACGCCAAAACTCATACTTGGCATTGTACTGATGGACGGGAGACGTGGGGATCGCGGTCCGAATTATCAAGGAGAGACACCCGCTCCCAGTTGTGCCTGTGGCCTCAAGTCCCAACGCGAAAGGATGGGCCACCCGCGGATGCCTGACTCGGGCCTTGCGGCTACTGGTCCTCTGTTGCGGCGGTCTGGGAGCCTTCTTCATCTCCGTCGCCGCGGATCAGGCCGAATTTCTTTAGCTTGTAGCGCAGGGCGTCGCGGCTGATATCGAGCAGCTTGGCGGCGTGGGTCTGGTTGTTGTTGGCCTGGCGCATAGCCAGCTCGACCATGGCGTGCTCTACCTCTTCCAGAGATGTTCCGCCTTCTGGAATATAAAGCCGCGGCAGGGTGCGCCCGTTCGGTAAGGCTTGGCCTCCGTCGGCGGGCGAAGTTCGTTCGAAGACGGTGCGACCGCCTGATTCGCCAACGGAAAACGGCAGATACAGGGGGCGCAGGAGAGGTTCGTCTTCGAGGATCATGCCGCGCTCGATCGTGTTTTTCAGCTCGCGCACGTTGCCCGGCCAGTTATGACTTAGAATCAGGCGGCGGGTTTCGTCGGTGACGCCGCGAATTGACTTTTTGAATCTGCGGTTGTAGCGGTCGATAAAGAACTCGACCAGAGGCAGGATGTCTTCTTTTCGGTCGCGCAGTGGCGGGATAAAAATCGCGATAATAGCCAGGCGGTAATAAAGATCCTGGCGGAATTGGCCTTCGCGGACCGCCTTCTCGAGATCGCGGTTGGAGGCGGCGATGACGCGCACATCCACTTGCATATCCTTGATGCCGCCCACGCGGCGGATGACCTGGTCTTCGAGCACGCGCAGCAGTTTGGCTTGCAGCAAAGGAGAGAGTTCTCCGATCTCGTCGAGAAACAGCGTGCCACCGTCGGCAGCCTCGAATAAACCCTTCTTCATCTGCTTAGCATCGGTGAATGCACCTTTTTCGTGACCGAAAAGTTCGGCCTCCATCAGCGTTTCCGGGATGGCTGAACAATTGATGGCGACGAAGGGTTTCTCCTGCCGTGTGCTTTCGTAGTGAATGGCCTTAGCGATCAGGTCTTTGCCGGTGCCGCTTTCACCTTGAATCAGGATTGTAGTGGCCTCACTGGCCGCAACCTTGCGGACGAAGTTCATCAGCTCCGTCATTTTCCCCGAGACGCTGACCACGCTTTCGTAACCGGCTCCGCGGCGCACTTCGCCGCGCAGTGCCTGGACTTCAGTGCGCAGGTTGGTAGTTTCGAGCGCATTCTTGATAGTGACGTGCAGCTCGTCGAAATCGACTGGCTTGCCGACGAAGTCGTAGGCTCCGAGCTTGAGCGCAGCTTTGACATCGTCAAGTTGAGGATCGGCCGTGATCATGATGACGGCGCGGGCGTCGCCGCTTTTCTTGAGTTGATCGAGCACCTCGATGCCAGTGAGATCGGGCATGCGCACGTCGAGCAGGACCAGATCGGGTGATTCCTTTTCGGCGAGTTTGAGGGCGGGCACTCCGGCATCGGCCTCGATCACGTGGTAACCCCACTCCTCGCACTTCTGGCGCAGCGACCAGCGCACCAGGCGCTCGTCGTCGACTACCATAATTTTTTCGGCAGGCATCGGTGTTTAATTTACTACGAAATGGAGATGGCTTGCTTTGCGGCTTATCCCTGTGGTGGTTTATGAAGCGGCGATGTGAGCGGCGGGCATGTGAAACGGCAGCACTACCGTGAACTTGCTTCCGCTTCCCACGACACTGCTGACTTCGATGCGACCGTGATGATCTTCCACGATACGGCGGGCCAGAGAAAGGCCAAGGCCGGTGCCGTTCCCCTTGGTAGTATAGAAAGGCCGGAAGATGTTGGATAGGACCTCAGGAGAGATGCCGCGACCCGTATCACTGACCGTCACGCTGGCATCACCGCCTCGTGTATCGATCTCGACGCACACCTTGCCTGCGCCGTCCATGGACTGGACGGCGTTGAGGAGCAGATTCAAAAGCACCTGGTGAATCTGATCGCTGTCGTGCTCCACTTCCGGCAGATGAGGCGCCTTCTGCAATTCGATCTTGATGGGTTTTGAGATTACCTGCTGACGAGCCAGCATTACGGCGTGCTCTACCGTCGTGTTGAGGTTGCTGCAGCGAATCTGTGGCGCATGAGGCCGGGCCGTTTCCAGCAGATCGGTTACGATGCGATTGATGCGCGCGATTTCCTGGCGAACATCTTTCACGACCGCGCGCGCTGGACTGGTTGTAGGCAGATCTCGGCCGACAATTTCAATGACTCCGGCGATTCCGGCGAGTGGATTGCGAATCTCGTGGGCCAGGCCCGTGGCCAACTCGCCCAGCGTTGCCAGGTGCTCGGCGCGGGACATCTGCGTGCGATGCAGGCGCTCGATCTCCTCCCGGCTTTCGCGTAACTGCTGCATCATGTGATTGAAGTTGCGACCGAGGTCTCCGATTTCGTCATTGCGCTGGGAGAAGCTAACGGCGACATCCAGGTGGCCTTCACTTACCTGCTGCATTTTCTCCTGCAATTCGACCATCGGCCGCTGCACCAGATAGGCGAGTACGAACATCGACACTGCACAGATAGCAACCGCACCGGCTCCGGCGACGATCAGCACGGCGTGTCGTTCCGGGTCGCGCAAGGAGACAGTGGCCAGAGTAAAGAGCAGCAACCCTCCCAGCAGGACGAAACCCACCGGCAAAATCGCTTTAAGCTGCCAATTGACGCGTACAGAACTCAATCGGAACTCCTGCTCCGGCTCCATAGTTGTGGGGACCGGCTCTACCAGCGGCACAGCGCTCTTCGCCGCGAACTGAGGTCGGCTAGGCATAGGCGTGCATGCCACGCAGCAAATAAGTGACGCCGAAGAAAGTGAACATCACTACGGCAAAGCCCAGGATGGCGAAGTAAGCAGCGCGCCGGCCGCGCCATCCGCGAGTGATTCGCATGTGCAAATACCCGGCATAGACCAACCAGGTAATCGCAGCCCAGGTTTCTTTTGGATCCCAGCTCCAATAAGAACCCCAGGTGCGATTAGCCCAGTAGGCCCCCGCCGCGATCATCAGGGTGAGTAATGGAAATGCGATCGCGATGGTCTTGTAGGTGATGCGGTCGAGTTCGTCCGCGCTGGGCAGCATGCGTTCCAGATCGTTGCGCCGCCACAACAGCAGCAGGTAGAGAAGCGAGACAAAAATCCCGCCCACCAGCCCCGAAAGAATAAATGGGCTGGCAGCGAGAGCAGTGGGGAACAAACCGTCGGCATCGAGGGAGGCGTAGCGGCCGTCACGCGCTCGCAGGACAAGAAACACGAGCGCTAATACCTGCAGGAGAATGCTGAGGAACACGGCTCGATTCGCCATGTCAAGCATGCCCTCGTTATGGGTTTTGCGCCAGATAAGGTAGAGAACGAGCGGCGCGGCGACTGCGGCTAACACCAGAAGGAGCAACCAGCCGAGATCGGGAATCACAACGAAAAGGCGCACGCCCCGGGACAGGAAGACTTCTGATTTTTCGTCCGGATTCCACGCCGCTACGCTGAGTCCTCCCCATTTCTCAAACCGGGTAAGGACGCCCACATACGTGGTGATCGTAAACAAGCTTGTCGCGGCCAGAAAAGTTTCAGTCTTCATTTTGTCCTGGATCAAGAACATCATGGCCAGGGCGAAACTGAGCGCGCAGGCCGCGTAAGCGAGCATGGCTAATGTGACGTGCACGTGCAGCCAGGTTGATTGCAGCGCCGGGACAAGGGGATGAACTTCAGTACGCAGCAACTGCATGAGGATGACGCCGACGATCGCCAGCGGCATGGTGACGGTGCCAATGACCTTCACTCCAAACTTTTTCTCCGCGACCAGCGTGAGCACGGCCAGCGTCCATACAAACATGAGCAGCATCTCGTAGATGCTGGCGAAAGGCGGATGACCTGCCTCGTACCAGCGGCGCGCCACGGCGCCCGTGTTGGCCAGCAATCCCACCCACGTCGCCAGCGAGGCGTAGCGAATATAGGCAGGAGTGCCTGTGATTCCGAATCCGAGATAGAGCGTTCCGGCACCGGCGTAGAAAATCAGCGCCGCGTACAGCAGATTGGAGTCGTTAAGCAGGTTGCCGCTCTTGACGACGTTAAGAAATGCCATGAATAACAGGAACGCAACGCCCAATCCCACCATGACTACCAGGGTGGAACCTGTGGCGGCTGGTTGCTGTTCCGCTCTCGCTACTTGTGCCATGGACGCATCCTCCGTGCCGGCGCTCACTTCCCGGCGAGTGCGATGACAGACGCCTCGGCGCCTGCCTGCGAAGAACTCTTCAATTCCGATTCGATCTGTTTCACCAGTTCACGAAACCGCTGCTCAAACATATCTTTATTCTTGTTGGCGGTTCCGCCGATCCAGAGCTGTCGCTGGCCGCGGGCATCGCGCACCGGCACTGCCCACACTCGTGCGTGAACGAAGTAGAAAACCAGCGCCAGGCCGAACCCCATCAGCACCACACCCGCCCAGACTCCCCACTGGCCGGGCTCGTGCGAAACCTCGAGGCCGGTGAAGTACGCCATCTGTATATCCTTGCCTTCGAATGTGTAGGGCGAAGATGCGTTCTGTTCGAAGCCTGCAATTGCGGGAAGCCAGAAGTTGATCGCTTGGCCCGACTTTCTCGATTCGACTACGAGATGTGCTGCTGGATTTCCCAGATCGTTGGAACGCGCGTAAACCTGGCCATCACTGACCACATAATCGGGAATAAACTCGGCGAGGCGGACGGTTGTATCAGGATTCAGCGGAACGGTCTCGTTCAGACCAATGGTGAGGTCTTTGGCTGACCCGCCATCGCGGGGGGTCGCGGTGAGAACTAGTTTGTCGATTTTTCCAGTCTTGCCATAGCTGGCCTGATAGAAACGAATGCCGTGATAGACCAGCGGATCATTGACCACGATCTGCTTGCGCAGGACCACTTGCCCACCCTTCAAAACTGACAGATCGGACCACCAGCGCTTGGGACTGCCGTCGGCATAGTTCTCCTGTCCCGCTCCATCGCAACGGATAGCAAAGGGCAGGTTGCGCTTCGCCCCATTCTGCGGCTGCACCTGGCTCGACTGTTCTCCCTGACCCAACGTGACGAAGGCTCGCCAGCCATACAGCGCATCGATGATTCCTCCGAGAAAAATGAGAAGTAGACTTGCGTGCACGATATAAACCGCAAGTTCAGAAAACCGGCTGCGCTCGCCGAACAGCGAGAAGCTGTTCTTGTGTACGATGCGCTCCGGCTTGAACCCTGCCTTCTGAAACACGCGCCCTGCGACGCTCAGGGCAGCTTCTTCATCTTCGATCGGAATCAGAACATGGCGCGGGAGGGCCTTACGAAAAGTCTCGTCAGGGCTCTTATAGGGGCGCGAGAAATATCTCCAGGCATTGGGAAAGCGCTGAACGGAGGCCGCGATAATGCTAAGGCTCACCAGGCTCAGGAGCAGAACGAACCACCAGGCATGAAAGACGTCGGTCAGTCCTAATCCGTCGAGCAGACGGAGCACTTGCGGCGAATAGGCACGCTGCATCTCGTCGACATCGGTCGCGGGACGCTGCAGAATGACCGTTCCCGCCGCCGAGAGGATGACGACCAGAATGAGGAGGATCACGCCACTTTTAATTGCGCCCAGGGCTTGCCAAATTTTTCGAGGTATAGACTTGACGCTCGCGGCCATAGGTCCCCACTTTTCCCTTCCCCGCTCGGAGAAAGCACGTTATGCGCCATTGCCGGGAGGTTTAGCGAAACTGCTGAAAAAGCTGAGGATAGGGCAGGCTAGGCCAGCAATAATCGAGATGAAATGTGAGCCATATCACACAGCGCTCGGCGAGTGTTGCCGGGATTTCACGCAGGTGGAAACCTGAAAACCTCGAATGGCGAGAGCTCCTGCACAGCACATGGTTTTCCAACTGATTCTGTTGCAATCTGTTACAAAGATTGCTGAGAAAACCGCCAACCCGGAGTATTTAGGCGAGATACGTGCAAACCTGGGTACGGAGGTTCTTGTGGCAGTGGTAAGGGAACCATTCAAAAGAAATTCCTGGACGACCCGCTGGCCAACCGCGATAGGTTGCGTAATCGTCATTTTAATTTTGGCCGGCAGGGTGTCGGCTGCAAAACATCCGGTCCCGCTCGACCCGAAGGCTGATCCTTCCACCTGCATCGCCTGCCATGAAGATAAAACCAAGGGCAAGTCGGTGCATTCGGCGATTGCCATGGGCTGCACCGCTTGCCACGAGATTCGCACCAACAAAGATGTAACCCACGTCAAGCTGATCACGAGCACGCCCTATGCGCTGTGTTTCACTTGTCACGCGGACAAAAATCCCGCGGACGTAAAGGGTAAAGTTCATCCCCCGGCTGTGCGCGACTGTTTGAAGTGCCACGATCCGCACAGCTCCGACAACAAGAATCAGTTGCTAAAGCCAGTCTCGGGCGACCAAAAAGAAAACCTTTGCCTGAGTTGCCACAACACCGGATTGAATGTTCCAGCAAAGGGCAGCCGGCACGCGGCGCTCGACATGGGTTGCAATACCTGCCACATCACGCACAAAACCGGCGAAGTCGGCAAGATCGAATTCGACTTTCATCTCACCAAAGCGCCTCCGGCGCTTTGCCTTGATTGCCACGACGCAAAAAGCGCTGACCTGCAAAGAGCGCACCAGAACCAGCCGTTCGAAACAGCCAATTGCGTGAGCTGTCACGATCCCCATGAGTCGGCCGCCCCCAAGCTGATGGCAAAATTCATGCATCCGCCTTTTGCTGACAAACAGTGCGACTTATGTCATGCGCCGGCAAAAGACGGGAAAGTAGTGCTTGCACAGGCCGATGTCAAGTCACTTTGCGTGACCTGCCATGCCGATAAAGCCAAGCTTATCGACACTGCCAAAGTTCCGCATCCCGGCGCGGCGGGCGACTGCACGGACTGCCACAGCCCCCACGCCAGCCGGCAGCCAGGGCTTCCCAAAACGAACGCGGTCGATATCTGCCTGGGCTGCCACACTGACCAGGCCGAGCAGGCCAAGAAGCGCGTGCTCCATCAGCCTGCCTTTGTCCGGGGCTGCGCGACCTGTCACGAGGCGCACGGCGGCGACAACGATCATCTGCTGCGGGCCAAGGGAAACGCCCTTTGCTTGGAGTGCCACGGGCCCGACTCGCAGCCACAGCGGCTCGAGTCCGAGCATGTGTTGACCATCTTTAACGGAAAAGTGAAGCTGCCCGAGGATTACTATCAGAAGAACAAGGTGGCGATTCTGCCGCTGAAGTATGGCCGCGGCCATCCAGTCGAGGGGCACCCGGTCCAGGATCTTTTGGACCCGAAGGACCCAACCAAGGTCACGACTCGACTTAACTGCCTGAGCTGTCACCAGCCCCACTCTTCCGCTCAGGAGGGACTGTTGGTGAAGGACCAGGCCAACAACATGGCGTTCTGCGATACGTGTCACAAGAACAGGATCGAAATGATCAAGTAGCGGTTGGGAGGAAATAGAGATGGAAGCGTTTACTCGAAACCCGATTCGTAGCGGCCGGGCGATGGTTACCCTGTTGATCGTACTTGCCCTGGCATTGGCTTCACCCAACTCCGCCTTCGGAGACAAGAAAAAGAAGAAGGCCGATGCCGATGCCCAGCGAACGGTCGAGCAGAAACCCCAGTTTGACATCTCGAAGCTGGTGTGGCCCAGCCCGCCTTCCATCGCGCGCGTCCGCTATTTGGCTTACTACGCGGGCATGAAGATCGACTACACGCAGACCATAACCAAGAAGAAACAGTCCTGGATGGACCGTCTGGCCGGAGCGCAGTCCAGCGATGAAAAGGCAACCCTCAAGAATTTCCCCTTCCAATTGCTCGGCCCCTATGGCATTGCCATTGACTCCAAAGGGCTGGTATACGTCGCCGACCAGAAGGTGGGCGCGGTTTTCATTTTCAACACGGAGACTCGCGACGTGCAGCTCATCGGCAACGGTGCCCAGGCGCATTTCGGCTGGATCAATGGCTTGGCAATTGACGACGACGACCGTTTGTTCGTTTCCGACGGCAAGATGCACCGCGTCCTAGTTTTCAGTCCCAAGCATGAAGTCATCGGCCAGATCAGCGAAAAGCTGGTGGATCCGGTCGGTCTCGCTCTCGACACCGAGAATCGCTTCCTTTATGTCGTGGACACGCAGCAAGACCAGGTGGTCGTTTTCGACGCGGACTCCCTGAAAGAGCTGCGCCGGATTGGCACTGGCGGTAAGGATCACTGGCTGACCACGCCGGGAGACTTCGCCGCGCCGCAGGGTATCGCTTTGGACAAAGACGGAAATGTCTACGTCACCGACACACTGAACAATCGCGTGGAGATTTTCGACGCGGAGGGGACTTTCGTCAAGCAGTTCGGCAGACACTGCGACGGTCCCGGGTGCTTCGCGCGTCCCAAGGGCATCGCGGTCGACGGCGACGGTCACATCTGGGTGGCGGATGCCTTCAACGACACGTTGCAGGTTTTCAATGACGAAGGGCAACTGCTCACCTACCTCGGGGGCCACGGGCACTACCCGGGCCAGTTCGAGGCCTTGGTTGGCGTTGCCATCGACAAGCAGAATCGCGTTTTTACCACTGAGCAATATCCCGGTCGCATGCAGATGTTCCGCTATGTGACCGATGCAGAGGCTGCAGCCGAGAAGACACGCCAAGAAGAGGAGAGGAAACGCGCCGCCGATGCCAAACGGCAGAGCTCCGCGACTGCCCCGCCGGCGAGTCCCGCCGAAGCTCCGCAATAGCCAGCTGAGACGCTGGCGCAGAATCCGCCCGCCAACGACGCCCGGCAAAGCAAGTCATACTTCCTCGGCGCTCGGAGCTTAGCCGCCGACTGGAAGATGAAAGCCTGAAGGTCTAGGTTCAAGGGTTGAGGTCCGGACCAAAAGCAGAATTGTGACCGCTTATCCTTGTGATTCAAGTCACATCCCCTCTACCGTTCTTGTGATCAAAGTCACGTTCTCTGTCGATTACTTGGGTCTTTTCACTAGTTCCACTGTGGGAGAAGGCCCATTTCGGTGAGCAGCTCGGCCCTCCCAGAATCCCTCGAACTTCAGTAACCTTTTCTAAATATCTTCTTATCAATAAGTTGCCCGACAGTGATGCAGATTTCAGCAGGCTCGGTCATCGAGGCCTGCCACATGCATGAGCACTAATGGAGAAGGGGTGGAGTTTATGAACCGGAGATCTCCAAATCAGGGTCGACCCAGTTTCCGGAGCATCCCCTTCCGGAAGGGCGTTTCTAAGGTGGAGTTGCAACTCAATTGGAGGCTTTATTTATGAAAAAGATGTTATTTGTACTGCTTGTAGTACTGGGCGTGGCGGGTCTGGCCATGGCCCAAATCGGGTTCTCGCCGTCGGCTGACGTCCTCGGCGCTCACCTCAACTATGGACGCGGCTGCGCCGCCTGCCATGCTCCGCACAGCGGCTCGTGGGGCAACGGCGCCAACAAATCCGGCGATAAAACCGCAGGCGATTCAATACTGTGGGGCCAGGATGTAGGCAATCTGTATGGAAAGACCGTAACCTTCGCTGGAGGTACCGTCGAGACTTTGCCGGCCAGCATGCTGGCTACCACGCCGGATGTTAATGGCCTTCTGACCTGCCTGAGCTGTCATGATGGTAACTATGCCCAGGGCGCAATGATGAAGGACAAGGTCTTTGAAACGCTGCCTCCCACTTACGGAACCTTCAACAGCATTCCGACTTTGCTGGGGAATAACGGCAATGGCGCAGGTGCCAACAGCTACCTCGCCAATCACCCAGTGGGATTGAACGCCACCGTTTCTTGCGGCGGCCAATGGAACTGGGACTGCACTGAGGCCAACGGCGTAATCTCGATGAACGGTCCGAATTCGTCCAAGTTCTTCAAGAACTACGGGTTCTTCGTCAGCCTCAGCGCCTACAACAACACGGCTGTGGTTACCTGCACCTCCTGCCACAATCAGCACATTATGAACGTGGTGCAAGTGACCGCCAAGAATAGCGGCCAGCCTGCTGGCTTCTACCAGACCATGTTCTTCGTTCGCGCTCCCTACAACCCTGGCAGCACCACCGCCGGCTCGAACCAGACGGCACAGTTCTGCCGCCAGTGCCACGGTGGAGAGGCCAACGAGTCCAACAATGGATCGGCTGTAACTACTTACTAGTCTACGAACGGGGAGAGAGGGATCTCTCCCCATTTCTCCCAGCGAGGGGTACATGAACCGCAAAATCTACATCCCGGCGATGATCCTTATGGTGGTTGCGATGGGCTCAGCCCAAGTCGCTTCGCACGCCCCAACCGGAGGGTTGCAGCCGCACCCCAGCTCGTTCGGCCCGCCCACAGACATACCGGTGGCCCGGGTAAACGGCGTGGTTCTCACCAATCGCGATTTGCTGCGCGAAGAGTACTCCATCTTTCCGTATGCCCGGCAGCACAACGGCAGCGTGCCTCAGGAAATGGAGCCGCAGATTCGTCGGGGCGCGATGCAGATGATCGTTTTCGAGGAACTGGTCTACCAGGAAGCTACGCGCCGCAAGCTGACGGTGCCGCTGGCCAAGCTGCAAACCGCGGAGGCCGACTTCCGCCAACAGTTCTCCACTGCGGAGGAGTATCAGCAACTCCTGCAAGAGGAATTTCACGGATCACGGCAGTTGCTGCGCGAGAAGATTCGGCGCTCGCTGCTGATTGACGAGTTATTGAAGACCGAGGTTGAAAACAAATCGCTAGTCTCCCTGGCTGAGGCCCGCGCTTATTACCAGAAAAACATTGCCCGCTTCCAGTATCCCGAGTCTTTTGCCTTTCAGACGATTTCGGTGATGCCTCCAGAGAATGTGACCCCGGATCAACTGAAAGAGATGCGCAAGCGGGCCGACGATGCGCTGCGCCAAGCCCAGGCCACCAAAGATTCCGAGGGATTCGGCCTGTTGGCTGAAAAGATTTCCGACGACGACTACCGCGTGATGATGGGCGACCACCGGACCGTCGCCCGCGACAAGCTGGCGCCCCAGGTAGTGCAAGCGCTGCTGGCCCTGAAGGATGGGCAGATCACCGGCGTCATTCGGCTCGACCAGGCTTACACCATCGTCCGTTTGAACCGGCACATTCTGGCCGGAACCTATCAGTTCGCGGACGTAAAAGATCAGATACGGAAGGATCTCAAGGATAAGAAGACAAACCAGTTGCGCGCCGCCCTGGATAAGAGATTGCGACAGAACGCGAAGATTGAAACCTTGTAGCAGATGAGAAGGGGTAATAAGTGGGTGTTCGTATTCAATGGGCGGGTTGTGCGCTGGCTGGGGTTCTGCTCCTGGCGCAGCCGGCTGCAGGCCAGCTCGAAGTTGGCGACAATCTCAGCATGAATCTCAACGGCACTTTGGGAGGCGGCTACAGCGCCGATTACGGAAATCTGTTCAGTTCCAGCCATAGTCTGTCCGGCTCCGGCACCGGCACCCTTTCCGGTTTCTTCTACAACCCCAATTTCCTCTCCTTCAACGTTTCTCCGTATTACGGCCAGTCACGGGCCAATTCTAACTATCAATCCATCTTTGATTCGAGCGGCGTGAACGTCTCCACATCGATTTTCAGCGGTAGCCATTTTCCCGGCTCGGTCAGCTACGCCAAGTCGTACAATAGCGAAGGGAACTTTGGCGTCCCCGGGGTCGCCGATTACACCACTCGCGGCAACAGTGACACGCTCGGCATCACCTGGTCCGAGAATCTACCCGACGAGCCGAGCTTTTCGGCCAGTTACCAAAGAGGAAGCAACGACTACTCGATCTTCGGGACCGAGCAGAACGGGAGCTCCACCTTCAACTCGTTGATGCTGCGGTCGGGATATCTCGTTGACAACTTCAGCCTGGGTGCTTTCTATCAGCGGGGTGCTTCAAACTCGCTGATTCCGCAACTGATTGGGACCGAGCAGCAGCCGGAGAATGTAAACTCCGACAACAGCGGCTTCGGATTCAACATCAGCCACCCGCTCCCGATGCGCGGCGTGTTCACCTCGAGTTTCACCCGCTCTGAGTTTGACACTGGGTTCATGGGTTCGAGCTATAACGGCGCTGTCGACCTGATTACGGCCAACGCTGGAATTCAGCCCACCAACAGATTGCATCTTTCGGCCGGGGCCGACTACTCCGATAGTCTGACCGGCCAGCTTTACGAGTCGATTATCGCGGCGGGAGGAGTTGCTCCAGCCCAGAATCTGAACGAAAGTTCCCATGGGCTGGATATGATCGGTACAGCCAGTTACGCGGTGGCGAAGGGCCTGCAGACCGAAGTTGATGTCGAGCGCAGGGAACAAAGCTTCCTGGGCGAGACCTTCGGGGAGAACAGCTATAGCGGAAGTCTGTTGTATACCACCGGGCTTCTGGGCGGCAACTTGAATACCGCTGCTTCGGTCACTGACAACACCCTGGACAACAGCAGCCAGAACACGCTGGGATTTAGTACCAGCGTCAATTACACACGCCGCATCGACAATTGGGTGATGAGCGGGTCCTTCAGCTACGCGCAAAATGCGCAGACCTTGCTGATCGGCTACACGACCTCCTTCTACAACTATTCGGGCAACATCCGGCACCACTTTGGGTTGTTTAACTGGAACGCTGGCGTCTCCGCCGGGCGCTCCGGCTTGACCGAACAGCCGGGCACGCAGAACAGCAGCCAAAGCTACACGGCCGGCATCGGTTATAGCCATTTCATTAACTTGTCGGGTAGTTACGCCAAGTCGAGCGGCAACGGCATAGAGACCGCCAGCGGATTGGCGCAGAATCCCGTGCTGGAACCGGTGCTCTCGCCCAGTTCAGTGATCCTCTTCGCCGGAGACAGCTACTCCGTGGGATTGGGAAGCTCTCCGTTCAAACGACTTACGATCGCGGCGAGTTACGCCCGATCTAGCAACAGTATTGTCCTCGACTCGGCGGCATCGAACGGAGCAACCACGCAGTACAATGCGCTCTTCCAGTATCAGTTTCGCAAGGTCTACCTGACCGGAGGATACAGCCAGCTGCAGCAAGGTTTCAGCACCTCCGCAACAGGGCCGGCTGTTGTATCCTCTTTCTACATTGGTTTGTCGCGATGGTTCAACTTCTTCTGAGGGGCGCGCGCGGAAACGGTCTGCGAACGGCGCGGGCAGCCTGCATTTTTCTCTTGCTCCTGGCCCCGGCCTGGGCCTCGCGCAAGGACAAGGACAGCGCAAAGGACAAGCCTATCGCGCCTCGCCCTCCCGATTTGCTGCTCGAAGGCGGCCGCAAGTTGAGTTACGAGCGTAGCTTCCGGTCCGAACGGGAAGTCAAGCTGAAACGGGGCTTCTGGAATCGCGTGCTTGACGTGGTGGCCGGTGAGCCGCAATTCCACGCCCTGATTCGCCCCTACAGCGTCGCCGTCGATTCACGCGGGCGCGTCATCGTGACCGATCCCGGAGCCTCGGGAGTTCACATCTTCGATTTTGCTGATCAGAAATACAAATTCCTTTGGCGTGCCGACAAGGGCAAAGATCCCATGCTGCAGCCACAATGCGTGGCCGTCGACGTCCAAGACAACATCTACGTCACCGATTCGGACTCGGGCAAGATTTTCGTTTTTGACTCCAACGGCAAATTTCAGCGAGCCATCGGCAGCCTCAAAGGCGGGGAAGGATATTTCAAGCGCCCCACTGGAATTGCAGTGGACTCTGCAGCGCAGCGAATTTATGTGACCGACACATTACGCAACAAGATCTTCGTGCTCGACATGCAGGGCAGCGTGCTTCAGGAGATCGGCAAGAACGGCGATGCAAACGCCGAGTTCAACTTTCCAACTGAGTTGCGCCTCAGCAGCCGGGATTTGATCGTCGTCGACGCGATGAATTTTCGCGTTCAGGTGCTGGACCGCTCGGGAGCTTTTCGCCTGGCCATCGGACAGCTGGGCGACACCACGGGAGAGATGTTTCGCCCCAAGGGAGTCGCTGTGGACTCCGAAGGCGATCTCTATGTGGTTGATGGACTTTGGGGTTTAGTGCAGGTCTTCAACCGCGAGGGCCAGTTGCTCTACTACTTCGGGCAGCGCGGCACGGCTCCCGGGCAGTTCGAATTGCCGACCGGCATGTTCATCGATCACGACGACCGGATTTATGTGGTGGATTCTTTCAACCGTCGCGTCCAGGTGTTCCATTATTTTGGATTGCCGAAGACTGCCATATCGAAGAACGCCAAGGAAGGTATGCAGTGAAGCGTGCGTATGGATTTGCGGGGCTGATGATCGTTTGGACGGCGGCCAGCCTGCTGGCGCAGGTGACCGGCGACGTGATTGGCGTCCACGATCTAGGACCGGGGACGAAGTCTCCCGTGGTGGGGGCGCGGCCCGATTTCTGCATGTACTGCCACGCACCACATTCCGGAATCGGCGGCCGGACACCTTTGTGGAACCAGACTCTTTCCACCCAGGTCTACACGCCATATACCAGCACCACTGAACAAAACAAGGAAGTGCAGCCCACTCCCGGCGCCGACAGCAGCCTGTGCTTGAGCTGTCACGATGGCACCGTCGCACCTGGGACCACCGCTGTTTATGGCAAGGTCACGACGATGGGAACCATGTACACCCAGGACATACTTGGATCTAACCTGCAACCGTCGCACCCGTTCAGCCTGGCTTTGCCCCTGAAGGACTCCGCCGATCTGGTTGCCTCGCTGGCTCAGGGTAAGACGGCTGACCCCCAGGGCGCCGTGAAGCTCATCAATGGAAATATTGAGTGCACGTCCTGCCACAACGCCCACGTGCAGGGCAAGGATCTCCTTTCGCAGAACTTCCTGGTCCGCGACAGCTCCAAAGGAGAAATGTGCCTCGCCTGCCATGATCCCAATCGTCAAATGGCGGGCCAGGTGAATCCTTTGAAAGGATGGACCACCAGTATTCACAACACGGCAACCAACAAGCTGACGCCGCAGGCCAACGTGGGCAGCTATCCCACGGTGATGCAGTCCGCATGCATTGGCTGCCACGCGCCGCACAACGCGACGGGAGCGGTCCGGTTGCTGCGCGGCGCCTACGAACAGGATTGCATCGCTTGCCATAGCGGCACGTCCTACATCTCGCCTGCCCCGACCAGTGTATTCGCAGAATACGCCGCTCCTAAGGTGGGACATCCGATCCCCAGCGGAACCAACCAGCACGACGCCGTCGAAACCGTGCTGCTGAACAACAACCGCCACTCCACTTGTGTCGACTGCCACGACGCGCATTCTTCCAACCCGGTAAAAACTTTTCCGCCGCCGCCGCTCATTCGTGCTTCGCAGAATGGCGTCGCCGGCATAAGCGCAACCGATGGCGTAACCGTGTTGAATCCCGCCGTCAATCAATACGAGAACTGTTTCCGTTGCCACGGCACCAGTTCGGGAAAGGCGGCGAATACCATCTTTGGATATTTGCCCGTGCGCGCGGTCTCGGCGGGTGACCCGCTGAATCTGATTCCCCAGTTCAGCATCAACTCGCCTTCAAGCCATCCCGTGACCCATCTCCGCAACAGCCCGCTGCCTCAGCCCAGCCTGCTGCTGAATATGCTGAATCTCGACGGCATCACGCAGGGACGCGTCATGGGCACGCAGATTCTGTGCACCGATTGCCACAACAGTGATGACAACCGCGAGTTCGGAGGTGCGGGCCCAAACGGCCCGCATGGCTCAAAGTGGACCCACATCTTGGAACGGCAGTATCTTGCCAACCAGTCCCCAGGTCCCGGCCAGTTGATCACGAACCTTTATCCCAATCCTGACCTCAGCGTGAACGGGCCTTACGCCCTGTGTGGAAAGTGCCATAACCTAGCCGGCCAGATTATGAAGAACACCAGCTTCACACAGCACGCCTTTCACATAAACTCCGGCTTCAGTTGCTCGGTTTGTCACACCCCTCACGGCATGGGAGCGACGAGCGCCACGATATCCGGCCAACGCCTGGTGAATTTCGATGTCAACGTGGTGGCGCAGAATGCGAGCACGCCCATCGCCTACAGCCGCGTGGCTAATACCTGCGTGCTCGCCTGCCACGGCGCAGCACATAATTCTGACGGCTCCGTTACCGCCGCCGGTACTCCGAACAAGGTCAGGGTTGGGCCACCAAAGAAAATCATGAAGTAACTCGCGCCAGCGACTCTAGCGGCGCACAAAAACCACTGCCAGCGAGTCTTGAAAAATCAGGCTGAAGCGCGGATCCGACAGCAACACGCCGGCCAGCGGAACTTTTTTCGGTAGCAGTAAGACTTGCGCCTCGTTCAGATATGGATCGTCTACATACGACGCGTCGCCTTGCTGCGTCTTGAAGAAGCGAGTATCAATCTCATCCCCGTAGAGATCGGTACGTCCGTCGATCGCCACGGGGTAGTCGGGCATGTACCAGGTGAGAAATCCTCCCCAGTCAAATGTGTTGTAGAGCGGACCCGGCTGGGGGTTTCGACGAAGAAAGTTGACGGCGTTCACCGGGAATACACTACTCATGGCGTCATCCAGGCCACGGGCGTTGAAATCGGTGTTGCGCGCGAACAGAAACAAGACCAGTGCCAGCGCTGCCGCCAGCCCGAGTTTCTGGGGAAGAGTCTCGCCCCGCTCGCCTTCCGCCTTTTCGCCACGCAAGTCCGCAATGCAGGCTGCAGCGGTAATGCAGAGGAACCAGGAATCACGCATCGTGCGGAAGGCAACGACGCTGGCGATACTCAGTAGTGCCAGCTTGAAAAGATCAACGCGCTTCTGCCGTCCCAGTGTGAAAAATGCAGCGCCGGCGAGCAAAAGCTCCACGTAGTGGCTGTACGCGCGAAAGTTTAGGGCCTGGTTCTCGCGAATGAAGGTGTAAGGAAACTTCGAGCCCGCGTAGGCAAAGACTACGGGATACAGGCGGTAGGTGTATGGTCCCAGGCAGGTGGCCAGCAGACAGGCAGCGAAGATGAGGGCAAGCTTTCGTGCGGACAGCCTTGAGGGCAGAGCAAACTCCGGCACGATGCCAAAATGAGCGAAGAGCTGTTGCAACAAGTGCACACCGGTGAACACCCCAGCCACGAAGATCCCGTAGACAAACTGAATGTGGCAGTTTGCCCACACTAAGAACACCAACGGCAGCCAGTAGAGAAGTTGTACGCGGCCGGTTCGCTGCGCCTCCAGAATCAGGGTAAGCGTCGTCGCGAACAGGATCATCGACAGAAATACCGGCCGCGGCATCAGGTTGAACAAAAATGCAGAGCAGCTCACCGTGGCCAGCATGCAAGCCACCCAGAACTCTCCCGACAGCCGGCGGACCATCCAATACACGGCATACGCCACAGCCAGAGTCAGCAGCGTGCCAAAAATTCCCACGCCTACCAGCCCGAACCAGGCATAGGCGCGCGCTAGCAGTACTTCGTAGCACCAACTGTACGCAATCCATGGCCGGCTGGCCGCAGTGCGGGATAAGATGCCGGTGTGAGGAAATGCATGGTGAGCGAGGATCCACTCCCCCACCTTGACATGCCACCAAACATCAAGATCGAGAACGGAGAATTTCAGCTGGAGCGCTCTCCATCCAACGACAGCCAGTAGCATTGTCAGTGTCAGCAGTTGCAGCCCGCGCAATCGCAAAAGGCCGCGCAATTCCTCGACAGCGCTCATCCCGGGGCAGTCCTCGAAGTCCTCCAAGATACCACGGCGGATTGCGCACTTCGATGGCCTGCAGTTATCTTGCAGGAGGGCGATCGTAGAGGGTTGAAAAGTATCCAGGCGCTCTATGCCAGGCACTCTATAGAAGATACCGGCATTCGGGTTCTGCTTTGGAAGACGATGTCTCTGTGCCTGGAATCACATGAGCGGGTGACGATCCCCGCTGAACGCGTGGCGATAACCGACCATAATTCCAAGAGCAATTTTGTATCAAAGGCGTGCGGAAGAATTGAGGGTCCAAAAGGTGGCGACGGCAACCGCGGCGGCGACCGGCTCCGAAAAACCGCACTCGATTCTCGCCAAGCTGCTCTATCGCGCGGCTTTGCTGGCCACTTTGTCGATTTGGCTGGTTGCAGTGCGGGCTCCTCTCTGGGTAGATGAAGTCCTCGCCTACTGGCAGATCAGCGGCGGCTTCTCGAAGATCTGGAGCCGATCGGCGCAAATGCCTTCCTCATTCGCTTACCTTTACATTCTGTGGTTCGCGAAGTCAGTCCTTGGCAGCCAGGAAATTGCGCTTAGAATTCCTTCTCTGCTGGCCATGCTGGCCGCCGCCTACTGCCTTTTTCGAGCTGCGCAGGAGCTATTCGACACCGAGATTGCTTTTATCGTCTGCATTCTTTTTTGTCTTCATGCTGATGTTGTGTTTGCCGCCACCGACGCCCGCCCCTATGCGTTCGCCTTGCTGATGACGAATCTGGCGATTCTTGCTCTCATACGATGGATCAAGCGGAACGAGATGCTCTATGCCATCCTGTTTGGCGTAACTTCCGCCGGAATCCTCTACTTTCATTACTTGTTTGGCGCCATCCTCCCTGCGTTTGCGATCTATTACTTGTTGCTGCGAGGGCGCTCGATCACGGCCAGTAGGGCCCAGCTATTGGCCAGCCTGGCTTCGTTCGCGCTGGTCTGCGTGCCGCTGGTCCTGCGTTTCGTGGAGTTGTTTCGAACCAGGCAGGTCCATACATTCGCGGGAGATCCGAACACATGGTTCGTACTGCGGACGCTTGTACCCTTCAAGCTGGTGGTCATCTTTTTTGTAACGGCGCTTGTGGCGGCCTTACTTAGGAAAGTAAAGTTTCGGGGACGCGACTCTTCCCTTGTGGTGCTACTCTGCCCGCTGTTGGCCCTTGTCCCGACGGCTATCCTGTATGGAATCAGCGCGGCTACCCCGATGCGGGTGTTCGTCCCACGCTATTGCCTCGTAGCCGTGCCCGGCAGCGCACTTATGTGGGGCCTCGTGATTAGTTGGATCGATTCTCACTGGCTGAGGAGAATCTGCTGTGTGAGCCTGGTGGCCATCACCCTGTTCCAATACTTCACCTCACCGTTGGCTCGCCAGCACGAAGTAAACTTCAAGCAAGCGCATGCCTTCGTGAATGCGAATGTCGCCAATGACCCGGCGCCGGTCTTGATGTGCAGTGCATTCATAGAGGGAAACTTCGAGCCCATCCCGACCGATCGCGCTAGCGAAAACGCCCTTGTCTCGCAACTGAGCTATTATCCTGTTGACGCCCCCGTGATTCTCCTTCCGTTTTCTCTGAACGACGAAACCGTCCGGATCGGCAGCCAAGCTGTCCTGGCTGCCGCACAACGGCACCAGAGGTTGCTTGCGGTCGGGGGTCCAGCGTGCTATCCGACTTTAGAGTGGCTCGCCAACTATTCACGCGGCGCGTTTACGGCTCAGGTACTGAGAGAGTTCGACAGGGAGATTCTGGTGGTTGAATTCCGGCCTGTCGCGGGATCTGACTAACACCGCACGAATGCGACTGTGTTGAATTTCTCGTTCAGCTTCCAGAATGCTTTTGGTTGCGGCAGCGACGCCTTGGAATAAAGACGCGCCCTCCAGCAGGCCGCGGCCAAGAGTCAAGGACCCCCTCGCGGAAATAAAATATCCCCCCTCAGATGTCGCTCCCTAGAGATATCCTTTGTGACCTCAGTCAAATTTGCGCCAGTTGCACAGGACCGGAGCGTTATCGTAGGGCAGGGCTGCGCGGAGTTCCTTTTCGGCGGCGGCTGGCTCGTAGCGAGACAGGAGGAAGCCGTAATTGAGATGTAATAGCCGATCCTGTGGGTTTTGCATGATGGCCCACTGATACTCGGCGAGTACTTCCCCATAATCTAATCCTGATCCTTCAGCTTCGCTCTTCAGGCGTAGGACCTCCTCAGAGTGGTTTAGTTGATTGGTAAACGGAGGTCGCTCCAGTTTTCTTAGAACCAGGCGAGCGACCCGCGCACGATCATAAGGTGTAAATGCAAGCAGACGTTCGCAGTTTTCCTGGGAGGCGACGTCAGCGACCACCACGTTTCGCCGCAATTTGGGCGGCAGCATGCTGGCGACCTGTCGGAAGAAGGCACGCGCCAGCAGATAAGTCCCGCGCGGATTCGTATGCACGTGTTCGTAGAAGAGCTCGCTACCCGGGATCTCATGCGCACTCTCGCCAGCAACAACAGCGGCCGCATCAACTAGGCCGACGCCCGGCCCCGATCCTGCTACTGTACGAATAACTTCGTTCAACCTGCTGTCAGCGCGAAAGCGCAGCGTGTCGAGATCCCGAGCGCGCACAAAGCTCTCCTTGGCCCCGGCAAAATCACCAAGGGCCCACAGACAACGAGCCATGCGAAACTGGAGTTCGGCATACTGAGGATCGATATCTGCCGCCGCCAAGTACAGTTTCAGGGCCTCTGAGTACGATCCCACGCTCTCGAGAACAGCGCCACGTTGGACGAACCCATCCCAAGAATTCAACTCGTCCTGTCGAATACCTTCGCGGTGCAGAGAAGCGAAAGGAGCACAATCCTTTAAGTTCGTGGCTACTGTGCTGATTAGGACCTGAGACCCCGAGCGGCGGGCGACCGCGACGATGTCGCGCAAGTTGGCTGCGAAATTCTCGTACACCGTTCTCATCTGTGGAGAACCGGCGCGCACCTGCCTCTCCAGAAACATTTCCATGCCCCGCCACTCGGGCGCGTTCTCCTGGCTCCCGCCAGCGGCCCTCTCAACAAGCTGACCCAGTCTGGTCGAATTGAGGGAAATTCTGGCGCGGATGGCTGGCAGGCTCAGGTCCCAGGGCGTTAACACCGTTCCTGGCCCAAAAGGGCCAACAACTTCGGTGTTGCCAGCGTAAATAACAAAAAGGTCGGGCTGGTATTGCACAAGGTCCTCGACCATGGGCAGCAGGACATGCGAGTTGATCGCAGTGATGCTGGCATTGGCAACCTCGAACTTTACCTGTGGAAAGCGTTCTCGGAGCATCACCTCCAGGTACCGTGAGAAACCGTAGGTAGGGTCGGGGTCCCCCCAGGCAACAGACTCGCCCAATACAAAGATCCTGTAGGTTCCCGGTGCCTTTCTCGCAGGAATCGTGTACGGGCGCGGTTCCCGGTACGTGCCCCGGGGAAAAAAGGGCGCGGCAAAAGATTGATTATCGCAATAAGCAGCACGGCCCTGGTCTGTGCATGGGCGCATGACTCCGGTTGGCGTTCCAACTCCGCAGACGCGCAGTATCACCTCTGTAACCCCAAGCAGTAACACCGGTACCAGGAAGGCCGTCGCCGAGATGGACAACCAGCGGCCGTAGTGACGGCTCCGAAGCGTGGGCACTGCCTTCGTGATTTGCTCGCCTGCAGGTACAGTCATCATTGTTCTCGGTAGTGCAATCCAACCGCTGGTCTAGTGTTGATGACACTCAGGGCCCAGAACAGTGGCAACAATCACGGAATCATGTGATGGAGATCACAAAGGAGAGGGCATACATCTCTTCGATCCCAGCCCTAAGGCGGCATCTGAGAATCGCCCGGGCGCTTGAGCTCCGGGAGAGGTGGGAAAGTCGAGCGACTCCCAGACTGACGACTGAAGTTATCACACAGACGCAGAAAGCGCTGCTCACCCAAACCACAATCCTTCCCATGGCTAGAACCTGCGGTACATCAACTGAGCTGTGCTAGCGCTTTGGGTCAGCGTCACGAGCAATAAGAAAAGCATCGCCATCATATACAAAGACGGAACCCAGAACCAGCGCGAGCGAGCCATAAGCGCGATGAATCCTGGATGAAATGCCTTATTCGAAGGCCTCGGTTCAACCGAATAGCGGTTCAGGGTGTCAATCGCCAACAGCACAACCGCGTATCCCGTTGCCAGGGTCAGAACCAGAAGATACAGGCTACCACTCAGAAAGTGCGAAAGGTAGCTGGCGGGCGACAGAACTGCCGATAGCATCTGACGCGCTTCAGGCAGAGAGTTGGACCGGAAGAATATCCATCCGAGGTTCATGAGAGTGATCGTAGTGATCCACGAGAGTGCGGTCCACGGAACTTGGGGCGGCGTCCAGTCATACTTGCGCTCCAGTCCCTCGACCTGGCGATGCAAGACGAGAAGGACTCCGTGATAGCAGCCCCACAGGAGAAAGAGCGTGGTGGCTTTGTGCCACAGTGCGAACAGGATCATCGAAACCATGAAAGCCAGATTTCGCCACCAGACCTCGCGGCGCAACTGTATCAACGGGAAGAAAACGTAGTCACGAATCCAGAATGACAGTGACATGTGCCAGCGTGTCCAGAACATCGAGGCACTTGTGGATTGAAATGGCCGGGCGAAATTTTCGGGTAAGGTGAACCCCAACACCTTGGCCGCGCCGATTGCGACGTGCGAGTAACCAGCGAAGTCGAAAAAGAGCTGTAAGCCGTATCCAAAGGCCAGACACCAGACGTCCGCGCCACTCCACCGAGTAACGCGATCGAACCCGGAGACGATTCCATCGCCACCCAGAATTCCCTGTCCCAGCAGTTTGGCCAGTTGCATCATGAACACGCCGGTTGCGATGCGCTGCAACCCGCGTCCGATGTCGCCCCAACGCAGGGCACTCTCGGAGCGGAATTGCGGAAGCATTTCGGGCATGCGGCAGACTGGACCAGAGATCGTAACCGGAAAGAAAACCATATAGAGCGCGAATTCAATGAGGGATGAGTCGATGTTCTCGCCCTGGTAAGTGTCAAACAGGTAGCTCATGGCCTGGAAGGTCCAGAACGAGATTCCGAGGGGCAACGCAAGGTTCAAGAACCATTGCAACGACGCCAGAGGAATGTGAACCGCGGCTTCCGGAAGGTACTTAAAAGTGCTTAACAGCGCCAGATTCAGGAGAATACCAATTGACAGGGTAAGCCCGGATCGCTTCCGCCGAAGCCATCTTCCCAGGAGATAGTTCATCGCCGTCGAGGCGAGAAGAACAGCCGCAAACCAAGCTCCCCAGCTGATATAGAGTGCGTAGCTGACAATCAGAAGAACTGCCTGCCGTACTCGTCGCGCGCGAACTTTCGCGAAGATCAATATGCACAGCAGTAACGCTAGAGGGTACAGGATGCCTCGTAACAACATTTCTCCCTTGTGCGATTGAAACAGACTTGGGCATTGAACCTTGGCTAGTCCGCCTCGGACTAGCGAACAATAATAATGGGCCTGTTTGTTGGTTACAAGAGCACTGGATGTCATCTACTACATGTCGTCTACTAGAATGATGTGTGGTCCGATATCGCAATCTCATCGATACTCTCAATGCAGCTCCCGGCGACCGTCCCTTCGTTACGGCCTGGATCAATGAGGACGCGCAAGAGACCGTCACCTTTGCTGAGTTCCGCCGCCGCGCCCGGTTGCAAGGCGGAGTACTCGGGGCTCACGGCGTCAACGAAGGCGATCGGGTGATTGTCATCATGCCGCAGGGCATTTCCGCGATGACGGTCTTCGCCGGAGCGATGATGCTCGGCGCGGTACCGGCGTTGATCGCCTACCCCAATAAGAAGGTGGAGCCTTCCAAATACCGGTCCGGACTGGCTGGAGTAACAGCGAATCTCGACGCCAAGCTGGTCGTCGTCGATGAAGAATTTCCGGTTGATATGCTCAGCCACGTATCCTTGAGTGAGGAAACCAGACTCCTTCGCGCCGGCGATGGCAAAAGTCCCGGTGGCGAGAAAGAACTACCTGACCTTAAGGGTCAAGCCGATCACATTGCGTTCATCCAGCATTCAGCTGGCACCACCGGACTTCAGAAGGGCGTAGCCCTGACCCACGCCACCGTGCTGCGCCAACTGCAACACCTGGCGCACGCACTGGAGATTGACGGCGCGACGGACCGAGTTTATAGCTGGCTCCCTCTATACCATGACATGGGCCTGATCGCATGCTTCATGCTGCCCATGGCGTACCACGTCCCCGTCGTGATGCAGTCACCGGTCGACTGGGTGTTGCATCCTGAAACCATGTTGCAGGTCATCACAGAGCATAGGTGCACCCTTGCGTGGCTGCCAAACTTTGCGTTTCAGTTCGTTCCCCGGCGCACACGTCCGAACCGGCGGGCGCAGTATGATCTGTCTTGCGTCCGCGCATTGATTAATTGTTCCGAGCCGGTCCGAACAAGCAGCATGCAGGAGTTTCAGAATGCGTTCGCTGCAAATGGACTAAGAGCCGGCGTGCTGCAAACCTCCTATGCAATGGCGGAGAACGTTTTCGCAGTGACGCAGTCGGACATCCTTCGGCCGTCCGATACCTTACCCCAGGCCGGCAAAATCTCCTCCTCTGGGAATCCCGGTCCGACGATCATTTGGGCGGATGGCCGGCAATTTCGTAGTTCGCATCGGATCGTCCAAGTTGCGGAAGGGACACCAGGTTCGATCTCATTCACATCGTCGGGTCGTTTGCTGCCCAACCACGAGGTTCGTATCGCGCCGGATTCTGGCGCCGTTCTCGCGAACCGCAACGTCGGCGAGATTCTCGTCAAAAGCGACTGCCTGTTTGAGGGCTACTACAACCGTCCCGACCTCACCGCCGAGGCTATCGTCGATGGTTGGTACCACACGGGCGATCTTGGCTTCACGCTGGAGGGAGAACTGTATGTGGTCGGCCGGATGAAGGACCTCATTATCGTCGCCGGCGAAAATATTTACTCGCAGGACATTGAGGAGATTGCTGCGAGCCACCCAGCCATTCGTGACGGTCGTGTAATTGCGATGGGCGTGTACAATCCCGATCTCGGAACTGAAGAAATCGTCATAGTGGCTGAAGTGGAAAGCGACGAACTTCTGGCCAATGCTCTGGAGATTGAACGAGAGATTCGCAGTGGGGTCGTGGCCGGCTTGGGAGTGACGGCTGCAATGATTTTCTTAAAGCCGCCGAAGTGGATCGTGAAGAGCACTGCCGGGAAAGCGGCGCGCTCCACGACGCTCGAGAAGTTGCAGAAAGAGCACCCGGAACTCAACTTCGAGTCTTAGGGAGAGTAAATCGGAATGACGGCAGAAGAGAAGCAAATGATTGAATATATTCTTCAGCGAATCCGAAAGCCGAGTCTGATCATGGACGAGAACACACCACTGGTCTCCTCCGGGCTGGTCGACTCAATGGCGCTTGGGGATTTGGTGCTGACACTCGAAGACCTAACTCGCCTGCGCATCCCGCCGGGAAAGATGAAACCGAACGACTTGGACACGGTGGCCAAGATGTTTGCTACCGCGGCGCGCGTTGGGAAACCGCAGAAGTAGATTCCAGTGGCTACTACAGCGGCTTTGCCGGCGTCCCCGGGTTCACGCCAGAGTGCTTTTTGGCCTGTGCCATCAGTTCCAGAACCTTATCTTTCGCCTCATAGTTCGGATTCGTGTCCAGCAGTTTTTGCCAGGTGGCGACAGCTTTGTCGATGTCCATCTTGCCCTGCCATTCGACGACGCCCAGATTGAACAAAGTGTTGGCGTTGTTAGGTTCGTAAGAAAGTGACTTCTGGAATTCTGCAATGGCGGCATCGGCGTTGCCGGTGTACCAATAGGCGGTCGCCATATCGGTACGAACACTCGTGTTGGCTGGCTCGACCTTCAGCGCCCGCTGGTAGTAATCAATCGCGATGGGGAACCGCTGGGCGTCATAGTATACGTTCCCGATGTTTTCCAGAAGTCCGGCGTTGGCCGGGTCTGCTTTGAGCTTCTCGAGCAACGGTCCAGCTTGCGTGTCGACTGTTTCCTGCATTTGAGCCGGGGTTGGAGGTTGGATGGCCGCGTTCGCGTTTCCGGCGGCCGGTGCGGATGAGTTCGCGGCCGCTGGGCCCTGGGATCCGCGGACCAACCAGCCACCGGCGATTCCTGCCAGCAGGCAGATGACCGCCAATATGTAAGCCTGCGCGCTTGTCCATTGTTCGATTGAGGTTGCTCGATTTTTATCAGTCATTTCTCAGTGCTCCTTGGTGTAAGCGGGCCGTCCTGCGCTAGCTCTTGGTTTTCTTCTGGACATCTGCCATTAGTTTCTGCACCGTGGCTTTGCGGTCTGGGCTCAAATTCGGATTCGACTTCAGCAGCTCCTGCCAGGCCGCCAGCGCTCCCGGGCCGTCCTGTTTCGCCTGCCACTTGATCATGCCGAGGTTGAACAGCGAATTGGCATCCTTGGGGTCATAGCGCAGCGCCTGCTGGAGTTGGCTGATCGCCCCGTCTACGTCGCCGTCGTAGTACAGGCACGAAGCCATCTCGGTGCGAATGGCGACGTTCTTGGGATTCACCTGCAATGCCTGGCCGTAAAAGCCGGTCGCTTCCTTGAACTGGTGGGTGCCTTTGTAGATGTTTCCGATCTGGAAGATCAGATCGCTGTTCTTCGGATCGCTCTTCAGCTTTTCGAGCAGCGGCGCTGCCTTCGTATCGGCCATCTGTTTCATGTCATCAAGGCTGGGCATGTGTCCACCCATACCGTTTGCAGGAGCGGACGGCTGAACATTGCTCACAGCTTCGACTGGCACCGCCGGGGATTGCGATCCGCGGAAAAGGTAGCCAATTGCCAGGCCTACCACGAGACTGATTACCGCCATCGCATAGACCTGCTTAGCATCCCAACCTGATTTCGCTTCCGCTTGGGTGGTGGGTTCATTTGCCATGCCCTGTTCCCCTGTAGTTCGGTTTGCGCTTGAGGCTCGGCCTTAGCCGGGGCATCGAGACTAGACGAGCGTGTCCCGCAGAACGAGCGGCTCTGTCGCGCTCTGACCATAATTAACGCTAAAGGTGAAGAATGGAAGGAGCAAGATGCTCCGTCACAGAAGGGTGTGATGGCGATCACATGAACGAGACACGGTACAAACCATGGTCAAACGCTTCTTGCGCACCGAGGGCAACCGCTGCTGGAGGGCACCTTCACGCGGATACTGAAAGAGACCCCTGGTTCTGTGCGGCGGAAGCTCGCTCCATTCGACGCTTTTATCGTTCCACATCATGATCTTCTGAAGCTCTCGTTCTTTCGTCGATATGCCTCTGCAGGCGGTCCCATTCGGAGCGAACCATCATTTCCTTGATGGTGTATTTCGCTTCGTGCTTGGCGTCGTCGATGCGAACTGCAACCTCGTTCTTTTGTAAACGGAAGTCGATGCTCTCTGCCAGCGGAATGAGTTGATTGGACGACTTGCCGACGATGAGAAACACGACGCGATTGGAGACCAGCGTGTACTCGGGACAGGATTCCTGGCTCGCCGGGCCGGCGGGGCCGCCAAACGCCACCATGAATCCGCGGGGGGCAAGAACACAGTCACCCATGTGCATCCTGACAACAACACCCTGTTGATAGATCCCGATTTGAGCTGGGAGCAGGCTTGGCAAACTGCAGAGCAGGAACATCAGCGACAATCTGCGTTTCGACAATCTGTGTTTCATTGAGCCTCCGAATGAGCGCCGCGAGAGTCATGGTAGTAGCCACGGCGGCAGCGGAATTGCAAATTGAGGTTGTGGGTGGGAAGAATGCGAATCGAGTGAAACTCCGAATTGGACTTCGGCAGTGCGTACGTTACCACGCGGGCTGAATGCAGATCTTCGATGACATCACGAAATATTCGAACTGCACCTCCGCTGATCGGGATGCAGCGTCCGCCCGAGTCGTTGGCTAGTCTTTGCAGGGTTGCGGTCCCGTTGGATTCTTGCCCTGGACTGCTTAGATCGATGGCGTAAACCTGCGCTCCGCTGGCCAGGATTTTCTCCGACGCTTCGTGGAATGAAGACTTGCTGATGGTATCGTCGCCGTCGGAGAAAAGAATGATTACCGGCCAAACATCTGGCTGCCAGCGCTGTTTGAGGAGTCTGGCCGCGGTCTCAAGAGCATCAAACAACGGGGTAGATCCCCCTTTCGGTACCGCAGCAATTCGATCGGCGGTGAGGGAACTACGGCAATCCTCAGCGCAGACTGTGTGCGTCTCGATACCGTTGAATGACAGGACGGCTACATCGTCGTCGGGATTCCATGGCCACTGGGAAATCAACTGGAAAACATCGGCTGTCTGCTGTTGAAAATGCGGTAGCACGGATTCACTGGAATCACAAAGCACAATGACGTCGAGTTTGATTGAGGAAGAGCGGGTAAAGCTGCGGAAGTCTCGAATCACCATGCCGTCGTCGACCACGGCAAAGTCGTTCTTCTCGAACCTCTCAATCGCATGGTTGTGTTCGTCGGTCGCGAAAAACACGAGACGCACCTCCGAAGCGGTGCTGCGGTAGGTGACGTTTGAGAGTTCGTCAGAACCGGCTGGGGTTGATTGGCCAAAGCAAAGATGACAGAGGCAAATAGAGATGACCAGACATAAGAGGAAGTGCACACGACTCAGCCGCTTGCGCATGGATGTGATTCCTAGAAGTTGAAGCGAATGAGGTTGTCATCGGCAAGAAATGCGGAGCAGTTGAGAAGAGTTTATGAATGCGGAATTACCAAAGTTTGGGGAGGCACCGCATAAGACGAAACCCCAAGGCACCGGCCCTGGGGTTCGGATCAAGCGTTCGATGTTTCAGGCAGCCAGCGCCTCGACGAAGTGCTCGCAGAGTGTGGTCTCGAGTTTGAAGTAGTTCACATTGACCGGTGTGGTCAGGAAGGGCTTCAGAATGTTAAGCACTTTGGGATAGAACTCCCTCTCATAGCGCTCGGCATCCGCCTTTGTGGTCCACAGGCTAATGGTGACCACTTTCTCCTCTTTCATTTTCTCCGGGAAAAAGGGCAGAATCTCCTGAAAGCCAGTCTGCTTCTTGAGGATTGGCAGGACCTCGTTCTTGATGATCTTCACGAACTCTTCTTTCTTCTCCAACTTCACTTCGCAATCGAGAATACGTGCAAACATAGTGGCGCTCCTTTCGTTGTCAGGGATAACAACTGATTTAGCGGGGGCCCTCGGTGTGATGAGACTGTTTCCCGAATGCCGGGGAGCTCGGGCCGAATCAAAACCTATCACGATCGGATCTCCCGATGCAGTGATGGATGATTGCCATCGTAGTGCCAAAAATCACAGCTTCCGTCCTGATTGCACGGGCCCGTCGACCCGAGGGGAGCGGGAACTTTGAGCGGGTCGACAGAGCAATTTGTCGAGAAACCCTCAGCTATGACTATGATTTCTCTTCGAAGCTCCCCGTCTGCAAGGAAAGATAACGCTCGTAGCCTACTTCTTTGATCTGGTGAACTTGCGCCTCGAGCCAGTCCACATGATCCTCTTCGTCTTTGAGCAGCTTGACCAGCAGATCGCGGCTGCCGTTGTCTTTCTCCTGAGTCGCGATCTGCACTGCGGCGTTGTATTGCTTGACCGCACCCAGCTCAAGCGCCAGGTCGCTCTCAATCATCTGGCGCACAGTTCCGCCAACGGTTAATTGCAAGGGCTGCATGGAAGGCGTTCCATCGAGAAAGAGAATTCTCTCGATGAGCACTTCGGCGTGCTTCATCTCATCGATGGATTGTTTCTTGATGTAGTCAGCGAGACTCTTGTAGCCCCAGTTTTCGCACATTTCCGCGTGCAGAAAATACTGGTTGATCGCAGTCAACTCTTCCCGCAGAGCGTCATTCAATTCTTTAATTACTTTAGGATTGCCTTTCATTCGAATCACCTCTTTCGCAACGAGTGTACACCTGTGGCACGGCTCCTTTACACAGAGGCAGGTCCCGATTTAGTTTATTTACCGATAGTTCGAACTCCGGAGTTGCAGTTGCGACCTTCCAGTAATCCCGTTGAGCCCGCTTCGTCTCTCTCAGCCAGAACTCCGGCGGATGTGGTCCTCTCTGCGGACCTGCTAGAAGCGCTCCCGGATGCGGTCGTCGCCGTTGATAACGAGGGAACCATTGTTCAGGTCAATTCGCAAACCGAAGGATTATTTGGCTACGACCGCGACGAGTTGATCGGACAGAAGGTCGAAATACTCGTTCCGGAGAGCTATCGCCGCCAGCACCACCATCACCGTGAGACTTTCGCGCAAACACCGAAGACCCGTCGCATGGGAGCAGATTTGGATCTCTACGGGAGACGGCGGAATGGCTCGGAATTTCCGGTCGAAATCAGTCTCAGCCCGGTCGCCACGGAGCAAGGGGCGTTTGTGCTGAGTGCGATCCGTGATATCAGCGACCGCAAGCGGATTGCAGAGGAACTGCGCCGGGTGAACGAAGAGTTGCACCAGAGGACAGCTGAGCAGCTTGGTGAATACCGGGCGAGATTGGCTTCGATTATCGATTCCTCCGAGGACGCGATCCTCAGCAAAGGCCTGGACGGCACCATCACCAGTTGGAACCGGGGCGCGGAGCGCATCTATGGTTATGCGCCGGAAGAGATCGTTGGAAAGCACATTTCCCTGTTAATTCCGGCTGATCGGCCCGAGGAAGTCCCGGAGATTCTTCGAAAGATTGCGCGGGGCGAGAGGATCGATCATCACGAATCTGTGCGGGTAACAAAAGACGGACGCCGCCTGGATGTTTCCCTCGCTGTGTCTCCCTTGCGCGATACTGCTGGCGAAGTTGTGGGAGCGTCGGTGATCGCGCGCGACATCACGGCGCAGAGGAGGTCGGAAGGCCAGCTTCGGCAAGCCCAGAAGATGGAAGCGATCGGCCGGCTTGCCGGAGGCGTGGCTCACGACTTTAACAATATCCTGGCGATCATTAACTCCTGCACCGAGTTCCTGCGCGACCGCATTGATCCCGCCGCTGAACCATCTCTTTATGTCGAAAACATAGGGAAGGCGCTTGAACGGGGCAGATCGTTGACCAAGCAAATGATGGCCTTCAGCCGGACTTCCGCCGTCCAGCCCCGGATCCTCGATTTGAACGAGCGTCTAAGGGAGATCGGCAAGCTTCTGCGTCCGCTGCTGGGAGAGGATGTCGAGATTCTGATTGTGCCCCGAACCAGCTCGGCGATTGTCGAGGCCGATCCCGGGCAGCTCGACCAGATCGTGGTAAACCTAGCGGTGAACGCTCGCGACGCAATGCCTCGTGGCGGCAAGTTTATTCTCGAAACCGGCGTGGTGAGATTTGATGAGGCCTTCGGTGAGCAACATCAAGTTATGCCCGCCGGGAAGTACGTTGTGCTGGCCGTCAGCGATACCGGCAGCGGCATGGACGAGACCACGGTGGCGCGCATCTTCGAGCCTTTCTTTACCACCAAGGAGGCGGGCAAAGGAACTGGTTTGGGTCTAGCCACCGTGTATGGCATCGTCAAGCAGAGCGGAGGAAACATTCTGGTCTATACCGAGCCGGGACAGGGGACGACGTTTAAGATCTATCTCCCCAGCGCCGAGCACAAAATCGGGCTCGCGTCCAAGCCCGAAGCGGAGGTCGTCAGTCCGAAACGACATGGAACCACGATCCTGTTAGTGGAAGACGACGAAATCATGCGCAGCTTGACTCGAAAACTTCTCGAGGAACATGGTTACGCGGTGGTCGAGGCGGATGACGGGAAGACCGCGCTCGAATGGGTGCAGTCTCATCAGGATCCGATCGATCTGTTGCTGACGGATGTGGTGATGCGCCGCATGAGCGGCCCAGAATTGGCTGAGCGCCTGAGTGTCTCTCATCCCACCCTGAAAGTCATATACATGTCAGGATACACGGGCGAACTGATGGCGAACCGCGAAGTGTTGAAGGCTGGCGTAACTCTCCTCGAAAAGCCCTTCAGTCGAACCGCATTGCTGAACACGATCCATACAACGCTGGGCTAAGAGCATGTGCCGGCAGAAGTCTTTAATCGGCCAAACGACCGTGTTCCACAACCAACCGACTGGTGATGGAGATCACACATTGCTGAGGGAAAGCACGCATCTTCGGCGCTTTTCGCGCCAGTCGGCACATCGACATTTTCCCATAGAATTAAGATAAACCGCTTTGTTTGTTATGGTTAGACGCGTTTTCGGAAGGCTTGCCCCGACTTCCTAAAAGTGGCGATGCAGTTGCCATTTGTAAGGCTGAGAGCGGAGGCACCCATGGCCACACACGTCGTCAACAACGTCCAGAAGGTCGCCGTAGCGGACAAGACCTTTTGCAATCTTCCTCCAGCCGTAACTGAAGCCATTGAACAGGACGCGGTCACCACCACCTATCCCACGGGAGCGGTTCTGTTCGCCGAGGGCCAGGTTCCGCGGGGAGTATTTATCGTGCGCCGAGGCAAGGTAAAGCTTTCCATCTGTGGCAGCGATGGGAGGACTTTGATTCTGCGAATGGTCGAGGCCGGTGATCCGCTGGGAGTGGCCGCGGTAGTTTCCGGACGCCCATATGAAGCCACGGCCGAGACTCAGGAGCCGAGCGAGATCAGTTTCCTGCGACAGAGCGACTTGTTGCGGCTCATGCGCGCTCACGGCGAGCTTGCCCTGTGGGTGACCCAGCACATTAGCGCAGATTATGCCTGTACCTGCCGTGAGATCCGTGACCTGATACTTTCTGACTCTGCCAGCGAAAAGCTGGCTCGACTGCTGGTAGGCTGGCTCGACCAAAACGCCGCCGCCAAAAATCCCAGCCAGATGAAGTTGGCTTTGACTCACGAAGAAATCGGGCAAATGATTGGGACTTCCCGAGAAACTGTCAGCCGCCTCTTCGCAGGTTTCAAGAAGCAGCGCCTGATCCAACAGAGCGGCGCCACGCTGGTGATCCCCAATCGTATTGCGTTGGAATCTCTGATCACTGCATAGCCGCACCACTGTTAAGGCTTGGCGGGTGCATCGGCTGGGGGGTCGGGAGCGCCGGGCTCATCAACGTAACCGGCAGGCTCCGTGGGCAACTCCACCAGGCCGGCCCGTTCCAAAGCGCGGTAATACGCCGGGCGGGAATGGCGATAATGATCGGCCGGGACTCTCCCGTCGATCCACGCAGTATCCATGGGATAGACCAAGGGATCGAAGACGACCATGTAGGAATGCCAGATGAGGATGGCGAAAGTCGCCAGCAACGCTTCGTAATAGTGCACGGCGGTAGCTGCGTCCGACACCCACTTGGGGAAGTAGCGCAGCGTGAAATTGTTGAACCATAACAGGACCCCAGATGCTGTCATTATCAGTGTGCCCCACATGAACGCCAAATACTCCAGCTTCTCGGCGTAGTTGAATTTAGCGAACTGCGGTTCAACTTTTGTGATTCCCAGATTATAAGCAAGTACCTGCACCAGATCCGTGGCGTCTTTGAACTGTGGCATCATCGCTTTCAGGAACAAACGGTCTCGCTTGTTCATCGCCAGATGAATCAGGTGGTACACGGTGGAAGCAACCAATACAATCGCCGCGCTGCGATGCACGATCCCGCGAAACGCGATGTGACCTTCCCAGATCAATAGCGGGCGCGCCCACCATGCCTCGGGATACTTCAGCGCGAACCCGGTGAAAACCAGCGTCGGGAAACTCAGAATCACGCCAGCATGCGCGATGCGGAAATTGCGATTCATGCGCATGACTTTTGCGTCGCTTTCGTGCCGCGGCTGCCGCCGCATCAGCTTGGCCACAAAGTCGATCAGGTTGTGCAGGATCATGAAGCCCAAGGTCATTGGAATCAGCAACAAATAAGTCCAACGGATCCACTTCACCACCGGATGTGCGGCGCCGGTCGTGATTCGCACGTGTACTGGGCCGATGCGGAAATGATCGCCGGCGCCAGCGTGACAATTTCCGCAGGTTTTCGAAAGATTGGCTGCATTCACCGTGGAGCGCGGGTCGGTCGATCGGAAGATGTTGTGGACTCCATGGCAGGAAGCGCAGTTGGCGACACTCTGCGATCCCTCTCGCAAGGCCAGACCGTGGTAGCTGTCGGCGTAGGAAGGAACTCGATCGGCAGGCAGATTGTAGCGAAGCTCCAGCCGTTCATCACTGTGGCATCGCCCGCACGTGGCCATCGACACCCGCGAGGCGTTCACCAGCGATCCCTGCTCTTTCGGTCCCAGGATCAGATGCTCCCCGTGGCAGTCGCTGCACACTGGCGCTCCTTGATCGCCAGCCTTCATGGCTTGTCCGTGGACGCTTTCGAGATAGGTTTTGGCAATATCGGCGTGGCATTGTCCACAGGTCGCCGGAATATTGAAGTGGTTGACTTTGGAGCGCGCATCTTGTGAGGGCAAGATGTCGTGGCTCCCGTGACAATCCGAACAAGTCGCGGCTGCCCCGTCGCCATCCACCACCGCGCGTCCATGCACGCTTTGTTTGTACAGTTCCACGGGATGCGCGAATGGAATCTTGTGGCGAGAGAGAAACTGCTGATTGCTGTGACAGGAGGCGCAAGTATCCGGCAGATTTTTCTTGGCTACGGTTGAGGTAGCATCGCTCGAGGTCTGAATTTGATGCACCGGGCCGTGGCAGGAGAGACAGTTCGGCGCGTCCGGATCACCGGCCGCAGCCGCTTGTCCATGGATGCTTTGCCGGAATTCCTTCACCTCATCGGCATGACACTGGGCGCACTTCGCCGGCGTCAACTGCGCCGCGGTCGCCACTTCGTGGTGATTGCCGTGGCAGGATTGGCAGGCCCCGTCGCCGAGCACGCCGTGAACGCTATTGGGAAGGTGGGAAGCCTCATCGGCGTGGCAAGTTGCGCACTTAACACGCGTCACTTTCGCGGGGTGGGGAAAGTCCTTGATGTTCGTGTGGCAATCGGTGCAGCCCAAAATGCCGTGCACACTGGCCGCATGCTTGGTGGGATCGATCGAGATGCTTTTGCCGTCGCCCGAGGTCATTCCCGGCTGACCATGGCAAGCCAGGCAGCTTTCGTCCTGCTTAAGGGGTTGGGGCGCCTTCATTTGTGCTCGGGCGCGGGCGTGTGCCGAGGTGCCAAGGGAAAGAATGCCCGCTAAGAAAAGCAACACTAAGAAGAGGAAACCGAATCGTCGGACCGCCCTATTTGCCGTGTTTGCCGTATCTGCAATCTTTTTCCGCAAGCCCAGACTCCCACTTATATCGGCTTTATCCTCTTCAATCTTGAAGGCTTTCCCGAGGAAGTTCCGTGACTCGTGTCACGTGTGCTTGTAAGCTGTTCACGCGGAAGATAAAAAGGCAGCATAATGCGCATCAGTGAGCCTCTTTATCGGCCCTAACTGCGCATGACGATTGAAGTTAGGAATTTCAGCGGGTTCTAAGACCCGGTCGTGTCCCGATTCTTCACTTCATTCCAAGGTCGGTCAGTATCTTCGGATTTTCCTCTCCCGCTGCCAGAACATCGTGGCATGCTGCACAATCATTGGTGATGGTTTGGCCGTCGGCGCTGGTATGACTTCCGTCGTGGCAACGGAAGCAACCCGGCGAATCATTATGCCCAAGGTTATTCGGGTGAACGCCCCAGGTCACGCGCATGTCAGGAAAAATATTTCGCAGATAGATGGCCGCTACTTCATCTCCCGCCTGCTGCACAAGAGTGCGTCGCGTTTCATAAATCTGTGGGTAGTTTGTGCGATAAAACTTGTTGATTTCTTCAATTATCTGTTCTTTCGCCACATCACGCGCGGGATAATTCACCTTGAGGAGTTCGACTGCTTTTTTCTTAATGAAAGGCAGTTCCGGACTAATGTGCCCGGTCGACATCTGTTTATCAACTGCGTTCTCCGGCAGATCGAAGGTGTGCGTGGGCCGGTTGTGGCAATCCACGCAATCCATGACCCGATGCTCGCCCTTGTCCAGTTGCTCTTTCGTCGGTTTCACATCGGTGGAGATGAATTCGGTTGTCTTTCCGTTTTCGTCGGTGTAATACACGGCCGGAATGGTCTGGCGTTCGGGGTCGGTCGAAATGTAGCGGATGCGCGCGTTATCGGCGAGATGATGCCCATGAATGCCGACCGAGCCCTGCCATGTGCGTCCACCCACCTTCAGCAGTAAAACGTCGGTCTGAGGAGTGTTTTTCTCATCGTCCTTGTAGCTGGTGTTTACCAGGAACTTGTCCCCGGTAAAGCGCTGCGGCCAGTGACACTGCTCGCAGGTTTCGCGCGCTGGACGCAGATATTTTACCGGCGAAGGAATAGGCCGCGAATAGGTGTGGAACGTTACCGCAACGACCTGTCGTAGACCGGAAAGCTTAGAGCGCACAAACCACCCCGCTCCCGGCCCGATATGGCAGGCGACGCACTCGACCCGCGAATGCGGCGAATTTTGATAGGTCGTATACTCGGGAGCCATCACCGTATGACAAGTTGTTCCGCAGAAACTCACCGAATCCATGTATTCCACACCGCGGTAGGATGCGGTCCCAATGATCAGAAGATTGAGCACAGTCGCTAGCGCCACCCACTCAACGGTGCGCCGCACCACAGGCAGCCCCAGGTCGATCGCCGGGTAGATCCGCGGCAGCGTCCCGCTTCTCAGCAAGCTTCGCCGCTTAAGCCAGATACCAACAGGAATCAATAGAAGACCGAGCACGAAAATGCCCGGGAGGATCAGAAAAACCAGAAGGCCTATATAAGGATGCGGTGGCCCCGGCAGGAACACGTCATAGAACCAGAACGCGATCGTGGTAAGCGCCGTGCTGGTGGTGATCACGGCGCCAGTAAGCGTGACGGGGTTCTGCCCCAGAAAATAGATGGGTTGCGCCCACTCCCGTATGCGTTCTCGCATACTCATGTGAAACTTTGCTCCCTTCCTTCTACTTTCCGACTTTCTATTGCCCCACCTTGCGGGCGCACTCCGCACCTTGCCGCGGATCCTGTGCCGCGGTCAACGATCCTTCTGCGTGATCGCCGGACCCGCTGGGATTATTTTTTCAGGGTACGAATGTAGGCTACCAGTCCCTTGATGTCTTCCGGCTTCAGCTTATCCCCATACTTCGGCATTTTGTTCTTGCCGTTGGCGATGATGTCTGTGAGCTCCGCGTCCGACATCTTCTGCACATCAGCAGTCGTGAAGTCGTGGGCTCCCATCATCTTTCCCATCTTTGAGCCGGTGCCGTCTGCGGCATGACAGCCAGCACACTTTGATTTGAAAAGGTCTGCTGCGCTCTGTGCGCGCGCGGATAAGGAAAGGCCTAGAACAAAAGTCAATGCCGTTGCAATAGTAAGCACTTTGAGGTCGATTCTCTTCATTTCAATCTCCAGTCGAAGTTTCGTTGCAACACGCCAACGAGAATACATCCAAATGTGTTGCAATATTGAACTTTTTGAGGCGGCGGATTCTGTGACCCAGGTCACAGCGTTCTGTTATGGGATTCTTTCCTAGCCAAATGTACCATCAGAATCGACTCGAGCGGCTGCGTGATGGGTCTCACTGTGGACTGTGATGCCAGTCACGGCATCGTTTCGGGTGCGGGACCAAACTAATGAGTGAAGGTGAGCTTTATGCCACGGGATAATCGCGACCTGTTAGAGGTACTGAAGTTCGAACTGGAATTTCTTGAGCAAGGCGGTTACGGGCGATTGCCGCGCGAGGCCTGGCGGGCACGGTTCATTTTCGAAGACTCGCCAACCTGCATGAACTTTAGCTCGAAAGACCGCGAACCGTGCAGCGAATGCCTGCTGATGCAATTTGTCCCGGAAGAGGCGCGCAAAGCACAAACCCCTTGCATTCATATCCCGCTGTCGCCGGGCGGGGAGACTCTTGAGTCTTTATATCGCACCGGAACGCAGCAGGAGATTGAAGAAGCACTCGGCGGCTGGCTCCGGGCGACCATCCACCGGCTCGAAGCGCAAAAAACGAAGTAGCTCAGGACGCGTTAGAAGTCCCACTATGCTACTGCCTTTCGTGACGGCAATTCAGCCGGGCGCAGGTGGACGACGGGTTTTTCCTGCAGCAAGAGCTCCGTGGCCTGCACACGGCGATCGGCATGGAACCATCGCTGCACCACATTACCGCATAACAGGTTGGCCATGGAGAGCAAGCTCATTCCCTGATGGTGCGCCATCCAACAGCGCACGATCTCGCAGCGCGGCGAGCGGAACCGGCCACCAGAGCCTGTATAGTCGGCTGACTCGTAAAATCCACGGCAGCCGAACCAACCCAGCGCATCCATGCGGCGCAAATTGCGCAACGATCCCCGCCGATCAACACTCAAAGCCAGAAAAGTCGAATAAGGTGAAATCACCAGCGGATTCGACTCTCGTCTCATCAGCGAAAGCCGAGGCAAGCCGAAAGCCTGGTATTGATAGTTGCCGCGCCCGTCGAGTTTGGAATACGCCGATTCCGAGATGCCCCATGGAACTCCCCTGCGGGCCGCGTAAGCTTGCTGCGAACGCACCGCAGCCACCTGCGCCCGGTCGAGCAGCGTGTTGGGATAGGAACGCATCCAGAGGGAGGGCATCAGATATTCGAACATCGTTCCCGTCCACGAGAGCAGCACGGGTCGACCATGATCGAGAGTATGGCCGCGGCCGAGCAGGAACCAGCAATCCTGCGGAATATCATCTTTTGCAATTGCGATAAACACAGCAGCGCGGGATTCTGTGGCCAGCAGGTCATAGCAGGAATTCAGCAACTGTTGCGACTCCGCATCAAACCCGACTGACATCAACTTGCGATGGGGCTCGAGCAGAAAGCTGAAATCCATCGCATCGGCCAGCGCCCCGGCCTGGGCGCTGAGCTGGCGCAAGTTTTCGATGAGCAAAGCCGCGTTCGACTGCGCCTCAACGAGCAGCGTCCTGAAACGCTCGCAAAGAGGCCTGCCCGCCTCAGGCATGGAAGGCAACACCGCATCAATCCTTCCTTCCAAATCCCGAATCAAGTCGGGTAGTTTTTGTAAGGGAACGCGGCCCATAAATTTCGCGTTTAGTCCCAGGCTTTCCCGCAGGGGCGTGAATTCGGGCAGCCACCACGGTTCGTAGGCGGCGGTCATCTGCCGGATGTTCTGCAGCAGCAACTGCGCCTGCTGGCAAAACCAGCGAACGTCGGGGGTGGGAACAGATTGGCCAGCAGCCAAGCAATTTTCCAGATCCGCTTCCCGCAGATCCAGGATCGAAAGCAGCCAGCCCCGTTCTCGAAACTCGTCCTCGCACCGGGCCAGTTGCTTCCTTGGGAATGCTCTTGCCTCGGCCAGAACCCGGAGATGGTCCAACAGGCCCTCCGCCAAACGCCGCTGGCAGAGTGGCTGACGAATGCGATCCAGGCAGCCTTGTTGCAAGGTCCAAAGAGAAGCCAGCAGATTGCCGCTGTCGACAGAGGAAACCAGCAAAGGTGTCAGCGGCGCGAGCGTGCGCGTGTCGTACCAGTTCAGCAAATGGCCACGGTGCTTTACCAGACGAGATACGGTGGTCAGAGTTCGCTGCGTCAAGACCGTCAGATCAGGAACAGTCAGATATCCAAGCTCGACCGCAACCTGCCGCGCATTGAGCAAGAGACCGAGATTGGTCGGAGAAATCCGCGCTGCCACGGCGGGCGGCTCTTCTTGAATGTTATCCGGAATCAGCCAGTTGTGCTCCTCGGTGCAGAACTCGGCGAAATACCTCCAGGTGTAAAGAGCCGCGCGGCGTAGAAATAGTTTGTCCTGCCGCGATAGAGCGTCCTTAGGCACCACCGGCGGCTCATTGAGCCAAAGGGCGACTGGTTTGCTGCCGGCCCAGAGAACAAGAATTGGAAGCGCGGCGATCAGAGAGTGCGGCCGCACCAGCCAGACCAAGAGACCTAGACCGGCAGCAATGAAGGGCATCCAATCGAGATAGCGATCGAGCACAGTCTGGCGAGCGCCTAACTCGGCTTGCGCAGCGGTCTCCCATTCCAACAGCCGCTCCCGGGTTACCTTGCGCCGCACAACCGCGCGTGCCACGGCATCGAGCGAGAGCAGCGTCTGATGAGCGAGGAACACGAGCGTCAACAGTACGGAGAAGTTCGACGCATAGAACGTGGCCACGGCCTCGCGCGCAACCGACCTTCTGCGCTCGACCGCTGCGCGCACCAGCGCGAATGCAAATTCAAACCATGAGGGAATTATCAAAATCAAAACGGTTGCCAGAGTCCAGCGCAGTGCTCTTTCCCCAGGAACAAGCCAGTCAAACAACAGGAGCAGAAATGTGGCTGGTTCCACCAGACTACGGCGCAAGTTGTCGAGGATTTTCCAGCGGGAAACCAGCGAGATGGGGTTCGCCACGCGGGCCCCCGATTCATCGGGCACGCGCGAGGTCAGCCATTCCGCAATTTGCCAGTCTCCCCGCAGCCACCGATGTTTGCGGCGGTTGGACGCGCTGTAATGCGAGGGATAATCCTCAATCACTTCAATGTCGCTGGCCAGGCCCGCGCGGGCGTAGGCGCCTTCGATGAGGTCGTGACTGAGCAGAGCATTTTTCGGGAAACGCCGGTCGAGCACCTGATGCACCGTGTCGACTTCATAGAGTCCCTTGCCGGTATAACTGCCTTCCCCGTAAAGGTCCTGGTAAACATCAGAGAGAGCGCGGGTGTAGATATCGAGTCCCGTTTCGCCCGCATAGGCTGCGGCGAGCCGCGAACGCGACGTGCTTTGCACGCTAACCGCCACTCGTGGTTGCAGAATGCCGTATCCCGCAACGACGATATTCTTCTTGGGATCGATGATCGCCTGGTTCAGCGGATGCGTCATGGTCCCGACCATGCGGTGAGCCGCTCCGCGCGGAAGCTCAGTATCGGAATCGAGCGTGAGCACAAACCGCACCTTTGGCAGAATGGAGACGTCTCCAACCTTCACCGGGAAGTTGTCATACTCCCCCCGGAGCAGATTGTTCAAATCGAGCAACTTGCCTCGCTTACGTTCCCAACCCATCCATCCCTTTTCGCGGCGGTTGTAAACTCGATGGCGATGCAGCAAAAGGAAGGATCCCATCTGCTTTCCGCTATATCTTTCATCCAGTTCGCGAATCAGGTTGGCGCACAGATCGACCAGCGGATTGGCTTCCGGAGCCGGTTCGTCGGAGTCAGGCAGGTCGGTGATGAGCGCGAAGTGAATATTAGGGTCGTGGTTGCCCAGAAAGCGGACCTCCAGATCTTCGACCAGGCCACGGACTTGCTTCTCGCTCAGCAGAAGAGTCGGGATCGCCACCAGGGTTACACAGTCGTCCGGGATCCCTTCGGAGTAGTCCAGCTTCGGTAGAATTTCCGCTGGCAACAGGGCCGCGACCAGGTAATGCATGAGTTGCACGGCAGACTGCGAAGAGGGAACGAGCAGCATTACCATGGAAAGCAGCAGCAATTGAGGCGCGCTGTCGGGGGGAGTCAGCCAAAGCAGGATTCCGGTAATGATGGCGAAAGTGAGCACCGCGATTCCGGTAAGGAAGAATTCGTCAGGATGACGGCGGAGTCGGGCACGCAGGCTTTGGAGAAAATCTGGCTTGAACCCGACTTTCTGGCAAAGCAGCGTACGGCCTTCGCCGATGAGGTAATAGCCGATGTGAGATTGCCGCAATTTGGAGCGCGCATCACTATAGGTTCTCACCGAAGCTTGCTGGGCCAACTCCAGCGCCTGGCGGGCAACGTCCGTCTCCCCTAAGTCAGACCGGCGGGCCATCTTCGATAACTTTTCCCGGTACAGGCTTCGACTTTCAAAGTCCATGGCCGCATATACACCCGCGGGGTCGCGTCGAAGGATGGCGTCGAAAAGGATCAACGGTTCGAGAACATCGCTCCAGGAAGTTTGCGTAATATCCCGCAAGCTACGCACGCATATGCCCAAGCCATTCGACGCGCCCGCGGGATCGATGAGCAGGCAGCGGCAACGTGCAGCGATTCGCTCGAGCAAAACAAGCTTCATAGCGGAAACTACCGCCGACAACTCGCGAAGCTCCAAGACTGTACTTTCCTGAAATGCCTGGAAGAAGGTAGTGAATGCTGTCTCGCGGAAGCAATTGCCCGTGAGATCAAGAAATGCCTGGGCGAGCGCCAACACCCTGGGCACGACTTCGTCTTTACGTCCGCGCGCGTGCGGCAACCGCTTCAGCGACTTAAGCTCATCGGAAACGTTTCTCAGTTCCCCATAGATCAGCTGGTCATTGTCAAGAAACCAGCGCAGATCGTCGGACTGTGGGTTGAGCCTCCCTGCCGAGTCGGCGCTTGCGAATAAGGGTTGAAATGCCCTCTTCAGTTTGCGGGACCGCGAGGAAAACGTTTTCGAGCTACGAATCCCCGGCAGCCAGCCCAGCCGCGAAGCGAGGTCGGTTGCGGCACTGCGCAGCGCCGAAAGATCGCAGGCAAAGTCGGAAGCAGGATGCGAGGGTTCGCCCGCCAGCATGTGCTGGGCTTCCTGTACGGCGATGTCCTCGGCTTGTGGGTCGCGAACCATCCTTCTCCTTGTCGTTTGTCTAACGATAGCTGGCGGCCTGCAGTTCAAACATCTCCGCGTAGCGGCCACCGAGACGAGTCAATTTTTCGTGATCTCCCTCTTCAGCAATACGGCCGCCTTCCAACACAACAATTCGATCGGCCATGCGCACTGTGGAGAACCGGTGCGAAATGAACAGGGCCATCTTCCCCGCCGTCAGCTCGGCGAAACGCTGAAAAACCTCGTATTCGCTCCGCGCGTCGAGCGCTGCCGTGGGTTCATCGAGGATCAATATCTGCGCGTCCCGCAGATATGCGCGAGCCAGCGCGACCTTCTGCCATTCTCCGCCTGAAAGGTCGACCCCACCGTCGAAGCGCCGCCCAAGCATCTGTTCATACCCACGCGGAAGCCTGCCCACCACCTCGTCAGCCATACTTTTCTGAGCGGACTGCTGGAGAAGCGGAAGATCATCAGCTCGCTCGATGCGGCCCACCGCAATATTCTCGCGCGCCGTCATCTCGTAGCGCATGAAGTCTTGAAAAATAACGCCAATCTCCCGGTAGAGGTCCTCAAGGTTGTACTCGCGAAGATCCACACCATCCAGCAATACCTGCCCCTCGACTGGATCGTAAAGCCGGGTGAGCAGTTTTACGATGGTTGTTTTCCCTTCGCCATTTTCCCCGATCAGTGCGACCCGCTCGCCTGGATGCAAATGAAAGTTCAATCCATCCAGAACCAGTCGAGAACTTCCCGGATAGCGGAACGAAACGTTGCGGAATTCGAATCCGCGAACAATCGGCCGCGGCGCGGGCAAGGCATTCGGTTTCGACGCGATCATCGGCCGCATCTCGAAAAAAGCAATCAGATCGGTTAAGAACAAAGCTTGATCGGCGATCGAGGAAACCGTGGAAAAGATTTGCTGAATATTCGAACTGGCCTGCTGAATCGCTCCGGCAAGAAAGGTAAAGGTGCCGATGCTGAGCACCCCAATCACCGTCCGCCAGATTACGAACACATAGGCCAGATAGTAGCCGGCAGTGCTGATCGTCGACAAAAACGAACCTGCCGTAAGGCGCCGCCGCGCCAGGTTGACGTCTTCGTCATAGATCTGGTTGGAAAGCCGGGAGAACCGTTCCGTAAGAAAAGGTGCCAGTCCGAAAAGTTTGAGTTCCTTAGCCGCCTCTTTGCTCCCGCCCAATACGCGCAAGTAGTCCAGTTGACGGCGAACCGGAGTCTGGCGAAAGTTCTTGGCGTATCCCAGAAAAGCAAAATGACTCTCTCCCAGAAACGCTGGCACGACGCAAGCCACGAGCATCAACAGGAGCCAGGGTGAAAACAGCATGATCGCGACGGAGAGAGAGATCGTGGTGATGACCTGCTGAACCAGTCGTCCAATTGACTGAATCATTCCCAGGCGGTCTGTGGCCTGGACCCGGGCTCGCTCCAGACGATCGTAGAAAACCGGGTCTTCGTAGGCCGTAAGGTCGAGCTGTGCGGCGTGTTTCATTACCAGCACGCTGACGTGCCGCGTATATTTGTCGGCCAGCAGAGCATCGAGAAAATCGACGCCGCGGCTCAAGACACTGCCGAAGACTGCCAGCGAGAATTCCGCCGCCACCAGCCACCACAGCCACGTGCCAACGGCTTGATGGGTCGTGCGGGCACGCACAAGAATGTCGATGATGAGTTTGGTAATCCACAGCAGGCCGAGGGGCAGAACAGAAGCCACGACACGAAAAATAACCCCTAGAACCACAACCGTGCGGCCCGACTCCCAAACGATTCGCAGGACCGCGGGCACATTCCGCAGAGCGGAAATGCGCTCCCGCCATCCGTTCCAGGAATCTTTTTTTCCGGCCATTGGCGAGTCCTAAGGGTGTTAGCCCGGGCAACGTTAAGTCGAGACCACGCGCCGAGACCCTGCGCCAGAGCGGGCGACGCCCAATTCATTGAGTGTAGCCGAATGCCTTCCGGGCAACAAGATCAGGGCAACAGAGGCCTCGCGCACGTATTCGATGAGCAGAACAGACCGCAGGGTTGGTGCGTATTGCGATAACGATCTGTTAAGGAACGACGAGTCCGGCTCGGTAGTATTTGTTCAGCCCGGCCCGCTGCATTCCACGCTGGGCTTCTGGAGTTTTCATGAACGTGTTCCAGACAAAGCCCGTCCGGAGATTCTCCGCCATCAGCATGGTAATGCCGGTATCAATTCCGATCACATCAGAGTCGTACCAGTTGGTGAGAGGATTGAAAGCATTCACAAACCCATACTTACTCCAGGCTGCACCGTAGCGGTTCCGAATATTTTTCAGGACGCGCAAAGTGGCCTGTGGTTGGAACGGCAGTGACCCGCCAGTGGCACTTGGTACGACGGTGCCGTCGATCGGCCCCATGGCCGGCGGACCACCCCAGATCACATAACCGTGGTTCGAATCCGAAGCGGTGATTCCCCACAAGTCGTCACTGTAATCGGGGTACTGTTTTCGCAGCTCCAAGCAAAAACGCCGGTGCACCTCGGTGGCAATTACTGAATTCTGGAAGTAGTCGGCGAACTTGTCGCGCCTTCCACGAAAATCGAACCACGCCTGGGAATATTGATGCACGAACAGAGGAGCGAAAGAACCTATGTAGCGCAGGCCATCGTACTCAAAGACGAGGCGCTTCCATGCCGTCCAGGTTTCATCTCTCAGGGGATGAGTCGACGATCCCAAGCCTAGCAGATACATCATCATCAGTTCGCTGTAGTAGTCCCAGCGGGAAGGCAGGAACCCCACTTCCGGGGTCCAGCCGTGCGGCAGCAGTGAGGTGTCTTCCGAAAGCCAGGTCCAATCCACTCGCCCAAAGATCAAGTCTGCAAGTTCCACCACCTCAGGATGGCGAAAATGTTCGCGGCAGGTAAGGATTCCGCACAGCAAAATAGCAGTGTCGACGGAGGAAACTTCGGAATCCCAAACTCTTTCTCCATTGTTAATGTCGGCAAAGTGGTAAAAAAATCCGCGGTGGTTCGGCAGCTTCTTCCACAGAAACCGGAGGGCGACGAACACGCGTTCCAGGGCATCGCTGCTCGGAACCAAGCCGCGCTGATCTCCGATGCAAAGAGCCGTCAACCCGAAACCGGTGGCGGCAATGCTGGCTACGATCCCTTGATCATTTCCGCCGACGTGGCACCGGTCTTTCACCATCCCCGTCTTGGGGCTGGCCTGCTCCCAGAAATAGCTGAGGTTGGCGATCTCCAGTTCGTTCAGAAACCAGTCGTCTTCTGGTGAAAGAGGCGCCAAGCCGGATAGAGATGCAGGCCGCTGCGCCGATTGGCTCAAGAGCAGGGCCGGCATGAACCTTGTCAGAGACAGGCATCCCCCCGCGCCCAGCATCAGGCGCATCACCTCCCGGCGGGAAAACACAGTGGACCCCACATCAGGCATTCGCTTGTTTCCCTCAATCTTAAACGAAGTCGCCTCTCGCAGGGATTGACACAAGGACTACGCACAAGGGACGTCTGATTCCCGCGCTTCGGAGCTTCGTCGTAGAATGTTCAAAGATTGTGGACATAAACCGCACACCTAAAGTAAGTCTCTGGATCGGCTCGACCGTCATCCTTTTGATTGTTGCCGCGTTGCTTCTTCTTCCGTGGTATCGCCGAGGGCCGATATTGCTGCGCGGAGCAGTCACCGTGCAGGACGCGGACAGCAGAAAAGAGCAGCCCATCGCCGATGTCGAGGTGACAGCTGATCTGGCCACCAACGTGGCGAAATCTGATTCAACCGGCTTGTTCACGCTCCAGTTGCGCGGATTCGTGCGGAGGGGCCACCCTCTCGTCCTTCATTTCCGCCAGCCCCACTACCTCCCTCTTGACGTGAATGATTTTGTTGGCGACAAGCTCTATATCGTCCACATGCTTCCCATCCCCAGAGTCGCGCCTTCCGCCACTCGACCCGCGGTGAGGATCGCCAACGTTCACGTCAGATACTCCGGCCGCGTGATGACTGAGTTCAACGTAGGCAGCGCAGTGAAAACTTTCCAGATTGAAAACAAGGGTAACGTACCGTGCAGGGGTCAGCACCCCTGCTCACCCGATGGCAAATGGCGCGCCACGCTGGGTTCTGCGACCCTCGACGCAGGAACGGGGAACGTATTTCGGAGCGCCAGAGCTTCGTGCATCGCGGGGCCATGTCCGTTCACCAAAATCGATTCGGACCATCTCTCGCAAGGCGATCAGACTTACACGGTCTCAGCCCGCGACTGGTCCGACACCGCGACTTTCTTACTGGAAGCGGAAGTGGTTCACCCTATGGTGAGCCAAATTGTTCACGAGTCTTACCCGGTCATCTTCGGAGAAGGTCTCAACTTTACGCTGCCCTCGACCGCCGAAGGCGTGAGCATTGAAGCGGAACTGGATGGGCAGATGATTATCTTTCCACTCGGCCCCGAGCTGTTTTTAAGTTGGGCGAGTTGCAACGCCAGAGTCAATCCTGATCAAACTAAGGTGTACCGCTGCGACCTCAAGCCTGGATACGGTTTCCAGTAAGGGCGTCCAAAATGGCATTCCTAATTTCGCGTAGAACGTCATCCTCGCTGAGGACAATCATGTTAAGAGTGATCATCGCTTCCCTGCTCCTGGTCATTTCGGCCGATGCCGCGCTGGCGCAGACGGCCGAGACAATCGTGATCGACGGCTCTGCTCCCGCGCATCCATTTCCGCATTTCTGGGAACAGATGTTCGGCTCCGGCCGCGCCATTTTGAGCCTGCGAGAAGATTATCGTCAAGATCTGCAGGCAGTGAAGCAGATCACCGGCTTTCGGTATGTCCGCTTCCACGCCGTCTTTGATGACGAGATCGGCGTCTACGACGAAGACAAGCAAGGGCAGCCGGTCTTTAATTTTTCCTACGTCGATCAGATCTATGACGGTTTGCTAGCCAAAAGCGTGAGGCCATTCGTCGAATTGAGCTTCATGCCCAATAAGCTGGCAGCCAAACCCATCCTGCAAGCCTTCTGGTACAAACCGGATGTGTCGCCGCCGAAAGATTGGACGAAATGGGACGACCTGATCACCCAGTTCGCCAAGCATCTGGTAGACCGTTATGGCATCGATGAGGTCAGCCATTGGTACTTCGAAGTTTGGAACGAACCCAACATCGATTTCTGGGCTGGCAATCCCAAGCAGGCGACCTACTGGGACCTGTACGACCACACCGCGCGCGCAGTCAAGGCGGTGAGCCCTCGCTTGCGAATTGGCGGACCGGCGACGGCCCAGGCAGCCTGGGCGGACGCTTTTATTCAGCATTGCGCGGTCAACCACGTTCCCGTTGATTTCGTTTCCACCCACGTCTATGGCAACGACCTGTCTAAAGACGTATTTGGAACGGACGAAAATATTCCACGCGACAAGATGGTATGCCGCGCCGTGAAAAAAGTGCACGATCAAATCGCGGCCTCCCCCATGCCCAAGCTGCCGCTGATATGGAGCGAGTTCAACGCCAGCTATTTCAATGAACCTGCGGTCACAGACGCCTCATACATGGGACCCTGGCTGGCGGACACTGTCCGTCAGTGTGACGGTCTGGTGGACATGATGAGCTATTGGACTTTCTCTGACGTGTTCGAAGAGCAAGGTGTAGTGAAAACGCCGTTCTACGGCGGCTTCGGACTGTTGGCTGAAGATGGAATTCCGAAGCCGGCCTTCAACGCTTTCAAAATCCTGCACCGGCTGGGTGAGCAACGAATCGATGTCAACTCAGATTCGGCGCTCCTCACAAGAAAGAAAGACGGCAGTCTCGTGCTGGCCATCTGGACCTATGCGCCGCGGGAGCACGCCGGCACCGCCAAGACAGTCACCCTGCACTTCGAGGGCGGACACTATAAGCGCGCACTCGTTTCAACCATCGACCCCAGTCACGGAGACGTTCACTCAATTTACGAAAAGATGGGATCGCCACCCTATCCTTCGGAGGCGCAGATTCAACAACTCAAGCAGGCCGCAGAGATCTCGCCAGCCGCGGAGCGCAACCTGAAAGGCGGGGAATTGATTCTGACTTTACCTTCCTACGCGCTCGCGGTGGTTGAAATCAGATAGATTCATCTAGGACGCGCGATCTTATCGAATTTTCTTTGGGGCGGCCGGGATCGCTCCGAATCGTCAGCCAGGCTACGATCGCGCTTGCCAGAGACAGCCCCGCGCAAGCCAACGCAACAATCCGAAATCCAAATACAAATGCATCTTTGACTGATTCTTTGATCGTGGCACCGGTAGTGGGGTTGAGACCAAGGGGAATCTGCAAGCCCGCGAGTTTGATTTCGTCCGAATGAAGCTCCTGCAAAATGGCAGGCGAAAGCGAAAGATCAGCCAAACTGCGGTTCAGTTGAAAACCAAAGGACTTCACCATCACAATCCCGAATATCGCGATCGCCAGGACTCCGGCTACGCGTGCCACAGCGTTGTTGATTCCAGAAGCCGACCCGACGCGGTCCAGATCAACCGAATTCATGACGACAGTAGTGAGAGGAGCCACCGTTACTGCCGTCCCAAACCCCAGGACAATGATCGCCGGGAAGAATGTCTTCCAGTAACTCTCTCCAACGGACGGCAGCGCGAACAGAGCAAACCCAACGGAGACAATGAGTGGACCAGCGATCAGTGGAATCCTAGGACCGTAGCGAGCGACAAGTCTGCCGGACCACCGGGAGAGAAAAAACATCAGCAAGATAAATGGAAGGAGAGCAGCACCGGCGGCTGTGGCGGAATAGCCCTGGACTTGGATCAGGTTCAGTGGAAACAAGAAAAAGAAAATACCCGTGGCGGCGTACAGGAAGAGCGTAAGCAGGTTTGCGCCAGTGAAGGTGCGGGAGTCGAACAATGCAAGCGGGAGCATCGGTGACGCGACTTTACCTTCGACAGCTATCAAAGCGATAAGACACGCGACGCCCAGGATTAAACTCCCCCAGACCAGCGGATTTCGCCAACCCAAATTGACTGATTCCATGAAACCGGCAACCAAGCCACCTAATCCAATGGTCGCGAGTATTGCCCCTGACCAATCGATGCGGCCTGTGCCCGCGATGCGGCTCTCTGGAATGTGCCAAAGCGAAATGGTTATTACCGCCACAGCGAGCGGGAGATTAATGAAAAACACCCACCGCCAGGAAGCATGCTGAACCAGCCAACCGCCGAGAACCGGTCCTATGGCGGTCGTGATCGCAGTGAAGCCCGACCAGGTTCCAATCGCGGCGCCTCGACTCTTCTCGTCAAAAGATGCGCTGATAATCGCCAGACTGCCGGGCACCAGGAGCGCAGCGCCAACACCTTGAATACTCCTCGCGATGATTAATTCTTCAATGTTGAAAGCTGCTCCGCAAACCGCCGAAGCCACGGCGAAGATTGCGGTACCGGCTACGAATATCAGACGGCGCCCGAACAAGTCGCCGAGCGACCCTCCAACGAGAATCAGCGCACCGAGAAACAGCCCGTAGGCCTCGATCACCCATTGCACACCGACTACGCTTGCACGAAAGTTGGCTTGGATTGCGGGCAGGGCGACGTTGACGACCGTGCTATCGATAAAAGCCATGCTGGAGCCGAGAATGGTCGCGACAAGCACCCAGACTCTCGCCTCTGCCCGACAAGGCACTTCGGCGCTTGTTGACCGCATTACGCCTTCATCGCAAGGCGTCCTCATGATGGCTATGGATGCCGGACGAGGTGCATTAGGTTCTGGAGATCGGCGGCAGTGACACTCACGGCGAATTGACAAAAGCCTTACACTGAAAGCGCTCGCTGGCGCCAGCTATTCTGTGTTCCACAACATTGACAGATTCGAGATCTATCGGCGACGATCGACGCAAAGCCAATGACTTCTCTGGAGGTACAACTTCCGCAGGCTGTTCCTGCAGGCATTCCTGCGCACGGGCAGCACTTGTATGTGGCGAAGTCATCCTTACGCAGTTGGGTCTTGCTTGGCCTGGTTTTGCTTCTGAGTGCGTTGTACATGGCCCGGGAATTAAAGCGAGGCTGGGTTCCCTCGGACGAGGGCACCCTGGCGGAAAGCGCCGAGCACGTGCTGCGGGGAGAACTTCCTCACCGTGATTATCACGACGGCTATACCGGAGCATTAGGTTATCTCAACGCAGCGGCGTTTCGGTTGTTTGGAACAAACCTGGCCAGCATGCGTTACATGCTGTTTCTGTTTTTTCTGGCCTGGGTTCCGGCGGTTTATTACTCGGCCTCGAGGTTTGTTTCCGCACCCGTTGCCGGTGCATTGACTCTCTTGGCAGTGGCATGGGGACCGCCAATTTACGCTGCTGCCCTGCCTTCCTGGTACAACCTGTTCTTTGCAACCTTCGGACTCGCAGCCCTCTTGCGCTACATCGAAACCCAAACTGCCATTTGGTTGCTGCTTGCCGGGGCTTGTGGCGGCATCTCGATTCTGTTTAAGCTGCCAGGTTTGTTCTTTGTCGCGGGCGCCTTATTCTTTCTTGTGTATCGCGAACAACTTGCGCCTGGCGGCAAGTCGAGCAATCGCCGCGAGACTGTGGCGTACCGGGGCTTCGTCATAACCTCGATACTTTTATACGAAGCCTTGCTGTTTGTACTCCTGCGAAAGTTGGCCAACAGCGCCACCTATTATTACTTCTGGGTTCCAGAGCTTGCCATTGGCGCGGTTCTAGTCTGGAACGAAATCTATGCTTCCGAAAATCGAAGCCAAAGATTTCACTTTTTTCTGCGCGAACTGCTGCTGTTCTCTGCCGGTGTTGCTATTCCCATCGCCGTATTCCTGGTTCCCTACTTTCTCACTGGAAGCGTCGGCCTTCTGGCGCGAGACATTTTCGGTATATCGAGCAATTTGATCGGGTTGGTCGGTATGAAGCCACATGTGCGCTGGTTTCGTCAGGGAATTGAAGTGAATGCGGTGCTGATCGTGCTCGTGGTCTTGACCCGATCGAAAACCTCAGCCAAGCTCTGGAAACGGATTGTTTTCGCAGCGTCCCTGGTGCTCCTGCTCTCTGCCGTCCTGTTTTTGGCTCGCCGATCCCGCTATTACTATCAACACGTGTGGAGCACGATTTGGGTTTTTGCGCCGGTAGTGGTGGTCGTTGGTGTTGGGCTGCTGGCTCGCTGGTCTTGGCTGAACCGATTGGAATCCGTTCCCCGGCAACGACTATTCCTGGCTCTTTCGGTGACGGCCGCGTGCAGCTTGGTTCAATTTCCCTTTAGCCACATGATCTATTTTTGCTACATTGCTCCGCTGGTTTTGCTCTCCATCACCGCCGTGATCAGTTCGATGGATCATCCACCCCGGTTAGGTGTGGCCGGCATGATGTGCTTCTGCTTTCTTTACGCCGTGCTCGAGATGACGCCTGGGTTCGTTCACCACCTGGGCTACGAATATGCGCCGGACACACAGACGGTTCGGCTTTCCATTCCTCGCGCAGGTGGCCTGCGTGTCACGGCTGTGACCGCGCGCGAGTATGAGGAACTGGACAAGCTTATCCACCAGCATGCCCGCGGCGACTACATTCTGGCCAAACCGGATTCTCCCGAAGTCTATTTTCTTTCCGGCTTTCGCGATCCGACCGGTATCTTTTTTGATTTCTATGAAGACCCATCCGGCCGAACCGAGCGTGCGTTGGCGGTCATTGCGTCGCACAACATTAATCTCGTAGTCCTGAATCATCGTCCGCCGTTCGCGGGCCCTATCGCGGACGATCTCAAGAGCGCGCTGGAGCGTGAGTTCCCCAATCGTGCCGATGCCGGGGACTTTGAGGTCAGGTGGAAACCATGACTCCAACTGACGCGAACCGATGGCCCGGCGTTTCGGTCGTGGTACCGGTTTACCGCAGCGAAGCCATCTTGCCCGAACTTGTGCAACGGCTTTCGCAAACGCTGCCACCTCTCGCCCAGGAGTATGAACTCATTCTGGTAAATGACTGCAGCCCCGACGACAGTTGGATCGTCATCGCCCAACTCCAACGCCAGTTCGCACGGATACGCGGCATCAACCTAATGCGCAATTACGGCCAGCACAACGCGCTCCTATGTGGGATACGAGCTGCAAGATATGAAGTGATCATTACGATGGACGACGACTTGCAGCATCCTCCTGAAGAGATTCCCAGGTTGCTGAGCGAGCTTTCCCGCGGCTTCGATGTCGTGTACGGCACCCCGCAGCAAGAGCGGCACGGTTTCGGTCGTGATCTCGCCTCTCTAGCAACTAAGATGGCCCTGAGAAATGTCGTAGGAGCGGAAATTGCCAGACAGGTCTCGGCATTCCGCGCATTTCGCAGGCAGGTCGCGGACGCATTCCGCCAATATGAAGGGTCATTCGTATCCGTCGATGTGTTGCTGACTTGGGGAAGCAACCGGTTTGGCGCCGTCAAGGTCCATCACGAGCCGCGGAAGCAGGGCGCGTCCGGTTACACCTTTCGAAAACTTGCGACCCACGCGATGAACATGATGACCGGGTTCAGCACAGTCCCACTGCAGTTCGCCAGCATCGTAGGGTTCTGCTTCACGTTAGTTGGGATCGGAGTCTTGTTTTATGTAGCGATCCGGTATTTTGTCAGCGGAGATGCTGTTCCAGGATTTCCCTTTCTCGCCTCCATCATTGCGATCTTTTCGGGAGCACAGTTGTTTGCTTTGGGGATTATTGGCGAATACCTTGCCCGCATGCATTTCCGCATGATGGACCGGCCAACTTACGCCATCCGCGAAGTCATCGGCTCCCCGGGAAATGAAGGAACAACCTGATGGACTTTCGCATTCCCTTCAACCGGCCGTGCCTGGCGGGCAACGAATACAAGTACATTGCTGAGGCGATCGCGAACGGCCAGGCCTCCGGGGATGGCCCCTTTACGCGACGCTGCCACGAACTGCTGGAACGCGAGTTGCAGGCGCCGAAGGTTCTCCTCACGACCTCGTGCACGCACGCGCTGGAGATGGCCGCGATTCTGCTCGATTGCGGGCCGGGCGATGAAATCATTCTTCCTTCGTTCACCTTTGTTTCCACTGCAAACGCCTTCGCGTTGCGCGGCGCCCGCATCGTGTTTGCCGACATCCGTCCTGACACTTTGAATCTCGACGAAAGCCGGCTCCCATCGCTCATCACGAAACGGACAAAGGCCATCGTTCCGGTGCACTACGCTGGCGTCGCCTGCGAAATGGATGCGATCTGCAGCCTCGCGCGCGAGCATGGCATTCGAGTGGTCGAGGACAATGCCCATAGTTTGTTTGCTCGCTACAAGGGCAAGCTCACCGGCACCTTCGGCTGTTTAAGCACTCAGAGTTTTCACGAAACCAAGAACATCATCTGCGGCGAGGGCGGAGCCCTGGTGGTGAACGATCCGGAGATGGTCGACCGCGCCACGATCATCCGCGAAAAGGGAACCAACCGCAGCCAGTTCTTCCGTGGTCAAGTGGATAAATACACCTGGGTGGATATCGGTTCCAGTTATCTGCCGTCCGACCTGCTGGCCGCGTTCTTGCTGGCGCAGTTGGAGGGCCGACAACAAATCCAAACCAAGCGGCGTCGACTCTGGGAATATTATTGGCGGCATCTGCAAGGTCTGGCTCAGGAAAGCCTGGCGCAGAAAAAGAAGGTCCGGCTGCCGGTGATTCCCGCGGAGTGCGAGCAGGCCTATCACATGTTTTATTTGATACTTCCCTCGCTCGAATGCCGTCAGGCCTTGATTGCGCACCTGAAGAAGCACGGGATACTGAGCGTCTTTCATTACGTTCCCCTGCATTTGTCGGCGATGGGAATGAAATTCGGAGCGAGAGAGTGCCCCGTGACCGAAGACCTGAGTTCCCGGCTGCTCAGACTGCCTTTCTATAATGACCTGACCGAGGACGATCAGGCGCAGGTCGTAGGCCTGGTCAAAGACTTCTTCGGGGTGCGAGATTGAAGGCTGTCTGCGGCGCAAAAAAGGGCATTCAATGATTGAAACGTTTCGGCCGATCCTTAACCTGCCGTGGGCGTACCGGATGTGGGGCGGCCTCGTAGGCGCAGATGAATATAGGAGGACCCTCGCGAAAGAGCACATCCGAGCCAGGCCAAGCGACAGGATCCTTGACATCGGCTGCGGTCCTGGAAGCATGGTCTCTTATCTTCCCAGGTCGGAGTACGTCGGTTTCGATGCGAACCCTGATTACATCCAGCAGGCCCAGCGACGGTTTCCGGAAGCGCACTTCACTTGCGAGCGGGTAAATGAGTGCAATCTGCCGCAATCTGAAAGCTTCGATATCGTGATCGCGTTAGGCATTCTGCATCACCTCGACGATTCGGAAGCTGTGGAACTGTTTCGCATGGCTCGTCGCACTCTAAAACCTGAAGGCAGGCTGATCACGCTGGATGGCGTCTGGGTGGCCGGCCAATCGAGATTCGCAAAATTCTTGCTAAGCCGAGACCGAGGACGCTTCGTCAGGCACGCGGAGGAATATGTGGCGCTTGCATCGACTTCTTTTTCGATCGTTCACTCGACTGTGCGTCATGACATGTTGCGGATTCCATACAGCCATCTCATTCTGGAATGCGGGCGCTAGTCCATGCCATCGTCGATTGAACCCACCTCCGGCGGCTACGATGCCTCGCTGTTTGACGATTTGGCACGCGTGGAGGATCGCCATTTCTGGTTTCGTGCGAGGAACGTCTTAATTTACGAGTTGGCAAAAAAACTCTGTTGCAGGTTGAAGCCCGGATACCTCGTTCTAGAGGTTGGTTGCGGAACTGGAAATGTACTGAACGTTCTTCGCAGGGCGTGCGACGGCGGCCTGGTGGTTGGCATGGAACGGTTTTTTGACGGTCTCCCGCATGCTCGACGGCGCTATGCCGGACCACTCGTGCAGGCAGACGCTCGCATCCTTCCTTTTGGGAGGCCGTTCGAACTTGTGGGAATGTTCGACGTCCTTGAGCACATACCCGAAGAGCGTGAAACGCTTCTATCCCTGCGTGAAATGCTGGTACCGGGAGGAAGGCTGATCTTGACAGTCCCTGCACATCAGTTTCTGTGGAGCCATTTTGACGAAGCGGCTCATCATTGCCGTCGATATTCCATCGCACAGATTCGCAAGACCCTGGTCGAAGCAGGATTTGATATAGAGTTTGCGAGTCACTTTATGGCGTGCATCTTCCCCCTGGTTTGGGCGTTCAGAAAAATCGGAGGCCTCCGAAGGTCCAGTAGTCCGGAAGAGGCAAAAAAGCTCACGATGAAGGAGTTTCGTGTTGTACCCATAATCAACGGTCTACTGACATCAGTTATGACACTCGAGGCGCGCTGGGTAGCTCGCGGTCACCACTTGCCGTTTGGCACTTCTCTTGTTGTCGTCGCACGCAGGAATCGCTAGGCCTGCGCGACCGCCGAAAATTCACGCCTGCGACCGGAACCGAGACCGTCATCTGTTTAAAATCAAAACCACTTGTGCAAGGTGTAATAGGAGTGGGAGGGTTCAAAACCAATACGGCACCAAACTTTCTGCACCGCAACGTTCGTCACCTGCGTAGAGATGAGCATTCGCGTAGCCTGCTGCATTTTGCATAACTCCAGCCCACTGACCATAAGAGAACGGCCAACCCCAATTCCCCGCACTTCAGGTGCGACCCCAAACAACAAGCCCTCCATTTCTTTCGGGCTATTCAACCGCAGGGTCAGAAATCCGACAATTTTTTTATCGATCTCTGCAACCAATACTTCGGTCGCAACCTGCTTCGACGTGCACGATCGTACTGCCCATGAAACATAGCCTTCATCGCATTTGCGTTGATCCAGCCTGGGATCGGCGTGGTAGTGACCGTAGTATCCTTCGAATGCCGCCGCGGCGACGTTCTCCACCTGGGCCGCGTCGTCCGGCGCGAACTTCCGAACCTGCGCTCTTGGAGCTTCATCAGGAATCACGCGCTTGGTGAGGTCGAAGCTGTAATAGACGAGGGTGTCCATCAACAGAAAGCCTCGGCTTTCCATCTCTTGAACAGTGCGAAGCTCTTTGGTCGCGCAACGAGCGATCAGCAGCTCGATCTGTTCTGCGACACAGAAATCGATAATCTGCGGGAGATCCTTCCCTTCTACCTGCGCCCTCGCCACGCGAATTCCAAAGCGCTCGCTGTCAATTTCCGAGAATGCAATGATCTCGTTCTTGCCAACGGCTACACTTCCGTCCGCTCCCATTCGGTGTTGGCGAGTTGGACGCGAAGAAGAGTCCGAATCTCTCGTCAAGACTTCTTCGCCTTCGCGGGAGGAACCAGAGCCACAGAGGCTTCGGTGGTGAGCAGGAGGAACGTAAACGTTTCCTGCAGATACAAGCGGACCGCGGCATCGGTATGGCTGAGATAGCCGATGGAAACGTCCTGGCCAATGTGAAGATCGAAATCACCGCCGCGAGTGGTCAGCACGAAAGCACCGGCAATAGCGGGCGTCCAGATGATTTCATCCTTGACGAGTCGCTTGACGTGCTCCAGCACCGGGTAGCCGTGGTCGCTGGTCTCGGCGAGTGCAGTGTAGGCATCGGCGCCGAGCAGCACGGAGTAGGGGCCGTTGACCCCGACGAGTCGCAACTGGCTTAACCCTTGGGCAATAGCTTGCGGGTACTCGCGCACATCAGCGGGGAGGGTCATGATGGGATTGCTGGTTCCTTGACGGATGCCCCCAATCCCAGCAGCGGCGTAACCCTCGAATATCGCGCCATCCTCAGCGAAGGCGATCTGTCGCGCCGCATCCTTCGCTGCTTGCCAGTCGGAGTCGTTCGCGCCGCGCTCGACATCGTCGATCGCCTGGCGATCCAACTCGAATGGAACACGCAGTTCGACCATCGCCTTCACCTCGCGCTGTCTCGTGATCATGCCTTTCGCCGGGGACGTGATCGTGCGCAGGTGGCCGGTGCCGACAGCAGAGAGCCCGGTGCCGGCGGGCCCGTTCAGGTCGACGACGCGCCGTCCGGCGAGATAGCGCTTGAACGTCCGCGATGTTTCTTCTTCGATCTGGGCCCAGGCCGAATCGGAAATGGGGGCAAGTTCGCGATGGAGGTTATTCATGTCGTACGTCTCCTTTTAGAGAACCGATGCCGAGCGAACCCTCGCGCACCGATTGATTGGATGAAGATGGGATGGGTGAAGACGCTTCCGGCGGGGCCGACGGCGCAGGGAGTTCAGCCGCAGGCTGGCCTTCACTAGTTTGGTCTTCACTAGTCTGGCCTTCATTCGTTTGATCTTGGCTCGCGTTATCCAGAAATGTCACCGACGGAACGAAGAACAGGTTTCCAGTGACGGCGCGGCTGAAATCGAGTATCCGGTCATAGTTGCCGGGCGGCCGGCCGATAAACATGTTCTCGAGCATTTGCTCTATGGTGCGCGGCGAACGGCTGTAGCCGATGAAGTACGTGCCAAATTCACCCTGCGAGGGCTGGCCAAAGGGCATGTTGTCACGCAGGATCTTGACCTCTTTTCCGTTCTCAACGATCGTCGTCAGCGCGTTGTGCGCGGACGTTGGTTTGACGGAATCGCCCAATTCGATGTCGGACAGCTTGGTGCGCCCGATGATGCGTTCCTGCGCCTCCGTGGAGAGCGCATTCCAGGCCCCAACGTCGTGAAGATATTTTTGCACGATAACGTAGCTGCCCCCGGTGAACGCAGAGTCCTCCTCGCCGATAAGGGCGGCTTCGATCACTGCTGCGCCCCTGGGGTTCTCCGTCCCATCGACGAAGCCGAGGAGATCGCGGTCGTCGAAGTAACGGAAGCCCTGCACTTCGTCCACCGCCGAAACGGCATTCCCCAAACGCGCCATGATCTGGGTCGCAAGTTCGAAACAAAGATCCATGCGCTTGGCACGGATGTGGAACAGCAAGTCGCCCGGCGTAGAGACTGCATGCCGCCCCTCGGCGCGAATCTCGCGGAACGGATGCAGTTCTGCCGGTCGCGGCGTCCCAAAAAGGCGGTCCCAGGCGTTGGAACCGAACGCCATGACACAGGAAAGGTTCCCTTCCAGGTCGCGAAACTCCACCGCGCGTATCAGCGCGGCCAGGTCTCCGCAGAAGGAGAGCACCGTCGCACGATTCTCTCTTCCCGCGTTGAGGGTTGCGACCAGGAAGATCGCGGCACGAGTAAGGGGCGCGGCTACTGCCTGCGCGACGGGAGGAAAGCCACCTCCTGTTTCGGAGGCTTTCATCAGACCGGGATCCATCGGGGGCGTCATCCTTGCGGCGTGCGAAAGTTCGGATCACAAGTTTACCATCGCCGCTTGATGGACGTGCAACACCTGAACCCATTTTTTTGCACACCATCCGGCACTCTGAGTCACCGCACTACGACTTTGCCGATCATCTTCGGGTGAATCGTACAGTAATATGGATACGTCCCTGCCTTGGTAAACGTGTAGGAGAACTTTTCATCCGTATCCAGCACCTTGGACTTGAAGACTCCCTCCGTACTGACCGAGGTATGGGGAATGTCATCACCGTTTGTCCAGGTGACCGTAGTTCCAACGGGTACCGTGATCGTCTGTGGCCCGAAAACAAAATTGTCGATTTTCACCGCAGCATTCGCCGCTGAGGGCTGACCTTTCGCCCTGACGCTCGGTAATACTGCGAACCACAGCAGCATCCCGATCAGCAACGTCATCGCCACACCTGCAACCCACACATTTTCCCTCGTCATTGGCTGTTCCCTTTCTATTCGACGTAAACTCGATCTCTTTTGAGACAGGAACGTTGTCGATCTTTAGTCATGGTCCGGAGCAACGGCTCCCAGCGGCGCGCGTGAAGCCAAAGAGGCCGAATCCGCGAGTGATGAATCGATGACCGCCAGGCTGCGGCCGCTGACCACATAGTTCACGTCCGTGATACCCAACACCCGCTGCAACTGTTCGGCTGGGACCTTCATCGGTCCGGCTGAGGGCGCCGATCCCGGCGCAGGTTGAGGAAAGGCGGTCGACATCGCGGTGTGGAATGAAATCTTGCCTTCTACCTTCTGCATGATCTGGTGAATGTGTCCGTTTAACACCGTCACCGAACCGAAACGCTTGACACAAGACAAGGCTTGCTCGCTGTCGTCGGTTCCCCAGCCCCAATCGGGGTAGATGGTCCACAGCGGAATGTGGGCAAACAGCACAATCGGAGTGCTGGCGGAGCGGCCCTTGAGATCATTCTTCAGCCACTCCAGTTGGTCGTTACCGAGCGACCCCATGCCTCCGGCCTTCAAATTAGCGACATTCACCAGACCAACGAAATGCACGCCTTTGTGATCGAAGCTCGACCACCCTGTGCCCTTTGTACCCTTCCCATAGCGCTCCAGGTATTGCCCGCCGTTGTCCGCGAGCATGTCGTGCTCTCCCGGCACAAAGAAGATTTGCTTCGCAGCCGCGCCTTTTAATACCTGGTCGAGCGTATCGAACTCGCTCGGCTTCGAAAGTTGACTCAGATCGCCGGTGTGAATGATGAAATCTGGCGTGTGGGGCATGGCGTTAATCTTGTTGATTGCCGTCTGCAAAGTCGCGGTGACATCGGGATTCGCCGCCTTATTGAAACCGATGTGGCTGTCGCTGATCTGCACGAAGCGGAAGTCCGCGGTTTTGTCTGCATCTCTGCCATAGCCTTTGGCGATGGCCCTAGATACTGGAACGCCGCCGCTCATGGTCCAGACCAGTCCGGTGCCCGCCCATGCCATGCATTTCAAGAATCCACGACGGTCAACTCCGTCGTGGTTGAGATCTTGCAGCCTCTGGTCGATGAGGTCGTGGTTATTGTCCGCCATTCGCTCTCCTTGGTTTCTAGTGTTCTCCGTTGATAACTGGCACGAGTCATTCTTATTCCCGAGAAAATCGAAGGCCGACCAGAAACTTGCCCGAACCTGGGTTATCCAGGACTTAGCATTCACGAACGAGCCGTAAATAGACTCAGCCGTTCAGTGAATTAAATTGTGACCACGTAACCTGAGGCGGGATTTGCAAGTGATTGGAGAATGTCGTGGCCAGGGGGACGGAGTTGAACCGCCGACGCCAGCTCCGGCCAAGGGATACGGCTGACCGTGCAGCACGATCAATTGCGCTTCGTCGACTTAGCTATGTGCTTAGCAGGCGCACCCGGCCTAGCATCGGCACGCAGAGTCTCTGAAGAAGACTCAGAAAACCTGAACAATACTGTTCCGCACGGCGTACAAAGTCAAATCAGCGACCGAATGCAAATCGAGTTTACGCATGAGGTTCGTGCGATGCGTTTCCGCCGTTTTGACGCTGAGGTTGAGCATCACTGCGACTTCCTTAGTACTTTTTCCTTCTGCCACCAGTTGGATCACTTCTCTTTCCCTCGGCGTCAAAGTGTTTCTGCAGGGATGGTCGCTGCCGTGGTTCGGGTGCAGATAACCCTCAAGCACCATCTGCGCTACCCTTGTGGTAAAGAACGTCCGATGGTGCTGCAATGCTTCCACTGCGGCGACGAGGTCGCGCCCGGCATCGGACTTCAGCAAGAATCCCTGCGCTCCAACGGCCAGCACTTCCCTTACAACCTGTTCGGAATCGTGCATGGTCAAAATCAAGATGCGAGTCTGAGGGGATGCGGTTAGGATCTGGCGTGCCGCATCCAGGCCGTTCAGGCTCGGCATTCCGATGTCAAGCAGCGCAACATCGGGCTTCATCTCATTGGCGCACTCGACGGCTTCGCGTCCATCTTTGGCCTCGCCACAAACCTCCCACCCTGGGTGAGCTTCCAGCAAAGAACGGACACCTCTCCTCGCCACCTCGTGATCGTCCGCGATCAGAATTCGGAGCATGCTCACGCGTCACCTCCAGGAAAAAACAGAACATCCCACGGCTTCGATAAAGAACACCGCCCCGCGATTGCGCCAGTACCTCTGGCAACACAGGTCAACAAGCACAGAGCGTGCCAAACCTCTAATTCATTGCATCTCATAGCTTTGGCAGATTCCACGCGGTGAACGCGTATGTAAGTTCTTCCAGTTAGATGTAGCGTATTCGACCGAACGCCCCTATCGGTGATCCTTCACGCGGAGCATCTTAAGATCGGGCTAATGAACTTCAAGACGCGGCTACAGCCTTTCCCGGAGGAAGATACGGGAGTTCCGGTACCCCAACGATCGAGCGCTACTTGTCCAAGATGGGTGAAGGATACCGCACGACTTGTGGATCGCAGAAAGGCGCTATCTATGCCACCGTACTCTGCGGGCCGCTCTGAGGATCGTTCTTGAGTCGAAGAGGTACGTCGATCTGAATGATATTGTTCTTGATGGCGTAAACCACCAGGTCGCGGATAGAGTGCACACTGAGTTTTCGCATGATGTTGCTGCGGTGTGTTTCGACAGTCTTGGTACTGAGGTTCAGTAGTGAAGCGACTTCCTTGGAACTCTTACCCTCCGCCAGAAGCTGGGTGATTTCGCGCTCCCGGGGGGTCAAGGTGGGCAGGCTTGGAGGTTCGTTCGCGGAAATAGCGTGCCCCTTCTCAAGGAAGCCTGCGAGCACTAAATCGTTCACCCGAGGTGTGAAGAACATGCGCTTGCTCTGTAGAGCTTCAACGGCAGAAACTAAATCTCGAGCCGCATCGGACTTCAACACGAAGCCGCGCGCACCGGCATCCAGAGCTTCCCGGATGACCTGATCGGAGTCGGTAATTGTGAGAATGATGATCTTGAAATTGGGATCGTGCTGCAGCATCTGGCGCGTGGTGGCAAGGCCATTCAAGCTGGGCATGCCAATATCAAGGATTACAACATCGGGTTTCAGCCTCACAGCCAAATCGAGCGCTTCGCGGCCATTGGACGCTTCTCCGCAAACCTCCCATCCTTCGCGTTTCTGCAGCAGGGCGCATAAACCCCGGCGCACAATCTCATGATCATCGGCCAACAAGATACGCAGTTTCATAGCGGCCCCTTTCACACGCAGACAACGCTTTCCCCACAGTCTGATGCTGCCACGCCTTCAAGAAGAAGTAAGGGCGTCCCTTCGAGTCAGCGCCGTAAACACCTTATGTTGGCTCACCGACCTCACAGCTTCCAATAGGTCGCGGGTGGCATTAGATTTCACGACATATCCTCTGGCCCCCGCATCCAGCGCCTCCCGCATCATCTGGGGAGAATCATGTTGTGTAACGAATAAAATCTCTACACCCGGAACCCTCTGCCGGATCAACCGGCAAGCTTCGAGACCATTCATCCGGGGCATCGTAATGTCGAGCACCAGAACATCAGGTTGCAAACTCGCAGCCCTGTCCAAGGCTTCAAACCCATCCGACGCTTCCCCCACCACTTCCCAGCCGGATTGCCTTTCTAAAAGAGTCTTCAGTCCTTGCCTCACGACCGGATGATCATCTACCAGCAGAATGCGAATCGCCATGTCCGTTTTCAAATTCTTCCGCGGAAGCTGGAGGTAAACCAGACAAAAAAGCTCCGCGCCCAAAATTGTGTCTGGCTGAAGGGCTGCCCCATCCAAGCACATGGGAAGAGACAGCGTCAAAACTAGCACGGAAAGGCGCATCCCCGAATACAGAGAATCCTGTATTTCGATGAGCTTTCGCCTCTCTTACTGTCGCACTTGGACATTCTAGCCGCCGGTCGGAGTCATTTCCGGAAAATAAGTTTTCTGGCATAACAGCGCTTCAACAGCCTTCACAATAGAACCGACATCTGACTTTGCGCAGGCTCCGCGAATCCCTACTCTCTGGGCGGCTTCGGCCAGCTGTTTGGAGAAATGAACCGTGACCATCAGGATCGGGATGTCGGGAAACGATCGAGAAATCTGCGTGGCGACATCAAGGCCATTCAGATCCGGCATCTGGAAGTCGAGCAAAATCACATCAGGGGGCATTTCTCGTACCCTTTGCAGCGCCTCCCTTCCTGTCCTCGCCTCGTCGCACACTCGCCAATCGCCACGCTGCTCAAGGATGGCACGAAGATAGTGCCGCACGGCCGGGTTATCGTCTGCCACAAGAATTCTAACCACGCGGGAACTCCTCAATTCCAGCAATCCAGAAGACAGCGACGTAATTTCTCTCTTGCGCCGAAACGTCGCTGTGCCAGCAGCGTCACCGGGGATCGAACGCACCTACCGCCCCTTTTTTGCCAGACCCATGCTGTCCGCACCATAGAAGATATTGCCATCGATAACAATCCAGTAAACCCAGTAGCGCTGTGGCTGACCCGATCCAATCTTTCAGAACTATTACTGATTGCTCATTTCAGTTCATTCCTCGGTCCCCTCAAACGCGGATGGCGAGTTGCGCTTCTGTTCGATGTAGTGTGTAGTGCCAGGGTTGTTGGGCAAATGCCTGATAAACCTGTCAGCCTCCTCAACTATTGAGGGCTGTATTCTCTCCACTTAGTCATGAGAGATCAAAAGGCGAGGTCAAGCCTGCGGGCCGAGAGAGCACTTTATCAACGGACCCCATCGAGCAAGATTCGAAACAGCAACAGCCAGCGTCGGACATTGGTGGTCATCAGGAAATTTTCTTTTACGTGTTCATGTCCGTTCTGGCCCAGTTGTCTAGCGAAATCCGGGTGCGTGAGCAGGTACCGCATCTGATACGCGCAACCCTCCACAGAGTGCACCAACACTCCAGTTAACTTATGGATGATTTGATTCGGGATGCCCCCGACCGCGCCCGCGATGGTTGGTTTTCCTTTCCAGAGTGCCTCGGTCACCGTCAATCCAAAACCTTCTCGGATCGATTTTTGCACGATGAGCGTCGAAGCTCGCTGCAGTGCATTGATTTCCCTGGCGCACCAGGGAGGCAGGTCGAGAATTATGATATCGGGATCTTCGCCAGCAACCTCTTTGACCTCCTTGAGAACAGTGGCCCCTTCCGGATCGTCGCTCGCTCCTCCTCCCGCCAAAACCAATTGGCAGTCCACATATTTCCGGGCCTGCTTGAAAGCTTGGACTACTCCCACTGGATCCTTCGCCCGATCGAAACGCGAGACTTGAGTCACGATGGGGCGCGAGCGGTCGATCCCGAATTCGTCGCATACCTGCTGAACAACACTATCCTCAAGGTCCTTGTTTTTTTCCGACAACGGGTCAATGCAGGGGTAAAACAAGTATTGAGGAATCGGCAACTGGCGGGTGAAAGATGGTGAAGAAAAAATCGCTGCGTCGTACTGCTCGATGAATGGCCGGAGAAACCCCCACACCGCTGGGTTGGGATTGGATAAATCGATGTGGCAGCGCCACACCCATCGCCGCGGCGAGTCCTGGCGGCCCTGGATGAGGGCGGCGGGCTGGGGATCATGTATCACCACCACGTCTTCGGAAAACTGGATACGTTGGCGGTTTTGCTCGTTGTGCATCAAAAAGATATCGCGAGCATGCTGCGTAAGTTCGTAGTCGCTGCCCTGAAGCGCATTATGGAAGGCCTTGGTCACTTCGAAGAAGTCGTTTCCTCCCGTGATAACCTCCCAGTGAGTTTTCACCTCCACTTCATTGAGCAGCGGAACCAATTGGTTGAGCATCTCGGCGACCCCTCCACCCACCGCCGTGGAGTTCACCATTTTTACCGTCTTGCCCTTCAACTCCCGGGCGAGGAACTTCAACTCGTCGATGTCCGCTGTGCCGACAATGTTTTTGTAGTCATCCAGACGCGGCGGAGGAACCGGCGCTGGAGGAATCTCCCATGTCCGGGGGCGCTTCCGTCGCTCGCTACGCGCAGGCGAAGCTGGAGTAGCAGACGCGCCGTGGTCCGCTGCACTTTCCGTGGCCGCCAATTCGCTCTCGGTTTGTGGTTCCACTGGTTCCATAATGTGTGAGCACACTCAGGACAGCGCTCTCTCCACGATTCGAATAATTTGGTTGCGAACGTCCTCCAGGGTCATGGTGTAAATGTCGATCCGATTTAATTGGCGAGCGGCTTCGGTTAGGCCCATATCCTCGTATAGCCATTGCGAGAAATCGTTCGACATGAGCTTCAGCCTGAGCCGCGCCTCGATGAAATGATGATGAACCGAGTGCACGCTTACCCCCCGCAGGCCCTCGGCGAACTCTTGCAGCGTATGGGCCACGAAGCTGGTTGGAATTACGACACTATCGGAGGCGCAAAAATAGAACGTCTCTCGCGCCGTCCGCGTGCCGGCACCCGGAGCGCGTTGCAGGAAGTTCTCCACGATCTGGATAAATCTTTCGCGCAACTCTGCGACAGATGTGAACTCGCGCACATCCACACTGGCAAGTTCTTCCGCCAGGCCGGGTTCGTTGCAGGCCGACAGAACCCAATGTGCGAAGTCGTTGGAGAAGCCCTCTCGAATGAAGTGATGTTCCTCGAGCGTCCGAAAACTGTGCTGGAAGATGGAGCCCTCCGGGCATTCTTGCAGCGCGTTCAGGAACTCTGCAATCGTGCTCGACTTCTGCCGCGTAATGCGAAGAAGGTGTGCAGACGTATTGAAATAAAAAGGCTTTACCGGATCACGGATCGGTTTTGGTACCGCTGCACTCGTCACGCGTTGATCGCCTCCGCCGTGTGATCGCTTAATGCGTCCGGCTCGTCGCACGCCTTGAGCCATCGCGCCAGAAAATCCAGGATTTGCTCGGGCGGTCGAAGCCACAATTGTGCGGCGGTCTGCCGCCACCGCGGGCGAACCAGTACACTCAAGCCCCGTCCATTCACGGCTTGAAACGCGGGCTCGTCCGTAGTATCGTCCCCCAAATAGACAGCGGGCGTTCCCGGATTCATTTCATTCAGAACAGTTTGAACCGCGGCGCCCTTGTCCGCTTTGTGTGCGCATATCTCGACGCCGCCGTCGAATTCCAGAAGATTCAAGCGGGTGTACTTTACAAGAGTGCGCCAGCCCAGCAACACTCGCTCCCGAATCTGTTCCACTTCGCTCTCATCCAGAGCTCGCCAGTGCACAGCGATACTTCCTTCCTTAAACTCGGCAATGTCTTCGAGATTCTGGTCGTGCAGCCAATCCGCTGCTCTAGCCAATTCCGACACAGTGCGTTCGTCCAACCGAGGGAGTTCACCGCTCCCGTCCGGTTTGAGACGCTGCAATCCATGAAGCCCCCAGAGCTCGGGCCGGGGTTCAATGTTCAGCAGCGGAATGACCTCGTTCGCCTCTCTACCCGAGATAATGACCACTCGCGTCTTGCCGATGCGAATGATCTCCTGCAGCACAGCTGAAATTCCAGGATAGGGAAAAGCCCGGCGCCGGTCATTCCGGAACGGCGCGAGCGTGCCGTCATAGTCAAGCATAAGAAGCGAACGCGGTTCTCGTGCGACCGCTGCGAAAAGGGACTCTACTTGAGCTGTCACATCTTGTTTCAACACATTCTCCTTATCCGACCGCCTTTTTATGCGGCGGCCACATTTTTGCGAAATTCCTCCTGAGAGTGATCCTGTACATCGACTCTGAGCTCGCAGAGCTCAGTTATCAGGTCTGCCGCCCAACGGTAAATGTTGTGTTCTCTTATCACTCTCCGCATCCGGTGCACCCGCATCTGCTTCTCTTCCGGTTCCATCTCGAGGGCAACGCGGATCGCTTCGGCAGTCTGATCGATATCGTAAGGGTTCACCAGCAAAGCGTCTCGCAGTTCGCGTGCAGCGCCCGTGAACTGGCTCAAGATGAGTACGCCTCGCTCATCACGCCGCGCAGCAAGGAATTCTTTGGCTACAAGGTTCATGCCGTCATGCAGCGACGTCACCAAACATAGATCGGCAGCGCGATAATATTGTTCGATTTCCCGATGGCTGTGGTGCCGCTTGAGCAATACGATGGGCTTCCACTTGTCAGCCTGAAAGCGCCAGTTGATGCGCTCGGCCTCGGCCTCAACCTCTGCCAGCAAATCGTGGTAACGCTTGATGTGAATGCGGCTCGGCGATCCGATCTCCACAAATGTGAACTTCCCTTGATAGTCAGGATATTTCTCGAAAAAGCGCTCGATGGCCAGGAAGCGTTCCACGATTCCCTTGGTATAGTCCACCCGATCCACTCCTATCCCCACGAAGGTCGCTTCTACTCCCAGAGTGCGCAGCAGGGCCGAGCGGTCGAGGTAGTTAAAATCCTTCATACTGTCTTCTAACGACTCATCCTCCGTGAGATCCACGCTGATGGGAAAAGGGCGGATGATGGTGCGATGGCCCTGCCGAAGCGCTGAAAAATGTTCCCAGTCCACCCGCGACTCCACCACCCGGTCCACTGTCTGCAGGAAGTTGTTGCAGTGCGCTTGGATGTGAAATCCGACGAGATCTGCTCCTAGTAGTCCATCCACGAGTTGGCGTTGCCATGGACAGATGCCGAAGGCCTCGGGGTTGGGCCACGGGATGTGCCAGAAAATGGCAACGCGTGCGTCCGGCCTCTTCTCCTTAATGAGTCGTGGGAGCAGGGCAAAGTGGTAGTCCTGCACCAGAACCACGGGTTTTGGAATGTGTTCGATCTCCTCGAGGACTGCGCGGTTGAACCTTCGGTTGACCTCCTGGTAGTCCTCCCAATCTGCGGCTCGGAAGATCGGGCGGGTATGAGCGATGTGGCAGAGCGGCCATAGACCTTCGTTGGCAAATCCGTAGTAGTAGCCGTCCTCCTCTTCTTTGCTCAGCCATACCCGGCGCAGAGTGTAGCGGGGATCATCGGGCGGAACCCGCAGACGATCGTGATCGTCCACGACCTCCCTGTCCGCGTCTCCGCTGCCATGCGCGATCCACGTGCCATCGCAGGCGTTGAGCACCGGTTCCAGAGCAGTCACCAGCCCGCTTGGGGGCACGACGACTTCGAGCGACTTGCCGTTCCGCTGGTGTGCGTAGGGCTCGCGATTCGATACTACAAATAGACGGCCGCCCTCGAGGCGAGTCTGGACCTGCACCGCGAGCCGATCGCCCGTCCACATGGATTCTCCGGCTTCCCGCAAGCGCGCTTCATTCTCCGCAGCGTCGCGGGCCTGGCTCAGACTTTCGGCGAGGGTGGCCACTTCCCGTGCCAGAGGGCGGAAGAAGTCGAGATCGGGGATCTCATGACGTATGGAGATTCTCCCCGTGCGGAGCGCGCGCATCCATTGCGCGGCTCGCGCGATGGGTCCGGTGATGCTCCAGCGAACAATCAGGAGCGTAATGAGAACGATGAGGAAGACCTGAGCCAAAACCCGGACAAAGGTTTCACGCCACAGGCGCAGGCTCTGCGCACGGATATAACTGACATCATTCACGACCGCAAGACTGCCGGCCACCTCGTCCTCGCGATGAACAGGCACTATCAGGACATATACGGGAATAGCATCCAGCCGGAGGTACGCGCTCTCCTGGTGATCTTCCACGATGGCCCGAGTTACCTCACCCGGAGTGGCCTTGAGAAGTTCCTCGAGCTCGGGAGTGACCGCTATGATTTTTCCTTCGCGATCATAGACTGCGATTCCCAGCAGATGCTCGCGATTACCAAAGCGCTTTACCAGACGCTGCAAGCCTCGTTCTGATCCGCTCTCCAGATCCTTCTCGACGTTGCCCGCGAGGCTTTCACCGAAGACCTCGGCGCGGCGCTCCACTTCACTACGGAGGCTGCGCTTTTCCGCAACAACCTGGTAATAGGAGAAAGCGAGGGATATCAGAGTGACGCCGACAATCAGCGAAATAATGAGGCGGAGGCTCAGCAATCGCATGCCGCGAAACTCCTGACGAGATAATCGAGACCAGTTAAGATGAATTGCCGCTTGTAATGGTTGGCGTCAATTTACAGGGGTCGGCGAATACCGGAATGAAACCCGGAACTCAATCTGACCACCTCACGCAGGTAGCTGCTCATAATTCGCATGACGGGTGACTGTGGGCACTTCACTCTCCTGGCTGCCCTCTCGGCGTCGCCTGATTCTCCTTTTCGGAAATAGGAGTTCTCGCATCTTGAGTTTCGCTTTGTGGAGCTGCGACTTGGAATTGCCTATGGAGCAGCCTAGGAGTTCGGCAATCTCGTGATGTTGATACCCTTCGACTTCATGCAGCGCAAAGATTTTTCTGCAGCCGGCAGGAAGTTCCTGGATCGCCCGCCGCAGGGCGATGCGGTCGACCGCGCCGGTCAGGGCCGGGTCGTTTCTTCCCAGGTCGCGCCGCAGAGATGGCGATTCCGGCGACACTGGCTCGTCAAGAGAGAACGATGGTGGAGATTTTCTGCGACGTTTCATCAGCACGGTGTTCACCGCAACTCGGTAGAGCCACGTAGAGAATGCGGCATCACCTCGGAAGCCGCCGATGGCTCGAAAAACCTGCAAGAACGCCTCCTGCGTCAGATCCTCGGCTTCGGCGACGTCTTTGGTCATGAGCAGGCATACCGAATACACGCGGTTCTTGTGCATTTGAAAGAGAGTGGCGAAAGCCTGCTCGTCGCCACGCTGCGCACGTTGAACAAGGCTGCGCTCGGAATCGTTGCAGCTGAATTCCTTCCGTACGGGAATCACATGCGCTGCTGCTGTCGCGGAAATTACGCAAGTTGCCACGGTAGTCTCTCCTTCGCTGGCTCACCTATTTGCCCTCTTCGATTCTGGGAGCACTCAGCTCTAAAAGAGAGATTAAAAAAACCGGCGTGAACGTACTATCGGGTGCGCTCTGTAATTGCCTCGGAGCCTCGCTGTACGCGATGCCGGAGCGGTTTACATCTGCAAAACTTTGGGATGGAAAGCGAGAGGCAACTCAACCAGCGCCAGGTGTAGGGCGTTCACCCGACCGGCCAAAGCATCTGCCCGCGCCTACGCTCGGAGAGAATGGATATCGTTGGCCGTGAGGCGTGAGACTGGCGGAATCGTAGATTTCACCAGTCGACTAATCACGGTCGCGCTTAACGAAAGCTGTAGAGGCTCAAGAAAGTCACCTCTTGCCGGACTCTGCGCCGCCCGCCGGCGCCGGCCCCAATTGCCCATGCTCCTTCGCTTGGTCTGCATACTTCCGAACCGCAAGTAAAAAAGGCTCACTTGTATTGGGAGGCGGAACTTTTCCGCTCAAGATATCGCGGAACGGCACAAAACTCCCATAGAGGATTCGGGTTTCATCTTTGTCCTGTGTAATGGCAGCGCCATTGAGGTCAATTCCAGCAAAAATACCCCGTGCTCGCGAGTAGGTCAAAACCTCTGCCCTCATCTTCCAATCGGTATCGGCGGCGGTGTCACGCCCCACCGGACCCGCGGCTGCGGAAGCGTCGGCTCCGAGTTTGAACTTGCTCGACAGCAGGTGCTGCATTCCGTCATCGTTCGTTACGATCAACACCAGGTCAATCGCTTGGCCGCCGATCTGCAAACCCCAACTGCCGCCAGTGATCGTGATTGGCGCCGGGGCGCTCCAGCGACCGCTCTCGGTCCGGCAAGTAGCGATGCCCTTCCCGTGGTTGCCTCCGAAAACAAAGGCAACTTTTACCATGGAGGGAATCACGGCCACGCACTTCGCATCGTGCATCACTTTGTCGGGGATCGCTTTGTCCGGCGTCGCCATAATTTCATTTAACACCGAGGCGGACGCCTCGATACGCTTCCCGATATCGGATTGGTCCTTGTCGTCGGCAGCCCAAAGCATACCGGCGCAAAGCAGAAACCCAACGCCGAAGACCAGAAGATATCGAACGAATGTGCCGTGAATACGTGTCATGGTCACCACCTCTTTTTCTGATACGCCAGTGAATCGCTGGTCGACAGACTAACGCTAGCCCTCGGATCGTGCTTGTTCCATCCGGTGTTGCCTGTAAAACGGACATGGAACATCCTGAGCGTTAACTAAGATAACGGGATGGCGACTCTGAAGTGAGATCGGCCCGACGGAGAGACAGAGACGAAGAGAAGTTCCCGCAAGGTTCTGGAGTTGTATCGCTCCGAGAATACAGTCTTCACCGTATTGTGGTCTCGGCGCGCCTTCAATTATCTTGATTCCCTCGACACAACGCCCCGTACATCAGGTGCCGGTTCGCTGGGACGACCGGCACCTGCGCCTCACGCACGGCTCAATGGAGGCGTCGATATCTCGTAAGGGACGGGCGCCAAACTTGATCACGATCACCTCCAGCGTTAAGCGCTGCACACTTCCCGGGACACCAACCTGGTGGAAGGAATCACCAGCTCAACCAGAGTGCCGGGATGGGTATTGGTCAGTCGCAATTCGCCGCCGAACTCCTTGGCCCGCTGACTCATCCCACTGATTCCAATTCCGACACTATCTGGCTGTTGCTCTACGATCCTCTTTGGGACTCCTTTGCCATCATCCCGCACTGTGATGACGGTTGCATCCTCTCTTTGAATCAGCGTAATCCAGGCCTTGCGCGCCTCCGAGTGCCGGAATACGTTCGTGAGTGCTTCCTGAACGATGCGGAAGACTGCCGTTTCGAGGTCGAGCGCGAGACGGGGAAAATCGCTGGGCTGGACATCAAGAGAGGTTTCGATGCCGCTGCGCTCCGTCAACCCGTCCAGGTACCATCGAAGCGCCGAAAGCAAACCGACCTCATCCAGTAAAGGTGGATGCAAAAGATGAGACATGCTCCGCACTTGCTGGATCGCACGATCCACGATGTCGCTGGCCTCGACGCACACTTGCCTTTCTGACTCGGCTGAATCGTCTTGAAACGCCTTACCCAACACCATCTTAGCCACCGCCAGTTCCTGTCCCAGACCATCGTGCAGGTCGCGCGCGATGCGGCGGCGTTCCTCATCCTGCGCGGTCATCACCCGGACTGAAAGGCGCCTCAATGCGGCCGTGCGCTCGTCCACCATTCTTTCCAACTCGATGGCGTTGTTGCGAATCGACTGCTCCACCAGCTTGCTGTCATGAATGTCAGAACACGTTCCGTACCATTTGATGATTTTCCCCTCCGGACTCCGAATAGGCACGGCGCGGGCGCGGAACCAGCGATAGTCTCCATTTCCCCCGCGCAACCGATATTCCACTTCGTAATTCTGCCCCGATTGAACACACTCCAACCAACGCTGCTGACTTCGTTCCCTATCTTCCGTATGCACGTAATTCCACCAACCGAAGCCGGTCGCCGAGCCTGGGGCAGCCCCGGTATATTCATAGAATCGATCACTGATGTAGTCCCTGCTGCCGTCCGCTTGCCTGCTGAAGATAATATCTGGCGCGGTGTGGACAATCGCATCGAGCTCCATGTTCTTCTCGCCTAGTTCCAGGTTGAGCCGCAGCAATGCCCTCGCCTTGGCCTCCAATTCCTGGGTCCGCTCCCCGACACGCTGTTCCAGTTCCCGATTCAGTGTTTCCAGTTGGCGAGTCTTGCGGTGCAGTTCGGCGAAAATGCTAACCTTCGCCCGCAGCAATTCGGGAACCACCGGAACGGAAACGTAGTCCACAGCCCCATGTTCATAGCCTTTGAGCCGGTCCAGGTCGGTCAGACGCACGGCCGAGATAAAGATGATTGCGGTTCTCTGAAAACGCGGGTGCTGGCGAATCATGCTCGCCAATTCAAAACCGTCGAGTTCCGGCATGCTTACATCCATCAGCACGACGGCAACATCGGTCTTGAGCAAATGTTCGAGAGCCTCCTTCCCGGAAGCGGCTTTGATCAGGTTCTCGTCCAGTTCAGCCAGCATGACCTCATAGCTCAGCAGCTTGCCGGGCTGGTCATCCACCATGAGAATGTTGACTTTTTCTTTCGTAGTCATCAGCTTTCTCCATCTCCCGGACCGGCGGCCGCCTTCGGACTCTTCGCGAGCGGCGTGGAGCTATCGGTGAAGCCACATGCGAAGAGCAGAAAGCAGCTGCTCCGTATTTACGGGCTTGGCCAAATACTCTGATGCGCCCGCTTCGAGACACTTCTCGCGATCTCCCTTCATCGCCTTCGCCGTGAGGGCAATAATGGGCAAGCGTTGAAGGTTGGACTTCTGACGGATCACCTGCATCGTTTCGTACCCATCCATCTCCGGCATCATGATATCCATCAGCGCAATTGCCACGTCCGGCGTTGATTCAAGTGTCTTGATGGCTTCGCGTCCCGTGCCAGCGGTAAGAACGGTCATGCCCCGCCGCTCCAGCACACTGCTCAGCGCGAAGATATTCCGGACGTCATCATCCACCACCAGCACTTTCCTTCCCACGAGTGCGTCATCGGAGCGATGCAGCTGCTCGATCATGTTTTGTTTTTCTGGGGGGAGGTCCTCCACTACGCGATGCAGGAAAAGAGCCGTCTCATCCAGCAGTCTTTCCGGCGACTCGACTCCCTTGACAACAACGCTGCGCGCTAGCGCGTGCAGACGCGCGTCTTCTTCCGGTGAAAGCTCCTTCCCCGTAAAGACCACGACGGGCAAATCGTTGAGCGCCGGAGTGTCACGGAATCGCTCCAGCACCTCGAATCCCGATATATCGGGTAATCGCAGATCGAGCACGACGCAGTCGAAAGGCTGCTCCGTGACCGCTGCGAGAGCATCCACTCCGCTGGCAACAACCGTAACGTCAATATCCTTGTAGCCGAGCAACTCCTTAATACTTAACTGCTCCGCAGCGTTGTCCTCCACCACCAAAAGACGCTTGCGGCGCGGAGTCGCATACTGTTTGATCCGCGTCAACGCGGCTTTGATTCCTTCCGGCGTAGTGGGTTTGGTTACGAACGCGAATGCTCCTCGTGCCAATCCATGATGCCGGTCTTCGTCGAGGGTCAACATTTGCACTGGGATGTGCCGTGTGGCGGGGTCTTGCTTCAAGTGATTTAGCACTGTCCACCCCAACATATCGGGCAAGAATACGTCGAGCGACACCGCAGTTGGACGATACTCCCGAGCCAACGCCAGGGCTTCGGTGCCCCGCGTGGCCACGAGGACCTTGAATCCCTTATCCCGGGAAAGATCGCATAATACGCGGGCGTAATGCAAGTCATCCTCAACGATCAGTAAAACGGCGTCGCCGGGCTGAAGATTTTCCCGGTCATCCGGGATCCGCTCGACCGGGTGCTCGGGAGCACCGACAACAGGTAGCTCGCGCCGAGAAACCGACGACAGCGATTTCCCTTCCACCATGGTAGCGCTGGTCGAGGCGCCGACATAGGTCTGCGGCAGGTAAAGGGTAAATGTGCTCCCTTTTCCTGGAGTACTCCGCAACTGAATCTCGCCTCCCAGCAAGCTGGCCAGTTCGCGGCTGATGGCCAAGCCAAGGCCAGTACCGCCGTATTTGCGGCTGGTCCCCGCGTCAGCCTGTTGAAACGCTTCGAAGATGATCCTCTGCTTGTCGAAAGGAATGCCGATTCCCGTGTCGGCCACTTCGAAAGCAATTACCGCCCCGGCGTTTGCCAAGACAGGATGATCCTCGCTCCATCCGCCTGTGGCTGGCGAAACCGAGAGAACGACACCTCCCTGCTCGGTGAACTTGAAGGCATTGGAGAGCAAGTTCTTCAGGACTTGCTGCAGACGCTTTGAATCAGTGACCAGACTCCGAGGCAGTTGCGGGTCGGTGTGCCGTTCGAAATTCAAATGCCGGTTCTCCGCTTCATGCCGGAACGGACGCTCGACCGTGTCAAGGAGGCTATTAAAGAAGACCTCTTCCGCTTCCACTGAAACCGTGCCCGACTCGATCTTCGATAGATCGAGAATGTCGGTGATCAGGTTCAAGAGGTCGGTCCCTGCGCCGTGAATCGTGCGGGAGAATTCCACTTGCTTGGGCGTGAGGTTGCCGTCGGGATTGTCACTAAGTTGCTGGCCTAGAACGAGGATGCTGTTAAGCGGCGTGCGCAACTCGTGCGACATGTTAGCCAGGAATTCGGATTTATATTTCGAGGTCAGCGCCAGTTCCTTGGCCTTTTCCTCCAGCGCGCGGCGGGCTTGTTCAATCTCCTGGTTCTTGCGCTCGACCTCAACGTTTTGTTCGGCAAGCTGCTGGGCCTTTTGCGCCAGTTGCTCGTTGGTTTGCTGCAATTCTTTTTGCTGCATCTGGAGCTCGGTGGCCAGTTGTTGAGACTGCTTCAAGAGTCCTTCCGTCTGCATAGTTGCCTCGATGCTGTTGAGCACGATGCCGATGCTGGCGGTCAGTTGTTCGAGAAAGGCGAGATGCGAAGTTGTGAAATTGCTCAGCGAGGCCAGTTCGATGACCGCCTTTACGCGATCCTCGAAAAGCACGGGCAGCACGATAACGTTTCGCGGAATGGCATGGAACAAGCCCGATCGAATCGAAATAGTATTTGAAGGAAGATCGGTGATTAACATCCGCCGTTTTTCGGCTGCGCATTGCCCAACCAGGCCTTCGCCGATCTTCAACCGCCGCAGGTGCCCATCTTCTCCGTCGCCGGCAAACGCGGAGAGCAGGGCCATCTCCGCGGATTCGTCGGTTTCCATCTGGTAGATCACTCCTTGCTGGGCGTTCACCAATGGGGCCAACTCCGACAACAGCAGGCGCCCCACGGTCGCAAGATCGCGCTGGCCCTGCAACATGCCCGTAAAGCGCGCGAGGTTGGTCTTGAGCCAATCCTGCTCAGTATTGCGATCGGTCGTCAGGCGCAGATTGTCGATCATGGTATTGATGTTGTCTTTCAACTCGGCAACCTCACCGCAGGCTTCGACCTGAATCGACCGAGTGAGGTCACCCTTAGTCACGGCAGTGGCGACCTCCGCGATGGCTCGAACTTGATTTGTAAGGTTATCGGCCAACAGGTTTACATTTCCTGTGAGGTCTTTCCACGTGCCGGCGGCTCCTGGCACATTGGCTTGCCCACCCAGCCGGCCTTCGACGCCCACCTCGCGCGCAACCGTCGTTACCTGATCCGCAAACGTGGCGAGAGTACCAGTCATGTTGTTGATAGTTTCTGCCAGAGCCGCGATTTCACCCTTGGCGTTCACCGTCAGTTCCTGCGTAAGATCTCCATTCGCAACCGCGGTAACGACCTTCACGATGCCGCGCACTTGTTCTGTCAGATTCACCGCCATGACGTTGAAACTATCCGTGAGATCTTTCCATGTTCCACCGACGCCCGGCACTTGCGCTTGCCCACCCAGCTTGCCGTCGGTGCCGACCTCGCGCGCTACGCGCGTCACCTCCGCGGCGAACGCATTCAGCTGATCGACCATCGTATTAATCGTGTTCTTCAGTTCAAGGATTTCACCCTTGACGTCGACGGTGATCTTCCGAGACAGATCGCCGCGTGCCACCGCGGTAGTTACCTCAGCGATGTTCCGCACCTGACCGGTCAGGTTGCCGGCCATCGAGTTTACGGAGTCAGTGAGGTCTTTCCAGGTACCGGCCACTCCGGGAACCTGCGCCTGGCCCCCGAGTTTTCCTTCGGAGCCCACTTCACGGGCCACGCGGGTCACCTCTGCGGCAAAGGCATTGAGTTGATCCACCATCGTATTGATGGTTTCCTTGAGCAGCAGAATCTCGCCGCTCACATTCACCGTGATCTTTTTCGAGAGGTCTCCGCTAGCAATGGCAGTCGAAACCTCGGCGATATTGCGCACCTGCCCGGTCAGGTTGCTGGCCATGGAGTTTACGGAGTCGGTAAGGTCTTTCCACGTTCCGCCGACGCCGGGGACCAGAGCCTGTCCGCCCAGTTTGCCGTCGGTCCCAACTTCACGAGCCACGCGGGTCACTTCCGAGGCAAAGGAACGCAACTGGTCCACCATCGTGTTGATGGTGTCTTTCAGCTCAAGAATCTCGCCCTTCACATCAACCGTAATCTTGCGCGACAAATCACCTCGGGCTACCGCGGTGGCAACCTCGGCGATGTTGCGCACCTGGCCGGTAAGATTGCTCGCCATGAAGTTGACATTGTCCGTGAGATCTTTCCACGTGCCCGCCACCCCGGGCACCTGCGCCTGCCCGCCCAGTTTGCCTTCCGTTCCCACTTCGCGAGCGACACGAGTTACTTCGCCCGCAAACGCGTTGAGCTGGTCGACCATCGTGTTGATGGTGTTTTTCAGTTCGAGAATTTCTCCCTTAACGTCGACCGTGATCTTGCGCGACAAATCACCTCGGGCCACAGCAGTGGTGACTTCAGCAATATTGCGCACCTGACCGGTGAGATTGCCGGCCATCGAATTCACGGAATCGGTCAAATCTTTCCAGGTCCCGGCGACGCCCGGCACATTTGCCTGCCCGCCCAGGCGGCCCTCGGTACCGACTTCGCGAGCGACGCGCGTCACTTCGCCGGCGAACCGATTCAGTTGATCGACCATCGTGTTGAGAGTCTCTTTCAGCTGAAGGATCTCGCCACGCACGTCGACGGTTATTTTGCGCGACAGGTCTCCGCTGGCGATGGCCGTGGCCACTTCCGCAATGTTGCGGACCTGGCCAGTCAGGTTGCTGGCCATAAAGTTAACGTTGTCGGTGAGGTCCTTCCAGGTCCCGCCGACACCGGGCACCTGCGCTTGCCCTCCCAGCTTGCCTTCAGTTCCGACTTCACGAGCGACACGAGTTACCTCGCCAGCGAAGGCATTGAGCTGGTCGACCATTGTGTTGATCGTGTCTTTGAGCTCGAGAATTTCGCCTTTCACATCCACCGTAATCTTGCGCGATAAATCGCCACGCGCCACGGCGGTCGTCACCTCGGCGATGTTGCGCACCTGAGCGGTTAAGTTGCCCGCCATGGCGTTGACGGAGTCCGTGAGGTCTTTCCAGGTACCTGCCACGCCGGGCACATTGGCCTGACCGCCGAGTTTGCCATCCGTACCCACTTCGCGCGCGACACGCGTTACTTCGGACGCAAAGGATCGCAACTGATCCACCATGGTGTTGATGGCTTCCTTGAGCTGGAGAATTTCGCCACGCACATCGACGGTAATCTTGCGTGATAGATCGCCACTAGCAACCGCGGTGGCAACTTCGGCGATATTGCGCACCTGTCCCGTCAGATTGCTGGCCATCGAATTTACTGAGTCCGTAAGGTCTTTCCACGTGCCGGCTACGCCGGGCACCTGCGCCTGGCCACCGAGCTTGCCATCCGTGCCTACCTCGCGGGCAACGCGAGTAACCTCGGCCGTGAAGATGCCGAGTTGCTGAATCATCGTGTTGACGATATTGGCGGAGCGCAAGAACTCGCCTTCCAGCGGTCGCCCGTCCACTTCCAATTGCACCGTCTGGGTCAAATTGCCCTGAGCTACTGCCGCGATGGCGCGCGTCACCTCGGCCGTCGGCCGAAGCAGGTCTTCCACGAGCGTGTTGACAGATACCCCCATCTCTCCCCAGGCCCCTCTGGACTGATGAAAGCGAGTGCGCTCGCGCGTCCTTCCTTCTTTACCGACAACTTGCCCGACCCTCTTCAACTCTCGTGCAATTTGCTGATTAGCCGCGGCAATGTCGTTGAACGTGTCCGCAATTTTCCCGGGAAGCCCGGTCCAGGAACCGGGCAGCCGCACCGAAAACTCTCCGTCGCGCATGGTTTGGAGGCACGCAAGGATAGCAGTTAGTTCCGAAGCAGCCGCGTCTGCAGAAAGAACGGAGTGGCCGTCTCTCTCTCGATCTGCGCCCGATTCGCCATTAGCAACCGCGGTTGCAGTATTCTGACTGTCTCTTTTCATGGACGACCCTCTCATGGACGATCCTCGTTGCCTGGTATCTTTGGGAATAATCTCCACTCGAACCTTCAGCCCTGTGTTTGTTCGTCCGGTGAACCCGAACGAGCCACCCAGGCCGGCGGCAATCTTTCCAAATTGCAGTCGCTTGGGAAGCACTGAAGCACTGTAGATAAGCCTTACGGGAATTTACGGACGCCCTCAACTAGCTAACATGAAAGTTTGTGGTTTGACTCTAGGGTGTTTCCTGTATCGACGATTCTCCCTGCAGTCCAGGTACCCAGCAACTGGAAACATCGGGAGAGCAGATCAAAGCTGGTTTGCCCATGCGGAAACCGTCGGTCGCGATTGAGGAGTGCCAGGATTGTTCCGATACTGAAAGTCCCCGCCGTTTATACAGAATCTACCCTAGTTTCAAGAGCGCGGTTGATTTCGTATGGTTTCACTCTAACGGTTCAAATCTAATCACGTGTTGCGTTTCCCGCACGCAAGCTGATTGCACGGGAAGTTTCTTCGTATTACCAGTCGGCTAATCGAATTGGAACGTTTTCTGCAATTTCGGACTCGCAATTTCAGACCCTGGAGCTTGATCATGATCGCGAACAGACCCGCTGCCTACGGATTGTATCCCCGCGATGTCGCTCTGCACGAAGTCGTAGACACTCTGAATGATGCAGGGTTCGGAAATGAAGACATCTGCATGATGCTATCGCCGAGTCACCCCATTGCCGCGATCGTGCGCGAGGCCAGCGTCTTCAATGCTGACCGCGAAACGACCGCAACAACCACCGGGCTGATTGGGTGGCTTTCCGAATTCGGCGCCGTTTTGATGCCTACGATCGGTTTCTTCATCCGGTCCCAGGCGTTCTTCCACGCGCTGGTAGTGGCGAAGCAATCTCCGGCCCTGTGCGGAAGCTCGAGATCGCTGGTAGCTCTGGGTTTCGGTGACGATGAAGCGGAGCGATTCGAGGATCAACTCCGCCACGATGGAGTGTTGATTTACGTGTCCTGTTCTGAGAGCGCCAAGTCGAACTGGGCCATCGAATTGTTGCGGCGAACCGGGGCAAGAGAATCTGCGACCTTGGAAAGAGAACTGGCAGCGGAAGCTGTGGCCTAGAATTTGTACTCCAGATCAGCTAGCGAGAAATCTTCCTCGATGATCCTGGCAGCATAATCCGAGGCGCGGCTGCCTGTCGCAGATATATAGCTTGCCGCCAGGACGTTGAAAACAACTTTAGGTTTCCTTTGACCGGTCAGACGCAAGCGCTGAAGCAATCGAGGCAAAAATCAGTCTTCTCCTTAGTTGTTCGATGCGTTCGTGAAGCATCTGTCTCAACTCGGCCGCGAGTTGCTGGACTTCTTCATCGTCTTCTGCGTTCACCGCGCGGGAACACAAGTCAATCACTCGATTCTCGAACGTAGTGATGTTCATGTCGTTCACTATGGCGGTGTAAACGATCGAGACACCGACTCTTAAAAGCGGCGTGCTGAAAAATCGTAGCGGAATAATGGCGGGGTGATCGTGAGAGTCGGAACGTGCCTACCACGCACATTAACTCATGACCACCCCAAGCCCGGGAGAACCCATGAGGCCTTCTCAAACAAAAAGTAACTCACACAGGATAGGCTATGCAATACAGTCAATCCTCTAGGGTTGTTTGTGGATCAGGAAAACATTTAACGACGCAATCGATTTGCGCCAAGGGAACTCCTCGTAGTGTTCCAGCCACAATTAGTAAGTCGGGAGGAAAAGAGGTTCCTCACAACCCGCGCGGCAGTTTTCTTAGAAGACCGGTTTTCACAAAGTCAACGGCCGCGAGATAGCAACCGGAAGCGATCAGCACACTGAACACTACCTGTGGAGGGATGGCCTGCATCAGAATGCCGCGGGAAGCAAGAATGCTCACGACTACGATATCGGCGACCGAGCTCAGAACCAGCCATTTGCCGGGTCTTGACTCCCAGAAATGCTGGCGCTGTCGGACGAGATAAACGGTGCCCTGCCCCGTAAAAACCAAGGTGATAAAGACCAGCGTTTGCAATTGGGGCAGGGGCAGTTGCAGCCAATAGCGACCAGCCAGCAAGGTTCCGAACGAAAAGACCAGGATCAGGCTGCCCAGCGCCAGGCCAACCAGAACGAGTGAACGGATCTGCCAGAGATCGGGCTGCTGCGAGTAAGACACGGTGTCGGTGGCAATCGACATAGTTACAAAGTCATTGGTGAACAAGAGGAGGACTATAAGGAAAGGGGTAATGACGAAGCTTCTAGTAAGCATTACACCCACACTCAACAGGAACGCGATTTCAATGGTCTTAATGATTTTGTTGAGTGTGTAGGTAAGCATGCGCTGATAGATGCGGCGGCTCGTCTTCACTGCGGCCAGGATGTCCATGAGCCCGGGATTGGTAAGCACGAGGCTGGCCGCAGCTTTCGCCACGTCTGTGGCATTGGCTACGGCGATTCCAACTTCCGCCTGTTTGAGGGCGGGGGCGTCGTTCACGCCGTCTCCGGTCATTCCCGTGACCTTGCCGGCTCGTTGCAGAGCCTGGACGATGCGAAACTTGTCCTCCGGATATACGCCAGCGAAAATGTCGCTCTGGAGCACATCCGCTGCGGCCTCCGTTTCCAGTGCTTTCGGTTCGACCGCACGACCGCCGATGCCGACACGAGCGGCGACTGCGCGGGCAGTAGCCAATCCGTCCCCGGTGATCATGATCACGCGAACTCCCAGAGTATGCAGGCTTTGGATTAGTGTTTTAGAGTCGTCGCGCGGCGGATCCTCGAGCGCCAGTAGCCCCACAAAGCTCAAATCGTCGTCTGGCCCGGCGGCCACCGCGAGCACACGATATCCCTGCTGGGCCAACCGTTCCATATCCGGCGAGTAATTAGGCACACGTTTCACGCGGTTTGCGATTGCTTCCGGAGCGCCTTTGATGGCGCGGCTGCGCTGGGTGCCTTTACTAAGGATTGCCTCCGAAAGCTTGGTTGCAGGTTCGAAAGGAATCAATTCGAGCGTCTGCCAACCTGCGGGGTCGATGTGGTGACTTTCGGCTTCGGCCAGGATGGCCAGGTCGATTGGATCCTGACTGGCAGCGTCGCTTGCTAGCATAGCAAAGCGAAGAAGATCGTCTTCTCCGTAGGGAGCGTATACCTGCAGATCCGCTACGGCCAGCCGGTTTTGAGTGATGGTGCCGGTCTTATCGCTGCACAGCACTTCCATCGCAGCAGCTTCCTCAATAGCTGAAAGCCTGGTCACGAGTACTCCGCTGCGAGCCAGTTCCATGGAACCCATCGCGGTCGCCAAGGTGAAAGTCGCCGGCAGCGCCACAGGAACTGAGGCCACCAGCAATATGAGAGCGAAGGGCAGCATCTCCATCAGAGGCAAGTGCGCGATACGCGAATAGAGGAGGAGGATGAGCACGAGAGCGCCATCAAGCATCACCAGGTACTTGACGATGGTGAAAATGATCGACTGGAGATGACTCACGGTCGTGGCCGTGCGTACTAGCTCGGCCGTCTTGCCAAAGTAGGTGCGGGCGCCGGTGGCGGTTACTTCACCGCTTGCTTCCCCTCGGATGACCACTGAGCCAGCAAATGTCGTTCGACCGGGTTCTGCCTCGATCGGCAGAGATTCACCCGTGAGAGTGGACTGATCGACTTGGATATGTCCGTCGGCGAGCCGCACATCGGCTGGCATGACGTCTCCCATACGGACGTGGATGAAGTCGCCCGGCACCAGGTCTTCAGCCGGGAGCAATTGCCATTGCCCTTCGCGCAGTACGCGAGCTTTTACGGGCAACCGTTTACGCAGCAGGGCGAGCGCATTCTGCGCCCGATTTTCCTGTACAAAACCGAGGCCGGCGTTGAAAACGAGCAAGAATCCAATGATGATCGCTTCCGGCCGTTTCCCCAGGAGCAGTTCTAATATGATTGTGGCCTCAAGCATCCAGGGTACGGGTGCCCAAAATTTTTGGGCGATTGCGAGCAAAAGATGAGGTTTCGCTTCCCGCACAGCATTGGGGCCGTACTGGCGCAATCGGGTCTCGGCCTTCGCGGCGGTTAGACCTTGAGGCGAAACATTTTTCTTGACTGCCAAATCCATCGTGGGCATTCCTCGGCGTGCGCGTCGTCGGCAACTAAGATGCCAGGAATCGGTTAGCCGCAAATGGGGAGGGGCGCGATTTCAGCCGAGCAGTCGGGGCGGCGCAGAAACTCTTTCTCGCGCGGGCGCGTTGAACCACAGTGGCCTCTGAAACAAGGCCACTGTGGTAGGTGGGGGGAGTGAATTGCGCCGACGGATGACCCCAGCCGGCTCACGCCACGCGCGCCACTTCGGCCGAGGGTTCGTAGCTGTCGATTTGCTCCGCGCCCGAAGTCTTTAACATGTCGCGGGCTTTCGCTACTTCCGCGGCGGTTCCATGCGCGACGAGAACGAACTTGCCGGCTTTGATCGACGTCTCGTACTTCACGACGCTGTTTTTGGGAACGCCAAGGCTGTAGAGCCCTGCACCCAGCGCACTGAGCCCTCCCACGACGACCGCTCCCTCCAGAGCCGCAACGATCCACGTGACGATGGAGCCGGCAGCTACGACGGGCCCGATGCCTGGGATGATCAAGAACGCCGCACCGAAGAGCAGACCCCAGAGCCCGCCCCAAAATGCGCCCCATTTTCCCCAGTATTTCATCCTGTCGCCAGTGTTATAGAAACCGACGACGTCCTCTTCCGTTTGATAGTCGCGGCCGACAACGGCCAGCTTTTTGATGTCAAACCCGCCACCCTTTAATTCCTTGATGGCGTTTTCTGCTGCAGAGTGTTGGCTGAAAACCGCCACCACCGAGTTTTGGTCTTGTCTTGGCATGTCACTCATCGTTCATCTCCTTTTCTTAGCTTCAGAATTTTATTTGTGCTCGCGCGATTCGATTCGCATCGGTTGAGTCTGGCTTCTGTGATTAACGGCCGCCACACCTTGGAACGAGTTCTGGCAACGATCGATCACATTCAGAAGTGAAAGTTGGACGCTATAGATTCCAGAACAGTCTGTTTTGCCACGTTGATTCTCGCAACCATTCGCCGCACAGGGTTTTTTCTGCTTTCTTCAAGACAGGTTCGGGAAAATTACCCGTCAACCATTAAGCCAGAAGGAAGAAGTCGAGTCCATTGGACGAAGGTATTAGCAATACCAAGGTCCAATGGCGCTCCGTCGTGGAGTGTTGGATCATCTAAAGAACAGCAGAGCGCGAACGGCGACTAGACTTGAACCAGGATCATTCAATTTGCGGAGAGGATCTCGATGGCTGGACTCGCTGTCAAGCAGAATGAATCCGACACTGTCACAACAAGATCTGAGGAGGGTGAAGTTCAGGCGGGAAATCCGATCCCGTGGGGTGCGCACCTAGTCCGCGACGGCGTCAATTTCGTTTTGTTCAGTCGCAACGCGACGCGGGTTCGCCTGGAGCTCTATCGAAATTCCGACGACGATTCTCCGACCAGGATCATCGATTTGGACCCGGTGCGCCACAGGACCGGCGACGTCTGGCACGTGTGGGTGCGAGGCCTTCCCGAAGGCCAACTCTACGGCTATCGCATCGAGGGGCCTTATCAACCAGAACAAGGCCACCGCTTCAATCCGCATAAGTTGCTGCTCGATCCGTTTGCCAGAGCCATTGCCACCATCTCCGATTGGGATTTCGCGGCTGCGCGTGGCTACGATTCGTCGAGCCCCCTGGCTGACCTAAGCATGTCGACTGTCGATAACGCCGGCACCACACCGAAATGTATCTTCACGCACGACGATTTCGACTGGGAGATGGATTCGCCGCCGAAGCATGCCGCCTCCGATATGGTCATCTACGAGACACACGTTCGCGGCTTCACGATTCATCCGAGTTCGGGAGTAGCGCATCCCGGGACGTTCCGTTCGTTGACCGAGAAAATTCCTTATCTGAAAGACCTAAGAGTGACGGCTATCGAGTTGATGCCGGTCACCGAATTCAACGAAAACGAACTGATGCGGCTCAACCCAGTTACAACACAGAAACTCAGAAATTATTGGGGATACAATCCCGTTGCTTTCTTTGCTCCGAAACAGTCCTACAGCATCGGAGGAGCACTCGGGCGGCAGACGTTGGAGGTCCGCGAGATGGTCAAGGCGCTTCATCGCGCCGGGATCGAAGTGATTCTCGACATTGTGTTGAACCATACAGCTGAAGGAGACGAATTGGGGCCCACGATATGCCTCCGCGGTGTTGAGAACTCAATCTTCTATATGCTGCAAGAAAACGGCCTCCGGTACTACAAGGACTTTACCGGCGTAGGCAATACACTTAACGCAAACAACCCCGTCGTAAGGCAGTTCGTCCTGGGTGTGCTCCGTTACTGGGTCATGCACATGCACGTCGACGGTTTTCGTTTTGACCTTGCCTCTGTTCTGGGCCGAGATGAGCACGGGAACATCCTCGGCAACGCTCCGCTTCTCGACGTCATTGCCGAGGATCCCATCCTGCGTGACGTAAAGCTGATCGCGGAGGCTTGGGACGCAGGCGGTGCCTATCAAGTGGGGAGTTTTTCCACAAAGCGTTGGATGGAATGGAATGGCCGCTTTCGTGACGACGTACGCCGCTTCTGGATCGGCGAGGCGGGGATGATGGGTTTTTTTGCCAATCGCATCAGTGGAAGCTCGGATTTATACCAAGCTTCCGGCAAGGGACCCGGAAGCAGCTTAAACTTCGTAACTTCTCATGATGGGTTCACACTTAATGATTTGGTCAGCTACAAGCAGAAGCATAACAACGAAAATGGCGAGTACAACCGTGACGGAAGCGATGCCAATTACAGTGACAATTGCGGAGTGGAAGGGCCAAGCGACGATCCTGCTGTGGAGGGAATGCGGAACCGGCTCATCAAGGCGTTCGTCTTGACCCTCTTCGTCTCTCGCGGGGTTCCAATGCTGTTGGGCGGCGATGAATTTCGCCGAAGTCAGCGCGGAAACAATAATGCGTACTGCCAGGATAACGAGATAAGCTGGTTTGACTGGAGCCTGCTGGAGAAGCACAAAGAGATTCAGCGCTTCACTCGAGGAATGATCGCGTTCCGCCGAGCCCATCCTGTTTTGCGAAAAGAAGTTTTCTACACCGACGCCGACATAAAATGGTTCGCGCCAAACGGCGGCGTTCCTGACTGGACCAACGAGCAGCAGAAATCCTTTGCGTGTCTCATTCTGGGGCAGACAGAACCCGACTTGTTTTTGATGTTTAACGCTGATATCGAATCCGTTGATTTTGCCATTCCCGCGTTGCCGGCGAGTCAGATCTGGCGTCTGGCGGTGGATACTTCCCGATCCTCTCCTGAGGATCTCTTCGAAGCTGGACAAGAGCCCTCCATTGAAGGCCGGGTCAGCTTTCGGGTCGAACCCAGATCGAGCGCAATTCTTTTGACCGATGACGGCGAGGTGCCAAGTGAAAATTAGCTCTGCGGCTGGCAAACCGGCCGATCCCTCTATTCTGGTGAATATTCCAAAGCTCATTACGGCCTACTACGAGCTGCGTCCCGATCCCAGCGATCCAAGACAGCGGGTCGTGTTCGGCACGTCCGGTCATCGCGGATCGGCTACAGACGTGGCGTTCAACGAGTGGCACATCCTCGCAATCACGCAGGCCATTTCTGACTACCGCAAACTCCAGAACATCAACGGGCCGCTTTTCCTCGGGATGGATACTCATGCTCTGTCAGAGCCCGCATTTGCGAGCGCGCTCGAAGTGCTTGCGGCAAACAATGTCGAAGTCATGCTCTCTGAAGGCTCTGCATACACCCCCACCCCGGCCGTTTCCCATTCGATTCTGCGTTACAACCGGGATAGAGAGTCACGGTTTGCCGACGGTATAGTCATCACTCCGTCTCACAATCCTCCTGACGACGGTGGTTTTAAATACGATCCTCCCGACGGAGGACCTGCCGATTCGAACGTAACCTCCTGGATCGAATCGAAGGCCAATGAATTTTTGCGACGGGCGCTGGAGGGTGTTAAGAGAGTTTCTTTCGAGAAAGCGTTGCACGCCTCCACGACGCACAAGCACGATTTTTTGAAAACCTACGTCGATGATCTCGAAAGCGTCGTCGACCTGGTCGCCATCCACAATGCCAAGATCAAGCTCGGAGTCGACCCCCTCGGAGGGGCGGGCATCGACTATTGGCCGCGGATTGCCGAACAATACGGTCTCGACCTCACCATCGTAAACAAATCTGTGGATCCAACGTTTCGCTTCATGACGGTGGATTGGGATGGAAAGATTCGTATGGATCCATCATCGCCTTACGCCATGCAGAGACTCATCGCATTGAAAGACAAGTTCGACATTGCATTTGCCAGCGATACGGATCACGACCGCCATGGCATCGTCACCAGGGGAAGTGGGTTGCTACCCCCGAACCATTACCTTTCGGTCTGCGTGCACTATTTATTTTCAAATCGGAAGAGTTGGCGCGAGAGCGTGGCCGTTGGAAAGACCGTAGTCAGCAGCAGCATGATTGATCGTGTCAGCGCCAGGCTGCCGCGACCGCTCTACGAAGTTCCGGTTGGTTTTAAATGGTTTGTCGAAGGTTTGCTCGCCGGCAGGTTGGGTTTCGCCGGCGAGGAAAGCGCAGGTGCGTCCTTTCTCAGGCGCGACGGCAACGTATGGACGACGGATAAGGACGGAATTGTTCCCTGCTTGCTCTCCGCAGAAATTACGGCGCGCATGGAAAAAGATCCGGGCGAGATCTATCTTGAACTCACTCGAGAGCTGGGAGATCCCGTCTACGAACGCATCGACGCTCCTGCCACGCCCGAGCAAAAAGCCGCTCTCGAAAAATTGTCGCCGTCTGACATTCACGTTACAGAAGTTGCTGGCGAGCGAATTCGGCAGATTTTGACCACCGCACCGGGAAACGGCAGCCCCATCGGAGGAATCAAAGTAATTGCCAAAGATGGCTGGTTTGCCGCGCGCCCGTCGGGCACGGAGGAAATCTATAAGATTTACGCCGAGAGTTTCCTCGGGCAGGACCATCTACGACAAATCGAGGACGAAGCCCAGACGATTGTTTCGGAAACGCTTGCTCGCAGCGCCCAGGCCGCTTAAGCCGGGAAGCCGTGAGAAGGAGTTGCTTATGAGTAGTCCAACGTACGTTGATCGTCCCCTCGACACCACCATTTCAGATGCGCTGACCGACTTGGCTTTGGACCTGAGATGGTCGTTCGATCACTCGGCGGATCGGCTTTGGGAGCAACTCGACCCAGAACTCTGGGAGCTGACGCATAATCCCTGGGTTCTGCTGCAAACCGTTTCTCGAGAAAAAATGCAAAGTGTCACTGCCGACCCGACTTTTCAAAGACTGTTGACTGAACTCCACCAAGAGAAAAAGCTTGTCCAAGAGTCGGAAGGGTGGTTTCAAAAGGCGCATCCTCGTTCGGGCATATCGACGATTGCGTATTTTTCGATGGAGTTCATGCTGAGCGAGGCCTTGCCGATTTATTCGGGCGGACTCGGAAACGTCGCCGGTGATCAGCTCAAAGCCGCGAGCAACCTCGGCGTCCCGGTCACCGGAATCAGCCTGCTCTATCAACAAGGCTATTTTCGACAGGAAATTGATGCGCAAGGGCACCAGCAGGCTTTGTACCCATTCAATGATCCCGGCCAGTTGCCGATCAGACCGGTGCGGCAGCTAAATGGCGAATGGCTCCGGCTAGTCCTCCCTTTGCCTGGTTTTAAGTTGTGGATCCGAGTTTGGCAAGTGCAGGTCGAGAGGGCGAGATTGTATTTGCTCGATACCAACGATCCCGCAAATCCTCCGGCTTACCGCGGCATTACCTCCGAACTTTACGGCGGGGGTCCGGAGTTGCGTTTGAAACAGGAGTTGGTCCTTGGTATTGGGGGCTGGCGGTTGCTGCGGGCCCTCGGATTGCACCCCGAAGTTTGCCATCTGAATGAAGGTCACGCTGCGTTCGCGGTGCTGGAGCGGGCGCGTTCCTTCATGGAAGACACCGGAAAGCCGTTCGATCTGGCGCTGACGATCACTCGTGCCGGTAACCTCTTTACAACCCATACTCCGGTGGAGGCGGGCTTTGACCGCTTCACGCCCAGCCTCATCGAGCGTTATCTCACGAAGTTTGCGGAGGAGAAACTGTCGATTTCGTTGGAGGAGCTTCTCGCGCTAGGTCGGCGGGATTCTCGAGACTCGTCCGAACCGTTCAATATGGCCTATCTGGCGATCCGGGGCAGCGGCGCCGTCAACGGTGTCAGTAAATTGCACGGTCAAGTAAGCCGGCGAATTTTCCAGGTGCTGTTTCCAAGGTGGCCAGAAACAGAAGTGCCCGTGACCCATGTGACGAATGGAGTGCACGTACCCACGTGGGACTCTGCTAAAGCAGATCGCCTGTGGGAAGTGGCATGCGGCAAGAACCGTTGGCGCGGAACCCTGGCAGGCGTCGAGACGGATGTTGCCAGCGTGAGCGACTCCGACCTATGGCAGCTTCGCAGTGATAATCGAAAGATCCTTGTTGACTACGTCCGTAGACTTTATGTCCGTCAATTAGCATCTCGAGGAGTGTCGTCGGAAGATCTGGCGCAGGCAGCACTGATACTCGATGACGATGTCTTGACTCTGGGATTTGCCCGTCGCTTTGCCGCTTACAAACGCCCGAACCTCCTTCTGCATGATCCGGCGCGGCTCCTCAACATCCTCGTTAATCAAGAGCATCCCGTGCAACTCGTGCTGGCAGGCAAGGCCCATCCTCAAGATGCCGAGGGGCAAGATATGATCCGGCAATGGGTCGAATTTTCCCGTCGCCCTGAAGTTCGATGCCGAGTGGTTTTCCTTTCCGATTACGACGCGCTTATGGCGGAGCACCTGGTTCAGGGCGTGGACGTTTGGGTGAACACTCCACGGCGCCCCTGGGAAGCCAGCGGCACCAGCGGCATGAAGATACTGGTGAACGGCGGGTTGAACCTTTCGGAACTCGATGGCTGGTGGGCGGAGGCTTATTCGCCGGAAGTGGGCTGGGCGATCGGGGATGGGCGCGAACATGGGGATGACCCTTCCTGGGACGCAACGGAAGCTGAAACACTTTATGCGCTGCTCGAAAGAGAGGTTATCCCAGAGTTTTATTCCCGCGACGAGCGTGGAATTCCGCACCGATGGGCTTCTCACATGCGCGAAAGCATGGCTCGGTTGACTCCGAACTTTTCGGCAAATCGCGCAGTGCGGCAATACACCGACGAACACTATCTGTCGGCGGCAGCTGGTTTTCGCGAGCGCGCGGAGAATCGAGGTTCACTGGGAGCCGATTTGATCGCCTGGCACGCTGAACTCGCCAAACACTGGCCCTCACTACGCTTCGGTTCCGCAACCGTGCAAGAACAGGGTGAGCATCATCTCTTTCAAGTTCAGGTCTTTCTTGACGATATCAACCCCGAGGCTATAAGGGTCGAGCTCTATGCGGAGGGGGAAAAAGACGCTGCCCCTGTCACGCTAACGATGAATCGCGGCGAACGCTTGGTGGGTGCGGCAAGTGGCTTCACGTACACCGCTGTTGTCCCGATCACTCGACCGGCTGCGGATTTCACTCCGCGCCTCATTCCGCAGCATGAGGGGGCATTGGTGCCGTTGGAGGCGGCCTTTATTCTGTGGCACGACTCGCCCTCTTGGCGGTGAATTGGCCGGAGCGGTCCCGCTCCAGAATTCGAGGAACCATCCAATGCCCGACCAACTCAAGTTACCGGATCAGCAACAACCCGTGGAGCTCACCACCGATTTTCTCGGTGAAGATCGGCACGAGTTCGTGGCAAAACTGGCTTACCAGCTTTGGGAAGAAAGGGGTCGCCCATTGGGCTCGCCTGAAGTTGACTGGTTCGCGGCAGAGCAAGCTGTCTACTCGGCATTAGTAGCCTCGAATTTGGTTGCCCCGTTCGCGATTGACCCGCAGCCCATGGCGGAAAAACTTTACGAGTAGAATTTGTCGGGGAAGCGAAAATGGCGCTCGACGTTTCAAGAATCGCGCCACTTAAGTTAGACCACCCTGCTTGCGTTCCTCGACAGATCGCGAAGCCATGCGAAGCGAGAGTCCGACAGCATACCTTCGGTAGACCGCCAGCGCCAATTTCCCTCGGCGCGGCCCGGAACGTTCATTCGAGCCTCCTTGCCTAGGTTCAAAAGGTCCTGCAATGGAGTGATCGCAAGCGCAGCAACTGAAGTCCACGCCAATTCGATTAACGCCCCCGCTGCATTGCTGCTCTTGGCCCCTCGCTCTTCCAGGTATTTCCAAATGCTCTCCCGTTGGTCATTAGGCAAGTCGTCAAACCATGAGCGAGTCGTGGGATTGTCATGAGTGCCGGTGTATACAACAGTATTTTTATCGAAATTTTCGGGCAGATATGGATTATCCTTATGACCATCGAAGGCGAACTGTAGGACGCGCATGCCGGGAAGATGAAGCCGATCCCGCATCGAAGATACATCCGGGGTGATGAGTCCCAAGTCCTCGGCGACGAAGGGCAGCCCGCCCATCTCTTTTTCGACGGCTTGGAAAAACTCGCTACCTGGACCGGGCACCCAGCTTCCTGTTTCTGCAGTCAATGCCCCCGCCGGCACGTGCCAGGCAGCAGCGAAGCCGCGAAAATGATCCAGGCGAATCACGTCAACGTGGCACAACAGGGAGCGCAAGCGGGCTATCCACCAACGGTAGCGCGTCTGCCGAAGGGCGTCCCAGTCGTAGACGGGATTGCCCCAGAGTTGTCCCTTCGAACTGAAATAATCGGGAGGGACACCGGCGACGAAACGTGGCCGATACTGCTCATCCAGAAGAAAAAATTGCGGATTGGCCCACACGTCGCTCGAGTCCCCAGAGACAAAGAAAGGCAAGTCGCCCATCAACGTCAACTTCTTTTCATGAGCATGGGCCCTCAACCGTTCGGCCTGTCGGAACAAAAGAAACTGTGAGAAGGACGCCCGGCCGATGCGATCTGAAAGTTGACTGCGCGCTTGCTCGAGAGCCTCTGGCTTACGCTGGACCAGTTCGCTTGGCCATTCGAGGTAGTGGCCGTTGCCGAATTTCGCCTTGAGTGCGCGGAAGAGGGCGTAATCCGGAAGCCACTGATCGTGGTCGTGACAGAATTTCTCATAGTCCGAACGGAGGTCAGCACGAGTACCGGTTCTGAAGCGGTTCCAAGCCTTTTCCAATAGTCGATGCTTGAACGGAATGATCGCGCCATAATCTACGGCCCCCGCGGGGAAGGGTGGATGCTCGCAGTCGCTGGTGGCTAAGAGTTCATCCTCGACAAGCCACTCCGGACTGATCACCAGTGCGTTGCCAGCGAAAGATGACAACGGTTGATAGGGGGAATTGCCGTAACCGGTGGGACCGAGCGGCAGCGCTTGCCACCAGCTCTGGCCAGATTGTTCGAGGCGATCGATCCACGAGATCGCAGCTGGCCCAAGGTCTCCAATGCCATTGGGCGACGGAAGCGACGTGACGTGCAGCAATATCCCAGAAGCACGATAATCGCCAGGAAAAGGCGCCCGGCTAATACCGTCGCCACTCATGCCGGCACATTCAAATCGGGACCAGAGAAGCAGTTCGACATAGGACTTTGCCCGTAGCAGCTCGCGTTCGTAGGCCTGATTAAATCAGACGTGGAAATACGAAGCAATTGAACAATAGTATTGCCGACGTTTTGGTATCGGTCGGGCGGGGGTGGAGTTAGTTCCTGACAGCTCCGCGATGCCGCTCTCGTGTAGCGATCGACTGCACATGTCGCGCTAATTTAGTGCGTGCCCGGTGCAACCTCGCCTTTACTGTTCCCACCGGCAGCTCCAACATTCTTGCTGTTTCTTTGGCCGACAACTCTTGCAGGTTGCGCAGATGCACGACCTCAACATAGAGTGGTCTCAATTTCTCAAGTCCTTTTTCAAGCAGAGCCCGGCCTTCGTTGGACAAGTACTGCTGCTCGGGGTTCGGCCTCTTTTCCACTAAATGAAATCTCGCCCGGGCCTCACCCGTTTCAGTTAGCTCATCCAGCGATGTTTCCCTTTTTCGCCGGCTGACGCGCAAGCGCATTAAGGCCGCGTTCATGGCGATGCGAGTGAGCCACGAGGAGAATCGCGAACGCCCATGGAAGGTATTCAGATTGCGGAAAGCATCGAGAAATGCCGTCTGAACCGCGTCCTCCGCATCTTCTCGATTGCGAAGAATCCGTTGGGTAATATGAAGCAGAGCGTCCCAGTGCGGCATGACAAGACACTCAAATGCCGCCGAGTCACCCGCTCGGGCAGACGCCAGGAGGGTTGCTTCTTCACTTGTAATGAATGAAGGTCCAACGGTCGCTGCATCGTTCAGTTCGTAGTTTGTCGCGACTGACATTGCGTTACCTCCCATTTTCCCGACTTACCTGATTGCAAGAAGGTTCGCGGTCGTTTGCGAATCCAGATTCGATTAAGCCAGAACCAAGGAGAGGAATCTATTGGACGATGGTATGGATCGATACCTTCGCATAGGTCGACGGGACGCGGAACTTTGCGGTGCTGCACGCGGGAGGGTGTCTTGATGATCGCCTCGGCGATTTCGTGTGCGAACTCGTCGCGCAGGAAAAGGGTTCTATTTCTTCCCTACAATCGAGGCGTTTTCCGTACTGGCCCGCTTGTTCCACCCGTGGAAAGGGGAGAGGTTACCTGCATTCCATGCCTCGCGGAGTCCTGGAGCACTCAGATCCCAGTCGGGACGGATTTCACTGGTCACGACGCGCAGGTCGTGCCAAAGATCGATGACTGATGGACGACCCCAGAACCAGTAGCCGTTATAGAGGCTGTAGATCACGAGGCCCGGCTTGAGAACGAACGTGTGCGGAATCATCGGGTTGTGCTCGGGGTCGGTGTATTCCTGGATGTCGAGATCCTTCTGAATGGTCCGCTCCGGGTCAGAAAGGAAGGTCCACTGGGCTCCGACTGACGCACGGAATTCCTGCAGAGTATGGTGATCGTCGGTAGCGATCGTGGCGATCTGAGTGTATGCCACGGCGATCCTCGGGTAGAACGCGGCCAGTTCCAAATGCTGCTGGTGCTCCTTTGGGCAATAGTGGCCGCGCGCGAGCGTGAGGATTAGCGGATCGTCGCCCTGCAGCTCGCTGAGCTTACGCGGTATGCCCGTGTGATCGGGCAGTTCGTAATCGGGGAAAATACCTCCGGGCACAATGTCAGAGCGCATTGACTGAACTCCTTTTGTTTCTTTCAAAGATCCAGAGTGACAACCGTGTTTGGCTGGGAACAGCATACAAGCACGTTCCCGGGAGCGGGCCTCTCCAGCGGCTCAGGGTAATAAATAATCGATCCGTCAATCAGACCGGTCATGCAGGTATGACAGACTCCAATCCGGCATGACCATCGGACCGGAACATCGCACGCTTCCGCCAGTTCGAGCAAGCTCGCGAATTTCGAATCCCAAGGCGCGGTAATCCCGCTGCGCGCGAATGAGACGGAGGGGCCAGATCCGGACAGCCCTTGTGGCAGGTGAGGAGTGTGAACAACCTGCGCAATGCCAGGAGTAATCGACTCGAGAGAACCGAAGATTTGCGTGTGCACATTCCCGGCGAGCACACCCCAGTTTCGCAGCCCATCGCGCATGTTTTGCAAGAATGAAGGTGGGCCACACAGAAAGAATGCGCACCATTCGCCTTCCCGTAATCGCAGATTTCCAGACTGCGGTTCGGACCGTCTTACCGTTCCATGTCACGTCGCGCGGAAGGCCGACATTGACTGAAAGCAGTCGGGGCATTCCTACCTCGTCAAAGTCCAAAGTGTGGCTGGAGTCTTTTCACTTCTTCACCAGCGCCGAGCCGGAGCACCGCCATCCACGTGGAGGATCTCTCCGCTCACATGACCTGCCTGTGCCAGGTAAAGAACGGCATCGACAACATCCTTCACCGTCGCCTTTTTCACGGCAGACTGCAACGCCGAATCGTTGGGGTCATTCCCGTGCATAAGTGTATCCACCTCGCCGGGAGCCACGGCGTTAAAGCGAATGCCATCTTTTGCATACTCGACTGCGAGATTCTGGATAGCTGAATTCAACCCGCCCTTCGTCATCATCGAAATCGAACCATTTTCGCCGGCGATCGGCCGATCGGCAAGCGCCGCAGTGATGCTCACAACGCATCCCGATTTTTGTTTCACCATCTCCTTCACACTGCGCTGAGTGATGTAGAAGAACCCGAGCAGATTTGTGGAGACGAGGGCATCGAAGTCATCGGTAGTGAAGTCGGTGAATGGCTTGTTTAGGAAGATGCCGGCGTTATTTACCAAAAGGTCGATGGTCCCAAAGTTGTTGATGGCTGCTTCGACAGCTTGGGCGGCCGTTTGCTGATTGCCGATATCGCCATCGAGCAGAACCAGGCTGCCTGAGGCGGTCAACTTTCGATTGGCGTCACGAGAGGTTGCGACGACGTTATAACCTTCTCTTAGAAAGCCTTCGACCAAACCCGCGCCAATACCCCCCGATGCTCCGGTTATGATTGCTGTTTTCTTGCCCGACATAAATACCTGATCGTTTTAAAGGTTCGAATCCAATACACGCGCGGGATTCTACCGGCCAAGCGACACTTGCATCACCTCGGTTAGCACTATCAGTATTTAGATACTGTTCTCCCTCGTTGTTCGCGATGTGGATCCCGTTTGAATCGAGCGACGGCAGTGATCAGAACAGAAGCGCTGGAGGAGAACAATTGGACGATGGTATCGCCGATACTTTGGTATCGGCGCCCTAATGAGCGCCTGCCACCAAGGTCGCAGGGTATTGCCCCTGCAAAAATAAGAAGCTCTCTGGTAGAATTCCCTCAACGGTGGGGCGCGACTAGTCAATTGTGCGCAGGAAGTATGAGTTTAGCGCACGCACTTGGCCATGAATGGGGTGATCGCCCATGTTGCACCTCACACCAATCGTCTTCGTCGTCGACGATGACATCTCCGTGCGCGAATCGCTGGAATCGCTGATTCGCTGCGAAGGCTGGCAGCCTGAGACGTTTGCGTCCGCCCAGGAATTCCTCGACCACCCACGCGTTCTTGTTCCCAACTGTCTCGTACTCGATGTTTCTCTTCCGGGGCTGAATGGGCTAGACCTACAAAGGATTATCGCCGGCGATCGGACGGATATGCCGATCATTTTCATCACCGGCCACGGCGATGTGCCCATGACAGTCCAAGCTATGAAAGCGGGGGCCGTCGAATTCCTGACGAAGCCCTTCAATGATGACGTGCTACTAGCTGCCATCCGGGCAGCCCTCGAACGTAGCCGAGTTGCTCTTAGCCTGGAGGCGGAGATGCGCGTACTCCGGGACCGTTATGCGTCACTATCGCAGCGCGAACGGCAGGTTATGTTGTTGGTGGTCTCCGGCCTGTTGAATAAACAAGTCGGTGGGCAGCTCGGTATCAGCGAGATCACGGTGAAGGCACACCGAGGCAAGGTGATGCAGAAGATGAAGGCCGATTCTCTTGCCGAACTCGTGAAAATGGCCGCGAGGCTCCGCCCCGAACCAGCAGCGATTACGGCGGCGTAAGGGTCGTCTTCACCGGCGTAATTATTCGTGAAGACGCGGAATTCGCAGATGCCAGCAAAACGTTTACACAGAATCGAGTCTAAGGTTGGCGGTCCATGGAGGTAAAGCATGACGGGGTTTGGCAAGTCGGGAAATGACCATCCTCTCGAAGCTTCAACTCCGGCTGGCACGGTTCCTCTGGAGTCGATCCTCTGTACGGAGGAGTTGCTTCGCCGCCCCTCGCGCCCCCCCGATTACGAAAAGGAGAATGGCGCCCTCGTAAAGCTGGTGAGCGCGCTCGCCGATTCGCCGGCGACCGTACTACAGATGCTGGCCGAAACGATCCTGGAGATTGCGCAGTGTGACTCCGCAGGTCTTAGCCTGCTGACGAAAGACGGCAAAACGCCGGACGTTTGCGGCCAAAGGTTCTATTGGCCAGCCATCGCGGGCATGTGGAATCCGCACGTTGGAGGCGGGACCCCGCGCGATTTCGGTCCCTGCGGAGATGTGCTGGATCAAAATCGTACCCTGTTGTTCAGACATTTCGAACAGCGCTACCCGTACTTGATGCCGGTGACTCCGGCTGCCGAAGAATGTTTGCTGGTCCCGTTTTACGTCGCCGGCGAGGCCGTCGGCACCATCTGGGCGATCATGCACAGCAACCGTCGCAGGTTCGACGCAGAAGATGACCGGGTCATGGCCTCTCTCGGGAAATTTGCCTCTTCCGCGTATCAAGCGCGGGCAAACATAGAAGACCTCAAACTCCAGGTGTCCGAACGCGAAAAGGCGGAAGGTGAAGTCCGTGAACTAGCAAGGGGGTTGGAAGCGAAGGTACGGCGTCTGGTCGAGGCCAATGTTGTGGGAATTATCATGTGGAATCTCGAAGGTGCAATCACCGGCGCCAACGAAGCCTTGCTCCGCATGGTGCAATACGACCGTGACGATCTCGCCTCCGGTCGCCTACGCTGGACGGACCTGACACCAGCGGAATGGCGTAGCCATGACGAAACAGCAATCGCTGATCTAAAGGCAACGGGCATCTTTCAACCCTACGAGAAGCAGTACTTCCGAAAAGATGGCAGCCGGGTACCGATACTTGTCGGCGGCGCAATCCTTGAACCAGCCGGCAAAGAAGGTATCGCCTTCGTACTCGATTTGAGCGAGCAGAAGCGACAAGAATCTGCGCGCCTCTACAGCGAAGAGAGATATCGCGTTGTGGTCGAAACCGCCAGCGATGCGGTTGTGAGTATTGATGATCAAGGCTCAATCGTATTTGCCAATCCCGCCACAGTGACAATTTTTGGCTACGACCCAGCCGAACTATTGGGGAAACCATTGACCCTCCTGATGCCTGAATACATGCGCGACCTTCACCAGGCCGGGTTCAAACGCTACATGGCTACCGGTCATCGGCATATGAACTGGCAAGGGACCGAACTGACCGCTGTTCGCAGAAATGGCGAGGAGTTTCCCGTAGAGGTCTCCTTCGGAGAGATCAACAAGGATGGTCACAAACTATTTACCGGCTTCCTCCGGGATATCAGTAAGAGAAAGCGGGCGGAGCGGGCACTGCGGCGCAGCGAGGCATTTCTCGCGGAAGGTCAACATCTCGGTCAAATCGGCAGCTATTCCTGGCGTGTTGCGACAGACGAGATTACATGGTCAGCGGAGCTCTATCGCATCTACGAGCTTGAGGTCGGAGTGCCCGTGACGCTCGAACTGATCCGCAGCCGAGTCCATCCGGATGACGTCAGTTTGATCGAGAAGATGAAGATGGTGGACCAGGCACGGGAGGGCGGCCACGACTTCGAATGGCAGTTCCGCTTGCTCATGCCGGACCACTCGATCAAGTACATGCACGCAGTCGCTCATCCGACTCGGGACAAGGATGGCCAGCTGGAGTACATGGCTTCGGTTCAGGACGTCACGGAGCGCAAACTGGCCGAAGAGGCGCGGGACAAGGCTCAATCGGAACTTACACACGTGGCCAGACTGATGAGCCTCGGAACGCTGACCGCGTCTATCGCCCACGAACTCAACCAGCCGCTCTCCGGCATTGTTACGAACGCCAGCACCTGTATGCGAATGTTGGCCGCCGATCCTCCTAATGTCGACGGGGCACGCGAAACTGCGCGACGGACGATCCGCGATGGCAACCGAGCCTCTGAAATGATCACACGATTGCGTGCGCTCTTTAGCAAGAAATCGGCTACCACCCAGCCGATGGACCTGAATGAGGCTACACGCGAGATAATTGCGTTGTCATTGAGCGAGCTTCAGAGGAACCGGGTAACACTGCAGCAGGAACTCGCCAACGATCTACCAGCTGTCACCGGCGATCGAGTACAGCTTCAACAGGTCATCCTGAACCTGCTCCGAAACGGTTCGGACGCGATGAGCGGAGTGGACGATCGTCCGAGGCAGTTACTCATCAGAACCGAACGAGACGAAGACAACCACGTGCGTCTAACCGTGAGGGATGCGGGAGTCGGATTTGCCCCTCAGGCCGCCGACAGACTCTTCGAGTCGTTCTACACGACCAAGGATCACGGTATGGGGATCGGGTTGTCGGTCAGCCGTTCCATAATCGAGAGTCATCACGGCCGCCTATGGGCGACTCCAAATAACGGTCCGGGAGTTACATTTTCGTTTTCTATCCCCTGCAGATCGGTGACTGACGCCGAAACTCCCGTAAATCGGACTGGTCGATCGGCTGACGCCGCATAGAGTGAGCTTCGCACTCACGGGCTAGGAAGAAGCAATACCAAAGTACAATGGACGGCGCTCATCAAATGGCGCATTGTTTCCGTCATGGAGCTCCCTGGGGCTAGGGGCGGAAGCGACCGTCTGCTTCTATCCGTGGTTGATGATGATGAGTCGGTGCGCGAATCGTTGCCTGATTTGCTTAGGGAATTCGGATTTGCCGCTCGAGCTTTTTCGTCGGCCGAAGAGTTTCTCTCGTCCGATTGTCTCGATCAGACCAGCTGTCTCATTCTCGACATCGCTATGCCGGGCATGAGTGGACCCCAGCTGCAGCAGGAATTGAAGCGTTGCGGGCGGGAGATTCCGATCATCTTCGTCACCGCTAGCACAAATAAGACGGTTCGTCCGCAATTACTCGAACAGGGTGCGGTAGAGTGCCTGTTCAAGCCATTCAGCGACACGGCTCTGTTTGAGGCCGTTGATTCGGCACTTCACCCGAAGTGAGAGTTCCGCGCACGACTGATGGCCTTCCCGTTCGACACTACTTCGGCAACCACCCCCATTCATCATTGTGGATTTTTTTGTCGTCTGTGTACCTCCGCGGGAATCAATGCCCCGGACGCTATTCTCGTTGGCCGGTTTTCAAGTGATAATCAGTCGGCCGGTTTCGGGGGATAGCTGAGGGCTAGCCTGGAGCTTTGTCAAATACGGATTCCGATCATCAGCCCTGTGGGACCGGGCAAACGCAGTCGGCACACATCCGAGAAGCCTGCACTTTGTAGCCACTGCGTATACTCGGGCTCGCTGTAGCTGCTTCCCGCCTGCGTTCCAACCAGCATGTTTAATGAGAACAGAGCACCGGCCCGAGGAGCTGTCTTGCTCGGCTCGAGAATAAAGTCCGACACGACCACACGGCCGTGCGGAGCCAACGCTTCACGGATTTGATGGAATAGTCTCCGATTCTCGTCGGCGGAAAACATATGACAGATGGCAGAGACGAGAATCAGATCGTAGTTCTTTCCCAGTGGGCCACGCAGCATGTCGCCCGTGCGCGTGGTGATGCGGTCCGTGAGGCCGGCTTTCCGAATATATTCCTGGGTCAACCCGACCACGTCGCTCTGCTCCAGGATTTCGCACTCGAGCTCAGGTATCGCCCTCGCAAAAGCAATCGAGTATGCTCCCGATCCGCCGCCCAGGTCCAACATCCGGCTGATTCCGCTGGCCGCGACTGCCTTCACCACGGCGGCGGCCCGCTCCTTGGCGTTCCGGTCCATGGCCGCAATGAATGCTGTCACCCAGTTTTCATCGACTCCCCGTTTTCCGACGGATGTTCCGGCCCGCAAACATTCCGTCAACGTGGACCAACGATGCCACAGGTGGGCGGTGTGCATCAGGGCTGGGCGAGCATTATCGCGCGAGTCTGCCGAGAAGAAACGCGCGCTCACCGGAGTCGGAAAGAAAGTTTCATCCCTTTTCTCCAGGAGTTTCAGACTCACCACCGCATTCAGCAGCGCCTCAGTGGCTCGCGAATCGCCATGAATCTTTTCGGCAACCTCCTCGACGGTAGCGCCGGCACCGACGGCGGTAAATACATCCAGTTCGAGCGCGGTCAGAACTGCCCGGCTGGGCATGAAGCCTCGAATCATTTCGTTGAGATCGTCGGGCAGGGTGCCGGCTTCGTCTCTGGCTTTCAGCATCGCCCGGTAGCGGTCGCGGTGCTCCGTTGCCTCCGCCTTCATCGCCTGTGAATCGCTCCACGCGAGTCGCGACATAACCTCGCCTGACCTTAGATGGGAATTCACAATTTCTGGGACGTCTTCCTTTTTGACTTTGTGATACCAGATTCCTTCCGGATAGACAATCATGATCGGTCCGTCATCGCACATGCCAAGGCAACCGCAGGTGGTGACTTGAACTTCGTCGTCCAGTCCCTGGGTGATCAATTCGCGCTCCAAGGCCTGCAAGACTCGCAACGACCTGTTCCCCGGACAAGAAGTAACACCCTCTGGTTTGTCCTGTGTACAGACGAAGACATGGTGACGAAACGGCTCCATATGCATTCTCCTGCGGGCGGCAAGGACGAATTTCAACCTGTCCCGATGGAAGTAACTTCACAGTCTGGCACCCCGCGGGCCTCACCTGCGGTGATGCATGTCACGGAGCGTGTGTCATGCGCATCACCGGGAGTTCAAACGAGGTTTCTTGGGCCGCCGATTGATCGCCGTAAACGGGTTTGAGAAATCCGGCCCCGGAGCAGCCGTGGCGTCGGCTACTCGATCGATGGCCGACGGCCCTCGGAAAGAACTGTGGTTGCTCCTGTGAGCACCAGTCCGTCGTCAACGTTTTCGTCCCGTGGCCGCTCGTCAGTTTTAGTTGTATCGGTTGTCACAGATCGCGATTGCTATTAATGATTGTATTGACAAACGGAGAGCTTTGCGTGCCTTGCAATACCAGGGAAAATCCTTGAAATTCAAGAACTGGGTGCTCTGCGTTCGGCCCGCGTGCAGTTCGGCGGGATCGTGCGCCAGGTATCCTTAAACTTTGTCCCCGAGGCTGGTTTGGGCGACTATGTCATGGTCCACGTTGGCTTCGCCATAAGCCGGGTGGACTCGTTCGAAGCCGAGCGCACATACAAGCTGCTGGAAGAAATGGGAGCGCTGGAAGCGGAGCTGCCGCCCACGGAATCATAACAGCGTGTGATCTTTATCGAGCGGGTCGTGAAGCTTCTGTTTTTCAGAGCAGCTCATGCAATCTGCCAAGTTCGAAGCCAGCGTGTAGGTGCGATGACTCTTGGTTATCATTCATGCCTGCGTACGCAGGCGCAGTCGCCCGCCCGCGAACAATTGCTTAATTGACATTAGAGTGCCGCTGAATCACTTTCGCGATTCGTTCAAAAGCCCAGTCAATCTCCTGACGATCGATGATCAGGGGTGGTGCGATGCGGATTACTCGGTCATGCGTTTCCTTGCACAGGATTCCTTCCTCCTTAAGCGCCTCGCAGTAGGGGCGCGCTGGGCTGCGAAGCTCGATGCCGATCCACAAGCCTTTGCCGCGTACATCTTTCAAATCTGAGCTGCGCAGCGTCTGCAACAGAGTCAGGAAATAAGCGCCTAGCTCGGCTGAGCGTTCCACCATCTTTTCCTCGATGAGGACACGCAGTGCAGTCCGCGCGATAGCGCAACCCATGGGATTTCCGCCGAACGTGCTGCCGTGGTCGCCCGGTTTGTACACTCCAAGAATTTCTTGAGACGCCAAAACCGCCGAGACCGGATAAAACCCGCCGGCGAGCGCTTTGCCAATAATCAACACATCAGGTGTAACTGCTTCGTGCATGTAGGCAAAGAGCTTCCCGGTTCGTCCCAGACCGGACTGAATTTCATCCACCATCAACAGAACGTTACGCTGTCGGCAGATGTTCGCCGCTTCCCGGAGAAATCCTTCGGGCGGAATGACGATTCCAGCCTCGCCCTGAATGGGCTCTACCAGAAAAGCACAAGTGTCGGGGGTAATTGCTTCGCGGAGGGCATGAGCATCTCCGAATGGAATGACTTTGAACCCTGGAGTGAAGGGGCCGAAGCCATCGCGATATTGTTCGTCGCTGGAAAAGCTTATGACAGTGACGGTGCGGCCGTGGAAATTATTGGCGCAGACAATGATCTCGGCTTTGTCCTTGGGAATGCCCTTAATCTTGGAACCCCACTTGCGAGCGGTTTTAATGGCCGTTTCGACGGCCTCCGCACCTGAGTTCATCGGAAGCACCATGTCGAAGCCAGTCAAGTCGTGGAGTTCCTTACAGAGCAGAGGGAGTTGCTCGTTGCGGAAAGCGCGTGAGGTCAGGGTGACTTTTCGGGCCTGCTCCTCAAGAGTCCGCAGAATCTTGGGGTGACAATGTCCTTGATTCACTGCGGAATACGCCGCCAGGCAATCGAGGTAACGTTTGCCTTCGACGTCATACACCCACACGCCTTCCGCACGCTCGATGACGACGTCGAGCGGACGGTAGTTATGAGCTCCATATCGGTTTTCGAGTTCGACGAAGTCTTGGGTGTGCAAGGGCTGCTCTATGAATTGAGTTGTCATAAGTTCCTTTTCGCGCTTTGTCTCAATTTCTTCCACCACGCTTTTTCCCCAGGTATTCCCTATTGACCGCTCCTACTCCAAAAGCATGGTCAACAGTGCCATCCGCACGTAGAGCCCATTCTTGGCCTGGCGGAAATACATAGCTCGGGGGTCGGCGTCGACAGACTTATCTAACTCGACAGTGCGTGGCAACGGATGAAGAATCAGCGCATCTGGCTTCATGCGCTGCACAACTTTCGAATCAATTGCATAACGCTTGAGGCCGTTCACGTCCCGAACTCGCTCGGGCCGAATTCGAGTTTGGTAAACCACATCGACTTCGCCAATCACCCGGTCAATGTCGGCCTCCAGTTCATAGCGGACGTTATGCTCATCGAGATAAGCCAGGATGCCCGGTTTCATCTGCAGCCGCGGAGGACTGACGAAGAACATCTTTACCCGATCAAATTTGGCCAGCAGATACGCCAACGATCGCGCCGTACGCCCTTTGTCCAATTCCCCAATAATGGCCACGCTCAGGCCATCCAGCGGCCGCTGCCGGTAAATGGTGTAAAGGTCGAGCAAGGCCTGGGTTGGATGCTGCCCACCATTTCCATCGCCTGCATTGATCACTGGCACGGGGGAGACCTCTGCGGCTCGCCGCGCACCGTGATCTTCGGGATGCCGGATAACGATCACGTCCGAATAACCGCCGATAATTCGGATGGAGTCTTCCACCTGTTCACCTTCGACCTCTGAAGAGAACACACCCGCATGTTCAGTGGACAAGACCCTGCCGCCCAGACGATGCATGGCGGCCTCGAACGAGAGCCGGGTGCGGGTAGAAGGAGCATAAAAAAGCGTGGCCATGATGCGGTTCTGGTAATCGAGGGAGCCTCCGCGCGCTACCACGTGTTCCATCCCTCGCGTCCGTTCAAATAATTCCATGAGTAATGGAACGGTGAATTGCTGAGACTCGACGACGTGTTTCAAAGTCTGGTCGCCTCTCAGCGCCGATTCCGAAGCAGGAAACGCGACCAGCTTGCGAGAGGTGATGGTCGGGTGTGGCATTAGCGTCCTCCCACCGGCAGTTCGAACTCTGCGCTCAGGTCGATTTCCGCACGGTTGAAATCGGGGAACATATGAGTACCGGCACATCCCACAACCGACGCGCAAAGGTTCTCGCAAGAAGTAATGATGGCTTGCTTGCCGCCTCTGCGCAGAAAGCGCAACACCGATTCAATTTTGGGAGCCATGTTGCCCGGTGGAAAGTGACCCGCCCTGGCGTACGCTTCCAATTCAGCCGAGCCGACGCGCTGCAGCGGACGTTGGGTGGGTTTCTTGTAGTCCAGGTACACGTAGTCGGTGTCCGTTGAAATCACAAATAGATCAACGCCGAGGCATGAAGCAAGCAGCGCGGAAGCTCGATCCTTGTCGATGACGGCCTCGACGCCTTGCAGTCTCCCGTTTTTCCAGACCACTGGAATTCCTCCACCACCGCAGGTGATGACCAGCACACCCTGCTGAACCAGATCTCGAATGACCTCGAGTTCAACAATGTCCATCGGTTCCGGCGACGGAACCACCCGGCGATAGCCGCGAGCGGCGTCCTCCACGATCTCCCATCCAAAGAGGCGTGTGCGTTCCTCGGCATCGGCGCGCGAATAAAAAGGACCGATGGGCTTGCTTGGGCGTTTCATGGAGGGATCGTCCGGTGAGACGATGCTCTGGGTGAGGACAGTCGTCACTGGCAAATGCAGACCAGCCCGCTGCAATTCGGTTTGCAACGCTTGTTCAAGGATGTAGCCGATCTCGCCTTGGGTAGAGGCTCCACAAACATCCAGCGGGTGCCCAGGGACCTGGCTCGCTCCTCGCTCCGAGCGCAGAAGCTCTGCCCCGACTTGCGGACCATTCCCATGGGTGAGCACGATCTGGTAGCCGGCCTGGATCAGGCCGACGATCTGCACTGCTGTCCGCTCGGCGTTTGCCCGTTGCTCGGCGATCGTTCCCTTTTCTCCCGCGCGAATCAAGGAGTTTCCGCCAACGGCAAGGAGCATGGTTTTCATAAGCAGTTCCAAGCGGCCGTAGCTCGTACCGAGGGCTGCCACAGGTTCTTGCCAGCTCCCAGCCACGAGCCACTAGCCGCTATCCCTACGCGTGCACCAACTCTTGCAGCTCGACAAGTCCCGGCAACTTGAGGAACTCGCCTTTCATCAACTCCAGCATGATGGCTTTCTGTGCGTGCAGCCGGTTCTCCGCCTGCTGGAATACCAGCGAGCGTGGTGAGTCGATGACATCATTTGTGACTTCTTCGCCGCGGTGTGCGGGCAGGCAATGCAGGAAGATGGCATCCCGCTTGGCTCGCCGGAATAGAGTCGAATCCACCTGGTAAGGGAGGAAGACATGCTTGCGCGCCTCCACTTCGGCCTCTTGTCCCATGCTCGCCCACACATCGGCATAGACGACATCGGCGTTTGCCGCCGCTTCTTCCGGATCATTAGTCACGGCGCAAGTGCCGCCGGTTTCGGTGCCGCGCTCGCGAGCCCACCGCACGGACTCCGCATCGAGTTCATACCCGGGAGGCGTAGCCAGCCAAACATGCACGCCTAGCTGGGCTCCGGCAAACATCAGTGAGCGAGCAACGTTGTTGCCATCACCCACAAACGCAACCTTCAATCCCTCCAGATTGCCTTTCGCCTCCCAAATGGTGAGGTAGTCCGCAATCGCCTGGCAGGGATGGCTGTAGTCGGTAAGCCCATTGATGACAGGAATGCTGGCGTACCGCGCCATCTGCACAACGACCTCGTGAGAGAAAGTGCGGATCATGATGCCCTGCACCATGCGCTCCAGATTCTTGGCCACGTCGTACACCGACTCGCGTTTCCCCAGATCGATCTCAGCAGGAGAGAGGTAGAGAGAAAAGCCCCCCAGTTGCTGGATGCCGACATCAAAAGTTACCCGTGTGCGTAAAGAAGGTTTCTCGAAGATCATGGCCAGGGTCTGACGCCGGAGGGCCGTGCTATACGCGGTCGGGTCAGCCTTCACTTGACGGCCAAGAACCAGCAGGTACTGGATCTCCGAGGGCGAGAAATCTCGAATCGAGAGAAAATCTTTGCCATTCATCGTCCTACTCCTGCGAATGCTGGCTCGTGCTCGTGACAGAACTTGGCGAGCAGGTCGGCCAGGCCGGGTTTGCTGAGTTCTTCTACTTCGTAAGTCACGCGGAGGTTCGGCTGGTCAAGTTTGATGACGTGTGAAAGATCAATGGGAGTGGCGATCAGCACGAGATCGCAGGGAGTACGGCGGATGGTTTCCTCCAGTTCGTGCCTTTGCAACGTGCTGTAACCCATGGCGGGCAACAGGTTCGTCAGGTGCGGATAGCGATCGAAGGTGCCGCGAATCGATCCCACAGCATAAGGCCGCGGGTCCACCAATTCTTCCGCCCCACATTGCCGGGCCGCGACTACACCGGCGCCAAAGGGCATTTCTCCGTGAGTGAGGGTGGGGCCATCTTCGACTACGAGTACGCGCTGGCCTTTCACCAGATACGGCTTGGAAACGGAAACGCGGCAGGCCATCTCAACAACAACCGCCTTGGGATTGTTGATCTTTATGTTGTGGCGGACGGTCTCAAGGTCGCGCTGATAGGCCGTGTCGACCTTGTTGATTACGATCACATCCGCACGCCGCAGATTGACTTCACCCGGGAAGTAGGAGAGTTCATGCCCCGCACGGTGCGGATCTGCAACCACGATTTCCAGATCGGAAGCATAGAAAGAAGTGTCGTTATTGCCTCCGTCCCACAAAATGACATCCGCTTCCTTCTCGGCCCGCTCGAGAATTTTTTCGTAGTCAACTCCTGCGTACACCACGGTCCCTTGGCGAATATGCGGTTCGTACTCTTCGCGCTCCTCGATCGTGCATCGCTGAAGGTCGAGATCCTCCATGGTGCTGAAGCGTTGCACAGCCTGCGCCGCAAGGTCTCCGTAAGGCATGGGATGGCGAATGACCACCGGTCTTCGACTCTGCCGGCGCAACTCCGAAGCGACCAGGCGTGAGACCGGGCTCTTCCCGCATCCCGTTCGCACCGCACACACAGAAATCACGGGGACCACGGACTTGAGTTGCGTGCGCCCGGTTCCCAGAAGCCAGAAATCGGCGTCTGCGGCCACCGCTCGGGAAGCGAGATGCATCAGGTTCTGGTGCGAAACGTCGCTATAGGAAAAGACCACCACATCAATCTCGTCTTCGGCGACCAGATTTTCCAGATCGTTCTCTTCGAGAATAGGAATGCCTTCGGGATACAGCACTCCTGCAAGTTCAGGAGGATAGCGGCGACCGGCAATATCAGGAATCTGAGCGGCAGTGAATGCAACTACGTGGTAGTCGGAATTGTCGCGAAATAAAACGTTAAAGTTATGGAAGTCCCTGCCCGCGGCACCAAGGATCAGAACTCTCTTCATGGGACACCTCCAGGGAGGATAGTTTTACTTCATATCTTCTCGCTCGTCGGTTATGGCCGCTGTACCGCTAATCACAGCTCAGGGTGATTCATTGGCGGAGCAGAGCCCGCTATGAAGAGAGACCTGCCCCTTGCGCTCTGGAAGGTCACGATAGCCCGTGTCCACCATCACAGTTACTTGCCGCGAACACTGTAAGAATTAGGACAGCGCAGAGAGAGGGCTTGGTATGTCCAGCAGGCCCATTCCGGGCAATTCTGCCTTACTCGAAGAAACTGTCGTCCAGCCACTCGATGCCACACGTCACGGCGATGCAATCAGGGAAATCGACGCCTTCCTGCGCTCCAGAATCGTCGGGCAGGACGTCGCCGTGGATGCAGTCCTGGAACTTTACCAGATATTTCTAGTGGGCATGTCTCCGCCCGACCGGCCCGTTGGGAATCTGCTGTTTCTCGGGCCGACCGGGTCTGGCAAGACTTATGTGATTGAGGTGCTCGCCGAAGCGCTCTTCGGCAATCCGCACGCTTTCATCAAAGTGGACTGCGCGGAATTTCAGGAACATCACGAAATCGCCAAGCTGATCGGCTCCCCACCCGGCTACATCGGTCACATGCATACCCAGCCGATACTCACCCAGGAGGCCTTGACCCGCTGGCAAACAGAGAAACTCAAACTCACGCTTTTGCTGTTCGATGAAGTCGAAAAGGCCTCCGAGTCGCTGTGGCAACTTATGCTCGGAATCTTGGACAAAGCTACTCTCACGCTCGGCGACAATACGCACGTGGACCTTTCCCAGTGCATCATCTTTATGACATCGAACGTAGGAGCGCCAGAAATGAGCCGGCTCGCCGAGGGTGGTCTCGGATTCGTCGTACAGTCGCCCATCGAGGATGCGAACCTGGACAACAAAATCATGCGGACTGCGACGGAGGCGGCTCGTCGAAAGTTCTCGCCTGAGTTCATGAACCGGCTGGACAAGGTTGTAGTATTCAAGACGCTTCGTCCGGACCAGCTTCAGCACATTCTTGAACTGGAACTCGCGAAGGTGCAGCAGCGTATCGCCATCGCCGTCGGACAAAACCATTTCACCTTCTGCTGCACACCCGAGATCAAGCAATGGCTGCTGCGGGAAGGCACCGACCCCAAGTATGGCGCGCGTCACTTGAAGCGCGTGATTGAGAAAAACATTGTTTACGGGCTGGCAAACCTGGTTGCTACCGGCCAGGTCAAAGGCGGTGACCGCGTTTCGATCGGCATCAAACCCGATGGCGCGCTCACTTACGTCAAAACCGCATCCACGCCCTCCGAGGAATCAGCTGCTGTTGGGAGCATGCCATGAAGAACATTCTCGTCGTCGATGATAATGAAATCCTCTGCCGCTTGGCGTGTGACATCTTACGTACCGAAGGTTACAGAGCCGTTCCCGCCTCAAATGCAGCCGAAGCGCTGCGCGCCTTCGAAGAGCAGGATTTCGACCTCCTGGTAACGGCCTTCCAGATGCCCGGCATGACCGGCATCGATCTGGCTCGCGCCGTTCGTAACCGCAACCCGGATTTTCCGGTCATTGTTATGACGGCATTCGAGCCTGTAGAGTGCGAGCACGTTACGCTTTGGCTTCCTAAGGAGTATCTCTTCCCCAATCTGTTGGAGAAGATTCGCTATTGCCTCGCTGGAGCCAAAACGGAACTTCAACACAAGGAGTGATTATGGTTATTGCATCCGAGTTGAAAGAAGGAACCGTAATCCGTATCGACGGACGCATTTACAAAGTGCTCGAAGTGGAGTCGAAGGCGGGGGCCGCGAAATTAGGCGGCGTAGTCAAGACCAAGCTCAGCGATGTGAGGAGCGGCCGAATGTGGGAGCCGCACTTCCGCCCGCAAGAACGGCTCGAAGAGGTCGAACTCGAGCGGCGCACGATGGAGTTCCTGTTCAGCGAGGGAGACACTTGCACGTTCATGAACCCGAGCACCTTTGAGCAAGTCGAGCTGCCGACAGCCATCCTCGGACGAGCTGCACAATTTCTTCAACCTGGCGTCGATCTGCCAGTAGAGTTTTTTGCGGAAGAGCCTCTATCCCGCCGTAGCCGAAGCCCACATCAAGCGGACCGCGCCGCCGGCGCACTCGCAACAGGACAGTGCCTGGAAGCAGGCCACGCTGGAAAACGGTCTTTCCATCCAGGTTCCTTTGTTCATTGGGCCGGGCGAAGTGGTGCGCGTCGAAGTTAGGACAGGTCGCTATGTCGAACGAGCGCACGCAGAACGGAGACGAAGCGCGTAAAGATCACCTTCATAAATCATCAGAAGCAGACCCACCATGCTCGATGTTAAAGGTCGTGCAACCCCTTTAGAATGATGGTGGCCAGGGACGGAATTGAACCGCCGACGCCAGCCTTTTCAGAACCGTGGTTTTGAGTACTTACAACGCCTTACGAGCCGCCGAGGACTGCCTTAGTACGTCGTAAGTCTTGTAAAACTGAAACACCACAGGTGTAGACCACAGGTGTGAAATGTAAAGCTCGTTCCAGAGAGTCCGTCACCGGCAGAGCCTCCCGTTAGAACCGCTGCCAAGATTTCCATGGTGGATTGCCCCTAGAGCCACACTGCTCTGCCGCTCAGATGCCGGAGGAGGCACCTTCAGGACTTGTCGGGACCGTCACCATCGCAGCGGTGTGGGGTTCTCCGCGGTTCCAAAACCTCCACCTTGATCACACGATACACCTTGTTCACCATTGGCTGTACCAAACATCCTCGGATCCACCCGCCCCTATCCTAAGTGAAAACACGCTGCTTCACGGCGCGCAAAAGACAGTCTGACGCTGTGCCAGAATCTACAGATTCTGGTGGCCAGTCAGCCGGCCCCGAACCCGACCCGGCGCTGATTGCTGTATCGGTGTAGCGCATCCTCGATTACGGGATAGGCCATCTCGACGGAAGCAATTTCCTCGACTTCCACAATCTTCTTTTCAAGCTGCTTATGGTCTTGGAAGAATCGTCGAAGCACGCGCAGACGATGCGGTGGGAGTTGGCTGGCTTCATGATAAGCGTTGAATTCTGGATCGCTCGTGGCCACGGCGATGATCTTGTGATCCTTCTTTCCCGTGTCCATCATGGTCATCAATCCGATCGCGCGCGCGGGTATGATGGTCAGCGGTGCAACCGGTTCTTGTGCTAATACGAGAACATCCAACGGGTCATCATCTTCGGCCAATGTTTGGGGGATGAATCCGTAATTCGCTGGGTAGTAGACGGCCGAGTAGAGAAGGCGGTCCATTCGTATCAAATGTAATGTCATGCCACGGATGGGACACAGTTCTAATCTTTCTGTTCTCAACCAATGCGATAGAGGACGAGAATCAGGATCAGAAAACCTAAGACGTAGGCAACGTACGCATTCAGACGTCCATGGTGCATTCCTGCCAGCAGTCTCGCGACAGAATTCACGATCGTTCCGACGGGATGAAAGAAGAGGCGATCCACGAGGTGCGTCTCATCGCGGCGGCGCCGGATTGCCGTCCGGAAATGCACGGCCACCGTTTCGCGGGTGTCTTCGACGATATTCGGGCGGAAAATCGCCTGGAACACGACGCGCACGGGGTTGGAAAATCCCGTTGCCGTATAGGTCATTTCAGGCAGCAGAGTTGGAATGCCACCGGCCCAGACTTCATTCTTGACGAGCGAGCGTTTACGAGTGAGGCGCGAGGTGATGAACCAAGAGAGGAGCAGCAGAATCGTCAACGCCACGACGCTGTAAGAAGGAGACATGGCAAAGACCACCGGATTTTGCTCGCCGCCGCGCAGCAGGATTACTAGGCCGCGACCGGGCACCCATCGGGCTCCGGTTTGTGCTCCCAGGTTATGAAAGTCCGCCAGGAAGGCGGGCGGAAGCTGCTGGTTGGTTTGCGTAGCGGTAAAGAACGGTGGAACGAGCGAAGCAGTTGCGCTCGCTCCCGCCAAAGGTTCCACGGCGCAGTTCAAAGCCGGAATAACATAAGTCGGCAGCACTCCCAGAAGAACACAAGCCGCCGCGAGAAGTATCAGGGAAAAACGCGGCCTGCGCGCGAATTGGGCGTTTGATTCCCAATAGCTGCGCGGTGTTCCCAGAAAGCTCATAGCGTAGGTTTTCACGAAACAAGTGACAGCCAATGCGGCCGTCAGCGCCAGGATGGCACCGGAAAGGGCGAAGACGATCTTCACTGCGGCCGAGGGGAGCAGCGCGCTGCGCAGGAAAGTCTGCAAGGTTAACCATTCACTCACAAAACCATTGAAGGGCGGCACCGCCGCGATGGCGAGACATCCAGCCAGGAATACGATCGACAGCGCCGGCAAAGCGCGGATCAGCCCGCCCAGCCGATCCATGTCTCTTGTGCCAGTCGCGGCTTCAATGTGGCCCGCGCCTTGGTAGAGCAGTGCCTTGTATGTCGAATGATTCAGCATGTGATAAAGCGCGGCAGTGAGCGCAAGAACAGCCGGGATCGCATTCCCGGAGTTGCGGAATACCAGAAAGGCTCCGATCCCAGCCGCGATGATTCCGGCATTCTCTATGGAACTATGGGCCAACATCGTCTTCAGGTCGTTCTCAGTCGTGGCATACAGAATGCCCACCAGCGCGGTGACGGCTCCGATGACGAGAGCGACTAGGCCCGGTCCAATGCCGTGGCCGGGAACCAGGTCCGCGTTCAGACGCAGGATTCCATAGAAACCCAGATTCAAAGTCACGCCCGCGAACACGGGGATGAAAACGGGCGGAGCCGCCGTGTACGATCTCGGCAACCAGAAATTCAGCGGCACCAGGCCCGCCTTGACGCCAAAGCCGAGGAAGCCCAGAAGAAACACGCCCCATGTCGCCGTACCCGACAAATGAGCAGCTCCCATCCGCAGGACTGTAAACGAATATCCCCCAGCAGCGTTTCCAGCGATAAGAAACGCGATGACCACCGCCAGGAATCCCGCCTCGCTCATGGCGAGCATGATGTAGCCAGCGGTCGAATCGCCTTCAGGTTCTTGCTCGTAGTTGACGAGCAGGTAACACAAGATCGACATGCACTCCCAACTGATCAGGAAGGTGAGAACGTCGCCCGCAGTGAGGATCAAAACTACGGAAGCCATCAAAGCGAAGTGAAGCATGCCGTAGCGGCCAGAGGGGTGCCCATCTCGGGAGAGGTAGTCCGGAGCAAAGAAACAACAAGAGAGATAAACCAAGCCGGCTACGAAGAGAAAAATCGCCGACAGTGCGTCGAGATGAAGGGACAGAGTTCCGAAACCGTTGAGCGTCCAAAGATTGAGATGGAAATCTACTCCGGCTGCGAGACGAAGACCTGCCGCAGCCATGAGGACAATGGAGCAGAGGGTCCCAAACCAGGCGATGGCCAGCGGGGCATACTTACCGCGAAATAGCGACGACAGGACCAGCCCGGTTGCGCACAGACTGAAAAAGAGCAGAAGAGCGGCGCCAGAATACGCAGCCATCTCAGGCCTCCTCTCGTGTCCGCGTGGGAGCAGTTGTTGGCTTTTTTCTGCTTGCCACGACGAGCAGACCGTGCAAGATTGCAAGCGGCGGCGGTGGATCGCCGGGTACTTCCACATCGACGGGAAGGACCATACCCACGCCACCAGCAGACATGAAGCTCTTCCCGAAAACACCTCCTGTGATGGCGCAGGTTCCGACGGCCAGAACACGCTTCGGCTCCGGCATCGCTTCATAGGTCTTCAGCAACGGCCCCCGCATGTTCTCACTCACCGGCCCAACCACGAGCAGGACATCGGCAGTCCGTGGAGTGGCGGTCAGAAAGATGCCCAGCCGGTGCATGTTGTACAACGGATTGTTCAATTGCTTAACCTCGTGCAGACACGCTCCGCAATCTCCTGCGTCCACCACCATGACGTGCAGCGATTGGCCAAAAGCGCTGTGTAGCCCGGAATAATCCTTTCTTGTGGCAGGCGTTTGCGCCCATTCGTAACCTGCATCCCAGTTGAGCAGATTCGAACTGCCAAAGTGGCAGCGCTGACACCACACACAATTCCTGAGATCTACGGACGCAATGTTCTCGGCTGGCAGTGATTGCACCTACGGGACAGTTTGACGCAGCTTGGAATGCTTGCTCTGGGGAAGCAAAGGTTGTTGACAAGGGCCGTCCTGGTGAAACGCCCGCGGCTGTTTCCGGCGCGCCAGGATAGCGCGTCGTCTGAATGCCTCTTCGTACTCCGTGCCAGAACCACGAGCTCATCGATTGCCGCTCCTAATCTAACGATCGCACTCTGATGCAGACAAACCAAAAGTTGCCAAAATGATGGGGAAATCCTGAAATGCAAAGTCCTCCACCGCCACATGAAGGCCCAGCCAATTGCGGAAAGACGGAGATAAGATCCGGTAACGTTCCACCTTCTGTTCGCGGTCCAGTCTTATCCAATGCACCGCCGCGCCGATGGGGGCCTCAACCCATCCCGATGCAGCACCTGCATCAGCTTGCGTGACCGGAGCGCAAATTTCTCCGGGTTCCAACGACTCGACTGCCTGGTGAATGAGCTTCGCGGATTGTTGTGCCTCGGCGAAAAGCACGCGCAGTCGGGCAAATCCATCGCCTTCTTTCTCGCAAGGCACCTCGAAACGGTAGCGTTCGTAACCGCCATAGGGACAAGCGCGGCGCAAGTCGTGAGCGAGACCGGATGCGCGCCCCAATGGGCCAACCAGATCCAGGTCGCGAGCGCTCTCTTGACTGATAATGCCGACATCTTCGAGGCGGTCGAGGAAACTGCTGCTGTATCGAAGGCGCTCCTCCAGTTTCTGCAGTTGGCGCGAAGCGGTGTCGACAGTTCCTAACAAGTTCCGGCAGTTCTGCGCATCGAAATCGCGTCGCAGTCCTCCAGGGGTGTTCAGTCCGAACAGATACCGATGCCCGGCAAATGCGCACGAGGCACGCAGGAGCTGTTCCTCGACGATGGCCGCATGAGCCTCAGAGACGGTGAGCGCTGTGGACTGGCAAATGGCAGCGATTGCCCCGGCGTGGTGCCGGAGTCGCTCTAACTCAGCCAGTGCCACACGCAGGCTGCGGGCGCGGAGAGGAATTTGCTGCTCGAAGATCTTCTCCACGGCTTGGCAGTAGGCAAGCGAATGCGCGAACGCGGATTTGGCCGAGAATCGTTCGGCTAGCAACAAGGCATCGAGAACCGATTTTCCCTCCGCGATCTTCTCGACAGCCCGATAGTTGTAAAACAGCCGTGGCACAGCCCGGATCACGTCTTCGCCAACCGTCTCCAGCAGGAAATGGACGGACTCGCCGATGCCTCCCTCATAGACAGGGCCGACTGGCATGGCGAACGCACCGGGATCTTGAACCACCAGCACCGGATGCCAGTCTTCTTTCGGCCGCTTCTTGAGATGAGTCTGGCCGGCATCGAATGCCTTGCGCATGGGAGCCAGCCCTTCTTGCCAGACTTGATCATGGAGGATGAAGTCTCCCAGCCGGGGATGCTCTTCAAACTCAAGCCCGAACAAATCCTCAGCTTCACGCTCATACCAGTCGGCGGCATGAATCTGCGCGCTGATGCTCGGCACCGTTCGAGTCGCCAGCGGCAGACGCAGAATGAAATGAATCCAGCCGTCGCCGGGAATCCGGAAAACGTAGCGCAGAATCCATTCCTCGCGCTCCTCGACAATCAGTCCTCCAAAAGAGCAACCGGCGTCCCAAAACAGAAATTGAGCCAGCGAAGGCAAAGCTTCGGGCTGAGTCACAATCAACGCACGGTCAAATCGGCTCTCTTCATTTGCCGACGGTGAAACCGCCGATGCGAAACGTTGCTCGATTGCAGCAGCCAGACTCTGCGCGTCATACCTTTGCGGGTTGATTTTTTGCGTGTTCGCGATCGAGGAGTCAGCGGGTGTCATTCAGCGGCCCCCTAATTGTTGTGCCGCGAGTTGCAGCAGATGGTGAACCGGGGCAGGAACGTACACCCCCAGCAAGACCACAGGCACAGCAGCAGCCCACACCGTGAAGCGGCAGGTCGCGGGCAGTACTCCAGCCGAAACTTGTGCTGCCGGTTCGCCCATCACCATACGGTTGACGTGCGACAGAATGGCCACGAAAGCGATGACGATCAAAACACCGAGCACGGCAACCACAAGTTTGTGCCCAGCGTGAACTCCCGCAGAGAGGATGGAAAGTTCGCTCAAGAAAATCGGAAATGGAGGAGCGCCGGCGATAGCCAGGGAAGAGAGCAAGAGCGCCCCGCCAGCAAAAGGCGAAACCCGAAAGAGTCCGCGCACCGATGCGATCTCGCGCGTGCTCAGGATCAGCAGCATGGCTCCGGCGACATAGAAGCAAAGCGACTTGGTGATGGCATGATTGAGGATTTGCGAGACCGCTCCGAAATCCGCCGCTTGGGTTGCCATGCCCGCGGCAGTCAGGATGATGCCCATATGTTCGACCGTGGAGAAGGCGAACATGCGCTTGTAATCGCGGACCTGGATCAAAAGAAAGGCGGCGATTCCCACGGACACTAGACCCAGTACGATCATCCAGTTACCAACCCGTGCCGCTGGAGAAGCCAACACAATCGCCAGGAATCGTAGGATTACGTAGAGCGGCACTGTTGTCTTCACGCCGGAGAGAACGGCGCACACGGGAGTGGGAGCCTGGCTGTGGGCGTCCGGCAACCAAGTGTGCATCGGCGCAAGGCCCGTCTTGGTCCCAAAACCAACGAAGACGAGCAAAAAGGACAGTTTCAGAAGACTGGGGTCCATGGAAGCCGCTGCGAGGCGAAGTCCTTCCCAAGTCTCCCAGGCTCCGCCAGTGGTGGAACGGTACGTCCAAAACAGTAGAAAAAATCCCAGCAATGCGATGGGCGCGCCCATAATCGTGAGCACCGCGAACTTCCAGGCCGCTTCGAGCGCATTCGAGGTGTTATCGAAGCCGACCAGCAGGACGCTGAAAAGCGTAATGAGTTCAACTGCGACCCAGACAAGATTCGGTTCTGCCAGAGATGGAACAGCCAGCAACGCGAAGGCCAGCAAGTTGTAGTTTCCGTAAAACCACCATAAGCGCCCCTCGTCGTGGCCATGCTGCATGTAACCATGGGCAAAAATTGATGCCAGCGCAACCACGAAGCTCACCAGTACCAGCATGAGAGCACTGAGGCCATCGGCTTCAAACCAGCCCGGAAGGGCAACAACCCGCCCGTGCTCGATCACTTGAGAGGAAACATACACTGCGAGCGCAAAGCAGGCCGACGTGGACACAATCGTGATGGCCGACGCATAGAGGCGGAGAGGCCGTATCGAACTCAGGAGCGCCGCCAGGAGAGGAAGCGCGAGGATTGCGATCAGCGTCATGCGGTCGCTTCCTCTTTGAGTTCGTCCAACGCCGCAGCCTCGGTAGTCCCGACCGTTTCTCGAATGTTGCGGGTGAGTAATCCGACCACCACTGCGATAAGAACGACGTCGACGGCAACCGCAAGCTCGGCGATCAGCGGAAGTTCCGGGGCGATGGCGACGCCCGCGAAAAAGGCTCCATTTTCCATGGCCAGGATTCCGATGAGTTGCGGAATCGCTTCCCGGCGCGCCACCAGCGAATACGCGCCAATCAGAATGCCCGCCAGGCCGATCGGCAGGTTCACGCGGATCACTGGATCATGCGTCGCGGCTACAATCGGGCCCATGAGAACCTCAGCAACTATGGTGAGCAGGAGTGCCAGCAGCAACGAGGTTGGGATGTTGACGGCCTGGGCGATTTCCCGCCTCTCATAAAATTCGGCGGGCAGAAGACGCCGCAGGACCCACGGGATCGCCAGCACCTTGGCGACGATGGTGATTGCTCCGAGTGCCCAAAGATGAACCGACGCGCGGCTGTACGCCAGCAAGAAGGAAGAAGCGGCGAGGAGCACGGACTGCGCCACAAAGAACCGCAGAACTCCCTGAACCTGCCGGGTTGCCACCATGGCGAACGCAGAAATGAGGATCAACCCCGCGCTTAGCGTGTTCAGGGCTTCCGGTATGGATGTCGACATCGGTTAGCCTCCCGGAAAAATACTCGTCACCATGGCTGCGACCGAAATGATGAATGCCGCTCCCAGAAATTCGCTGATCCGGAACAGCCGCAGCTTGGCCAGAGATGTTTCAATCACGATCAACACCAGCGAGAATAAAAAGATCTTGAAAAGAATCTGTGGAATCGCGGTAAGAACATTCGCAAGGGCGTGGCCGTGAGCCAGGCCCCACGGAGCAACCAATACATTCAGGAAGATGCACGTCAGGACGAGGAACTTCATCTCGCCGCCCCATTTCATCAGTGCCGCGCCCCGACCCGAAAACTCTAAACCTTTCGATTCATCGATCATCGCCAGTTCGAAATGCCCCGAGGGATTGTCCACCGGGATTCGTCCTCCCTCGGCCAGAATCAGCATAAGAAAGGCGATCAGCAACAGGACGTGCGCGGGTGAGAAGAAAGCGGCAGCGTTCGCCACCCATTTTTGTTGCACGATGTAAGGAATCGTCGATTGCGAGACGAATGAAACCGTGAAGAACACAATCATGAATACCGGCTCGGCGAGGAAACCGACCATGCGCGTCCGGCTGGCTCCCATCGGCCCGTAAGGATTTCCCTGTGTCCACTGCGGCAAGCGCGGCGAAAAATCCGGCGAGCCCCAGGAAAAAACCTCCGGCTAGCATGTCTCCCATAAATGCGAACACCAGCGGGTAGTCGGTAAGCACCGGAATCAAAATGGTGACGAAGATCGGCATCACAAACACGAGATAGGGAGTGACGCGAAAGATCCACGTCGTCTGATCCGATACGATTTGGTCCTTGTGAAAGAGCTTCCAAATATCCCGGTAGGGTTGCACGACAGAAGGGCCGCGCTTGCTTTGTACCATTTCCTTCAGGCGGGCAAGGACGCCCGCATACAAAGGCGCGAAGGCCAGTACGAAGAGGACTTGCAATAAGTTATAGCCGATGGTCTCGATCATGATCGTGGACCCCGGCGATCTTCAGAGGCTGAAACGAATATCCGCTCAAGAAGAATTCCCGTGACCACCCGATTGGGCAGAGACTGGTTTCGAGTGAATACTTGAATCCCTCGGACTTGGTGAGAAACTCCTCCCATCGTAGGTTCCTTACGAACCGAACTTCGATCCAAACTTCGGTTCAGGATTTGAGAGGAGTCATCAGCCGCCAGCAGCGGCGGCAGTTTACCCGGCAACACCGGAGCGGCAAACTCCTTTGCCGCGATTATTCAAACACAGATCAATCGAATGCGGCAAGTGCCGCGTTTTGAAACCCGTCATTTTTTCTGACCGGGCAGGCTGTTCATTTCGGATTTGATAAGGAAGAACAGAAACTAAAACCCGTTGACTTCTCCCCTCGTCTTTGCTGTACTTAAGTTGTTATCAACGGTGAAGGAGTTCACCGAAACCGCTGTTCCCACCATTTAGCCGGGCGCAGCTGATGACTCCTGACAAGCGGGTGAATCCTTGTCGCGGAGTCATGTCCCGGCAACGGTTCCTCAAAATAGACGATCTTTTGGAGTTACGGCCTCGATCTGGAGGGGCCTGATCCCAATCGCGATCTCAACGCGGGTACGCCTCTTGAAGCGGAGCAAAGAGCTCGAAAAGCAGCCTGGCCCAGGACAGGGCTTGTGGTTCACGCGTAGCACTTTCGCCAAAGCGTTTGCGCTGGGTGGTTGCGCGATCTGCAGCGCAGTGCATGCTGCTGAGCGCAAGGGAATCCACTCCTTCCTGCATGAAGGCATGATGTTTCCTTCGGTGCGGAAAAAGTTTCTAGATGGAGGAGGATTCTGTCTCCACCACTTCTGGATGGCTAAGGCCATCGAAGAATACGCCTGGCAAACTGGCGGCTTCGGAATCGCAATCCTTTGTAGTGATCTCGCATCATTGGCTGGTTCGGGGCTGGCCAATGCAAATGAAAGCGAGCCAAACCCGCGATCCTCACTACTCCGACGCCGGCAGAAGCCTCCATTCGTGCCGGGACACGACTGCATGTTCTGCCAAGACAATCGAGACAAGGAGCAATTCTTGGCGCAGGTTCTCGAAGAACTTGTCGACGAGGAGGAGTTTCACAAGCCTTTGGCTGAACATGGGCTTTGCATACGGCACGGCGAACTGTCGCTCCAGACATGGAAGGACTCTCGGAAGCGGAATGAGTTGTTTTCCCAACTTGAGGCGCAACTTAGGGATTTGGCGGCTGACTTGGGAGAGTTCATTCGCAAGCGTGATTACCAATATCGCAACGAACTTCCGGGGCGCGAACAGGATTCCGTGCTGCGAGCCATGCAGTTCTTGGTTGGTCCAAATCCCTGTGGTTCTCGAACTGGAAAAGAAACGTCATGAAGATCGCCATCATCTCTGACCTGCACGGAAACTACGAAGCGCTCCAGTCGCTGCGCGAGAACTACGACGAACTTTGGGTATTGGGTGACCTTGTGACTTACGGTCCAGACCCCGGCGCAGTCATTGATTTTGTCAAAGCAAACAGTTCATTTGTCGTTCGCGGCAATCACGATCACTCTCTTGGATACGATGTGGACCCGCGCTGCGGAGCTCGCTACCAGAAGATGGCCGATGTCACGCGCAGGTACAGCGCTTCTGTATTGAACAAGGACCAAAAGGAATTTCTGCGCCAGTTGCCGCTCAAGCTCGAATTGAAACGGCGAGACACCAGCTTCTATCTGTGTCATGCCAAGCCATCAGATCCTTTATATGGTTACTGCCCGGAAGAGTCCGAAGAGTGGGCAAAGGAATTGGGTCAAGTGAAGGCCGATGTGCTGCTTGTCGGCCATACCCACACTCCCTTTGTCCGCCAGATCGGGGATCGTGTCGTGGTAAATCCTGGAAGTCTAGGGCAACCAAAAACAGGAAGGTCGGATGCCTGTTACGCAATGTGGGAGGATGGCTCATTTTCACTGAAGTCGTTTCCCTACGCAGTGGATGAGACCATCGGGCGGCTTCGAGCTTTAGGCTTCCCGCAACAAGTGGAAAAGGACTTGATTGCTGTACTTCAAACTGGATCGGTGTAACGAACTCATAGCTAGGAGAACTCATGTCAAAAATAAAAAGTGTTGATGCGATGGAAATTCTCGATTCACGAGGAAATCCAACAATCCAAGTCAGCGTGGTGTTAGAGAGCGGCGCCATCGGCGTTGCAAAGATCCCTTCGGGAGCTTCAACCGGAAAACACGAGGCGGTTGAACTCCGGGACGGAGATAAAGCGCGCTATAACGGCAAAGGCGTATTGAAGGCAGTTCACAACGTGACCAAACTCATTCAGGGGACAGTCAAGGGAATGGACCCCAGCCATCAGAAAACCCTGGATGAAGAACTGATCGCGCTCGACGGAACACCCAACAAGTCCCGTCTGGGGGCTAACGCAATTCTCGGCGTCTCGATTGCAGCCGCAAAAGCCGCAGCCACGGAAAAGAAAATCCCCCTCTACCGGCAGTTCGCACCGCGCGATGAGTACGTTTTGCCCGTGCCCCAACTAAACGTGCTCAACGGCGGGAGGCACGCGGACAACAATGTGGACTTTCAGGAGTTCATGATTGTCCCCGTGGGCGCACCCAGCTTCAGTGAGGCATTGCGCGCTGCCGCAGAGACGTTTCACACGCTCAAACAGGTTCTGCACGAGAAGGGCTACGAAACCAGTGTCGGAGATGAAGGCGGCTTTGCTCCTCGGTTGCGGTCCAATGAAGAACCAATGGAACTGATCTTGTCCGCGATCCAAAAAGCAGGATACGAACCGGGGAAGGACATTGGCGTCAACCTGGACCCGGCGGCTAGCGAGTTCTATGAGAACGGCCAGTACGTTTTTCACAAGTCCGACAAGACGCGAAAGAGTTCCGACGAAATGATCGCAATCTGGGCGGACTGGCTGAAAAAGTATCCGATCTTTTCCCTCGAAGACGGGCTTGCGGAGGATGACTGGGCGGGATGGAAGAAACTCACATCGGAATTGGGAAAGAAGGCCCAACTGGTGGCCGACGACATCTTCGTGACCAATCCTGACATTTTTGCTAAAGGGATCAAAGAAGGTGTTGGCAATTCGATTCTGATCAAACTCAATCAGATTGGCACCGTAACCGAGACGCTGCGCTGCATCGAGATGGCAAAGAAGAACAATTACACCTGCGTCGTCTCGCATCGTTCGGGCGAGACCGACGACACGACGATTGCTGATTTCACCGTCGCAACCGGTGTGGGGCAGTTGAAGACAGGTTCTGTCTGCCGCGGTGAGCGCATCGCCAAGTACAACCGTTTGTTGGAAATCGAAAAAGAGTTGGGACGCAATGCGAAGTACGCGGGACGTTCCGTCTACGCCCGATGGGGCAAGTGATGGTGATAGGAGTCGGGCTCTGGTGGAGAGAAGCAGCAAAGCATTTCGCGATCTTTCCGACGACGAGATCGAAGAGCTCGTCCAGAGCCTGAACTCCCTTCACGAAGGTGAATTGGGAGTTGACATGCTCGTAGCCTGCGGCAGAAAAGCCATCACGCCGCTGCAGCGTTTCCTTCTGCAGGGCAAACGCAGTGGCATCTTTCTGCCACGGCAACGGGCGGTGCGTGCTCTTGCCGAACTGGGAGCTAAGGACGTGTTGCTCGACTATCTGACGTCGGAGGAGCACATTGTTGATCCAGTCGCGGCACACGGGGAGGAAGCAGTTAAAAATACGGCGGCACGAGCCCTTGGTGCCTGGCGCACCGAGGACGTTTTCGAAGCTCTGCGGCATGTTTTGCAGCGGAAACATTTGGTGGGAGCGATCGAAACGCTGGGTGAGTTCCGGCGTCCAGAGGCTGTGCCGGAGTTGATTGAAGCGTTGGAGGATGATTTCTGCCGCAGCGTTGCGGAAGACGCGCTTCGGAAGGCCGGCGAGCTAGCCCATTCTTCCTTAGTGGATGCAGCTAGAACTCCTGATCCGTCCGGCTCCCACGAGCGGCCGCAAAGTCAGCGTCGGCGCAGATGCGCTTTGCGCCTTCTCGAATGCCTGCAGTTGTGCAATCAGGACTGGTGCCAGGTCGCAGCCTTGCTCCATGACAGCGACTCCGAGATTGCGGCAAGGGCAGGCGCGATCGCTCTTGCTGTTGCGGATCGAGGAAACAAGGAGCTTGCGGTTGAGCGGATGATTAAGGTCTTGCCCGCATCAGATTGGCTATTGCAAGGGGAGATCCAAGGATGGCTGGAAAAACATCTGGATGTCGCCTTGCCTTCGATCAACGGAGAGATCGAGCGGCGGGAGGCCGCGCCCGCGTCGATTCAGATGAAAGATGATGTTTTACGATTGCTGCTTGCCGTAAGGCGAAAAGGGCAACGCGAGCCCGACCGCGAACGGAACCCATGATGCCGGATGTCATTTTCGATCGAGAGGAGGAACGCCAAAGAATCGACCAGTTCCTGGCGAAGAGGCGCCCGTTTCTCATCTTCGGACCATCGGGGGTTGGCAAAACACTTCTGCTCCGTAATGTGCTGCCCCCGTTTCGTTCGGTTCTTTATTGCGAGGACTCGGCGACGATAAACGTAGTATTTCGCAGTCTCGCGCGCAGTCTGCTGCGAGTGCAGAGCCCGCGCGCCTCCAAAGTGTTTCGCGACGAGGCCGGGATCACCGCGAAGTCCGCGGTGTCATTGAAAGGAATTGTGATGGATGCGTTGCGCGAGGGCGAATACTCGATCGTGCTCGACCATCTCAAGCGACCCTCGTACTCGTTTGCATCGGCCGTTCGCGAACTCATGGGATGGGGCTCGACCCCGGTCAGCGCGGTGGCGCGTTCCAGCCACATGGAAGACACGGGCTTTCTCCAGCCGCTTTACGGCGATCGTTCGCAGAAGTGTGAAATCCACAATTTCGACGACCCAACTGCCGAGCAATTTGCTCGTGAGCGGATCAAGCGCTTAGGCCTGTCGGGCACGAACATCAGCGAATTCGTCGACAAAGTTCTGGAATTCAGCGGGGGGAATCCAGGAGCGATCATTGCATTGATCGATATGGCGACTTGTCCAAAGTACCGCTCTGAAGAACACATCAAGATCTCGCCGCTGTACATCGACTTTCGCATGAACGGGGGCGTTGCCAGGTGACGAACGGGTCCAATTCGCTCAATTCGAATCATGAGCGGCGCCTCAGCGTGACCTGTCGCCACATTGACAAGCTGCTGGCGGAGATGGAAATCGCCCTCAATGTCTCAACATCCAAGTTAGCCTTTCCGCAATACGCTCCAGATCTGAGTCCGGCCCAGCGGCGTGTGATCGAAGACTACATCGGCCGCATTCGAGCTCAGCTAATTCGCGTGCTTGATGGACAAGGAATGGAACGACCGACAGCGGATATCCCTGTTTCACGTTCGCTGCATTCCTATCTCACGTTCGTGGATATCGCCACCGAGGAACTCAAGCCCGAATACATGCGCGGCTACGGGGAAGTTCCTCCCGCAGCTGCGGTTGAACTGAATGGCATCGCCGGAGAACTCCAGGGTTTGGTTCGACAGCTCGATCAATATCTAATGCGCGGCTCCAGGGAAAACCTGCAAGAGCGGTTGGAAAGGCTAGAACAAACGGGAGACGAGATTCCGGTTCTCAAGAAGCTGGAATCGGTCATCAGCGAGCACGGGCTGGTCGAATTCCGGTCCACGTTGTCGATGATTCTGGACCGCTTGGAAGACCACAGTTTCGAAATCGCCATTTTCGGACGCGTTAGTTCGGGCAAGTCGTCCCTGCTGAATGCAATGCTCGGGATCGATGTACTTCCTGTGGGCGTCACGCCGATTACGGCGGTTCCGACACGCTTGTTGTACGGCGAAACTCCCGTGGTCCATGTCTGGTTCGCGAATCGGACGCCCGAAGAGTTTGACATTGCGCATCTGCCGGAATTTGTGGCGGAACAGCTGAATCGTGGGAACGAGAAGCACGTGACCAGAATCGTGGTTCAGCTCCCGTCGCCTCGCCTTCGCGAGGGCATCGCATTCGTCGATACTCCTGGCTTGGGATCTTTGGCGACTCGTGGAGCCGCCGAAACACTCGCTTACTTGCCGCGTTGTGATCTGGGAGTCGTTCTCATCGATGCCGGATCGACACTGACTCCTGACGATCTTCAAACCATTCAGATTCTCTATGACGCGGCAATTCCGGCCATGGTCTTGCTCAGCAAGGCGGACCTGTTGACACTCGAAGATCGCTCGCGGGTGATTGGATATGTGAAGGATCACATTAAGGAGGAGTTGAACCTGGATCTGGCGGTGCGCGCCGTGAGCGTGATGGCCGGGAGCAAAGATCTCGTGGCTCAGTGGTTCGAAGAAGACATCGCTCCTTTGTACAGTCAGCGTCAGGAACTGAAGCTGCGCTCCATTCGGCGCAAACTGGGGGCGCTTCGCCAATCGGTGGAGACGGCTTTGC